>NZ_CM186289.1:0-1970462 GCF_059772465.1 Prochlorococcus sp. G4PB16 | reverse complement strand
AGGCATTACTTAATGGAATATGAGTTTAGCTAAAAACTTTAATCAGTCATTCTTAAATCTGGGAATCCAGTTGTAAAATTTGTATTGCATTATCGCAAAAAGCAACTATCACAATGGATTAGGAAGATAAATGCAAGTGTAACTTTATTTTTTTCAGTACAAAATTTAATCAGATGCAATGAATAGTAACTTAAGCTTCAAAACCATAGAAAAATCTGAGTAAATAACTATGAATCTGGTTATTGGTAAAGCCACGAATACAACAAAACCTTATTTAAATAGCAAACCAACTATTGTTTTAATGACGAAATGGCACGCGATTTTTAGATGTAAAAGTCGATTATCAAAGGACATAGGGGCATTTAAAGCAGCAAAGATCCAAGAGCAACTAACAAATCACACAATTAACGTAGCCAAAGCGATTCAAAAAGAAGGTCTTGCAGATATAAAAGTTGCCTTCGATGGAATTGGTATTAATGCTGCAAAAAAATGGGCAGTATTAAACAAACTTAAAACGGTTGCGACTCAAGGTCCTGGCAATCTAGGAACAAAAATGAAAAGACAGTTTTTAAAGACTCATTCTGAAAAAAATCTTTCTCACCAAATTCGATGCCCCATCTTAATTATTGGCAGTGACTTACCATCAATCTCGCATTATGAATTAATTCAGGCTATTCAAATACTTCATCATAGAGAAATGGTTTTAGGTCCTTCAAGTGATGGAGGATATTGGCTTATAGGTCTATCAAATAAGCTTTTAAATCCTTTATGTGCATGGCCATTTTCTGGTATAAGTTGGGGAACCGATAAAGTCCTTAAACAGACAATTAGATTAGCATCCTTAAATAAAATAGATTATCAACTTCTTCAAATTAAAAATGATTTGGATAATATTACGGATTTATCACCATGGCTAGATCACAAAAGTTTCCGACTCTCAGCATCATCATACCAACTTTAAATGAAGCGATTCACCTCCCGCTTCTTCTTGCTGATTTAAATGCCTGGCCATATGATTTTGAATTAATCATAGTCGATGGAGGTAGTGTAGATTTAACTATTTCAATTGCACAAATACAAGGAGTAGATATTATTAAAAGCCATAAAAGAAATAGAGGATATCAATTAAAAGCTGGTGCCTCAATAGCAGCAGGAGATTGGCTTTTATTTCTGCATGCTGATAGTAGATTAAGCCAAGATTGGGTTAAAAGTGTATCTAAAATAATAGAAAATAAAAAATCAGAAATTTTCGCATGGTATTTTAAGTTTAAAATAAAAAAATGTAATTTAGAATTCAGATTTTTAGAAATTGCAGTAGCACTAAGAAGTTATTTTTTACAGCGACCTTATGGAGATCAAGGCTTACTAATACATAAAAATCTATATTACGAATCAGGAGGTTTCTCTTCCTTGAAAATAATGGAAGATCTCGAATTTATAACAAGAATTACTAAAAAAACAAAAGTAAAGTGTATTGGAGAAAAGTTATATACCGATGATATTAAGTGGTCTAATTCGAATATAATTATTCGTGCAATTAAAAATGCTAAGTTAAGAAAAAAGTGGCGCCAAGGTTATGACCCAGAAAACTTATCAAAAGAATACTATTCATAATTTTAAAACCAAAATCTACTTATTAGTTGGAATACCAAAAAGCACATTTATTACCTCTTGGCTCTAAATTCCAACCCTGCCTTTTATAAAAAGTAATCACATCAGAATCAGCAAATAAAGTTACTCTACTAATACCCTTTCTTTTTAAACTCTTCATTAGATATGACATAAGTTGCTTACCTAATCCATAACCTTGATAAACAGGGTTAATAGCAACATCCCATATCGTTGCATCTATAACTCCATCCCCAGTGCATCTAGCGAATCCAATTAATCTTGGAAACTTAGGATCATGTTGCCATAAGCCAACCTTTAGTAAGCTATTATCCAGAGCTCTTTTTACTCTCCTAAGTGGTCTTCTTCCCCAACCAACTGCTTGAAGAAGTTGCTCAAGTTCAATTAAATCAAAAGATCTTGAATCACTAAAAACAAAAAGAGATGAATTATCTTGATTAGAGTATTGAAAAGCTTGATGTCCATATATATTTTTTAAAGTTTCATCTGAAAGAATATTTTGATTTCTCCATCTCGGCATACCTAGTTTTTTTGATCCTATATAAATCATAAATTACAAACAGTTAGATATTGGTTAGGCCTTTCTCTTGTAAATCTGCAAGTTGCGAATAAAGTCCTCCTAAAGCTCTTAATTCAAAATGAGTACCTTGCTCTATAAGCCTCCCTTTTCGCATTACTAGAATTCGATCAGAGGATTCAATTGTTGCCAATCTATGAGCAATGACAAGAGCCGTCCTTTTCTCTAACAACCTATCCAGATCTCTTTGTAAAGTTGCCTCAGTTGATGGATCCATAAAAGCAGTTGCTTCATCCATAATTAATATTTTTGGATCTCTTATTGCAACTCTTGCAATAGATAAAAGTTGTCTCTCTCCTGAGGAAAGATTTCCTCCTCTTTCTCTAATGTATGTATCTAATCCATTTGGCAATTTTTTCAATAAATTATCAAGTCCTAACTCACTACATATATCCTTTAAGTGAGTAATATCTATTTGAGAGTCTAAACGAAGGTTATCCGCAACATTACCGCTAAAGAGGAAAGTATCTTGAAGAACAACTCCAAGTTGTTTTCTTAGCGAATCAATAGGAATATTTTTAATATTTTGACCATCAATATATATATTTCCCTTTTGAGGTTCGTAAAGTCTACATAACAATCTAATTAAAGTGGTTTTTCCTGAACCAGTTGGACCCACAAGAGCTATGTGTTCACCTGGCTTAATTCTAAAACTTAAGTCATTTATTATAGGTTCATCCTCTCTGTAGAAAAAACTTATATTCTCAAACAAAACTTCTCCTAATGTAGATTTACTTCTATTTGATATTCGTTTATTTACTAGCTTCTGAGGAGTTTGATCATAAATCTCTACTTTTTTCTCAAGCAATTCACTTATTCTTTCAACTGCGGTTAATCCTCCCTGTATTTGTGTAAATCTTTCTGCTAACTGTCTTAAGGGCTCAAATAGTCTTTGTGAATACAAAATAAATGTAGTAAGAGTTCCTAACCCCATAGCTCCCGCTGTAACCATATATCCACCCAGAGAAATAACTAAAGCAACTGCAGCTAATGATACCCATTCGATAAACGCAGAAATACTACTGTCATAAAAGATTGTGCCATTTACAGCATTTTTATAATTAGTTCCAGTTTTATAAAAGTTTTGACCATTTAATATTTGCCTTCTAAACATTTGAACAACTTCAAGGCCTTGAAGATTTTCCTGGAAATTTGCATTTAACTGAGAGAGTTCTTCTCTTACTTTATAATTTTGTTTTCTATAACGTTTCTGGAGCCAAAGAATAAATAATGTAACGGGTACTTGAACAATCAAAAGGAGTAAACCTAACCTCCATTCAATTAAAATCATAGTTACAGATATAACTATTAGACTAACAAAGTCAGCCAAAACTCCAACGGCCCCACTCCCAAAAACTTCTGACAATGCATCAACATCACTAGTTAATCTTGTTAACAATTTACCTACAGGCATTTTGTCATGGAAACGCAAAGACAACGACATGGAATGCGAAAACAAATCATTCCTTATTTTGGCGGTTAAGCGTTGGCCTACAGACTGTATATTGTATGACTGGAAACCCTGCAATCCTAGTCTAAGTAATACTGTTATAAATAACATTACTATAATAACTCTAATTGATGATTGATTAGACAACTTATAAAAAAAAGGTATCGTATCTTCTCCTCTTAAAACAGAAATAGCTTGCCCTACTAGAAGAGGTTGAATTGCACCAGCCAATGCAACGGGTATTAAAATTAAAAGTATGAGGATCAGACGATTTTTTTCTTTTGTTAAATATTTACCAAGTTTCTTAACTCTTCGAAAATCATTTTTTGCCATCAGAAAAGAAGTTGGTCTGCGATTGGATTTGAATTGAATCAATAATTTCTTGAAGAGGCCCTTTATCAAGCCTTAAAGATAGTGGATTACCCACAAGCCGAGCACTTGATTTAAAAAGTTCTTCAATTTCTATAAGACCATTATCTCTAAGAGTACGACCAGTTGCGACTAAATCAACGATTGCTTCAGCCATACCTGTTATGGGGCCTAGTTCAACAGAACCACTCAAATGTACCAATTGAACGGGCAAATCAATTTGATTAAAAAAATTCTTTGCGCAGTTAGTAAATTTACTTGCTACGCGGCAGTTTGGTGGTAAGTCAGAAGCGCTCAAATAACCACTGCTGGACTTAACTGCAACAGACATATGACACGCTCCAAACCCAAGGTCTACTAAATTCGATACTTGCAATTTCTGCTCTTGCAAAACATCAAAGCCCACTATGCCTAGTTGCGCCTGACCATAAGATACGTAAACAGGAACATCGCTATTCCTAACTAAAAGAGCTTTAGCACGGCCACAAACTGAGGGAACCATCAATTGCCGATTGCTATCTTCCAAAACAGCAGAAAAATCAAGTCCAACGTCAGAAAACATTGAAACTGATTCTTTCAACAAAGCACCTTTAGCTAATGCAACAGTAAACATGTCAAACACTATTGGAGGTAACTCTAACTATTCCATTACCTAAATAAACAATGTTAGAGAAAAAAAGCGAATTCACTATTTACCCAATTCCTGTCTTACAGGACAATATCGTATGGGTATGGGTCCACAATTGCAATGCAGTTGTAGTAGATCCCTCCATATCTGGGCCAATAGAAAAATGGCTTTTAGAAAAAGGCCTTTCATTAAAAGCTATCCTTCAAACACATCATCATGATGACCATATTGGTGGAACACAAAAGTTAATCAAAAGATGGCCAGATGCAAAGGTAGTTGCATCAAAAAACGAACTTAAACGAATCCCATTTCAAACATTATCAGTTGGTGATAATGATATATTCCATTTAATGGACTCTGAGATTAAGGTTATTGAAGTGCATGGACATACTAACAACCATATAGCTTTTTATATATCCAAAGTAAATACTAAATATAATATATTATTCCCTGGAGATACGCTCTTTGGAGGAGGTTGTGGTCGTCTTATAGAAGGTACCCCTTTTCAAATGTTTGAAAGTTTATACAAACTTAATTTACTTCCAGAAAACACTAGAATATACTCAGCTCATGAATATACAGAAAATAATTTAAAATGGGCATTAACATTAGAGCCTAATAATATTTCTATTATCGAAAGATTAAAACGTATCAAAATTAAACTTCAAATGGGGATATCTAGCCTCCCATCATCACTCTCAGAAGAGAGAAAAACAAATCTATTTTTAAGAGCAAAAAATGTCGAGCAATTTACGGAGCTCAGAAAACACAAAGATAATTGGAAATGTTAAATTCTAATTTGTAAATCAAATCTCTTAACTCGAAACTAATCATTCATGAAAAGTTCAGCAATAGAAACAATCGAAACAAAGTTCGCACCTAAACCTGTTGGCCCCTATAACCAAGCTGTTCTAGTAGAAAATTGGTTGTATTGCTCAGGACAAATTGCTTTAGACCCTGCTACTGGCACAATGATCGGGGATAGAAATATAGAAGAAGAAACTAAGCAAGTTCTTAAAAATTTAATAGCCGTAGTCGAAGCCGCTGGAGGGAAAAGTTCAAACATCATAAGAACAACTATATATCTTACTGATTTAAATGATTTCGCAAAAGTCAATGCAATTTATGCTGAAACCTTCAACGAGTCAGCAAGCCCTGCGAGAGCATGCGTTGAGGTATCAAATCTTCCCAAAGGAGGAAAAATCGAGATAGATTGCGTAGCTTGGTTGGGAAACAAGAAGTAAAAACAACATTGTGACTAAATAGAACCTTGACACTTTGCTAAGTGGCCCCATTATTGTCTAAATTAATAATTGATTCGCAATAAACAATGTCCACTGCCAAGTTGACTATTGGCGAACTAGAAGCAGGATACCCACTTTACTGCAAAGCGCTTAGGAGGCTTTTGCAACAAGGTCGTACCGCTGATCAAATTCAAAGAACTGTTTGCTGGAGCCACTTAGAGACTCTTAATCGATGTTTGCCAGGAAGATATAAAACTCCTTCCTATCTAATGGCGTTAATCAAAAGAGATTTAGAACAACCAAAAGAGGAAGATTAATCTTCTTCCTGTTTATTTAAAAAATCTATTTTACTTGCGAAATCATGATCATCTTTTGATATTTCCTCTACCTCATTATTTTCTAAAGGCCTGATAGTGATATTTGCATAAGTTTTCCCGAAGCTTATATCGGGGAAACGATTGACCTTCTCGCAAAAATCGCCAAGCGCATCAAGAAAATCTCTATTTTTTTCATAAGATTGAAATTCAAATCTTTTTTCTAGACACTCTGGTCTTTTTTTTTGCCTCCACCCTTCCATGAAAAAAACTTATCTTTTATAAAAGCTACTACATCGTGAATTGATTGAAGAAATAATTTAAAAATTAAAAATTACTCAGCTTCTCCTCGTCGCTCCACTTCCTTTCAATGCTGGCTCGACCTCAACATGAGGTCGAGCAATGATGTGTGCCGAAACCAATCCATCTCCGACTCGCTCACAAGCATCAGCACCTGCTCTCACAGAAGCATTTACAGCACCAGTCTCGCCACGAACCATTACTGTTACATATCCTCCACCAACAAGTTCCCTAACGATCAAATTAACTTCAGCAGCCTTAGTCATTGCATCTGCTGCTTCTATTGCTGGTACTAAGCCACGAGTTTCAATCATTCCTAGAGCAATTCCAAAATCTGAATTAGTTTCAAAACCTTTGTTTTTTACAATTGAGGCTTTAGATGAGCCAACAGTCCCAGAAGCATTGGGAGAATTTTTAGGCATGGTAGTTTTTACAGAATTAGAGGGATTTACATTTGACGAAGAATTTCCTTTAGAAAAAATTCTTGATTGCTCTGTTGAATCTGAGGCAGTAACATCAACTACTTGTTCTTTAGGTTTAATATTCTTATTACTACTTTTTAATTGACGTTTTTGTGGAGTAGCCATGATTTTATGATTTTATAGAATATAGTTTTTTTTATGAATCAGTCAACAAATCATCAGGCGACCAATTATCAATGATTCCACCTATGGTTAAATCGGTTTGAGTATTTGGGTCTGGGCATCCCCACCTGGCTGCGGTTCCTGTTGCTGTGAAAACCCAATTTCCTTCTCTTGCACCCACAGGATCAACTGCTACGAGCCTTTTACCTTTGTTATTACACAATATTCTCAAATGCATATGTCCTAGCCCCTCCACTCTCTGTGAACAAACCAAACGTCCCTTAACTTGCATGATCTCCATTATTTTGCACCTCCTGAAGTCTGTTGTTGTGTCTCTGGATCCCAATGATCAATAATGCCAACAATTGTTAAATCACTTGGATAAGACTTACTTCCTGCAGCTTCGCGAGCGGCAGAACTTCCTACACATATGACCCAATCATCTGGTTTACATCCAACAGCATCAACAGCAACTTTTTTTGAGCTACCGTCCAATACAACCTGTAAATGCTTATGTTCAAAGCCTGGAATACGATTGGTTGAGACAAGTGGTTTGAGAACTTTACAAATGAGCATTTAGTGAGCCTCCTGAGTGACTGGATCGAGGGAAGAACCTACAACTTCTGCAGGAGCCTTTTTATCTCGATCTCGAATAGTAAGAAATGTATGAAGTGAACCATCATCTATTAAATCTCGATAACGAGACTTAATAGCCTCATTAATTCTATGGCAATCAGATAATGCTCTATTTCTTGCATGAGGGACACTACCTGAGTAATCAAAGCGAATGACAATAGGGATTGGTAAACTCCTCGAGATATTGAGACCTGTAAAAATCTTCACTCCTACATCTAGATCAGGAGCTCCTTGTTCAACAGTCTCCAAATGGGCAAAATAAGTAAGATTCCTTAAATGAACTTCTTTAAAACCAATACCTACACCAATAAATCTCTCAGCATGACCAGCATCTTTATAACTTCCATCATGAAAGTTTTTCACATAATCAATTTGAGAAATATTATTTGAAACGAGTCTGGTTATAAACATAACCATATTTGGATCAGTTTCTCCAGGACAAACACTTTTGATATTTTCTTGAATTTTTTGAAGAGCCTCCTCAGCATTTAGAAATTGAGTATCTTTGTAGATTTGATTTGAACAAACCCATGACTTCAAATCAACTTCATTTGTTTTCGAAGGAGTATGAACTCTTATTGCATCTGTGTCAGTGTCAATACCAATTAAAAGCAAATCAACGGATGCACCACAGCAAAAACTATTTTCGACTGCTTCCCTAAAATCTAATAATCGCTGTAGGCCTTCTGATGCTGCCAACTCATCATTACTACCATGAGCAGCGCATCCTTGGTGAGTAGGGTCAACAGAGCTAAAATGATAGATTACTGATTTTAAATATCTTGTTGGCTCAGTTGCAGAATTAGGAATTGACTCTCTATATCTACTATGTTCAGTTTTAATCCAACGATTAACTGTTTTTTCAATATCGAATAGTGCACCAGCATGAGAACGCCTTCTAACAGAGCAAAAAGGTATACGTAATGCGTAAGAAATAGCATGAGCCAATCGACCATCGGCACAAGGAGTTATATCTAAAAGATGAAAGCCACATTGATACAGAAAAGATTGAAAAGATTTGGCACATTGACTGTCCTCAGATCCCTCTATTGGATCTGAATTAAAAAATTCGTTACTAGTCAATTGGTGTGATTGAAAAACACACCATGCAAACAAGGCGCTTATATCAACACTTCCAACCCACGCCTTTTCAAGTATGTGAAGTGGTAATTCATACCCTAATTCTGATCGACATAAATTTTGAGCTCTTTCTACAAAATTTAAATCATTTTGAAGACTAGATACTCTTTTTAAAAGAGGAACAATATTATCAAATCGTCCTTTAACCTTTTTTTCGTATTGATTTAACTTCTGATTTTCTTGAGAATTGGTTAATGGATGATCAGTGGAAAAAGAGCTAATAGTTTTTATTTCATCAGAGAAAGAATTAGTAGTCTTAATTACTTCAGAATTCAAGCTCTGATTCTCTAGGTCGACAAATCTCTTCATAGGAGCTGTAGGCCCACGAAGAGACTTCTTGGCCAAATTACGATAGGCCATCAACTATTTAACCTCTTGCTCCACCAGAGAAAGTAACAAGTTGACCTTCTCTAGTATTACCACTCGAACCAGTGATTAGGAAATCTGGTTCTGGAACCTCTTGGTTTCTCTTTAATTCAGATGCTTTCATTGCACTCATTGGTCCTGGACGTGAAGGATTTCTACGCTTAGCAGAAGCACCTTCTGTTCCAGTAACATGTTCACCTCTAGCCCAATCATCACCAGTTATATTTAATCCTGCAGATTGTCCTTCTCCTGTTATTTGTGAGGTTGGGCGTTGCTTTGCTTCTTCATTAACTATTTCGTCAACTTTGTTTCTCTGAGAATTTGATAGTTTTCTATCAAAGCGAAATTGTTCAGTTCCTGTCACTTTATTTGCAGCCATATCAAATGGACCAGTGATTCTTGAGCTGTCTTCGTAGTTCGTCCCTGTTACACCCGAATTAATTTCATTTTGAATATGAGCCTGTCTAGCTGGAGATTTTACGCTGAAACTTGTCCATGCAGCAGCTTTCTCAGGTTTTTCTTGATGCGCAAAACCTTCAGGAATATTTGAAACGCCACAATTGTCTCTTAATTGATCTCCTCCTACATAAGGAGTACCAGTTAAAGGCTCGCAAGCACCTTTATGAGCACCTGTCATCTTTCCACCAATGCCAGGTTGCTGGCCAGTCAATCTTGCAGCGGGAGTACCAAGCTTCCTAGGGGTTCTAGCCTCTATCTCAGACGATGCAGAAGTATCACACCATTGATTTGATTGATCTAATCCTGCATAAGGTGTACCAGTTACGGCTTTACAAGTTCCAGGTTCATCTCCTGTTACGAGTGGTGATCTACCTGTCATAGTTCCACTAACGGATTGAGTTTTATTAGTAATACTCAATCCAACTTTTGCTGGATCAGGAGCAGGTTTGCTTCCACAAAAAGCAACAAATTGTCCAGAGCCCACATACTCATCTCCTGTCACGTTCTTGCAACTACCAGCCTCATTACCAGTAACATTCTCTCTTCTAGAGACATCAGTACCAGTTACACCATTCCCTCGAATTGTTGTTAGTGAGCCAACCTTTTCTGCAGGCCTACCAGAAGGTAGTGGGTCAGACCCTAAATATTGATCACCAGTTAGACCTTTATTTGATCCCGCTTCATTTCCCGTAACCAATTCTGACCTTCCTGTCATAGTTCCACTGACTTTTTGACCATCAATAGTTTGGCTATAGCCAATTTTTGATGGTGAAGGGGTAACTCCTCCACAATAATTATTAGATTGATTAGCAGATATATATTCAGTGCCAGTGAGGTTTTTACAGGTTCCAGGCTCATCACCAGTAACTTTCTCTGATCTACCTACCTCGTTACCAGTAACTAAATTTCCATGAGTAGTGCTTGTAATGCCTACTTTTGCTGGTTGACTTATAGAAGTATTTGAACCATTACAGAAAGCATCAATAACTTCTGAACCCAAGTATTGAGTACCTGTTATTGAACGACATGTACTTGCCTCATTTCCTGTGGTTTTTAGAGATCTATTTGCTTGAGTTCCTGTAACAAGTTGGCCAGTAGAGGTCTCACTCATTCCTACTTTCCAATGAGCATCAGGAGCACTTGCATTTTGCTTGGCACCATTTTTATTTGGGCCACAAGGACGTGTCACTGATGTACGTGTTTTACCAGTAGCTCCTGTTTTACTTTTTAGCTCTCTTACTCTTTGAGCTATTTCTTTAGTGGTCAAATCTGGATTACCTTGCCGGGCCACTGAAGCAGCTGTAGTTGGCTGCTTCCCGGCAGATTTACCGTGTTTTGATAATGCTTCTCTTCGAGCAAGCACAAAAGCTCTACTTGAATTCGTAATTGCTTTTCTTTTAACAGTTGAGCGGTGATCAGTCTTTCTTTTGTTTAAAGTCAAACTGATTTCAGGCTTTGAAATTGTATTACTAGTCTCCTCTAAAGCTTTTTGCTCACATTCTGGGCAACAATGTTCAGCCTTTTTTGCATCATGAGAAGGATTGTTTTGAACCTTTTTTCTCTCAACATCAACTCGGGTTATATCTTTTGTATGATCAGCAGATTTACCTCTGCGAGATAATGCCTCTCGTCTAGCAATAACAAGTTTTCTACTTGATTGAGCCACTGAACTTTTATATGACCTTGACCTTGCACCTGTTGAACTTCCAGAAGCACCTGATTGATAACTACTAGTACTTAACTGAGAAGAAGAATTATTTGAATTAGCCAAAGTTTTTTGAGGCTTAACAAAAGCCACATCAGTTCTCGTGGCCCTCGCATCACTTGAGGAACGAACTCTATTAGGTGTTGAGCCTTTAATAGAGGCATTTTTACCACCTTGACTCAATGCCTGTCGGCGATCAAGAACTAATTGTCTACTTGTTTGTTTTGCCATATCAATCCAATGGAGAGATCGTAAAAAATAATTTTTAATTCTCTAGGAATTATTAGCCCCGAAAGCTTTTCAGGGCTAAATTTATCAAAGCCTAAAATCTAGCGGCCTTGGAAAACTACAAAGCAAGTACCTTGACTTTGCGTGTATGCGTCATATCCAACGATACGAACATGGTGGTCAGGATATGCTCTATGACAAGCTTCTAACTCACTTACTACAAGATTCAAATCCTTTTCACCGAAGAAAGGTAATTTCCAATAAGACCAATAGGTCTGCATTGAACCACTTGGATGAACATGCTCAATAACTGGGCTCCAACCCTGAGCAATTATGTAAGCGATTTGATCGTAAATTTCGTCCTGGGTCATCGGCGGTAAGAAGCCGAATGTTTCCAGGGTGGCGACTGTCTGATAGTCACCTACTGTGCTCTGGAAAGGCATGGTGAACTTAGGTTAGTGAATGAATGAAAGTCGACTAAATCATCGACTAGTGAATTTAAGAAAGTTAGAGGTAACTTTTAAAAATCACCTCTATATCTTTTACTGAACGTCGAGTTTATCGACTGTATCGAATTCGAACTTAATCTCCTTCCATGTCTCAAGAGCAATTGCTAGCTCAGGGCTATGCTTTGCCGCTTCAAGAAGGATATCGCGACTTTCTTTTTCGATTTCTCTACCTGCATTACGTGCTTTAACACATGCTTCTAGAGCTACACGGTTCGCAGCCGCACCAGCAGCCGATCCCCATGGGTGACCATGAGTACCACCACCAAACTGGAGACATGAATCATCTCCAAAGATTGCGAGCAATGCTGGCATATGCCAAACATGGATACCACCAGATGCCACAGCAAATACACCAGGCATAGAACCCCAATCTTGATCGAAGAAGTTACCGCGAGAACGGTCTTCAGGTACAAAGGATTCACGAAGGTTATCGATATAACCAAGAGTTGTTTGACGATCTCCTTCTAGTTTTCCAACAACTGTTCCTGTATGAAGTTGATCTCCGCCTGATAGGCGTAAACACTTCGCAAGAACTCTGAAGTGAATACCATGCTGAGGATGACGGTCAATAACCGCATGCATAGCACGGTGGATATGAAGAAGCATGCCGTTCTTACGACACCAGTTAGCTAGACCTGTATTAGCGGTAAAACCACCAGTAATGTAGTCATGCATAATGATGGGCATATCGAGTTCTTTAGCAAACTCAGCACGCTCATACATCTCCTCAGGAGTAGTCGCAGTACAGTTAAGGTAATGACCTTTAACTTCACCAGTTTCCTGCTGGGCTAGCTTTACTGCTTCAGCCACAAATTCAAAACGCTCTCTCCAACGCTGGAATGGCTGAGAATTAATATTCTCATCATCTTTAGTTAGATCAAGACCGCCTCTTAGACATTCGTATACGACGCGACCGTAGTTTTTACCCGAAAGACCAAGCTTAGGCTTAATAGTACAACCAAGTAATGGACGACCGTACTTATTAAGACGATCACGTTCAACTACGATTCCACTAGGTGGTCCGCCACAGGTTTTGATGAATGCCATTGGGAAGCGGATATCTTCAAGACGAAGATGTCTCAAGGCTTTAAAACCAAAGACGTTTCCAACAAGTGATGTTAAAACGTTAGTTATAGATCCTTCTTCAAAAAGATCTAACGGATAAGCAATAAATGCATAGAAGGCATCCTTGTCTCCAGGGACATCTTCGATGCGGTAACAGCGGCCTTTGTAGAACTCAAGATCTACTAATAATTCGGACCAAACTGTTGACCATGTACCTGTAGATGATTCAGCCGCAACAGCTGCTGCAACCTCTTCCTTTGGTACACCTTCCTGACCTGTGCATTTAAAACATGCAAGTAGGTCAGTATCTAGGGGGACGTAGTCAGGAGTGAAGTAAGTATCTCTATACTCCTTAACTCCAGCATCATACTTTTTAGCCATTGATAGCTCCTGTTAATTAGTTTAGAAGGTTGAAAATTTGAAAAGTCCTCTCCTCTTCGGACTTGGTCAAAAAATCAGTCCTTCTGACCCAAGAAGTTACCGTTACCCAAAGCTGGCTCAACTTCACGATGAGGACGAGCAATGATGTGAGCTGCAACGAGTCCGTCACCTACACGCTCACAAGCGTCTGCGCCCGCACGAACTGCAGCGTTTACAGCACCAGTTTCACCACGAACTAAAACTGTTACGTAACCACCACCAACAAACTCACGACCAATCAAGCGCACTTCTGCTGCCTTGGTCATCGCGTCAGCAGCTTCAATAGCTGGTACTAATCCGCGTGTCTCGATCATGCCGAGAGCAATACCCATTGTTTCGCTAGCCATGTCCTATTTCAGTAAAGGGATGGAATGTTCAGGAGGGACAATGGCCCGCCAAAGAGCAATTAGTCAAGGGGATTTTCTAATAGCGATGATTACAGTTTCTAGTCCCACATATAAGCTGAGCTTATCACCCTTGCTACGACAGTTGAGTATCGCTGTTCGATCAATGGTTAGGACATTCTCATATTGCATTGCGTAAACTTGCCCATGTAGTTATTTTTACTCATGAGACAGCTTCCTGGCTATGTCGGGGTTGGAATGTTCACCCAAAAACTGTCTCAAAATCATCTAAAAAATACAACTACTATTGTTTTTAACTTCTTCCTGTAAGACTATATAGATCTAGTTAAATTATTTGATTTGGAAAAACCACTAATAACTATAGCTAGTGGTAATCCAAAGAAGGTTGCCGAGATAGAGGCAATGCTTGGGCCACTCCCCATTGAAGTCAAAAAACAACCTAGCTCTCTTGATGTTGAAGAGACAGGAAAAACATACCTGGATAATGCAATATTGAAAGCAAAAGCAGCGGCAGAATTAACTAACAGTTGGACTATTGCGGATGATTCTGGGCTAGAAATTGATTCTCTTGGTAATGCTCCCGGTATCTTTTCTGCGCGACTTGCAGACACAAATGAAAAGAAGATAGAGAAGATTCTTACTGCTCTTGGTGATAGTCCTTACAGAAGTGCAAAAGTATGCAGCGTGATGGTGCTCTGCACAAACACTGGCGAAATTATCAAAAACACAATAGGGATTTGCTGGGGTGAAATTTTAAAAAAGCCTGCTTATCCAAATGGTGAATTTGAATCATTATTTTGGGTTCGTGAAACTAATTGCACTTATGGAGAATTAAATAATTCCCAATTATCAAAACATGGAAGTAGAGGCAAAGCAGCTAGAGAATTAGCTCCTTACCTTTTGAAAGCTATAGGAATTAAAAAATAATTAGTTTTTATTTATGTAATCAATAGCTCTCATCGCCGCCGCAGCAGCCTCCTCAACATCGCCTTCTTTTCCCGCCAAAGTCAGCCTTCCAAAAGCACCAACTCCTTTCACATCAACGATTGTGATATTTGATGACTTCTCTGCCTCGTTTGCAGCCATCAAAACATATCCCGCTGGTTCAGTCTCAAGGATGAACATACTCATACCAGATTGAATCATTGAGCCACGTCTATTTTGGCGATTGATCAAAACAGCATGGTCAGGAGTAATAGATCGAATAACTTCAGTCCAAGTAACTTGAGGGTTAGTTCTCCTATCAATCGTGCTTCCTATGGCATCTAAAACGACATCACCAGAATGCAGTACTGTACTTTGATCTCGGTGATAAAGCGCAAGAGATCCAAAAGCCCTTTCAACGATCATTTGGCCTAATCGCACGTTGCTGGCTTTTAGTGCGATATCTGTAACCCTGTGCACAGCCATTCCAGGAGAAACTTCCATCCAAAGGCAAGCATCGCCAGGTATGGGTAAAAATCCTGAACTTGCAGTTCCCATATAAGCCGCAAGTTGAGGTTGCAAAGAATCTAGGAACACATATGTTCTTAATTCAATTTGTTTTACATGACTTGCTTGCCGAGCAACTAAGGATTTTTCCGAATCAGTTGTTATTACTCTCTTTGGATCGTCAGCAAGATATTCATCTACCTCTGCACCAGTAACTCTCTGGCTGCCACCTAGTCGCCTTTCATTATTTTCAAATGTGGCGAATCTTGTCATGGGCGGGATATTAACCTAAAGATTGCCTTTTTAGCTAGCAATTTAGACTTGCATGCTGAATTTAAGCCGATAAATTCAATATATATTGATCTAATTGAAGAATGACTGCATCTCAGCCAAAGGATTCAAAAAATAATAACTTAAATACTGAAATCAATCCTGAGCAAGCGCTTGGTTTAGTCTCATTGGGCCTTATGCAAAAATTGTCTGATAAAGGTATTGACAACTTGAATTGGTTAAAAGAAGACGAGAAATGTGATACCTATGAACTGCGTCAAAGGCTTGAACTAACTTCTCTAGCCATAGAAACAGGAGCTCCACTTAGCACTACAGAAGTATCAAAACTTTTAGGCGTTAGGCCAGGCTCCTCAAGAGTTGAGAGAGGTGGTCTGATTGCTAAAAAGATATCAAGAAATGTTTGGAGATTAATTAAATCAAGCCAAGAAAGTTCTCATTGGCGTAATTAGAAGTACCAAATTTAGGCTTTATAATGAGCCTTAGCGTCGTAGAGAGTTTCTTCATTGATTTCTCTACATCCTGCTTGGCGGGCATAATTCTCTGTATTTCTTCTTACTTTACCTCTTACAAAAAATGGGATTTTAGAAAGCTCCCTTTCACCTTCAAGAGTCCATATGGGATCTGAACTTGTATTTGTTGAATCATTCGAAATTGTAGTTTTAACTCCTCGATTAATATTTTCAGTTCCTTTTCCACCTAAATGGCCTAAATGACTTTGATGACCGTCTACGAATTCAAAGTCATGCTTAAACATTCCAATTAAATGTTCTTCAAGTCCCATCATTAGAGGATGGACCCAGTCGTCAAAAATGACATTTGCGCCCTCCCATCCCATTTGAGGACTATATCTAGCAGGCACATCCTGAACATGCATTGGTGTGCTAATTACTGCACATGGTATGCCAAGTCTTTTTGCACTGTGTCGCTCCATTTGTGTACCAAGAACCAATTCAGGAGACGTTTCTTTTATCGCCTCTTCTACTTCCAAGTAGTCATTCGTTATCAATGCCTCCAAGCCGAGAGACTTAGCAGCTGGACGAACTTTCCTAGCCATCTCACGGCTATAAGTTCCTAGACCAACCACTTTAAAACCAAGCTCCTCGTTAGCAATTCTTGCTGCAGCAAGAGCATGGGTTCCGTCTCCAAAAATAAAGACTCTTTTCCCTGTTAAGTAGTTCGAATCTACTGAATTCGAATACCAAGTTAATTTCGAATTATTAGATTCGTTTACTGATTGTGGGATTTCCATCCCTAAAACTTCGTGCAATTCTCTAAGAAAATCCTGAGTAGCCCCAACGCCAAGAGGAACTGTTTTTGTAAAAGGCATTTTTAAATTTCTTTCAAGCCAAATACAAGTTGATTCCGCTATCTCTGGATAAAGGCAAACATTCACATCTGCATCTGGTATTCGAATTATATCTGCAGGTGAAGCTCCCAATGGCGCCACAACATTGACGTCTATACCGTGCTGACCAAGAAGTTTTTGTATTTCCAAAATATCATCACGACATCTAAATCCAAGCAAAGTTGGACCAAGAAGATTTACTCTCGGTCTTCTTTTTTCTTCCTGCCAAGTTTGTTTTGCTTCTTCCGATTTATCTTTGAGTAAATTTCTTACTATTTGATAAAAAGTCTCAGAGCCACCCCAGTTTTCTTTTTTACTATAGGCAGGTAACTCTAGGCTGACAATTGGGATATCAAACCCCATACCTTTAGCAAGTGAACCAGGCTGATCTTGAATTAATTCAGCTGTACAGCTTTCTCCAACTAAAAGAGCTTCTGGATTAAACCTATCGACAGCTTCTTTTATATGTCCTTTTACAAGTTCAGCTGTATCACCTCCTAAATCTCTAGCTTGAAAAGTTGTATAAGTAACAGGTGGCCTACTACCACGACGTTCAATCATCGTGAAAAGAAGATCAGCGTAGGTATCTCCTTGAGGAGCATGTAAAACATAATGTAATTTTTTCATCGACGTGGCAATTCTCATCGCACCAATATGAGGAGGCCCTTCGTATGTCCAGAGAGTTAATTCCATGAAATTAATTTGATGTAAGTGTTTTAGGATTTAAAATGTCATGCCTGCGAAGTGGCCTTGAGAACAATTCTGCTAGATCAGAAGCTTGATCAATCCCGTGAATTGGGCTGAAAACCATTTCAATCGACCATTTAGTTGATATCCCTTCTGCTTCGAGTGGGTTAGCAAGCCCCATTCCACAAACAACAAGATCTGGCGAACTATCTCTTACTCTGTCTAATTGCCTCTCAACATGCTGTCCCTCAACGATACGACAATCGGGTGGTAGCAGGTCTATTTCTGCTTTCATTAAATCTCTATTTAAGTAAGGAGTTCCTATTTCAAGAATCTCCATTCCACACTCGTTACTTAGAAATCTGGCGAGAGGTATTTCTAATTGAGATTCGGGCAAAAGAAACAGTTTCTTTCCAGAAAGTTTCTCTACATGTGGGATCAAAGCTTGCTTTGCCCTAGAAATCAATGGATTTAATATTGAATCAACTAGAGATTTCTCTATTCTAAATGAATTCGCCGCGGCCTGAATCCATAACGAACTTCCCGTGACACCTAATGGAAAGGGAGCTTCAATTATTTCAGCACCTTTATTTTTCAACTCTCTTGCCGTATCAGTTAAGTATGGCTGCGTGAGAAGGACTTTAGTCTCCGAGCCAATTGAAGGTAATTCAGTTGACTGCCTGGGTGGAAAACTTTCTACATTGTCTATACCAAGTCGATTGAAAATACTTGTAAGCCGATCCTCTACAGCATTTGCAAGAGTGCCTACTAAAAGCAATTTCTTTTGATCACTCTTCGGCATCAATGGAATTAATGCCTTCAAAGCTCCATCTTCGCCTTGGGTGAAAGTGGTTTCAATTCCACTGCCCGAATAATTCAGTACTGTTACTTGACCTTTAAGTTCAATATTCAAGTTTTCGGCAACTCTCGAAAGATCTATTTTTATTACTTCACTTGGACAAGAGCCAACGAGAAAAAGGGTTTTAATTTCAGGACGCCTAGCTAAAAGATTTTTAACTACCCTGTTGAGCTCATCATGAGCATCAGCTAATCCAGCTAAATCTCTTTCTTCCAAAATGGCTGTACCAAAACGTGGCTCAGCAAAAATCATCACACCAGCCGCACTTTGAATCAAATGGGCACAGGTTCTAGAACCCACGACAAGAAAGAAAGCATCGGGCATTCTCCTGTGAAGCCAAACAATTGATGTCAGGCCGCAAAAAACCTCTCTTGGACCAGATTCCTTAAGGAGCGTTGCACCGCTCATAGAAATAAATTTAATACATGTATTATTCAAATTGCATCCAAAAAGGGTAAACCGTCAACAAACACTTAATCTCTTTCGCATTTAGTTACTTTTTAGTTACCTAATATCTGACTACCGTGACTTTTACTTTTTCAACAGTTAGCAGCACTAAGTAGCAGACAGATGCCTAAGGGGCAATTCCTTACCCACAAAATAAGACATGCACATGAGTAAAAACACGCATCTACAGCATGCAATACATATATATCCTCATTTGAAGATATATATTTAACGTTAAATGTATCGAATTCGGTAAACATTTCCTAAAGAGATATTTGACTGCAAGAATATAAAGAAGGACTTTCGAAAGACAAAAATTAATGACTTCGACAATAACGCGTAAGGAGGACGGTGAAGGTAGCGTTCAGGTAAAACAAGACCCAAAAGCACAAATCCAAGAAGGAGCTCTTGTTATTGCTGTATATGGAAAAGGAGGTATTGGTAAATCAACTACTTCTTCTAATTTATCAGCTGCATTTTCAAAACTTGGGAAGAAAGTACTTCAGATTGGTTGTGATCCAAAGCATGACAGCACTTTCACCCTTACGCACAAGATGGTGCCTACCGTCATAGATATCCTTGAAGAAGTAGATTTTCATAGTGAAGAATTAAGACCTGAAGACTTTATGTTTAAAGGTTTCAATGGCGTCATGTGCGTTGAAAGTGGTGGACCTCCAGCGGGGACAGGTTGTGGAGGCTATGTCACAGGTCAAACGGTCAAACTATTAAAAGAGCATCATCTTTTAGAAGATACTGATGTAGTTATATTTGATGTTCTTGGTGACGTTGTATGCGGTGGTTTCGCAGCTCCACTGCAACATGCAAATTATTGTCTAATTGTTACTGCAAATGATTTTGATTCTATTTTTGCAATGAATCGCATAGTCGCAGCAATAAACGCTAAAGCAAAAAATTATAAAGTTCGCCTGGGAGGTGTAATAGCAAACCGCTCTGCTGAATTAGATCAGATAGAGAAATTCAATGAAAAAACAGGTCTTAAGACCATGGCTCATTTCCGTAACGTAGACGCCATCCGCAGATCAAGGCTTAAAAAGTGCACAATTTTTGAGATGGATTCAGAAGAAGAGGGCGTAGTAGAAGTACAAAATGAATATCTTTCGTTAGCCCAAAAAATGATAGATAATGTTGAACCCTTAGAAGCTGAGCCTTTAAAAGACCGTGAAATATTTGATTTACTTGGATTTGACTAAATAACAAGGCTAAGGTTTTTTATTTCAGACCAACTAATTGCATAGACAATTCCCAAACTTTTCTAGAAGTCACTGGATCTGTCACGCGATCGGACAATTCTTGTGAAAATTGTTGTCTGTCTTTGCGTTGTCTATTACCCCAGCTCCAATGAACGCCAGAAATAGCAAATTGAGGATCTGAAACGACTTGGGCTACCCTGTCGCCAGCCAGCGCCTCACTTACAAAACCTCCAGTTATTAATTTCTGAAACCACGGAAACAACCACTGAAACAACTTAGGAGTGTTTCTAAATAATTTGGTATTAGCTACACATCCTGGATATAGAGAACTAAAAAGAATTGGAGAAGAATTAAATCGCCTATGCAATTCTTGGGTTGTAATCATATTGCATAACTTACTGTCTTTATAGGCTTTGCCTGGTTTAAAACGTTTACCACTAGCCATTGATATGGGGTCGCAGAAGCCTTCTTCAAAACCAGATAGATTTCCTAGATCAGCGGGTGCTGGTATTGGGATTTTTCCTCCAAGTTCTTTATTGTTAGCGGTTACAGTACCTAAAATAACTACTCGAGGCGATTCCACCCCCCAAGATCTTCCCTTCCAAACTGGTCTTGAAGACTTACTCAGATTTTCTAAAAGCAATTGAATTAATAAAAAATGTCCAAAATGATTTGTTGCCATTGATATTTCATATCCCTGTGGAGATCTCAAAGGTTTTTTTAAACGAGGAAGATACACAGCCGCATTACAAACCAAAGCATCCAATGGGTGCTCCAAATCCTCTAGAAGACTTTTAGCCCCCTTGCGTACGCTATCCAAGTCGCCAAGATCAATTTGTATATGTTTAAGTTGTCTTGGACTATTAGTAGGTAAACCAACTGCTGAAGCAGAAGCTTCAGCTCTCAAAGAGCATCTATTTGCCGTAATAACTCTCCAACCCCTCTCTAACAAAGACTTTGTTGCATATAACCCAACTCCAGATGTTGTTCCAGTAATTAAGACAGTTCCTGGTGCCGCTTGTACTAGAGCCATATTCTTTAATAAAAACTATTTAAATCAATTTTCAAACACAAATCTAAACCTAAGAGAAGCAAAGTAAATCATCGCCAGATAACTCTGACACTATTTGGAGTAATCCACTGATCTTGCTCCTTGAAAAAAATTTGTTCTCCACCATTAGTAAACATTTCATCAAAACGTATTCTTAGCTTGCGAAGTTTTTTTGATTCTTTTTCCAATAGATATGACAACTCTAGATTTCTATTCACACGTTGATGGGAAGCCAATCCTAAGTTAAAAAGGCTTGTTGCAAATACAATAAATAATCCAAGCTTCAAAATTAATCCCACATAGCTATATAAAAGCTCCCGCCTAACCTCTTCTTTCTGAAATTCAGAAACTTGAGTAAACGCATCGATTTTATTCTTTGCAGAAGGAATACTCTTGCTAATTGTTTTTGAACGCTTCCTTCTGAATGGCTCTTCAATTCGTTGAGATTGTCCCAAATTAAATACAAATGTCTCGATTTTTTTTCATGGTAACTTAATTAATAATGGAATCAATTGTTTGACTTCTTCCAATGCATTTATAAATTCAAAAAAACATCAATATAGAAAAATATCAATAAACAACCCTTTTTTGGTGAATAACTAAAAGTCAAAATGAAAAGTCTAGAAGAAGCCCTTTATCTTAACCCTCTGGAATTAAGTGGGCCAGAGCAAATGGCAATTGATCTCTTCCTATTAGAGAAGTCATTTGCGGACCACAATTTTAATATGGCAATACGTTTTTATACGTGGGATGGAGACTGGTTATCGATTGGAAAAAACCAAAAAGAACTACCAAAAACATGGATTAAGCTTTTAGAAAATGAACAGTTAAAAATTGTAAGAAGACCTAGCGGAGGGAAAGCTGTTCTTCATAGCGGAGGACTCACTTACGCTCTTATATGGAAATATCCACCAAGGAATAAAAAAGAATCTTATTTAAAGACAACTCAATGGCTAAAAGATGGCTTTAAGAAAGCTGGAGTGGATCTATTTTTTGGAAATCAACCTGTAAATATATCTAATACTAATTGTTTTTCAACTTCGACATTGGCTGACTTAGTTGATAAAGATAAAAACAAGCATATTGGAAGTGCACAGTACTGGAAAAAAGGACACTTGCTTCAGCATGGAGAGATACTAATGGAACCGTCAAAAAAATTATGGAAAAAAGTTTTCAATTCAGATCCACCAAATATAAAAAATGAAATTAAAGAAAAAAATAAAGTTATAAATTTGCTAAAAGAATCGCTAAGCAACGCATGGCCTAATCTACTTTTTTCTAATTATACATTAGATAAAAAAGATAAAAAGATAATAAAACGTTTAGTTATTGATAAATTTACAAAAACAAACCTTTATTGATCCTCTTCTAAATCACTAGAAACCATTGATTGTGCAATATTAGATAGATTTAATCCCAATGGATAAATATTCTCTTTTCTTGCAATTTTAATTAATTGTTCTGGAAGATTTAATCCTATTTTTTTAAGGACAGCTTTCCCTATATCAACTCTATCTAAAGTTCCAATAGGAAGCCCAGAGACTGACATAACAAGAAGTCTTCCATCTTTTGTCTTTTCTATTTTTATTATTGCTTTCCATAATGATTCTTTTTCACTAATAGATGGCAATTCATTTATTGGGGATGAAAACTCATAAAGAAACTTTTTGTCCCAATTTTGTACAGAAATATTCTTCAAGATTTTTTCGCTTACAAAACCGACCCATCTACCCTCTCTGCACAAAAGGATCCATGCTTCGTTAAAGTTATTATCTTTATTCAAAGAATTATATTTAGATAAAACTTTAACAGGCAAATCATCCTCTAGTACTCTATATGAACGACCGCAAACTTGATTAACATATAATTCAGACAATATCTTTTGTATTTGAATAATTTGACTCTGTGACTTAGATGAAGAAAGAATAAACAACCCAATAATAGAAAAGCAAATCGCGATATATATTTTACCCCTAAGCAAACTTAAAACGCCAAAAAAAATAGAAAGAAAAGAAATTAATCTTGCAGAGGCTATAGCAACTTTAATACCTGCTCTTTTACTCCCTGTAAAGTGCCAAATCAAAGATTTCAATATTACTCCTCCATCAAGAGGAATTATTGGAAGCAAATTAAATAACCCTATCAAAAGATTGAGACTAGCAACTTGCTTAAATAAATTAGAGAGAATGAAATTTGATACTGATAAATTATTACTTAATAAAATCATTAAAAAAGCTAATAAAAGACTAACTACAGGACCTGAAATTGCAATTTTTAAACTTCCTTTTGAAGTCGGACATTCCTTTTCAAGATTTGCCATACCGCCAAGAAAAAAAAGTGTTATGTCTCTAACTTTTAGACCTTCTCCGATTGCTACAAAAGAATGAGCCAATTCATGCAATAAAACAGATAAAAACAATAGAGAAGAAGTAAAAGCACCAATCACCCATCCATTCCAAATAGATGCTTGACCATCCAAAAGCGTCTCGAACTGATCTTTGGCTGACAAAGTAAAATATAAAAAAACCAAAAACCAACTTGGATGGATCCTCAAAGGGATACCTCTGATTTTCATAACTTCCCAACTACCCAAACTTAAATTCCTCCAAGCTCTCAATAAAATCTATTTCAATCAATCCTAATAAAAGTTTTGGTAATGATCAGAAAATCTACTTCTAAAAGGTCAACAGCAATAAAAATCTGTGGACTAACAAAGACTTCACAAGCACGATCAATAGCGGAATTCAAAATAAATGCTATTGGAGTTATTGGCGTTAAAAATTCACCTCGGTATGTACCAGAAGAAGAATGTATAAAAATTTTTAATGAAGTAGAAAAAGTTTCTTCAAGTATTGAGAAAGTATTAGTAATCGCTAATGAAAAATTAGAGGAGATCAAATGTATAAATAACAGATCAACCCCACCATCAGTAATCCAATTACATGGGAATGAATCAGTTCATTATTGTCGTGAATTAAAGAAGGAGTTTCCAACAATGAAATTATGGAAAGCCTTCAGGTTGAAAACTAGTCATGATTTAGAAAATATAAGTCAATACGAGAAAAACATCGACGCTATACTCTTAGATGCGTGGGATAACAAATCACTTGGAGGAACTGGTAATAGAGTCCCAATAGAACTACTAATTAATAAAACTTTTAAAGCTCCTTGGATATTAGCTGGTGGAATATCAGCCGAAATAATTCCAGAAATTTTTTCTAAACTTAGACCTGATGGGATAGATGCCTCTAGTCGAATAGAGGTATCTCCAGGCATTAAAGATATTAAGAAAGTTGAATCTCTTGTTCACGAAATAAGGAAACAAAATTAATCAAGGAGCTTAACTATAATCTGTCTAAAATTAAAATGCTCCTGCGGAAGGCATCAGAGTTACATCCTCGATAATTTGATTAATTGGTTGACTAGCAAGATGTAATAGTTCAAATGCAACTTGATCAACTGAAAGCATCGAATCTCTATCAAATTGCATTCCAACGGTATCAGAATCCCAAAGAGATGAATTTACTGATCCAAGAGTAAGTGTGCATGCTCGTATGAAATTCTTACGTTCTTCTTCTGCTAAGCATTTTGTAAAACTTGCTAAAGCTGCTTTGGAAACACAATAAGCTCCCCATTGTGGAAAAATATTGCGTGAAGCATGACTACTAATGTTGATAACTAGTCCTCCTTTTTTTCTCATTAAAGGAACCACCTCAGAGCAAACCTGAAAGATACTAGTGAGATTCATTTGCATGGTCCATTCCCATTTTTCAAGTGGCATGGATAAAAGATCGCCAGTCCAAGCAACTCCAGCATTATTTATAAGAACTGAGGGAATCAAACCATTATTCATTAATTCAACTATTCCCTTGGATATATTTTTGGGATTACTAAGATCAATAGATTTATAAAAGACTTTAACTTTTTTATTATCTATTTCTTTGACCAGTCTTTCTAAATCATCTTCAGACCGGGCTAAAAGCAATAAATCCCATCCAGAATTAGCAAAAGCTTTAGCAGTTGCTCTCCCAATTCCTCTAGAAGCGCCTGTGATTAATACTGTTGACAAGAAAGTTAGAAGCAAACATTAAAACTTTAAACTGAAATTTCTCTTTCGATAGACTGAGTTTCCAAATATTTGCCCATTTTTCTAAATTTGGAATATCTATTATCTCTCAATTCATCAGGGGATAAAGCCAATAATTCAGACAAATGCTTCTTAAGTGCATTTTTCAAACTATCTCCAGCCTGAAGCGGGGCCCAATTATTGCCCCCAGAAGGCTCTTTTATGACCTCATCGACAATTCCTAACTTCATAAGATCCGGTCCAGTAATTTTTAATGATGCTGCTGCTTCTGGAGCCTTACCAGCATCCCTCCATAAAATCGAAGCACACGCTTCGGGGCTTGCAACTGTATAAACGCTATGTTCAAACATGAGAAGCCTGTCTGCGACTCCTATCCCTAGAGCACCACCAGAGCCACCTTCTCCAATTACAGTTGCAATTATGGGAACTTTAAGCCTAAACATTTCACGTAAATTCACTGCAATTGCTTCTCCTTGGCCTTGTTCTTCTGCTATGAGCCCTGCATAAGCCCCAGGAGTATCTATGAAAGAGATTATTGGCAGTCCAAAGCGATCAGCATGGTTCATCAGCCTCAAAGCCTTTCTGTACCCTCCAGGCTTTGCCATCCCAAAGTTTCTTGCAACATTCTCTTTTGTATCTCTACCTTTTTGTTGTCCAATTAGAAGGACAGATTTTTCACCTATTCGAGCTAACCCTCCTATAAGAGCTTGATCATCAGTTCCGTTCCTATCTCCGTGTAATTCCACCCAATCGTCGCAAAACATCTGAATGTAATCAAGCGTGCTAGGTCTTTGAGGGTGTCTAGCTACTTGAATCTTTTGAGCGGGTGTGAGTGCATTAAATATTTCTTCTCGCCTTCTCGCTGCAAGTGTCTCTAGTTGCAGAAGTTGTTGACTTACATCAACCTCTGAATCTCTTGCTAATTCTCTGATTTGATCAATCTGATTCTCTAATTCAACAAGAGGTTTTTCAAATTCGAGGAGAAAACGTCTAGCCATAAAAATAAAGTAACCAAATATTCAGACAGGTAATGTCTGAATATTTGATTTCAAACCAACAACAGAAAACCCGTGCCTTACAGAAGCCTTGCCGATAAAATCCATCTTTTCCAACGTAATATTGTTCCTACCCCAACTGAAATTGGTATGACAATTCTCGAATTCAAGAAGCATTGCCTCCGCAAAGCAGGCAAACATTTCTCTTTTAGGATTTTCCATCTCAGCTAATTCCATCATGCTCCAACCAATATCTTTGAAAAATTGAACTATTCCTCCTTTTAATACATGTATACCAGATCCTGAAAACTTTTCTCCTAAATTCTTAGGGTATCCACCATCAATCATTAAGCAGGGCCTTTTAATTTTAGATGGGTCAATTTCTAAGGTTTTGGGCATGCTTGCAACCCAAATAATAATATCCGCTTCAGGTAAAGCCTCATCAAGACTAAGAATTTTTCCTCCTCCAAGTTGAGATTGAAGTTCAATTAAAGGCTTTTGCTGCCTAGCTACTAAAAGGAGCTCAGAAACACCAGTTCGATTGCTTAGCCACCTACAAACAGCACTGCCAATGTCACCAGTAGCTCCAACAACAGCTACTTTCGATTTACTCAAATCAATTCCTACCAGAGGTGCATTTTGCTCTAGCTGTCTACATATCACCCAAGCTGTATGAGTATTACCAGTGGTAAATCTTTTCCAATCAAGAGTAGTATTTCTAACTTGTTGATTTTGAAGCAAATTAAAATTTTCGAAAATTATTGATGTAAATCCACCCAGAGCTGTGATGTTGATTCCTTTTTTCTGAGCCAACTCCATTGCATTCAAAACTTTTCTTCGTGCAGTTTTGAAACGACTTAACATCTCAGGAACAAAGCATGAGTCTATATAAGATCCCTCAATAGTCTTTCCTATGGCACTTACAACCTTTACATGCTCTACCAACTGAGGAGGTGCAGTACACCAGACATCTAAATCTCCTTCAGCAATATGGTCGTACCCCAATCCCAAGGCCTTTCGCTTGGCATCTTGAAAACTTGTAGAATGTCCAATTAGCCCAAACATTTTTCAGCAAGAAAGAACAAAATTAAAACTTAATATTTATCCAACTTTGAAGGTTAGACCACAAAGGTCAAAAAAAAAGAATTCCTCAAGAACTTAAAGTTCTTGAGGAATTTATAAATAAATAAAAAATGTAAATTTAATATCGTTAAATCACCGCAGCAAGAGCCATTCTTGCGATTTCTCTATTATCGAGACCTATTTCTAAAAGGGAATCTTGATACGCAATCATAAATTCTTCCATTAACTCTTCTTTATCCATATGAAGAACTTCCGCGTCATTTGAAACTTCATCAAGCATTGATTTTATTAAAGGCAGATTTTCTTTATTAGCCTTCATAAGATCTTTCTTAACTGAATCAAGATTTGCTTTAAGCCATTCCTGACCGTAATTCAAATGTAAATATTCATCTTGAACAACACCTTCTGTAATTCTTTTAGCAAAAGGATCAGCGACACGGATATAAACGTGATAAGCAGATATTGCGAAAGATTCAATCAAGATGCATTGAATAAGAAGACAAGTAGTGGTATTACCAGCATTAAAAGCTTCAATAAAATTATTGTGTAGTTTTGAGAAAAAAGTTTTTGCAAAAGGCATGTCAGGTTTTACGGCAAGATTTCTTCCGCAAGCACAAAAACCATTCATATGTTTTTTCTCCATTTTTCCAAGCCTTACAAGCTCATCAGCATGCTCAGGAATCAACTTAGCTAGATCGAGAAAATTTGAATAAGCTTCTTGCTCTCCTTCAATTACAACTGCATTAATTCTGCTATATGCATCTTTGTAAGATTCAGAGGTGAAATCTGGAAGAGAATCAGAGACCAACTCTTCTTTTTCTACGGTTAAGTTGTTGGATGCAAAAGCTTGCATAGATCTATTAGAAATTTGACAATCTGAGTGATCTTACAGAATTAATCGCAAAATGGTAGCCCAGTTACCACAACTTAACTGCTAGAAACAGGTATTCAAGAGACGACTGGAGGCCAATCACTTGTCAAAAGGCTTGCAAATAGAGACTTCCAATGATCTATTAGTGCATTTTCCAAAGCGGCACCCAATACAGGATTTGAAGAACTTGCATCTCCAATAATTCCGGAAGAACTCAAATCTTCAGTAAGCCATGCACATGGAGAAGCGCCCTCTAGGCTCCAACCTTTAGGAATTGTAACTATTTCTTGATCTACATCCTTTTTTTCTAAGTAAGAATCATTTCGTACCAAATCTCCGTCCATATGCAACATAAGACTTGTTTCCGCTAGGGCCGCATGAAGCCCTTCCTCAACCTCCTTTTCAGGTAAAAGTTTATCTAAACCTGGAACACCACTCCATAGAAAACAAGGCAATACAGCTAAAGAAGGGCATTGTATTCTCAGTTGCCTTGAAACCGCTTGTAGCAAACCTATTTGTCCACCATGAGCGTTGAAAAAAACCAATCTATTAAATCCCATAGAGGCTATTTGCTGCCCAACATCAGTAACCATTGAAAGCAACACATCAGCTGATAAGGACAAAGTTCCTGGAAAAGCTTGATGTTCAGGAGAAAAACCAATGGATTGAGATGGCATCATCCATATGGGCATATCTTCTGGCAAACTTTCAAGAGTCTTAATTAAAATATTTTCAGCAAAAAAAGTATCAGTAATCAAAGGTAAATGCGGTCCATGTTGTTCACATGCACCAAAGGGCCAAACCAATGTAGATCCTTTCTCTGAAGCGGCTTTAGAGGCCTCAGGCCAGGTCAAATTCTCAAATCGACGAGTTTGGAAAATGATAGAAATCTCCTAATAATTAAAAAACAACTTACCCTTGACTGTAAGAATGTTTCACTTATTACCAAGGGTATTATGGCCGGGTCAGATCCTCAGCCTAAGAAAGCAACTCCCCCAAGGCCGGCACAAAATGCACCGCGCAAGCCATTGCAGGTTATGCATATCAGTCGAAAGACTGATGAAGAAATAATAAATGAAGGGTCATCTGAGAAAGAATTATCTGAGCAAACTAAAGATAAAAGATTGGATGAAAAAGTTCTAGTTGAAAAAGATATTTCTAAATTAAATAAAGCACCTATACAGAGAAAATTAATACAGAAAGAATCTAATGATAGTTCAAATACTACGACAATGGAAGATCTTCTAAGATCTGAAAATAATTCTGACCATAAAAAAATTTTTGAAGCTTTTGATGATCAAAATGTTTTTGCACAAAAAAGTAGAACAGTTGATGAATTTGATTTTGATGAAGATGAATTTTTGGCAGCGTTAGAAGAGAATCAACCCATCGGGACAACTGGAGAAATTGCAAAAGGTTCAGTTATTGCAGTTGAAAGTGATGGTATTTATGTAGATATAGGTGGTAAAGCTCCTGGATTTATGCCGAAAAATGAATGTGGTCTAGGTGTAATTACAAATTTAAAAGAGCGTTTCCCTAAAGGATTACAAGTAGAAGTTCTTGTTACTAGAGAACAAAATGCCGATGGGATGGTAACAATTAGCTGTAGGGCTTTAGAGCTAAGAAAAAGCTGGGACAAGGTTCAAAATCTTGCAAAAGAAGGGAAAGTTATTCGAGTTAAAATAAATGGTTTTAACCGTGGGGGTGTTACTTGCGATTTCGAAGGTTTAAGAGGCTTTATTCCTAGATCTCAACTTGAAGATGGAGAGAATCATCAATCTCTTGTTTCAAAAACAATTAGTACCGCCTTTTTAGAGGTAAATCCTGAAAGACGAAAACTTGTTCTCTCTGAAAAGAAAGCTGCAATTGCGTCTAGATTTTCAGAATTAGAAATTGGACAATTAATCGAGGGTGAAATCTTAACAATAAAACCATATGGTTTTTTTGTTGATTTAAAGGGCGTTAGTGGATTATTGCATCACTCAATGGTAACCAACGGAAGCATGAGAAGCCTTAGAGAAGTTTTTCAAACAGGAGAATCCATCAAAGCTTTAATTACTGATTTAGATCCTTCCAGGGGACGAATTGGATTAAATACAGCTCTTTTAGAGGGCCCTCCAGGAGAACTTATTACTGATAAAGAAAAAGTTATGGAAGAGGCGGATGAGAGAGCAATTAAAGCGCGCAATAGCTTGAATAAAGAAAAAGTTGATCCTCAAAAGGAAGAAAAAGACATGAAATCCCCCTCATAACTTTACATTGAAGAAAAAAATTGTGATTGCTTCAAAAACATCTGATTTAAAAAAATCAGACTGGGAAATGGACTTTTATTCCCGTCCAATAATTGATGAAAATGGAAAAAAAAGATGGGAATTATTAATTACATCTACAAATAATTTCAAAGATACGAAAACATTTAAATGGGAAAAGATCTGTCCAGCATCAAGTGTTAATTCTATTTGGTTAAAAGATGCATTAGACGAAGCTATTGATGAAGCTTATTCACAAGGTTGGGATAAACCTTCCGTTATTCGTTGTTGGCGATCCTCTATGAAAACAATGATAAAACGTGCAGCGGATCAAATAGGAATTGAACTTATTTCTAGCAGAAGAACATATTCATTGCTGGAATGGCTTATTGATAGAGAAAGGAGTTTTTATCCTCAGCAAAAAGGATATACAGGCATCAATCTTGCTCCTCCTTCAAACCCAATTACAAACCAAGCCATACCATTACCAGAGGAAGTAAGAGGTGACTCCTGGAGCTTTGCTTCGCTATCTCTCAATACACTTAGAGAGGCTGATGAATGGGAAATAGAGTTTTCCAATTTAATTCCCATAAAAGATTCAATTAATGAAAATATTTCTATTCCAGGTATTAGGCTTTTTAGTCCAAAAAGATCCTTAGCACTCTCCGCTTGGCTCGGGGGTCTTGAACCAGCAAAGCTTTTAATAGAAGGGACCCAAATAATTTTAGAAGCAGGTCAAGCTGATAGATGGTTAGTAACTGACGTCGAAGAAGAAGCAAAAAAGGCTATTGAGAATAATTTCCTAAATTCGAAGCTATATGCAGATGGACTTCAATTTATTTCAGTTCAAAAAAGTCCTGAAGAAAATTCTCTAGATGGGTTTTGGATGCTTAAAGATATCGGGGATATTTAACAATTTTTATTCAATGACTCAGTTCAAATAGATTTATCGAGTAAAGATTGAATTATAAAAATATGAGGTTATCAATTTATAAGGATATTAAATTTTTTCAATCTGATCTATTAATAGAAAATAATTTCATACATGCCTTTTTCACGAAAAGGTCTAAAAATAATGAACCTATAGAATTACAAAATAAACTAAATCTATTTTCTAATATTCATTATGCAAAGCAAGTACATAGCGACGAAGTAATTCAAGTGAAAAATACATTAAATTTAAATCCTAAAATTGCAGATTCATTAATAACGAAAGAAAAATGCCAAAGCTTATGGATATACACAGCCGATTGCATCCCTATACTAATTGCTGATATAAGGACAAGAAATATCGCAGCTTGTCATGCTGGGTTAAAAGGTATTAAAAAGCAAATCATCTCAAAGACATTAAAAAGATTAGAAGAAATCGGTTCTAAGAAAAATAATTTAATTATTGCCTTTGGAGCCTCTATTAAAGGAGATAAATATCAAGTTGAGAAAAATGATGTTGAAGATTTAAGCATTCAACTCACAGGGAAAAGAATTAACATAAAAAAAATCAAAGAAGAAAAAGAAGAAGAAATTATTCCCTTATTCAGAAAAGATTCAAACCCTAATAAAATACTTATTGATATACAAACTGCTGCTATATTACAATTATTTAAAGAAGGTATCAAACAAAATCAAATAGACACAAATAGAATTTGTACATACTCAAATCCAAAGCTATTTAATTCTTACAGAAGAAATAAAACTAATTCAAGACAATGGAGTTGCATATATTCGTAATCATAGAAGAAATGAATGTGTAATTAATTTAACATTTTTTTGTTGCTAATCCTTCGTTAATATATTTCTCTGTTATGTCAATATTACTATCAAAAGGAATTACTTTAGCGACCAAGACACCATCCACTGATCCTTTAGGTTTCAAATTTACCTTTGTATGTCTTGGTAGTTGCATCTTGAGCCATTTAACAGATTTTTCTTCTAAATCAGGGCTGATTTCCATACATGCTAATTTCACTGTATAGGTTCGATTATGATCTCCGATCAGCAAGACAGACGAACTAGTCACTTGCAAAATTTCAGCGGCATCAACTTCCAAATAAAAACAAAAAAAAGAGAGAAATAATATAAAAATCTTTGCACAGAATTTAATCATAAAAAGTTTTTTAAATTACTTCTTAATGTCAGTTATACCTACCATTTGAGCATTACTTTTCCCAGGTGGAACCATGGGGTAACAATTTTCACCTTTTCTTACATTTACGTTAACAATAACTGGCCCTTCATTCGCCAATGCTTTCTGAAGTTCAGAGATTAGGTTGTCTCTTTCTGAAATCACAATGCCCTCAATCCCAAAAGCCTTAGATAACAAAATAAAGTCAGGTTCCCCAACAGACATGTTAGATGCCGAATATCTTTCATCATAAAAACTTTCTTGCCATTGTCTAACCATTCCTTGCCAATGATTATTAATGATAATTACTTTTAAATTCAACTTATATTGAGCGATTGTTCCAAGCTCCTGAATGTTCATAAGGATACTTGCATCTCCGGCTATACAGATTACTTGCTCCTTAGGTAAAGCAACTTTGACTCCCATAGCAGCAGGCATTCCAAAACCCATTGTTCCAAGTCCAGCACTACTAATCCATTGTCTTGGTCCATTCAATAAATATTGAGCTGCCCACATCTGATGTTGTCCAACATCAGTTGTAATATAAGCATCTTGCGCTAATTCTCTTAAAGCAATTAATACTTCCTGTGGATAAATTTCTCCCTCTTTAGGGGGAGTTATTAAAGGAAAATTATCTTTCCAATTTTTAATTTTGTTAAGCCAATTAGAAGTTCTTGGATTTGTTTTCCGTTGGTTACTGAGATCTAATAATTTAACAAGGCTTATTCCAACATCGCCTAATACGGAAACTTCAACTACTCTATTTTTATTTATTTCAGCGGGATCAATCTCAAAATGAATTACTTTTGCTTTTGGGGCAAAAGTATCTAATTTACCTGTAACTCTGTCATCAAATCTCGCTCCAATCGCAATCAACAAATCACATTCAGTCACAGCAAAGTTGGCATAAGCTGTTCCATGCATGCCAAGCATCCCAACTGATAAAGGATTACGTTCATCAAACGCGCCTTTCCCCATCAAAGTTGTTGTTACGGGTATTTGATATCTATTAGCAATCGCCGCAAGAGTTTCATGTGCCCCCGAAGAAATAACACCACCGCCAACATAAAGCAGTGGTTGCTCCGCACTTTCAATTAAATCTAAGGCTGCACTTATGGCTTTATGTTCTGGAGCGAATGGGAGTTCAAAGCCTGGCGGCTTTATTGAACCTGGCTCGACAGGAAGATATTTAAACATCTCTTGTCCAACATCTTTTGGTATATCAATCAAAACAGGGCCTGGTCTACCCGATGAGGCAATAAGAAAAGCTTGAGCAACAACTTTTGCAATTTCAGATGGATCTCTTACGACCCATGAATGTTTAACAATTGGAAGTGTTATCCCAAAAATATCTGTTTCTTGAAAAGCATCAGTACCAATAGCAGGCCTAGGGACTTGTCCTGTTATGACAACAAGAGGTACAGAATCCATCTGAGCGGTGGCTATTCCTGTAACAAGATTCGTAGCCCCAGGACCTGATGTACCAAAACAAACACCTACTTTCCCAGTCGCCCGAGCGAAACCATCTGCAGCATGAGTTCCACCTTGCTCATGTCGAACAAGAATATGTTTTAACCAGCCCTCTTGCTCTGCTTTAAAAACTGCATCATAGATGGGGAGGATGGCTCCGCCTGGATAACCAAAAATAGTATCTACTCCATGCCTACGAAGGGAATCCATCAAGGCATCAGCTCCTGACATCTCATATTGACTTTGTGTTCCTGAATCTCCTATTTGATTATGCGTAGAAGTCAGGGTCACGGCAAAAGAAAATCTTAACTAACAATAAATCTTAGTATGCATAATTTCAATCAAAATAAATTAAGCAAAGATTTAATTCAATTGTCTAAGTTTTAATAGAAAGCTTATTCAAATTAATCAAAACAAATAGTTATTTTAGTTCTTTACAGCAGACCTATTTGGTGTAAAGGTCCACCCCCAATTATTAATTCCATCAAAAAATAAAGAAAAACAATCATTGCAACTCTTCCATTCCAAACTTCAGAGCTATTATTCCAACCCCATTGCCATTTCTCTTGAGGATAAAGTTTTACTCTTTCTGGCAATTTTGATGCTTCCTCTAAACTAACACCCTTGCCGTTTAAGCAAGAAGAGACTAAATCGGCCAATCCTTCAATAAACAATGGATAGGTATCAAGAGCTGGAACTCTTTTAAAATTAACAATTCCATTTTTCTGAGCAATTTCTTTGTACTCAATATCAATCTCTTGGAGAGTTTCAATATGCTCGCTCACAAAACTTATTGGGACAACGACAAGTTCCTTAACGCCGGATTTTCCTAGTTCTTCTAATACTTCTTCGGTATAAGGTTTTAGCCACTCTTCTGGCCCAACTCTACTTTGATAAGCAAGTGAGAATGAATTGCTAAATCCAAGCAAATTCTCAAGCTGGTCAATAATCAAAAGTGAACAGTTCTGTATTTGATCTTGATAAGGATCACCGGCTTCTTCTACATAGCTTTTAGGGACACCATGTGCCGTAAAGAAAACGTAGGCCTCTTGGGGTGAATCACAAGCTTGGATTTCTTTCTTTATTAATTCAGCCATTGAAGAAACATAGGCTGGATGATCAAACCAGCTTCTAATACAACGAATTGATAAATCTGCAAACTCAGAGTCAGCATCTTTTAACCTTTTCAATTCTCTAAAACTGGATCCACTTGTACTTATAGAAAAATGGGGATAAAGAGGCAAAACAACAACTTCACTAACACCGTCAGCCTTCATATCCGCTACGGCTGACTCAGTGAATGGATGCCAATACCTCATCGCAACATAGGTAGTAGCGTCTATTCCTATATTTCTAAGATAACTTTGGAGTTCTCTTGCCTGCTGCTCGGTAATACGACGTAGAGGAGAACCACCTCCAATCGATCTGTAAGCCTCTTGTGATTTAGCACTTCTTAATAAACTTATAAGCCAAGCCAGAGGTTTTTGAAAAGCACGAACTGGTAAACGAATTATCTCTGGATCAGAAAATAAATTATACAAAAATGGTCCTACGTCCTTAATCCTCTCAGGACCTCCGAGATTTAATAAGAGGACACCAACCCGAGCCATTTTAGAAAAAACTCCTTATAAAAGGTTATACAAACCCTTATCAAAGTAAAGCAAGCTAAATTTACAGGATCATGGACGAGAATCAAAAGTTACTAGATATCAACCAAAACCTTGAATCAAAGGGAATCAATCTAAGAATTGAGAAAAGAGGGAAAGTTTTAAACATTCGCGGTTCTTTGCCAGACAAAAAATCTCAAAATCTTTCTAAAGTTCAAAGAATAAGCCTTAAACTTCCATACAATATTAACGGTCTAGAAGAGGCTAGAAAAGCTATAGAATTAATTGATTTTCAACTTAAAAAAAATCAATTTTGCTGGTCTAATTGGATTAAAGAAAAAGCCATCTCATCAACAAAGACTAAAAAAATACTTGAAAGCAATGAAATAGAAAGCTTCAAAAGACAATTTTTTTCTGATACTTCTAGGAGCAAGTCACCAGCAGGAATGATCAGTACTTGGCAATCTGCTTACAAGCCATATTTGAATAGATTAATTGGAGTAAGTCATAAATCTTCTCTTCAATTAAACAAGGAGCTTCTAGTTAAAGTACTTTTAAGTTACAAAGAGAATTCAAGGAGCAGACAACAATGCGGGATTGCTTTAAGTGCTTTCGCTAGACACCTTAAATTGGAGCTACCTGAGAACTGGAAACAACTACAAAGTGGTTATGGAATACACGAATCTAATTTCAGAGAATTACCTAGTGATGAAGAAATTATTAATAACTTTCAATTAATACCAAATTCAAAATGGAGATTTGTTTTTGGGTTAATGGCAACCTATGGGCTTAGAAATCATGAAGTCTTTTTTAGTGACTTATCTTGTTTAAAAAAGGGTGGAGATAAAATACTTCGGGTTTTCCCAAATACAAAAACAGGAGAGCATCAAGTTTGGCCATTTCATCCTGAATGGGTTAGTTTATTTGAATTAAACAAAACAACTAATCCTTCAGATTTACTCCCAGACATTAAAACAGATCTAAAAGAGACAACTCTTCAACATATTGGGAGAAGAGTATCGGAACAATTTAGAAGATATAAAATATCTTTTACCCCCTACGATTTAAGACATTCATGGGCAGTGAGGACAATCTTAATAGGCCTACCAAATACTGTAGCGGCAAAAATGATGGGACACTCAGTGTCAATACATACAAAAACCTATCATCATTGGATAACAAGAAGAGATCAGCAAATTGCTGTTGATAGTGCTCTATCTAGAGTCAAATATTAACAAGAAGAATAATTAATATTTATAGCTATATCATTTCTATTAATTATTCTTTTATCAAGTTATAATTTAATCTTAGAAAATGAAAAATAAGATTTCTAAAGAAGATTCAAGACTTAATAAGTTAGATAAGAGTGCAGAAAAAATAGGAATAGGTGGTAATTCAATACCAAATATTAGCGAAGAAAAATATCGAGAAAGGATGAAAAAAAGGAAAGAAGTTCAAATACAAAGATTAAAAGAACGAAACAAAGAAAAAGGCCTCATAATAATCAATACCGGACAAGGAAAAGGTAAAACCACCGCAGCTCTTGGTATAGGATTAAGAACTATTGGTCATAACCACAAAGTTGCAATAATCCAATTTATCAAAGGTGGCTGGGAACCAGGTGAATCATTAGCTTTGAAAATATTTGGGGAAAAATTAAAATTCCATGCATGTGGTGAAGGCTTCACATGGGAAACACAAGATAGAAATAAAGATATAAATTTAGTCAAGGCAAGTTGGGAAAAGGCTCTCTCTTATATTAAAGACCCAAATTATAAGCTTATAATTTTAGACGAGATTATTGTTGCAATAAAACTTGGATATATAGATGAAGATGAAATTATAAATGGCATAAATTTGCGCCCCGAGCTCACACATGTAGTCTTGACTGGAAGAGGAGCCTCAGAAAAATTAATCGATTCAGCTGATCTTGTGACAGAAATGAAATTAATCCACCATCCCTTTAGAGAGCAAGGAGTAAAAGCGCAGGAAGGAATTGAATATTAATCTATATTATTGATAATATTTCCAAGGCAAGGGATCCAATACAGATATAAAGACGTTCTCCCAGGACTTGCTACTGTCAATTTGTTATGAATTTTTAATGACATACTCTAGAGCACTTATAAAACTCAGTGGTGAAGCTCTTATGGGAGATAAACCTTACGGGATTGATCCTGAAATTGTTCAATCAATTGCCAAGGACGTTTCAAAAGCGGTTGAAAATGGCACGCAAATAGCAATTGTTGTTGGCGGCGGAAATATCTTTAGAGGTCTAAAAGGATCAGCTGCAGGAATGGACAGAGCCACTGCTGACTATGTAGGAATGCTTGCTACAGTAATGAATGCGATTACACTTCAAGACGGATTAGAAAGAGCTGGAGTACCTACAAGAGTTCAATCTGCTATTGACATGCAACAGATTGCAGAACCATACATAAGAAGAAGAGCAATAAGACATCTCGAAAAAGGAAGGGTAGTTGTTTTTGGAGGTGGGTGCGGCAATCCATTTTTTACAACTGATACCACTGCTGCTCTCAGGGCTGCTGAAATCAACGCAGAAGTTGTTTTTAAGGCTACGAAAGTTGATGGGGTTTACGATCGAGATCCAAAAAAATTCACTGATGCTGTCAAATATAGCAATCTCACCTTTCAAGATGTACTAGCTAACGAAATAGGAGTGATGGATAGCACTGCTATTGCTCTTTGCAAAGATAATAAAATTCCAATTATTGTTTTTAATATTTTCCAACCTGGGAATATTGCTAAGGCTATTTCTGGCGAACCAATTGGATCAAGAATATCTAATTCAAGTTAAAACTAAACTTTTAACCTTTTAAAAATCAATTCGCAATAACTTTATCTAAATGTCAAACCAAGACCTAAAAACCACAATGAGCAAATCTGTAGAAGCAGCTCAGAGGAATTTCAATACCATCAGAACGGGAAGGGCAAATACATCATTATTAGACAGAATATCAGTCGAATACTACGGGGCTGAAACTCCACTAAAATCACTTGCAACTATCACTACTCCTGACTCTCAAACCATAGCAATTCAACCCTTCGACTTAGGCTCATTAGCCTCCATCGAAAAAGCAATAGCAACAAGTGATCTTGGTTTTACTCCAAATAATGATGGCAAGATAATTCGTATCAATGTTCCACCATTAACTGAAGAGCGTAGAAAAGAATTTTGCAAACTCGCATCCAAATATGCAGAGGAAGGAAAAGTTGCCCTTAGAAATATCCGCCGTGATGCAATAGAGAGAGTCAAGAAATCTGAAAAGGATGGTGATCTTTCCGAAGATCAAAGCAGAGATGAACAAGAATCAATTCAAAAAGAGACAGATAACTATATAAAAGATATTGAAAAAAAACTCTCAGAAAAAGAAGCTGAGATTTTAAAAGTTTGACCCTCATAGATGTTGCCATTATTGGAGGGGGGGCATCAGGAACTACTACAGCATTTCATCTGGCTAGTAAAAATAAAAATGTTTGTATTCTTGAAAAAAATGTTTACTCCTTTGAGAAGAGCTGTGGTGGTGGAATGTCTGCTGCAGTTCAAAATTGGTTTCCTTTTAAACTTCTACCAATAGTTGATGAAGTAATAACAAATGTAGAGTTTAGTTGGTTCAATGCCGACAAAGTGGTTGCTGAACTCTCAGGGTCTTCTCCTTTTTGGATAGTCAAACGTGAAAAGCTCGATTCTTTCCTATTAGATCAAGCAATAAATCTTGGTTGTAATTTATTGAATTCTTTTAATGTAATCGATGTAAAAAAAAAATCTACTATTTGGCAAATTACCGCTCTTGATGGGAGACAAATAGAGGCAAAAGCAGTTGTTATTGCTGATGGATCTCAATCAGAATGGCCTAAAACTTTCAATTTAGGTCCTAATCAACAAAAATTTGCATCCACTTTCTCAGGAAGAATCAAACAGAAGGGGAATTTAAGAAGTCAAACCGCTAGGTTCGAATTTGGCTTAGTAAAGAATGGTTTTGCATGGGCCTTTCCATTAAACAATGAAGTAAGTATTGGGATGGGAACTTTTCTAGATAATAAAAATTCAATACCGGTTAATGAAATACTTAAATCCTTTCTTCCTGATTTAGGTTTGGACCCTTCTGAAGTAATTGGTCATGAAAAAAAATTAAGAGTATGGAATGGCCATTATAAATTAAACGGAGAAGGAATTCTTCTAGTTGGTGATGCTGCATCATTATGTGATCCCTTTTTAGCAGAGGGATTAAGGCCTGCTTTGATGAGTGGCTTTGAAGCGGCAAAAAGCCTTATTTATTGGCTGGATGGAGATGTCAATACTTTAGATGGATATACAAAAACAATTCAAAGGAATTGGGGAAATTCAATGTCTTGGGGAAAAAGAATTTCTCAAGTCTTTTATCGGTTTCCTAAAGTTGGATACCAATTAGGTGTAAAAAGGCCTACTGCTCCAAAAAGAATTGCACAAATTCTTTCAGGTGAGATGAGTTATGAAGACATCGCAAAAAGAGTAATCAAGAGATTACTCTTTCAAAATCAAAGTTCAAAGGGTTAGGGCAATTCCACCTTCAATCAACTCAAGTCTTTCGTACAATTGATTTTCTAATTTATCAATTGCTTTACTAAAACCGCTAATTCCTTCATTGAGTTTTTCTGTAGCCATTTTATCCCCAGCCATCATTAATTCAAAAGATGTCTTATCTAAATGTATTGTCTCTTCAATCAGTAAAGGGTTTTGTGCATTTAACTTGATTGGCAAATACGAATATGTTTCATTAAGTTGCTGAAGTAATTTAGGAGAAATGGTCAATAAATCACATCCTGCAAGCTCTGTTATTTCCTCTATATTTCTAAAACTTGCTCCCATTACCTCTGTCTTATAACCATTTGACTTGAAATAATTAAATATTTTAGTAACAGAAACGACCCCTGGATCTTCAGTAGCTGGATAAGAATCTCTTCCTGTAGCAGATTTATACCAATCTAAAATCCTTCCAACAAAGGGTGAAATAAGCGTTACACCTGCCTCAGCACAAGCAACTGCTTGATAAAAATTAAACAATAAAGTTAGATTGCAGTGAATATTCTCTTTTTCTAATACCTCCGCAGCTTTAATCCCCTCCCATGTAGAGGCTATTTTAATTAAAACCCGATCGTTAGAAATATCATCCTGATTGTATTTAGCAATTATTTTTCTTGCTTTTGCGATAGTAGCATCTGTATCAAAACTTAGCCTTGCATCAACCTCTGTTGAAACACGGCCAGGAATTAATTTCAAAATCTCTTTACCAAAGACAACACAAAGCTCATCCAAAGCCTCCTTCACCACATTAGTTGTGGAAGCACTGGCTCCTAACATTTCTCTTGAAGTAGTAAGTGCTTGATCAATCAAGCTTTGATAAGCAGGGATTTGTGCGGCCGCCAGAATTAAAGAAGGGTTTGTTGTAGCGTCTCTGGGATGAAATTTTTTGATCGCTTCGAGATCACCAGTATCAGCCACCACAACAGTCATTGACGATAACTGATTAAGAAGGGATTGCATAATTTAAAACGTCTTTCATAGGATTTAGACTAGCTACATTTTTTATAGATTTCACCCTTTAATTAGTACTTTTGGGAAAATTTAGCCATCTTTTAGCTTTTGATAGCTAAATTTTCTTTTTTAGAGATACTTGGAGGAATTTTTTCTATCACAAGCAAAGTCTCAATTATTTTTTTTGCTACGGGGAGAGCCACAGTTGATCCATAGGCATTTGGCTTTTGAGGTTCATCAATAACTGCTAAAACGACGTAGCGAGGATCATCAATAGGAAGACTTGCAACAAAACTGCAAATTTTTGAATTATAGTTAAAGCCATCTTGCGATTTTTGTGCAGTCCCCGTTTTCCCTCCAATTCGATAGCCAGGAACATTGATTTCAATACCACTTTCATCGTAAAAGGAGACAACTGATTCCATCCATCCAAGAACAGTCTTCGTAACTTCAGGAGATAAAACCTGCTTAGATGCCGCCGGGGTTTTGAAATAGGACTCATAATCACCTTTCAGGCCTTTAGTGATATGAGGCGTAACAAGTCTGCCACCATTTGCAATCAAAGCATGCAATTGAACTAGTTTCAGAGGAGTAATCGAAAAGCCTTGACCAAAGGAGGCTACAGCAGGCTCTATGGGTTGATTTACAAAAATCTGCTTTGATTTTATTTGGCCGCCGATCGCACCTGGAAGATCAGTTTCTGGGATTTCATCTATCCCTAACCGCCTTAACCATTGCCAATAATTATTTGCATTCAATTTTTTCATAATCTTAACCATACCTACATTGCTTGAGACTTGTAAGACTTCAGGGAAAGTTAATATCCCATTAGGCCTTCGATCCCAATTCGAGAGTGGCCATCCCCCTACTGTGATTAAACCATCATCATTTACTTTCCCATTCGGGTTTATAACTCCCTCCTCCAATGCCAATGCTAAGTTAATTGGCTTAAAGGTAGAACCAGGTTCAAATAATTCTTGTACTGACCACTCTTTAAAAAGAGATGGAGAATAATCCCAATACTGATTAGGATTATATGTGGGAGTAGAGGCCAATGCTAGAAGCTCTCCTGTATTAATATCCATTACAATTACTACACCTTTTTTCGCATTCCACTCTTTTACTTGCTTACTTATTTCTTTAACGGCTACTTCCTGGAGTCTTACATCTAAGGTTAGTTGGAGATTTAATTGATCCTCATCAAAAACACCACGCTGAACACCACTAGGTAAAGGTGTTCCATCAGCTCCTCTTCTGAGTACACTAGTTTTCTCTAGACGCTTTAGATCTCTATCTAAACTTAATTCCAGTCCAGCCTGAGGCCTTCTATCTAAATCCAAAAAACCAACTACATTTGCAAAAAGTGATCCATGAGGATAAAGCCTTTGAGGATAAACCTCCAAGTCAATACCACTTATTCCTAGTTGCTTAATTGTATTAGCTTTCTCGAGCGTTAATCCCTCTGCCAGTTTTACCCCTGAAGAATAATTTCCTAATTTGTTTAAAATCTCATTAACACTTTTAGAGAGTGGTATAGAAAGAAGTTTTGCTACTTCGACTGGTTTACGCACTGTCCCTGTTGAATCACCAGGGAAATTAAAATATCTGGGATGAGCCCAAACCCTAAAACGTTTCTCATCTAATGCGACAAGCTTTCCATTTCTATCTAAAATAGATCGACGTGTTCCAAGAGGGTTTTTTTGTTCTGTTTGAACTTGACGTGCTAGAGCTCTTAATTGGTCAGCCTGAAATACCTGAAGCCAACCTATTCTTAAAAAAAGTCCCCCAAGTCCAAAGGATAATATAAGAAAAACAATTCGAAATCTTGACCGTTTCAGAGGCGAAAGAGTTTTTGCCTTAAATGCCTTTCGCTTCTTTCTAGAATTAATACTTCTCATGAAAAATATTAATAACCTGGCTTTATGGGAAAAGAAGATATTCTTTCCAATAATTTATTTTTAAATGTCTTATTAACGAACAGTCTGCTTTCTTCTGGGCTTGGTCTATCCACATATATAAGATCTTCAGCTTTTGTCGAAACAAATTTTCTAGACAACTTTTGATTTTTCAAGAGGTAACTTTCAAGTATTGAAGTTGATTCCAATATCCTTCTATTCAAGTCTCTAGAAGTCTCAAGTTTAGTAAAAGACTTAGTCCATAAATATTGTGAATGAAGAGCTACGGATGACATTATCGCCACTATAGCGAGTATGCCTATCAACGCTCCATCCAGAATGATATGAAAGGCCGCTTGGATTGGAAATCTCCTTTGCACCTGTTTTGAAGCGAAAGCTCTATTTAGGACACCCCTTGACAACTTCTTTTTTTGAAATTGTCCTACTTTCTTTTTATATAGAGTACGACTAACCAAATCAAAACTTTAAAGCAATTCAAGTCAAACACCTTGACCAAGCAACTGCAAGAGCTGGAATGCTGATATTTTATTTATTTAATATCAAGCTACTAATAATAAGCTAATAAAAGTGACACCATTCCAAAGGGAGTGCATTAGAGCACAAGGGAACAACCTTCCTGAACTCAACCTCATCAAACCAAGACCGATACCTAAAACAAATAAGGGAGGTAATTCTCCTACACTTAAATGAGCCAAAGCAAAGATCAAAGCACTTAATAAAACTCCATAGATCTTTCCAACTTTAGATACCAATACAGGCAGAAGAATGCCTCTAAAAACCAACTCCTCAAAAACTGGAGCCAAAAAAACAGTTGTAATCAAAAGCAAAAATAATGGAATAAAGTCTTCACTACTCAAAACAAGTTCCAACAAAGGATTACTTCCACCCTGATCACCGATAATCTCATTCATTAGCCACCCAACAAGCAAAACTAAAGGCATAATCATTAACCAACCACTTAGTGACTTAAAAATTCCTTCTCTAATTGGTTTGATTTTCCATTGCAACCATCCCCCCTCAACTTCTGGAGGAACAAGACCCATTAATTGATATCGAATAATCAATAGAGGTCCTATAGTCATTGAGGCGTAACCGATCAATACTTTTAAAGACTCTTTTAGTGGAGAGGATAAATTATTAAATAATAAATCAGTTACTGGTATTATTAGCGCGGGAAAAAGAACTTCACCAATAACAACAAAACCACCAGAAATCAATAGAATCATATCTATGATTGATAATGGAGGAGCAATAATTTCAGGCCATTGAATATATTTCTTTCTTAAAAAAATCAAAGCATACCTAATCAACAATATACAACCCATCAATGAAGCAAAAAATGGTAATAATTGAGAAGTTAAAAGTCTTACAGCAATGATCAAATTATATTTTTTATTAATACACTTTTCATCATTGAATCCAAGCCTAGAGCATGATATTTGATAAAGTAAAGGGTCTAATTTAATCTCATTAAATTCTGGAAACTTGTCTAATTCTTTACCATTTTGTCTATCTAATATGTAGCTCCTAACCCATTCAAAGTTATTATCCTTAAAATCTTTCTTCAAAATTATTTTTTGCTGATTCTCAGACTCTTCCAGAACAGCCAATAAGAGTCTCTCTCTATCCTCAATTTTTTCTAAGGAAATTTTATTAAGAGTTTGATAAAGCTTTTCCTGAGGTTCTGAACCTAATAATACTTCTTGTATTCTTTCAGGTATGGATGATGAAGCTGAAACTGCCATCTCAGTTTGCATCAATGAAATTTTTGGTGCAACTGAGGGGCGATCAAAGCTTGCTTGCAAACCCTGTCGCCAAATCAGAAAAGTTAAAAGCAATGAAAACAGAGCCACCGCCCATTTCCAACCGGTTTTGGCTTGTCTCATAAAATCAACTTGTGAAGAATGACATGGAGAAAGACTTCTATGTTTAATGAAATAACATTAGATTGTCCCAATGGCTAATACCATAATTATCTAGAAGACATTTTATTTAATGACATTGCGTCTAATTTTTGTCCGTCATGGATTGAGTAGTTTTAATAAGGAAGGTCGTATTCAGGGAAGAAACGACCTTTCAACATTAACGAAAGAAGGGCAATCACAAGCTGAAGCTGCAGGGAAAGTACTCTCCTCTGTTTTCATAGATAAAGTTTATAGCTCACCTTTGCAAAGAGCCTCAGAAACCACAAAAATCATACTCAATCAACACCGAAGTAAACTTCAAGCAATCTACACAAATGAGCTACTGGAGGTTGACCTAGGCCCTTGGAGTGGTTTAACAAAAAATGAGCTAAAAAGTCTTTACCCAGATGATCTTTCAATTTGGGAAAAGGAGCCTAAAGAACTATCCATCACGAGAAAAGATGGTACTAAATTTCAACCAATTAAAGAACTCCTATCCCAAGCTGAAAATTTTTTAAAATCTTTATTCAAGGCCTGTTCAGGTTCTAATAAAACTATTTTAATAGTTGCGCACAATGCAATTCTTAGATGCCTAATACTAAAATTAATTAATGACCCATCAAAAGGCTTTAGAAGATTAAGGCTAGACAACACATCAATCTCAATTTGTAATATTATTTTTAATAATTGGGAAGACAGACAAGTTCAAATAGAATGTCTAAATAATATAGCTCATTTACAACTTAGTCTTCCAAAAAAAGGTAGTAAAAAAAGAGTTATTTTAGTCAGGCATGGTGAAACAGATTGGAATAAGCAGGGAAGATTCCAAGGACAAATTGATATTCCCCTCAATGAAAATGGGAAAGCCCAAGCCAAGGCTGCAAGTAAATTTTTAAAAGATATTGTTTTACAAAAAGCTTTTAGTAGTTCTCTCTCAAGACCAAAAGAAACAGCTCAAATCATTCTAAAAGAGCATTCCGGAATCGAAATTTCACTAAAAGACAATCTTAAAGAGATTGGTCACGGCAAATGGGAAGGAAAACTGGAATCTGAAATTCAGTCCGACTGGCCAGATCTCCTTAAAGAATGGAAAACTTATCCTGAAAAAGTTCAAATGCCAGAGGGAGAAAATATTAACGAAGTCTCCACAAGATCCATCATAGGTTGGGAAGAGATTTGTAAAGATCTTAAAAATGATGAAACGGCATTGGTTGTCGCTCATGATGCAGTTAATAAAACCATTCTTTGTCATCTTTTAGGATTAAAGCCATCAAAAATTTGGATGATAAAACAAGGTAACGGTGGAATTACAGTTATTGATCTCTCAGGAATCGAAGGGCAACCAGATCAAATCACTTGTCTAAATATCACTTCCCATTTGGGAGGGATCATCGACTCAACAGCTACAGGAGCTCTTTAATTTCATGACTAGTAGTTATTTCTTTGAAAATATTCAAATTATTGAAAGCTCAAGCTCTACTTTAAAGAAAAAACCTGTTTTAATTAAAGATGGTGTAGTGAAAGCATTTGGTAAACAGGCAATTCAAAATGCAGAACTTTTAGGTATCAAGCCACAAAAAGCTAAAAATATGCTTTTAGCGCCGTGTCTTGTTGATCCTCATTCTTTTTTGGAATCTCCCTTTAATGGCAAAGAAGAGAATATTTTTACACTTATTAAAAAAATGACATTTGCTGGATATGGCCAAGTAGGGATCCTGCCAAGAGGGGAATTATGGAGAGATCAAGTAGAGTCTATTATTTCTTTAAAGACTATCAAAAGTGAGGTTTCCATACATTTATGGGGAGGTTTCAGTCTAAGCGGGAAGGGGATTTCCCTTTCAAGCCATGCTCATCTACTACAAAATGGAGCTATTGGACTAAGTGATGACGATTATATTCCTCCCCTTGAAATCCTTAAACAAGGCTTTTTAGTTGGAGAGATGAAAAATTCTCCTGTACTAATTGCACCACGAGATAAATCACTTCAAGCAGGTGGAATGTCTAGACAAAGTGTAGGTACTCTCAGAGCAGGCTGGCCTCCTGACCCTATTGAAAGTGAAATACTTCCTCTCAACCAATTACTTGAGCTTCAAAAGCAATACCCTAAAATAGCTCTAAGACTGATGAATATTTCAACATCTGAGGGCGTTGCAATACTGAAGAATGCATGCTCTAAGCCAATGGCAACTGTCTTTTGGTGGCATTTGGTAAATGACAACTCAAATCTTTCTCCTTTTGATATTGGATGGAGCGTAACGCCCTCATTAGGTTCCCCGAGAGATAGAGAATCCCTTATAAAAGGTTTAGAGGATAATGTTTTAACAGCAATATCTGTTCACTCCACTCCTACAGATGACTTAGAAACTAAACTACCTGCTAATAAAAGAAAAAAAGGAATTAGTTGTTATAGCCTGGTTTTACCCTTGCTCTGGGATCAACTAGTGAGAAAATCAGGATGGAAAGTAGAGAAATTATGGGAAAAAATTAGTTTTGGTCCATCAAAAATATTAAACCAAGCTGAAGAAAAAATAAGTTTAAATAGCAACCGATGGTTATTGTTTGATCCTGAAAAAAAATGGGTCCAATCTCATGCAGAAAATCATTTAACTACCGCAACTAATCAACCAGTAAAAAACAAAAAAGTGTATGGAAAAGTTGTAGATTGTGGACTTATTAATCAGGCTTACCAAAACGACTAATAGGCCAAAACCGCCAGGTTGCTTTGCCAATTATTTCTTTCTCAGGCAAGAGTCCTCCTCCTGGCCAAAAACGACTGTCCCAACTATTAGATCGGTTATCCCCTAAAACAAATACATACCCATTTGGAACAGTTGCAGACATCGATCGACATAGATTAAATCCTGGTTTGTTTGGGCAAAAATATTCAACATATGGTTCATTTATCGATCTGCCATTTAAAATAATAGCCCCATTAGCATTAACAAAAAGACGGTCTCCTCCTATAGCTATTACACGTTTGATATAAGCATCACAGGCACGATCAGATAAGGTCGGTATCCAAGAAATCAATGGAAAAGTTATTAATGAACATTGAAATTTTGACGGAAGTTTAGTTTGCCTATTGGCGATCAATTTCTTATCAAATGAATATGGTGAGTTGAAAACTACAATTTCTCCACGTAAAGGAGCTCTTTTGCGCAAAGATAGTTTTTCAACAATCAGTCGATCATTAACTTGTAGACCTGGCAACATAGAACCAGACGGAATATATCTAGCTTCTGCTATAAAATTGCGAACACCTAAATACAGCAAAACTGTTAAAGAAATAGGTCCCCACGTATCAAAAAAAGAGTACCACCAAGAATTTTCAGATTGCTTGCACCATTCTGAAAAAAAATTTTTCACTAGTTTCTTGATAATAGAGATATATTTTACTTTATTTGCAAAGACTACTTACGTATAAGTCGATATTAGTCTTCATGTTAATTTCAAAGTAATTTTTCTGCCCACTTTTCTTCTTTAAACCCAATTAAAAAAAATTTATTAGGGTTATATAGAAAAGGTCTCTTTATTAATCTGGGTTCCCTAAAAAGCTTCTGAAAGAATTCATTATCACTCATTTTTTTAATAACTTTTGAACCGATAGAACGGTATACAACTCCACTAGTATTTAAAAGATATTTTCTATCCCCATATAGCTCACTTGCTGAGATAAGCATTTCCTTAGACGGGGGAGTATTTAAAATATCAATTAATTCAAAGGTAATTTCATTATTGTTAAGCCACTTTATAGCTCTGCGGCAAGTTGAACACGAGGAATAACTAAATAATTTCAAGTTATCAAAGATTAGCAGCAATCATTTTACCCAAAGGAATCAAACTAAATAATTATTTTCTTCTCATATCAGACTGATGAGCCTCTATGCAGCTATTCAACAATTCATCAACAGCGTCATAGTCTCTCCATCCATCTATTACGATCACCCTCCCTTCAAGGCTTTTGTAAGTTCTAAAAAACTCAGCCACATCCTCCAATTGATTCTGTGCTATTTGCTTAATAGTATTAATTTCTCTTTGTCTTGGATCAGCGGTAGGGATACATAAAAGTTTGCCATCGTATGCCCCTGAATCATGCATATCAAGCACTCCTATAGGTCTTGCCTGGATCAAGCAACCTGCAAAAGTGGGTTCTTCCATAACAACCATTGCATCAAGCGGCGCTCCATCCTCAGCCAAAGTATTTGGAATAAATCCATAATCAAATGGATATCTCACTGAAGAATGCAAAACTCTATCAAGAGCCATAATGCCTGCAGAGCTGAAATACTCATATTTATTTCTACTTCCAGCTGGAATCTCTACAACTAGATTTACCAATCCAGGTGATGGTGAAGGAGGAAGATCACTCAGGTCCATTTTGATTTATTGAAATCGGTATGAGGCTTTTTGTTGTTTCTGGCTTTTCACTAATGACAGCTATTATGGGTATGCCAATCATTACAAATACTATTGCCAAACCAATTAAAGAAGTTGAGGTACTATTAAAACTATAGGGATCTTCATCATCCGAAGATTTTTGGTCATTTTCTTTAGCAAACAAAGCAGGATCAAGCTCAGAAGATTGCTTTTTAATTAATTTTGATTCTATATCCATTTAAATTTTGGAATAGATAAACCATTAGTTGAATTCGAGTAAATCAATTAAAAGACTTAATTAAATAAAAACCATATAAATACTATCCCACATTAAAGAATAATTAAGCAGCTTTTCTGTCAGTATCTTTTAAATGATTAGAAATAGTAAGATTTTTCGCATCAGATGTTTCATCAAGTTTATTTCTAATCATTCTCAACTCCTCAAGTATTGCTGTAAGAATATTTTGAGTTTCTGATGATGGAGAATTAAATATTTCAACTGTTACTTCCTTAATTCTAAGAATATCTTTTGCAAATCTTGCAACTTCATTGGGATGAAAAAGCAATTGATCTTTCTGATCACTTCTGAATTCTGTATTTAGTTTTCTAGGATTAAATGGAGGATTAAGATTTCTGGTGTCTGTGTTTGTATATCTATAAACAGAAGCTCTAGATCTATTCAATGTTTTCTGTACATCATCTATAGTCAATAATGCATCACTCAAGTTAGAAGCTGTATTCAATACTTTTTCAATAGACTCTTCTGTTCTTCCATTTGTTCCTGAATTTACTGACCCGTTAAACATTGGTAAAGAAAGCTTCAAAAAAACATGGGAAGAAATTAGCAGATCTCTCAAATTAAGACTATGTACATTTGAACACTTTAAAAAAACAACATGATTCCCGCACATTCCCTCTAGATCTTTTTGAGCCAACACTCAAAGTACTAATGTCAGAAAGGTTGCAATCTTAGGCTCATGCGCGTCTCCCGCCTAATGCTGGTCACTCTAAGAGACGTTCCCGCGGAAGCAGACATAATCTCACATCAGTTACTTTTGAGAGGAGGTTTTATTAGACGCCTTGCTGGAGGTATTTATGCTTATATGCCATTACTTTGGAAAGTTTTAAAAAAAATAACCGTCATTATTGAAGAAGAATTAACAAAAAAAGGTTGTCTTCAAACACTTCTGCCTCAACTTCAACCTTCAGAAATATGGGAAAAGAGTGGAAGATGGAAAGCTTACACAGAAGGAGAGGGTATTATGTTTAGCTTAAAAGACAGACAAGGAAAAGAGCTAGGACTAGGACCAACTCATGAAGAGGTGATTACTCAAATAATTTCTCAAACACTTCACTCTTATAAACAATTACCAATAAACATATTTCAAATTCAAACAAAATTCAGAGATGAAATTAGGCCCAGATTTGGATTAATGAGAAGCAGAGAATTCATTATGAAGGATGCTTACTCATTCCATGCAAATGAAAATGATCTTAAATCAACTTATTCAGAAATGAAAAATGCTTATCAAAATATATTTACTAAATGCGGGCTAGATTTCGTTTGTGTCGATGCAGATAGTGGTGCAATTGGAGGTGCAGCATCTCAAGAATTTATGGTTACAGCGGAATCTGGAGAAGACTTAATCCTAATAAGCTCTGATGGTAAATATGGTGCTAATCAAGAAAAAGCAGTTTCAATCATTGAAAAAGGAAACTTATTAAAGAAAAATAAACCTTCGATAATCAAAACAACTAATCAAAAAACAATAGAGGAATTATGCAAATATAATAATTTCCATCCAACCCAAATTGTAAAAGTTTTAGCTTATCTAGCAACGTGTGATGATAATAAAAAATACCCGGTTCTAATTAGTATTAGGGGGGACCAAGAAGTAAATGAGATTAAACTTTTAAATGAACTGACTCGTAGATTAAAAAAAATTGTATTAGATGTTAGAGCAATTTCTAATGAAGATATACAAAAGCAAGGTCTGACTGATATACCCTTTGGTTTTATTGGTCCTGATCTTAGTGATAATTTACTCTCAAAAGCAAAAGTATGGGAAAAGAAATTCATAAGAATTTCTGACAATTCTGTAAAAGATCTTACAAGTTTTATTTGTGGAAATAATATCAAGGATGAACATAAAATATATTATAATTGGGATTTACTGCATACTGAGCAGTTCATATGTGATGTAAGAAAAGCTAAACCTGGAGACAAATGTATTCACGATGAGACACAAACACTTAGAGAATGTAGAGGAATAGAAATAGGGCATATATTCCAATTAGGGACTAAGTATTCAAAGTCATTAAATGCTACTTTCACTAATGAAAAAGGGTTAGAAGAGCCTTTTTTTATGGGATGCTACGGAATTGGTATCTCCAGGCTAGCTCAAGCAGCAGTAGAACAAAATCACGATGATTTGGGTATTATTTGGCCAGCATCAATTGCCCCATTTGAAGTAATTATTATTATTGCCAATATAAAAGATAATAGGCAGAGAACTTTAGCTGAAGAAATCTATAAAAATTTACTAGAAAATCAAGTTGATGTACTACTCGACGATAGGGACGAAAGAGCTGGAATCAAGTTTAAAGATGCAGACCTTATTGGCATCCCCTGGAGAATTGTTGCTGGCAGAGAAGCAAATTCCGGACTAGTTGAATTACACAATAGAAAAACAAAAACTACAGAGTCATTAGATCTCAGATCTGTTTTAAAAAAGCTTTCAGAAGAATTTAATACTGAAAAACTATAAATCGAGCCCAAAGGACTCTAGAGTCTGATGTAATTGCAAAAAAAAAATGACTTCTGCCTTTCATCACCTCTCCACTAGGATGGTGAGGGCAGCTTTGGCTCTGTGCCTTGGCTTCTGCCTCATATTCTTTCAATTCGCTTCAGAAGTGAATGCAGCGAAAACATTAATGACTGGGGATTTCGCTAAAGATACTATTTCAGTCTCTTCAACTTTAAAAGAAACCATAACTTTACCTAAAGAAGATAAAGGGCTAACAGACGCTGAAAAAGAGGCTGTTTTTCTAATTAGCGATTATATTTCAAGATATAGAAATAGATCTCAAGTAAATACCTCCACTACCTTTACAACAATGCAAACCGCATTAAATGCTTTATCAGGTCATTACAAAACTTTTGCGAATAGACCTGTTCCTGAAAAGCTTAAAGAAAGATTAAACAAAGAACTATCTAAGGCAGAGAAATTGGTAGCCAGAGATAATTAAAGATAATCTTTAATTCATTTCTTTGACTCAGGGTATGGCAATCTGCAAACCTTGTTTATTCTAAAGTAAATCGGTTTCGAGCCGAATTTTCTTCCTTGGCAAATGTTGTAGTAATAGGGGCACAATGGGGCGATGAGGGTAAGGGCAAAATCACCGATTTGCTCAGTCGCTCCGCAGATGTAGTTGTTCGCTACCAAGGTGGTGTTAATGCTGGTCATACAATTGTTGTAGATGACAAAGTTCTCAAACTGCATTTAATCCCCTCTGGGATTTTGTATCCAGATACGATTTGTCTTATTGGATCAGGAACAGTTGTTGATCCAAAAGTGATGATTAAAGAAATAAAAATGCTCGAGGATAACGATATCGATATTTCAGGATTAAAACTAGCTTCAACTGCTCATGTAACGATGCCTTATCATCGCCTTCTAGACATGGCAATGGAGCAAAAAAGAGGCCTCCAAAAAATTGGTACTACCGGTAGGGGAATTGGTCCAACTTATGCTGATAAATCTCATAGGAATGGAATTCGAATAATTGATCTATTGAGCAAGGAAAAGCTTAAAGAAAGATTAAGGGTTCCACTAGCAGAAAAGAACGGACTCCTACAAAAGATCTATGGAATTGAGCCATTAATTATTGATGAAATAATTGAAGAATATCTTGATTACGGAAACCAGCTAAAAAAACACATTGTTGACTGCAATAGAACTATTCATCAAGCAGCTAGAAAGAAGAAAAATATTTTATTCGAAGGTGCTCAAGGAACTCTTTTAGATCTTGACCACGGTACTTACCCTTATGTAACTTCATCCAATCCAGTATCAGGGGGGGCCTGCATCGGTGCGGGAGTTGGTCCTACTCTTATTGACAGGGTTATTGGTGTAGCCAAGGCCTATACGACAAGAGTAGGAGAAGGGCCTTTCCCAACTGAATTGCAAGGAAGTATTAATGATCAACTTTGTGATAGAGGGGGTGAATTCGGAACCACTACTGGAAGAAGAAGGAGATGTGGCTGGTTTGATGGGGTGATTGGAAAATACGCAGTTGAGGTTAATGGATTGGATTGTCTTGCCATTACTAAATTAGACGTTTTAGATGAACTTAACGAAATTCATGTATGTGTAGCTTATGAATTAAATGGCAAAAGAATTGATTATTTCCCAAGTAGTGTCGAGGATTTTGAAAAAAGTAAACCAATTTTCAAAAAGCTCCCTGGATGGAAATGCTCTACTGAAAATTGTCGTCGTCTAGAAGACCTTCCTCCTGCTGCAATGAGTTACTTAAGATTCCTTGCTGAGCTTATGGAAGTCCCAATAGCAATAGTTTCCCTAGGAGCGAACAGAGATCAAACAATTGTTGTTGAGGATCCTATTCATGGACCAAAAAGAGCTCTTTTGAGTTCTTAGCAAACTAACAATTTTGATTTAAAAATTAACTTGATGAAAAATAAAAATAGCGAATCATCTCTTGACGTTGTTGGTGTTGGGAATGCGATCGTAGACGTATTAACAACAACAGATGAGTCTTTCATTGAAAAACTATCTTTCAATAAAGGTTCAATGACCTTGATTGATGAAAAAAGAGCAAAAGAACTTTATGAAATGACTACCAACAGAATTCAGAGATCAGGAGGTTCTGTTGCCAATTCATTGGCATGTGTAGGCCAACTAGGAGGAAAGGCAGCCTTCATTGGCAGGGTAAAAAACGACAAGCTTGGAGAAATCTTTACAAAGGAAATATCAAGGACCGGGACCATCTTTAAGACTCCGCCATCATCCTTTGGCCCATCGACTGCCAGATGTATGATTTTTGTCACTCCTGATGCTCAGAGAACCATGTGTACTTATCTAGGGGCTTCAGTCTTATTAGAACCTAAAGATATCGATCTTTCAGCCATCAGGGAAGCAAAAATACTTTATTTAGAGGGTTACCTATGGGACAATTCAGATGCTAAAAATGCATTTATCAAAGCTGCAGAAATTGCTAAAAATGCAGGTAGAAAAGTTGCGTTATCCCTTTCTGATTCATTTTGCGTAAATAGACATCGCGAAAGTTTCCTAAAACTAGTTGAAGACTACATAGATATATTATTTGCCAATGAAGATGAAATAACAACATTGTATAAAACCACTTCTCTAAAAACAGCGATAGAAAAATTGAAAAAAAAATGTGATCTTGCCGCAATCACAATTGGTAAAAACGGCTCAATTTTAATTTCAAATGGTCAAGAAATAAGTATAGATGCGTTCATGCTAGGGAAGACAATCGACACCACTGGGGCAGGGGATCTTTATGCTGGAGGTTTTCTCAAAGGGCTTGCAGATGGTCTAGATCCAGAACTATCAGCAAAAATTGGATCAATTTGTGCAGGACAAATCGTTACAGAAATAGGATCTCGATCAAATATCGATCTTTTAAAATTGATCAATTCACATTTAGCAACCTAGACCTTGAAAGCTCAAATAGAATTTATCCAAAGATAGTAATTGTTATTAGCTGAAACGGGAAAATAAATTATTTCTGGAACTTCGTAGCTGTGCCACTCATTTATCTTCTTACAAACCTTATCAATATTTTCCTCCTTACACTTAATCATTAGTTGTACTTCTTTCGATCGATTTATGTCTCCCTCCCACCAAAAATACGACTCAACATTTTTAAAAGTCACACAAGCTATTAATTTCTCTTTCAAGAGTAAATTAGCTAATTTACATGCCTTTTTCTTATCTAATTCAGTAGTTATAACCATATAAATTACTTGGTCAAAATCTGAATAAACCATAATATTTGAATATCTTTATTACATACTAATGATTTTTAATCTGTTCAGTAATTCTTCGTAATTATCAATTGAATTAATATATTGGAGTTTACATGGTCTCTCCAACAGCCAAAGTTTAATCTGCATACTTATACAAATCTTATGCCATAAGATTTCATTTTTTCCTCCTGACTGTCTGCAGACAACTCCATCAATTGACCACTTTCTTATCAGGGCTTTCTCTATTTTCCCATTACTGTAAACTGAAGGGTTTAATACTGCAAAATTTGTTTTCTCAATTGATGAAGATAAAGTTTTTCTTATGCTTTGTGGATTTGCTATGACTCTTGCATAAACATTAGCTCCTGAATCTCTTAAACTAATTAGAGCCGCCTGAAGATGTCTTACGCCTACAGCAAGCAAAATAGATTTGTTTTTTAAATCATAATTTTCCAAGTCACTAAATTTTTTTATTAAAAATGCATTTGAAATATTCTCAATAGGTCTTTCATACCTAATAAAAGGTTGCCCTAATTCTTTACAAACTTTTGAAATGGTTGGCGTAATTTCTGTAGCAAATGGATGGGTAAGATCAATAACACAATAAAACTCATTTTGATTATTTCTAGCATTTAGAATCACACTTCTGATCTCTTTCTCACTAATCAAAGCACCAATTAATATTTTCTCTAAATTTAATTTTTCATATGGTATTGAGGCTCTCTCGGAAACAACACTCACTGTAATTCTCCAGCCTTCTTTCAATAAACACTTAGCAAAAATATGCCCTTCGCCTGTTCCTGTTAACAACCAAAGATGTGGCTGGCATTTTTCCTTCATATCCATCAAGATAAACCAAAATAGCTAAAGAAAAAAAAATGAACCATTGCATGCTTGAGGTTCTGGTAAAAAAGCCACCTACTGTTCGTTTTACCCAAGACAACAAAACTCCTCTTGCTGAAATGGAAGCCGAATTCGCAAGCCTCCGTGCTGATGATCCTCCCAGCACGATTAAGGTTATTGGTTGGGGGAAATTAGCAGAAGAACTGCAAAACACAGTTCAAGTCAATTCTAAATTAGTAATAGAGGGGCGTTTAAGAATGAATTCTGTTCCTCGACAAGATGGAACTAAAGAAAAGCGAGCTGAATTTACTCTCTCCAGAATTCACCCTTTCTCTGACAACTCAGCTGTTTCAGCAAAACCGTCCCAAAGCCAATCAAATAAAAAAAACGATTCCACAACTGCTTTAAATAACGAGGGTGTCAAATGGGATAGTTCACCATTAGTACCTGATACTGATGACATTCCATTTTGAATTAGATCAACAATTTTCTTCAATATATTCTGTAGCCCTAGTCAAGAGTTGGCCTAACTCTCTCTCCAATGCAGCCAGGTCAGGTCTTAATTCTGGCCAACTACCTCTATCTAGTTGTTCAAGAATCCATGATCTATCCTTGTTTAATTTTTCAACAAGTTCACTTAATTTAGAAAATTGTTTTTGGTGTGAGGCCATGAGACTGTCTCCTTAAAACCCATCTTCAACAAATTTTAGCCAGAATTACTCTCATGAATAAACTTTTTTCACCGGCAAATCTGATCACTATAGGAGGTGCATCCCTTTCTTTAATTGGCTTAACAGCATATTTCAGTGATGCAACAAACCTCAGTGTGCCTACCTTTTTTTATGGAGTTCCTATCTTCCTGATAGGCATATCACTTAAAACGACTGAAGTTCCTCCTGCTCTAAGAGTAGTTTCTGCAACTAAATATGCCTCAGAGAGAGATAAAGGCCCTGAAGAACTAGCGAAACTAGTTAAAGATGTAACTAGATGGCGCTATGGCCAATCTTGCCAACTTGAATCATCTTTAAGAGTATTAAAGCTTTGGGACATAGACAATCCCCCCCAACTTATAGAAATAGAAGAATTGGTTAAAGATGGTAATTATGGGATACGAATGAGATTTAAAATGGCTGCCGTAGCTTTAGAACGATGGAATGCTCAAAAAGAACGTTTAGGAAGATTTTTTGCTAAAGGGTTATGCGCTGAATTATTTTGTCCCACACCCGGTGAAATAGATTTAACCCTCCTTCCTCAACAACAAGAAGAACACTCACAAGAAAATGAATAAAAAAGAAAAGCAAATTAAATCCAGTGAAAACTTAAATAAACCCTTTACGGAAAAAGATTCAATTAGAGTTTCAGTTTTAAGCGAGGCACTTCCTTATATTCAGCGTTTTGCAAATAAAAGAATCGTAATCAAATATGGTGGTTCAGCGATGGTTGACAAAACACTTCAGAATGCCGTACTAAGAGATATAGCTCTTCTATCATCAGTTGGTGTACAAATAGTAGTCGTTCATGGTGGGGGACCAGAAATCAACCAATGGTTAGAAAAATTAGGAATAAAGCCTGAATTCCTTGATGGTTTACGTATTACCGATACCGAAACCATGGATGTTGTAGAAATGGTTCTGGTTGGGAGAGTAAATAAACAAATAGTAAGCGGTATTAATAATCATGGCAGCTTAGCTGTTGGGCTGTGCGGAATAGATGGGAAATTAATTGAGGCAAGAACTCTTGGAGGTGGAACTCATGGCCTTGTTGGAGAGGTAGCGAAAGTAAATACAAAAGTGTTAGCTCCTCTTCTCCAAGAAGGCTATGTACCAGTCATTTCTAGTGTAGCGAACTCTTATGATGGTAGATCACATAACATTAATGCAGATACTGTTGCTGGGGAGCTTGCGGCAGCACTAGGCGCCGAAAAATTAATTCTTTTGACAGATACTCCCGGGATTTTAAGAAATACAAAGGATCCTTCCTCCTTAATAGAAAATATACGTCTATCAGAAGCTAGAGAATTAATAGAGAAAGGGATAGTTAAAGAGGGTATGAGACCCAAAGTTGAATGCTGTATTCGCTCGCTCGCTCAGGGTGTAAATGCTGCTCATATTATCGACGGAAGAACACCTCACGCGCTTCTATTAGAGGTTTTCACTGATGCTGGGATAGGAACAATGGTTATGGGAAGAGGTTAAATGTCAAATTTAGCTTCAGTCATAAAGGCGGCTGAAGCGGCCCTTGATAAAGGTGATTATAATTTATGCCTAAAAATAGTAGACCCTTTACTTTTAGTCTTCCAAGCAGAGACAGAGATAGGAGGTCATCTTAGGCTAATTATAGTTACTGCCTATATGGGTAAAGGTGAGGAGCAAAAAGCCATCAATACTTGTAAGGCACTAATTAATAATAAAAAAGATAATGTTCGTCAACAGGCCAAACAACTTTTATCAATACTAGATGCTCCTCATTTACCTAGACCGTCAAACTGGTCTGTAGAAATCCCAAAGATAGAGATGGAGCCATCTCTAAAATCATCATTTAAAAAAACAAAGAAGAAAAAAAAGAAAATTAAACATCCTCCGACTGGTCCAACAAAAAATCTAGACTTTGGATTTTCAATAATAACTTTATTAATTATTTCATTATTAACCTTTCTTTTGAGTGGTTGCGTTGATATATCTACGAACTTGAGTGTTATAGGTCCAGATCGACTAAAAATTTCACTTGATATAGATAGTAATTCTGGCAATTCAATTCCTTGGCAAGTAGAATTTGCCAGCAATCTTACGAAAGAAGATAGTATTTTTAGAATTCAAGCCAATGACGTTACTCAGAGTTTTGAATCACCAACTATTCGTTTTGAGGAAGCAAATGAATTACTAATGCAAATAACTACAGCAGCCTCAAAGACTAGCGGCTTCGATATAAAACAACCTAAACTAATTACAAACAACAAAAACTGGATAATTGGCACAAAGCAAAATATAAAATTCTATTTTGACTTGAGAGAACTTCCAAAAATACCTGGATTAAAAATAAACATAATCATTAATGACATAAGAAATAAAAATAGTTTCAGAACCAAACCTCTTGAACCTACTTTTAAAAACGGTTCAACATTGCTTCCTCTTGAAATTGGCAAGATAAATCAAGTGGAGTTCTCTAATTGGAAATGGAACATAATTTCAATTGGGATTATCTTGATAGTTTTTTTAACATTCCTGAGTATGGTCCTTCAAAAATTTCGTCTCAAAATGGGGTTTGGTTTCCCTGAATTGCCACCTTAACAAAAATAAAAATTATAGTTTCAGAGGATCAGGATCAATAGAAAGGGTGACTCCTTTTGGTAAATCTTTCCATAATTCAGATCCATAGGGGAGAGGAATTTGGCTTAATTCAGGACCGTACAAAAGAAGTTGCCAACGGTATTTACCTGCAACCTTCTCAGTCAATGAAGGGGCTGGGCCGACCAATTTCCAGCCTTTTTCACTGCAAACGTTCCTAATTTTTGATGAGACGTGAAACGCTCCATTTGATGTTAACTCTGAAGATTCGCCCGAGAACCGTAGTAAACAGGCTCGACGATATGGAACCATCGCAGCTTCTTTTCTCGTCTTTTCCTCTTTCTTAAGAAACTCTTCGTACCTCCCATCAAGCAAATGAAGAATCACTGGGTGATCAGGACAATAAGTTTGCACTACAACCTTCCCAGGTTGATCACCTCTTCCTGCACGACCAGCTAATTGCATAAATAATTGAAGAGTTTCTTCTGTCGCCATTAAATCAGGACGATGCAATAATCCATCTGCTGCCAGGACAACAGCCAGAGTAACTTTTGGTAGATCCATGCCCTTAGAGAGCATTTGAGTACCTACTAAAATATCGGCGTCACCATTAGCAAATCTTTCTAGCAACAATCTATGACCGTCACGGCCTCTAGTTGTATCCTTATCAAACCTTAATAAGCTTATACCCTCCAATTCTCGCTCTAAATGGTCCATAACGCGTTGCGTTCCCGTTCCAAATGGTTTAAAAGCATTGGAGCCACATTCTCCACATTTATCATTAATTTTCGAACGAAAATCACACCAATGACAACGTAGCCATTGATTTCCCTCTTTGGAACGATGTACAGTTAGTGCAACGTCGCAATGTGGACATTGAACGACTTCTCCACAACTACGGCAACTCAAAAAACTACTATATCCACGTCTAGGTACTAAAATGATAGCTTGATTTTTACTCTCTTTTATATCAATAAGCTGTTTCTTTAGGTATCTACTAATTAAGCTTCTATTTCCGGTAGCTAATTCAGCACGCATGTCTACAATACTAACAGTTGGTAATTTACGATTTGAAATCCGTCGGTTTAATTTTGCAACAACAATTTTGCCATTGGGTTCTATATTTTTCCAAATATTTAAAGATGGAGTTGCTGTTCCAAGTATTACTTTAGCTCCTATTTTTTTTGCTCTATGAATTGCCAAATCTCTTGCATGGTAGCAAGGCATAGGAGATTCTTGTTTATAAGAGCTGTCATGTTCCTCATCAAGTACTATCAATCCCAAGTTGGATAAGGGAAGGAAAATAGCTGAGCGAGTTCCAATGAAAATACTAGGTGTTGTTGTCTCTAAAGATCTCTTCCATATATCAATTTTTTCTTTAACAGAACAATTACTGTGATATTCAAAAACATTTGATCCAAATCTCCTTCGAAAGCGATCGACTAATTGTGGTATTAGTCCAATCTCCGGCGTAAGTACCAGACAATGTCTACTCTCAGACAACTCAAGTGCTACAATTTGTAGGTATACCTCCGTCTTGCCAGATCCAGTAACACCCCACAGTAAAAGAATGGATCCATTTTGAAGAGACTCATATTTTCCTTTAGCCAACTTTTGTTCTGGCGTTAAAGGTTGAGGGTCCTCATTCTTGAAAATCTTTTTTTCATTAGATTTTTTATCAATAAAAGGATCTAAAAGAAAAGGACGTTTTTCTCTTCCTCCGCAACCAATAGAAACAAATTTTCTAATAAATACAGAAGTGAAGCCCTCGGCCTCCAAATCTTTTTGCCATTTTCCTCCTCCATTCAAAAGAAGATTTTCCTTTAACTCTCTCTGTCTAGCAGATAGATTTGCCTCATACTTTTCACTAGACAATTTTACCCACCAAAGCTTTTTGGGCCTATTCGATATTTTTGATCTTCCCAACCAACCTGGAGGTAAAGCGGTCTTAAGCATCTGAAAATCAGATACATATAACTCATGGGAAATTTCTTCTAACCACTCTCTCCATTCTTTTTTTATAGCTCTTTTTTGAACTAATGTTTCTACATTATTCAATGAAATATTATTTGAATTTTCCTTTGCATTAGTTCCGCTTCTATCCCTCTTGTTGACAACCAATCCTTGCATGAGTCGCCCTTTTAGACGCACTGTCACGACATCGCCTAAATCTATATTTAAATGATTTCCATCTTGATAAGAAAAACATCGTCCTTCACGACCAACATGCAACCAAATATCAAATATAAAAGCATTCATATAGTTTTAGTACTTGCCGACTTGGGAAAATTTTTCTACCATTGGATTGTTAACAGCTTTAAAGCTGTTGTGGAACATGCAAGATTCCACCCAGAGGGAAGACTAGAAGCTTTACCAAGAAGAGGAACAATCCTATTCTGAGGTATGCCGGTCTGAGAAATCCCCTGACATACTTGCTTACACATTGATTTACATTCCTCAACAAAACACCTTTAATATTTTTTAAGTCCTTATTGATATCATGTGATTTTTCGCAAGATTCATCACGGTTAAGGACAATGTCAAATTAGAGTGTTTTTGTTAAATTCTACAAATTGAATAGTTTTTCCTGAAATATTTTCACTAGGAGATTCCGGTCATTTTTTTCGGTTAATAACATGAGATCTGCAACTGACCAAAAAACCATCGAAAAAATCACTTCAAAGGGAAAGAAGAATTCTAAAAACATGTCTATTAATCAAAAAACCATAAGCAATTCCAAAAAAATTAAAAAAACTGCCGCCAAATTAAACGTGACTAAAGAAACTCAAACTCTTCCTCAAGAATCTTCAAATGATCTAAAACTTGATTTAGATCTAGAGGCCGATAAATTAATTGCTGAAGAGAATAAAGTCACTGAAGCAGATATCGATTTAGACGATGACGATAATGCCTCTATGCTATCTAGTGCTCAAGAAGCAGCAGCGAAAGCTTTAGCAAGTATCAAGATAGGACCAAAAGGAGTTTACACAGAAGACTCTATTAGAGTTTACCTACAAGAAATTGGTCGCATAAGACTTCTCAGGCCAGACGAAGAAATTGAACTAGCAAGAAAAATAGCTGATCTTCTTCAATTAGAGGAAGAAGCTGCGCAATTTGAAAGTGAGAATGGGCATTTCCCATCAGTGAAAGAATGGGCAGCTCTTGCCGAAATGCCATTAACTCGCTTCCGCAGGCGGTTGATGCTTGGTAGGCGAGCAAAAGAAAAAATGGTGCAATCGAATCTCCGATTAGTAGTTTCAATTGCCAAGAAATATATGAATAGAGGCTTATCTTTTCAAGATCTCATCCAAGAAGGAAGTCTTGGCCTCATTCGTGCGGCTGAAAAATTTGATCATGAGAAAGGATATAAATTCTCAACTTACGCTACTTGGTGGATTAGGCAGGCTATCACTAGAGCAATTGCAGATCAAAGCAGAACAATTCGTTTGCCTGTCCATTTATACGAAACAATTTCTAGGATCAAGAAAACCACTAAGGTTTTAAGTCAAGAGTTTGGAAGGAAACCAACCGAGGAAGAAATAGCTGAAAGTATGGAAATGACGATTGAGAAACTGAGATTCATTGCAAAAAGTGCTCAGCTCCCCATTTCTCTTGAAACTCCTATTGGTAAAGAAGAAGATTCTAGGCTTGGAGACTTTATTGAAGCGGATATAGAAAATCCTGAACAAGATGTGGCGAAAACCTTATTGAGAGAGGATTTGGAGGGTGTTCTCGCTACATTAAGTCCTAGGGAGAGAGATGTTTTAAGACTACGTTACGGCTTAGACGATGGAAGGATGAAAACCCTTGAAGAAATTGGACAGATTTTTGATGTAACGAGAGAGCGGATTAGACAAATAGAGGCTAAGGCTCTCAGAAAACTCCGTCATCCAAATAGAAACGGTGTACTTAAAGAATATATCAAGCTTAATTAAAAAATAAAATATAATCTTTACTTTTCCTACCTACAAATAGAAAAATTGTTTAAAAAATAGATTTCTTTTCACATCAACCTTATTAAATTATTTTCCAAGAATTTTAATTTGGTATGGTTGACTGCTTAAGGTAATGAAATAGAAAATATTTGCTAATGACACTAGACCAACTGCGCATCGCCTCTCGCCGAAGCCAGCTGGCCATGGTTCAAACGAACTGGGTACGAGATGAACTACAAAAAGCCCATCCTGATCTCTCTATCAGTATCGAAGCAATGGCTACGCAGGGTGACAAAATACTGGATGTGGCATTAGCAAAAATAGGAGATAAAGGTCTTTTCACTAAAGAACTTGAAGCTCAAATGCTTGTTGGTCATGCCGAAATTGCGGTCCACTCATTGAAAGATTTACCTACCAATCTTCCAGAGGGATTAATTCTTGGCTGCATAACAGAAAGGGAGGATCCGTCAGACGCGTTAGTTGTTAATGAGAAAAATCAAATTTACAAACTAGAGACTCTGCCAGAAGGTTCTGTAGTGGGGACTAGTTCCTTAAGAAGGCTTGCTCAATTGCGATACCATTATCCACATCTTGTTTTCAAAGATGTACGAGGAAATGTTATTACGCGATTAGAAAAGCTTGACTCAGGAGAATATGACTGTCTTATCTTGGCAGCTGCTGGATTGCAAAGGCTTGGTTTTGCTAATCGAATACATCAGTTGATTCCAACAGATATTTCACTCCATGCGGTGGGGCAGGGGGCTCTTGGTATTGAATGTGTAAGTGGTCAACGAGAGGTGCTAGATATTTTAAAAACACTTGAACACGAATCAACATCTAAAAGATGTTTAGCAGAAAGGTCTTTCCTCAGAGAGCTTGAAGGAGGATGTCAAGTTCCAATAGGCGTTAGAACTGAAATTAACAACGATGAATTAATTCTTGAAGGAATGGTTGCAAGTTTAGATGGTAAAAGATTAATTAGAGATATAAAAAAAGGATCAGTAAGCTCTGCAGAGGAAATAGGAATAGATTTAGCCAATGAATTAAAAGGCCGTGGTGCAGGTGAAATATTAGAAGAGATTTTCAAGTCTGCAAGAGCCTAAATCATTCAGAAAGTTTAATTAATTAAATTAGGATCAATCTCAGATAAGTAACGCTTCTCGCAAGATTTGATAATCTCAACTGCTTTTTCAATACCAAAGAAACCATTTACAGTACAAGTTCCTGGTTTTTTAAGATCCTTATAATGCTCCCAATAATAAGTTGTTTCCTTAATCCAATGCTCTCCTAATTGTTCAAAGCTTTTTATGTGATCCATCCTCTTATCATCGGCTATTACGCCAATAACTTTGTCGTCAACTTCACCTCCATCATCAAAGGTCATTATTCCTATAATCCTTGCTTCAACAATTGAACCGGGTACTAACGGCTCTGTAACATTCACAATTTCGATATCCAATGGATCGCCGTCTTCATCCCATGTACGTGGAAGACATCCATAAGCGAAAGGGTAGGCGAGGGAAGAATATCCAACTCGATCAAGCTTGAGATGCCCTGTTTCAGTAATAAGCTCGTATTTATTTATTGTATTCGAATTCAACTCAACGATTGTGTTGACTCTATGTTCAGATTCATTGGCAAACGCAGGTAAGACATGAAGCAGATTAGGCATTGTTCTGCTAGGTGCTTGGTCAAGGTTAGCCATAGTATTTTTTTAAGCTCTTCTATGGTAAATCAACGCAGTAAATGAGAATAAAATTTTGGCAAATAATTTAGAAAAATTTCAACAAGAAATATGCTTTACTTAATTTTTAGCCTAATAAATGTATCTTTTAATTAGAGATTAAAGAAAGCTTTTCAAGTTTATTGTCTAAGTATTCAAGAAAATAATTTGGTGATAATTTTGCCCCAGTGACCTTCTCAACAAGTTCCTCGGAATCCAAACTTCTCCCATGATGATGAACATTTTTGCGAAGCCAACCCAATATTTTACTGATTTCATTAGCTTCAATAATATTTTCAATTTTTCCTAAATCTTCTTCAAGTTTTTTTGTTAATTGGGCGCTAATCAGATGACCAAGCAAATAAGAAGGGAAATAACCAAACATCCCCTCACTCCAGTGAACATCTTGCAAGCATCCTTCAGTATCATTTTCTGGCGAAACACCCAGAAGGTTCAAATACCTTTTATTCCATTCATTAGGCAGATCTTCTACAGAAAGCCCTCTCTCTAGAAGATCAATTTCCAGATCAGTCCTAATCATTATGTGTAAGCCATAACTAAGTTCATCGGCCTCTACTCGATTCAACCCGGGAGTAAATTTATTTAGATTGATCCATAAATCATTTCCAGAATGAATTGGAGCTCCTGCATTCTCAAAATGATGCCAAAAAGACTTTGCGAATGAAAAGCTTCTAGCAATTCTATTTTCCCAAAATAGAGATTGACTTTCATGAACAGCCATAGAAGTTGCTTGACCTAATGGCCATGCAAACCATTGGTGACTTTCTGAAGGCAAGCCTTGTTCATACAGAGAATGTCCCCACTCATGAGCAGTAGCTAATAAGCAAGAAAGTGGCTGACCTTTAACTATTCGAGTCGTAATTCGATAATCATCTGGACCTAAAGTTATTGAAAATGGATGAGGTGACTTAGCTATAGCAGTATTAGAAGGATCCCTAGACCAATCATTTAAAAGTATTTGACAGAGCTTTTCTTGATCGCTATTTGTTAAATCCCATTTTTCACTCTTTTTATTAGTTATTGTTGCAGCCTTCTGAATCAATTCTGGCAATCTTTTTTTTAAAGGTTCAAATAGTTCGCTTACACGATTAATCGTTAAGTTCGGTTCAAAAGGCTGTGCAAGTGTCTCCCAGCAACTTCTTTCTTCACAGAGCTGATTGGATTGTTCTGTTCGTAATGAAATTAATTTCTTGAGGGATGGACAAAAGCTTTTAAAGTCATTATTTTTTCTAGCTTCCTGCCAACACATATAACCTTCAGACTTTGCTGTCGCAAGCGCAGCAACCAACTTAGGATCCAATCTTTTTTGTCTATTGAAATCTTGCTCAAGCAACTCAATATTTTTCAACCTATCTGCCATAAGTTCTGATTCAAAATCGTCTTTCTCTTTTAAATTTTGAAGTTCAGATTTTGCTTCTTTTATTAAGATATCGAACTGTTCAGAACTTTGCCTTGCATGAAGTTGCTTAGCTAAAAGACTTAATTGCTCGCCTCTCCAAGTGGAACCAGCAATAGGCATAGATGTATTTTGGTCCCAGTAAAGAGTGCTTTGTATAGATCCCAATAACTGCGTCTCTTTTAGGTAATCACCCAAAAGCTGCCATGCAGACTTTGACAACGTATTCCATTTGATATTTGTATAATTCTAATATCAAATTAATGAAAATAGCTCCATATTTGATCAATTTAAAATAATTTAAATCATAAGTTCTTAATTAAATTATTCATTATTTAAAAATCAAAAAGGATATACTTTTTTTCATAAGATCTTATTCAAGAGTTTTTGCTTTAATAGAAAAGGAACAAGCTGCTAGAATTAAATAAAGACAAGGTTTAATGGTTTAATTAGAATGGAACAGATTTTATCAACTATAGATTTTGAGACAAACGGAAAAGGTTTTACTGACATAACAAAAGATATTAATCGTTGGATCCAAAATAATAAGCTTAGAAAAGGAATACTTCTCATCTTTCTAAAACATACAAGCTGTAGTTTAATTATTAATGAAAATGCGGATATTAATGTTCTTAAAGATTTATCAAATTACATGCAAGCTATTGTCCCAGAAAAGGATTTTTACCCAATTGATGGAAGTAGTAGAAAAATAGAATATCTTCATTCAGAGGAAGGCTTGGACGATATGCCTGCTCATATAAAAACAATGCTTACTTCAAATAATTTAAGCTTTAGTGTCGTTGAGGGGCAAATAGCAATAGGCTTGTGGCAAGCCATATATATTTGGGAACATAGAACGTCAAATAAAACAAGGTGTTTGCAATTGCATGCAATTGGTGATTTTGATTAAATTAACAATAGATATGAAAAACTCATGGTTTCCTTAATAGAAAAAACTCAACTAAATTACTTTAAAGAAAAATACCCTTCTTGGACGGTAGACAATAAAACCATAAAAAAGGAATTTAAATTTGATAATTTCATTGATGCTTTTGGCTTTATGACTAAGGTCGCTCTTTTATCTGAAAAAATGGACCATCATCCAAATTGGCAAAATACATACAATAAAGTTAAAATTGAATTAACTACTCATGACAAGGGTGGAATTACTAATAATGACATAAAACTTGCTGAATCTATTGATAAATTAATCAATCCATAGTTAATTATTATCTTCTTCTAAATAAATGATCAAAAGTCAATCCAATATTAAAGAAAATATCAATTCTAAATCTAATATTCCGATTACAATTATATCTGGATTCTTAGGATCAGGTAAAACCACTTTATTAAATCATATACTTACTAATCAGAAAGGTTTAAAAACAGCTGTATTAGTCAATGAATTTGGTGAAATAGGAATCGATAATGAGTTAATAATTAAAACAGAAGAAGAAATGATAGAACTAACAAATGGATGCATTTGTTGTTCTATAAATGGTGAGTTAGTTGAAGCAATAGAAAAGTTAATTAATGTAAATAAAAAAATCGATTATATAATTATTGAAACAACAGGATTAGCAGATCCACTTCCAGTTGCGATGACATTACTTGGAAGTGAATTAAGAGACAAAACAAGATTAGACTCAATTATCACATTAGTAGATGCTGAGAATTTTAATGACGTAGCATTGGAGAGTTCAATAGGAAGATCACAAATAATATATGGTGATATTTTACTTCTAAACAAATGTGATTTAGTAAGTAAAGAACATGTTGAAAATACTATAACTAAGTTAAAAAAAATAAAAAATGATATCAGAATTTTAAAAAGTATTAAAGGTAATATTCCTCTAAACCTATTATTAAGTGTTGGTCTATTTGAAACCGATCTAATAAACCAAAGTGAATCAGAGCATGATCACTCAAATGAACATGATCACTCTCATAAACATGATCACTCTCATAAACATGATCACTCTCATAAACATGATCACTCAAATGAAGATGAAAACAAAATCGAAGACTTTATTTCAGTTGCTTTTCAAACCAAGCAACCTTTCTCTCTTCGGAAATTTCAATATTTTTTAGATAATCAATTAAAAAGTAATGTATTCAGAGCCAAAGGTATCCTCTGGTTTAGTGAAAGCGAAAGAAGACATTTATTTCACCTTGCGGGCAAAAGAATTTCAATTGAAGATAGTGATTGGGGAGAGGAAAGAAATAATCAACTTGTCTTTATTGGAAAAGAATTAGATAAAGAGATAATGCTCTCTCAATTAAATGAATGTATTGAAAAATAATCACAAAACACCAAATTTCAAGAATAAATTGAACAATTTCAAATCCATTTCAAAATCAAATAAAAAGGAAAAAAATAATACATTTATTTTTCACCTAATTTCCTTTGATAACAGTCGTTTTATACTGAAGTTTATAGTAATACTATTAACATTTTCTGTTTTATGGCCTTTATTTAATCTCATTGGAGAGGGCTTAAACGGTGTTCAAAAAGGTTCTATTTTTTTAACGATAGACAATCTTAATGAAATAAAAGGAACAATCTTATTATTGATTTTTTCACTAACTCTGGGAGGATTTTTAGGAATAGCAAACGGTTGGATTTTAGCCAATTGCAATTTCAAAGGTAGAAAAATACTTAGAGTTTGCCAACTGATTCCTTTCGCGACTCCAGCTTATCTCTTAGCAGCTACATTTATTGACCTTGGAAGCATAAATTCCATAAGAATTACTGGTATGTTCTGGGGCGTAGTAATAATGGCATTCACAACATACCCATATGTATTTCTACTAAGTTCAGAAAGCTTTGAGAATGGTTGTAGGAAACAACTTGAGGCATGCAGAACTCTTGGAATTGGTCCTTGGAAAAGTTTTTTTAAAATATCTCTGCCAATTGCAATCCCCTCAATTACTGCTGGTTTAGCTTTAATGGCGATGGAAATAATAAACGAGTTAGGTGCCGTTCAACTTTTAAATATTCCAAGTATTTCAGCTGGAATACTTGAGAGTTGGGTAGAGGAGGGCGAGCCTTCAGGTGCCATTGCACTTGCTTTATTTGCTCTGATTTTAGTATTTCTATTAGTAGCAATTGAACGCAAATCAAGAGAAAGAAGTAAGCGTTGGACAAACGAAATAAGTAGTGGAGACTCAGCCAAATGGGAATTAAAAGGTATTAATCTATTCCTTGCCAAAGTTATAACTTTTACTCCTCCAGCATTTACATTGGGCATTCCAATTACATGGGCAATAGTAAATATTGACCAAATGAATCAGGGACTAAATACTGATTTAATTGGCTTAACTATTAGAAGCTTCAGCTTGGCTTTAGCTGTTTCATTAATTACGATCTTTGTAGCATTGATTTTATCAATTTCTAAGAGATGGCAAAATCATAAATGGCTTAATATATTGACCTTTTTATCCAGCATAGGCTATGCAATACCTGGATCAGTTTTAGCACTTGCTCTTCTTTCATTTAAAGGAAGTATCTGGCAAATAAACATATTAAGTTTACTCATATGGGGTTATAGCATTAGATTCCTAGCTGTTTCAAAAGGTGGTCTTGATGCTGGCCTTGAGAGGATATCACCAAATATAGATAATGCAGCTATAAATCTTGGGGAGAACTGGCTAGGAGTCCTTTTCAAAATACACTTACCAATTCTCAAAGGACCGATGTTAGTAGGAGCACTTCTAGTTTTTGTTGACACTATAAAGGAATTACCGCTCACTTTTATATTAAGACCATTTGATTTTGATACTCTTTCAGTACGAATTTTCCAATATGCAGGAGATGAAAGAGTCGCAGAATCTATCTTGCCATCGTTGATAATAATTTTTCTTGGTTTAATAGCATCTTCGGCCTTAATACCAAGCTTAAATAATAGAAAGAACTAATAAATTTTAAACTTTAAATAATTTTTTTACTGGATAAATCAAAGCTGCGCATATATCAGAGATTGTTGAAACCAGTCGATAGCATAGCAATGCAGCCAAAAGTGGTGCTTCAGGCATACGTGAACCAAGACCAAATAGAATTACAGATTCAAAGACACCTAAACCTCCAGGTGCTGCCGGCACTATAAGACCAATTATCCATGCCAAAGAAAATGAAGATATTAATTCACCTTGAGAAATTAGTGAACCGATAGAAAATGCATTTAAACAACATAAAAAACCCAGGAAACGAAAGAAAATAAATATAATCTCCACAAATAGTGGCTTATAAGGATATGACATCCTTCTTGAAATATTTTGATTATTTTCTTTTAAAGACCTGTCATTAAAATGATCATTATCATTAAAAATACTTGACTTCATTGCCTTCAATTTTCTTACTATAAAATGTCTAAATACAGGTAAAAAGACTAAAGTTGATGACCAGCTAAGGATAAAAATAAATATATTAAGGCCTGCAAAAGGTATAAAAATGAATCCTGCAACCAACATTAATAATGGTTCTAATAAAATAGATTCAATTGATTTTTCAGTTGAAATTTCCAAGCGTAAGGTATTATATCTAGAGATAAAATGCCATATTCCTCCCGGGAAATATTTATATATATTTGTAGATAAAAATAGTTTTACTACATTAATTTTAATACTATTATAGCCAATATTAATGATTAAAAACTTCCATGCATAGGCATTTAAAATTATACTTAGAAAACTAAATATGATTCCAAATAATAGCCATAATATCTCTTCAGTAGCAAGTGCCTCATTAGATAAAGAATCAAAATTTCCATATATTGAATTTCCAATAAATACGAAACAAATTAATGTTATAAAAAGTTTGATATTAATTTTAGAGATCATTCCAAAAATAAAATTCCCTCTTCTTTGAAGCATCTTTAAATTAAACATCGAAAGACCAATCATCTAATTTATAAAATTCTGATAATTCTATAAATAACCTTCGACGAATCTCATCTAATGAAATTCCAGTTCTTAAGCTTATCTGAGTCAAGTCTTTATGTTCTATTTTTATTGAAATTTGACCGTTTGGCCTAATTGCCTGTTTAAAAGTAATTTCTCCAAATATAGTTTCATGTGTTCCTATTCGTCTTGGAAGTATCCAGCGATTAATCTTATTTTCTCTTAATCCTAGTGTTGAACTATAATTAAACCAAACTTCTCGCATTAAAGATTCATTTCCAGGCTGAACAATAGATTTTATACATACACCTTTTCTATTTTTTTTCATATCAACCGAATAACAAATGACATCAATAGCTCCTGCTGATCTTAATCTTTCGATTAAGATTGCAATATCTTCAGGTGTAGAATCATCGATCCAAGCCTCCTGAGAAATAACAGTTTCGGAATAGGGCTTATCGTTATTTTCTGTACAATTTTCATTTTCATCTATTAATAAAGCTCGTAAAAAATTAGGTCGAGAAATATTTTTTCTTCCTAAACCTATACCAATCTTTTTAACATTAATATTATATGGATGAACAACTTTATCTATAAAAGTTGCCATCAACGCTATACCAGTAGGTGTTGTGATTTCACCAAAATATTTATCCTTCAACATTATTAATTGAATTTTATTTTGCCTCGCTATCTCTAAAACTGTAGGAACTGGAACAGGAAGAAGACCATGTGAAGTCGATACCATCCCTTTCCCGGTTGGTGGATTTGTGAAATAAATATTCTTCGGCTTTAAAAAATCAACAGCCGAGCATACATTAACTATATCAACTATTGAATCAATTGAACCTATTTCATGAAAATGAACATTTGAGATTTCATTACCGTGAACAATCGCTTCTGCTTCTGCAAGAATTTCAAAAACCCTAATTGATTTCTTTTTTACATAATCATTCAAGCTTGAATTAAAAAGAAAGTTTTTTATATCTTTAAAACTTCTAGATAATTCTTCAAATTGAATTTCGTTTTTTTTACATACAATTCCTTTTATTCCTCCACTATTTCCCTGATTAAAATTTAACTTATAGTTTTTATCTAGATTTAAATTAACTAAATTATCGAAGAAAATAGAATGTGGGACACCTAAATCACATAATGCTGATGCAAGCATATCTCCAGATATTCCAAGACTACAATCAATAAAAATGGATTTCATTTATTAGTTAATTTATAATAATTGTTACAGGAATAATGCATTTAAATAAAATTTCCAGAATTAGTCTAGTTTTTTATTTTTTAAGATTATTCCTACTTTTGTTGTTTATTGGTTGTTTAGAAATTGGACCTATTATTTGAAAATCCTCAACCAAAAGTTCATAGTCTACACGTCTTACATCAAGACTAATAAAATGTTTTAGATAGTTATGGGGAACTTCGCCTTTAAGACTAACTTTAAAAGGTAACGCTTTTTTCTTCTGATTTCTTGGCTTTTGTCTTATTTTCACAACTACTTCCTTCTCTTCTGGTTTAGTAAAAATCAACTCTCCTCTTATTGAGAAATAATCATCTCCTTCCAATACATCATCATAATCAACTTTTAAACTTGAAGTTTCATTCAAGCCCTCTTTTCCCTCAGAATCTCTCCGCAAAGTACTAGGTTCCCAAATGCCTGTGATTTGTAAGTGAAGATTTTGCCTATTTCTACATCTTGGATATACAACCCAAAGATGAGGTTTTTCTAGAGAAACGTGATTACGAATCAAAGTTATAACTCTTCCTAGCACAACTGAATCAATTTCATTACCTTCAGAATCAATTAGAGCTCCACGAGTAAAGTTCTCATCATCTTGAGGCCTGTAAATGCCTCTGACTATTCCAATTGCTCTGTATTGCAATGGATCAGTGACCGAAGGGATCGGATGTTTTTGCATCTATTTAATAAATGGTCCATTAGTGACCAATCCTAAATTTACCAAAATCCTACAAATACTTTGTTGATTTTATTCAATTGGGACATTTTCATACGCTGATTGATCAAATGCATTGAGCGCTTCATCAAGTGCATCTGATGGAGTTGTAGCATCATTCATCGCTCCGACTTGCTTGAGACGATTCATCAAATCAAATGGATCGATAGGTAAACCCTGATCAATTTGATCCTCCGTATCAAAAGTACTGTAAATATCTCTTTTTTCATCAGTTGAAAAATTATTTACCTCCGATATTTTTATTATTCTTGAAGAATAAAAAACTCCCCCACCTGTGATAAAAACCGGTGTCAGACAAACTAAAGTCAAAAATAATTGACCACGAAAAAAATTTACAGCTTTGATCAAACTAAACTTTCGACCGTATCTCAACGATAATAACTTAAGAAATAAATTTTAGAGCCTTGCTAGTTGCAACATGGAACGTCAATTCTATTCGTTCAAGAATTGATCATGTCAAAGAATGGCTAATCGCTAAAGAAGTTGACGTACTTTGCTTGCAAGAGACAAAAACAGAAGATCAATTTTTTCCAGTTGAAGTTTTTTCAAAGCTTGGATATGAAGTTTCAATCTCAGGGCAAAAGTCTTATAATGGTGTATCAATAATAAGTAAATTGCCTATTAATGATATAAAAATCGGTTTTGATCAAGTAATACCAGACTACAAAGATTTATCTTCATTAAGTCAGCAAAAAAGAATTATAAGTGCCAATATAAACGACATTAGAATTATAAATGTTTATGTACCAAATGGTTCATCTTTAAATTCAGATAAGTTCATTTATAAAGAAAAATGGATTGAATGCTTGAAGTTTTATATAAGAAAAATCAATTTAGATGACACTCCTATATGTTTATTGGGAGACTTTAATATTGCCCCTGAAGATAAAGATATACATACACCAAGTCTTTATAAAGAATCAATTATGGCTTCTTCCAAAGAGAGGAGGCTACTTAAAGATGCTTTGGGAGAAGAGTTAGAGGATGTCTTTAGAGTTTTTGAACCTGGAGGAAATAATTGGTCTTGGTGGGATTATCGCCATTCGGCCTGGGAAAGAGACAAGGGTTGGCGAATAGATCATATCTACCTAACTGAAGATATTCTCAGTTGCGCAAAAGGTTGTTGGATCGACAAAGAACAAAGATCTAAAGATAAGCCTAGTGACCATGCACCTGTAGTTGTCGACATTAGTTGGCCTCCCTCAGAGATTGAAAATGAATTTTTCTTTTGAAAAATTAGACTATTTTCTATTTTCAAATCATCACAGAATTAACAAATCAAATATTTACAATTAGCCAAAAAACATTGAATTAGGCAGGAAGCATATCTAGGGAAGTCAGTCTGCCACTAGTTTTTATAATTAAAAGCAATCAGTAAGTTAGAGATCAGAAAGATTAAAAAAAAATAACCAGATGCTGAACAGATTCAAAAATTTAGACGAATCAGTCACTTTTAGGCCAATATGGCGAACTGTGTTTATGAGCTCATTCGCTGAGGTGCCGTGACAGACGCGTTGAACACAAAAAGATCTGAAGAAATTTTTGGCTCTGCCAAAAATTTAATGCCTGGTGGAGTCAGTTCCCCTGTAAGAGCTTTCAAATCTGTTGAAGGGGATCCGATCGTTTTCGATCGAGTTAAAGGCCCTTATGCTTGGGATGTTGATGGAAACAGATACATCGACTATGTGGGCAGCTGGGGACCAGCAATTTGTGGCCATGCCCATCCAGAGGTGATTGCAGCTCTTCAAGAAACACTTGAAAAAGGTACTAGTTTTGGTGCCCCTTGCGTTCTTGAGAACCATCTTGCTGAGATGGTTATAGATGCTGTACCAAGCGTTGAGATGGTCCGCTTCGTCAATAGCGGAACTGAAGCATGTATGGCAGTTCTTCGCTTAATGAGAGCCTTTACTGGAAGGGATAAAGTTATTAAGTTTGAGGGTTGTTATCACGGGCATGCAGATATGTTTTTAGTAAAGGCAGGCTCAGGGGTAGCAACACTTGGCCTACCAGATTCACCAGGTGTTCCCAGAAGTACAACTGCAAATACGCTTACTGCACCTTATAACGATCTTGAAGCGGTTAAAGAGTTATTTGCAGAAAACCCTGATGCTATTTCTGGAGTCATCCTTGAGCCTGTTGTAGGGAATGCAGGTTTTATAACGCCTGAACCAGGCTTTTTAGAAGGGCTAAGAGAGCTAACTCAAGAAAACGGAGCTCTTTTAGTTTTTGATGAAGTAATGACAGGTTTTAGAATCAGCTATGGAGGCGCCCAGGAACGTTTTGGGGTTACTCCTGATTTAACCACTATGGGCAAAGTGATTGGTGGAGGACTCCCCGTTGGAGCTTATGGAGGCCGTAAAGAAATCATGTCAATGGTTTCTCCTTCTGGTCCGATGTATCAAGCAGGCACATTAAGCGGTAATCCTCTTGCTATGACTGCAGGTATTAAAACTCTTGAACTTCTCAAACAAGAAGGAACTTATGAAAAATTAGAAGCTCTAACTAAGAAGCTTTTGGACGGAATCATCGCCGCTGCGAAAGAATCAAATATTTCTATATATGGTCAAAGTATTAGCGCTATGTTTGGTTTTTATCTATGTGAAGGACCAGTTAGAAACTTTGAGGAAGCAAAATCAGCAGATACCGCGCGTTTCAGTAAACTTCATAGATTAATGCTCCAAAAAGGTGTTTACTTAGCTCCGAGTGCATTTGAAGCTGGTTTTACATCATTAGCTCATTCTGAAGATGATATAAGTGCAACAATAAAAGCCTTTCAAGAAAGCTTTGGTGAAATAAAATAAAACCAACTTTAATTAATAATTAAAGTTGGTTTTATTTTTAATTAATAATAAATCTTATCTGTTCCTTCCACCAACAATTACAGGAACATTGCCTCCTTGACTACCTGGTAGAGAAGGAACAACTTGTGTCTCCCCATTCCATTTATCTAAGAAAAGTTTAAAAAGAACTTGATCATCAAGACTTTTATTTAATGTGTCATACCTCAAAGCCTCTTGTTCCGCAATTTTAACTTCGGTCTGAGCTCTTAATAATTTCTGCTCGGCAATCTGTTTTTCTTCAATAGCTGCTCTGTATTCATCTGCAATTGTTAAACCAGTTAAATCAAGAGATTGAACATCTACATAATCAAACTTATTAAGTTCATCAGCAACTGTTTTTTCCACTAATTCAGAAATATCACTCCAGGAGCTAGCAATAGTTACCAACTCATACTTTGAAAAGACTGATTTAAGAGCCTTAAGTAATGATGGTTGAATAATCCTGTTATAGATCTCTCTATCGTTGTAAGAGATAGTTTTAAATACTCTGCCAGCCTCATTAGGCTTAAGAGCATATTTAACAGTTGCAGTAGCAGAAATCACCTGCAAATCTTTAGTTAATGAATCAAACTTTTCAGGTCTAACTTGAGTCTGAACATTAAAAGGATAAGTATTTTGAACGAAGGGGACCTTAAAGTTCAAACCAGGCTTACGAGATCCACCACTTACTTTTCCTAATGTTGTCACAACTGAAACTTGTCCAGCAGGGACAACAAAAAATGCTTGTGTAAGAAGTAAAAAACCCGTAAAGGAAAGGACAAGTAGAAGAGTTGTTGTTCCACCTGGTCCATTTGGAGTCACATTACGAAATGGAGTTGTCATAAAAAAAATTATCTACAAATATTTTATGTTGATTTAGAGAATATTGCGAAAATTGTTAGATAGAAAAAATAATTACCTTATAATTAGAGCCAGGAAAAATGAGATTTTATAATGCTAAAAGTATCCTTATTTTCTCCCTAAATGATCTCTTTAGAAATGCGTAAAACCTCCAAATATAACTCTTCATCTATCTCTCTAATATCATATTCAGTGGGCATCGCACCATGCTTATACTCATGAACAATCATCCAGCATGTTCTTTCTAATTCTTTTTTTGACTTCCCAGATAAGTCAATCGCTTTTTTAGAAAGTCTATTAATTAAAGGATCCATAATAAAAAGGCTAAATTTCCAAGATTTTTATATATTAATTTTCTATCTGTAATTTTGAAATTGAAGAGCTACCTCCAAATCATCTTCTTGCTTTTTAATTAAATTAATTACAGATTGTAAATCATCTTTATTTTTGCCTGTAATTCTCAAACTATCTCCTTGTATAGATACTGTTACTTTTTTTATATTATCTCGAACTAATTTACTTAATTTTTTCGAAATTTCTTGAGATAATCCTTTCCTTAATTTAACAATTTGCATTACCATATTCCCTCCTATAGTTTCAATCTTTTGAAAATCAAATATCTTTAATGATAAATTTCTTTTAGTAGCTTTCTTTAATAAAATATCTTTTACAGATTCGATTGTCATGTCGCTAAGAGAGATAATAGATAATTCATCATCTTTAATCTCTATTTTTGTCTTTGAGTCTTTTAGATCATACCTTTGATCTACTTCCCGTCTCAATTGATCAATAGCATTTACTAGTTCTTGTTGATCAAATTCTGAAACCACGTCAAAGGAGTAAGAAGAGGGCATAAAAATTTCTATTTGTTACCACCATCTTATGAAAAAAAAGCCAAATTGCTTATAAATACACTTATGAGATATTTCATAGACATAACAATTATCTAAAAGTAAAATTATTACACTTTGATTGAAAATTAATCAAAAAACATAAGGCTCACGACTTTTCCCATATCTTCAGCGCTATGACAACTACTCAATAATGTTTCACTGTCATGAAATGCAAAGCAAATCAATTGATCACATCTATTAATAATTTCTTGATTACAAAGACTACTTGCCATTGGCAAAGGTAAATCATTACTGTCTTCTTTTTCTATTAAATGTAAAACGTTATCAAGAAGATCCTTAACTTCTGCAGTCTGCCTATCTAGAGATTGAGGCAACAAAACGGTCAATAGAGAGGGGTTAACATCTAAAACGGCTCGTATTACTGCAGCATTTACACCTTGAGAACCAGATGTAATTATCGAATGGCCCTCTTGAGCCAAAGATCTTGCTATTAATTCAACTATATGAATGGAAACAACAGGTACATGCCTGCTACCTAGAAAAGCTATTCTTCTTTTTCCCTCGTTTTTCAACAAGGCCAATTCCTGAGCGAGAGTATCAACTCGTCCCAATGCAGGAAGATCGAGCGATCGGCTCAAGGACATCCTAATTCAGATAATGTAAAGTTAGCACTATTCATGAATTCCAGTAGAAATTTCTAAAGTTTTAAAGATTCGATGAAGATCACAATGTTCTTGAACCAAACGAAACGCATAAGTAGCTTTGACTGTTTCATGAAGACGAACATGACCAAATGCCTGCTCAATTACCTCAACTGTTGAGAGAGTATCTCTATCAACTTTCAGTAATGGAACTTCCAATTCTTCTGATCTATTAATTAATTGTGGTAGTGGTTCACCAGCTCCAGTAAGTATTAGGCATTGAGTAGAAGCCTCCAAAGCAGCCAATTGGATATCAGTTCGATCAGCGCCTGTCACTACTGCCATGTTACGCCTTCTGCGAAAAAATTCCATTGCACTATTAACACTCATCGCGCCGATACTCAATGTTTCTACCATTAACTCAAGCCTGTCAGAGCAACATATAACTCGAGCATTTAAACGTCTCACCAATTCTTCCACAGTGACACTCCTTAACAAAGGAGACCTAGGCATCACTCCAAAAACATTTAAACCTAGTGACTCAAGAGATGGAACTATATTCTCTTTAATATCCTTGATTTGATCTGGGTTCACAGCATTTAAGACAATACCACTCAAATTATCTCCTAATTGATTTTTAGCCTCCAATAAAGCTTCAACACTTCTACTATCTTGCCAAAAATGAGCAAGTAAAACTTTAGCGTTTAAACCTTTTGCTAGTTGACTTAGACTTAAACCATACAAGAGTCCCTCATGTAAGCTACCTGCTGCCTCAAGAATATTTATAGCCTTTTCAGAAGAATCAAGAAATGATTTTAATTCATCAAATTTAATCCCTGCATCTAAAATATTATCTTGAATTCTTTCCCTTGCTGTAGAGGCGGCCAAGAACTGAATGGAAGGAATTAAATTTTCAGCAGATAAATTTAATGTCTCTCCCACAAACCTGACATCATCATCAATCAGATTTTGAATGTCTCCACTACCCGAGACATTTAATTCAAGACTTGTGGCTAATGGCTTACCAAATCTAACCATATGATTAGAGGCAATTAAATTTCTTGCGATACCAAGAACTAATGCTGACTTGCCGCTAAATGGTTCACACGATCCTATTAGAAAGGTCTTGCTCATTAATTAAAGACCTGATGTGAGATTAATAACCTTATAAGTTTAGGCTTTTTGAAAAAGTTCTCAACACCAAATCTGTATAAAATTCTAATTAGACAAAAATACTATAGTAATTCCTATTTTTCTGATAAAAAACAATGGATTCAACTAAATGAATAAAAACTTATCAGAAAATTCAAGGTTCAAAGGCTTAAGGATTGCCATAACTGGTGCAAACGGGAGTCTTGGTCAGTCGCTTATTCAGGAACTGAAAAAGAAGGGGGCTTATATTCTTGGGTTAACTCATAGCAAAAATAACAATGTCAACATTGATGAAAGCGCACCTAATGATTGGATTTACTGGTCATGCGGAAAAGAGGATGAACTTTCAAGTTCCCTTGCGAATGTTGACATTTTAATACTTAACCATGGATTTAACCCAAAAGAAATTATTGATTTCAATGAAATAAATAAAGCTATAGAAATAAATGCGCTTAGCTATTGGAGATTGATTCAAATCTTTGAAGGCTTAGCAATAAACAATAATGAATATATTTCAAAGGAAATATGGATAAACACTTCAGAAGCAGAGATTCAAATAGCTTTTAGTCCTGTATATGAAATAACAAAACGTCTAATAGGTGAACTAGTAAGTTTAAAAAAAAGTAAATTATTAATTGAAAAAAGTAATTACTTGATTATCAGAAAATTAATACTTGGCCCATTCAAATCCAAATTGAACCCACAAGGAATTTTGAAGCCTGAATTTGTTGCAGAAAGAATAATAAAAAAAGCAGAAAAAGAAGGTTATTTAATTATAGTAACTCCCAATCCGATTACATATTTATTAATGCCAATAATTGAATCAACTAGAATATTTTATTCAAGATTTATAAAGAGAATTTACTCAAACTAAGCTTAAAAAAAATATCAATCTCCTCTATCAGTTAGTATCTCAAAACCATTTTTCGTAACTAAAACAGTATGCTCCCATTGAGCAGACAAATTTCCATCCTTTGTTATTACTGTCCATCCATCTCGAAGGGTCTTACAGTATTTTGTCCCTAGATTTACTATTGGTTCCACAGCGATAGTCATACCCTCTCTTAGAGTAACATTTGGTAAATCATTAGTTCTAAAATTAAATACCGACGGTTCTTCATGAAGATTCCTACCTACTCCATGACCTGTGTAATCTTCAACGATACTAAAACCATTAGCTTGCACATAATCTTCTATTGCTCCAGCTATATCAAGCAGTTTATTTTGTGGCTTAATTTGTTTGATTCCTAGCATTAAAGCTTCTTGCGCAACTTTGCTTAATTTAGTTGCTTCATCAGAAGTTTCCCCTACACAGATAGTAATACAACTATCTCCGTGGTAACCATTATAGAATGCCCCTGTATCTACTTTAAGCAAGTCACCATCTTTAATAATTTTCGTCTTAGCAGGAATGCCATGAACAACTTCATTATTTATGCTTGAACATATACTTCCTGGGAATCCATGGTAACCTTTAAAACTTGGCTTTGCGCCATGTTCTATTATACGTTTTTCTGCATAATTATCTAAGTCCAAAGTAGACATTCCAGGTTTAACTAAGTCTCTGATTTCACTCAATACTGTTGCAACTATCTTACTAGATTTACGCATGATTTCTATCTCTCTTGAAGACTTAATTTCAACTCCTCTCCTTTGCTTAATAACAGGAGCATTATTGCTAAGATTTCTTGAGCTTGAAGAGGAAAGAAGATCAGAGAAAAGTTTCATTGTTTAGAAAAAAAATAAAAATATCAAAATTTGCATTTTAATAACCAGTTTATAATAGATAAAATATTAAATGGATAGGGAACAATTCATCAAAAAAATTTATTTATTTAATAAATTTTCAATATAAAAAAAAAGTTTTCAAAGGCTAGTTTTCCAAAACATCGATAAATTACTGATAAAGCACAGATGGGTTTTTGTGCTAACACAGGTATCACAAGTTCAAATACACAAAAAATTTTTAATTTGTGAACCAAGCGGTTACAATAATGGCTCGGTCAATTTAAGAGTAATTGGTGATGTCAGTTGATTCGAAAGAGCCCTCATCTAACGAGGCAAAAGTTGAAGATAAATCAAATGCTCCAGTGGAGTCTGAAGTGACAAACGCTTCTAAAGCAAAATCTAATGGAAAGAAAATTTCAATTAAAAAGCTCTCTCCTGCAGAAATAATAAAGACTTTTGAAGAAGCACAACAAACAAAAAATCTTCCTGACATCTATGTTGGAGACACCGTTCGTGTTGGTGTCAGAATAAGTGAAGGTAATAAAGAGAGAGTCCAACCCTACGAAGGTGTTGTGATAGCAAAGCGACATGGAGGAATCCATCAAACAATTACAGTAAGGCGCATTTTTCAAGGAATAGGAGTTGAAAGAATTTTTCTGGTTCACAGTCCTCAGGTTGCATCCATTAAGGTTGAGCGCCGAGGTAAAGTAAGAAGAGCGAAGCTTTTCTATCTGCGTGAGCGAGTGGGCAAAGCCACTCGCGTAAAGCAGCGCTTCGACCGCTGAGGTTTCGGCCTCCTCAATCAAAAGTCATTGATCAACAATGACTTAAAGGGTATATAAAATGCGCCGTTAGTTCAGTTGGTAGAACGCAGGTCTCCAAAACCTGATGTCGGGGGTTCAAGTCCTCCACGGCGCGTTCGAAAACCCTTTCTGCAGTTACTTATTTAAAGAATGGAGTTGGATCTTCAACCTGGCGATGTCGTAAAAGTTCTTGAGTCAGCCGCTTTAGGCTGGGTCAGAGCTCGAGTTATTCGTGTAAAATCAGGAGGTCGTGTTGTAGTCCAAAGCGACCAAGGACGCGAGTTCACAGCTCGTGGAAATCAAGTTAGGCTTATAGAGCCAGCAGGTTTTCGTCCTTAAAGTCATCTACTTATTTAGTTTTATTTCATCAGTACCTCTCTTAAAAGAGAATTAGATTGAAAAAAACCTTATAAAGATAGTTTTCTTAAGTCAACAATATTAATTCTTAGTTGACTAGAAGGCATTTTTAGGATGATACTCATTGGGTCAATTAAAAGGATTTCAAATAAAAGATAAAATCCTTTTTAAGGCCTAAAACTGGGACCGTAGTTCAACTGGTTAGAGCACCGCCCTGTCACGGCGGAAGTTGCGGGTTCGAATCCCGTCGGTCCCGTATCTAAATCGAATTAATGCTTTGACAGTCAGGGTAAGATTAGCACCAAGTCCAACTGGGACACTTCATCTAGGAACAGCAAGAACGGCACTTTTTAACTGGCTATTTGCAAAAAAAGAGGGTGGTACTTTTCTCTTAAGAATTGAAGATACTGATATTGAAAGATCAAAAGAAGAATATATAAAAAACATATACAATGGACTCCGATGGCTAGGAATCAACTGGGATGAATCCCCAACTATTCAAAGTGAAAGAATAAATGAACATAAACAAATCATAAAAACGCTTCTCGATAAAGGATTCGCATACAAGTGTTATGCATCAGAAGCTGAACTAGATGAAATGAGAGAAACTCAAAAGAGAAAAGGTTTAGCTCCAAAATATGACAATAGGCACAGAAACTTAAATACAGAGCAAGAAGCAGAATTTATCAAGGCAGGAAGAGAACCTGTTATTAGATTCAAAATCAGCGATCAAAAATCAATTTCGTGGAATGACATGATTCGTGGAAAAATGACTTGGAGTGGAAAAGATTTAGGCGGTGATATGGTCATTGCAAGAAGAGCACCAGCAAATTCAATTGGTGACCCCTTATACAATCTAGTTGTTGTTGCAGATGATTCGGCTATGAAAATCTCCCATGTAATAAGGGGAGAAGATCATCTTGCAAATACAGCAAAGCAAATTCTTCTTTATGAAGCTCTTGATCTCAATATTCCTGTTTTCGCTCATACGCCTTTAATTCTAAATTCTGAGGGTAAAAAACTTTCAAAAAGGGATGGGGTTACTTCTATTTCTGAATTTAAAAAAATGGGTTACACATCTGAAGCGATGGCAAATTATATGACTCTTCTTGGCTGGTCTGTTCCAGAAGGAATAAATGAAAGATTCAAAATTTCAGAGATCTCAGAAATTTTCAGTTTTACAAAGGTTAATAAAGCTTCAGCTAAATTTGATTGGGACAAATTGAAATGGCTTAACGCTCAAGTAATTCATGAAATGTCAGCCGAAACTTTATTAGAAAATTTAGATCCCATGTTTAAAGAAAAAGGGTGGAATCTTCCAAATCAAGAATGGGGTATTAATCTCGCTAAATTAATTGGGCCATCCATGGTTCTAATCAATGATGGAGTAGATCAAGCCAAACCTTTTTTTGAAGAGCCTGAATTAAGTGATGATGGCAAAAAACAATTAGAAATAAACGAAGCAGCAGTAATTTTTAAATTTATTCTTGAAAAGCTGGAAAACTTAGATTCTTCATTATTTAGTAGGGAGGAAGCCCTTGATTTAATTAATCAAGCCACAAAAAACTGCGGTGTAAAAAAAGGTCTGGTTATGAAAAGTTTAAGAGCTGCACTTTTTGGAACTCTAAATGGACCTGATTTAATTCAAAGTTGGGTTTTACTCTCAAGATTCAGTAAGGATAGAACTCGAATTAGTCGTTTTATCTAAATCTTTATCTTCATCCAATAAACCCAATTTTTTTGCTAACGGTTGAGCAGTTAAACCTTGAATGCCTACTGTCATTAATATTGTCAAAAAAACTAATCCCTGAAGTTTTCCAGCGCCTAAAACCCCTGCCTGCTCTAATCTAATTGAAAACAAAGAAGCAACTGCTGCAGTTACTATTCCACGGGGCGCCAACCAACCAAGAAACAATCTTTGTTTATTTTCAAGAGGTAATCCATAAGTTGCTATGGACACCGCTATGGGTCTCACTACAATCATTAAGAACAGAACACAAGTTATACCTCCCCAACCCAAGGGACTCAATTCCCCCCACGAGACATCTGCTGCTAGCAGAGGGAAAAGCATAGTTATTGCTAATTGAGCTAATTCTCTTATTAATTTATCAAGTTCATTCGCCTCCGTAGAAGGTCTTTGTCCTACGACAAACCCTGCTGCAACAGACGCAGGCAAACCTGATTCAGGTAACAACCATTCGCATACTCCATATAATAAAAAAATCACCCCAAGAGTAAGTTGCAATCTGATCCCGATATAAGGTTCAGATCTTAAGCGTTTCAAGCCCTCTGAGAGCAATAAACCTGCAATTGAACCAATTAAAACTCCTCCTCCAAGCCTTGAAAGGAGACCAATTAATAACTCTTTCCAGCCATGCAAATCGCCTACAACTAGCTCTAACAATAGGAGTGCAAGTACTGCTCCAATGGGTTCGAGTATCAAACCCTCAGCCTCGAGCACATCACTTAATGGAGATGAAAGTCGAATTTGTCGAACTAATGGAGTTACGACAGTTGGCCCGGTAGCAAGAACAATTGCGCTATAAACCCCAGCTACGGACCAACCAAGTCCTGCAAACCAATGAGCCGCAAGAAAGCCTGCTGCTAATGAAATAATTAATCTAATAGATAAAATTCTTATAACTATTGACTTAATTGCACCACCAGGGAATCGAAGGTTTAAACCACCATCAAACAAAACAAGGCTTACCAATAAACCAACTATTGTCTCCAACCCCTTTCCAAGATCTAATGGTTCAACCAATCCAAGACCTGATCTCCCAATCAACAAACCAGATAGCAACAATAAAACCACCCCAGGAAGTCCTGTTAGCACCGACAATAATCTTGCTCCAGCTCCAGAAAAAACTGTGATACCCCAAAGCAAGCCCAGTCGCTCAGGAGTCATAAATAACTAGCAATGAAGACATAAACGAGTATCCATTAAATCTACCTAAAAAAATAAAAAAGTTAACAAGTTGATTTTACTTACATATTTTTATAGAATAGCAAATCTTTTAATCCAAATATAATTTATACGTTTTAATTTGGAAAATAACTGACAAAAAAAATTAAAAAATTACATATCAAATTTTTTCAAGAAAGATTGATTAGGCATATAGAGAGGATGACGAGGGTTCCCTTTTTTGCTGAGGCCAAGACTTAAAACTCGTTTGAAAGAATTATTTTCTTTTGACTTTAGATTTGAAAAGTTTTTAATTAATTTTAGAACTTTACGATCACGTCCTTTTAATTGTCCTTTATCCCCCCACCCTAACCACAAGTCACAATTACTATCTTCTCTCCAAAATTCTAATGATTTTAAAATAATCAAATCATTATTTTTTCCAATTGGGTCATTGCTTTTTGATAGTTGAATGGGAGACTTGGAAATCAGTCCAAAGAGATTGATTATGTAGATATTTTTATAATTCCATCTCATACAAAAATTAATTATCCTAACTAGAGTCTTGTCGTTATTTGATGAATTGGCTTCTGAAGGATTTAAGCCAATAAAAACTACGGTCTTTTTACCACTTAATAATTCTCTTTTTAAAATCCATCGATAAGACCTGCATTCACTAAATAAGCAAAATGACAACAAAAAAATTAGAACTAAATTTGATTATAAAATCAATGTTTTTATCTAGCCTGAAAAAATTAAATTTGATACTAAAAAACTAGTTAAGACAATAATTAAACCTGCAATTGCCATTCTGCCGTTCCAAATCTCAGCTTGAGGAGTGAATCCTCTCTTCCATGAATTAAGTTCTCTTGAGCTTGCAGGCCTAGTTGATTTATTTGATTCATTTCCATTTTTCAATTGCATGGGGGAAAATTAAAAGCTTGAAAATATTGGTTAAAAAGGAGGTTTAGAATCATAAAGTAAATCAGATTTTTCTAAGGGCCAACGAGCGGAAACACCAAGTTCAATTGAACTTTGAACATTATTAGAAGAGAATCTTAACAAAGCTGCAGCACCAATCATTGCCGCATTATCAGTACAAAATTCCATTGGTGCAAGAGCAATTTTAACTCCCTTCTCAGATGCTTTTGCAAGCATCATTTCCCTTAATCGGATATTTGCAGCAACTCCTCCTACCAGTACAAGAGAATTTAGACCTTGATCAAGAGCACATCGCAGGCTCCTCTCTACTAAGACCTCCGCCACTACGTATTCAAAACTTGCAGCAATGTCCTCTGTTGGCAATTTTTTATTTTCTGACCTGATTTTTTCTATCTGTCTAAATACAGCCGTTTTCAAACCACTAAAAGAGAAGTCATATGGATAAAAACCACCTTCAGGGTTAGATACCCTCCCTTTTGGGAACAAAAACTTTTTCGGATCTCCAGATTTAGCTATTTTTTGAATTGCTGGCCCACCTGGATAGGAAAGTCCCAGCAGTCTTGCGACCTTATCAAAAGCCTCTCCTGCTGCATCATCATGACTTCTACCAAGACGTTGATACTTATGATGAATATCTACTTTTATCAATTCAGTATGTCCTCCACTAACCAATAAGACTAAGAAAGGAGGTTTAGGATGATTTTCTGACAAATATATCGATGAAAGATGTCCCTCCAAATGATGAATTCCTAAAAATGGAATTTGATGCAAATTTGCTAAAGTTCTAGCCGTAATTGATCCGACTAAAAGTGAACCTGATAATCCTGGAGTAACAGTTGCTGCTATTGCATCTATATCTTTTATTTTTAATTTTGATTTTGCAAAAACTTCTTCAATTAAAAATGGAAGATTTTCCAAATGTCTTCTTGAAGCAATTTCCGGAACTACGCCACCCCAATTAGCATGCTCTTCGATTTGTGAGGCTATTTCATTAGCTATCAAGCCAATTTTTCCTTTTTCATCAGAAACTAAAGCTGCTGCGGACTCGTCACAACTTGTTTCGAGGGATAAAATTATTGACATTAATGACTAGTTATCAACTAAGTTTAATATTGAAATCCTATTAAAACAGGACAACAGGAAGAAATCAGAACTCATGAGTCGTCTTTTATCAATCCTACTTTCAGCATTCCTCTTTTTAGGAATAGCTCCTATAGCAAACGCAAGATCTGGTCCAGCTCTAAATGCTGATAGAGCACCTACAGATTTTACAGCTTCCGCTCTGGTAACTTGCGCTGAGAATGCTCGTTTCCAAGAAAGAGCAAGCGCAGCCTCAACCGATCAGGCAATAAAAAGATTTGAAAGATATGGAAAAGCCTTATGCGGGGATGATGGTCTTCCTCATTTAATTATTGGTCCTCCCATAGAGCCATGGGGTGCATGGTTTAACAGAGGTCATGAAGGCGACTTACTTATTCCTGGAGTAATGTTCATTTATATTGCAGGAATAATTGGTTGGTCAGGAAGGGAGTATGTAAGAGCTGTTAGAGGGAAAAAGAACGCTGCAGAATATGAAATTATTATTGATACTGATTTGGCATGGCAATGCTTAAAAAGAGGAGCCGCTTGGCCTCTTCAAGCGAATAGAGAGGGAAAGAATGGAGAGCTTAGGGAAAAAGACAATAATGTTAGTCTTAATGGTCCAAGAGGCTAAAAAATTATTTATCTAATTAAAAAAAACACTTAATTTATTCAATCATGTTTCAATTATTTCGTACTAAATGGTTTAGATCAGCCCCTGTAGTGGCAGCGATTTGGATCACAATAACAGCAAGTATTATTGTTGAATTTAATAGATTTGTGCCAGACCTTCTTTTCCACCCAATGTCTTTTTAATAATAGAAATTAATTCATTAAATTTAAGTTTTTAATCCCATTAAGCCTTCAATTTCCTTGAAGGCTTTTTCTATATCTTCATTAATAATTACAGCGTCAAACTCTTTTTTAGCAATAAGCTCCTTCTTTGCTATGGCCAAACGATCTCTAATAGATTTCTCGGTCTCAGTGCCTCTTCCTCTAATTCTTTTTTCAAGTTCAGATAAATTTGGTGGTGCTAAAAATATTTGTAATGCTTCAGGGAAAGACTTTCGAATTTGTCGAGCACCCTCTAATTCAATTTCAAGAAGAACATTAGTTCCTTTTTCTATTTTTTCTTTAACTATTTTTTTTGGAGTTCCATAAAAATTATTAGAGAATGAAGCCCACTCAAGAAAACCCTCACTATCAATTATTTCTTGAAAATTTTTCTTATCTAAGAAAAAATAATCCTCCCCTTCAATTTCTCCTGGTCTTGGTTTACGAGTAGTGGCAGAAATAGAAAGCCATACATCCCTATGGCTTTCAAGGATTTTCCTAACAATTGTTCCTTTACCCACCCCACTTGGGCCAGTAAGAACAGTAAGATTTCCTAAAGATGACATAATTAAATCATATCTAATTTACCTACTAAGGTTGATTACGTTATTTATAAAGTTAAAAGGATGATATATGAACAAAGTTCCAATTCAAATAATGGATTTAACAACCCTTAAAGCGGTTGTTTTCGAACTTAGCCAAGACATAGTTCCAAGTAGATTTGAGAATGCACAGCAAATTGATTCACATACTCTTCAATTAGGATTTAGAACACTTGAAAAACTTACATGGATTGAAATTAGTTGGCTTGCTGAGTCCCCAAGAATCGTACAAATACCACCTCCAAAAAGACATGGTGAAAAAAGCACATTAGCGAAACAACTAAAACATTTATTAGTCAATTTAGCTTTAGTAAAGATAGAACAAAATGGGTTTGAGAGAATAGTGAGGTTTAAATTCTCTAGCAGACCTGGTAAAGAAATTGAGAGAGAACTTGTAGTCGAGTTAATGGGTAGACACAGTAATATTTTACTTTTAGATAGATCAAGCAAAGTAATTACTCTTGGGAAACAAATAAAAGAAAATCATTCAAGACTTAGACCAATAGGGACTGGAGATAGCTACAAATCTCCTCCAGCCCTTAAAGGATTAGCCCCTAAACCCTCCGAATCATTTCAAACATGGAAAGAAAATATATGCTTGGTTCCATCAACATTCAAGAATTGTCTTAAAGATACTTATCAAGGAATAAGTCCAGCTCTAACACTACAAATTGCAAGCAATAATTACAATGAAGCAATTAATATAATAAATCAATCGGTAACAAGTATTGAATTAAAAACATGGGAAGCAATATATAAAAGATGGAAGAAGTGGCTAATAGATATTGAGAATAATAATTACGCTATAAATTTCAATGGTCCAACTGATTTTGTCGTCTGGGGAGAAGTAAAATCAAGAGTTCAGAAGACAAAAATTGGTCTTAGCCTTGGCATATATTATTCAAATAAAATTATAGATAGAAAAATGAATTCTATTAGAGAAAAATTAAAAAATGATCTACAAAAGTCAAAAGACGATGAAATAAGAAAACTAAAAGAGCAGAGATTACTAATTCAAAATATTTCTGAATACATAACTATGCAAAACAAGGCTAATAATATTCTAACTTTAAAATCTCCAACGAAGAAGCAAATAATTGAGGCTCAGAAGCTATTTAAAGAAGCTAAAAGAAAAAAAAGATCTAGAGGATCAATTCTTAATAGAGTCGAATTTCACAAGAAGAAAATATCTGAGATTGAATATTTTGAGTTATTTCTTGATTCCTTAATGTATGCAGAGGATGAGGCTAATGAAAAGAAACTAGATTCAATAATTGAACTTAAAGAAGAGGTGGAAGAATATATTTGCAATAAAAAAAATCCATCCAAGCTTAAATCAAATAGAAAAAATGAACAGGCTTCAACTATTAAAGAGATTTTAAGTCCTAGCGGTCTAAAGATTCAAATAGGTTCTAATAACAGGCAAAACGAATTAATTAGTCTAAGGAAAGGTAAAAAAGGGGATCTTTGGTTTCATGCTCAAGAGACACCCGGAAGCCATGTTGTACTTAAATCATCAAGTGGACTTTTTGATGACAAAGATATTGAATTAGCTGCTGATCTTGCTTCTTTCTTTAGCCGTGCAAGAGGTAACAAACTTACACCAATAATTATGGTCCCAATAGAGAATCTACAAAGGATATCAGGATCCTTACCTGGAACTGTTACTCATAAGGGCGGGAAGGTTCTGTGGGGAAAAGCTGAGAGAGCTGCGAAATATTTCCACCAGAAGTGAACTTCAATGACTTACTATCAACTTCATTAGACCAGTTTAAAATGATTGACTTTTTGCTAGGCACGCATGAGTTTCTTGGTAATCACACTTTTCCAGAGTTTTTAATTGGATATGCATTTGGAGCAGCATTAATTATTGGAGCTCCAACAGTCTTTCTTTTATTGGCATTTACAAGCGCTTTAATGAAAACTAACGGAAAAATGGGTGGCTATAAAGAATATGCTAGCTATGGTGAATCCTCACTAAATGATTGTCCTCCTTTTATTTTGCCTGATCCAACAAAAAACAAGTAAAAAGATCTATCTTGATAGACAAATTATCAATAAGTTATCTATTTATCACTACAAAAATATCTAGGAAAATTTCTTAATTACTACTTAAGAACTCAATTTCCTACTAAAATAAATTCATTAAGCTAAATCGACCTGAATAGCTCCAAGAAAAACGAAAATATTTTAAAAGCTCCTCCTCCTATAAAGATCGAGGGGAAAGCTAATTCAAATGAGACATCTCAATCCTTTGAGATGCCTTTTGTTGATCATCTTGAAGAACTTCGTCAAAGGATCCTTAAAAGTCTTATTGCCGTTCTTCTTCTATCAGGCTTTTGCTTGTTATTTGTTAGGGAACTTGTACAAGCATTAGAGATGCCAGCAGGAAAAATACAATTTTTACAAGTAGCACCTGGTGAATTTTTATTTACTTCAATAAAAGTTGCAGGTTATGGGGGGCTTACTCTTTCTCTTCCTTTCATCCTTTACCAATTCTTAAAGTTCATCCTTCCAGGTCTAACAAAAAAAGAGAAGCTTTTTATAGCACCATCAGTTGCAGGTTCGGCAATTTTATTTTTCTTAGGAATTTTCTTCGCTTGGAAGGCTTTGATACCTGCGGCTTTAGGATTTCTAATAAATTATGGGGCCGATGTGGTTGAACCACTATGGTCAATAGAAAAATATTTAGATTTTGTCCTTCTACTAATGCTTTCAACTGGTTTAGCCTTCCAACTACCAATACTTCAATTAATTTTAGGTTTCTTTGAAATAATTTCTTGGAGAAAGATGTTATCTGCATGGAGATTCGTAGTAATGGCCTCAGCCATTGCAGGAGCTGTTTTAACTCCATCAACCGATCCCATAACGATGCTTCTTTTATCAACATCGATAACTTTTTTGTTTTTTATTGGAATTGGTTTAGTTGCCTTAACAAAAAATCTCAAAGGACAAATTCGCCCATCCTCTGATCCCTAGGCAAAGCTAATGTAATCGCTTTACCTAGTCTTGGTTTAGCCTGAACATTTTCAAGCCAATTTCTAACAAAATTTGATTGACCTGCACGGTTAATTATTTCTAAGGTTCGATTTAAGTTTTCTTTAAAGGTATCTTCATCGATTGGGAAAGACTGTTGTTCTAAAAATCCCCACATCATTTGCAAATATATCTGGTCTCTTTTTATTAACAAACGCAAATCATATGTTACGCCCCAGCGCCTTCTTAAGCACTCCATTACTTCTTCTGCTTCCAATGGAATTGAAGAAGAGTAACCAGCAGAATTTGACGAATTAAATTCAAAACTCATTTCAAAACCTAGTCTTAGCAGAGATTAGTAGCCCTTTATGCATCCATTCTGGTCTAATATCTTTATATAGGTGAACGTGTGTAATGACACAAATGACAACTGCAGATGTGCCTTCAATGGGCAGAAGGCAGTTCATGAATCTGCTTACCTTTGGCACCGTTACAGGAGTTGCTTTAGGGGCGCTATATCCAGTAGCTCAATACTTCACTCCATATAGGGCTGGTGGTGGAGGTGGTGGAACAAATGCAAAAGATGAATTAGGCAATGCTGTCAGTGCAAGTGGTTGGCTATCAACCCATCCAGTTGGTGATAGAAGCTTAGTCCAAGGACTTAAAGGTGATCCAACCTACCTAATAGTTGAGGGTGAAGATGCTATTACTAGCTACGGAATCAATGCAATTTGTACTCACCTTGGTTGTGTAGTGCCGTGGAATAGTGGAGCAAATAAATACATGTGTCCGTGTCATGGAAGTCAATATGATTCCACAGGAAAAGTTGTAAGAGGTCCAGCCCCTCTATCATTAGCCATAGCTCATGTCTCAGTCGAGGATGATCAAGTTCTAGTTAGTCAATGGACAGAAACCGATTTCAGAACTGGTACTGATCCTTGGTGGGGTTGATAAATAAATGAAAAAAACCTTCAATACCACTTCTAAATCCATGATTCGTTGTTTAAGACTATTTCTCTTTTCAGTTTTTATTGGATTTTCAATACTAATAATCCCTCAACCAAGTTGGGCTTATCCATTTTGGGCTCAACAAAAATTCGAAAATCCTAGGGAGGCAACAGGAAAAATTGTTTGCGCTAATTGTCACGTAGCAAGTATGCCAACAAGAGCTGAAGTGCCTCAGGCTGTTGCTGCTGATAGTGTTTTCAAAACAGTAGTAGAAATACCTTATAAAAAGGATCTGCAAGAAATTGGAGCTGATGGCAGCAAAGTTCCTCTCCAGGTTGGAGCGGTTGTAATGCTTCCCGATGGATTTAAGCTTGCCCCTCAAGAAAGATGGACTGATGAAATAAAAGAAGAAACACAAGGTGTTTACTTCACTCAATACAGCGAGGAACAAGAAAATATTATTTTAGTAGGCCCTTTGCCTGGGGATCAAAACAGAGAGATTGTCTTCCCCGTCCTCTCCCCTGATCCTAGAAAAGACAAAAATTTTAACTTTGGAAAGTATTCAATTCACATAGGAGGTAATAGAGGAAGAGGACAAGTTTATCCAACTGGTGAAAAGAGTAATAACAATTTATTTACAGCAACCAATTCAGGAACAATAACCTCAATCGAAACAAATGAAGATGGAACACAAATTATTAATCTAAATAATGAAGAGGGGGAAAATTTTGCTGAAAACATTCCTGCAGGGACTTCATTATTAGTAAAAGAAGGTGAAGCTATCGAGAAAGGTGCAAAATTAACTGAAGACCCAAATGTTGGAGGTTTTGGCCAACTTGATAAAGAAATAGTCTTGCAAAGCAAGGCAAGAGTTATTGGAATGATAGTTTTCTTTATAGGAGTTGGGTTATCACAAATAATGCTTGTTCTTAAAAAGAAACAAGTTGAAAAAGTTCAAGCTGCTGAAGGAATATAAATTCAAATAATTGATGGATCATATTTTTTTAGCCCTTAGATCACCAGGGCCTGAGTTGCTTCAACTAGGGCCTTTTTCATTGAGGTGGTATGGATTTATAATAGCCATTTCGGTTTTAGTAGGTTTAAATTTATCAAGTGAATTAGCCTTAAAAAAAGGCTTAAAAAAAAGCCTCATTAATGATTTGCTTCCTATTTTAGTTTTGGCATCTGTTATTGGTGCAAGAATTTATTATGTTGCATTTGAATGGAGAAACTACACTGGCACAAACTTCTGGAGCTCTATTAATTTCCTAAACTTAAATATTCCTATTCCCCGAGCGATAGAAATTTGGGGAGGAGGAATTGCAATTCATGGGGCACTCATAATGGGAACATTATCTCTTATATTTTTTTGCCGCTGGAAAAAAGAGCCTTTTTGGGATGTTATTGATGTTTTGGCACCCTCAGTTGCACTAGGCCAAGCAATAGGTAGATGGGGAAATTTTTTCAACAATGAAGCTTTTGGAACACCTACAGACTTACCTTGGAAATTATTTATACCTTATAAATTTAGGCCAGAAATTTTCTTAACACAAGATTATTTTCACCCTACCTTTCTTTATGAATCAATATGGAATATTTTTGTTTTTGGCATACTGATTTTTCTTTTTCAAAAGTCAAACAAAAGAGAACTTAGCCTCCCTTCTGGCAGCATAAGTTGTTTATATTTAATTACTTACAGCTTAGGAAGAGTTTGGATTGAGGCTTTGAGAACAGATCCTCTCTGCTTAGGAGGAATACCACCGTTTTGTTCGGGAGGGATTCGAGTAGCACAATTGATTAGCATGTTTTTGATAAGTATAGGTTTATTGGGGTTTTGGAGAATTTACATCTCTAAAAAAGCACTTCCTGATCCTTCTTCAAGGCATAGGAGAAATCTATGAGTCCAATTTCAATTGTTGGGGCTGGACCTGGCGCTTTAGACTTGATGACAATAAGAGCTCACCAAAGACTAAAAGAAGCTGAAGTTTTAGTTTGGACAGACTCTTTAATTCCTATACAATTATCAAACCTTGTCAAAGATGATTGTGAAAAAATAAAGACAAGCTCATTAACACTAGAAGAGATAATTTTGGTCTTAATCAAAAAGCATAAAGAAGGTAAGAAGATTGTTCGTCTTCATGATGGAGATCCTTGTTTATATGGAGCAATATCTGAACAAATATGTAGGTTAAATGATGAAGGAATTGAAGTAGAGATAATTCCTGGCGTAAGTGCATATCAAGCAACAGCAGCAACTCTAGGATTCGAGCTAACGATTCCAGGTTTAACCCAAACAATAATACTCAGCAGAGCTGATGGCAGGACAGGGAAACCTGAGAAGGAAAGTCTTGAAAAGTTAGCATCTATTCAATCTTCTTTATGTCTTTACCTAAGTGCAAGACATGTGGAAGAAGTTCAATCCATACTTATAAAGTATTATCCTGAAAATACTCCTGTAGCTATTGCATATAGAGTAACTTGGCAAGACGAATGGATAAAAATTATACCTTTAAAGGAAATGGCAAAAACATCTCAAGAAAAAAATTTAATTAGAACAACGTTATATATAATTAGTCCAACATTAAAGGTAGAGGGCAATAGATCAAAACTTTACAATCCAACCCATTCTCATTTATTTAGACCAAGTTAGAAAACAAAAACTAAGGAATATGTTTTAAAAATCTATAAAGCCGGAGATAAATGATCTTTTAGAGACAAACGACTTTACAGAGCCTTTAGAATGAAATTAATACCCAAAAGGTTTTTAATTGGAAAAAAGTGAAGAAAAAAAAAGCGATAGTACTTATGTCGCAGAGAAAAAAACTGCATTACAAGCAGTAGGTGATTTCCTCCGAGAAGCTCGACAAGGAAGAAATCTTTCATTAGAGGATCTATCTACATCACTTAGAATTGGGAAAGAACAATTAATTGCACTTGAATCAGGAAATGAAAGCGCTCTTCCTGAAAAAGTTTTTATTAGAGCAATGGTTCGAAGAATATCAGAGAAATTGAACTTAGATACAAGTTTCATTCTTGAAAAACTTAATGAAAAGAAAAGTAATGAGCCTAAACCGACCACTATAATTAAGAAAAAAAATACCAGAAAAAATAGAAATCTCAATCAATTCAGCATGGTAATTTTATCGGGTACTTTAGGATTATTTACTTCAATTATGGTATTAAAATGGGTTCAAGGTGTGAGAAGTAATTCAATTAATACCCAGCAAAGTGATATCTTTTTATTAGAAAATAAGATATATTTTTAAAGTATACTTATATCAACATCTTTAATTTTCTTAATCAGTGAAATTGTATTAGTTAAGCTCCATTTCTCAAGATCTAAGTTTTGGCCTAAATTATTAGGAATCATCTCTATATTAACTTTTTTATTATTAGCTTCAATAACTATCTTTTCTATCAAAGGTTCTGGTCTTCTATCTAAAGCGCATGAAAGGCGAAGAAGTAAAGACATGTCTGCTACCAAACTTCTTTGACTTTCATTAACCAATAATTGCCATGATTCATGTCTTTTTTTTGGAAAGCTTTTTCTGTGGTACCTTGCAATAGCCGCGACCATTAAATGCTCACTTTGAGAATATCCCAGGAGCTCTCCATGTTTGATTAAATACCAAGAATGCTTGTGATAGGAACTTATATTGATATGTTTCCCACAAGCATGAAGTTTAGCTGCTGCCCATAAAAGTTCTCTACCTTCACCATTATCATTATGCAAAATCCCCTTAGTTTGATCATAAAAAGTAAGGGCAAATTCTGATACCCTTTTTGATCGTTTTGAATTAACACCAAATCTTTTCGATTGATGAATAACTGTTCTTTCTCTTATTGATCCTTGAAAGCTTAACTGGTCTTTAAGATAATTATTTCTACACATCCAATCAACAACTAATCCTTCTCGAAGGGCCCTCTCACTTAAAATAATTTCATTAACATTAACCATATTCATTATAGTTTGTAAAATCAAAGCACCGGGCACAATAATCTCAGATCTTCTTTCACTTAATGAGGATAATTCACTCCGTTCAGAAGGTTTCATTTTTATTAACTGACTAACAATTATATCCAAATTATTTTTTGAGATTTTATATCCTTGTAATTTTGATTGAATATGATTTTCTTTGTTAGATATTAATTCCCCAATAGCCATAGCAGTTCCACTTGTTGCAACTAAAACTGGTGTTTCACCTACTTCAATCCTCTTAAAGACTTTATCAATTGCAGATTCCATAGAGCCTCTGATAAATGATCTTAAAAAAAGTTCAGTCTGAGAGGATATTGGATCTTTCTTAATAAATTCTCTTTGTAATCTTACTGCTCCAATCTTAGTACTTGTTAATGCTCTTGCCTCAGAACTATCAGCAAGGATTAATTCTGTAGAACCTCCTCCAATATCAAGAACAAGATGAGGTTTATTTCCAAATTGCATCCCTGAAAGCACTCCTAGATAAATCAATCTTGCTTCTTCTGCTCCGCTTATCAATTCAACATCTAAGCCTATCTTCTTTTTTATTTCAGAAATAAAGTTTTTCCCATTTGGTGCTTCTCTGACTGCACTTGTAGCTGCAATAATAAGACTCTCAACTTTATGACTTTCAGATATATCCTTAAACCTCTTTAAAGTTGAAAAAGCCCTATTCATAGCAAGGGAAGTAAGCTCTCCCGTATCAGGATCTCTTTCACCTAGTCTTGTTGTCGATTTCTCTGCAAGTTCAATACTAAAAGTATTTAATTTTCGCTCAAGCTTTGCAATTAACAAATGAGTTGAGTTGGTGCCAATATCAATTGTTGCTACACGACATAATTCAGCATCTTGATGTTCTCCCACATCCAATTCAATAGAATTCCTTTCAGAGAAATTATTTATTGAGTCACCTAACATAGAAGAATAGGTTTAACCTCAACACTCTGACACTCTCAGCACCCCATTGAGAAGATCTTTTAAATCATTATCAATTGAATTTTCGTGAATAATCTTTTTTTCCAAAAAATGGGATATTTTTTTCAACTTCTAAGATGGAACAAGCCAAGCGGAAGATTGATACTTCTCATTCCTGCTGGCTGGTCGCTTTGGTTAACTCCTACAGCCCCTCCCGATCTATTCGTTTTGGGTTTGATAATTTTAGGTGGATTATTTGTAAGTGGTGCTGGATGTATCGCTAATGATATTTGGGACAAAAAATTTGACAAGAAAGTAATAAGAACAAAAGAAAGACCCTTGGCCAATGGCAAAGTATCTCTAAAGACTGCATTGATACTCCTAATTGCTATGTTATTTTTTAGTCTTTTAGTAGTTCTTTCAATCCCAATAGAAAGTAGAAATTTATGCCTTTTACTTGCATCGTTTTCATTACCTTTTATTCTTTTATATCCATCAGCAAAAAGATGGTTTAAATATCCCCAAATTATTCTTTCTATTTGCTGGGGATTTTCAGTTTTAATTCCTTGGGCAGCAAGTGAATCTTCTATAAAAGGAGGAGTAACATTAGTATTTTGTTGGCTTGCAACTGTTTTCTGGACTTTCGGCTTTGATACTGTCTATGCAATGGCAGATGAGATTGAAGACAAAATAATTGGTCTAAATAGTAGTGCGATCAGTCTCGGAGAAAAGTCAATAAAAACAGTTTCTTTTTGCTACTTTTTAACCTGTTTATTTTTAGCTCTTGCTGCTTTCAAAGCAAATTTAGGATTAATATATTGGCCTTTTTGGTTGATCACTACTTTTGGAATGCAAAGAGAGGCTTTCTTATTAAGTTCAAGATCAAAAGGTATGCAAACCTCAGGTTTGCATTTCAGCAATCAAGTACGAATTGGAAGTTTATTACTTCTTGGCATGATCTTCAGCAAGCTTATTTAATCAATTTCTTTAGCAAGCTTCACAAATGACTAAGCCTCTAAAAAAAGGCGATCTTTTCCACATAGTTGCCGCAAGTTCTCCAATAACGAAAAAAGAAGATCTTCACTCTGGGATCAAAGTTCTTCAGGAGTGGGGATTAATTTGTCACAATATTGAAATAATAGGCAGGTCATGGGGGTACTTAGCAGGTGATGATGAAGTTAGATTTAATGAATTACACCCAAACAATCATTACCCTCTTTTAGCTTTTGCTAGAGGTGGTTGGGGGTCGGCAAGATTGCTAGAAAAAAAACAACCTTGGAAAGAAGGTTGGATGATTGGCTTTTCTGATTTGACTTCCTTACTTCTTGCTCGACTAGCAGGTGGATTCCAGGGAGGAGTTCATGGTCCACTAATCACAACGTTGGGGGCCGAACCTGACTGGAGTAAAGAAAGGCTTAAATCCATTTTGTTTGGTAATTGCGTACCAGATATTTATGGGGACCCATGGGGAGGCGGGGTGTCAAAGGGGCACCTAATAGTTGGAAATCTCACTGTACTGACTCACTTAATTGGTACTGAACATCTACCAAATTTCAAAAAATCAATTTTAATCATCGAAGATATTGGAGAAGCTCCCTACAGAATTGACAGGATGTTAACTCACTTAAGGTTGGCTGGTGTTCTACAACAGCTATCTGGCTTAGGTTTTGGCTCGTTTACATATTGTGATAATGAGGATAACGTCGATAAAACAAAGACGTTTAAGCTTCTGGATATTTTCAAAGATCGAACACAAGACCTTAAAATCCCAATTGTTTCAAACCTGCCCATTGGACACTGTTGTGGTAACGCATCACTTCCAGTAGGTTGTCAAGCTATATTGAATGGCGATAAAGGGAGACTTAGTCTTTTAAAGTAGATAAAAAAGATTCTGCTATTGCAAGATCAAATGGAGTTGTAACTTTAATATTTGAAGGTCCTGCATCATATATTTTCACTGACAATCCCAGGCGTTCAAATAATGATGCATCATCAGTAACATTCCATCCTTTAGCGAGTGCTTCACTATGAGCATCCTTGAGTTTATATACTGGAAAGCCCTGAGGTGTCTGGGCTGCCCATAGATCTGAGCGAGGAGGACTCTCAATAATCTCACCATCTTTATCAACCTTTTTTATTGTGTCTGTTACTTGTGAAGCAGCAATAACAGCTTGCCCCTTGGTAACAATCTTTGAGATTTCATCAAAAACGATTGGTCTCACCAAGCACCTTGCTCCATCATGAATTAGGACAGACTTAGCATCATTTGGAAGGGCAGCCAATCCCAGCTGAACTGACTGCTGTCTTGTTGATCCACCATTGATCCATTGAACTGACCTCACTGAGTCATCAAGAATTGTACATATGGAGTTTTTGTCTTTCGGTTGTCCAATAATTCCAATCCAAGTAATTGTTTTAGAATCGAAAGCTGCTTGCAAAGTCCACTCTAAAACCGTCTTACCTGCAACCTTTAAAAGGAGCTTATTTTTATCAGCACCCATTCGACTTCCGCTTCCTGCAGCCGCAATTAACAAATGCAAAACTGATCCCTCTCCATTAATTATTCATTTAATATATTCGATCAGTAAAAATAACTATTTTTACTCTCTTAGGTTAAAGTCTTTTCAAAAAACAAGTAGCTCAATAGTAAGTTAAATAAAATCATAAAATTATGACATTATCAAAATCACTTGAAGGTCAGACTGCAATTGTAACTGGTGCAAGCAGGGGCATTGGTAAGGCTATTGCAATCTTTTTGGCAAAGGAAGGAGCAGAAGTAATCGTCAATTATTCTTCATCTTTGGAGAATGCAAATAAAGTCGTATCAGAAATAAACTCCTTTGGAGGCAAAGCTTACTCACTTCAAGCTGACATTTCTAATGAAAACTCTGTAAATGAATTAATAAAAACAGTATTGGATAATAATAATAAAATTGATGTTCTAGTCAATAACGCAGGCATAACAAAGGACGGTCTGTTAATGAGAATGAAAACTGACGATTGGCAAAAAGTTTTAGACCTTAACTTAAGTGGTGTTTTTTATTGCACAAGAGCAGTTTCTAGGCAGATGTTGAAGCAAAAAAAAGGAAGAATTATCAACATAACTTCTGTAGTTGGGTTAATGGGAAACCCAGGACAAGCAAATTATTCTGCAGCCAAGGCAGGAGTGATAGGTCTTACACAAAGTGCTGCAAAAGAATTTGCAAGCAGAGGGATTACTGTAAATGCAGTAGCTCCAGGTTTTATTACAACTGATATGACAAAAGATCTGAATAGTGAATCAATTCTTTCTGCCATACCGCTTGGACGATTTGGGCACCCCGAGGATGTTGCAGGAGCAGTGACATTTTTAGCAGCCGATCCTTCAGCTGCCTACATAACAGGTCAGACAATTCAAGTTGATGGTGGGATGGTCATGAGCTAATACGAACTGTAGACAGCATTCAAAATGCAATTAATAACAAGATGGGTTAACGATTTAGATCTCTCTTTTTTGGCTCAGACAAGAATAATTTAAGATTCTCTCCCTGAAGTAATGGTTACTGATAAAACTAAGTTCTAAATCTGTGCAACAAAATAAAGACTTATTTCTAAGAAAATAAAAGACAAGGCTACTTACAAAAACCGTATTTACCAAAAATTAAATATTAGAAATAAATAATAAACCCCTTTATTATTTAAATCAGTAGCTTGAGAAATTATTAACTCTTCTAAATCAATCTGTACCTCATGAAAAAGCGGAGCTCGAGTCATCTCTTGGTAGGCGAACATATCAAGCAATGGAAACCGATGGCAGAACTTTGTTGGACTAAAAAAATGAGATTAAATTTATCCTCATCCCTAAAAATCTAAGAGAATAAGTACCATTTAATCAATTTAAAAATAAATTTAATCAGTCGTATTTACATGTAGCAGTAGTCATTTTGGAAAACATAGCCAGCCTGTAATTATATACTTTAGACCTGATTTTAATACATTACCTTTATGAGAATGTGTCCATTCAGCAGGCCAAATCAAAGTCAAACCTTGCTTTGGCTTTATATCTAAATCATAATGATTAAAATAAGTTGAGCCACCTTCTTTTACATCATTTAAATATGTCATAAATGCTAAAAGTCTATGAAGACCATTAAGACCAGCTCTCTCACAATGCATTTTTTGAAAGTGTTGTCCAGGCATATATTTACCAATATTAAACTTACCTATATCCAAATGATTAACGATTGATGAAAGAAATGGCCATTGGTTATTATAGTCTTTATAACATTCAAATAAACTTTCAAAGTATATTTTACATATTTTATTTTCTGGAAGGATTAGTTCTTTAGGGGAAAGACTTATGTCGATCCTATCTTTAACATTTAGATTTAAAGCTCCTCCTCCTCCTGTGCGACCTTGAACTTGTTTTTGTTGGTTATTCTCGTAGTAGGAAATTATGTCTTCACAAATGGAAGGTTCTATTGTCCAGGAACCAATAAAATTTGGAGAAAGATTTGTTTTACCTAAATCTGTTCTTTTCATTTTTCACTGATAGAGAAACCATTGATGAGGTCAAAGTGAATTGATCCTTCCCCCTTTTTTAGCTTGAGTAAGCCTTCAGCATGATTCCCTTGATTTAATAAGACCTTTCCAATACCTGCAAGGCATAAATTACAGTCCCTTTTCAACTCAAGACCTTTTTCAAAGCTGGAAAGAGCATTGTCTAGGTTGTTAAGGTCATAGAATGTAGCTCCTAAATTGTAATGTGCTTCAGCATAATTAGGATTCAGTTCAATTGCTTTGAGTAGTGATATTTCTGCTTCTTTTAATTTACCAAGATCTCTAACTATGATTCCTAAATTATTGTGAGCCTTTGAGTAATTAGGATTCAGTTCAATTGCTTTTCGAGTAGATAATTCTGCATCTTTTAATTTGCCAAGATTTCTCAATATGATTCCTAGATTTAAATGAGCATTTGCGAAATTAGGATTCAGTTCAATTGCTTTTCGAGTAGATAATTCTGCATCTTTTAATTTGCCAAGATCTTTTAATATGAGTCCTAAATTTGAATGAGCGTTTGCAAAATTAGGATTCAGTTCAATTGCTTTTCGAGTAGATAATTCTGCATCTTTTAATTTGCCAAGATTGCTCAGTATTTCTCCTAAATTGATATAAGCATTTATTAAGTTAGGATTCAGTTCAATTGCTTTGAGAGTTGACAACTCTGCATCTTTTAATTTACCAAGATCTTTTAATATGTGTCCTAGATTAGAATGCAACTCTGCGGAATTAGGGCTAAGCTCAATCGCCTTGCGTTGAGAAAACATTGCCTCTTGAACTTTCCCATTACTTAATAAAATTGCTCCATAATTAGAATAAATCCTGTAATCATTACATCCTTGATTTATTAACTCTTGATAATGTTTTGTTGCTTCTAAAATATTACCTTTCTTATGCAAATTAAATGCTTTATTAATTATTTGTTCTTGAGAAAATTTGTTAATTTTATTGCTTAATTTTTTATTATTAGATTCATGCTGTTCTTCAAACCCTTCCATTCTTTTTAACTTTTGAGGATTTTTTCAATCATAGTATTTTCTTGTTGATGAGGAATGGTTTTGTAAGGGAATTCGATTAAAAGAAATATTCAGTATTAGAACTATTCACTTGGGCATCTTTGGAGTTTTTTTCTTCCACTAATTCCTAAATCTCTAAACTGGTAATCCCAATCCTTTTGATCTGGATGATTTGCTAACCAATCAGCCCACGCCTTTTTTTGTCTATTTAAACCTGTTTTTGATTCTTTGGCTCGTTTGGCATTTTGCCCCCATAAATGAGAAAAAACACGTCTGCAAATACTTTATGGGGAGAATCTTAAATTATTTTTGTCTGAGTCAAAAACGAAGATCGAAATCGCTGACTCCTATTGTTATTAATTAAATTTTGAATGCTGTCTACCGTTCGTTTAAGAACAAGAGTTGAGCAGCTATCAATTTTGAATAGGCTGTCCTAATTCATCCCTCAATTTTCTTATGCGTTGCAATAATTTTAATCTTCTGCTTCTTGCCGTAGCTGTAAGAAATATCCTCAAAGGGAAATAAATCAAAGTCATAGTCCCGGCCAACCCAGCCATGAGAATAAAAAATAAAGCTCCTGGATCGTTCATATCTTGACACTAACTACCTTCTGCAAAAATTGGGAATATTTTCGAAATTACAATTCGGCTTTCCCCACTTATTTAGCCTCCCCTAATGTGTGTTTCCTATGGGAGATTAAGTTTAATTCAAATTAAATATGTCAAAACTTCTAAGTTTTTCAGACGAATCTCGTGGTGCTCTAGAAAAAGGAGTAAACAACTTAGCTAATGCACTAAAAGTCACAATTGGACCCAAAGGGAGAAATGTTGTTATTGAGAAAAAATTTGGAGCCCCAGACATAGTCAATGATGGAGTAACTATCGCTAAGGAAATTAATCTTGAAGATCCATTTGAAAATATTGGGGCACGGCTAATTGAACAAGTCGCATCAAAAACCAAAGAAAAAGCAGGGGATGGAACAACCACTGCAACAGTTTTGGCTCAATATATGGTTCAAGAAGGCTTAAGAAATACAGCAGCGGGAGCAAGCCCAATCGAACTAAGAAGAGGAATGGAAAAGGCTGTCGCTCAAATTGTCGATGATTTAAAGAAAAAAAGCAAAACAGTAAGTGGTGATGCTATCAAACAAGTTGCTACAGTTAGTGCTGGTGGAGACGAGGAAATAGGTTTAATGATTGCTGATGCAATAGACAAAGTAAGTTTTGATGGAGTAATCACAGTTGAGGAATCAAAATCATTAGCCACTGAATTAGACATTACTGAGGGGATGGCATTTGACAGAGGTTATAGTTCACCATATTTTGTCACTGATGAAGATCGATTAATTTGTGAATTTGAAAATCCATCGATATTAATCACTGACAAAAAGATCTCATCCATTGCCGATCTAATTCCAGTTCTGGAAACTGTTCAGAAGAATGGAACACCCTTAATAATTCTTGCCGAAGAAGTTGAAGGTGAAGCTTTAGCTACACTCGTTGTAAACAAAAACCGTGGGGTTTTACAGGTAGCAGCAGTTAGAGCTCCCTCTTTTGGCGAGAGGAGAAAAGCGGCTTTAGGAGATATTGCTGTATTAACTGGCGGCACATTAATAAGCGAAGACAAAGCAATGAGTCTTGAGAAAGTTCAAATTTCTGACCTTGGTAAAGCTAGAAGAGTGACAATTACAAAAGACAGCACAACAATTGTCGCGAATGAGAATCAAAATACCGAACTATCTAATCGAATTGCCTCAATAAAGAGAGAACTAGAAGAAACAGATTCTGAGTATGACCAAGAAAAGTTAAACGAACGAATCGCAAAACTTGCAGGCGGTGTAGCTGTAATTAAAGTTGGGGCTCCTACTGAAACTGAGTTAAAGAATAGAAAGCTCAGAATTGAGGATGCTCTTAATGCAACTCGTGCAGCTATTGAAGAAGGTATTGTTGCAGGTGGAGGAACAACTCTTTTAGAACTAAGTGAAGGGCTTGAAGATTTATCTAAAAAGTTAGAAGGTGATCAAAGAACCGGAGTTGAAATTATAAAAAGAGCATTGACTGCCCCAACAAAACAGATAGCCATAAATGCTGGATTTAATGGAGATGTTGTTGTATCAGATATTAAAAGGTTAGGCAAAGGCTTTAATGCACAAACTGGAGAGTACGTGGATTTACTTGAAGCAGGAATCTTAGATGCTTCAAAAGTAATTCGGCTTGCTCTTCAAGATGCTGTATCAATAGCCTCACTTCTTATAACAACTGAGGTCGTAATTGCTGACAAACCTGAACCACCAGCAGCTCCAGGTGCTGATGGTGGAGATCCAATGGGTGGTATGGGTGGTATGGGTGGTATGGGTGGTATGGGTGGTATGGGTGGTATGGGTGGTATGGGTGGTATGGGTATGCCAGGGATGATGTAAAAAAGTAAAAAATGTAAATTATTAATCTCAGAAATAAATATAAATTAATAGCATCATTAGTAAATATTTTTAATCATCCACTTTCTTAGATAACCATATTTAGGTTTAGGAGGTAAGGGGATAAGAGCCTCTAACTTTGGCTGGGTTTTTATTTCTTTAACTGTATTTATAACTTTTTTTTGATAATTTTCTTTATTATTTATTTCATATGATTTCATCTCAAATGATTTGTGGATCTCATCATTCATGGACTCAGTTACTTCTTTTTTCGTTTCTAGTTCTTGATTATCATCGTATTTAAAAGTGACTGTTTTTTTAACCTCTTGACAGTTTTCTAATGATTGATCAACCTTTTGATGATCAACATTAATAGGTTTTTGATTCACCTGGCTTAAATCTAGATTTTTCAATTCTTCCAAACTTTCTACTCCAAAACGATGTGCCCATTGAGATTTGAGGAGAGAATATAAATCATTATCATTAGCTTTTAGAGCTTCTATAATTTGTTGCTGTAGCTGATACTTTCGAGACTCCAAAATGCTTATAAATCGCTAAATTAACATTATCAAGCAAGTTTGCGATTTAAAAGTGGTCTGATAATAAAAAATAATCCAACTGTAAGAATAAATAGAATTGCGAGACAAGAATATCCATTCACATCACCATAAGGAGCATTAATCAAAACTGACTTCAAATCGACAGAATTGTGGTAGGCCATTCGTATAGGTTCAATCGCAAAAGTTAATGGATTAATCGATGCTATCCATCCAAGCCATTCAGGCATAAAAGAGATGGGAGCCAATGCTGTGCTAGCAAAAAGAACAGGTAGATTAGCTATGAAGATAATTGCAATTAGCTCTATGTGTCCTGGCAAAACAAATGCCAGTCCAAGACTTAGGCCCGTTATTGCAAATACCAATAACAATAAGGTTATTGCTATCACAAGAAAGCCTCCAAGACTTGGCCAGCCATAACCTAAGAGAGCAGAAGTTGCCATTATTGCAAAACTTTGCAAAAGGCTAATTGTAGTTATATAAATTACAGAAGAAATTACGATTGAACTTCTGCTACACAATGGAGCAACTAATAATCGATTAAGGAAACCAAATTCTCTGTCAAACATCAAAGGGAGTCCAGCATTAAGAGCAGCACTAAAAGCAGTAAAAACTATTAAACCTGCCCCAAGAAATTCTCCATAGCTACTGCTCCCAGGCAAAAAATCTATTGGAGCATTAGAAAATAATGCTGCAAAAAGCAAAAGCCATATCAAAGGCTGGAGAATTCCTGCAAATAATGTTGAAGGTCGTCGAATTAGTTGAATAAAAAGCCTCCAAGTTAATGCAGAAATCTCTTGAAGCATTTCATTCAAATCATTTCTAGATTGTTTGTCCATATGACTTGATGGATTAGTAGTAATCATGTGTTTAATAATTTGGGAGTAATACAATCAATTAACGCATTGATTTCTTATTCTCAAGCTTAAAATCTCTTTTACCAGCAAGTTCTAATTCAGCGTCCATAAGGGTTTTACCAGTCGCCTGCAAATAAACATCATCTAGACTTGGTCGACTATGAGAAAGTGCAAAGACTTCAAAATTTTCTTTTGATAGGTGATTCGACAAATTTGATATGACATCATTACTCTTCACTAAAAAATTTAAGGAATACCCTTGTTTTTGATTTACTACTACATTTGACACCCCATTAATATTTTTAATTAATTTCCTTACAGATTCAGCTTCTACTTCATCACTGAACTCTCTAACCCTAAGTGTCACTCTGTCGCCACCCAGTTCTTTTTTTAAATCATCTGGTTTGCCACTAGCAATAACTTTCCCTTTATCCATGATCGCCATCTCATTAGCCAATTCATCTACTTCCTCGAGATAATGACTGCTTAAAAGTATGGTAGTTTCATTATTTTTTAATTCCTTCAATAACTCCCAGATAACTGATCGACTTTCTATATCCAACCCGACAGTAGGTTCGTCAAGAATCAATAATTCTGGTTCATGCAACAATCCTGACGCGAGGTCAAGTCTTCTTTTCATACCTCCCGAAAAAGAGCCACATCTTCTATCAATCCATTCATGCATATCAAGTCTTTGAATCAAGTCTTCAATTCTTTCTCTCTTATATTTGTTATCTAGATGATAAAGATCTCCTTGAAGCTGTAGTAACTCTCTACCTGTAAGTATTTTATCGATTGCAACCTCTTGAGCTACATAACCCAATCTTCGCCTAATTTCTTTTTCCTCAATTAAGGCATTACGTCCACCCACTGCAACATAACCAGAATCAGGAGCAAGGAGAGTACATATAATTCTAAGTGCTGTGCTTTTGCCAGCCCCGTTTGGACCCAACAACCCATACAAAGAACCTTTAGGTACTTCAAGGTTAAGTCCATTTAATGCCCTTACAGGGCCATATGACTTAAATAAATCTCTTAGTTGGATGAAAAACATCTAGAACAGATTCCCTGAAAAGATAAAATGATATGTTCAACAAATTCTAATTAATGTTAGAGACCAAGGTCATAAAGTTTTTATATTTTTTTTATGGGCTTACGAAAATCCCATAGAAAAATCTTTGATTAAACCTATTAACTGGTCATTAAAAACAATCGCCAAATGTAATCTACTAATAACAAGCAAAAAACAAACCCCAAACATATAAAGAATAGACCACCTGAACAAAGCCTTCGCTCGATCTAAATCCTCTGGGTTATCTCTTAATCTGGAAACCAATTGAAGAAGTCGTGAATTGTAAGGTAGCAACAACATTCCATATAACAAGCCTCCTTCAGGTAAAACAAAGCAACCTAAAAAACTTAAACATACAGTTAGATATGCATAAACAGATATAGCTTTTGCGGTAACGAAAGGTCCACTTACTGTTGGAAGCATAGGTATACCAACCGATCGATAGTCCTCTTTTAACAATATGGCCAAAGCCCAAAAATGTGCAGGGGTCCAAACCATTACCAAAGAAAATAGCCACCAACCACCTAATCCAATATGTCCGGCTGCTGCTGAAGCTCCTACGAGGGGAGGAATTGCTCCAGCGACTCCTCCAAAAACTATATTTTTAGATGTTCTAGGTTTTAAGAAAACTGTATAGAGGAGTACGTAACTACAAAGTCCTAAGAGAGTAAGTCCTGCTGCTAAACAGTTAACTCCACTCACCAAAAGAGCTGAAGCAGCAAGTGTACAAGCAATTGCTCCAATAAAAACAGAAGACTGAGAAAGGCGGCCAGAAGGCAATGCTCTATTACTGGTGCGTTTCATCTTCTTATCAAGATCTTGTTCCCACAGGCAATTAAGAGCTCCTGCTGCTGCTGCTGCAAGAGCTCCTCCACCTAAAGTGCACGCCAATCTTGGTGAGGGTAATGGCCATTCCTCCGAAAGAGCCATTCCACCAACAGTCGTAGCAAGTAATAGAGGGATTAATCTTGGTTTGGCGACCTCTAACCAAGCTGGTAGCTTAATACGCTTTCTAGAAGGAACGATTTCCTCTCGATTAACAGGCTGTGAGATTAAATCTGATGTAGAGCTAACCATGACATGTCTCCAAAGTTGATTGAGTTATAAAAAATGATTGAGAAGATTTATCAATTCCTTTACCTTTAAAATTCAATGCCGATATCAAGGCAACTAACAAGCAGGCAATTAGTTGATGACCAATGATAAGACTAGGTTCACTCATCCCTAGATGGATAGAAAAAACTCCTAAAAAAATTTGTAAGATTACCAAAAAAATAATCGTAAAAAGATAAGGCCATTGATTAACAAAAACATCTCTCTGTAAAGACGAAAGAATTACAAATAAAATCACCAAAAAGCTCACTGGGATAGCACTGGCCCGATGAAGTACTAAAAGATTGCATGAATCTCCAAAATCCAAGCATCTTTGAGCTGCCCACGAGGTTGCCACCCTACTACCAATCAAAGACTGAGCTATTACTGAAAAAAGAGCTAAAAATCCAAAAAAACGAAGCCATAGAGGAAAAATCGAGTTACCAGGATTAAGTAATTGTTGAGTCACACCACTCATAATCGAAACAAGAGTGAATGCAACTGCAAGGTGAGCCATGACGACTACAGATGGCAATAATTGCAGTACTGTCAAAGCACCTAAAAAACCCTGCAAAGCAACCAATAGAGTTAATAACCCATAGGTCCAAGGGAGCCATTTAGGTAAAGTTTTGGCCCAACGCAAAGAAAAGGCAAATTGAATAATTAAAACAATCCCTACAAAGAAGGCATCTAAACGATGAAACCATTCCAAGAAGACTTGTAAATTCATTTGCCTACCAGGCAAAAACGATCCGTAACAAAGAGGCCAGTCTGGACAAGCAAGACCAGCCTCCATAACTCTGGTCGCTCCGCCAATCACCACAAGAGCGATCAGTGCAACCACCACGTGAGCAGCAAGCTGTCCCAATCTTAAGCGTGGCTTTGGTTGATAAATAACCTGCACGTATGCAAAAATCCATCAAGATCATTGTTAATTCAACGTAGCGATTACTTCGTACACGTCACCTGAATAAACGGACTGCAACATAAAGATTCTCTTTAAAAAAAAATTATTCATCTTGAATTAACAATTAGCCGATACATTAGTTACTTTTGCCCATAACCTATAGATAGAAAAGGAGATCTTCTTGCCGAAACTGTCGGCCATCTTAACTCTTGCTTCAAGTTTAATTCTTGGAGTAGGAGGAGTTTGGATTGCATACAACATAGATATGCTTCCCGTGAGCGCGAGCATAAATGCTCCTGTTTATGATGAGCTCTTTCGAGTCCTATTCATTATTGGCTGCATACTTTTCATAGGTATGACTGCTTTAGTAATTTACAGTCTCATTCATTTCCGTCGACGGCCTGGAGAAACTGGTGATGGGATTGACTTAGAAGGTAATATTTCTCTTGAAATTTTCTGGACAGCAGTTCCTGCAATTATTGTTTTATTTGTAGGTTTATATAGCTACGATATTTATGATCGAATGGGTGGTATGCAACCTTTAATGCATGATCACACTGCGCAAATGGATAATCAGGCTGAGAGGGTTTGGGGGGGGATTGGTTCCGGTCCAATTGAGTCTTTATCTACTGAAAATTCATCCTCATTACCAATTGAGTTAACTGCAATGCAATTTGCTTTTATCTTTCATTATCCAAAAGGAGACATTGTTTCTGGAGAACTTCATGTTCCAGTTGGAAAAGAAGTTAGTTTAAGAATGGAATCTAAAGATGTAATACATGCTTTTTGGGTGCCTCAATTCAGACTTAAACAAGATGTCATTCCAGGTCAGCCAACGATTTTAAATTTCACTCCTACAAAAGCAGGTAATTTCCCAATTGTTTGCGCAGAATTGTGTGGCCCTTACCATGGTGGAATGAGATCAAACGTGATAGTTGATGAACCAGAAGACTTTGATACTTGGTTAAAAGAAAACTCTAAAGAATCAATATAAATTTATGACTATTTCACTCAAACCAAGCGACTCACCTCCTGAAAAGCTTCAACCAACTGGATGGCTCAAATATCTTAGTTTTAGTCTCGATCACAAAGTTATAGGTATTCAATACTTAGTTTGTGGTTTCTTGTTTTATTTAATTGGAGGATCTTTAGCTGGAGCCATAAGGGTAGAGCTAATTAGTCCCCTCTCGGATTTCATGCCGAGAGAGGTTTACAACCAAGTTTTAACTCTCCACGGCACAATAATGATTTTTTTATGGATCGTGCCTGTAGTAAATGGTGCCTTTGGTAACTATTTAATACCTTTTTATGTGGGTGCTAGGGATATGGCCTTCCCAAGACTGAATGCCGTTGCTTTTTGGCTAATACCTCCCTCAGGTTTGATGCTGATAACAAGCTATTTCATAAACGGAGCAGCTCAATCTGGGTGGACAGCGTATCCACCTTTAAGCATCACGACTCCAGCCGCAGGTCAAATTATATGGATATTAAGTGTATTACTTTTGGGTGGGAGCTCCATCTTCGGTGGTATAAATTTCATCGCCACCATCCTCAAGCTAAGGAGACCTGGCCTTAAATTAATGCAACTACCTATGTATTGCTGGGCAATGCTTGGTACAAGTATTCTTGTCGTTCTATCAACTCCTGTTTTAGCTGGTACATTAATACTTTTGAGCTTTGACATAGTTGCTCATACTGGTTTCTTCAACCCAAGTCTTGGTGGAAATGTAATTGTTTATCAACATCTTTTTTGGTTTTACTCGCATCCTGCTGTTTATATCATGGTCTTACCTGCCTTTGGTTTAGTAAGTGAAATACTTCCAATCCATAGTAGAAAACCACTTTTTGGCTATACAACAATGGTCTTCTCAATCATGGGAATAGTTGTATTAGGTCTAGTTGTTTGGGCCCATCATATGTTTACAAGTGGGACTCCTCCATGGATGCGCTTATTTTTTACAATCGCTACTGCATTTATAGCTGTTCCCACAGGTATTAAATTTTTTAATTGGGTTGCGACATTATGGGGAGGGAAAATATCACTTAATGCTGCAATGCTATTTTCATGCGGATTTATAATTAATTTTGTTTTAGGTGGAATAACTGGAGTTGCCCTGGCTCAAGTACCTTTTGATGTTCATGTACATGATACCTATTTTGTTGTTGCCCATTTTCATTACATAGTTTATGGAGGTTCAGTATTTGTTATTTTCTCTTCGATTTATCACTGGTTTCCAAAATTTACCGGAAAAATGCTCAATGAAAACCTTGGAAGATTCCACTTCATAATTACTTTTATAGGGTTCAATCTTTGTTTTGCTCCTCAACACTGGCTTGGTTTAAATGGAATGCCCCGACGAGTTGCAGAATACGATCCGCAATTTCAGTTAATCAATCAAATAAGTAGCGTAGGTGCATTGTTAATGGCTTTAAGTACTTTACCGTTCCTATGGAATATTTTTCAAAGCATTCTTTACGGGGATGAAGCTGGAGGCAATCCATGGAATGCACTTACTCCTGAATGGTTAACAAGTTCACCTCCTCCTGTCGAGAATTGGGAAGGAGAGGCACCACTCGTTCTTGAACCATATGGTTATGGAGAAAAAGATTCAAATAAAACTCAGGAGGAAATGAAATGACCTCAATAGCTCCCAAAGAGCAATCCTCAGAAAGTAAGAAAGATCTCTCAACTGAAGATCATGAAGATTTTCGTTTGTTTGGATTAATAGCTTTTTTAATCGCAGACGGAATGACCTTTGCAGGTTTTTTCGCGGCATATCTAACTTTCAAAGCAGTAAATCCCATTGGCCCTGATGCTATTTACGAATTAGAACTACCATTACCAACTTTAAATACAGTTTTGCTGCTGGTTAGTAGCTTTACTTTTCATCGAGCTGGGAAATTCCTAGAAAAGAATGAATCAAAACAATGTCAAAAATGGCTTCTCATAACTGGCGCATTGGGATTGGCATTTTTAATCAGTCAAATGTTTGAATACTTTACTTTACCTTTTGGATTAACTGACAACCTTTTTGCAAGTACTTTTTATGCATTAACTGGCTTTCATGGGCTCCACGTAACACTTGGGTCGATAATGATAATGATTATTTGGTGGCAAACACGTGTCCCATCTGGTCGAGTAAATAATGAAAACAAGTTTCCATTTGAGGCAGTAGAGCTCTATTGGCACTTTGTAGACGGGATTTGGGTGGTTTTATTTATCATCCTTTACCTGCTTTGAGAGGTACAAATTGATACTAAGCAAGAAACTTTCAATTAATTTGTTGCCACAATTGCACTTATTGGTCAGAATTCAGTTAATTAAAACAGTCTGAAATGCTTGTTGGAAAAGAACTCCTCGACAAAGCAAGATCTTTAAGCAACCGTCCAGAAGACGAAATAGCTAAAGGGTGTGGTTACGTGGGGCCAAGCGGGAGAGTTTTACGTAAAAGTTTTTACCGAGCTCTAGTTGAAGCCAAAGGTTATAAACTTCGCTCAAATGGGCCAGGGAGAGCAGGAAATAGATCTTCAAGAGGAAGGCAAGCAGAATTTCGAACTAAAGTTCATGGCAATGGCAATCTTCTTATTGGTCATGCCTATACAAAAAAATTAGGTCTTGAACCTGGACAGGAATTTCGTATTGATGTGAGAAAAGAATCTGGAGCGATAAGTTTATTACCACTCAAGAAATAATAAATCTCTCAAAAAATTAAATATAAAGCGACTAATTCCAACCTTGCTCATTTAGCCACTGAGAGTTAATTATTGGGCTTTGTTTGAAAATGGGATCATTATTATTTACTTTTAGTAGTTTTTCTGCGTACTTAGCCATCAAGTCAACTTCCAAGTTAACCTTTTCACCAATCTTCAAGAACTTCAAGCATGTATTGGACCACGTATGAGGTATTACGGCTAATGAAAATTCACGCCCATCAACATATATCTCTGCAATAGTTAGACTTATTCCATTTAGGCTAATACTGGCTTTATCGCACATATATCTGCAGAAATTTAAATCATCCCAAGATACTCTCAAATTCCAAGAATTTTTCAAATTTTCGATTGAAACAACTTCACCCAATCCGTCTATGTGTCCACTCACAATATGTCCTCCTAATCTGTCAGAAAGACGTAATGCTGGCTCAAGATTTACATAACCATTTCTCTGAGATTTTTCTGCAAGATTTGTCCTCTTAAGAGTCTCTTCACTTATATTTGCGGTAAAAGAATCATTCATTAATTCAGAAACTGTTAAACAAACTCCATCAACAGAAATGCTATCTCCAAGTTTCAGAGGAGAAAAAGGACTACATCCATCAACAACCACTCCAAAATTATTTTTCTTGATTGTGCCAATAGCCTGAATTAAACCAGTAAACATTATTGGACCACAACTTCTAGAATGCTAGTTATGGTCTTAAGAAATGTCTTTGAAAAGTTTTTTGAATTTCAAATTTTGTTTGGTTATGAATTATTCCAGTTGAAAGCCAAGTCCTTTTTTCTCTGAAAACTTAGTATTGGCAATGACCAACATTTATTCCAAACACTTTCTTCTGGAATAAAGATAGTTTGATACTTCTGGGGAACATTTATATTTTTTTCCCTTATGTCAGATAAATTTGTTGGTGGCAAAAAACCTTTTCTTATTACACGACTCAAGTAAGTTTTGCCCCATAAAGAGTTAAACCAATCCGTAGGAAAAGATTCTGGAGGCAGTGAAGGAGAAGCAAGTACTGTCCAATTTAGTGGACTGCCCTCATTAGGCAAAAGGACCGACAAACGAGGGTCTTCAATAAGGCTCTTAACACAGCTAGATAAAGGTAAAACTGCTGCATTAGCTCTACCAGACACAACCCAATTCAAAGCATTCCTATCATCATATGACTTGGCTTGACTCTTAATTTTTGAAAAATCATTAACTAAATCTATTTTTTGTGCTATTGAAATCAGAAGATAAGGACTATTAGGAAAAACTATTTGATTTGTCAGTGAACTTGAGAAAATAACTTCCCAAGAATTCTTATTTTTTAGAGACAGGGAATCTTCATTTCTAAAAAGTATCACCCATGGACTAACAGCCAAAGGTAAAAGCTTTTTTTTATAATCCGCACCTAAACCATCAAGAAAAGAGCTAGTCTGTTTGCTGAAATTTTCTCTAATATTATCTGCTTTGATTTCTTGAAGTGAATTAATTGGCAAATCAGAAATCCAACCATCATTTAAGACTAGTAAATCTGTTTTTTCTTTAAGAGTGGAGTTATAGGGAACTTTTTTCAACTCGATATCTTTTATGGGGAAAAATTCCCAACCTGTAGACAAACTATTAATAAATTCACTTGGAAAACTATTAGCAACGCCTTTCAAAGCTAATTTTTGGTGAGACGTTGAGCATCCAGACAATAAAAATAAAGAAGAAATTAATCCATATTTGATGAACTCTCTCCTTCCAAGCATATCAATATTCATATTGATTAGATCCCTTGACAAGTTTTTTGTTTATTTGACTTAAAAAGATTAGCAACCTCAATATCACACATTTCAATCATTTCTTTCTGTGTCAATCCCTTGATTTGAGCCAGTAACGATAATGCTCCCGCACCAACACCCTCTTTGACGTAACCAATTTCATAATCTCGAAGAACCTTTTGATTACTATCATTAAATCTATAACCACTAGCCAAGCCCAAGATATTGACTTTGAAATGATTAGCGACTTGATTCATTAAATGAATAAAAGAATTTTTATTTTCAGCAGAAGAAAGTGATTCATCAACTAACCATGATGTCGTTCCTATTGAAATCTTACCAACAAATTCAGAACGTGATTCAGGTTCAATTTCATTTAACACCAAAGCCAATACTGCTAACATTTGACAACCACCTCCTAATAAAATCTCTTGGCCTGATTCTCTAGCTCCTATTAAAAGACCAACTGCAATTGGCTGAAATGGATCGCCAACAGCAGCCATTAGCTCTACAGAAGATGGGTTTTGCTTTAATTTCGCTGCCTTAAGTCCTTGTTTAACTAATTTTGTTTTTAATTCTGTAGGTGGATTTCTATGACTTCCGCTAATAAGACCATAAATATTTATTCCTAATCCAGACAGAACTGCAGAAGCTGTAGACGTGCCTCCTGGGACACACTCCGTTATCAAAAGAGGTTTTTTTAATTTCTTACCTATCCTAAAACCACCATCAAGTAAAAGTTTAACCCTAGTTCTTTCCATTGCATTACCTGAGCTTAAGCATCTAGCAGGGCCTATCTCGGGAGACTCTAGAGAGACATGAGTAAAGGGAGGCCTTTGTAGCAGTCCTGCAGATATGATTGTTGGTTTGATTTTTAAGAATCTTGAGGCAACATAACTAATCAATGCGGGAGAGACGCCTGCGGGTAAAGGAGGTAAAGGCCATCTTTTTGGAAGATTAGGTCCTCTCAATAAAAGTTCAGCATCTGCAACAGCTGTATAACGTCTAGAAACAGCCGTTGAACCAGCTGCAGAAATCCCCTCAATTTCTGCAGTTTGAGATCCAGCAAGAATTAAAAAGAAAGCCGTATTCGTAATATTTTCTTGCCACCGTTGAACTCTCTCATCAATATTTTTCTCATTGAGTCCTTCCCCAAAAGCTAATACTCCTGACGGCAACAAAACATAGTTGTCTCCAATCATTTTCAATCAATCAGATTCAATTGAAATTAAATTTTCTAGAATAGCGGGTGGTTCAGGTATTGATGATTTTAGTCTAGGGAAAATCCAATAAGCCAAAGCATGCAAACAAATAACATAAACGATTTCTTGAGTTATAATTAGAAACAGGGCAACTATTTGAACTTGTCTCATCTCAGGAGTAAAAGAAAGATTAAAAATTTCTATTCCTTTTTCAAGCAATCCTGCACCAGCACGAGTAATAATAACCCATAAATTCTCACCAACTAACAAAGATAAAACAAACACCCTAACGAGAAAACCCATAGTTCCTATTGAGACTCCAACGCTCCAACTTACCCACCAATTCAATCCTTTTTTCCAACTATATCCTAACCACAACGAAAGTAATCCATAAGGGAAAAGTACTAAAGGTCCTCTTAGTGGACCCATGAGAGCAGTTAATAACATCACACAGATCGTCACGCCCTCAATACCTGTTTTAACTCCTCTTCGAATTTGAAGAAGAGCCAACGGCAAAGGTAAAGCCAGGCGAAAAATAGCTCCACCAATAGGTAAGTAATAAAGCGCTATCCAAATCAAAGCAGTTGCTGAAGCCAAGTAAGAGGACTCAACAATTTTCAGGGCCTTCCTTTTGCTTAGAGGAGCTTTGTAAAAAGGCCCTCTTTTTATAAAGTTCTTATTATCTATAGTCAAAATTATTATCTTTTCAAAGATGTACCCTTTGACAAATTTTCCTCGTCAAAACGTTCAATCTTTTCGACCTCAAACTGGACCCCTGCTTTTCTCAACGCATTAGTAACACTCTCAGCTGGCGCTGAAGGATTTGCACCTGACAATCTTAGGATAATCCTGTATGGCTGAGGATTAAAAATCACCTTCTTTATTGACATAGATGATTTTTGACTAAATCTATCTTTATTAGATATTGAACTTTCTTTAATAGTATTCCCAAAATCATTTTCATTTTCTTTTTTATCATCTTTTTCCCTTGATTTGAATTTTTTTATTTCATTTGTTTTATTAGACACATTAGTTGTATTACTTAAAGTTTTTAAATTCTCAGTGCTATCAAAACTATTTTCCAACTTTTCTCCAATCAAGGTATTTGAACATGATTGCAATGGGACAATAGTAACAATTAAAAATATTCTAAGAAAAATCTTCTGAACTAATCTTAAAATTTTCAAAATTTTATTTGGTTTTTATTACCCTTACCTTACTAGCTCTTAATCGTCCTGTTTTTGTTGTAGAAGGCGCTTTTCGAGTACTACTTTTTTTTGATGATAAATCCAAATCTTTCTTAGTTGACTTTGTTGTCTTTTTTGTAGAACTTTTTTTCTTAGATGTTGTTTTCTTACTAGATTTTTTTGCTGCCAATAATTCAATAGCCTCCTCAATAGAGATATCTTCAGCACTTTTCCCGTCTGGGAGAGAGGCATTTACTTTTCCTTGTTTAACATATAAACCATACGGGCCATTAAATAATTGAATGATTTCTTTTTCTCCTTCCGGAATACCAATATCCTTCAAAGCAGTTCTGCCCCCTCTTCCGCGTTTTGGAATAGATAAAAGCTCAAGAGCCCTCTCTAGACTTACTTGAAGGACGTCATCATTACCCTTAATTGAACGATAATCTTTTTCACCATCATTTTTATTCCAAACTACATAAGGGCCAAATCTACCCAAACTTGATTGAACTCTACCTCCCTCTGGATGCTCACCAAGCATACGTGGTAGTTGAATTAATCCAAGGGCTTCCTCAAAAGTTAAATTCTCTGGTTTAAGATTCTTTGGCAATGAAGTTCTTTTTGGATTTGGAGCTTTTTTCAACGATTTATCATCTAGATATTCAAGGGCTTTTTCAATATCAATTTCTTCTTCTTTTATGTTCTCTGGCAACAATATTTGAGCCTTTGATGAATCTTGCTTCAAATAAAGTCCATATTGACTACTTTTGAATAAGCGTAAATTTCCTAGCTTTTTCTTACCTTTCGGGATACCAAGATCTTTCAATTCAACTACTAATCCCCGTTGAACAAAATGACCATATCTACCATTTAATAAATATAAATTCTGTCCACTATCAGGATCAACCCCTAATGATTCAGGACCCTCAGCTTTTTGCTTTAAGATCATTTCTGCAATATCCTCGTCCAAATCCGCAGGAGTAATTTCCTGTGGAAGAGTAGCTGTTATGGGCTTACCATTTTCACCAAGTTGCTTTGACTCAAGATAAGTTCCAAATTTACCCAACCTAACAAGAGACGAAAGCCCCTCCAAGGAAACAGATCGGAATTCGCCTCCATCTATATCTCCTTCTCTTTGTTGGACTTGATTCTCTAAACCAGTATCACCTTTATAAAAGCCCTTGAGATATGGCAGCCAACTCACTTTACCGGTTGAGATCTCATCAAGAGTAGATTCCATTCGGGCCGTAAAGCTAGTATCTACAAGATCAGGAAAATGTTCTTCAAGAAGTGCCGTAACCGCAAATGCTGTAAAGCTTGGAGTCAAAGAATTGTTATTTAAAACTGAATATCCTCGATCTACGATTGTTCCAATAATGCTTGCATACGTTGACGGACGGCCTATCCCTTCTTTCTCTAGTGTTTTAACTAGTGAAGCTTCGCTATATCTAGCGGGAGGCTGGGTCTGGTGCCCCAACGCCTCTACATACTTAGCTGTTGGAGTATCTCCTACCTTTAATTTAGGCAAAAGCACTTCTTGTCCCTCAAGTGCACTTTCAGGATCATCAGTACCTTCAACATAGGCTCTAAAGAAGCCAGGGAAATCTATTCTTTTCCCACTTGCCCTAAAACATACATCCGAAGCTTGTATCTCAACGCCAAGCATTGTCAACCTCGCATCCGCCATCTGACTTGCAACTGTTCGTTTCCAAATCAGTTCATATAAAGAAAGATCTCTTCCTTGTAAGCTTGACTCCTTGGGTGTTTTAAAGCTCTCGCCAGAAGGACGAATTGCTTCATGAGCCTCTTGAGCATTTCTAGTCTTATTGGAAAATTGGCGCGGCTTGTCACTCAAATATTCAGTCCCATACTTTGCTTTTACACAATTTCGTGAGGCGTTAATTGCTTGATCGGAAAGATGAACAGAATCTGTTCTCATATATGTAATAAAACCTCTTTCATACAAACCCTGCGCACATCTCATAGTTTCCCTAGCTGATAATCGAAGTTTTCTATTAGCTTCTTGTTGTAATGTGCTTGTCGTAAAGGGAGGAACTGGTTTACGAATGGAAGGTTTTTCCTCGACATTAATAACTTTCCATGTATCAGTAGTTAATTTTTTAGCAAGCTTCTTAGACTCTTCTTCCTTTAGTAATTTGACTTTTCGACCAGATTTTAATAATCCAGTTGACTCATCAAAATCACTACCGCTAGCAATTCTTTGACCACCAATTGAGGTCATTTTCACCTCAAATTCACAACCTTCTTTTTCTAATTTTGCTTTTAAGTCCCAATAACTTCCGCTTTTAAAAGATCTCCTTGCTCTCTCTCTGAGAACGAGCAATCTTACTGCAACTGATTGAACTCTTCCAGCAGATAAACCCCAAGAAACTTTCTTCCACAAAAGAGGAGATAACGTATAGCCTACTAATCTGTCTAATATCCTCCTTGTTTCTTGCGCATGAACTAATTCCATATCAATTTCTCTTGTTTTCGATAGAGCTTTAGAAATAGCTTCTTTTGTTATCTCATGAAAAACCATCCTCTTTACGGGGATTTTCGGATCAAGCACATTCATCAAATGCCAACTTATACTTTCGCCTTCTCTATCTTCATCAGTAGCAAGCAACAATTCACTGGCACCCTTCAAAGATTGTTTTAATTCCTTTACAATTTTTTTCTTGTCTTTGGGTACCACGTACAAAGGATCAAAATCAGCAGTGGTATTAACTCCAATCGTTGCCCACTTTTCTCCTTTGTGCTTAGCAGGTATCTCAGATGCATTGTTAGGCAAGTCTCTTATGTGCCCCATTGACGCAAGAACTTGAAAATCCTTCGGCAAAAACCCTCTAATAGTCTTTGCCTTTGTGGGACTTTCAACAATTACCAGAGTATGGTCAGTGGGCATCAGCTCAATTTTCCTCCTTCTTATCTAACGTACTGAATAGTAAAATGCATAGCCCAAAATGATAAAAAAGGCATATTTTATAACTTCGCTAGAGTTATAAAATCAGACACTGCTTAAAAACAATACATAAATGGGAGAACTTTTGTCTTTTCAAATATTCATAAATGAGCCTGTAGAGCTTTTAAATCTTTCTTTAAATGCCAAAGCTGTGCTTCCAGAGGCTGCGGTTCTAATGGCAATGCTAGGGACACTTTTGGTTGATTTGGCTGGGGAAAAGATTTCAGCCCGCTGGTCTCCTCCAATTTGTTATGCAGGTCTTTGTGCTGCTTTGATTTTGCTATTAATGCAATGGAATGGAGAAATTCAAGAATCTTTCTTAGGTGCATTTATCGCAGACAATCTTGCTATTGCTTTTAGAGGGGTTATAGCTCTATCAACTCTTATATCTCTTCTAATCAGTTGGAGGTATGCGGATCAGAATGGAAGTCCTATTGGTGAATTTGCAGCAATTTTATTAGCTGCCACTCTTGGAGCAATGCTTTTATGTGGCTCAACTGATTTGGTAAGTGTTTTTGTTTCACTGGAAACACTTTCTGTTGCGAGTTACCTACTTTCTGGATATCTCAAAAGAGATTCAAGAAGCTCAGAAGCAGCTTTGAAATATTTGTTAGTTGGTTCTGCTGCAGCCGCTGTATTTCTATATGGAGCATCCCTACTTTATGGAATCAGTGGAACTACAAATTTAAAAGAAATAGGAATAACGCTACTAAATGCTCCCACACCTTTATCTGCATTAGCACTGGTTTTCGTATTATCTACAGTGGCATTCAAAATTGCAGCAGTTCCTTTTCATCAATGGACACCAGATGTTTACGAAGGTTCTCCCACTCCAGTAGTTGCCTTTTTATCAGTAGGGTCCAAGGCGGCAGGTTTTGCTCTTGCGATAAGGATATTAGTCGGGTGTTTTAGTGCTTTTGACACACAATGGAAATTGCTATTTACTGTTTTAGCTGTTCTAAGTATGTCACTGGGAAATGTTGTTGCGCTAGCTCAAAAATCAATGAAAAGGATGCTCGCTTACAGCTCTATTGGCCAAGCTGGATTTGTAATGATTGGATTAGTTTGCGGCACTGAAGATGGATTTGCCGCGATGGTTCTATATATGGCAGCTTATTTATTTATGAATCTTGGTGCTTTTGCATGCATAATACTTTTCTCAATCAGAACTGGAAGTGATCAAATCTCAGATTATGCAGGCCTTTACCAAAAAGATCCACTCATAACTTTGGGGTTAAGTTTATGCCTTCTTTCTTTGGGAGGCATTCCTCCAATGTTGGGATTCTTCGGGAAGATTTATTTATTTTTTGCTGGATGGGCAGATGGCCAATACTTATTAGTAAGTGTTGGTCTAGTTACTTCTGTTATTTCAATTTACTATTACATCTCTGTTATAAAAATGATGGTAGTGACAGAACCTAAAGAAGCCTCAGATGTTGTAAAAGCATATCCATCAATAGAATGGTCAATTCCTGGAATGTCATCTCTCAAAGTGGCTTTGATTTTTTGCGTTCTAGTAACTGCTATTGGTGGAATCATTTCAAACCCTCTCTTTGATTTTGCTGATAGTGCGGTAAATGGAACTCCATTACTTCGTGAAGCCATTACTCTTGCAAGTAAAAGTTCAATTGGCTAACCAATTAAAATCATTGAAAAAATCTGTAGCGCGTCTAAAGAATGTAAATAAATATTATGGGGAAGGCTCAGTCAAAGTCAAAGCTCTTGACGAACTAAACCTTGAGGTTTATCAGGGCGATTACCTTGCTGTCATGGGTGCAAGTGGATCTGGGAAAAGTACTGCAATGAATATACTTGGATGTCTTGATCGTCCAACCAACGGAACTTATGAATTAAATGGAACAGCAGTAGAAAAACTTGATGATGATTTGTTAGCAGATATTAGAAACAAAGAACTTGGTTTTGTTTTTCAGCAATTTCATCTGCTTCAAGAAGTTTCAGCACTTGAGAATGTCATGCTTCCAATGATTTATGCATGCGTCCCCTTTCTCGAAAGGGAGAGGCGCGCTGAAGAAGCTCTTAATCGTGTTGGGCTTGGAAACAGGATGAGCAATTTGCCTAATCAATTGTCGGGAGGGCAACAACAAAGAGTTGCCATAGCAAGGGCAATAATCAATCAACCATCTTTGTTATTAGCAGACGAGCCAACTGGTGCTCTTGATTCAAAAACTACTGAAGATGTTTTAAATCTTTTTGACCAACTTCATAGTCAAGGGATAACAATTGTCTTAGTTACTCATGAAGATAATGTTGCTCAAAGAGCAAAAAAAATAGCAAGATTTAGAGATGGCAAGGTAACAGAGATTAAACATAATTAACTCAGGTAATTATGTTTAATAGACAAGACTTTCTTTTTATCACCTTTAAAAAGAATCAATCTTCCATTCGAGTCGATACCTTTGATATCCCATCGATATTTTGTTTCTTTTTCAATGTATTTTCTTGACCACAATCTTTGTTCAACCTGACTTGAAAGAAAATTTTTATCATCCAAAAAATCTAAAGATCTTTCTATTGCAAGTAAAACTTCCGATGACCAAAAATTTATATTCATCTTTTTATCTCCAATAATTTGTTTTAGTGAAATCCCCTCTTTAGGAACATTATTGAAAACATTTAAACCTATTCCAACTCTTAATAATCTGAGTTTTCCTCCTCTAAAAGATAATCTAGGTAAGATTCCAGCTAATTTTTTACCATCAACCAATAGATCATTTGGCCATTTTATTTTGACATTCACTCCTATCCTTTCAATCCTTTCAACCAACGCTAATGCCACCGCTAACCCGTAAAGCTGAGAATTATTTTCACAACGATCTTCTCCCTTAATAGCTGCACTAATCCAAACCCCCCCCTTTGGTGCATGCCAAATTCGACCAGCTTGACCTTGACCAAATCTTTGGCAAGAAGAAAATACAGCAATTGACTGATTTTGTTTTACTGGTTTCTCTGCAATCCAATTTGATAGCTCTATTTCTGTACTAGCACAAATAGGTTTAATAATTAATTTCCAAGATCTGGGAGAGGGATTATTTGATTTGTAATATCTATGAATCAAGCCAATCCCCATATCAGCTTTTTGATTATTCATAGTTCAAAAGTAATGTGTTCTAAAAAATTCAAGTATTATCCAACGACTTTTTCATCTCCTCTAATTCAACTTCAACTTCTTGGATTTGTACTGTCTTTACTTCATTTACATCTAAATCAGACGATGGTAAGGCTATTGCCTCAACCCCTGATTTCAACTGAGTTCTCAATATCTCTAATTCATTCTCTATATCATCACCTCCCTCTAATGCTGCAAACTTACTTTCTAGATCCTCTCCAGCCAGCTCTAATGCAGCTTGCCCAGAAGCTTCCAATGCCTCAACTTTATCTTCCATTCGTTCAAAAGCAGCCATAGCAGACTTACTACCTAAATCACCAACTGCACTTTGAATTTGTTGCTGAGCTTTAGCTGCCTGAGCTCTTGCTTTCAGCATATCTTTTTTAGTTCGAGCCTCGGCAATCTTTCTCTCTAATAACAAAAGACTTTTCTTTAATTTTTCAACTTGACCATTTTGTGTTTGGAATTGAGTCGATAAAGATTCAAAAGTTTCCTGAAAAGTTTTTTTTCTACTCAATGCTTCTCTAGCCAGATCATCTTCCCCTTTTTTTAATGCTAATTCAGCTCTAGAAAACCAATTTTTAATTTGTTCTTTTGCTTGATTTGCCTGATTCTCTAATCTCTTTTGACTTGCAATTGCCATAGCGACTGCTTGACGAAGCCTTACCAAGTCTTCTTGCATATCAGCAACAGACTGATCAAGTATTTTTATTGGATCTTCTGCATCGCTAACAAAAGCATTTAGATTGGCCCTTAGCAAGCGACTTAACCTATCAAATAATCCCATTAGGATCTTTTATGCAATCTAAAAAATATTAGCTAGATTTAAGCACTAACTCCTCAATGGTGTCTAATTAAAATTGATTTTAAAAGACTTAAAGCATAAAACAAAAGCAAAAAGAGAGCAATCAATATACGCATGCTTAGAGGAAATCAAGTCTGCATGGGAAGGGAATGTCGGAGGTCTTATTCAAAATTGGGGAGAAATAGCTGGGGAGCAACTCGCATTAAATTGCACACCACTTGTTATCCAAAATAAAGTGTTAACCATTGGAGCAAGTCATCCGCAGTGGAGACAGGCGCTTTTGTACAACCGTTTAGAGTTAATAGAGTCTCTAAAAAAATATGGATATCAAATAAAAGAGATTCGGATTAGACAACACTATCCTAATGACTTAGCTCCTCGAGAGAGTGAAAAAGAAATATGGGAAAAACACCCAAGTAGAACTGACAAGAATGGAATTACCAATTGTCCTTTTTGCAAAGTTCCTTCTCCCAAAGGTGAGGTTAAATTGTGGGGTAAATGTAGTTTTTGTAGAAGAAAAGAATTGATAATAGATTGAGCGGTTAATTTTAGGCTTCAAGTAATAAAATCCCCATTTGTCCCTTTGCTAATGTTTGATATGTTGCTTTCTTAAAGCCAGCCGAAAGTGCTAAATGAATTTGTTTTGCCCCTGAAGGGAAGTTAACTAAGCTTTTTTTTATATATGAATATTCCTTCCCTAATCCAAATAGTGATGCGATTGGGACCACATAAAAACTTAAATAAATTTTTTGGAATAGCCCTTGGATGGAAGGTCCCTCAAAAGATCTAAAATCTAAAATTCCAGCTCTTCCTCCAGGTTTCAAAATTCTTAAAGCCTCTCTAAACCCTTCATAAGAACTAGAAAGATTCCTTAAGCCATAGGCCATTAAAAGACCATCAAATTGATTTGATGGCAAATTTGTTTTAAGAGCGTCACCTTGTATCCATTCAATTGAACAATAGTTTCGTTTAGATCTTCCTTTGGCAATTAACAATGATTGAGAGGATGAATCTATCCCGATAATATTTTCAGAACTCTTCATATATCTAGCCAAAAGTATTGACATGTCTCCAGTTCCACAACAAAGGTCTATCCATTTCTCTCCAAAAGTCGGATTAAGAATATCTAGCAAACTTCTTTTCCAAAACCTATGTAAGCCAAAGCTAAATATATCATTTAAAAAATCATATTTTGAAGAAATTGAATCAAACATTTCCTCTATAGCTTTAGTATTGCCAGGTCTCATATAAATCTAAGAATTATTTCCTCGCACAAGAAATTTAATGTGGAGAGATTTATTTTACATCTTTATAGTGCAAAGATTAATCATTCAATTGGTCTGATAAGTAAATTTTCCTTAATTAAATATTCTTTGATTTCGCTGATAGTTAATTGTCCATCATGTAATAGGGATGCCAATAGAGCAGCTGAAGATTTCCCAAGAGTAAAAGCCTCTTTAATGTGTCTCAAGCAACCAGCTCCTCCTGAAGCGATTACAGGAATTGGAACCATTTCAGAAATAGATTTAGTCAGTTCTATATCATAACCATTTTGAGTTCCGTCACCGTCCATTGAAGTTAATAGGATTTCACCTGCTCCTAGCTCAAATACTTTTTCTGCCCATTCAATCGCATCCAAACCGGTATTGTTACGTCCACCACTCACATAAACGTCCCACTTATTAGGAATATTTTTATTCTTTTTTGCATCTATTGCGACCACAATACATTGAGATCCAAAGCGATTAGCCCCTTGAGAAATCAACGAAGGGTCTCTAACAGCACTGGAATTTAAACTTACTTTGTCAGCTCCTGCTCGTAACAATTCATTTATTCCATTAATAGAACTTATCCCACCTCCAACTGTGAAAGGAATGGTTACCGCCTCGGATGTTCTTCTAACCATATCAACCAAAGTTGATCTTTTCTCGTGAGTGGCTGTTATGTCTAGAAAGACCAATTCATCCGCTCCAGCATTGCTATATCTACATCCCAGCTCAACAGGATCACCTGCATCACGCAATCCAACAAAGTTAACCCCCTTCACTACTCGTCCATTTGAAACATCAAGACAAGGGATCAATCTTAAAGCAACCATGATTTTAAACAGGGGAACTGTTATGGTTGCCCAAACTTAAGCATTTTAATGCCATGGCTAAGCCAACCTCCCTTTCAAGGATAGGTTCAAAAATCAAGATCAATATTGAACGTGTAAGAGATCGCATACCTTCTTATTTGATCAACCAATTATCTGAGGACCCAAGAGGCACTGTAATCGATTATAAGATGACTGATGGTAGAGGTGGTATTGGTGTGGTAATTAAAATGAATAATGGAAGCAAACATTGGTTCTTCGAAGATGAAGTTTCTTAACCCTGAGATAGAAAAGTGAGTGATGCTAGGCAACTCCTTGGAATAAAAGGAGGTTCTGAAACAAAAAACATTTGGAAGCTTCGTTTGCAATTAATGAAGCCAATCACATGGATTCCCTTGTTATGGGGAGTCATATGTGGAGCAGCTGCCAGTGGTAATTTCCACTGGGAATTAAGCAACATTCTTGCTTCGATAAGTTGCATGTTTATGAGCGGGCCACTCTTAACTGGATATACCCAAACAATAAATGATTATTTTGATAGAGAAATCGATGCAATAAATGAACCTAATAGACCAATACCATCAGGGGCGATTTCACTTTTTCAAGTAAAATGTCAAATTTGGATTCTATTAATAGCTGGTCTTGGAGTTGCCTATTTATTAGATTTATGGGCACATCACTCAATTCCTTCCGTCCTTCTTTTGGCATTAGGAGGTTCATTTGTAAGTTTTATTTACTCAGCGCCACCTTTAAAACTTAAACAGAATGGTTGGCTTGGAAATTATGCACTTGGCGCAAGCTACATAGCTCTTCCTTGGTGGGCTGGACAGGCTCTATTTGGACATTTAACGTGGACAACTGCCCTGCTTACTCTTGCCTATAGCTTGTCAGGATTAGGAATTGCAGTAATCAACGATTTTAAAAGCGTGGAAGGGGATAAAAGCCTTGGACTTGAATCACTTCCTGTTGTTTTTGGCATTAAAAATGCAAGTCGTATTAGTGCAGGAATGATAGATATCTTTCAGCTAGCAATGGTAGTAGTTTTAATCGCGATAGGACAACATTTTGCATCTGTCATTCTGGTTTTACTAATAATTCCTCAAATAACATTTCAAGACATCTGGCTATTACGTGATCCGTTAAGCTTTGATGTTAAATATCAAGCAAGCGCACAACCTTTTCTAATATTAGGAATGCTTGTAACTGCAATTGCAATAGGACATAGTTCCTTAATCAGTTTATAAAATTAATTATTAAATCTAAAAATAAGATCAAGCTATTTAAAATTCAGTTTACAGTCCACTAGCTTTTATTGATTTTTTAATTTATTTAAAACAGCAATATAAAAACCATCTCCTTTAATTTCCTCTCCAGGCCAGATCTGTTTTTCATATTCCAATAAAAACTCAGACTTTAATTGAAGAAAGTTTTTTATCTGATTAAAATTTTCTTCAGGATGAATAGTACAAGTGGAATAAACCAACTTCCCACCATTTTTCAATAAAGGAGCCAACGAAATAAGTAGCTGACGTTGAAGTAAAACAAGCTGCCGAATATTATCCTTATTCATCCTCCACCTTGCATCAGGATGGCGAGCAAGAGTACCCAATCCTGAGCATGGGGCATCGATTAATATACGATCAAAAAAACTTTTCCATTCTGGATGTTTGGCTAATAATTCATTGGAATCAGAGACTAATAGTTGCAAACAGTTAATCCCAAGTCTCTCTGAGTTCTCAAATATTTTTTTAGACCTTCGGCTTGATCGATCAACAGACCAAATCTTGCCCTTATTATTAATTAATTCAGCAATATGTGTTGATTTACCACCCGGAGCAGCACAAGCATCAAGGATCCTTTCTCCAGGTAAAGGTCCTAATGATGGAGCAATTAGCTGTGAAGATCTGTCTTGCACGCTCCATTTACCTTCTTCATAACCAGGCCATTTCCTAGGTTCACCTAAACCAGCTTGAACTTCCAATCCGTAAGGACAGTTTGGAATTATTTGATTTTGAATGCCGAAGGAATCAAAAAGTTTTTTCACATCTTTTAAATCTGCACGCAATTTATTCACTCTTATGTCAATAGGACTAATTCTGTTGAATGCCTTAGCAATCTTATTAGCATCTACGACTCCCTTCCAAGAAATCAATTCATCTGCGAACCAAATAGGAAGAGACTCGTTTTTTGCTAATTCTAAAGTCGGATTATTTGATTTAGGTAGTTGAAAGCCTTTCTCTTTTGTTCTAAGAGCAGATCGCAAGATTCCATTAACAACTGGAGCAAGTTTTTTCAAATGATGAGTTTTCGCAAGCTCGACAGTTGTATTGATTGCCGCCGCTGGTGGTATTCGCTTCATTTTCAAAATCTGATAAAGCCCAAGATGCAATAGCCATCTCAATAAAGGAGGTTGTTTTCTAGCCGGTACTTTCCCTAAATAATCAATCCAACAATCTAAAAAATATCTTTGGCGAATTGCACCATAAGAAAGTTCAGTTATTAAGGCTTTATCTATCGATTCAAAGGAATACAGATTAAAAATCCTTTCCAAAGCTACGTCTGCGAATGCACCTCCACCTACTGCTTGGACGACCTCCCAAGCAGCTTTTCTGGCATCTAAGCCTTTTATGGATGAAAGATTTTCACTCAAAAGCAACCATGAAATTAAGATTCAGTCCACATTAAAGTGTTTATCTAATAATCATAACTCGCAGCCCTAGGAAGTCTTTTACTGCAGTGACTTTCAAAGAAAAGTCAGGGCTGTAGGCCAACTCGAAAGGTGTAACATATGTCACTTTCAAAGTATTCTTCGAGAAGTTACATTTGATACAACTTCTTTAATGTGTGAGGACACTATGAAGCTTTTTCAGCGTTTGCTGGTAGCTCCAGCTGCTTTGGGCCTAATGGCTCCACTTGCAGCTAATGCAGATACTGCATTTTCATCAACAACAACTCTTTCTGGTTCAGCTGTTTTCACAACTGGTTCAGTTGCAGATGGCGGAACATCTGATTCAGAAGAAGAACTTTATATGCAGTATGCATATACACTAGATGTTAACTCTAGCTTTACTGGTGAAGATCTTTTCTCTGCAGGTATCGTAGCTGGTAATGCTAGTGGTCCACTTGCAAGCATGGATAGTGCTGAGACAGGTGACCTAGATGTTCAGTCTCTATTTTATGCCTTCCCTGTAGGAGATCTTTCAGTAACTGTTGGACCTTTGGTTGATCAGGATGATGTTGTTGCCGCAACAACCTCTGCTTATTCAGACGCTTTCAGACTAGGCGCAATGCCTTATTCTCTAGCTGGTAACGAAACTGGTCCTGGAGTTGCTGTTGCTTACTCTAATGACAACGGCGTAGTTGCTTCTGTAAGTTTCGTTTCTGTTGGTGGTTCTTCTTCTACAGTAGGAATCGGTGCTGATGATGGCGATGATGTTTCAACTTTTACACTTGGCTATAACGGCGACGGTTTTGGTGGCGGTCTTGTAATCGCTTCTAACGACGGCGAAGGCGGAACAGCTGGATACGACACATTTGGTGGTGGTATCTACTACAGCCCAGAATCAATTGATGCAACATTCAGCGTTGCTTATGACACAACAGATCCAGAAACAGGAGCTGATGCAACTGACTTGTTCGTTGGTGTTGACTATGAAGTTGGTCCTGGAACATTAAGTGCTGCTTACAACTCAACTGATGTTGATGGTAGTGATTCTTTAGATTCAACAGGATTTGAAGTTTCTTACACTTATTCATTGAACGATAACGTTACACTTACTCCAGGTTTCTTCACTGTTGAAGATACAAGTACTGGTGATGACGACACAGGTGTTGTTGTTGAAACTGCATTTAGCTTCTAAATTTAATAGAACCTAAATTCTTTTACTCAAGTAAAAAGCTCTTGCCCAATGGGCAAGAGCTTTTTACTTGGAGATTTATCAAATATTTTAAAAACCACTGATATGTATTTTTTTATATGAAATAAATACCACTATCATCATCAAAGAGCTCCTACTGTTCCATAAGTCATAAGAAATGCCTCTACTACCAAGACGTTTTGAACGAATAAAATCAGTACTTAACAGGAGGTTTTCCGATCTCACCGTATTAATTGAGAATGTTGAAAAGCCTCATAATCTATCAGCGATAATACGAAGTTGTGATGCAGTTGGTGTTCTTGAGGCATATGCAATCTTCAATAAAGAAAAATTTTTAACATTTAATAGTACGGCTCAAGGAAGTCAAAAATGGGTACAAATAAACCAATATAAAGAAACCACTGAGGCAATAAAAGTTCTTAAAAAAAAAGGATTCAAATTGTATGGCACAAACTTAAATCCCACATCAATTGACTATAGAAAATGTAATTTTCAAGGACCAACAGCATTTGTACTAGGTGCCGAAAAATGGGGTATCAGCGAAGAAGCCGCGAGTCTAATGGATGAACATATTCATATCCCAATGAGAGGCATGGTTGAATCTTTAAATGTATCAGTTGCAGCATCTGCTTTATTATTTGAAGCGCTAAGACAACGACAAGTAGCAAATATAGTTCCTGAATCTGGAGAAGGTATGAGCGAAGAAACATACAAAGAAAAGATCTTTGAGTGGGCTTACCCAGAGGTGGCCCAATGGTGTAAAAGCAAAGGTAGAGAATATCCAGAAATTAATGAAAAAGGTGAGATTACTGATGATCTCCCAAGAACAGAAAAAATGAGGTATTAAATTCCAAACCTCAAGTATGATTCAATCCTGCAGACTAGTTTCACTAAGAAATTTCTCTAAGCCCTCTCCAATGAAAGACAGACCCAACACTAAAATAAACATAGCCATGCCAGGATAGATCGCTGTCCACCAGATACCAGTAGGTAATGCAACTAATGCCATATTTAAATCACTTCCCCATTCTGGAATATTCTCAGGAAGACCTAATCCAAGAAATCCCAATCCCCCAAGAACCAATACAGCATCCGCAGCATTAAGTGTTAAGACCACAGGGATAGAAGTAAGGACATTTTTAAGAAGGTACTTTCTTATAACCCACGTAGGGGAAGCTCCCATTGATATAGCTGCCTCTATATAAAGTTCTGATTTAACCTGTGAAGTTTGGTTTCTAACAAGCCGAAAATATTGCGGAATATAAACGACACACAATGCTATAGAAGCATTAAATATGCCTCTCCCCAATAAAAATGCCATCACCACAGAAAGGAGGAGAACAGGAATGGTATAAAGAGTATCCATGAAAAGAACTAAAATCCTATCCAAAAGCCCACCAATATAGCCACTCAAAAGTCCCAAAGGTATTCCTACGAGGACTGCAAAAGAAACGGCAACGAAAACAACCTGTAACGCAACTCCACTCGCAGCCAAAGTTCTAATACAAACATCTCTTCCTAGTCGATCTGTTCCACACCAGTGATGTATGGATGGAGCTGAAAAAATTGGATTTCCTAAACCAAATTCACCATTAGATACAATCTTTAAAGAGATTAATAGTGGCATAAAAATTGAGATGCCTATATATACGAATAGAATTATCAGCCCAGCGAACAATAATCGAGTCGACAAATTCTTTCGTCTTAAAAAACCTCTCAGATTCAATAGTCAAATAATAAGACCTAATTAAATTTAGCGGTAAAAGGTAGAAATTAAAAAAAAAATTGCTTAAATGAATGAATACATACAATTTAAGATGCATTTAAAAAATGATGGTCTCACAGTAGGGGAGCTCTCAATAACAATTGCAGCATTAATAATTATAGGTTTCATATGGACAAACTTAACCAAAGAGAAAGGGAATCAAGAGGTCTCAATGTTTATAAATAATTCAAGTGAGATAAGCCATACAAAACGAACATAGATTATAAAAAATCTATTAATCATTATTTAATTTCAAGACAGCCATAAAAGCCTCTTGGGGAACATCTACTTTCCCCATAGACTTCATTCGTTTTTTCCCTTTTGCCTGTTTCTTCAATAATTTCTTTTTTCTAGAGATATCGCCTCCGTAACATTTGGACAAAACATCTTTTCGTAAGGCACTAATACCTTCACTAGCAATAATTCGACTCCCAATTGAAGCCTGTAAAGGAATCTTAAATTGCTGTTTTGGAATAAGTTCTTTTAATTTCTCGACAAGTCCTTTTCCGACACCATAAGCATTATCTTTATGAACAATTGTCGTTAAAGGATCTGCTCGCTCTGAATTAATTAAAACGTCTAATCTGACTAAATCATTTTCTCTATATCCAATTAAGTGATATTCCATAGAAGCATATCCCTTAGTTCTACTTTTCATCTGATCAAAGAAGTCGGTGACAACTTCTGCTAGAGGTATTTCATAAATAAGAGTGACTCGATCAGTCGTTATGTACTTCATATCAATAAAATCTCCTCTTCTGTCCTGACAAAGTCCCATCAAAGTTCCGTTGTAATCATTAGGAGCATAAATTTCCATTCGGACATAGGGTTCTTCTATAGTTTCACGTTTTTGAGGGTCTGGAAGTGTAGCTGGATTATCGATCATCAAAACTTCTCCATCAGTCATTTTAACTTTATAGATAACTGAAGGTGCAGTAACAATTAAATCCAAATCATATTCTCGTTCTAAACGCTCTTGAACAATTTCCATATGCAGTAAACCTAAGAATCCACAACGAAAGCCAAAGCCCATTGCACTACTTGTTTCAGGTTCATATTTCAACGCAGCATCAGATAGCTGTAATTTGTCTAGAGCTTCTCTTAGATCTGGGTATTGATCTGCATCAGTGGGGAACAACCCGCAAAAAACCATAGGCTTGGCTTCGGTATAGCCTGGTAAAGCTTCATTAGCAGGTCTATCCTGCAACGTGATCGTATCCCCGACCCTTGCATCAGCAACTGCTTTGATTGATGCAGCTAAATATCCAACTTCACCTGCATGAAGAGAATTTACTTTTACTTGATCAGGAGCCATTACACCTATTTCATCTAGCTCATAACTTTTTTTACTAGCCATAAGTAAAACCTTGTCTTTCTTACTTATGCCCCCACTCATGATTCGGAAATAGACAATCACCCCTCTATAAGGGTCGTAATAAGAATCAAAGATAAGTGCTTTTGTAGCTTGATCAACATTATCTTTTGGAGAAGGTATTCTATCTACTACTGCTTGCAATATTTCTGGAATTCCAACCCCTGTTTTGGCAGAACAGGAAATTGCCCTAGATGTATCTAAGCCAATAATTGATTCAATCTCATTTTTGATTTTTTCAGGATCAGCACCAGGTAAATCAACTTTATTGAGAACAGGAATAATTTCTAAATCATTTTCCAAAGCAAGATAGACATTAGCCAAAGTTTGAGCTTCAACTCCTTGACTAGCATCAACAACCAGCAAGGCACCCTCACAAGCCTGCAATGATCGACTCACCTCATAAGAAAAGTCAACATGGCCAGGAGTATCAATCAAATTCAATACATATTCCTCTCCATCATCAGCTTTATAATTCATCCTCGCAGCCTGTAATTTTATAGTTATCCCCCTCTCTCTCTCAAGGTCCATATTGTCCAAAAATTGTTCTTGCATGTCTCTAGAAGAGACAGTGCCAGTGTCCTGAAGAAGCCTATCTGCCAAGGTTGATTTACCATGGTCAATATGAGCAATTATGCAGAAGTTTCTCAGACGAGAAATGGGCACATTAGTCATATGAAAGAAATTAAAGGAGCAAGATCTTCATTTATCAATTCAACTCTAAATAAAGATTAAATATAGCTCACAAGTACTAAAAATTTTAAATTAATTTAAGTAAGAAATCGTTTCTCTTGCGAATTGCCAAAAGTGCTTCTTGATTTGAATTAATATCTTTCCCAATACTGGGAAAAAGCTCTAACATTTTAATTTTCCATTTAGTTGATTTCATTTTTTCCTGCCAGCAACGATTTAAAACTTCAATCATGATTGTTACGGCTGTGCTTGCGCCAGGAGAAGCCCCAAGCAAAGCAGCTAAAGATCCATCCGATGAAGTAACAACTTCTGTTCCCATTTTCAAAACACCACCTTTAGAGGTTTGTTTAATTATTTGAACACGCTGTCCTGCAATTGAAAGATTCCAATCATTAGTTGAAACCTCAGGAAGAAATTTCTTTAAAGTTTCTATTCGATCCTGATTTGTTTGTATTAATTGATTTAATAAATATTTTCCTAGGTCTATATTTTCTAATCCTGCTTGCAACATTGGGAGAAGATTAGTTGTTTTGATGGATCTGAACAAATCCAATTTTGATCCATATTTTAAAAAATTTGAACTAAATCCAGCAAAAGGACCAAACAACAGAGATTTTTTTCCATCTATCCATCTTGTATCTAAGTGTGGCACAGACATTGGTGGTGATCCAACTGCTGGGTTACCATAAACCTTTGCATTGTGTGTTTTTGTTAATTTCTCCTCATCACAAATCAACCATTTGCCGCTGACAGGAAACCCTGCATATGACAATCCTTCTGGAATTCCCGATTTTTGCAAAAGGGATAAAGCTCCTCCTCCTGCCCCAAGAAAAACAAACTTTGATCTAACAATTCTATTTTTTTTAGCTCCTTCTAATGATAAGTACCAATCTCCCTCGCTATCTTTTTGAAGATTTTTGACATTAGTAGAGTAGTTAATCTCAATAGATTTTGCCCCCTCAATTTGGTTGATATATGAGCGAGTTAAGTTACCAAAATCAATATCAGTTCCTCTTTTAATTCTTGTCGCAGCAATCTTTTCACTCTTTTTCCTACCATCCATAATCAATGGAATCCAATCTTTTAATTCACCATGGTCCTTGGTGAAATCCATTTGCGCAAAAGCTGCATGAGAACTAAGTTCCGAAAACCTTTTTTTAAGAAAAGAAATATCTTGATCTCCAAAGACAAGGCTGATATGTGGCAACTTATTTAAAAAATTTTTTGGTATCAATTTCCCTTTTTCTGATAACGATGCCCAAAACTCTAAGCTTTGCTCGAATGATTTATTGATTTCAAAAGCTTTGCTAGTACTCAGAGAACCATCCTCTTGCATTGGAGTGTAATTAAGCTCACAATTAGCAGCATGTCCTGTTCCAGCATTATTCTTGGCGCAGCTACTTTCTAAACCAGCAGAAGATAATCTTTCAACAATAAGTAATCGTAAATCTGGCTCAAGCTCATGCAAAAGTACTGCAAGAGTTGAGCTCATGATTCCTGCACCTACTAATATTGCGTCATAAGTGTTTTCTGACTCTGAGGCATTGGTAGTAAACAAAATCTTTATCAAGATTACATACAGACTATCCTGCAATTAACTAAGCTAAGCAAAATTAAATTAAGCGAGCCGAAATGAGCGACGAAACTCTTCCGCTGACCACAGAAAATGTCGAAAAGGTTCTTGATGAATTAAGACCATTTCTCATGGCTGATGGAGGAAATGTAGAGATAGCTGAAATAGATGGACCAATAGTCAAAGTTAGACTTCAGGGGGCTTGCGGAAGTTGTCCCAGCAGCACAATGACTCTAAAAATGGGTATTGAAAGAAAGCTGAGAGAGATTATTCCAGAGGTTAGCGAGGTAATACAAGTTTTATAAATTAACTGTCTAATTAACCTTTGTTATTTAATTCAGAGAACTTAATTCCCTTTCAATTGCAGACTTATAATTAAGACAATCCAAAGGGAGACCATTATAAATTAGATAACCTATTGGGCCCATTAGACCAAGTGTAAAGACAAGATTAGAGACTTCTAAACCTATGTTTCTAAGTAAAAAAGTTATTCCATATATGCCTAAAAGATAAACATGAAGAATTAAAAATTCTTTAGTATTTTGAACAGGCCATCTAAAGATAGAACCTAAGAAAAACAAAACACCTTTCATCAATCTTATTTATAGTTGAACGATCATACATAATCATTAATCATTTTCAATGATCAATATGTATTTAAAGATCAAAAATGATGTATCAATTAATTTTTAAATTTTGATTTATTTAGAGAATATTCATTTTTAAGCTTTCTCATTCTTCTTGCCCAAATCAGTGTCGCGATAACAACCCATAAAAAGAATCCACCCAAAGCAAGAAGGCTAGCTGTGTAATTCATGAAGCAATACTTTTAAAAAGTTAGAATCGAAGTCTTTTGAAGCCAAAATATTCCTGTGACTATTGATAGTGCACCAATTGATCGCATCAAGAAAGGATAGAACCTTTTATTAGCTTTACTAGTTGCAAAAGATATACCTAAAACAACGCATCCCATTGCGAAGACTGATCCAAGTAAATATGCAAATAGATAAGCCAATGCTCCAAAAAAAGGCAATGCCAATGCAGGAATAACTGCAACCAAATGACTAGCACCAGCAAAGCCGTGCAAAACGCCTAATCCCGTTGCGGCGTGTGTATGACTTTTATGAAGTTTGTTTCCAGGTGAATGGAAATGAAAATGCTTATGAGGCATTTCTTCTCCATGCTTATGCTGATGCATATGAATATTTACTTTTAAGGAAGTCCAAATAGCTAGGAAACCAACAATCAAAAGACTTAAACCAACAAGGAACTCTGCATAAGAAGACATTAATTCAATATTTATTAAGTCTTTGGCCAAAATCCCAAATATTGAGAGGATTAAAACTCCAGCTGAGTGCCCTATCCCCCATGCCAACCCGTCAATCAAAGCCACTCGGGGTTTTTGGATAGAGGAAGGAGCCATTGCTACCATATGATCAGCTCCGCTAACCACATGTACTGCACCAGCAGCAAATCCAGTTAATACACTGATCATCATAAGTATATATCAGTAGAATTTTCTTCTAAGGAATAAATATTTTCTTCTTTCAAGGATTAAATTTTACAGCTTTATTTTTTATATTACATCCCAATAGTTTAAATATCTTTATGAAAAATTTTTATAACCAAACTTTTTAGTTGAAATTGAAAAAACAAAACTTTTTGTTTTACGAGATTTGATCCTTTTGGAGTTTTCCAGACATCTCATAGGCCTCTGAACTTCCACCATGTCCATGAGCAATACCTAATTCATGCATTTTTGCATGTTCATCAATGGTATCTCTGAGCTCTTTTGAGCCTGAACCGAATGTTGAATAAACTCCGTATGCAACTGAGCCTGCTAATAAAACAACTATTCCTCCTATCAACATCAATAAAGTTGGATCAGTAGTTGAGGTTTCCATTTGTATTAATCATTTTGATGATTCTACTGTATGAGTAAAGACATCGAGAGCGACAAATGGAAACTAGTTAAATTGTCCTATTATGATCTTAAAATTCATCAATCAAAAAGTCAAAAGGTAATTACTATTCCTGATTTTCAAATAATAAATAGCTTACAAATAATTGCTAATTGATAATAATCTAACTATTAAATATCATATTAAAAAATTTTATTATTATAGAATTATCAATATAACATTAGAGAGTGGAATTATAAGCTAAAAGGCCGAAAAAACCCAATATCAGGAGGATGCTAGCAATCCTGCTAAATGTTACAGGGCCAAAATCAATTTTCATCTCAATAGGTAACTTGGACTTTCATCTTAATATAAAACGCCACAAAAAGTGAAGCAGCTTAATTAGAAAGCAATTCAAAAGTTCAATAGAAATATCATTTTCACTAATTTGCTCGATGGAACAAAATCCAATCACTATTCACTCTTTTGATTGTTAACTTCCAATTGATGCTCATGAGCATCAATCTCTTTCTCACTTTTTTTTATTTGTCCATCGAACATAACCACCCACTCTTGAGCTTTGATTTTTTGTTCTTTTTTGATATTCATAAACCAATTAAAAATTAAATGCCATCATACTTTAAAAACTTACTTTATGACTTAAAGCGCTCCACAGTATAAATAAAAATGGTAGGCGTTATTTTTGACATAACTAGAAGCTATAATCAGATTGGTAAGTTGGCCAAAAAAAGATAATCTTAGTTACTAAAACTAAAAGATTGAAGATATGTCACCAACATTGTTTAAAGACAATTTCACCGCTCTCCAAAATAAAGACTATTTTAATTATGGAGGTCAGGGTCCACTCCCATCTCAATCATTAAATGCAATAACTTCGAGTTGGCAAACAATTCAAAACTTAGGTCCATTCACAACTAATGTTTGGCCATATATTACGAAAGAAATCATAACCACGAAAAATCTTATAGCGGAGATTTGCTCTGTTCACCCTAAGAGAATTGCCTTTACTGAAAATGTCACCTCCGGATGTGTCTTACCTTTAATAGGACTACCATTTTCTGATGGTGATAATTTATTACTCAGCGATTGTGAGCATCCTGGGATAATAGCAGCATGCAAGGAGTTGGCTCGACAAAAGAATCTAACAATCGGAATACTACCTGTCTCAAAATTATGCAATGGTGACGACAAAAAAGATGAGACGTATAAAACAGTACTTAAATTGATAGATAAATATCTACAAAAAAACACGAAACTCGTTGTCCTCTCTCATCTCCTTTGGAATACAGGACAAGTTATGCCCATTGAACTCATCTCAAAAAGACTTAAAGAGCATTCAAGCCACCCTTATTTATTAGTTGATGCTGCTCAAAGTTTTTGTCATATCCCAATCAAAGGTGCTTGTGACAATGCGGACATCTATGCGTTTACAGGACATAAATGGGCTTACGGGCCTGAGGGACTGGGGGCTGTTGCTCTTTCAACAAGAGTCCTAGAAGAATCGAGTCCAACAATGATTGGTTGGAAAAGCTTAAAATCTGAAGAAGGAATATATGTCAACAATAAAACTCCTTTTCATTCTGATGGCCGACGTTTTGAGATAGCGACTTCTTGTGTCCCTCTTTTAGCAGGTCTCAGGAACTCTCTAATAATGCTAAACAATGAAGGGCATGAATTTGAGCGCTTTTGTAAGATTAAAAGCCTAAGCTCTATCCTGTGGGAGAAACTAAACCAAATCAAAAATATTGAACTTGTTTTAAACAGTCCTCCACCTTCAGGAATTATTAGTTTTACTATAAATGGAATTAGTTCTCCTGAAGAGGTTGTCAACCATCTCGGTCGAGAAAATTTATGGATAAGAGTTCTCGAAGACCCTAAATGGCTTCGTGCTTGCGTTCATGTCACAACAGATTTAAATGAGATAGATAATCTTGTCATTGGTCTAAAAAATTACATCTCGAATAGATAGTCGATATATATTTTATTTTAAAGATAGTGCTTTTCTTGCTTGTTCACGGTCATCAAAATAAATTGTCTTATCTTTTAGAATTTGATAATCCTCATGGCCTTTCCCCGCGATTAAAACAACGTCGTTTTTCTTTGCTATTGCTATGGCCAATTGAATGGCTATGGATCTCTCTATCTCAACTGAAATTTCAGCATCAAGTGTTATTCCTTTTTCAATATCTTTAATAATTTCTCTTGGGTCTTCTTCCCGAGGATTATCAGATGTAACAACTACATGATCTGCAAAATTAGCAGCAACTTCCCCCATCTTAGATCTTTTACCTTTATCTCTATTACCACCACAACCAAAGACACATATTAATTTTTTTTTCGTCAATGATCTCGATGCGATTAAAGCATTTTGCAAACCATCAGGGGTATGAGCATAATCTACTATCACTAGTGGATAGCCGTCTTTGACTTTAAATCCATCCATATTTATCTCTTGCATTCTCCCAGGCACTCCGGGGAACTTATTCAAAGCTGTCACAAGATCATTTAATGGAAATCCCCTTTGCACTAAAATTCCAACTGCTTGCAAGAGATTCATTAAATTAAAATCACCTATTAATGGTGAATAAAATTTTTCTACCCCAAAGGGCGTATGCAATTTTCCTTTATATCCATCTTGCAGAATTTGAAGATTACTTATATATAAATCTGGTTTTTCTCTGGTTTGAGAATTCTTTTTTAATGAGCATGTCCAACATTTTTTGTTTAGCTCTTTTGCTAATAATGCGCCCCATTTGTTGTCTATATTAACTACTGATCTGGGGCCATCATCTTCTATTAGATATGATCGGAATAAACTAGCTTTAGCCTCAAAATAAGATTCCATTGAATCGTGATAATCTAAATGGTCTCTTGAAAGATTTGTAAATATTGCCCCACTAAAATCACAACCAGCAACTCTATTCTGAGCCAAAGCATGTGAACTTACTTCCATTGCTGCATATTCAACTCCTGCCTGAACAGCTTTACTAAGTTGTGCCTGCAAAGGGACAGCAAAAGTGGTTGTATATTTTGAAGTTTCCTCATGGTTAGGCCATCGATTAATTAATGTCCCAAACAAGGCGGATGGATGGCCTAACGAGGCAGTCAAAAATTCAATTAAAAATGATGTAGTCGTTTTACCATTGGTACCAGTGACACCTATCAGACAAATCTCACTAGATGGTTTACCCCAAAAATCTGCAGCTAATTTGCCCATAAATAGTGATACAGGCTCCGGAATTATAACTACAGGGTCTTCATTCGTTGGCGGATTTAAAAGAGAAGCCTTTTTGCTAATCATAGCCGCACAAGCACCTCTCTCAATTGCTTTTGTCCAATAGGTGCCTCCATCAACTTTTTCACCGCCTAAACCAATGAACAAATCACCTTTTTCGATTTCTCTAGAATCACATGAAAGATTTTTTATTTCTGGATTTGCTAACCCTAAGGGGACTTGAAGGTCAATAGCTTTCAATAAAGTGTGTAGATAACGCGACAAAACAAACCTCTGATGATGAAAAGTCAATGAAGGATCATTTCAAGTATAAAAAGATCTGCATAATTTTCACCACAAAATAAAGTGACTTACTATTAAATTATTAAAAATAAATTTAATCTTCTTTATAAAAGAAATTTAATTATAAAAAAAATAAATTATGTTTTTCTTTTTGAACCAATAAAATAATTTAATAAAAAGAGAAATTGGTTGTTTTCTTAATCTATTTTGTACAAAATATTCAAATTCTTTTGTATCCACGATAAAAGCATATCTTCCTTTAAACGTGGAGAGACCCGAGGTAATTCAATCTTTTTTAATAGTCTATTTGAGTCAAGAACTATAACTGGAACTTCATTTGTATACTTCATTTGAATATCTGTAGACACTTTTTTGCTATCTATGTCGACAATAGAAAGTACAATAGAAGGGTTTAATTTCCCTAGACATATATTAGACAATTTGTTTTCAAGTGTTTGACACAAGCAGCACCCTTTACGTGAATATAAAATCAATACCTCTGAATTCATTTTTCTGGAACTGGATCACACCCACAAGGAGTAAAAGGATGACATTTGCTTAACCTTTTCAAGGTCAGCCAACCACCTCTCCAAGGGCCATGTGTATTAACGGCTTCTATCCCATAAGCACTGCAACTAGGGATAAATCGACAACTCGGTCCAAGCAATGGCGAAATCCACTTCTGATAAAAGGAAATTAAACCAACAAAAACAAGTGCAATAGCTTTATTGATCTTTGTAAGCATCTTTAGATAGAATAATGAACTGGTGAAGAAGGGCCTAATGGAATCACTTCCAGATTACCTTTTCCAGTAAACTTTTTCTAAATTAAACCCCTATGTCTAGATACCGCGGACCTCGCTTGAGGATCACGCGACGCTTGGGAGACCTACCTGGTCTCACCAGGAAGGCCGCAAAAAGGTCTCATCCTCCAGGTCAGCACGGCCAAGCCCGTCGCAAGCGCTCTGAATACGCGATCCGACTCGAAGAAAAGCAAAAACTTCGTTTCAATTATGGTATTTCTGAACGCCAGCTTGTTCGTTATGTAAAGAAAGCTCGTGCTCAGGAGGGCTCCACAGGAACTAATCTCTTAAAGCTTTTGGAAAATAGGCTTGATAATGTTTGTTTTAGACTTGGATTTGGTCCCACCATCCCAGGTGCAAGACAGCTAGTAAACCATGGGCATGTAACCGTTAATGGAAAGATCACTGACATTGCTAGTTACCAATGCAAGGCTGGAGATGTCATTGCTATTAGAGATAACAAAGCTAGTAAGCAATTGGCCCAAGCCAACTTAGAATTTCCAGGGCTTGCGAATGTTCCTCCACATCTTGAGCTTGATAAAACCAAACTCTCGGCAAAGATATCAGCAAAGACAGATAGGGAATGGGTTGCTATTGAAATCAATGAATTGTTAGTTGTTGAGTATTACTCAAGAAAAGTTTAGAAATAGTCTGTTACTGGCTTTTTTCAATCTCAGTTCAACTTTAGTCAAACTCTTTCTACGCTACTTGGAGTGTGGCAAGAGTTTTTTTATGCCAAATATTGCAGAAATCAAGAGTTTTCGGAGGGAAAGGTGTTGTTTTGTCTTTCACAAGAGCTCCTGATGTTTTCTAATATCGTGAACTAATCCCAGGGACTAAAAAGTATAGATACAAAGTTATTGATGGAGCCAATAAGTTAGGAGCTGCCATTGATAGATCACTCGATGCCTAAACGTATTAAGAAGCTAGATCTATGAGCATGCGTAAGAGGTAGCGAGCAGGAAAGCTCAGCATGAAATCGAAACCAATAGTCCAAGAAGACGCGCAAGAACGATTAACGAAAATATGATTAGGTCAAAAAAAGTCAGTATTAGAAAGTGCCTAAATAACTTCCTTTATGAAGAGCAAAAAAGGTAGATGCTGATCTATTAAAAAAAAATCTATACAAAATAAAGCACAAGGTTTAAAACAGCTCGAGAAGTATCTCAGCTATAAAGGAATCGAGAGAACCCACCAAATAGATAACAATACTTTTCAAGAGTACACAACTTGGAGAAAAGCAAAAAAGTCGACTAGAAGAATTAAAATGTATGGAGACATGGCCAGCGAAATCTGATTCAATGAAGTCTTTTATTCAATCTGATTGATGACCGTTCGGTATTCCTCTCTCGAACACTCAACGCAATGAGTAAGATTTAATTTTTTACTAATCATGAACTCTGGTGCGGAACGTTTTAATGGTTTAATGGCGATGATAGGCATCGTTGCGGGAATAGGAGCTTATGCAACAACTGGTCAATTCATCCCAGGTATTTTCTAAAAGAATTAAAAAATCAGTGAATAGACTTTTAAGATCTATTTACTGATTTTTTTATTAACCCAATTTTTGAATTACTAATCCTGAAACGATTTAGCCTTGATTAGTATCCTTGGATTTTCCTAATGCAGGCGCATTCATTCCATCGTAATCAGGTCCAACCATAACTCCAACGATTGCAAACAAAACAATAAAAGCAATACCTACAATTGGAGCTGTGGGAGCTGGGGTTGATAACAAACCACCAAAGAGCAAATGACTCATATTAATAATGTTGGGAATTATGTTTTAGCGGTTTAATTTTATGAATGTGATTCGTTTGGAATATTTACTTTTTTATTTAACCTTTACACCTTTCATATTCAGTTCATTAGCATAAATAAGTAGTAAGGAGCAAAGTAGTTCACTCCAATTATGATAATTGCTGTACTGAAAGCCATAGGCTTGGCAACTGGAGCGGACTTAACCACTTTGTACGAAAAATTTTAAATACTGCTCAGATATTTTATCAGAGTAAGAAATCACCAATAAAATGAAGGTTTCAAGTAAACGATTAGTCTTGCTCCATCTCTTAAGAGAAAGTATTTAATGTGACAAAGCAAAAAACTTTCCATTTGATACGAGGCAATAGACTAGAAAAGGATTATAAAAATTAACTATTAAACAATATCTGGAATGATCCAGCCTGTTAAGCCGTAGTTAATTACTGCAGCAAAGAAGCCTATCATTGCAAGGCGACCATTCATTTACTCGGCTGATTTCCAGTAGTTCGTTTCTTTAACCATTACACAAAACCTGGAATAATTTGACCGGTTGCTAGATATGCCCCGACAAGAGCTAAGCAGCCAACAGAAGCAGCTAGGCCATTGAGTCGTTCAGCAAACACTTTGCCTTCTTCGACTCTTGATGTTTCAGTGATTTGATTGTTCATTACACGAAACCTGGAATGATTTGGCCGGTTGTTGCATATGCACCTATAAGAGCAATGCATCCAAACAATGCTGCATAGCCGTTAAGTCTTTCTGCAGTTACCTTTTCAGGATCAATGTTTCTGCTGTTGTTGTTGTTTTGAGTAGTCATTAAACGACACCTGGGATAAGTTGACCGGTTGTTAGGTAGATACCTGTTAATAGAACGAATGCCATCATGGCGGGTCTGCCGATGCTTCTTTCTAGAATTGTTTTGTTAGATGGTTGCATTTTAGTAGTTGTTATTGGTTTAGAAAATTCCAGGGATGATTTGACCTGTTGTGAAATAAGCACCTAAAAGGCTAATCATGCCGATCATTGCCCAACGGCCATTTATTTTCTCGGCGTATTCTGGTTTGAATTTTCAACTACATTGACGTAGTTGCCAGAGTTTGAAGGTGATTCGGAGATCAAAATATTCCAGGAATGATTTGACCTGTTGTGAAGTATGAACCCAAAAGACTGACCATACCGATCATTGCCCAACGGCCATTTATTTTCTCGGCGTATTCTGGTTTGAATTTTTCAACTACATTGACGTAGTTGCCAGAGTTTGAAGGTGATTCGGAGATCAAAATATTCCAGGAATGATTTGACCTGTTGTGAAGTATGAACCCAAAAGACTGACCATACCGATCATTGCCCAACGGCCATTTGTCTTTTCAGCTTCTTCTGGATAGCTGGTATAGTCCTCTACAAGCTGAGGCTGTGTTTCACGGCCAAAGATGTTTTGCTTACCATACTCTGTGATTACCTGAGATGAGGAAGAAGTCGTCATTGCTGGAATTGCCTAGTGTTAAAAAGTTATAGTATAAATTTTCTAAACGAAAGATACGGTAGGTACGGCTTCTTCTAATAATTAAGAACTCTAAACCTCAAACAATAAATACAGCAACTAATTAGAGAGATATAAATCCAATGATTAGATCTATTGATGACCCTAATAAGTATAAATAGGCCGGACTGGTTAGCTCTACTTCAACCATCCTTAAGTAACTGTGGAGCTTAATAATGTCAAAATTATCAAAAATAAACTTTTAGTGATTCGTGCAATCAAAATGCACTGCTGCAAAACTAATTGTCCTCCGAAATCTTAATGCCTTACTTCTATTAGCTTGTGTTGTGAAGAAGGTACTACACACTGTTTACATAACTAACAATAACATCATCCAAGGATAGTCCCAGAGATAGGTCCGAGTGGAATAACAAAAAGCATTTCACTGATTATTCAAGAGGTTCAGGAACACAAATTGATGCGCTTTACGATTGCTAAATTTTTTTTCATAACATTTGTAATCCTTGCTTGCATGAAGAGCTTTAATTTTCAATCACTTCCACTAACACTAATCAATGCAAAAGGTTAGCGACTCAACAACCCATTTTCCTATGTCTTGAAAACCTGGGAAGGTCAAGCAGTCAACATAATTGTCGTCATCAACAAAACCAGCAATTAAATCCAATGCCGTTCAAAGCAAATAAACCTGAAGAACAAATCAAAAATACTTGGCCAGACATTATTACAATTAGATTCTAATTGAGTAGAATCAGTAAAACTACTTCAATAATCCATAATTCGCCACGATTAAAAGCTTCGACAATAGATTCATAAAAATCGTTGGTTTGATTTGACAATTTAATTGATTCGGTTTTCTATTTGTTTATTTTTACAATCGATATCATCTTCGGCACATACAGCCTCGGGTATGTCGGTAGAAGAACTACAACCCATCGCACTAACAGGCAAGGTGGCAATTGTGGAATAAAGAGCTGTAGAAGAGATAAATAGTAATGAGATTAATTTTCTCATTGGAAATGACGAATATACATACAATTAAAGAAAAAAAAAGAAGTTCGTGAGATGTAAACGTTCGGTTAACTGTAAATACAAGACAACTATAAATTTTTTTTGTTTATTTGAATGGTTTGATTCTAACTCGCATTCCTCAAGATTAGAGCTGCAAAGTGGTTTATTGAATTTAACTTTATCTGATTAAACTTATGTCTAGCAAAATCAAAGCAAGTGATAATAAACTTAATTTGAAATTAGTTTAAGATATTATGACTTAGTAGATTCTACTAGAGACATTTAAAAATTTGAGACAGAGCTTACTATCAATAAAGTCCCAAACAACATTGCTTGATAAAGGATGAACATTACTACCAAACATTTGCTAAGAGGTAAATTTGATGATCAAAGTTGTAGTGCAAGTACTACTTTTTTGGAGGGAGTCCTACACCTCAACTGGACCTGTAAATGCATTAAAACTTGAGAGTGTTTAAGAGATTTCTTAAATTGTTTGCTCCTTTTAGCACTTCTAGACTAGAGGTTACTTAGCAATATCGCTTTCAAGAAGCAACAAAAAAAGAAGTCAAATAAATGAAATTGTTTTAGCTAACCTCATGAAATCATCTAGTTTCTACCTCTCATTTTTTAGCCAAAGACCGTTAGAAATGAGTTTATTCTTTATCTATTGCGGAGCTTTAGCTTGTTTCGTTAGCTCAATTGGTCACTACTAAAAAAAACCATGAATACCAACGAATTATTCAACAAGCCCATAGCAATGACTCTCGCTTTTGTCGTTTGTACTTTTTTAGCTGATTCTCTAATTGGTAGCTTTGTATGAAAATTCCAACTATCAGCTTAAAAAGAACTCTTAAAGTGACAATGAATGATGCCGTAAAGAGACTTAAGGAACTTGATGGGCTTGATAAAAAAGCTCTAAGAGAAGAGTATAAAGAATGGATTGAAGCTAACGACAGGAATAAAGACCAGCCACATGTTCTATACGCAAACCAGATCAACATTGAACAACTTTAGATTTTAAACAAAAGATTAACCATGAATGCTATATCAAAATTGACAGAAGTTCTTGAACATACCCCTAAATCAAATCAGATCGTTGATCTTATTAAACTAGCTGAAAGTGAATCTAGTGTAGACATAACAAAGCAACTTACTTTGCTCACAGGTGTATGGGAACTAAAATGGAGTACTTCCAACTCTCCTTTTTTAAATTATTCACCGCTATTAGATAATTTACAAATTCTTGAGCCAGATAGAAGTAGAGGACTGAATTTATTAAGACCCAAAGGTTTTGTAGGGAATCTTTTTTCTACTAATATTGTTGCTGAGATAGACATCATTGATCAGAAACGTATAGACGTTAGCTTTAAAAAAGCAGGAATAATAGGTCCTAAGTTACTAGGTAATCAGATTGGTTTCTTATTAGAGATTAGAAAAACTCAAAAAGGTTGGTTAGATACAACTGTATTATCTCCCAAATTGCGTATATGCAAAGGTTATAAGGGTACAACTTTTGCTTTGTTAAAAAGAAATGATTTATTACTTACTGAGTTTTTTAATCCTTTAACTTTGTCATGTTAAACGTAAAGATATGTAGTACAAGCCTCAATCAAAAGACATGAAAATGTTTTAGAAAAAATAGGTCATCATTCATATCATTATGGCCTCAATTCCTACTTATACCTTCATTCTATCCAATTTTAATTGGATATTTTACTTGGATTGCAGGTCTTTTTAAAATCTTTATACAGTTATAAGGCTTATTCAAACTGACCTTTTCGAGGTTAAGCGTAAATTACTTTTTATAGATTCACTCTCGGAAAAGTAACAAATGAAGACTCTGGCAAGAAGAGAAATTCTAGTTCTTAATATGTCAAAAATTTTGGAGCCTCAGAAAGAATCCCAAGTTAATTTCATTTTTCGTTCTTCAAATATTCAATTAGTGTTTGTAATTCTTTAATGCGTTGTTCAGCAGCTTGAATTCTTTCTTGTGTAGTCATTTCTTATCCTTCCATCATGAAACTAAAAAACGCTATAAATATGTAGAAGTTTCCTGCAAAAATAAGAGGAATGAACTTTTTAAAGTTTGATTCACTAAAGTTTTTATTCAATGAAGTCATAATTAGGTAAGTACTGAAGAACCAATTTCGAAAGCCCCAGCTAATAAAAGGATTGCTGGAAGATTTATAAGAAGCAATAGCTTAGCAGCAGTAATTTTAGTTATTGCATGCATAGCTGATTAATTTCCTGTATTTTGTGTAATTGTCTAATTAATATAGAAGTTAGTTTTTTTCGCATAGGTTTGTCGGTGTAGGGGTAACCAGTTCGGGGCATTTTTACCTATTGGATTGTTTTATAGGTTTCTTAGATAATCACTTCGGTTCTACAAATCATCTAACAATGGCTTTTTCAAAATTTCCTCAAACTCTTTAATAAATAATTAAGCTCGCTTGTTTTTAAGACTATGTCCAATACTTTTCACCTTTCACAAACTAAGAAGAAGGGTAAAGTTTTGACACTCTCTTTGTTCGTCTTGTAAGTTCTCTTCTCTTGAATTTTTGATTTGTCATTCTCGTAAATATAAAACCTGGAACAATCCATATTGATGCAATCAGGGAAGTCATCAAGACTTGATTGTTAAAGATATTTTCAAATAGATTCATCGCGAAGTAATCAGGTTTCATTTTTCTCATGCTCGCTTCCAAACAAGGTAAGTGTGATACTATTTTTGTACGGATAGCTAGTCAGACTGATTTCGCAAATATCATGAAAATCCGTCAAACAGATAGTCAAACTTGAATCCAACTTAAATTTCTTTACAAACAGTTGCTATTGCTAAAGCCATGTATTACTCATGAAAGGTATGGGCTTCACATGGCTCTTTCTCATTAAATTTAATTATATAGCCCCTTTTTTTAGGGGGTTTTTCATGTTTTTCTATAGCCTATAGAAAAACAACTCAAAGAATATGAGATCAATAAAAAGAGAAAAAGAGTTCAGAGCTGGAGTAAACACAAGAGTCATACATCACAAAAAAAATTTTTCTGAAGAGACTGGATCAATAATGTCTCCAATCTTCCAAACCTCAACGTTCGTTCATGGCAATGAAAGTGGCTTTGACTACACTCGTTCAGGGAATCCAAATTTTCGAATTCTTGAATCAGTTTTGTCTGATCTGGAAGAATGTCAGTTCGCAAGTGTATTTAGTTCTGGGGTCGCTGCTATTACAGCAATAGTGTCCTCTCTTAAAGCTGGAGACTTAATACTTTGTGAGGAAAACCTTTATGGGTGTACGGTGAGACTATTTGAACAAGTTTTTAAACGTTTTGGATTAAGAACTCAATGGATAGACTTTACTAAGCCCAATTTTAAAGAAGTCATTTCAAATAACAAACCCGCGATGATTTGGATCGAAAGTCCGACAAACCCACTCCTTAAAATTATTGATATTGAAGAGATTTGTCATGTCTCAAATAAAATGAAAATTCCTGTTGTGGTAGACAATACTTTTGCGACACCTCTAATACAAAGGCCTCTTAAGCTTGGAGCGACCTTATCTTTAACTAGCACGACCAAGTATATCAATGGTCACTCAGATGCACTTGGAGGTGCGGTATGCACCGAGAGTACCGCATGGAGAGATAAGCTCAATTTCGCTCAAAAAGCTCTTGGCTTAAATCCTTCTCCTTTTGATTGTTGGCTTATTACTAGGGGGGTGAAAACGCTTCCACTTCGCTTAGATAGACAAATAAATAATGCATCTATAATAGCTAATCAATTAGCCGACAATCCAGCAATAAAATCAGTTAGCTATCCCTTCAGGAGTGATCATCCACAATGTAAATTAGCTAAAAGGCAAATGGCTCTGGGAGGAGCAATTGTTACTGCCACTATTAACGCAACGCAAGCCCAAACTTATTCATTTTGCAAAAGTCTTCATTACTTCAAAATGGCAGAAAGTCTGGGAGGGATTGAAAGCCTTGTTTGTCACCCAGCAACAATGACACACGCATCAGTTCCCAAAGAAACCAAATTAAAGATTGGAATCACTGATTCACTTATACGATTTTCCATCGGATGTGAAGATATTGAGGACTTGAGTAATGATTTAAATCAAGCCTTAGGAAAAGTCTCTTGACTGAAAGAAATTTACTAAATGATCCTTGCTGGAGTTCTAAAGATTTAGGAGAGCCTCTACCGGACAGGCCACATGCCGTATCGGTTGCGTTACCCAGATGGGAAGATGTCATCGCCTACGAAGAGAAAGTTCCAAGCTGCATTGATTCATTAAAAGCAATTTATCCTAGATTTGGGTTTAACCCGTTTGTTGCTGAGGTAGCTCTTAAATCACTTGAATTTCATGGTCAATCACAGCAAAGTTGTTGGCCCTATCCCAATAAAGCTTCTGCTTTGAGCGCTCAAAAATATTGTCATAGAAAATATTCTGATTGTTCTTCAAAAATAAAAGATTTTCTTGGTATTTCCTGTCTAATTGTTGACCAAAGGAGTTCTTCTTCAGCAAAAGCCTTCTGGCAACACACTGGTCTTGGATTATCATCACGTGAAGCTGCAATTGCTCTTGGGAAAGAGAAAAAGCCCTCCACTTCTGATGGGCATAGCGCTCGAAATGAACTTCTTAATCGTTTAGCAAAAATATATAATTGTGATAGCAATCTAATACGACTACATCGTTCAGGCATGGCTGCCTTAACGACTATTCTATCAGCGATAAATTCTCTTAAAAGAACTTCTTCGACGCTTCAAATAGGCTTCCCATATGTTGACGTGCTTAAACTTCCTCAGATTATTTTCCAAGGAAGTGATCTAATTGTTAACACAAAATTAAATCATATAAAAGAAGCGCTGGATAAAAAAAATCCAGCCGCATTAATTATAGAAATACCTAGCAACCCTTTATTGCAATGTGTTGACCTCATCTCTATTTCAAAATTAGCCCAAGACAAAAACATCCCAATCATCGTTGACGATACCATCGGTTCATCTCTAAATGTTCATCTAACTCCTTATGCCGATGTTGTTTTTAGTTCACTTACAAAAAGTTTTGCTGGAAGAGGAGATATTCTTGCTGGTAGTACTGTCATAAGCCCTTTTTCTAAATGGAAAAAAGAATTAGCTGAGATAATTCCTAAAGTTGCATTATCAACCCTATCCGATTCAGATGCTATCGAGTTGGAGAAAAGCAGTCGAGACGTTGAGGACCGCTTAAAAAGGTTAAATAAATCTTGCTTAAAACTGAAAGAAAAATTAGAAACAAAAAAAGAAATTTCAAAGGTTTTACATCCTCAATATTGTAAAAACTTTAATTCGCTGTTAAAGAAAGGAGGAGGTTATGGATGTCTATTATCGTTTGAACTTAAAGGGGGGATTGAAGAATCAAAAAGAGTCTATGATTTATTGAGAGTAAACAAAGGACCAAGTTTAGGTACAAATTTTACGTTGGTTTGTCCATATGTTCAGTTGGCTCACTTTAAAGAATTAAAATGGGCTGAAAGTTGCGGCGTATCAGAACACTTATTGAGAGTGTCTGTAGGGCTAGAACATGAAGATGACTTATGGTCAAGATTTAATTCAGTAATATAAAAAAAACACTAATAAAGATTATCTAAATAACCAATTATCTAGATTTTTATATAGATTTAGAATATTAGTTAATTAAGTCATTTAAAAAATGTCCAGAATCTATGAAGACAATAGTTTTGCTATTGGTCATACACCCTTAGTCAAACTTAATTCGATTACAAAAAACACAAAAGCAACAGTGCTTGCAAAGATTGAAGGCCGCAACCCTGCCTACAGCGTCAAATGTAGAATTGGGGCAAATATGATCTGGGATGCTGAGAAGAAAGGTTTACTCAATAAAAATAAAGTCATTATTGAACCAACATCAGGAAATACTGGAATAGCCCTTGCCTATACAGCTGCTGCTCGAGGTTACAAGTTAATCCTCACGATGCCTGAGTCCATGTCAATTGAACGTAGAAGGATGATGGCTGTTCTTGGTGCTGAATTAATACTTACTGAAGCATCAAAAGGAATGCCTGGCGCCATTGCGAAAGCCAAGGAAATAGCAGATGGCGACCCTCAAAAATACTTCATGCCAGGACAATTTGATAATCCAGCCAATCCAGAAATACATTTCAAAACAACAGGTCCTGAAATCTGGGATGATACCGATGGTAAAATTGATGTTTTAGTATCTGGAGTCGGAACAGGTGGAACAATAACTGGTGTTTCTCGTTATATCAAACAAGAAAAAAATCATTCATTATTATCCGTTGCCGTAGAGCCCACTCATAGCCCAGTAATAACACAAACTCTAAATGGAGAAGAAGTAAAACCTGGCCCTCACAAAATCCAAGGTATTGGAGCTGGGTTCATTCCTAAAAACCTTGACTTATCGGTAGTCGATCAAGTTGAGCAAGTCTCTAATGATGAGTCTATAGCAATGGCATTGCGTTTAGCACAAGAAGAAGGTCTCCTGGTTGGCATCTCATGTGGTGCAGCTGCAGCAGTAGCTTTAAGACTGGCTGAAAAAGAAGAGTTTTCAGGAAAAACAATCGTTGTGGTTCTACCTGACCTTGCCGAAAGATATATCTCATCAGTGATGTTTGAGAATGTTCCAACAGGCGTTATTAAAGAACCATCATTAGCTTGACTTTTTTGTTTATATAACTGATTCCGGTGTTATTAACATCGCGTCTCCATAAGAGAAAAATCGATATTTGTTCGAAATAGCATTTTGATAAAGTTTCAACATACGTTCTCGGCCAATTAGAGCGCTAACTAAAAGCAATAGGGAACTTTTTGGGAGGTGGAAATTAGTGAGCAATCCATCGATTACGGAAAATTGAAATCCTGGCTTAATGACCAAATTCACCTTGCCCTCAAATGGTTTCAAGACGCCTTTTCCTGAAAGGTATGCAGCCTCAACAGCTCTAACACTAGTAGTACCAACAGCAAAGACTTTCCCCCCCTCTTCCTTGCAATTAGTTATCGCTTTTATAGTCGCTTCAGTGACATCTATCCACTCACTGTGTAAATGCAGATTAGATAGGTCTTCTTTTTCTAATGGTCTAAAAGTTCCTAAGCCGACATGCAAAGTAATTTGCGCGATTCTAATACCTCTGATTTTTAAATTTTCTATAAGTTCATCACTTAGATGTAAACCCGCTGTGGGAGCAGCTATAGATCCTGGCTTCGATGCAAATCTAGTCTGATATCTTTCCTCATGTCCACTAGACTTATCCTTATCTATATAGGGAGGCAATGGAACTTCACCACATAAATCAAGCAATTTTTCCATTTCCTTCCTACTCGTAAATTCATTAGGAAATTGAATAATTCTTCCGCCTGTACTTTCATCTTTATCAATAACCTTTAAGCATAAAGAATTATTGGGAGAGTTATCCAACCATAATTGATCATCTCTTCTCATACGTCTAGCAGGGCGACCTAAACAAAGCCATTGACCATTCCCCCTTGGTTCCATTAGCAATAACTCACCTAAACCTCCTCCTGATAATCGAATTTTTAATCTTGCCTTAATCACTCGCGTATTATTAACAATCAAGAGGTCACCAGCCTTCAAGATATCCTTCAAGTCCCATACCTTTGCATGGACAAGGTTTAAAGACTCATCCAACCCATCTTTAACAATCATCAATTTTGCATCATGCCTACTCTCTGCAGGTGATTGAGCAATTAAATCATTTGGCAAATCATAGTTGTATGAGCTTAAAAGATTATCTTTTTGATCTAGCACTTCAAATCAGATTAAAGTAAGAAAAAATCACTTGTGGTTCGACCAATTAAAGTTCAAGATGAGAGGCTATATGGATTTTTTTCGATTAAGTAAGCCAAATCCTTCAGAAATAGTGCTCCATCAGCCCCATAGATCACTCTGTGATCAGCGGTAAGATTTACTTGCATCTGTTTTTTGATTGAAATCGAACCATCTTTAGAAGCAATAACTTTAGGCAAGGAAGCTCCCACAGCTAAAATTGCTCCTGTCCCCGGGGGCAGAATTGCATCAAAACGATCCACACCAAACATACCTAGATTAGAGAGGGTAAATGTACCGCTGCTATATTCTTGAGGTTCTAATTGCTTATTTCTGGCACGCTTAACAAGATCTGCCCATTGAAGGGATAAATCAGCGAGACTAGTCTCGTCAGCATTTTGCAAAACTGGAGTTATCAACCCTCCATCCTCCATTGCGACAGCAACGGCTACATTTATTTGTGAAGGATAAGCAATCCCCTCAGAACTAAAAGCTGCATTCACCTGAGGGTGCCTTGCAAGAGTTAAACCAACTGCTTTAGCAAGTAAAGCTGTCATAGTTACACCATTAGGCTTTACTTGTTTATAAAAAGAATCCAATTCATCAGTAAGAATTGAATATCCGACTCTAAAACAAGGAGTATTTAAGCTTTCCTCCATATTCCTATTTACAGCTTGTTGAAGAGTATTAAATGCAATCGTTTCCCCTCTAGATCCAAAACTTTTACCTGCAGCAGGTGGCTTATCAGAGGCAACTGATTTTTTTTCTACGCGAGGTATATCATTAATAACTTTTGCTGGAGCATTACTTTCAGCAATCCAAGGAACACTTATAGGTTGACCTGTTGCACTTTGAACATCTTCAGCTTGTATCCGTCCATGAGGTCCTGAACCCCTTACAGTAGATAGATCAACACCCATTTGAGACGCAAGTTTTTTAGCTCTTGGAGAAGCGACAATTCGACCATCATTTAAAAACTGAGGCTGTTTTATAGAAGGTGTAGGGACAAGAGGTACATCAGGTTCCTTTTTAACTTCTGTTGTTCTAGAAGAATCAACGGAGGCTTCTTTTTTTTGAACCTGAGTAGATGAACTCGCTTCCTTTTGACTTATTGATTGAGGTGTGATGGAAGGTGCATTAGATTGAGCCGCTGCTATCTCATCTGCTGTCTCAACAATCAATCCAATTGTCTCTCCAACAGGTGCAGAACTGCCAGCAGGCATCACAATCGAAGCAAGAAAGCCATCTTGGAAAGACTCAACATCCATATCAGCTTTATCTGACTCAACAACTAAAACTGACTCACCTCTTTCAACTTTATCTCCAGGTTTTTTCAGCCACTCAACTATTTTACCCTCAGTCATTGTTGAACTTAAAGCAGGCATGAAGATGTCATAAGTGGCCATAATTTGTTCCTATTCCCTTTATGGAGAGTTTGTGGCAAGGCTTCAAAATTTTCTATCTAGAAGCTTTGCAAGTATCAATACATACCAATGTTAGTTCTACATGTGTGTCCTTACAACGATAGTTTTTTTTATGTGGATTTCTTCTTAATATCAGAAATTCTCTGATTGGATAAATTGTAGTTCGATCAAATTTCAATCTTGATCAATTGCCTCTACAACGCCATCTCTGACCAAAATACTCACACCCATTTTAGTAACTAAATTATCACCAACTTTTAAATCACAAAAACTGTCAATTTGTCCTTGCTCGACGATTTGTTCCATCTCTAACTCGCGAACTTGAGATTGCTGCGCGAGGAGATTTCTTTTTTGCTCTTCAAATTCGGATCTCTTAGAAGCAACTTGGTTCTGAACTTGAGCGACTTGCTCTTGAACTCTTGGGTCAAGTGGGTTGGAGCTCTGTCGTCTAATACCATCAACAATTTGTTGTCCTTCTTTTTCTAATTCACCTAGTTGCTGGTCTATTGCTGATATTGCATTACTTAATTCACGTTCGGCATCCTCTTTCCATGAAGGTGTTACAACTGCTCTGACCGTTATTGAACGTTTTATAGAAATTGAATCCACCTGATAAATAAATCACTATTGGATCAATAGGGTCTCAGCAAAAGATAGTATTGGTCAATTTAATTGACCAAACAAACAAATTACAAACCGTATATTTCATCTATAAGTTTCAAATCACGTTGAATAATACTTTCACGTTTTTGCTTAAGAGTTTGTGTTAACAAACCATTTTCTATTGTAAATGGCTCAACTAAAGCAATTGAAAATAATCTCTCTTCTCTTCTAGATGCTGGACGATTTGCTAGTAACTTATTGATTTCCAATCTTAGCGCTTGTCTTAATTCATAATTTTCTAAAGATAGACCAAGAACAATTTGTGAATTTACACCCCTTTCAGCTAGCCAGCCTTTTACTTGATCAATTCTTGGAACAATCAAAGCAGCAAGATGTTTTTGATCTTGACCCAATAGCAAAGCCTGCTCAATTAATGGACTTGCAATCAAGCATTCCTCCAACGGACCAGGTTCAATATTTTCTCCACTACTTAGCACAATGGTATCTTTTGCTCTCCCAGTCAAGATTAGGGATCCATCAGAAAGCAACATGCCTAAATCACCAGTGTTAAACCAGCCAGTAGAATCTAAAACCTTCCTCGATTCAGATCGTTTTCCGAAATAACCAGACATTATTTGAGGTCCACGAGCTAGAACCAATCCTTTTTGACGTAGCTTTTTTATTTGGAAAGTTTCTGGATCTACAATCTTGATCTCAGTCTCTGGTAAAGGTTGACCTGCACCTCCTCGTATATTTCTCCAAGGTCTTCTACATGTGAGGACTGGACTAGTCTCCGTCAAGCCATAACCAACTAATAATTCAACACCTAAAGCTTCAAAGAAAGAATCAATATGCGGAGCGATTGCGCCTCCTCCACTAATTGGGTATCTCAATCTTCCTCCGCAAATCTTACTAAGAATTTTTGGCCATAAATAAATAGAAGAAATTCTATGAATTGGATACCGCAAAAGTATCTCTAGAAAAGAGATAGTTTGTTCTAATCTAGAAACACTATCAATCGTTAAAAAATAAAGTTTTCTTAATGCCAATTTATATGCCTTACTATTAGAAATAGCACTGTTAATCAAGGTCTTTCTAAGCCTTGGCATTTTATCAACGGCATCCTCAAACCCTACCTTTATTGACTCCCAAAGTCTTGGAACTGTTGCCATAACTATTGGTTTTACCCTTTGCAAATCTTCCTTTAGATACCTAATTGATGTATAAGTTTGAGTACAACCACAAGAAAAAAAATAATATTCTGCACTACGTTCATATGAATGCCAAATTGGTAACACACTTAATACAGGCGCTCCCGGCGAGGGATTTGCTACGCAAGCAAGATACCTAATTTGATGTAATAAATTAGAGTGTGTTAGTGGAACGCCCTTGGGTTTACCTGTCGTTCCAGAAGTATATAAAATAGTTGCTATTCTTGTTGTTTTCCTCTCAATTATTTTCTTCCGAATACTTGCATTTTTTGTATTCAATCCTTTCTGCAAGAAACTCTCCCATTCTAAAACGCCTTCACAAGCTTCACCCTCAAGTTGAAGAACAAATTTCAAATTATTTTTTTGATCATCATTAAGCGAAAGTCTCTCCCAGACATCAGAATTTTGAACAATCAATCCAACCGCATTTGAATCCTCAAGAATATATCTAAGCTCACTTGGAGGAGCAGTCGAACCTCTTACAGAGTCTGTTGCGCCAATTCGCATAAGGCCTTGATCGGCAATGAGCCATCTAGGACTATTTTCTGCAAAAAGAGCGACCACATCATCAGGTTCTACCCCGCTCTGAGAAAAAGCCAATGCTGCCTGAGATATTTTTTCTGCAAGCTCTTCATATGTAAATCTTTCTGGGTGGAAAGTATGCGGTGATTCAACCGCTAATACATCCCCTAACTGAACTTTCAGTGATTCCCAAATCTCATCAACTTGAGAGATCTTCTCAAGATGAGATCTTCTGTTAATTGATTGTTTCTCTTTTCTATTAGGTACCCAAAAAGCCAAAGCATCTTTAGAAGCAAATATATTTTTTTGTGAGTTAGTTTTTGTCATAGCAAAAAAATAATTTTTTATTTTTTAGTAATACCTAAAAGGTCAATTTATATGTTTTCCCAGTTTAAGTTAAAACGTCTTTTAACAGATTCCCTTAAAAGCGGCTTAACGTCACAGACTTTGATGCCAGGTATCAAGTCACTGACTTTACCTAATTTCACGTTATCCAGTCCACAAGGAATTATCTTCTCAAAACCAATAAGATCACAATCTACATTTAGTGAAAATCCATGTTGAGTAACCCATCTCTTACAACCAATTCCTATGGAACCAACCTTTTTATCTTCACACCAAACTCCTGTTAGGCCATTTATCCTCTTCCCCTCTATTCCCAACAAGTCAAGAACATCAATAAGCACTTGCTCCAATTCTCTTAAATACCAAAATAAATCTTTTTTATAACGACTTAAATTTAAAACCAGGTATCCAACGATTTGCCCAGGCATATGATGCGTGACTTCACCTCCTCTCTCAATAGTAAAAATGGGTAAAGGAGATTTATTTTCTTCGAATAACAAATTATTTTTGTTGCTACCTCTACCTATTGTGTAACAAGAACAATGTTCAAGAAACCATACTGCTTGTGGCGAGAATGGTTCCTTAATAAGGGTTTGCTGAAAATTCTTCTGCCAACCTAACGCAGTCTCAAATGGCACAATATTTTTAGGTTCAAAAAGAAAAGCGGAAGAAGATTGTGCAAGTTGAGGGGTTAGATCTAAGTTGCTATTAGGCCCGGATTCAGGCGAAACAGAATGAAGCTTCTTATTCATGGACGCAATCTTGAATTAACTCCATCACTTCGTGATTACACCAAAACAAAAATTGATAAAGCAACTCACAATTTCCAAGAAATGGTACAAGAAGCTGATGTCCACCTCTCAGTCGCTCGAAATCCTCGCGTGCCACAACAGACAGCTGAGGTGACTGTTTTTGCAAACGGAACAGTAATAAGAGCCCAAGAAAGAAGTGAAAATCTTTATGCAAGCATTGACTTAGTAGCAAATAAACTTGCACGGCAATTACGTAAGTATAAAGAGCGACATAACAGTCACAATGTTCATAGTAATCAGTCAACGAAATCAGTCCAAAACGAAGAAACTCAAAATTTTTCTTCCTCTGATCATTCACTTATTGAAGGTAAAGAAGCACATCTACCTAGCCCAGGAGTAAGACGCAAATATTTTGAGATGAATCCTATGACCATTGAGCAAGCAAGAATACAATTAGACCTAATTGATCATGACTTCTATTTATTTAGAGAGGAAGAAGGCTCAGCTTTGCGAGTGATATACAAGAGAAATCATGGAGGATATGGCGTAATCCAAGAAAAAATTTAATTCTACTAGTCAAATGAATAAAAACACACTGGAAGAAGCACATACCAATATTTCTAATGTGATTTATCAAGCAGTCTTAAATCCTCATTTCGATAAAGAAATGCTTGTTCAAATTTGTGATGCATCAAAGCAACATGGCTTTGCAGGTTTATGCACCAGTCTTTCTCATCTACCAATTGTTCGTGAAAGGTTAGGGAGCAAAAATACTACAAAATTAATAGCAGTAATTGCCTTTCCTTTTGGTTTTATACCAACTTCTAACAAACTCAAAGAAGCCGAGTATGCAATCGAAAAAGGAGCAGAAGAATTAGATTTTGTTCCAAATTATTTTGCATTAAAAGAAGGAAATATCGAACTTTTTGCTGAGGAAATAAATCAAATAAGTGAACTCGGCATCCCAGTAAGAGTAATAATTGATTCAAATGCACTATTAATCTCATCAAAACTTTCGATAGCAATAAATGCTTCAATTGATGGAGGCGCAACTGGAATTCAAATAGGGAATGGTTTTGGACAAGCTGTCACAAAAAATCAAGCCCATCAGGTCTCAGGAATTGTTAAAAATCGCTGCTCAATTAAGGCCGTAGGAGGTATTAAAACTTTTGAACAAGCAATAGAAATAATTGAAGCAGGATCTACATATATTGGAACAAGTTTTGGATTTGAAATTGCCCAAGAACAAAAGAAAAAGGATGAATGAGTTCAACTCAAAGATTAAAAGGACTGTCTTTAAAAGTAGGCCCTCTCGGTGAGAATGACCGGCTTTTAACCGTACTCTCTGAAGAAAATGGAATATCTCGTCTTGCAATACCAGGAGCAAGAAAACCCAAAAGTCGACTTGGAGCAACATCTCCTTTTAATTTTTTAGATTTATATATCGTCGGGAAAAAAAATCTTAGGAGAGTTACACAAATAAAGATTCTGAAGAGTTATGGGAATCTTGGGAAAAGCATCGAAACACTTTCAGCAGCACAAGCAATTTCAGAGCTAATTATGATTATGGTTGGGAATGAAGATCCGCAAAAAGATTTACTTAAACTGGTTTTAATCCATTTAGATAGACTAAATAACTTACATAAAACAGAATTTGATACATTAGAAGCTTTAGCAATAAGCGTTCAATCGTGTATTCATTTATTAGCTTTGGGAGGATATTGCTTGCCACTTCAAAACTGTTGTCATTCAGGCTCTAGGCTAATACCCCCTATTGGGGATTGGAGCTGGAAGTGCAGCTTTATTCCTGAAGAAGGTTTTGCAATTGGAACAATACCTAACGCAATAATTGAGCTGAATCCTTCTGAACTTGCACTACTTCAAAGACTATTACTTGAAAAGCTACCTTTTCATAGTAAAGGAAAATTATTAGGTCCTAAAACAGTCTGGTTAAAATTACTAAAGATTGTTGAGACTTGGATCGAGACACATTTACAAAGAAAAATTACATCTCTTCAAATGATGAGAGAAGTAATAATTAGCAATGATCTAAATACTAAGAAGAAATATATATAATTATTTTTAAACAAACTTTATTTATAAATTATTTAACTATTAACAATAGTTTGAGAAGAAATTTATACTAGCTGCTAGTTTTAAATACCGGTTTTTTAGAGTTTGACCCATATAGCCTGGCTAGGCAAAAAAACACCTTTTTGCGGAAACGTCTGTTATGGGCTTAGTACGACTGAAGAACTTAGAGAAAGAGGATATCAAACAAGTTTTATTCACTTTGACAACCCACGTAGAGAGGGGAATAATAAGACTTCCCTTCTCGCAAACGATCCAGACGTAAGTCTTCCTTATTTAATTAAATCTCAAGTTTATACAATCCCTTCCTTGAATGCTCAAAGAGAGCTTAGAGAATCTCTTTCAAGACTTAAACCTGATTTGGTCCATGCAAGTCTGACTCTTTCTCCATTAGATTTTCGACTTCCGGAGTTATGTCATCAACTTGATTTACCTTTAATCGCAACTTTTCACCCAGCTTTCGATTCAAAGCTTAGAAATCTTACTGCGAATACACAGCAACTTACCTATCAACTTTATGCACCATCATTAGCTAGGTATGACAAAGTAATTGTTTTTTCAGCTTTGCAAGCAGAAGTGCTCGCAAAGCTAGGAGTCAAAGAAAACCGGCTTGATGTAATACCTAATGGAATTGACATAAAAAAATGGAAGCCTCTTAATCACAGTGATTTACAAAATGAGCTTCAACTTGAAATAAGGAAAAAGCTAGGTCATGAGAGAATATTTATCTATATGGGCAGAATAGCCTCTGAAAAGAACGTTGAGGCGTTGCTTCGTGCATGGAGATTTGTCCAGCCAAAAGGATGTCGACTAGTAATAGTAGGAGATGGTCCGTTAAGGCCAACACTTGAAAATCATTCAATCTTCAATAAAGAAGATAATGTTATTTGGTGGGGATACGAAGCTGATCAAAATAAAAGAGTCGCTCTTCTGCAAATCGCTGAGGTGTTTTTACTTCCAAGTCTTGTAGAGGGATTATCTATCGCATTGCTCGAAGCCATGGCAACTGGGACAGCATGCGTGGCGACAGATGCAGGCGCAGATGGAGAAGTGCTTAAAAATGGAGCAGGAATCATACTTAATACTGAGGGAGTTACTTCTCAATTAAGAACTCTGTTACCTGTTTTGCACGAGCAACCAGTACTTACAAGCGAACTAGGTAGACGTGCACGTTTAAGAGTAGAAGAAAAATATACACTTCAACAAAATATTGACTCACTTGAAAATCTATATACAAACGTTCTTATGTCATCTAACTCGAAAACTCTTCAGCCAATTGACGACTCTTCTGAGCTGCCAAAACGACTGCTTCAATTAAAGCAGATCTCAAACCCGCAAGTTCAAGGTGTCGAAGAGCGCTGATTGTAGTCCCTGCAGGAGAAGCAACCATATCTTTCAGTTCAGCAGGATGCAAACTCTTTTCTCTTAGTAGAGATGCTGTACCTGAAAGGGTTTTATGAGCTAATTGATTGGATAAATATCTTGGCAATCCTGAAGCAACAGCACCATCAGCCATTGCTTCAACCACTAAAGCTATATAGGCAGGCCCTGAAGAAGTTAAAGCCAAAAAGGAATCAAGCATTCGCTCCCGTAATTCAAAAATCTCACTAATAGGTTCAAAAATCTTTTTAACTAGTATCTTTTGATCCAAAGTTATCTCATCCTCCCAAGACAACCCAGTAAGGCCCTCCCCCACGAGGGAAGGGGTATTTGGGACAGCTCTTACACATGTGTGCCCAGGGAAAGATTTCTTAAGACTTTTCAATGTTATTCCAGCTAAAACTGAAATCAACAATGGTTTAGGAAACTGATCATTCGATTGGAACGAAGAGTCATATTCTTTGATTTTGCCAAATTGTTGAGGTTTCACAGCCAATATTTTCAAAGGGGCATTCCATACCTCTCTAGACAAAGAATCTTCACTCGATACTACTTTTACTCCTTTTGGAAGATCATTCGATGCAGGTGCAATACTTGACCTACTGCCAACAATTCCAAAAACATGCTCAGACTTGTATTCACCTCTTTGAATAAGAGGTGAAACAATGGCTTTAGCCATACTTCCAAGACCAATTATTCCAATTGAAATTTCCAATCTATTTTTTTATCAAAGAGCTGTAGCGACTGTCTCCCCCCAAGCAGGCGCTGGCGCAGGAGAGGACTCCTTAGAAATTAAATCAGCTCCTTTATTAGTCATACTTGAAGGAGAAGCTTCCTCTTGAAATGAATTAGTTACAGTTACGCAAGAAGGTGCAAAAAGGAAAATACTTTCTCCAACTCTTTCTTGATGTCCATCAATAGCAAACGTTCCACCTGCGACAAAATCAACAGCTCTTTGAGCTTGATCAGGCTCCATCATTGTCAGATTCAAAATAACTGTTTTACGCTCACGCAAAGCCTGGATCACTCTCGGCATTTCATCAAAACTACGTGGCTCCATCAAACTCACTTCAGAATCATTTGTAGATATACCAGGCATCCCAATCACATTGGAAGAAGTAAATCCACTCCTGCCATCAAAGGGATTGGGCTGAGAAATGGTTGCCATCTCTCCATTTCCTTCTTTGTTAGCTCTATTGAAATTTTCAAAATCATCACTTGTTTCGTAATCGAGATCATCAAAATCACTATCTAAAAAGTCATCACCAGCAACGACAGCACGAAGGCGGGAAATAAGCGACACCAGTTAATCCTCTCGGAATAATTTGTTTAATAGTTGGATAAGCCAACAATCGATGCATCTTCAACAACATTGAAGGATGAACCATATACTTAGATAACGTTACTTAACCTCAGGGGCAAGCTTTTTTATTAGTTTTTTCATATCTTCAGAAATTAACTTAAGTTTGACGTTTACCAAATAGAATTGATCCTAAACGAATCCAAGTGGCACCACCTTCAATAGCCTCTTGCCAATCATTGCTCATCCCCATTGAACAATCCTTTAATCCGAGTTGATTTGCAAGATTTCTACATTCACAAAATAAATCTTTTCTTTGATACGAATTAATTGCCAGAGGTGGGATTGTCATTAGGCCAATTAAATGAATATTCTCCAAAGCAAAAATTTTGGACCAACTTTGCAAAAGATCTTGTTTTGAAAATCCACCTTTTTTTGGATCATCCAGAAATTTTACTTGTAAAAAAATATTTGGAATTTTTTGCTCTTCTAGTGAAATCCTAGAAATTCGTTCTAGCAAAGGCAAAGAATCAACTGAATGAATAAAATCAAATTCTTTAATCACTCCTCGAACTTTATTTTTCTGCAATGTACCCACGAAATGCCATCGGAGTTGCGTTAAATCATTCAGGTCGTTTTTTTTTAGAACAGCCTCTTGTAAACGACTTTCTCCAAAATCCAACTGACCATGAGCAGAAAGTTTACGTATAGATTCTTGAGTATGGCCCTTGCTTACTGCAAGTAAATTAACCCCTGAGGGTAAAGAATCTTTTATTAATTTTAATTTATTAGAGTAAGTCAAAATCAAATCACATAAAAGTTTGATTAAATAATTCCAGCCAAACAGCAATGTCAGACAATTTATCTCTTTTACATTTAGATAAATGCATTTCGGAATAATGCCTAGCATCCATATATGGAATGACTTCAAAGGCTGCTCCACGAGGTTGCGAAGTAACTAAAAAGAATATTTTCTGTGCATATAAAGTTGCATATACATCTCTACCATTAGTTGCCGGTGACACTAGATATAGCATTCCAAAAGTTGGATGATTTAGATAGCGTTCAGCGTTCAAATCTTGATTTTTTTAATTAAGACGTACCATACTGAAAACGTAAGATAATAGCTATCATAAACAAAATAATTGAAGCGAAATTAATCCACAAATATCTAGAATTAATAACAATGCAAGGTCGTAATTGTTGAGATGATAGCCAAAGCCCCTCTCGTGACATTAAAGAATCAGCCCCCTGTTCTGCCCTAAGCAAGATATTTGACAACAGTCTTTCCCCTAAAGAGATAAACAAACCTAATGTACTTTTAAGTCCTAATTTTCTAAAATCAATTGCCCTAACACCAACTGAACGAAAGAGGTTTTGAAGTTCTTCTTGAACTAAAGGTAAAAACCGTAAAGCCAAAAGCAGTTGAAATGACAATTTTTCCAAAGGGAATCCCAATACATTTAGAGGGGCAAAAAACCACCTTATTGCCCAAACAAGATCTTCTGGAGGGGTTGTAATTAACATCAAATTCACACTATGAATAACAGTAAAAATAAGTGTCGAAGTTTTAACACCTAATTCTGCGGAGCGTCGATCAACGATTAAGGGTCCTAATGAAACACCTCCGATGTCAAATGGCCCCAACCTGAAAATCTCCCATGATTGAGTTATTATAATTGCTCCTGGTATTTCATCCGGTGATCTTATAGGCAATTCACTTGATGCATCACTCGTAGGTAAAACAATCGATAAGCATCCAATAATCAAGGAAAATACTAATAAAACCACTAAAGATCTCCACCAAACACGTGGAGGCAAGAAACTTAGAAATGTAATTAATAAAAGAACACAAGCTGTAGAGAGTCTCCATATGGAGTTTGCCAGAACTGGGGTTAACAAAAACAAAAGGATCCATGAGAGCTTGATTCGAGGATCAATACAACGAAGCCAACTTGATTTCCCAGAGACATATTGACCTATCGGAATCTTTTTTAGCCAGTCCATAGATAATTACTAATTTCAGGTCCCTTTCTGTTGGCGTGCCAAATCTTTTTCAACATCACGTTGCTGCTTTCCTCTCCAAAACAATTTTATAGGAGTCCCTTCAAAGCCAAGTCCCTCTCTAATTTGTCTCTCAATATATCTTCGATAAGTTTCCCCAAACAATTTAGGTTCATTTACAAAAAGAGTAAAGCTTGGTGGATTCATAGCTACTTGAGTACCGTAATAAAGACGCCCCTGCCTCCCACCTCTCGTAGTAGGAGGACTTCTCCATTTCAATGCATCATTGAGTACTTCGTTAACAACCGATGTACTTACCCTTCTTCTGTTCTGATCAACTGCCAAAGTAGCCAATGAAAAAATACCTTCTACTCTTTGTCCCGTAATCGCTGAAGTGAAAATCATTTCAGCCCAATCAAGAAAATATAGCTTTGAACGAATGTTTTTTTCCATTGCAGACATGGTATGACTATCTTTTTCTACGGCATCCCATTTATTCACAACAATCAAACAGGCTCTTCCTTCCTGTTCAATTCTACCTGCAAGTCTTTGATCTTGTTCTGTGACGCCATCTAAAGCATCTATAACCAATACACAAACATCACTTCTTTCTATAGCCTTAAAGCTACGATTAATGCCAAAAAATTCAGGACCATAATCAACACTTCTACGTCTACGTATCCCCGCCGTATCAACTAATTTCCATTGCTTACCCTGATGAGTAATTCTAGTGTCAATCGTATCTCGAGTCGTACCCCTGATTGAACTAACAATTGCTCTTGTCTCTCCACAAATAGAATTAAGAAGACTGGACTTTCCTACATTTGGTCTCCCAATAATGGCCAATTGAACAGGGGCTTCGATAACTTCATCTAAGTCTTTAGGGGGAAACAAATTGACCACATGGTCAAGCAGATCGCCTGTACCCACTCCATGTATAGCTGAAACAGGATATGGCTCGCCAAGGCCAAGTTTCCAGAATTCAGCTGCCATTGCTAAACCTTGTTCAGGAGATTCACATTTGTTTACTACCACTAGTGTTTTGCAAGAATGAGACCTCAAAAATTCAGCAATAGATTCATCCGCTGTAGTAACTCCGTCCTGGCCATCAACAATTACTAATGCAACTACAGCTTCTTCAAGTGCAAGATTAGCTTGCTCTCTTATTTCAGGAAGGAACTCACTATCGTCATCGAAAACCAATCCACCGGTATCTACAACTTTAAAATCTCTATCTCTCCAAAATCCATCTTGATAAGTTCTATCTCTAGTTACCCCTGGTTCATCATGAACAATGGCTTGTCTACTCTGACATAAGCGATTTACCAATGTAGATTTACCAACATTTGGGCGTCCAATTATTGCGACTATAGGTAGCGCCAAATTCCTCTACCTTTCATAAGATTATTTAACCTTTATAGGTCAAAATTAAGATTAATTCTTCATACTACAAGTATAAGCAATGAGTTCGATTTCAAAATGAGATTTAGCAATCAATCTTCCCTGAAAAGACTGACCTCAAAAAAAAAGGATTCGTCAAATACAAAACCTTTAACAGCAATCCTTCTGGCTTTGATAGCTTTTCTGCAAATCCCAATTTCCTTAAAAGCATCATTAAGTATTTTTTGCTTATTTTCAGAAACTAGCAATACAACTAAAACTTTATTTGTTTGCAATAACTGAAACACATCTAAATCTACTTTGCAGATGAAAGTGTTACCTCCGATTTTTTTATCAGGGAATGGGACTTCCAGATCTTTAGAATGCCCAATTATTCAGTCCCCACTCGCTGGCGTAAGCGATCAAATATTCAGAAAATTTGTTCGCAGATGGTCTCCAAAAGCTTTGCTTTTTACAGAGATGGTGAATGCTAAAAGTCTTGAATTAGGTCATGGAGAAGAGAAAGTAATTGAGCTTTCAAAAGAAAGTGGACCAATTGGTGTTCAACTTTTTGACCATCGGCCAAATTCAATGATAGATGCTGCAATAAAAGCAGAATTATCCGGTGCATTCCTCATAGACATCAACATGGGTTGCCCAGTAAAAAAAATTGCCCGAAAGGGAGGCGGAAGTGCTCTATTGAAAGAACCAGAACTTGCTCAAGAAATCGTCAAAAAAGTTTCTCAAGCCATATCAATCCCTTTAACAGTAAAAATAAGATTGGGATGGTGTGAAACTACCAGTGATCCAATATCTTTTGCACTAGGACTACAGGACGCTGGGGCGCAACTAATAACTGTTCATGGGCGGACGAGAAGGCAAGGTTTTTCTGGGAGTGCAAACTGGGAATCTATTTCAAAAATCAAAAAGTCATTAGATATACCTGTCATCGCAAATGGTGATATAAAAAGCTCTCAGGATGCTATTAAATGTCTTGAAATAACCAATGCAGATGGCTTGATGATAGGGAGGGCGAGTATGGGTGCCCCATGGCTGGTTGGACAAATTGATGAAGAGCTTAAACATCAAAAGGCTTTTAGAACACCTGATGCAAAAATGAAAATCAATTTATCTTTAGAGCACCTCAAATTACTCGTTGCAAAAAAAGGTAATCATGGACTTTTAATTGCTAGAAAACACATGAACTGGACTTGCAGAGGATTTCAAGGCGCCTCTGCTCTTCGCCATAAATTAGTTAGAGCAAACACACCAAAAGATGCAATAAAGCTACTTGAAGACGAACTTATTAAATTCAACTAAAAATTCTTAAGGCATTGTCAAAGGCCAACTTTGCCGGATCAACAGTAAAGAAAAATATGGCCTAGTTCCTGATGGTAGATCAGATGCCCTACGAATTTGTTGATCTGAAAATCCTACTCTCTCTGCAAATATGGCCTTTTTTATAAGATCAAGTTCTTCAAGCAAGGGTTTGACCCATTCCCATTTTTTTCCAAGTTTGAGCAAAACAACTATCCTCTTCTTTGAGGCTGCATCAGACAACATAACCTTTAGCTCCTCATATGAATCTGGAACGGGTAATACAAGTAATTGTTCCTCCTGAAAAGCAAGTGGTAATTTACTTTTTGCGGCAGCAGCCGCAAAAGACGTCACACCTGGGATTAATTTGACAAGACACTCTGGATGATGTTTTTCGAACTCCTTTGAAAGATATGAACCTGTCGAGAAAAGAGAAATGTCGCCTTGAGCAAGGAAAACGACTCTTTCACCTTTCTCAACCATCTTCATTAATTCATTTCCCGCCACTTGCCATGCACTTTTTAAAATATTATTATCCTCAACCATGGGAAAATGTAAAGGTAATTTTTTTTTATCTTTGGTTATCCATTTTGAAGCAATTTTTTCAGCAAGACTTTCTCCTCCCCTTGTAGAGACAGGATAAGAAACAACTGTTGATTTTTGAATGGCATCAACTGCGGCCAAAGTTACTAAAGAAGGATCACCTGGTCCTAAGCCAGTAATAGTCAAAATTTTCATCAATTGGGTTGGTTCTGTCTACTTAAAAGAGATAATTAACTATGCATTCTTGGCTGAGGATGCATTTCCAATAAAGCATCAGATTCAACCTTAGCTAATTCTTCTAACCTGGATGTAAGAATATTTCTATCAAAACGTTCATTTGCCAACTTCCAATAAATTCCAAAATGCCTGGCTTCGCTTTTTAGTAAGTCGTTATATAAATTACGAAGTTCAATGTCAGGAGAATGTATAGACAATAATTTCATTCTTTCATGACTCCTCGCCTCAATAAGTCCGGCAACTAGAAAGCTATCCAACATTCGTAATGGTTCATCTTTACAAATATTTTTTGCCAGAATTGCTCCATATGGAGGTGAGGCTAATTTTTGAAGTTTTTTCCCACGTGCATTCAAAATAGACAAAACTCTCTCAAAATGTTCAAGCTCCTCTCTCGCTAATGGGCTTAGGATTTCTGAAAGCCCAGGCTCACTTACATAACGAAACATAAGTTGCAGTGCTACTCCGGCAGCCTTCCTTTCACAATGTGCATGATCCAAAAGTATTTCCATTGGATTAGAAATAGCAAGATTTATCCAGTCGTCAGAAGTTTTATCTATTAGCCAGCGAATCTTTGATGACCCAACAACATGAGATTCTGAATAATCCATATTCTCCTCAGACTCTTTTTAAATAAGTAACTATCCCTTGCAAAGCAAGTTGATAACTATTTGCTCCAAAACCACAAACCAAACCTAAGGCTTTATCTGAAAGGAATGATTTATGGCGAAATTCTTCCCTAGAATAGATATTACTTAGATGTATCTCCACGTAAGGGATAGCGACTCCTAATAAAGCATCTCTAAGAGCAATAGAAGTATGTGTATAAGCGCCTGCATTAATTAATATTCCGTCAATAGAACCAACACTGTTTTGAATGCAATTAATCATTTCGCCTTCTGAATTACTCTGAAAGAATTTGAGATTTGCATGAAGTTCACTAGCTAAAATAAACAACTCTTTTTGAATGTCTTCCAAAGTTTGTGAGCCATATATAGAAGGTTCTCTTTTCCCAACAAGATTCAAATTCGGACCATTAATTAGCAAAAGATCCATATTCCTTATAAATCAAACATCTTTCATGATCGTATCTATTACAACCTCAAAGGACCAACAAATTCGAGAAAAGTGGCACCATTTACTGTTAATCTCATCAAGTGGATCGGGTCGGTGCCCGAGTGGTTAATGGGGGCGGACTGTAAATCCGCTGGCTACGCCTACGTTGGTTCAAATCCAACCCGGCCCATCTTTCCACAAGCCCTTGTAGCTCAGCGGTAGAGCACTCCCTTGGTAAGGGAGAGGTCTCGGGTTCAAGTCCCGACGAGGGCACTCAAGACCCTCTACCGAAAGCACCTAAGTAGAGATCAAGAGACCTCACGGGGTCTCTTTTTTAATACCAAGTCGTTGCGATCAGAGGGAAATTCTGAACGAAGACCATTAGGAAATATCAACATACCCCCCCAAATCAAAAATCAAAGTTCCATAAAAGTTCCCTACAAAAATCCAAAAGCTCCCTACGAGAAATAACCCACTTGGCCTACTTATCAAATATAGTGCATTTGTTCTAGCGTGATCCCCGTTGCTAAGCCAAGTGAAAGAAGATCCAAGTGAGCAGGGCTCTTCTTTTGCATTTTTCATCAAGGGGAACTATGACATAGTCGAAGAGGGTAAGAGTAATTTCTCCCGTAGAAGCATTAAAAAATCCATAGGAGTGGGAATATTTCACGGATCTAGAACTAATGAAGTCCGGAGAAGATTCTATTTGTATTACGCGTGAGCAATTCACTTACACCCGTGACAAATAATGCACGACTCTTTTGACTTGTTCCATTCACCAAAAACTAATTCCTCAAAGTGAGCATCTAACCAAGAGATGTAGAAACTGGCCAAGAAAGAGAGTTATAGATATTGATTCATGCGCTGAAGTTGCCTAGATGGTCAAAATGTAATTTTTTCCATTAAAGAAGGGGGCAAGATTTTGGCTGCCCCCTTTAAGTTCAGCACTTGTTTATCCGTGTGAACAATCCATTCTCTTTCCTAACCACTTCCCTGACCTACGGGAAGACAAGTGCTAAAAATGCAATCCAATTCTAATCAAACCTAATTATTGGAACATGAGACAAAACACCTGTTTTCGTTCTTGTTAAAACAAACTGCCTTGAGAATCATCACCACGATCAATTCCATCAGGATGAACTGCTCTTGCATATTGATCTGAGTAAGCACAGTTCTTGCAACTCGCATGAGGTTGTGGGATTTGGTGCTGATTCATGAGGGCAACCATTGCATCAATCTCTTCTTCTATCCAACTCATATCCCAGTTGTAAGGAATTAGATACTCATCAAAGTTCATTGTTTTGTGGAATCCGTCTTCATCTCTTTTGGCATTGCAGACCAAGAAGTAAGCAGTCGGATGAACTTCAAAACCCATTCCTAAAAGCAGATAGGAATAGAAATCCATTTGGGTTTTGTATCCCTGATGGTATGGGTCATCTAGATACTCTCTTTTATCAACCAGTCCACTCTTTGCTTGAGATTTGTAGTCAACAACTATCAATTGATTGGTTCGAGTGTCTTGCCAAATATCGTCTACTCCTCCCGTCAAAATAATGTTTGTGTCCTTGTGCCGAAGCATCAATCCATGGTGAAGTGAGTCCCTCCACTTATCCATCTGAGGATGATCAAAAGGAACGACATGACCTAAACCATTAGGAGCAAAAAGTCTGTGTGGAATCTGCCGATGTCTGCACTCATCAAACTCTTTTTTGAGTAAACGGTCAGTGGTTTCATTGAGAGTCCAACCGGGTGTTCCGGGTGGGTCTAAACCTTTGACACGATTGAGATAAAAGCATCTAGGGCAGGAAAGAAAATCAGAGAATTTACCTCTACTTATTTTGAAGTCTTCTTGTTGATGAGGTGAATAGATCGATGATGATTTCACTCTGCATCCAGTTGCTTTCACAAATCCTTTTTTGTTTCTTTTTAGATCAATCATCGTTCAACCATTGCACGCCAGTTCTTTAATCTATTTTTTTTTGAAACCTAAAGGCTGGATTGCTTTCTCATCAAAAGTTACTTCATCACCATCCTCATCTTTGAAGATAATTTTGAAGACACCTTAGTAAGCATAACAATAGTTAGTCATATCAATCATCCCTCCAAGTGGATGATTCTTTGCAGGAGTCTTCGTATCTCAGTCCCCAATAATCTGCGATCTCCTCATAAGTGAACCAAGAAGATCCTTCTATCCATTTAAATCCCAAGGATTTACATAGACCATATTCATGACTGATCACACCATCATTGGTTCCTTAGAACCAAGTTCTTCAATGTATTCTTCTGCCGAATCACTATCTCTTATCTCCATATGTGATCTCTTCATTTACGTAATCAATATCAAAATAAAGCTTAGACTTAATGCCTGAGATAGTTGCTGAAATCAGATTGTGCTTGCACATACTCCAGCGAGCATTGGATCTACATTACATAGAACTGGAAATTGAGTATTTCACTTGATCGCATAAAACGGTATCAACCGCTACAATTTTAGAACGTTCGTTTTCCCCAGGGAAATGCATGTTCAGGTAACAGGGAACGGGGTTACCTCTACCGAGAAACGTGATGAATCACCTTCCTTTAATCAGAAAAAGCCTTTGCAGGAAAAACTCACTCCACAACGCTGAGATATTTCTTTCTTCCAGGCCAAGTCATTCAAGTTCAACCGAATTAAACATTCGGCTGCTCAAGCAAAAGGCAAAAAGAAAAGCAATACATCAGTCAGAATTGAATCTTGCTTCCAAGTGCAGTTCCAACTCCTCCAGCTTGAATAGCCACTTAGCCAGAAAAAAAGAGCAAGAGAGAAGATTGCATTCAGCGCAAATCATCTCGACGATTAAATAACCTTTACTTATAAGAAGCATCAATTCTCATAATCATAATACTGTGAGTTTTTACTCACAGTATTATCTGTTTTTCTTTATATTTGTTTTATATTTCATTTCTATCATGACTCCTGAAGCAGAAAAGTTCAACGGTTGGGCAGCAATGCTTGGTTTCGTTGCAGCCTTTGGTGCATATGCCACGACAGGTCAAATCATTCCTGGAATTTTCTAAGTGGAACTCAATCCATTTAAACCATATCAACAATTTTTTCAAAACCTTTTGAAAAGATCTAACAAAAGTTCTTAGCGGTCTGGTTAAGAACTTTTTTTTTATCAATTATAATTTTGTTTAAAACTACTACTTCAATTTCTTCATCAATCTAACAGGGAGTCAGAATTGATAACTTCAAACGCTTTATATGAAATTGGAATAGAAAAATTTTGAGAATTTCCCTAGATAAGGTAGCCAAATGTAACAAAAATATTCTTCCGCGACAATTATCAACTCTGTCTTTATGGCTTTTAATTTAAGCTCGAAGTTGAAGATGATGAATCTAACTTAAAATTAAGTAGTTGAATTATTGATGACAAATATTATTAATACAAAAATGATATTAAGTTCCAGCTCAAGACTTGATAGGCACAAAAAAACCGCCAGTTCTGAAAAGGCGGTTTTTTCACGAGATCAGACGCAAGTGTGTCCTTGTTTCCACTGCAGAGGATCTCAACTCCTCACAATATAAACATAAACAAATCTGTACATACTTCATTAACAAGCAGTAAAGTTTTTCAACTGTCACAGATCAAAAGAATTCAAAAAGTCGCACCTTAATAAAGACAGTAGGCTTTATGTAACAAGCTGAACACCAGGAAGAGAATATTATGTTTATGTTGAGTTTGTGGCAAATACTACAAAAAACGTTCAACTCATCAAATGGTGAGCCGCAGTTTGACTCAAGCCAAGGAACGGGGACTTGAGCATATTTCGGAGAAAAAAAATGTCTTTAACCTATAGAGGTCTTAAGTACAGCCAGCAAAAAGCAGTTATAGAAAAGCAGCATGTTCAACTTACTTATAGAGGTAAGTCTTACCAAAGCTAGAAATAATTGCTGTATCTATAGCCCTTATTTTTAAGGGCTTTTTTTTATAAAATAAAAAATTACTTGATAATATTAGATCTTCTAGTTAAATATAAATTTATCATTGCTAAAGAAAAAATTATCAAAAAAGATACTATGAAAAGAACAAGATAATTTCCAGAAATTATATCTAATTCGCCATTTAAAATTTTTTGCAAGAAATTTGTTAATCCTATATCCTTAATTTTTCTTGCTGCAAAGCCACTAGCTACAAAAGGTGCATCTGAGATTATTATACTAAAAATCAAAGCAGGCATAAACCTTTTCCATGTTATTTTTGTTAGTCCTATTGCATAGCAAACGAAATCAAAGAAGCCAGACATTAATAGAGCTGTCATAAGGAAATAATTCCTTTCCAGGTAATCTTGACTAATACTTTCAACCCTCCTCATTTGCCTAGAACCAAGTAATCTGCCAATGTGATTTCTTCCTAATTTCCTGGCCAATAAAAATGATATTGAACAAGATATAAAATCTGCAAAAAATATAATAAATAAGCCCTGTATAAAGCCGAACTGAAAGCCAGCAGCGACAGAAAATATTGTTCCAGGTAAAACTGGTATTATTATACTAATGGATCTTAAGATAAATAATAAGAATACTAATATTAGGCTAAAAAAATTATTCGATTTTAAGCCACTGACAATATCATAAAAGAAATCAATGATTAAATTAACATCAAAAAGAATAATAGTAATACTTAAAAAAAAACAATCAAAAATAATTTTACGTTCCTAAATTTTTTATTACTGATTAACTTATTAGTCATAAATATTTTTAAGTTAAATCTAATTCTATCTCAAAATCATAGTAATCAAATTTTTCTATAATGCTGTGAAAAGCACTAATTCTTTTCAAACTTTAAGCTGCACATTGTATTAGCCTCTGTTAAAGGCATTTCTCCAGAGTTCCATTTCTCGTATACACATGTATAAAAAGGTTCATTCAAACTACTTAAATCATTCTTTTGATCTATTAATTCTCTTAGATATTTAGCTTTCGCCCTAAGGTATTCTTTTTTATACAACCAGTACATCACTTCGGCAACCCCTATAAAAGCCAATGTAAATGCAAAAACAACAAACAAATGATTAATCAATCTTTCACTTCTGGGAATTAATATTTTAGGCTCAATACACAAAAAAAGTAACTCGTAAAGAATACTCAAAATACTTTCGTTATTATTTACTAAAAATAGTGATCACTATCTTTCATAGTTCTGATTACTAGTCTTATAAATCGCCAGAGTAAGAGAAATCCCATAGTTGATAGTAGAAGTAAAAAACTGGGTTAAAATGCTTATGAGGTTATCTTCTTAAACCTTAAACTCAATTAATGATTTAATTTGTTAGAAGAAATAGTAATTGTAAAAAGCAATGTCATTAGAAAATTCCGTTCTTAATCAACTACAAGATCTAGTTTTATCTGGCAAAACAAGACATGAGAAATGGAGAAGGGAGCAGCTTCACGCTTTATCAAATTTATTGGAAAATCATCAGCAAGAAATTTTAAATGCTTTACATCAGGATTTAGGAAAGCCCTCTACAGAAGCGTTCTTTGAAATTGTTGCTGTCAAACAAGAAATAAAATTGGCGCAGAAAAATTTATCCAATTGGATGAAAGCTAAAAAAATAAATGTTCCTGTTTCTCTTCAACCTGCTCAAGCTTTGGTCCAGCCAGATCCATTGGGCTGCATTTTGATAATTGGTCCATGGAATTATCCTTTTTCCCTTACTATTCAACCATTGGTTGGAGCTTTAGCCGCTGGGAACACTGCTGTTTTAAAGCCATCAGAGCATGCACCTAATGTTTCAGCTCTAATAAAGAGACTCGTAGCAAAATATTTTCCACAAGAGATTGTACAAGTTGTTGAGGGAGATGGAAATATAGCTGCTGATTTAATAACTCAAAAATTTGATCACATCTTTTTTACAGGTGGAGAATCTATAGGGAAAAAAGTGATGGAAGCTGCCTCAAAAAACTTAACGCCAGTAACTCTAGAGCTTGGGGGCAAAAGCCCAGCTGTTGTTATAAATGGAGCGAACCTAGAAGTAACTGCAAAGAGAATTATATGGGGAAAGAGTCTAAACGCTGGTCAAACATGTATTGCTCCGGATCATTTACTTGTTGAGCATAAACTTTTTAATAGCTTAATTTCTAATTTAAAAAATTCGATTAATGATTTTTACGGAAACATGCCTATAAACTCAAAACATCTTGGGAGCATTATCAATCAAAACCAATTTAATAGACTTAACAATCTACTAAAGGAAGCTAAAAAGAATAACCAGATAATCCATGGAGGAGAAAGCAATGAAAAAGAAAAAAGAATTAGCCCTACTCTGATCAAAATCGAGAGCAGAAATGATCCACTAATGAAGGAGGAACTTTTTGGCCCATTGCTACCTATTTTGTGTATTAAAAATCTCGACCAGGCTATTTCAGACTTCAAGTTATTGCCTAAACCCCTCGCTCTATATCTTTTTGGAGGGGATGATAAAGAACAGAGAAAAATCCTTTCAATGACAACTTCCGGCGGTGTTTGTATTAATGATGTTGTTTTACAGGCAGGTATACCAGAACTTCCATTTGGAGGAGTCGGAACAAGTGGCATGGGGAAATACCATGGTAAATCCGGGTTTGACAATTTTACTCATTACAAATCAGTTCTAAAAAGACCTTTTTGGCTAGATCTAAATTTCAGATATCCTCCGTATAAGTTAGATTTATCTTTACTTAATAAATTAATCGGTTAAAATAAATTTAATTACTTTAAGATAGCTTATTAACTCAGACTAAATATGATAAAAAAGATAAAGATAAATCATGGTTTATTTTATATAAATAGCATTATATTTGTCTTATCAATACTTACTACAGAAGTTAATGCAGAAACTAAGATTATCGCAAGAAGTGGCGATACCCTTTTAAAAATATCAAAGCAATATGGAGTTACTTTAAAAGAACTAATGTATAAAAATAATTTCAATGATGCGGCTAAAATAATAGAAGGAGAAGTCATAGTAATTCCGACTGAAAGTAATAATAAAGATAAAAAAATGAATATCTTAAACATATAGTTATCGAAGGAGATACTCTTTACAAGATTTCAAGAGATTACGGCGTAAATATAAAAGATATTATTTCCATAAATAGATTTAGAGATAACTCTTATCTTAAGCTTGATCAAATTATTTTATTACCGCATGGATCTAAATATAAGAAATTAACTAGTAAAAAACATATTAAATTAGCAAGTAAAAAAGTTTTCTATCATCAAACTTCTCAAGCAGAGTATCTTTCAAACATTGCAAAGATTCATAAAATGTCAATAGAAGAAATTAATAATTTGAATAAATTAAATTACCCTATAAAAATCAATCCCAATATTAAGTTGCAATTGAGAGAAAAAAAATCTTCAAAATGGCAGAAATATGGATCAATAATAGTCAACTGGTCAGACTGGACATATTTTGATGGCAATTATATTGCTCAAGCAAAAACAAAGAAAAATACATCTTTCTATATAGCTCTTAACTGCAAAAATAGAACATTAAATAATACGTTAAATAATTCTTACTGGACAAGTTGGTATTTCCCTAAGACTGATTTTGAATTTAAATTAATTAATGATTTTTGTGATCAGAATTTAATTTTTTAACTTATTTATTCATTTCAATAGATGGGGGTTCCAATCTTTCAGAGTCTTCCTCAACAAGTTGCAATCTCAACCTTTTCCCTCCTGAAAGCTCTCCAAGAGAAACTCTTATTGTTGAACCGGTGAGTGTCTGAAGCGTATCTAAAAGTTCTCTTAAATAAGGCGTGCTACTGCCAGACTCGAGCCAAAGTCTCTCTTGCAAGCCTTCTAATCTTTTCCATGCAGAATGAAACTTTAAGATAGAACTCTCTATAGTTTTTGCTTGTCCAAAAGCATCAGATAGCAATCCTAAAGAATCCAGCCTGAGAGCTTCTTGAGTAGCTTTATCTAAATTTAAATTTTTATCTTGAAAAGCTCTTAATGCTAGAGAAGCATCTAAAGACTTACCCATCCATTTAGCAGTATTCGTCAAATCTTTCACTGAATCAATTTCAGGATTTTCTCTTAAGGATTCGCAGATTTCATCTTGCTGAATAGGCGTCAACTTAGATAATTCTCTTACTAATGGTGCAACAAACTTGGCTGGCAATAAATTCGATTGCGTTTTTTCTCTAATTTCATCAGGCAAAAGAGAGCTGGTGGCAGCCATAAATTGATCAGTTAAGCTCTTTACTTGTTTTCTTGTTATGTCCTTCCCTTCATTAGCAGCCTCCGAAATCATATGCTGAATCTCAGGTTCAGCATGAGCCGTTTCGATAAAAGCTCTTTTGGAAAAATTATTTACACTTGATTCTTTAAGTATTCCATCAACTACAAGATTGTCCGACGAATCAGCTAATTGAATCAGAGAATATGCTTTGCTTTTACTTATTTCCATCTCTCTTAACCATTGCAAAAAGCCTGTACCTCTTCCATCACCACCTCTCTTTTCTTTATCTCTTACAACTCGTAAAATTCTTCCACGCCAAATTTCGGTTTGCAAATCAAACTGCTCGCAAATTGTCCATGCATCCTCTAATCTCTCGATGAAATCATTATTACTTAACTCGTCTTTTTCAGGATCAGGTAAATCAAAGCTAAGAGATGAGGGGTCTAGAGATGGCTGTGATATCACAAAAAAACTTTTAAGTTTAACAACTCAAAGCTAATTGAAAATTTGCCCGAAAATCAATATGACTTGTTTGCTTCTGAACGTAACAAATCTTTTGTAGGCGCCCTACTATTTCAAAATACCAGCGACAGTCTGTGACACAAATACAAATATTTCCTTTTCTGATAGATAATATATGTATAAAAATCATTTAGAGAAGTCAGATGAGCTTTGCTAGAAAAGATAAGGTTCGCATTTTGCGTCAAGAATCATACTGGTTCAATCAAATTGGAGAAATAGTCTCTATCGATAAATCGCCATCAATGAGGTATCCAGTAACTGTCAAATTTGAAAAATGTGATTTTAAAGCTTTTAGTGGTGTTGATGGTGGAGCCAATACCAGTCAATTTTCAACAAAAGAATTAGAAGCTGCAGCAAGTTAGCAGATTATTACTTTTGCCTGAATTACCTGAGGTTGAAACAGTTAGAAAGGGACTAGAGAAGGGCCTAAATAATTTTTATATTGAAAGAATAGAAGTATTAAAAGAACGATCAATTGCCAGTATTGGTGGATCAAAAAGTTTCATTAATAATATTACTAATAGTTATTTAGGTAATTGGCAAAGAAGAGGTAAATATTTAATAGGATCGCTCCTAACGAAGAAAAAAAATAGTAAAGGTTTTTTAGTTGTTCATCTTAGAATGACAGGCCAATTTAAATTACTTGAAGAACAAATAGTCCCATGCAAACATACTAGGGTTAGGTTTATTGAAAAGAGAGGTAAAGAACTTCGTTTTATAGATATTAGAAATTTTGGACAAATGTGGTTCGTACCATCATCGAAATCAATATCAGAAATAGTATCTGGAATTAAAAGATTAGGGCCAGAGCCATTTAGTTCTGATTTTAATAGTCATTATTTAAAAGAAAACTTGAAAAAAAAAACTCGCTCAATTAAATCTTCTTTATTAGATCAAGAAACTGTTGCTGGTGTTGGAAATATATATGCAGATGAATCATTATTTGATGCAGGTATTAATCCAAAAACTAAAAGTAGCAATTTAAAAAGCTACGAAATAAAAAGACTATGCAATAGTCTGGTAAAAATTTTAAATATAAGTATTGGAGAAGGAGGGACTACTTTTAGTGACTTTAGAAATTTAGAGGGAATGAATGGAAATTATGGTGGACAAGCGTGGGTTTATAGAAGGAATGGTAAAAATTGCAGAAAATGTGGAGAGAAGATTTTGCGAGAAAAGATCTGTGGAAGAAGCACTCACTGGTGTCCTAATTGCCAAAAATAATTGAACATTAAAAAAGAGTCCAAAAGGACCCTTTTTTAATGTTTTACCTGGCATTGAGCTATTTTCTCAGGGGGCTACCCCCCAAATATCTTCGCCGCTTATGCGTTTCACAACCGAGTTCGAGATGGATCGGAGTGGTTCCACATCGCCATGAACACCAGGATAGTGTTAATTATGAACCCTGAAAACTGCATAGAAATTATTAAAAATAATCAGAAAAAATAAAGCAATAATTTTTAGTAAAAGCAAAAGAAGGTCAAGCCCTCGATCTATTAGTACTCCTCCGCTGCATCTGTTACCAGACTTCCACGTAGAGCCTATCAACGGGTGTTCTTCCCGTGATCTTACTGGTTTAAACCATGGGAATACTCATCTTGAGGTGGGCTTCCCACTTAGATGCTTTCAGCGGTTATCCACTCCGCACATGGCTACCCAGCGTTTACCGTTGGCACGATAACTGGTACACCAGAGGTGCGTTCCTCCCGGTCCTCTCGTACTAGGGAGAAATCCTCTCAATATTCCTACGCATACACCGGATATGGACCGAACTGTCTCACGACGTTCTGAACCCAGCTCGCGTACCGCTTTAATGGGCGAACAGCCCAACCCTTGGGACCGACTTCAGCCCCAGGTTGCGATGAGCCGACATCGAGGTGCCAAACCTCCCCGTCGATGTGAACTCTTGGGGGAGATCAGCCTGTTATCCCTAGAGTAACTTTTATCCGTTGAGCGACGGCCCTTCCACTCAGAACCGTCGGATCACTAAAACCGACTTTCGTCCCTGTTCGACTTGTAGGTCTCACAGTCAAGCTTCCTTCTGCTTTTGCACTCGACGACTGATTTCCAACCAGCCTGAGGAAACCTTTGTGCGCCTCCGTTACCTTTTAGGAGGCGACCGCCCCAGTCAAACTGCCCAGCAGATACTGTCCGTTTCCCGGATAACGGGTAAACGTTAGATCTCTAGCTCTGAAAGAGTGGTATCTCACCGTTGACTCAGTAGCACCCAAAAGCACTACATCAATGTCTCCCACCTATCCTGCGCATTCAGAGCCCGAGAACAATACCAACCTGCAGTAAAGCTTCATAGGGTCTTTCTGTCCGGGTGTATGTAGTCCGCATCTTCACAGACAATTCTATTTCGCCGAGCCTCTCTCCGAGACAGCGCCCAGATCGTTACACCTTTCGTGCGGGTCGGAACTTACCCGACAAGGAATTTCGCTACCTTAGGACCGTTATAGTTACGGCCGCCGTTCACCGGGGCTTCAGTCGCCAGCTTCGCTTACGCTAACCAGCTTCCTTAACCTTCCGGCACTGGGCAGGTGTCAGCCCCCATACATCGTCTTGCGACTTAGCGGAGACCTGTGTTTTTGGTAAACAGTCGCCTGGGCCTCTTCACTGCGACCAGCTCGCGCTGGCATCCCTTCTCCCGAAGTTACGGGACCATTTTGCCGAGTTCCTTAGAGAGAGTTATCTCGCGCCCCTCGGTATTCTCTACCACCCCACCTGTGTCGGTTTCGGGTACTGGCAGTTATGCCTTAACGGGTATAGGGATTTTCTTGGAAGCATGACATCACCAACTTCGCTGCCGTAGCAGCTCGTACTCACGCCTCAGCTCAGAACGTTTTCTCCGTTCCTCAAAGCCTTGAACGCTTGAACCAGTAACCAACATCTGGATTGGCTAGCCTTCTCCGTCCCCCTTCCCAAAACATAACTGGTACAGGAATGTTGACCTGTTATCCATCGACTACGCCTTTCGGCCTGACCTTAGGACCAGACTAACCCTCCGCGGACGAGCCTGCCGGAGGAACCCTTAGGGTTTCGGGGCATGGGATTCTCACCCATGTTTTCGCTACTCAAGCCGACATTCTCACTTCTATGCTGTCCACGCCCGCTTACGCTAACGCTTCACCCTACATAGAACGCTCCCCTACCACTTAAAAAATTAAATCCGCAGCTTCGGTACAACACTTAGCCCCGTTCATTTTCGGCGCAGGATCGCTCGACCAGTGGGCTATTACGCACTCCTTTGAGGATGGCTGCTTCTAAGCAAACCTCCTGGTTGTCTGGGCAATCCCACCTCCTTTATCACTTAGTGTTGATTTTGGGACCTTAGCTGGCGGTCTGGGCTGTTTCCCTTTCGACTATGGAGCTTATCCCCCACAGTCTGACTGCCTAGTTACACACAGGGTATTCAGAGTTCATCACGATTTGGTACCGCTCTCGCAGCCCGCACCGAAATGGTCGCTTTACCCCCCTGCTGGAGCACTAGACGCTACGCCTCAACGTATTTCGGGGAGAACCAGCTAGCTCCTGGTTCGATTGGCATTTCACCCCTAACCACAGCTCATCCGGTGACTTTTCAACGTCAGTCGGTTGGGACCTCCACTTGGTATCACCCAAGCTTCATCCTGGCCATGGTTAGATCACCAGGGTTCGGGTCTATAAACACTGACAAAACGCCCTATTCAGACTCGCTTTCGCTATGGCTCCACCATTCCCGGTTTAACCCGCCAGTGCCTATAAGTCGCCGGCTCATTCTTCAACAGGCACACGGTCACCCGATAAGTCGGGCTCCCATTGCTTGTAGGCTCATGGTTTCATGTTCTATTTCACTCCCCTCCCGGGGTTCTTTTCACCTTTCCCTCACGGTACTGTTGCACTATCGGTCACACAGGAGTACTTAGCCTTACGAGGTGGTCCTCGTAGATTCACACGGAATTCCACGTGCTCCGTGCTACTCGGGATACAGCTAGGCTAACTCTCCTTTCGATTACGGGGCTTTCACCCTCTATGGCGCGCCATTCAAACGCTTCTTCTAGGTTTGTTAGTCCATATTGCTGTCCCACAACCCCGATAGTCGAAACTATCGGTTTGGGCTATTCCCCGTTCGCTCGCCGCTACTTAGGGAGTCGTTATTTACTTTCCTTTCCTCCAGCTACTAAGATGTTTCAGTTCGCTGGGTTGGCTCGTGCCAGCCTATATATTCAGCTGGCCGTTCTAAGGGTTGCCCCATTCGGAAATTCCCGGATCAAAGCGTGTATCCAGCTCCCCGAGACATATCGCAGGTAACCACGTCCTTCATCGCCTCTGTGTGCCAAGGTATCCGCCATGAGCCCTTTGTAGCTTGACCTTAAATACAAACACAAAATCAATTGTGCTCGGCTATTACTCAAGAATTAAACATGAATTCTGAAATTTGATCAGTTAGTTTTTTAGCTAAAAAATCAAAACAGAACTATGCATCCATGAGATGCTTTATTCTTTCTAATCTATGCAGTTTTCAAGGTTCTACTGAATTCACATGGAATAAATCCATGGGAGCCCAGCATATTATCAACTATTGAGATGATAAGAAGCTAGGTTCTTTCAAATAGACAATTCTAAGTCAAGTTCTACAAATTTTCTCCAGAAATTTAGTTGCAGGATAGTTTTCAGTGGAGGTAAGCGGACTCGAACCGCTGACATCCTGCTTGCAAAGCAGGCGCTCTACCAACTGAGCTATACCCCCAACAACGAATGGGCCATCCTGGACTTGAACCAGGGACCTCACCCTTATCAGGGGTGCGCTCTAACCACCTGAGCTAATGGCCCAGGAGAAACCTTTGTTGGGTGTGACCTAGACAAGTTTAGGAACTGAAATAAAAGAATTAATTATAAAAAAATTCTCAAACCTGAGGTACCGATCGACCTTAAGGTGACAGGATTGCGGCCTAAGATAATTTACTTAGACATCACAATCAATTTATTGTCTCCCTGTTAGGAGGTGATCCAGCCGCACCTTCCGGTACGGCTACCTTGTTACGACTTCACCCCAGTCATCAGCCCCACCTTCGGCGTCCTTCTCCACAAGGGTTAAAGTAACGACTTCGGGCGTGGCCAACTTCCATGGTGTGACGGGCGGTGTGTACAAGGCCCGGGAACGTATTCACCGCAGTATGCTGACCTGCGATTACTAGCGATTCCTACTTCACGTAGGCGAGTTGCAGCCTACGATCTGAACTGAGCCACGGTTTATGGGATTTGCTAGCTCTCGCGAGTTTGCTGCCCTTTGTCCGTAGCATTGTAGTACGTGTGTAGCCCAGGACGTAAGGGGCATGATGACTTGACGTCATCCACACCTTCCTCCGGTTTATCACCGGCGGTCTTTCTAGAGTGCCCAACTAAATGCTGGCAACTAAAAACGTGGGTTGCGCTCGTTGCGGGACTTAACCCAACATCTCACGACACGAGCTGACGACAGCCATGCACCACCTGTCACTGCATTCCCGAAGGCACCCTCTAATTTCTTAGAGGTTCGCAGGATGTCAAGCCCTGGTAAGGTTCTTCGCGTTGCATCGAATTAAACCACATACTCCACCGCTTGTGCGGGCCCCCGTCAATTCCTTTGAGTTTCACACTTGCGTGCGTACTCCCCAGGCGGAACACTTAACGCGTTAGCTACGACACCGAAGGGGTCGATTCCCCCGACACCTAGTGTTCATCGTTTACGGCCAGGACTACAGGGGTATCTAATCCCTTTCGCTCCCCTGGCTTTCGTCCATGAGCGTCAGTAATGGCCCAGCAGAGCGCCTTCGCCACTGGTGTTCTTCCCGATATCTACGCATTTCACCGCTACACCGGGAATTCCCTCTGCCCCTACCATACTCAAGCCAATCAGTTTCCACTGCCATGATGGAGTTAAGCTCCACGTTTTAACAGCAGACTTGAAAGGCCGCCTGCGGACGCTTTACGCCCAATAATTCCGGATAACGCTTGCCACTCCCGTATTACCGCGGCTGCTGGCACGGAATTAGCCGTGGCTTATTCCTCAAGTACCGTCATATCTTCTTCCTTGAGAAAAGAGGTTTACAGCCCAGAGGCCTTCGTCCCTCACGCGGCGTTGCTCCGTCAGGCTTTCGCCCATTGCGGAAAATTCCCCACTGCTGCCTCCCGTAGGAGTCTGGGCCGTGTCTCAGTCCCAGTGTGGCTGATCATCCTCTCAGACCAGCTACTGATCGAAGCCTTGGTGAGCCATTACCTCACCAACAAGCTAATCAGACGCGGGCTCATCCTCAGGCGAAATTCATTTCACCTCTCGGCATATGGGGTATTAGCGGTCGTTTCCAACCGTTATCCCCCTCCTGAGGGCAGATTCCCACGCGTTACTCACCCGTCCGCCACTAACCCGAAGGTTCGTTCGACTTGCATGTGTTAAGCACGCCGCCAGCGTTCATCCTGAGCCAGGATCAAACTCTCCGTTGTAGTCAGGCCCTATTGTAAAAATAATTCTACTCAGTCTGATTTGCTTCTCCCACTAATTTAAGCACTGGCGTACTTATATTGTGATTGTTGCCACCTTATCTTTGTAAGGGTTCTAAAGAGTGCACTTAGATTTATCTTCGTGACTTTCCCGGATCTCAGATCCGTCGTTGCTCTAAATCTGTAACACCGAATATCGAATTAGAGCCGTGAAACTCAAATTCAAAATTGCGACAAAATTAGGCAACTAATTTCTTTTGACGGGACCTCACACCTTTATCGCAAATACATCCGTTTCTATAAAGAAGCCGGACGCGATAAAAGCGTCAGTTCCTAAACTTTTAAGTTGTCTAGGTGCAATGTTTTGGGCTTAAAAAGCCAAAAACATTTTTCGATCTTGCGACCGTTTTTCAGCTTACAACACAGAAGGGTTTAGTCCTCAAATGTTGTAAAACTCCCACTTAACAAAAAAACTTGTGAAGTAATTTCCGCTTAGTGGGTACGCTCCAGATCAACTTTCGCGCAGAAAAATATTGTAGACCCTCAACGTACTTAGATGCAACAAAGTTGCAAATGAAATGTTTTACCTCTTACTATCAATATCAAAGGAGTAAGCCATAACTAGCTTTTAGCGATGGCGTCAGATTATTTTAATGCCCGCACGTTTTAGCCAACAGCACCAAAGAGTACGCCCCAACTCTAATGAAGACAAAGTTGTTGCAAGAGCTAAAGAGCATTTTGAAAAAACTCTCATTGAAATTTCTGGAGATATTGCAGGTAGTGTCGCTGCCTTAGAGCATCCGACAAAAAATGATGCTCTCAATTACGGAGAGATCTTTTTGAGGGACAACGTCCCAGTAATGATTTACCTAATAACTCAAAAAAGATTTGACATAGTCAAAAAATTCTTGACAGTAAGTCTTGATTTGCAAAGTACCACCTACCAAACTAGAGGAGTTTTCCCAACAAGCTTTGTCGAGGAAAAAGGGAAATTAATAGCAGATTATGGTCAGAGATCTATTGGACGAATCACCTCTGCCGATGCAAGCCTATGGTGGCCAGTACTTTGTTGGCTATATGTAAAAAAAAGTGGCGATCAAAGTTTTGGAACAAGCCAACAGGTTCAAAGAGGGGTGCAACTTCTTCTTGATTTAGTGCTGCATCCAACTTTTGAGGGGAATCCAGTTTTATTTGTGCCAGATTGTTCGTTCATGATCGATCGACCTATGGATGTTTGGGGGGCGCCCCTTGAGGTAGAAGTTTTATTGCATGCATGTCTAAAAAGTTGTATTCAACTAATGGAATTAAGCAGAAAACATCAAAAAAGTCGATTACTTGATCAAAGACTTGTTTTAACTCGTCAGTGGGTTCATGACCTTCGACAATTTCTTTTGAAGCACTACTGGGTCACAAGCAAAACAATGCAAGTTCTGAGAAGAAGGCCTACTGAGCAATATGGTGAAGATCAACATCAAAATGAATTCAATGTTCAGCCCCAAGTAGTCCCTTCATGGCTTCAAGATTGGCTTGAAAATAGAGGTGGATATCTAATTGGGAACATAAGAACTGGTAGACCAGATTTTCGTTTTTATAGCTTGGGGAATTCCTTAGCATGCATGTTCGGAGTATTGACAGCACCTCAACAAAGAGCCTTATTTCGGCTGGTTTTACATAACCGTGAACACCTTATGGCACAAATGCCAATGAGGATATGCCATCCACCAATGGATGTAGAAGAATGGCAAAACAAAACAGGCTCAGATCCCAAAAACTGGCCATGGAGTTATCACAATGGTGGGCATTGGCCTAGTCTTTTATGGTTTTTTGGTGCCTCTATATTGCTTCATGAAAAACGTTACCCAAAAGCCGATGTTTTGCTTATGGGACAAATGAGAGCCCTTATAGAAGAATGTTATTGGAGTCAGTTGAATCAACTTCCAAGACAAAAATGGGCTGAATATTTTGATGGACCGACAGGAACATGGGTAGGTCAACAATCAAGAACTTATCAAACTTGGACAATTGTTGGGTTCTTATTATTACATCATTTACTAAGAGCTTCACCTAATGATGTATTGATGCTTGATTTAGAGGAAAATTTCTAGAACAAACCTAAGGTGAGAGATTTATCAATAGGCAAGCATGCTCCTATACCTAAATAAATTGTCAAAACTGTTCCAAATAAAAATAATGACATTGCAACTGGTCTTCTGAAAGGATTAGCAAATTTATTGATATTTTCGATAAAAGGAAGAATCATTAAGCCCAGAGGAATTAATGTCTGTAAAGCGATACCAAGTAACTTATTAGGTACGACGCGTAAAATTTGAAAAACGGGATATAGATACCATTCAGGAAGAATCTCTAGGGGAGTTGCAAAGGGATTTGCTTTATCTCCCAGAAATGCAGGATCTAAAACTGCTAAACCTACAACACAAGCTATTGTCCCAAGAATTACTACAGGGAATATGTATAGTAAGTCATTTGGCCAAGCTGGTTCTCCGTAATAATTATGCCCCATTCCTTTAGCAAGTTTTGCTCTTAGTTTTGTATCAGATAAATCTGGTTTTTTAAGAGTAGACATGGATTAAAAATTTATGAGAAGATTTAAGGATTGCTTGGGAAAAAAATAACTTATCTATATATAGCCTATAGAGGACCGGAGATTCCCTGTTTTCTAATCATTAGAAAATGCATCAACATAAATACAGCAAGTAGCCAAGGCATTACAAAAGTGTGGAGGCTATAAAACCTAGTCAAGGTTGACTGACCAACACTCTCACCACCTCTAAGAAGTTCGACCATAAAGTCACCAATAACAGGTATGGCGGCAGGAACTCCCGAAACAATTTTAACTGCCCAATACCCTACTTGATCCCAGGGTAAAGAATATCCCGTAACCCCAAAAGCAACTGTTATAACTGCCATAACAACACCAGTTATCCATGTCAATTCTCTTGGCCTTTTGAATCCTCCGGTTAAATAAACACGAAAAACATGCAAAATAAGCATGAGTACCATCATTGAGGCACTCCATCTATGCACTGATCTGATCAACCAACCAAAGCTCACGTCTGTCATAAGATAACTAACAGAGCTATAAGCTTCAGTTACTGTAGGTTTGTAATAAAAGGTCATCGCGAATCCAGTCGCGAACTGAATCAAAAAACAAACAAGTGTTATCCCACCAAGACAATAAAAAATGTTGACATGTGGAGGAACGTATTTTGAAGTGACATCATCAGCTATGTCCTGTATCTCAAGACGTTCCTGGAACCAGTCATAAACCGGTGATGAGTTCGCCATCCACTTATGCACTGTACTTTCAAATATCTTACTAGATGTGCCCCTTGGTCGCTGCAAAAGATCAATCCAATGCTTCTATCTGTTAAATCTTTAACTAAGCTACTGCAAAGATTTTTTGCAGTTTTAATTAGTTTTGGTATTTTTTTTCAAATCTTGACTAAGCCAGCAATTGCCCTAAACGATGGGCAATTGCTAGTTATTGAGGCATGGAATCTAGTTAACGAGGGTTATCTAGCTCCTGAGAAATTTGATGATATTCAATGGAAAAAACTTCGTCAGAAAGCCCTTGAAAAGCCAATAAACAATTCTCAACAAGCTTATTCAGCCATAGAAGCAATGCTTAGCCCTCTTGGCGATCCTTATACGAGATTGTTGAGACCAGATGATTATGAAGCGATGAAAAAAAGCAACATAGGGAGCGAAATAAATGGAGTTGGACTTCAGTTGGGAGCAAGAAAAGACGATGGAGAAATTGTTGTGATATCTCCTCTGGAAGGCTCTCCTGCCTCAGATGCAGGTATCAAAAGTGGAACAATTTTACAAAAAGTCAATGGTCAATCTCCAAAACAATTAGGACTTGAAGCAACAGCAGCAAAATTAAGAGGGCAAACTGGGACACAAGTAATTGTTGAATTACAGCAACCTGGTAACGAAAAAGAGGTAGTTACTTTAGAGAGAAGAAGTGTTGATTTAAGACCAGTCAGGACAAAGCGGATAAGGAATGAATCTCATACGCTTGGCTACTTAAGAATTACACAATTTAGTGAGGGAGTCCCTGAGCAAGTCAAGGAAGCTTTAGAAGAACTTTCTGGGAAAGAGATAGAAGGACTGATTTTAGATTTAAGAAACAACTCTGGAGGACTAGTAAGCTCAGGACTTGCAGTTGCTGATGATTTCCTTAGCAATTTGCCTATTGTTGAAACAAAAAAAAGAGATTCAATCAATGATCCGATCAGCTCTGGAGTAGAAACTTTTTATGATGGACCAATGGTTACGCTAGTAAATGAGGGGACAGCAAGTGCTAGTGAAATTCTTGCGGGTGCTTTACAAGACAATAAAAGATCTGAGCTTATAGGTAATAAAACATTTGGGAAAGGCCTCATACAATCTTTAACAAATCTAAGTGATGGCAGTGGTTTAGCAGTAACAGTTGCCAGCTACTTAACTCCAAATGGAAGAGATATTCAAAATCTTGGAATAGATCCTGATCGCTTCTTAGAAATGCCAGAGCCACTTAATCCAGGTTCTGATGAGGACAGATGGCTTTTAGATGCAGAGCTAATTATGCAAGCCACTTTGGATAAAGAAGAGCTGTCAGAGGACGCATCACAAGAAAGTCATTTAAAAGAGGAAAAAAAGCAATTAATTAGCAACGAAATTGATTAGGCATGTCAACAAGAACTTACTATGACCCTCTCCATCATTCCATTACGTTAGACAGCTCAATTCCAGAAGAACAAATGGTGATGGAGTTAATAGATTCTTCCCCATTTCAAAGATTAAGAAGAATCAAACAATTAGGTCCAGCTTATTTAACTTTTCATGGTGCTGAGTCAAGCAGATTCACTCATTCTCTGGGTGTATTTCATCTGGCGAGAAGAGCAATAAATCATTTATCTAAGTTGGACTCTAAATTAAAAGAGCACAAATTCATTCTCTACGGTGCGGCTCTTTTACATGATTTAGGGCACGGACCACTAAGTCATACAAGTGAGGAAATATTCAAGACTAAGCATGAGGAATGGACAGCTAAGTTAATAAATTCAAGCCAAGAAATTACTTTGATCCTTAATAAATATGGCAAGGGAAATGCAGAATTAATTTCAGATTTAATTCAATCTAGAAAAGTCTCACATAAATTAATAAGTTCGCTCATTAGTAGTCAGCTAGATTGTGATCGACTTGATTACTTAATGAGAGATAGTTATTCGACAGGGGCAAGATATGGTCAGTTAGATATTGATCGAATAATCTCAGCAATGACAATTGCGCCAGATGGAAATCTGGCGATACATCCTAAAGGGTTAATGGCAGTTGAGCATTATTTAGTAATAAGAAATCTGATGTATAGAAGCGTATATAACCATCGATTAAATGAGGTTTGCAATTGGTTATTAGAACAAATCATAACAACAGCAAGGGAAATGGGCCCCAAGAAAGTATGGGCAGATAGGAACATGTATGAATGGCTATGGAATCATGAAGGAATGAGCTCAGAAAGTTTTTTATCTAATGACGATATCGTAACTGGTTATCATATTTATCGATGGCAAGAATCTAGTTCCAATAATTTATCTAAACTCTGTAAACGTTTTATAAATAGAAATTTATTAAAAGCAATAAATATATCGTCCTTTACTTTAGAGATAAGATTAGAAGCTCTAGCAAAAGCTAGGATATTATCAGAGGGATATAGCATAGAGCCAGATATATCATGTGGACTAAGAGAGCAAATAGTTAAAAGTTATCATCCATACAAACATGGACTTCGCTTGTGGGATGGAGACATGCTAAAGGCTCTAGAAGAAGTCTCACCATTAGTTGAAAGATTGATTGAGCCTAATCAATCTTCATGGTTGATTTATCCTAAAGAAATTGAAAATGAATTAAAAAGAGAGATTGAAAAACTAAAAATAAAATATAATTAAAAATGAAAAGATACAATGAAAAAATAATCATTAATATCGAGGGTATTAGAACTCAAGATTGGAAATTATGTTTAAAAAATAAATTAAAGATTCTGAAGTCAAACTGCATAGAAATCGATTGTAAAAATTATGATCTTTCATGTACAGATATTTCAGAAATAATAGAAATTGCAAATCAATATAATTGTAAAATAATTAGTTTCTGCTCAACATCTACAAAGACTATTGTAAGCTCTGAATCATTAGGTTACAACGGTCAATTTATTATTCCAAATGATTCAAGCAACACTTTACAGATTAATGAGAAAAATATAATTTTTTCAAAAACTCACTTTCATCAAGGAACTGTTAGATCTGGGGAATATCTTGACAGTCCAGGAGATTTATTAGTCCTTGGTGATGTTAACCCAGGTGCAAAAGTTAGCGCAGAAGGCAATATTATAATTTGGGGAAGACTTCTCGGGATTGCACATGCAGGAAGCAAAGGCAACACTCAAGCAACAATATCGGCACTTCAACTTAGACCTGTTCAACTAAGAATCGCAAAGAAAGTTGCTAGAGGGCCTAAGGAGAAACCTCAAATAGGTCTTGCAGAGCAAGCAAGTATAAATTCCGAAGAAATTGTAATTTCTCCACTGGAGTCCAATTAATTGGAAGTCGAACTAAAAGAGTTGTAAAAAAGTCGAAAAAATCAGGCAACAAGGTCGAAGAGATGTCTTCAAAAGCAAACCCAATGCAACCGATCCAACAATAAAGCTTTTTTCTCAATCAAAATCGAACTAAAATTTGTCGAATTCAAGGAGGTCCGTGGCGACAGATACACGAGTCATTCTTATCTGCTCAGGAAAGGGTGGAGTCGGCAAAACAACTCTTACAGCAAATCTTGGTATTTCTCTCGCCAGACAAGGTCTTAGTACTGCTGTCTTAGACGCAGACTTTGGTCTAAGAAATTTAGATTTGCTGTTAGGTCTGGAGAATCGAATCGTTTACACGGCTCAAGAAGTTCTGGAAGAAGAGTGCAGACTTGATCAGGCCTTGGTCAAACATAAACAAGAATCAAATCTATCTTTGCTTCCTGCTGGAAATCCAAGAATGCTTGATTGGTTAAAACCAGATGATATGAAACGCATAGTCGAGATGTTAAAAGAACAATTCAACTACGTTCTGATTGACTGTCCTGCAGGAGTTGAGGATGGATTTAAAAACGCTGTGGCGGCCTCCCAAGAAGCAATAGTTGTTACCAATCCGGAGGTTTCGGCCGTCAGAGATGCGGACAGAGTAATAGGTTTACTTAATACAAATGAAATCAAGCCAGTTCAGTTAGTTCTCAATAGAGTTAGGCCCAGAATGATGGCAAGCCAAGAAATGCTATCTATCGATGATGTAACTGATATTTTAGCCTTACCTTTACTTGGTTTAGTTCTCGAAGATGAACAAGTTATTGTTAGCACTAATCGCGGGGAGCCTCTTACATTAAATAGCGTTAATTCTCCAGCAGCTAAATGTTATCTGAATATTGCTAAGAGATTACAAGGTGAAGATATTCCACTAATTAATCCAATAGAGGTAAATTCTGGGTTTGGTGCAAAATTTAGAAGGCTAATGCAAACAAAAATTTTCTAAACCAATGACACTAAGAGACCTTATCAACAAATTACTAAGAAGGCAGCGTGCAAGTGCCAGCACTGCAAGAGAGAGGCTGCAACTTGTTTTAGCTCATGATCGTTCAGATCTTAGTACTGAACTTTTGAATCAAATGAGAAGAGAAATCTTAGAGGTGGTTGCAAAATATGTCGAAATAGATATGGATGAAGGTGCAGTAAGTTTAGAGACTGAAGATCGCATGACCGCACTAGTTGCAAACTTACCAATAAAAAGAACTTTAGATGGTCAAATCAAGCTTATAGAGTCTTTTAATGAGCCAGAAGAAAATTCTGAAGGTAAAGAAAGCACAGATTCAAGTTCTTAATCATTTAAAAAAGTATTTTCAACAAATTTTCCAAATGGATTTACTTTTGGATTCCTTTTTTAGGTAGGATAAAAATGTTGCCGGCTTAGCTCAGCGGTAGAGCAGCGCTTTTGTAAAGCGAAGGTCATCAGTTCAAATCTGTTAGCCGGCATTTTTCAAACCAGAACCAAAAGATCTATTTAGATTTACCAGATATAATCCAAATAAAAGAAGCAATAACAAAGAAATGGAAAAATTTTAATTGATAAAGCCAATCAAAACCGATTATGGGAACTCGAAAAATCCACCAAAAAAGAGATTGCAATAACAAAACAATTAAAAATAGATAAATCATTCGTTACTTTCATTGCAAAACGACTGAACCAGGTCTTAACACTTTCCATCTTCCATCTTCCCATTGGACAACTGTGCTTGCAATACCTGACGAATTTGGCCAAGGTACAGGAGCCAGTATTGGAATCCCAGGAAATTGAATCGAAGCTTCTAAAGCATCTTTAACAGGTGCTTCTCCAGAGATGTTTGCACTTGTAGTAGCAAGAGGACCAGTTTTCAAAAGCAATTCTCTTGCGAGATTTAGGGCAGGGACTCTGAAACCTAGAGAGTTAGAACGGCAATTCAAATCTTCAGAAAATTTTCCTATTGTTGGCAAAACAATTGTTAAGGCTCCAGGCCAATAGATTTTTGCCAATTTCAAACCATCCTCCACAGCACAAGGATGAACAAACTCAAATAAATCATCTAAGCAGCCCCCCATTAATATGAGCGGCTTACTAATTGGCCTTTTCTTTATTGTCCATATTGCTTTTGAATATTTAGGGCATGAACAAAGTGCTGGCAAAGTATCTGTAGGGAATAAAGCTAAAGATCCCTTTTTCAACTTTAAGGCCAGATCAGAAATTCCAAATTGATCAATGATCATTTATTTTTTACGACATATTGCGTAACGCTTGTTTCCAGTTAAATCTTTCTCAAAAGAAACTTCTTCCATTCCAATATTCTTCATAACATCAGTTATGTTTTCACTTTGATCATAATGATGTTCCAGAATTAACCAACCTCCAATAGCAAGTCCATTTGATGCCCCATGGATAATTTTTCGAGATGCATTCATTCCATCCTTTCCGCCATCCAAAGCTAAGCGAGGCTCATGATTTTTAACAACTGGTTCTAAGTCTTCAATCAAATGAGAAGGAATGTAGGGAGGATTACTTAAAACCAAATCAAAGCTTCCCCACCATCTTTTCAAAGGTTCCCACCAATCTCCCAAAGAAAATCTCACGTTCGCATCAGGCACAATAGATTCTAAATTTTTTTTTGCTAGATCTAATGCTTCATTACTAATATCAGATGCATGCCCTTTCCACTTAGGAAGAGATTTAGCTAGAGATACCGCAATAGGGCCAGATCCAGTTCCTAGATCTGCCCATCTTCCAGACTCAAGATTAGTCACTTTTTTTAAAGCAAAATCAATCAAAAATTCTGTCTCTTGCCTAGGGATCAGAGCGTCTGCTGAAACCTCTAATTCAATATCTCTCCATGGGCACTTAGAGATCAAATATTGAAGTGGAGTGTGATCTTTTAAATGAGATTTCCAAATAAATTCTAATTCTTCTGTTGAGATTTCTAAGTAAATAAAATTCTCAGGATTCAAAATAATGCTTTGCAATTGACTCCAAGAGACTCCAGCCCCGATATCTAGAAGCCAATCAAAATCAACTTTCCTACCACCTATGGATATCATTTTTTTTCTCCATTGAAGAAAAGAATGCCCAGGAATAGATTGAAAAATCATAAATCATTCAATTCCTTAAACTTTTGGTCCTTCTTCTAACATTAATAATATATTTTTAATTTGTACTGGTAATTCTCTTACTAACTTTATTGAGTCATTTATTGTTCTTACAACAACAAGTTCAATTACTGCTTCTGCACCAATATCACCATTTGATTTAAAAAATACACTTTTACAAATAAGTCTTATATTATTTTTCAGCTTAAATTGACTCGTTACAAGAACCTTTTCGCCATGAATAAAAGATTTTTTATATCTCATTTGAATTGAGATCACTGGAATTTCAAAACCATTTTTAGATAATTGTGAATATGAAAATCCAACTTTATCTAAAGCATCAATTCTCCCCTCTTCTAAAAAATTTAAATAAGAGCCATGCCACATGACACCTGCATGGTCAGTGTGCTGAGGAAGAACAGTTTTGATTAACTTCCAATGATTATTTATTGAGCTCATCCTAAAGAAATTCCAAATATCTTAATTCTTTAATTGAATAAATAAAGCTTTGAAGTAATACCATTCTAAGATAAAACCTCATTAGTAATTTAGATCTCAAGTATTTCTTGAGATCTTTATATTAAAAAAAGTCCTAACCTATTTTTTAGGCTCAGGACTTAATCTACCCTTGCTGGAATCTGAATAAAAGCTTGATTTCTCACCATCACTGGTAGAAACAAACAAACCAATAAGAAAGATAGTTGGTACTCCAACAAATAAAAGACTTGCGGCAAAGCCAAAACTAGTGGTTTCCATAACCGAGGTTTTTACTCAGAACGATTTTTACTGAAATAAACTATATATCCCTTCAGCAGAAAAATCGGGATTTGAATCAAAGAGTCTGAGATTTTGTAATTTGCCGAAAAATAATCAATAAAATTTGTCTTTTTAATTATTTAAATTTCGAATAGCTTTGAAAAATTTTTTGAAATATTCGATTTCAAGTGTAATTAGACCTTGAATTAGGCCCTGAATTTTCGTTTTTTCAAATTGATTAGATAGAAAAACAACTTAAAATTACAAAATCAATTGATATTTGAAAAATTCTTCTTTTTCTTTTTTTTTTAATTTTTTCTAGTCTACCACTGTTTTTTCGCCAATTGAAGGCCCTCAAAACAAGCTAAATTTTATCCAATAGTGTCAAAAGTCATTTCAGGTCTCTCCATCCTGTGCATTAACTCAAGCAATACCATTTACGATCATGCGAGTCTTGCTGCATTAAGCAGCTTCGTTATACGAACCTGACCCATGGGATTGCCCTGGTATCGGGTGCACACAGTCGTTATCAACGACCCTGGCCGCCTCTTGGCCGTGCACCTCATGCATACTGCTTTGTTAGCCGGCTGGGCCGGCTCAATGGCCTTATATGAATTGGCCATTTTCGATCCTTCTGATCCAGTCCTTAATCCAATGTGGCGCCAAGGCATGTATGTCATGCCCTTCATGGCCCGCTTAGGAATTACCGGAAGCTGGAATGGATGGGATATAACCGGTGCAACCGGAGTTGACCCCGGCTTTTGGAGCTTCGAAGGGGTTGCTGCTGCTCATATAGTTTTCAGCGGTCTTTTAATGCTCGCTGCCGTATGGCACTGGACATACTGGGACCTTGAATTGTGGGAAGATTCCCGCACAGGAGAACCAGCTTTAGACCTTCCAAGAATTTTTGGAATACATCTTTTCTTGGCTGGATTGACATGCTTTGGATTTGGCGCATTTCATTGCTCAACCGTTGGCATATGGGTTTCTGATCCATATGGTTTAACTGGTCATGTAGAAAAAGTTGCTCCAGTTTGGGGTGCTGAAGGATTTAATCCATTTAATGCTGGAGGGATTGTCGCTAATCACATTGGGGCAGGACTTTTAGGAATAATTGGTGGAATATTCCACATCACCAACAGACCTGGAGAAAGGCTTTATAGAGCTTTAAAACTAGGTAGTTTGGAAGGCGTTCTTGCCAGCGCTCTTGCTGCTGTTCTTTTTGTATCTTTCGTAGTCGCTGGAACTATGTGGTATGGATCAGCAACAACTCCTGTTGAACTATTTGGGCCTACTAGATATCAATGGGATTCTGGGTATTTCAAAACTGAAATCAACCGCAGAGTTCAAGATTCTATGAGTGATGGTGCCTCAAAAGCGGAAGCTTATGCATCTATCCCTGAGCAACTTGCTTTCTATGATTATGTTGGTAATAGTCCTGCTAAAGGAGGCCTATTCAGAGTTGGTGCAATGGTTAATGGCGATGGGGTCCCAAGTGGATGGCAAGGTCACATCTCATTTACAGATAGTGATGGCAATGACCTGGAAGTAAGAAGAATCCCAAATTTCTTTGAAAACTTCCCAGTTATTCTTGAAGACAAAGATGGGAATGTTAAAGCTGACATTCCTTTCCGTCGCGCCGAAGCTAAGTATTCCATTGAACAGACCGGAGTCACAGCTACTGTCTACGGTGGCGAATTAAATGGGCAAACATTTACTGATCCAGTAATAGTTAAACGTCTAGCTAGAAAATCTCAACTTGGAGAAGCCTTCAAGTTTGATAGAGATCGCTACAAGTCAGATGGTGTATTCAGGAGCTCTCCAAGAGCATGGTTCACCTATGCACACCTATGCTTTGGCTTGTTATTCCTCTTTGGGCACTGGTGGCACGCCGCAAGAACTCTCTTTGGCGATAGATTCTCAGGTATCGATCCAGAGCTTGGGGATCAGGTTGAGTTTGGTCTCTTCAAAAAACTTGGAGATGAATCAACCCGCCGAGTTCCTGGTCGAGCCTAAATCAGGAGTCTTTACCCCCTTTATCCCGAGAACTTAGATGGAAGCTTTCTCCTACGTGCTAATCCTTACTTTGGCACTTGTAACTCTCTTCTTTGCTGTCGCATTTCGCGATCCGCCTAAATACGACAAGTAAAAAACATAAAAAAAGCCCTGAAATATCAGGGCTTTTTTTATGTCTGGAACTTAATTTAAATAATTTTATTAACTTAGCCAGCAATATAAAAATAATTTTTTCAAGTAAAAGTATTTTTATTTAATCTACCCCTTCTCAGAAGCCAAATAAATGTTTAAAGTTAGTTAAATCATTGAAAAGGGCTGCATGCAGTGCCCATCTTGCCAAAATACAGACAGTCGGGTTCTTGAATCTCGTTCGGCCGATTCTGGAAGAAGCGTAAGAAGAAGAAGGGAGTGCTTAAATTGCGACTTCCGATTTACTACTTATGAAAGAGTTGAAACGACACCAATTACTGTTCTAAAAAGAAACGGAGCAAAAGAATTATTTAATCGGAGTAAAGTAACAAGTGGTTTAAGCAGAGCATGTGAAAAAACACTTATAAATGGATCTAAAATTGAATTTATTGTTGATGAAATAGAACTAGAACTCCATCAAGGAGTTAGAAAAGAAGTAAAAACAAATGAGATTGGAGAAATGGTTCTTTCACATTTAAAAGATATTAATGAAGTTGCATATATAAGATTTGCCTCTGTTTATAGACAATTTGATGGAATTAATGATTTCATGAAAACCCTTGAATCACTCAAACCAATAAAAAAAGAACAATTGGCTTCAGTTCTTTAACTAGAAAGACCTATCAATAAAGTAGAATTTAATCTCAATATGGTCGGCGGGCCATTTTGTATTTCTATCGCACTGTCCTAAAAAGGCAGACCGCCATTCAAGCATGTCTGAAAATCCAGCAAGCAAAGTTCAAGAAAAAAATCCTGAAAAAGAAATATCAATACCTGAAGAAACTATCACAAGTTCCGTAAGTCCAGAATTCGAGGAGAATCCGAGTAACGAATTAAAAGAAGAAGATATTCCCAAAAACATTCCTGCAGCTGATGATTCTTCAAGCAGAATTAATAAGAGTGATCTTGAAAGTGCAGGTTTCACACTCGATGAATTTGCATCTTTACTAAGCAAATACGACTACAACTTCAAGCCTGGCGACATAGTCAATGGAACTGTTTTTGCTCTTGAATCCAAAGGAGCAATGATTGACATTGGTGCCAAAACAGCTGCTTTTATGCCTATGCAAGAAGTATCGATAAATAGAGTCGAGGGCCTTAGTGATGTTTTACAGCCTTCAGAAATTAGAGAATTTTTTATAATGACCGAGGAGAATGAGGATGGTCAATTATCTTTATCAATTAGAAGAATTGAATATCAGCGAGCTTGGGAAAGAGTCAGACAGTTACAAAAAGAAGATGCCACAATTTATTCGGAGGTTTTTGCTACTAATAGAGGTGGTGCTCTAGTTCGAGTTGAAGGGCTGAGAGGCTTTATACCTGGATCACACATAAGCACTAGGAAGGCCAAAGAAGAACTAGTTGCTGATTTCCTACCTTTGAAATTCTTAGAAGTTGATGAAGAAAGAAATAGGCTGGTTCTAAGTCATCGCAGGGCTTTGGTTGAAAGGAAAATGAATCGTCTTGAAGTTGGAGAAGTTGTTGTAGGGGCCGTAAGAGGAATTAAACCTTATGGTGCGTTTATAGATATTGGAGGTGTAAGTGGACTACTTCACATTTCCGAGATAAGTCATGAACATATCGAAACTCCTCACTCAGTATTAAACGTCAATGACCAAATGAAGGTGATGATAATAGACCTAGATGCTGAAAGAGGACGAATTTCCCTTTCGACAAAGGCACTGGAACCAGAGCCTGGAGATATGCTTACAGACCCTCAAAAAGTTTTTGATAAAGCTGAAGAGATGGCAGCAAGATACAAACAAATGCTTCTTGAGCAAGCTGAAGAAGGAGAAGATCCTATCGCTGTAATGACTATTTGATTATTTACTTTTATTGGAATGGCTGAGCTATTAATAAAAAATAGTTCTCTTGGTTTTGTTAAAGGAATAATATTTGATAAGGATGGAACATTATCAAATAGTGAAGAATACTTATTAGAACTGTCGAGAACTAGAATAGATCTTGCAGTTGATAAATTTAAAAAATTAAAAATAAACAATTTTAAAATTTTTTTATTAAGAAAATTACTTAATTATATCTATGGATTAAGAAATCAAGCTCTTTCAGCTAATGCTAGTCTCGCCATAGCTTCAAAAGAGCAAAATATTATATCTACAGCAACAATATTATCTTTATTTGGTTTTGATTGGTTTAAATCACTTTCAATAAGTCAAACAGTCTTCGATGAAGTAGATATTTTACTTTCTAAAAATCAAGACAATATCCAAAAAAAAAGGACTTTAATTTCAGGAGCATTTGATCTATTAGTTAATCTAAAAAGCAAGGGCGTGAGTATTGCATTGATGACAAATGATACACAAGCAGGAATAGAAGAATTTATTAACAGCAATAAATTAGAAGGTATATTTGATTATCTTTGGAGTGCTGAGAATAAACCGTCAAAACCTAACCCAAAAGCAGTTATAGAACTTTGCAAAAAAATGAAGATAAATCCTTCAGATTGTGCTTTGATTTCAGATGCAGATACTGATTTAAGAATGGCCAAAAAGGCTGACGTATCAATAATAATAGGCTTTACTGGTGGATGGAAAAATCCTCCCACTCTCACTGAAAAACATTTAATTGTCGAAAAACTAAGTGAATTAAATATTCAGACAAACACCTAAAGTAGTCTTCAATTCAGATTTCCAATGAGTAGATACGTTTTCACCTCTGAATCGGTAACAGAAGGACATCCTGATAAAATTTGTGATCAAATAAGTGATGCTGTTTTAGATGCTCTTTTAACCGAAGATCCAACAAGTAGGGTTGCATGTGAGGCAGTGGTTAATACTGGCTTATGTCTAATAACTGGAGAAATAACTTCTAAAGCAGAGGTTGATTTTAATAAGCTTGTTAGAGAAGTCATTAAAAGCATTGGCTATGAAAGTGCAAGTGCTGGTGGATTTGATGCTTATAGTTGCGCAGTCCTAGTTGCTCTTGACCAACAGTCTTCAGATATTGCTCAAGGAGTAGATGAAGCTGACGACCACTCAACAGATCCATTAGATCAAGTTGGTGCTGGTGATCAAGGAATTATGTTTGGTTTTGCTTGTGACGAGACTCCTGAACTGATGCCATTGCCAATTAGTCTCGCTCATCGTTTAGCAAGACGATTGGCATCGGTTAGGCATCAAAAATTAATTGATTATCTTTTACCTGATGGCAAAACCCAAGTAAGTGTCTCATACGAAAACGGAGTCCCCTGCTCCATAGACACAATACTGATCTCTACTCAGCACAAATCAGAAGTAGATGGAATAACTCTTGAAGAGGAAATCCAAAAAAGAATTGCAAAAGACTTATGGAAATTGGTTGTTGAGCCAGCCACAGAGGATCTAGCTTTAAAGCCATCAATAGAAACTACACGTTTTCTAGTTAATCCAACAGGTAAGTTTGTCATTGGAGGACCGCAAGGAGATGCAGGACTCACAGGTCGGAAAATAATTGTAGACACATATGGTGGATATGCTCGCCATGGAGGTGGGGCTTTTTCTGGAAAGGACCCTACAAAAGTTGATCGATCAGCAGCTTATGCAGCAAGGTTTGTCGCGAAGGCTTTGGTTGCTGCAAATCTTGCAAAAAAAGTTGAAGTCCAACTAAGTTATGCAATTGGTGTAGCCAAGCCAGTATCAATACTTGTTGAGTCTTATGGCACCGGTAGGGTTTCGGATGACGAATTAACTCAAATCGTTCAAGAACATTTTGATTTAAGGCCAGGCGCGATTATGGAATCTTTTAACCTGCAAGAACTTCCTAAGCTAAGAGGAGGTCGTTTTTACAGAGATATTGCAGCTTATGGTCATTTTGGAAGGACTGATATTGCTCTACCATGGGAAGATGTATCTCAAAAAGCAAAAGAATTAAGTTTGCTCATATAAAAAAATTTCAATCAAAAAAATGTCAAATAAATCTCTTGTACTTGGTATGGATTTCGGTACATCGGGAGTAAGAATTGCAATCATTAATACTAAAAAAGAAATACTATTCACATCATCAAAAACATACTCTAAAGGTCTTGAGATATCAGAAGACTGGATAAATAGCCTAGCAACTCTAATAAAAGAAATTCCGCAAGATCTAAAAGAAAAATTGATTTCTTGTTCTGTCGCTGGGACATCTGGAACACTTTTAGCATGCAAAAAAAATGGAGAACCTATAGGAAAAGCGCTACCTTATTTCTTATCATATGGGGAATATTCACATGAGATTAAAAAGCTATTTACTAAAGAATGTGCTGGCTCAAGCATAAGTGGAAGTGTAGGTCGAGCAATAAGACTCTTAGCCTTATACGGTGATGAAATAATCTTAAGACATCAAGCAGATTGGATTAGTGGATGGCTTATCAATAACTGGGAGTATGGGGAAGAAGGTAATAATATTAGGATGGGTTGGGAAATATCAAATAGTTCATGGCCAGATAATTTTCAAAATTTAAAATGGTTAAAATGTCTTCCAAAAATCATTCCTTCAGGTCAAATAATGGGGAATATATGTACTGAAAAAGCCAAAGAATTAAATTTACCAAAAAATCTTCAAATAATAGCAGGAACTACAGATTCAAATGCTGCGGTTTTAGCCACTTTTCCTAATAAAAATGATGGGATAACAATTCTTGGCAGCACAATAGTAATTAAGAAGTTTGTCAATGATCCCCTTGAAGGGAAGGGCATATCAAATCATAAATTATTAGGTAATTGGCTATCCGGAGGAGCATCTAATACAGGAGCTTCCATACTACTAGATTTCTTTAATCTTAAGTATATTGAAGAATTAAGCAAACAAATAAATCCTCATAAGTCAACAGGATTAAATCTTCTTCCGCTATCAAATCCTGGAGAAAGATTTCCAGTAGACGATCCCTATTTAAAACCTAAACTTGAGCCAAGACCAGTAAGTGATTCTCTTTATCTTCATGCGTTATTTGAAGGGTTAGCAAAAATAGAAGCTCGAGGCTGGCAAAAACTTAATGAATTAGGAGCTGATTTGCCTAGACAAATAATTTCCATTGGAGGAGGTGCAAAAAATATTGCTTGGAAAAAAATAAGAGAAAGAGAAATCGGCATACCAATAAAAATTTGTAACCGACCCCCCGCAGCAGGAGTAGCAACTATTGCTTTGCAAGGATTAATATGAATAGACCATTAAATTTTTATAATATTTTTAATCTCAATTTCTAAAAATCTAACTAACTTATTAATTGATTTATAAAGTCACTATCTAAAAAAGTTCATGAGTTCCGAGCCTATCAACCAAGAGTCAAGCAAAAGAATCTGTAATCACATGAATAAAGACCATGGTGATGCAGTCTATGCATATGCAAAACATTATGGAAAAATCAAAACTTTTAAATCAGCAAAAATGATAAGTCTATCTCCAGAATCTATTCAGCTTAAAATTGATGACCAGACATTAGAAATAGAATTTGATCATACTCTTCAAGACTGTTCTGATGCGCATAAAACATTGGTGAAGATGATTAAATCTATTCCAATCTCATGAAACATACTTCCTAGAGAATCAAAAGGAAGCTAGCTGTCTCTTGATTTTCAAGTTGCCTTTGCAATTGAACAAAAAAATTAAGGAGATTTCAAATTATTTTTCAATAAGGTACTTACGAATTGGTAGATTATTAAATGTTAAAGCCGGGATAGCTCAGTTGGTAGAGCAGGCGACTGAAAATCGCCGTGTCCCCAGTTCAAATCTGGGTCCTGGCACCATCTATCTCAACAATAGATACCTCTAAAACCCTTGCTAGCACAAGGGTTTTTTAGTTTCTGAGCACCCTAATTAAATCAACTGAATTGGTCGGTAAGTGGTCGGTAAGCAAGATATATTTTTAGTGCCCTAATTTTCAGATCATTATCAACTAATAGTTACCGACCAGAAAGCAAAGAGTGAAGTGACCAAGATCCCTTTAATTGCAGAAATTTTCTAAACATTTATCAACTACAGCACCTAGTTGAGGATGATGTTCCTTTACTTCCGAGAGTCTTTTCTTGTAATTGAATCTTTGTGCTCTTGAATCCGTACTGTTGAACTCAAAAGAAACTTTTTCGCAGTAATCAGTTCCATGCTGTGCTCACATAGCAGCAGATAATCCAGTGGTTTTAACTAATCAGACTTTCTCCTGCTTAGGGAGGCGGTAAACTCTGTCCCTATGAATATTCAATTGCTTGGCAATAGCAGTTGCACCCAATCCTTCATTCTTTAATCGTCTGATTTCATCAATATCAATATTTGCTCTTCTTCCTCTGTACACGCCACATTCCTTTGCTCTTGCGATCCCTTCCGTCTGCCTTTCCTTGCGAAGTTTGTCTCTAATTCAGCGAAAACACGAAAGCATGTCCAAGAAGCATTTAGAAGTTGCATCCTTAGTTGAGATAGATTGTTCAGTCGCAGCAAGAGAAACTCCTTTATCAACGAGTTCTTTGACTATCAACTGAAGATCCAAGACTAAACGAGCGACCCTATCAACCCTTGAGAAGCAGAATTAATCACCTTCACGAACAAATTCAAGACATTCCTTCAGTTGAGTCCCCCTTGAGTTGATGTCCCTGACACCTTCTCTTGGAAAATCTTCTCACAACCAATATTTTTAAGTGCATCAAGTTGGACTTCTAGCGACTGCCCTGAACTTGAAACTCTTGCATAACCAAGCCTCATCGCTCTAAGTGTCGTTTAATTTGCAGAGATTTAGGTATACCCAATAACTACATTCCTTGTCTGGTTTCCAAACAAACCTGAATACTCATATGCTTTCTGAGTATTCAGGTAGTCCTTTTACAACCCAGAACTGATACATTCCTATGAATGTATCTTGATGCTTCTCTTCAAATATTGCCCAATTTTGTCAGTTCGTTTGTTTTTTATCTTCTTGGAAGTAGTGCTTGTAAAGAGAGATAATTAGTAGTCAAAATATGAAACCCATTTCTCTAGATATGGGTGACAATCCTCAAAGTATTTCTCATAGTTTTTCCATTTCTCAATAGATGACTTATATAGGGGTTGAACAACTTGAGAAGATGAGGGCGTATTTATCTTTCCTCTTTCTAATGCTGTTTTTCTATAATTTCTAATATTTTCATCCCATCCAACTCCTAAAAAATCTAATATTTTAACGGTATGATTCTCAAACTCTTCAATCAGATGTTCATATTTTGATGTTATAAAGTCAAGAGGTAGATTGTTCTTATATATATCCCAAGCATTCATAACTTGATCATACATTATTGAAGATGATTTAAGACTTACTAGGTTCGCCATTGCGTTATTTGGATTGAAAGATTGCTGAAAGCAGGAAAGAACTGTGTCGTAAGGATGCCTATGAGCAAAAATTATTTTGGCGTTAGGGAATAGGAGATTAATCAATGGAAGTGATACTGTATTCAATGGTAATTTATCTATTCTTAGGCATGCTTCTTTAGTTGTAAATTCTTTCAATAGTTCAAAATATTTCTTCCTCAAGTTTATTATTATATCTTTGGGAAGAGTATATAGATCATCAATTTTTGTATTAAACTTTTCTTTAACCAACTTATCAATATTTGAAATTATAGGTTTTTCTTCTATTACTTCAATATCTTTATGACTTCTAAGAATAGTATCTAATAGAGTAGTTCCAGATCTAGGAAATCCTATTAAGAAAGCAAGATTAGAATCATCAAGCTTATCATTAAATTTATTCAATATTATTTTTTTATTAACAACACTTTCTTTATAAGAATTAATCTTATTTAAGTATGAATCTTTATTGCATCTCAAATATGAAGGGTTATATTGACTTTTTTCAAAACAAGAATAAGCAATATCATAATTTCCGACTTTATCCTCTATAAATGCTTTATAACTCCAAAAAATTCTTTTTTGATTATGATTACTTTTTTCTATATATTGAGTAGTGATACAATTAATTAATTTTTCAGCAGTTTTATGTTCCTTATTTCTAAAACTTAATCTAGCAGTGAAAAGCAGTAGTTCATTTTTAATACTGTCTATCTTATTAAACTCATTTAATGATTCTTTTAATTTTTCTAAATTATTTATTTTTTCATAGAGGTAGAATAGACTGAAATAAGTATCTGCGAAATCAGGATTAATCTCAATTGCTTTGCGAGTGGATATTTCTGCTTCTTTTAAGTTGCCAAGATCAATCAATATGCTTCCCAGATTTAGATACGCCTCTGGATAATCAGGATTAATTTCAATTGCTTTGCGAGTGTAGGTTTCTGCGTCTTTTAAGTTGCCAAGATCAATCATTATTCTTCCCAGATTAAAATACGCCTCTGGATAATCAGGATTAATTTCAATTGCTTTGCGAGTGTAGGTTTCTGCGTCTTTTAAGTTGCCAAGATCATTCATTATGCTTCCCAGATTGGAATGGGCATTAGCGGAATTAGGATTAATTTCAATTGCTTTGCGAGTGTAGGTTTCTGCGCCTTTTAAGTTACCAAGATCTTTCAAGATAAGTCCTAGATTGGAATGGGCATTAGCAGAATTAGGATTAATTTCAATTGCTTTGCGAGTGTAGTTTTCTGCTTCTTTTAAGTTACCAAGATCTTTCAATATAAGTCCTAGATTGGAATGCGCATCTGCGTAATCAGGATTCAATTCAATTGCTTTGCGAGTGGATATTTCTGCTTCTTGTGATTTGCCAAGATTACTCAATATTTCCCCTAAATTGGCATAAGCACTTGTGAAGTTGGGATTCAGTTCAATTGCTTTGCGAGTGGATATTTCTGCTTCTTTTAATTTACCAAGATCTTTCAAAATGATCCCCAGATTAGAATATAAGTCTGCGAAATCAGGATTCAGTTCAATTGCTTTGCGAGTAGATATTTCTGCTTCTTTTAATTTACCAATACCTCTTAATATTGCTCCATAATTAGAAAAAACTCTGTAATCATTACATCCTTGATTTATTATCTGTTGATAATATTTTGTTGCTTCTGGAATATTTCCTTGTTGATGTAATTTTCTTGCCTTATTAATTATTTGTTCTTCAGAAGGATTAGAAGGAGTGTTAGTGGAAATAGAAATATTCTCTTTTATTCCCACTAAACCAAATGGAACTGAATATGTTTTTACTTCAGTAATTTTCTTCTTTCCTTCTCTTCCTTGACTAGAACTATCCATTACCTCTTATCTTTTCTCTCTTTTGGTTCTTCTGATTTTACTACTTAAGTAAAGCGGATACTTGAAATTGAATGATTTCCTGAAGTTGCTTAAAGATCTAATGACCTGAACTCTTCTGCATAAATTCCAATGCCATTGATTTAACTGCTTGCTTCTCCTTAAATAATCTTCTTTGATAAGTCTTTTTCTGAACAGAGCTTATAAATGACTATTAACCACTGGTCCACTCTTCTGGTACTTCTGATGTAACTAAGTCCTCAGAACTTCCATACCAAAGACTATTAAACAAGAAATAAAAAGCAACTCCTCAAGAAAGGTACTTGTATGGGATTGGGATGGAAGTTTATTTAAGGCGCTATATCTAGTCATTTGCCCTTTAGTACCAGGCATAAATAGTGTTTTTCATTATTTCTTTAGTTCTCCCTAGTTCAAATCTGGTTCTTGGCACTATTCAATTGGGACATTTTCATTAAAAAAGCACCTCCAAAAAGGTTTTTTTAATGCAAATAAAAGTGATCATAAAACTTTTAACCCTTTTAGTTACACTCCTCTTCTTTGGGACAACAAAGCATTTACTTCTTCAGTTAGTAACTCTAGAAGTCATAATTATTACAAAAATGCATAAGAGTTGGTACTAGAAGCTTAAAAATCAAAAGATCATTTCAATCTTGAGTTAGCATAAAATAAATTAGTAGTTAAGAGATGATGAACCTTTTACTAGGAGTGCAAAGTACATTTGATCTATCTAAAATAGATTTCTCCTCAGGTCTAGGTATAAATTCGCCTGATCTTGCAGGCATATCGTTTTTAATGGTTATTTTTGCAGGAGTTTTAGCTTTGAGACTTGGGACAACTCTTAGAGACTCTTAGTTTCCAAAAGTACTGCAAATTAATTTTCTAAAATTGATAATTTTAAAAACTAAGAAATTTTTATCTTAAACCGTACGTAATATTTAGTCTTCTAATTTCGATTTCTTCGAAAGAAGTTTACAATTAAAATGAAGACGATAATAAGTAAGACTAAAAGATCGTTAATATCTGGCAAAATAAATAGCTTATATTCAAAACTATCTTAATCAATAATCAAAATTTATGTTGGTTTTCATATCATTCATCTCCAAATGCATTAGTTAGTTAATAAACCAGGAATCATACTAAAATAGGCTTTTTAGAGAAAAATAAATAACGCTTAATTATTTTAAAACCAAGATGCATTTTTATATCCCACTAAGGAGTTAAAATGAATTATATATTTGATTCTATTCTTGTGAATTTAGAGGCATCTAGTGAAAATTTATATAATAATGCAGATAGTTTTGCAATGGCATTTGATTCAGCCTGGAAGGATTGTGATCTAGAAAATCATAAAGATATAAAAATAGATGAAAAGATTGAAATAGCTTTTAAGAAGATTAAAAATCACCCTTTTCTAATTTCAAATCCAATCAAATCAAAAAACATTGCTCTCTTCAGAATCAAATTATTAGGACTAACCTAAGTTTTAAATAATCAAAAAAAATCAAAAACGATTCTTCAATAAGTATTTTTAAAATAATCTAAGTACCAGTCAGAAAACAATTTAATACCATTTTCTATAGATGTTGTGGGTTTGTATTCTACCCATGAATTAAGCAAGTCCATCCTTGCAGCAGTTGAAACAACATCTCCTGGCTGCATAGGCTGAAATTCCTTTATAGCTTTCTTTCCTAAATTTTTCTCTAATAACTCTATAAAATATGTAAGTTGAGTTGGACGTGAATTACCTATATTAAAAATCCTATAAGGCGCAGATGAAGTTGAAGGATTAGGGACAAGAGCATTAAAATCATCGTCAATACTTGCTTTCTTGAAGCAACAACGAATTATCCCTTCTACTACATCATCGATGTAAGTAAAATCCCTTTGCATTTTACCGCGATTAAACACTTGGATGGGCTCATTATTTAAAATTGATCTCGCAAAAATCATTGGAGCCATATCGGGTCTTCCCCATGGGCCATAAACGGTAAAGAATCTAAGCCCAGTTGTTGGCAAGTCATATAAGTGGCTATAGGTATGGGCCATTAATTCATTAGATTTCTTAGTCGCCGCATACAAGCTAACTGGATGATTTACTGCTTGTTCTTCATAGAAAGGCAGATTTTGATTGCCACCATAAACAGAACTGCTAGATGCATAAATCAAATGAGGAATCTTATTCTGCCTACATCCTTCAAGAACATTTGCAAAACCTACTAAATTACTTTGTATATATGCAGCAGGATTAGTTATTGAATAACGTACCCCAGCTTGCGCGGCAAGATGAACAAAAACTTGTGGATTGTATCTATTAATTATTTCTTGCAATACTTTATTATCTTCTATAGGTATCTCATAAAAAAACCATTCTCCATTTACCTTAGAAACCTTCTCAATTTCAAATAATCTAGATCTCTTTAATGAAGTAGAATAATAGTCATTTAAGTTATCTATGCCTACAACTTTAAAATTCAAAGTAAGAAGAGCTTTTACTAAAGCCGCACCAATAAAACCTGCCGCACCAGTCACAAAAATTGTTTCATTCAATGCCTTTGAATTCATGAGCTTATTATAATTTACAAAAAATCAAAAAATCTGAAGAACATCATAGCATCATATTGATTAACTTTTTATATTAAAAATAGTTAATTAATTATTTTCTCTTTCAGAGATTAATTTATTTTCAAAATACTTTCTTGTAGTTTCTAATCCTTCTTTAAACATTATTTTAGGCTCCCAATTTAATTCTTTTTGTGCAAGATAAATTGAAGGTTTTCTTCTCAAAGGATCATCCTCTAGTTCTTTTAAAAATTTCAAATTTACTTTTTCAACTGATATATTTCTAATTAGGTTAGTTATCTTAAGAATAGATAATTCTTCAGGATTACCTAAATTCATCGGTCCGATATTTGAAGAATTCATGAATAAAATTAACCCATCTATCAAATCATCAATAAAACAAAAACTTCTGGTTTGATTACCATTTCCATAAATAGTTAAGTCCTTGCCATGTATTGATTGAACTAATAAGTTGCTAATCAGTCTTCCATCATTTAATAACATTCGAGGACCATATGTATTAAATATTCTGGCAATTCTTATCTCTATAGAATGCATTCTCATGTAGTCATAACACAATGATTCGGCAACACGTTTTCCCTCATCGTAGCAACTACGAATTCCTATAGGATTTACATTACCGTTATATTTTTCAGGTTGAGGATGTATTTCGGGGTTTCCATAAACTTCGCTAGTACTTGCAAATAATATTCGAGCTCCAACTCGCCTCGCTAATCCAAGCATATTGAAAGTCCCTAGGAAACTCGTTTTAGCTGTTTTAATAGGGTTAAATTGATAATGAATTGGAGAAGCTGGACAAGCTAAATGCCAAATCCTGTCAACATCGAGCTTGATTGGCTCAGTAACATCATGATATATAAGCTCAAAAAATGGATGTCCAATCCAATGCTGAATATTTTCCTGAGTCCCAGTAAAAAAATTATCCAAACATATAACTTTTTCTCCAGACTTCATTAAGCGATCAACCAAATGAGAACCCACAAAGCCAGCTCCTCCAGTAACCAAGTTTTTCAAAGGAGATGCAGGCATCAAATTTCACGCTTAAAATTTCATTTTAGTATCGTGCAAAAAATCATGAAATTCATTAATTGTATGCAAGTAAATCTTTATGGATTAACTAAATCAAACACATTTTCAATAGGATAATTAAATTAGGAATCTTTAAAGAGCTTATCCTCTATAGCCAGGAGTTCAATTTGAAAAAAGAAAATTTAAAAAAGTCCCTTACTATTGCATTATTCACAGGTGCTTTCATTTTACTTGTCTTCTTAATTCAGACTTATGGAATTGAACCATTAAGAAGTGCCGTCAAAGAAATGGGGATTTGGGCACCTATGGGAATTCTGATACTTCGAGGAATAAGCGTAATCCTTCCAGCATTGCCTAGCTCAGTTTATTCACTTTTAGCTGGATCATTACTTGGTTTCAAAACAGGCTATCTAACTATATTTATATCTGACCTGATTTTTTGCCAATTAGCGTTTTTTATAGCTAGAAATTTCGGGCGTTCTCCTGTTCGTAAATTGGTTGGCGTAAAAGCCATGAAAAGAATTGAAGGCTTTAATCAAAATCAACTAGAAGGAAATTTCTTTCTAATGACTGGATTACTAATGACTGGACTTTTTGATTTTTTAAGCTATGCGCTAGGGATAGGGGGGACACGTTGGAGGGTTTTCACACCCGCTCTAATAATCAGTTTATTAATAAGTGATTCAATTATTGTTGCTGTTGGAGCAGGTGTAAGCCAGGGGGCCGGACTAATGCTGGGGGGGGCTTTGCTTGGAATGTTTGCACTAGCAACCATCGCTGGATTTAATAAAAATAGAGTTTCCAAAGCTCAATAGAAAAGCCAATGAATTCGCACCAACTATTAAGAAATTGATAATATAGATAACTAAAGAGAAAAAAATTATATTTATTGTATTTATATTGTTAAACTTTACTTAGTATAAATATTGATATGTCAAGTATTCCATTTAAAGCGCTCAAGTTAGGAGCGGAATCTATTAATGAAAATCCAGTTAAATATAACAAAAGCAGAGTATCTGGAAGCAAAAAAACAATATATGGATTACATATAAGAGGAGCCTCGATGCCAGGAGAAAAAGAAAAGTTCACAGTCACATCTAAAACCAAACCTAAACAATTTGAAAACTTAATTCATAACAAAGTTATGAGCAGTTACAGAAGGGATAAAATTGATAGTTATAAATACAAAATAGAAAATAAAGAAAGTACTGGAAAAAATATGCTTCAAATCAATGAATTTGTTCCTAATGATGATGATGCATTACTTGTAGCAATCAAAGCGTTATATAAAAACATCTTCGGAAACTTATCTTTAATGCAATCAGAGCGCCCAATTGATATTGAAAGGAAGCTAAGGAATGGTGATATCACAATAAGAGAATTTACAAGAAAAATTTGTAAATCAACTATTTATAAAAATTACTACTTTGATAATATTAGCCAATATAAATCTATCAAGTTAAGATACAAACATATTCTGGGTAGGCCCATAAAGAATCAAACCGAAATAGCTCAAAGTTCTAATATTATAAACAACCTAGGTTTTGAAGAACATATAGATTTTCTGATAGATTCTGATGAATATAATAATATTTTTGGTGAAGATATAGTTCCCTACATTAGGTCATGGAATTCTCCAATTGGTTTTAAAACAAAAAGTTTTCTAGAAACTTCATCAATAGCAAAATCTTTTGCCGCGAGTGACATTTGTGACATTATTTAATTATCAAAAAAAATTTAATTAAGGCTAAAAAAGTAGATGAATATTGAAGAATTTTTCTTAAAAAGCGTAGGTGAATGGAACTCAATGAGAAGCGGACATTCACTTGCATTTCAAGAGTTTGAAGAAATAAGGAGTAAAATAAAAATCATTCGTTCTGAAAACAATGATTCTAGAGTTATTAAATTTTTAAAAGATAACTCAATAACTTCTAATGCAATAAATAAAGCATTCCTAATTAATTGGGAAGCAAAAAGTGAATGGGGCGAGGAGAATCAAAAAGAAAGCTCTTCTGGCGAAAGTATACTCGTTCCGATAGAGTTTTCTAAAACAGAAGGAAAGATAATCAGAAGCGTTGGATACACTGAAGCAGTACAAGTAGTATCACTATATAAGATCCTTGATGATGGAACTCTAATTATTTATTCAAACTATAGTCATATTTGCACAGAAGAAAGAATATGGTTTGTATCAAACAATTTAAGGAGTAGATCTTCTGTAACAAGAGCAATAGATTCATCAGCTATACTACAAACTTCTTATGCATCGGAAATTCGTTCTATAAAAAAATAATTATATCTAAAATATGAGAAATAAAACTGTACTAGAATTTGCAAAGATAATTTCAGGCATATTTAGTAATAAGGAGCAAGCTTTAGATAATCCAAAAAACTTTGCTCATATTCAAATACATATTCGGCCGTTATTTTTTAAGACTTATAAATGTTTTGCATTTTATTCAGAACAGAGATATCAGCACGATATATGGAATCCATATAGACAGTCTGTAAATATATTATCCCAGGAAAAAGAAATTTTTATTTTAAGTAATCATAAGATTGAAGATAAAGAAAGATTCACTGGTGGTGGTTTAGATATATCTATTCTAGATAAAATATCTAAATATAAGTTATACAAAAAGTCTGGATGTTCTATGTATTTTAGAGAAACAAGCCCAGGGATTTTTTCAGGGGAAATAGAATCAGGTTGTAAATGCTATATACAATATGGGAAAGATAAAACTTATGTAAAAAGTGAAGTTAAAGTTAATAAAAATAGTCTTATTTCACAAGATTCTGGATACGATATAGAAACCAACAAAAAAATCTGGGGATCAGACTTTGGGCCATTAATATTTAAAAAAATAAATAATTTTAATTCTTTTATTGATAAGAATTGGGAATAAAACTTCCATTTATTTCACCAAAGAGAAATTGACTAAGAACTAATTTCTATTGCCTTTAATCTCACAAATCTATGACTATCATGAAAAAATAACTTAGCGAACTCCTGTTTAATTTCAAATTGCTTATTTTGTAATACAAGCAAGGCTGTATATCTATTTTTCCAGTAGGGAGTTAGCCTTTCATCTGCAAACTCATTTATATTTTCATAAAATTTAGTCTCATTCAAGTTACCCAATATTTGTATTGCTAAAGATTTAAATTTCATAAAATTAGGCCAATTATCGGATAATAAAAAATCTACTTTATCTAAAATGGATTCATCATATAATCGCTTTTCTAATAATAATTTATATAAGGAAATAAAGAAGTATATCGCTCCATAATCAGATTTAGCCCTATCCCAATTACGATTTAGAGAATATAAAACTTCATCTGACTGAAATCTTAGCAATTCTTTGATTGACTGATAGCATCTATTAAAGTCAGTATGAAAAAGCTGCTCAATTAAAAAACTCAAATCATTATTAAAATTGTTAACTTCTAAAGTATCTATCTTACTTGGATCATCAACAAGAACTGAATCTATACATTTAAATAGATTTATATTTTGCCACAATACTACTTCATTAGTCCAAAGAGAGTCTATTGCCTCTAATTTAAATGATGGAGAAATTGGCGCATGAATTAAAACTGGTAAAATAGATAAATCACCAGCATTAATAATATCCTGCACTGCACAATGTCTATCATTTTGATTAGATAGTCTCAAGAGATCCTTTAGTTCACTAATTTTGTCTGCTTCACCAGCAAGTTTTATTAATGCCGCAAAAGCTGCACCTTTAACTCCATGGGATGATTGCTTATCTTTAGATAATGCTCTAATCTTATCAATTTCTTTTCTAACTCCTAAATTAGTTAATGTTTGTATTACTATTCTTTTATTATTAAATTGCTTATATAATATTGAACAAATCTTATTAATAATATCAATATCTTTACATTTAAGTATACCCAGTGACCAGACAACCGTTTCAATAAGATAATAATCATTATTATCATCGTGAAGGATTTCTGCAATAGTTGGTATAGCTTTCTGACAATCGAAAATAGCAAGTACCTCAATAGCTTTTCTCTTTGCTATCTTGTATTCAAGTTTTTCATAGTCATATTTAATAAAGTCAAGAAGTACCATTTCTGATTCTTCACCCGGGAAGTTTGCAAGGTGGAATACAGCTTTATAATAATCTGCTAAAAACTTAACCTCAGAAATTGGTTTTCTAAGAATATTTATAGCTTCTATTTTATTTATTTTTGGTAAATTATTAAATGGATTGGATTGCACTTTAAATATAAGGATCTGTATTTAGTAGATAAGCTGAGAGCATTATATTAAGCACAAAATTTATGCTTAATATGAAAGGATAATATTTATGAAAATACATTTAATAAAATCATCGTGAATAATTTAATCTAGAATGTATAATAATCTTTCAAGTGTACAAAAAAGTGGATAATGACTTAGGAAGTGAACTTACATATGAAGAGGAAAGAGAAAGAAGCAGGAGGGATAAAAGCAATATAAGGAGTAAGAAAAAATCGAGTCAAAACGACATCAAGTTGTTAATCAAAGGCCTTAGTGATGAAAATGGTTTAGTAAGAAGAAGTCATGCAGAAGCATTAGCACTATTTGGTAAAGCAGCTTTGCCTGAACTAATCAACGTTCTTCTGAGTAGTAAAAACGTCATACAGAGAAGAGCAGCAGCAAAGACTTTAAAGTTAGTTGAAGATCCAACAGCTTTACCCCATTTAATAAAAGCACTTACAAGTGATTCAGATTCTGTAGTGCAATTCTCCGCAGCTGGTGCAATTGCCATTTTTGGAGAGGCTGCTGTCAAGCACCTCGTCATTGTCCTAGAGAATCAAGAACATACAGAAATGCAATATGGTCTTGCAGCCTGGTGTTTAGAATTTATTGGAGCCAAAGCCCCTAGTGCAATAAAAAAAGCAGCGAACTCAAAAAATACCAATGTTAAATCAGCTGCAATTTCAGCCCTAGAAGAACACATTAGACAGTCTCAAGATTTAGAAGCAATTCAATTAGTTGAAAGTGCTATTAATGATGCTGCTGAAAATGTTCAAATTGAAGCTATAAAATTAGTTGGTAAATTGTACAGAATAGAATCTTTAATTCCTAGCCTAATATTAAAATTAAAAAACAAAAGCCCAGACATACGAAAAGCTACCGTATTGTCTTTGATGCAACTTAATGTTAACGAGGCTATAAATCCACTCAAAGAACTTCTTAATACAGAGCAGGATACAAACGTTAGAAAAATCATTAAATTAGCTATAAAAAAAATCAATAATTAAAAGACTTAAAAAACAATCTGAATATTAAATATTTTTGTCTCTTAAAATATCTTCTTTTATCATTGGATCAATAGATTTGTCATTTAATAAATCATCAAATAAATCATCAACAATCTCATCTTTCATTTCCAAAAGAGCGCTTATAGAAGCTTTCGCTCTTAATAAATTTTCATCTCTACAGGTTTTCATCAAAATATTTCTACCAGTTTTTCCTAATTGCCTTAAAAGAGAAATAACTATCAATATTATCTCAGGAGAGTCATCTTTTAGTGCTAAATTAACTACTAACATCACCTCCTTAGTTAATTCTTCTAAATTAGAATTAACGACAACTTTTATAATAGTTTTAAGGCAGCTAACTTTAACAGTTGTATTGTTAGTATTCTTATATAATGGAACGATTGAATTTAAAGTCTTTTCTCCAAGCTGTCCCAAAGCTAATATTGATTTTCTTCTTATAAATAAATCTTCTTCCTTGAGATTAGCTAAAAGATTATTCAAAAATCTAACCTCAAATTCTTTTCTTAAAATCAAAAATGCTTTAGAATTAATATTTGGATTTGGATGCAAGAAATCTTGATAAAGTTCTATATATTTATTTAAATCTAAAGAATTAATCATTATCATTTAAGATGATTATTTATAACCAGTAAAAAATATTTTAATTGAATTAAATTATTTTTATGCAAGTGCGTTTATTAAATAATCCAATAATCCTTTGAATTCCGTTTCGGCTTGCTGACTCATAACATCATTGATTTTAATTTCATCTCGAATAAAAATAAATGCTTCTATATATGCAGCTGTTGGTAATAGCTGGATACGAATAATTTCTCTCATGCCTGATATTCCCCATTCATCTAAAGGACCAGTGCCTCCAGTTACTAAACAATAATTAATAAGGCGCAGGTAATGATGAATATCTCTCACGCACTTATCTTTGTTAGCCTGCTCATATGATCCATTTTGATAAACAGCATCAACGGCTAGATTGGTAAATTTATCAAGACAAGCAGCAAGCTTTTCTGCGGCCTCTAGACGAGCTTTTGCCCTATCAAAAGACCCTTTAACAGACTCAAAATCGCTCATACTAGGAAATCTTCCTGCTGCATCAGCTGCACTAACAACGGTTGTAACTGCAGATTTCATGGTGACTTAATAAGATTTAATTTGGGGTGCTTTAAAAGAGGAATTAAAATTAAAGTTGAATATTCAACTCAAAGCCTCTATTACAAGATCAAAATAGGATGCTGCCTCCGCAGCGATATCTTGACATTGTGCTCCTGAGCCAGAATTAATTCCCTTAAACATTTTTCTCCCTGTATTTGTCTCAGTCATAATTGCAACTGTGGCAATTTTCATTATTTCAACTGCCCGAATAGCATTAGAAGTTGGGACTCCGAGCGCTAAATAAGTCTCTTTTAAACCATTGAGACATCTATCTTCAAGGACAGAAGGATCTCCTGCAAGAAGTGCGTAGCTTACATATCTCAAAATAATTTCCCCATCCCTTAAACAAGCTGCCATTCGACGCGTTGGATAACAATGCCCCCCCGGCTGAGTAAGTCCAGTATTCTCACAAACCATTCCTGCTACTGCATCTGCAGCGATGCAAGAAACATTTTGAGTTATTGCGAGGGTTGCATCAATTCTTTTATTTGCATCTGCTACGTACTTTCTTAAATCTGCAAGATCCTCACTTCCAATTGCTGCACCCTTGGCGTCAGCACTTACAACTGTTCTGGAGAACGCATCAAGCATTTTTTGACTACCTAGGCTCTATTAAGTAAAAAAGTTGAATAAGTAATGACTTTTTACTCATTACTTATTCAACTTAAGACTTATAGTTAAATTTCACTGAAAGAGTTCTAAGAACGCAATGCTTCTTAACTGTAAAAAAGAATTTTTACTAAAATCATTCATAGAGTTATCTCAAAAAGCTTATAAGCAAAGGGGACATAACTAATTTGGGCTATTGTTGAGATAAAAAAAATGCAACATCTAACCGAAGAAGAGTTAGAAGAATCAATTAAGGAACTAACCGATTACAAAAATCGTTTAGAAAAAGAGGTGGTAACTATTTCAAATAAGCTAAAAATGCCTCAGAAAAAAATCAACTCAATTATCAACTCGCATTCAGAGCTTAATCAAATAAAAATAATACTTTCCAAGCTAAATAAACAAAAAGAGAATTTAGCTTCTAGCTTAATACCATAAATTTATTTTATCTGCTTAAATAATGTAACATGGTCTCTAATAAATATCCCAAAAACTAAATTTAACTCAATTAATTCTCAGTCTATAAAATGAAAAAATCAAACAATATATTTTTAAATGGATTAAACCATGCTCAGTCTCAAGCAGTTGATCATTTTCATGGTCCATTATTAGTTATAGCAGGAGCAGGAAGCGGAAAAACTAGAGCTCTTACTCATCGTATTGCACATTTAATTATTGAATATAATGTTGATCCAAGCTCTATTCTTGCAGTCACTTTTACTAATAAAGCTGCAAGAGAAATGAAAGATAGACTTGAACTACTCTTAGCAAAAAGATTATCAAATATCAGTTATGGAAAGCCTTGGTCAGCATTACAAGTAGCAGAACAAAGACAAATTCGTAATCGTATATATCGTGAAATAAGCCGTGAATTATGGATAGGGACTTTTCACGCTTTATTTGCAAGATTATTACGCTTTGATATTGACAAATTCAAAGATCCTGAAGGATTGACATGGACTAGACAGTTTTCAATATATGATGAGACAGATGCACAAAGTCTTGTCAAAGAAATAGTTACACAAGACCTACAATTAGACCCTAAAAGATTTGAGCCCAAAAAAGTACGCTGGGCAATCAGTAATGCCAAAAATCAATGCTTGCTTCCTGATGATTTTTTAAAGAGTCAAGAGGGGCAGAGAGGCAAATTAGTTGCTGAGACTTATAGACTTTATAGGAAAGCTTTAGCTGCTAATAATGCATTAGATTTTGATGATCTTCTATTAATACCTGTTCAATTACTACAGCAAAATGAAAATATTAGGACTTATTGGCACAGTCGTTTCAAACATGTTTTGGTTGATGAATATCAAGATACTAATTGGACACAATACGAATTAATTAAACAATTGGTTACCAATGGTCAAAATCCATCTTCTTTTAAAGATTGGAATAATCGATCAGTTTTTGTTGTTGGCGATGCAGATCAAAGTATTTACAGCTTTAGAGCTGCTGACTTTAGGATACTTATGGGATTTCAAGAGGACTTTGGGGAGAAATGCCCCGACAATGCAAACGATTCAACACTCGTAAAACTTGAAGAAAATTATCGTTCCACTTCTACCATCCTCGAAGCTGCCAATTCACTAATCTCCAACAACAAAGAAAGAATAGATAAAGTTCTTAGAGCAACCAGAGGGGAAGGGGAGCCTATTAAGTTAACAAGGTGTGACGACGAGATAGCAGAGGCAGAGGCAGTTATTCATAGGCTAAGAATTTTAGATGCCTCGAATCCAGAATTAAATTGGGGAGATATGGCTATTCTTTATAGAACCAATGCTCAATCAAGAGCAATTGAGGACTCATTGGTACGCTGGAGTATTCCATACATTGTGGTTGGAGGATTACGTTTTTATGATCGAAGAGAAATCAAAGATCTACTAGCTTATTTAAGACTTTTAATTAATCCATCTGACAGTGTCAGTCTCTTAAGAGTTTTAAACGTTCCTAAAAGAGGGATTGGTAAAACAACAGTTCAAAGATTAAGTGATGCTGCTAGTCAATTAAAAATTCCTCTTTGGGAAGTTGTAAATGATCCAGAAGCTGTCAGATCCCTCGCCGGAAGATCAGCTAGAGGTCTTTTGATTTTTAGTGAGCTTATCAATGAATTACAAAGTCATCTTCTTTCTTCAAGCCCAGCGGAATTAGTTCAATTAGTTTTAGAAAAAAGTGGCTACTTGAGTGAATTAATTGCGACAGGAACAGATGAGGCAGAAGAAAGAAGACGAAATCTTCAAGAATTAGTTAATGCCGCTTTGCAATATCAGGAAGAAAGTGAAGATGCCAATTTAGAAGGTTTTTTATCAACTGCTGCCTTATCAAGCGATGCAGATAATAAAGACACTGCTTCAAATCGAGTCACATTAATGACTCTTCACAGCAGTAAAGGTTTGGAATTTCCTGTTGTTTGTCTTGTGGGAATGGAGCAAGGTTTATTCCCAAGCTATAGATCACTTGATGATCCATCTTCACTTGAGGAAGAAAGGCGACTTTGTTACGTAGGGCTTACCAGAGCGAGAGAAAAATTATTTCTCTTTCATGCATCTGAGAGAAGGATGTGGGGAGGGATGAGAGAACCTGCTATCGCATCTATATTCCTCTCCGAGATACCAGAAGAGCTTGTTAAAGGCGATATCCCATTATCTAGTGGAGCCAGATTGAGAAGGGAAAAAAATCTAGATAGACTAACTAGAATTGATCGTCAAAGTAATAAAAAGTCTTTTCCTAGTGAAGCTGAAAATGCAGTAAGAAAAACATATTCTGGTCCTTCCCCAGGGAAGAGATGGTCAGTTAACGATAGAGTTCTGCATTCTGCATTTGGAGAAGGGAAAATCACACATGTTTTTGGTTCAGGAGAAAAAATCTCACTAGCTGTAAAATTCTCAGGAATGGGACCAAAAATATTAGACCCAAGACTAGCGCCATTGCAATTAATAGATGACTAGAATTTATTCTGAAAAATGTTAATCAACTAAAACAATATTACTTATGGAATTACTTGACAAATCTACAATTGAAAAACAGATAAAAGAATTACCCAGTGGAATTCTAAAAATTATTCTAGATACAGCTATCTCAATCAATATACCTTCTATTGCAATAGTTGGAGGAGTTGTAAGAGATTTAATAACAAAGTCAAATAATCAAGATTATAAAATTACCTTCAATGATCTAGATTTAATTATTGAAGGTAATACATCAAACTATATAAAAGAATTGCAAAAACGCATTGGCGAAGAAAGAGTAAAAGTCATACGCGATAATATAATTTATAAGACCTCAGAAATATTAATTGATGGCATAAAAGTTGATATAGCAAGTGCTCGTAAAGAAAGTTATCCCATCCCCGCAGAAAATCCAATAGTTGAATTATCAACAATCAATAAAGATCTAAAAAGAAGAGATTTTAATATAAACGCAATGGCAATTGAGCTCAAAGATAATAGTCTAATAGATTTATTTTCAGGATCAAATGCAATTGAAAATAAGAAAATAGACTTTTTGCATGAATCAAGTGTTTTAGAGGACCCAACTAGAATTATTAGAGCTTCTCGCTATTCTGCTAAGTTAGATTTTCATCTATCAAATCAAGCCTTAAAACAAATAAAGGATACAATAAATATTTGGCCTTGGAATTGGCATATTGGAGATAATACTGATTTAGCCCCTTCAGCATTATCCATAAGATTAAAAATGGAACTAGAATTACTATTAGAAAGTAAATATTGGAAGAATGCATTAAAAAATCTACAAGCCTTTGGAGGGCTTAGGATAGTAGATTCAAAATTACAGAACGATAAACGACTCATTGAAAAAATTCTCATTGCAAAGAAATCACATATTGACCCTCTTACAGCATTAGTTTATGAATCTAAAAGCCCTATCTATCTTGCTCGAAGATTAAACTTAAATCAACAGCAAAAAGAAATAATAGAAGGAGCTTGTCGAGTAAAAAAATATCTAAAAACTATAACAGATAATAATTTATATAAAAATTGGTCACCATCGAAGTGGACAATTACACTAGAGAAAATAAATGCTAATGAATCTTCTTTCATACTTGAAATATGTCAAGGAAACCCTCTACAAAAATATTTAAAATCTTGGCTATTTAACTGGAAACTTATAGAGTCACCAATAAAGGGAGATGATTTAATAGCTAAAGGTTGGGCACCTGGACCAGAAATAGGAATAGAAATAAAACGACAAAGAATGAAATTAATTGATGAAAAAATTATTTTCTGAATGATTTAATAAATAATTATTCAGAAATAAAACCTATTTTAATCCAAGGTCCTTTCTGTATAAGTTCTTCTGAATAACTAGATGAACAACTAATAACTAAAGGGCCACAAGTTTGTGGGTCTACTAAAATTCTCAACATAGTATTATAAAACGACTTATTAAAGGGATAATTATTAGATATGAGCTCAAATCTTAAGTTTTTAGCTCCACCAATATATTGTAAAAAAATTTCATTTGAAGGGGCTAAAGTACTTTCAAAACCTTTGTCTAAAAGTTCTATCACTCCATCATATACTGGTATGTGATCTAGCTCAAGAATAATTTTCAAGGGTTGTAAATTCATCTTTAATTGATCGCTATTTGTAGATCCCAACATTTCAGATAAATGGCCTAGCAAACCAAAACCAGTTATATCAGTACAGGCATTAACAATTTTTGTGTGTGGATTTATACTTGTTAATTGATTAATATATTTGACAATATGATGTTGACTTATATTCATTTCTTTTAAAACAGAATCAAGTACATAAGGTTTTACTTGGCCATTCATAAATGCAGAAAATATTATTCCAGTACCTAAAGAGCGGCTAATCAAAATTTGATCTCCATTTTTCATTCCTCCCTTAGACCAAAAATGTTTTTTATCATCAATAATTCCATTAACAGTTAATGAGCTTTCTATTCCTAGAGAGAAAGGCTCTTCAGATATATTTCTTGATTCTAATGTATGTCCACCTATAAGTTTTGCCCCCTGAATATTTAAAGCAGAATTAATACCCTCCAATACTTGAAATAACAATTCTTCTTGTAAATTATTATGTAAGGATGGCAAATTCACAACAGATTGTGCAGAAATCACAGAACCTCCGCATGCCCAAATATCAGAACAAGAATGAAAAGCCAAAAGCCTTCCATTTAGCCATGGATCACTAATCAAAGAAGGGAATCCATCTACACTTTGTATCAAAGTCTTACTAGAATTTAATATTCCTATATCAATAGAATCATCTGTTGAAGATTCTATTAAATCTATTTTTTTTAATGCTGAACTTAATGGAGTAAAAGCTAATTTTGCCGCACATCCTCTACATTTATTCATCTTTATTTTTGCAAACATTTCTGTATCTATATCTTGAATAAGATGAAATTTCGATACAAATTTTCTATCAATTGATTCTTTTAATCTTGAGAGAAAGTAAAAAGGTCCAATTATCAATTCACTCCAAGACACAAAAGCTTTCGATTGCTTGTTTATATAGTTGACATCTAAAATTTGTATTGCTTTTCTTTGAGGTTTCCATTCCTTAAGTTGTAAACCTTTACTTATTTTCTCTAAATTCTTTGCCAGTGGTTTTGCTGAACGAACAGCCCATACGCCCGAAGAAGGGCGGGGATAATCTCTAATAACTGCACAATCTCCTACAGCAAATAACTCTGGATAATTAAGGACTTGAAGCGTGTTTTTTGTTAATATCCTCCCATTTTTATCTATAGGGAAACCACTATTTTTTATCCAATCAAATGATTTATTGCCAGTGCATATTAATTTTGGGTACGAAACAGATGAATCCTTTTGTATGATCTGAATCTTTAAATCTTCTAATTTGTTTAATAACTTCTTACTAAGTTTTCTTCGAGATTTGACTTTTAATAAAATAGATCTTTCAGGCCACCTTTTTCTTAAAGAAAAAGCTATTTCTATCCCAGCGAATCCGCCACCAACAATTACAAAAGGTTCAGAAGAAGAATTATCCTTGTGGATATCTTGATCGACAATAAATTTATAAGACTCAGAAAAAGGTTTTATTGGAACAACTAAATCTTTATTGCCTGCAATTAAAGATTTAGTATTTAAGTTAGTTTTTGTACCTATATTCAGAGATAATAAAGAATATTCTATTTCTGGGCGTCCTGCTAAAAGTAATTTTTTTTTCTTAAGATCAATTCCCTCAATTTCAGCCATCACAAATGAAACTGCGGCTTTTGAAGCAAGTTTCCTCAAATCAATTAGTATTTCATCAATCTTATATTTACCTGCTACGACACCTGGAAACATCCCAGAGTAAATAGTAGTACTTGATTTATTGACTAAAGTAATCATTCCCGCAGGCTTCAATTTAGGATTCATTGCCCATCGAAGCAACACAAGGGCATGAGTATGCCCACCACCAGCAAGAACGAGATGATCACTGAACATGATTTTTTGAATATTTCTGGAACACAATCAGATGCCTATGATTTCAAAAAAGCTAGATTAGGAATTATTGGTGGAAGTGGACTATATAGAATAGACAATCTTAAAAACATAGTCGAATTAAGCTTAGACACTCCCTATGGAAAACCTTCTAATAATTTACTAATAGGCAATTTATTTGGAATAGAGATTGTTTTTCTAGCTCGCCATGGAGAGAAACATACTTTAAATCCAAGCGAAATTCCATATAAAGCAAATATCTGGGCTATGCGCTATCTCAATGTTAGATGGTTAATATCGGCATCAGCAGTGGGGTCGTTAAAAGAAGATATCAAACCTTGCGACATTGTTATACCTGATCAATTTATTGATCGAACTCATCAAAGACCATTGACTTTTTTCAACAATGGAGTTGTGGCTCACATCAGCATGGCAAATCCTTTTTGCGAAATTCTTTCTCAAATACTTTCGCAAGAAATAGAAAAACTTTTAACAAAAGAAAAAAAAATGCATATTGGAGGAACATATCTTGCTATGGAAGGACCCGCATTTTCAACAAAAGCAGAATCAAACTTATATAGAGATTGGGGATGCTCAATCATAGGCATGACAAACCACACGGAAGCCAGATTGGCAAAAGAAGCAGAAATCGCTTATTCAAGCCTATCCATGGTTACTGATTACGATTGCTGGAATCAAAATTGCCAAAATGTATCAGTCGAAATGGTCATTGAAAATCTTCAGGAAAATGCAAATTTTGCAAAATCAATTATCTCTGCTGCCGCTAGAAGAATCTCATCATTAAGGCCTTCAAGCTCTTTTCATAATGCATTAAAAAATGCGCTAGTTACTCCAAAAGAATATGTACCAAATAAGACTAAGGGCAAGATTAAATTATTTACCGATAAATATTGGCATTAAAAAACCAACCGAAAACAAATTTCAATTGGTTTTTGAGTTATTTCAAATAAATAGTATTTTTCTAGTTAAAACTAACCAGCGTTACCAATACCAGTGTATGAACCATAAAAGAAAATACCAAGAACAAAAATAACAGCTGTTCCACCTGCAGTAGCAACTAACCATAAAGGAAGCGCTCCCTCTGTCCAACGTCTTTGCCAGGAGACCGCAGGCATACCATTTGGCAGACGATCTCCTGCTCGTCCATCAGGTCCTTTTAATTTGCTCATGATAAAGAGATTTAGTTAAAGAAGTAACTGGAAAAAAGAATTCCCATTACAAAAACAAGTAAGAGTCCAAGATAAAGACTTGTTCGGTTTAATTCAACCGGAACTTTATTTGGATTTGGATTGACTTGCATGGATAAAAAAGCAATCAGATGAAATTTGGTTATTTCAGACGCGTGTCAAGTTCAGCCTTGGAATCAAATCGCTGAACAACAACCGGAGCTTTGCTTTCTCCAGCCTGAAAATACGTATCTGGTCTAGGAGTTCCAAAAGCGTCGTAGGCAAGCCCAGAAGACACAAATAGGAATCCTGCAACGAAGATCGCAGGAAGTGCCACAGCATGGATGATCCAATAGCGGACACTAGTAATGATCTCAAAAAACGGGCGTTCCCCGGTAGAGCCGGCAGCCATAGCCTCACTTAATCAGCTCAGTGATCTTATCAAGCGAAATCAAAAGAAACGACCTCTGTTGCAAGGTGGTTACACAGAGTCATGGAAATCATAGAATTTTTGATGATTTCAACCCTTCCAACGCAATAAATTGCCCCTTTCTCCAAAAACAAATCCCTTAGGATTGTCACTATTTAAATCGTCCACAAATAAAATTCTTATGAAATTCGTAGGAACGGACTCACCAACAGGATCTTTTTTCCAACTTTTTCCATCATCATTACTAACCAATAAAGTGCCATTTCCTCCAGCGGCCCAAATTGACTTAGCAGGATCCCAAACAAGATCTTGATAGTTGTATCCATTTACTATCGGGATGATTGGCTTTGACCAAGAGTCGATATCAGCAGGATTTTCATTAAACCTGATCTCAGCTCCTCTAGAAAGCATCCATAAATCTCCATTTGGCTGTTCACCAACACTTTGAACTCTCTTACTACTTGCTCTTTGATGAGGGCTCCAAGCTTCCTCTCCTGGACGAAGTACTGAGAAAAAGTTTCCTAGGCTACTAACACTTACATATCCACCTTCATTTGTTCGTCTTAATTCTCTTACGCCACCAGAGCCAGAAGTATCAACTACTAATGCCTCCCAATTATTACCTGCATCAGTAGTTTTATAAATCGCTCCAGCAGTAGTTGCCAATTCAGCAGAGTCAAAATCAATTGTTGTTATCAAATATGGATCTCCTGGCAACTTATTTCCCAAATCAAGACGAGTCCAGTTTTTACCTCCATCAGTTGTATGAAGAATCAATCCTGGTTGTCCTGCGATCCAACCTTCTTGACCTTTAAAGTCAACGCTTATCAAACGAAAGTTGCCTTCGCTTGGAATATCCAAATTTCTTTCCTTCCATGTAATTCCCGCATCATTTGTCTCCAGAATCAATCTATTTGTCCCTACTAAAAACCCATTTTTGTCATCTACAAAGTCAATGTCCAATGGGTTTGCCTCAGTATCGAGATCAATTAGTGTCCAGGGACTTGATGATCCCAAAGCAGCATTGCTAACAGTACAACCACTAAGAGCTAGTCCAACTATCAAGACAAGGGTCAAATTAATGACATTCGAAAACAGGCGTTTCATTTCAAGGAATAAAGAGATAGAAAACAGGCAGCGGCTAAAGCCAGGCTTCCAAAAATAAGTACGTTTTTCTGGCCTGAAGGAAGTTTATTAAATCCAAAGCCATAAGTAAGGTTTTCTTCAAATCCACTTGGCTTTGATTTAGGTCCAATATCCTTATATCCACCAAATCCTACTCGACAGACTGGACATCTAAACTTCTCTCTATCTATATCTAAGAATGACGTTCCTGGTTCAATATTTAGCTTTTTTATACCTTCATCAGGATCATATACAAAACCGCAACTAATACATTCGAAGCGATTGCCTTTTGGATCAAATTCCTCGGTTGAGTTTTTTGCTCCAAATGAAATAACCTGATTTTGTTTTTCATCAGAATTCAAATTTTCAAAAGGATTTGATTTTGTTTTGGAGTCTTCACTCACAGTTTTCACATTCACATATAACAACTCTATGGCACTAATCTAGAAAATGACTGTCAGACTGATATTGAAATCAGTAATTAATTCATGTTTTCCCTTCAGGGTTATGAGTATTTTTTAGGATTTCTTCTTATTTCTGGAGCAGTTCCCATCCTTGCTCTCACAACAAACAAGATAATTTCTCCTAAAAGCAAAGCCGGAGAAAGGCAGCTTACATATGAATCTGGAATGGAGCCCATTGGAGGGGCTTGGATCCAATTTAATATTCGTTACTACATGTTTGCACTTGTTTTCGTTATATTTGACGTTGAAACTGTTTTCCTTTACCCATGGGCAGTTGCATTTCACAAACTTGGGTTATTAGCATTTATAGAAGCACTTGTTTTTATCACAATATTGGTTGTGGCATTAGCATATGCATGGAGAAAAGGTGCACTTGAATGGAGTTAACCCCCTTGAATAAATCTCCTTCTTCTGAAGCGGTCAGAAATCTTAGAGAAGCTTCCTGTGGCCCTGTCGGAACACCAAAAGTAACAAGTGATTTAAGCGAAAATATAATCCTCACTAGTCTTGAAGATCTTCACAATTGGGCAAGATTAAGCAGTTTATGGCCTCTTCTTTATGGAACTGCTTGTTGTTTTATTGAATTTGCAGCTCTAATTGGTTCTCGATTTGATTTTGACAGATTTGGATTAGTACCACGAAGCTCTCCCAGGCAAGCAGATTTGTTAATAGTTGCAGGTACTGTCACCATGAAAATGGCACCTGCTCTAGTAAGGCTTTATGAACAAATGCCAGATCCAAAATATGTAATAGCCATGGGGGCTTGCACTATCACTGGTGGCATGTTCAGCGCCGATTCAACCACGGCAGTTAGAGGTGTTGACAAATTAATACCAGTTGACCTTTACCTTCCTGGATGCCCTCCAAGACCAGAAGCAATATTTGATGCAGTAATCAAATTAAGAAAAAAAGTTGCCAACGAATCAATATCTGAGAGATCAAAGATTACTCAAACTCATCGATATTTAACTATCCCGCATAGAATGAAGAGAGTTGAGGCAAAAGTTAATGGACAATATCTAAGTGCAAAATCCCAACTAATTGCATTAAATCCATCTCTAACTGAAGAATTTGATCAATCTTTAAAAGAGGTTCAGAAAATATCTGAAGAACTTTCAAGTAATTAAGGCATCCCTCATAAAAAAAATGAAAAATGAATCAGAAATTTTAGTTGAAGAGAAAATCTCAGGTCCAATAAGCGATTGGCTCTCTTCAAATGGATTTCAAAACATTCCTCTCCAAAGTGACCACTTAGGGGTTGAAGTAATAAAAATCGCGCCAATCAATCTTTTATCAATAGTTGAAGCGTTAAAAAATGATGGATTTAATTATCTTCAATGCCAAGGTGGATACGATGAAGGTCCTGGTTTAAATATTGTTTGTTTTTATAATTTAATAGAGATGAGTGAATTTAAAAAATATATTTCTCCTCGAGAAGTCAGATTAAAAGTATTCCTGGCTCGTGATGGAGACTTAACTGTTCCCAGTTTGTACAGTCTTTTCAGAGGAGCAGATTGGCAAGAAAGAGAAACATTCGATATGTATGGTATCAAATTCACAGGTCACCCTCATCCTAAAAGACTTTTAATGCCTGAAGATTGGAAAGGATGGCCTCTTAGAAAAGACTACGTTCAGCCCGATTTTTATGAAATGCAAGATGCGTACTGATTTATTTACCTTTTTTGTTCCTTCTATAAAATCTCATTATTGCTAAAGCGAGACTCCTAGGATCATGCCTCAAAGTTGGAGTAGCCTTTGAGCCTTGAAGAGAAGCCAAATAAACCTTATAGCCTTTAGAAAGAAGATCAATCTTATTGCATTTTACTGGTTCAGCCCCTTTTGATTTGTAATAATCAACCAAGGGGGAGGGTTCTAATTCACCTTGAGCAAGTATTGAACTAAATATTTTCCTATTAATTCCTCTAGACGCCAATTGCGCTTCGATAGCTCTCACATGACCAGTAACGTCAAGTCCATCAGTTTCACCTGGTTGAGTCATCAAGTTACATATGTATAGCTTTGGAGCTTTGCTCCTCTCAATAGCTTCAACTATTTCGGGTACAAGTAGGTTTGGAAGAATTGAAGTATATAGGCTTCCTGGACCTATCAAAATTATTTCAGCATTTCTGATCGCTTCAAGTGCTCTTGGCAAAGCTGGAGGACGAGATGGATAACAACCGATTCTGATTATTGGAAGGCGAGCTTTTCCAATAGCTGATTCTCCATCAATTCGATCGCCATTTTCAAGTTCGGCCCATAACTGAACATCTGCATTAGTTGCTGGTACAACTTGACCCTGAACAGCTAGAACCCTGCTTGATGCAGTTATTGCTGTCTCTAAGCTTCCAGTTATTGCAGTTAAAGCTGACAGAAAAAGGTTCCCAAAGCTATGTCCCCCAAGTCCACTTCCTGAAGGGAAGCGATACTGAAAAAGGCCTTTGATTAGTGGCTCTTCCGTTGCCAAAGCAGCCAAACAATTTCTTATGTCTCCTGGAGGCTGAACTCCCAGTTCTCTTCTAAGGACTCCACTACTTCCTCCATCATCTGCAACAGTAACTATTGCGGTTATTCTGCTGCTATATCTTTTTAAACCTTTTAATAATGACGATAATCCTGTTCCCCCTCCAATAGCAACAATATTTGGACCTTTATTTAATTTTTGTTTAGCTCTTAATGCATCAACTAAAAAGGTGTCTTTTTTGGAACCCAAGGCCTGCCTAATGGACTCAAAGCTTCTTCCTTGCCCCCAAACCAAAAGAGATATCCCTATAAGAAAGACTATTGGGCCAGAAATATTTCTAGGTATGAAAGTAGTAATAAATCCTAAAAACCAAAAAAGTACTTCGACTACCCAATAAATTGGACGTAGATCAGCCCAAATCGAAGCCCCAATCAAGGCAATTAACAAACCCAATCCTGATGTCATCATCCACCTTTTGACTACTAGCCCTGGCAAAAGCCATCTAACAGCTCTTTTAAAGCGCGAGTAAATCTGAAAAGACAAACTAGCGAAAATGCTTTTACGCAAAGTAGATCTTCTTAATTTTCTTTTCCTTCTTTTGTTCAATGGATTCAAGTTAGAGAAGATTTCAACAAAGAGTCCTAAAATAATTAATTCATATAAACTCTAATTAAACTTCCCAATTGACACATCTCATACAAAATGAGGCAGGTAAACAGACCTTAGGAGAGAGTGTGCCAAAAAACACTCAAATACTGTTGATGAAAGATCTCAGTGTTGAACTGGGATCAAATAAAGTTCTCAATAAAGTCAATCTTGCCATGCGTGCTGGAGAGAGACTGGCAATTGTTGGTCCATCTGGCGCAGGCAAGTCAACCATACTTCGACTAATAGCTGGATTGCTATTACCTTCAAAAGGAAATCTTCAAATATCAGGTATTGAGCAAACTTATTTAAGGCTTGATCAAAATAACCCTCCCGATGTGAGATTGGTTTTTCAAAACCCAGCATTATTAGCATCATTAACAGTTAGGGAAAATGTAGGATTTTTACTTAAAAAGCAGCAAGTTTTTACCGAAGATATCATCAATAAAAAAGTTATAAATTGTTTACAGAAAGTAGGCTTATATGATGTGGCAGAAAAATTTCCAAATCAACTTAGTGGTGGAATGCAAAAAAGAGTAAGTTTTGCTCGTGCATTAATTAGTAATTCCAAGAAGGGGAAAGACTCTATTCCTCTTCTTCTATATGACGAGCCAACTGCTGGTTTAGATCCAATAGCTTGCACTCGAATTGAAGATCTAATTATTAAAACAACTGATGTTGCGGAAGGCAGTTCAATCGTAGTAAGTCACGTTTCAAGTACAATTGAAAGAACAGCTAATAGAGTTATTTTGCTTTACGATGGAAAGTTTAAATGGGATGGATCCATAGATCAATTTAAACAAAGTCAAAATTCCTATGTGAAACAATTTCGCACAGGTAATCTTCAAGGACCAATGCAACCTAAGGACTTATAAATTGATGCGTAGAAGTTTACGAGATGCGTTTGTTGGTTTTTCACTATTAGGTGGATTAGTTATCTTTTCAGGAGCAATGCTTTGGTTAAGAGATTTTCGTTTAGGTTCTAAAACCTGGGAGATATCTGCAAGCTTCAAAGATGCAAGTGGTCTTGCAAAGATGTCTCCAGTTACTTATCGGGGAATTATTGTTGGCTCTGTTCAAAAGATAAATTTTACCCCAAACACTGTTGAAACTAAAATCAAATTAAATAACGATAATTTAATTTTACCAAAACCAGTAATTGCTAAAATAGTTACAAGCTCTATGCTTGGAGGAGATGCTCAATTATCTTTAGTCTCAATAGGTAAATCATTAAATAAAAATGAGCTAATTACAGTCAAAAAAGATTGTCCTAATAAAAGAATTTTATGTAGTGGAGATAAAATTAAAGGAACAGAAATGATTGGTATATCTAGCTTAACAGAGGGCATTAATGGAATTATCGATGAAGCAGATAGACAAGCAATAGTAAATAAAATATCAGAATCTATTCAACAATTTGATAGAACTCAAGCCAATCTTGATGAACTTGTCTTGTTATCTAAATCAGAACTAATTAGAGCAAAGCCTATAATTTCTGAACTAACAAAAGCTTCTTTTCATTTAAATAATATTCTTGAAAGTCTCGATAATCCTAAAACTCTAAAAGATATCCAAGAACTTGCTTCAACATCAAGCTCACTGACAAAGAAAATCGACCAAATGAGCTCAGACATGGGAAATATTATGGAAGACAAAGAACTTTTAGACGCTCTAAAAAGGGTGACTATAGGCCTGAGTAAATTATTTGACGATATATATCCTTAAAAGAAAAAGGTTCAGGTCACACTATTAATTGCATCCATTGCAATTGAAGCAATAGCTTGATCACTGGCCTTAGGTAACTGAACATATTTACCTCCTGACGCTTCAGCCAAGTCTTTACCCATGCCACTAGCAATAAACTTTCTTTCTGTATCAATCACAAGCAATTTGATACCAAGAGCTCGATAACGCGAGGCGACATCAAGAACTTCTTGCTTCAAGTCAGGAGGTGTTTCTCCCTCAAGGACTGGTTGACCTAATGAAGTACTTAATGGAACATTACCTCTACCATCTGTAATTGCCACTACGACCACCTGACCGAGATCTCCAGTTGCTAAAGCATTTGCTCCTACTCTTGCGGCTTGAGTTAATCCATGAGCGAGTGGAGACCCACCACCACATGGCATTGCCTCAAGTCGCCTTTTTGCAGCAGTGATTGATCTGGTTGGCGGAAGAAGGACTTCTGCTTGATCTCCTCTGAAAGGTATTAGTGAAACTTCATCTCTGTTTTCATAAGCTTCAGTCAGCAAACGAATTACAGCTCCCTTTGCACTTTGCATTCTATTGAGAGCCATTGAACCACTTGCATCAACCAAGAAAATCACTAGTGCGCCTGCTTTACGCTGAAGTAATTTTGCGCGCAAGTCCCCTTCCTCAACAATAACTTTTCTATTAGGTTCTCTTTCCCTTCTGGCTTTCTGATAAGGCGCTGCAGCTCTTAAAGTTGCATCAACGGCAATTCTTCTAACAGGACCTCTTGGAAGAATTGGTTTTACATATCTTCCTCGGTTATCACTTAAAACAGCTGACCTGCTTCCGCTATTTCCACTTTTTGATTTAGTAGATGAAAATAGTAACAAATCAGGATCAACAGCACATGCTTCTGGATCAAGCATAAATTCCTCAGGGATTGGAGGTGATGACTCTTGATCTTGATCCTCTTCCTGATCTTCCTCTTGATCTTCTTCTTGATCATTATTGTCATCAGAGTCTTCAGGAGGTGGGGGGGGAGGCTGCTGATCTTCTGGCGCCGGGGGCTCCATCTCCTCTTCTGAAGGCATTTGCATAGCCCTGGGAGCAATTACAAGTCTTACTGCAGCCTTTAAATCTTCAGCGTCCACTGAATCTCTACCACATAAAGCAGCATGAGCCTTTGCAACTCTTACTGCATACAACTCTGATCTATGTCCTTCTACGCCTCCTCGAATAGCTTCTAAAACTAAGTATTCAATTTGATCCTCACTAATTTGAACATCTGGAAGCCATTGTCTTGCTAAAAGTAATTGCGTTGAAAGTGATTCTGTTTCTTCTGACCATTTCTTGGAAAAAGCCTCACTAGATTGACCATGAGAAATGGCAGCCTGAGTTATTTCAACTCTTTGTTCATTTGTAATTAATTGATCAGCAGACAACACAATTGCGAATCTGTCCAAAAGGTGGTCCCTCAATGCCCCCTCTTCAGGGTTATAAGTAGCAATCAATAAAGGACGACACGGATGACTGAGGCTCAAGCCTTCTCGTTCGACTCTATTTTCACCTGCGCCTACTGAAGCCAAAAGAAGATTAACAATGCCATCATCCAATAAATTCAATTCGTCTATGTACAAAACTCCTCTATGAGCTTCGGCTAGTAAACCTGGCTGAAATACTGGCGAACCACTTGATAATGAAGCAGCAACATCAACAGCTCCAACAAGCCTATCCTCTGTTACTCCTAGGGGGACCTGAATAAAAGGAGCGGAAACAACTTTCTTAGGGATATTTTCTAAGTCATTCAAATTCTCCAGACTGCCTATGTTTTTAGTAAATAGCTTTTTAGTCAAATCATCCCACTCTCCTGAAAAAGAAGGATCTAAATTTCTACCTGATGGATAAATCAATGAATCTTCATCACCGTCATGGTTAGCTAATTTTTCTAAATCAATTATTTCAATCGGAGGGAGAAGAGCATGTAAACCTCTAGCCAAAACAGATTTACCAGTACCACGACCACCAGCAATTATTACTCCTCCCAAACCTGGATCAACTGCGGCAAGCATTAAAGCAAGCTTTAAAGTTCCATGGCCTGTAATTGCAGCCAAAGGGAAAGAGCGATTAGCTCTATCAATCACAGCAGTGTCTTTTGAAGACGAAAACATATTGTTGTTATTTAATCCACTGGAAACCATAGAGTTGGATAAATCAGGCAAATTTTTTAAAGTCTTTTAATATTCGCATGACTTATGCAAAACAAAAACCAGAATTGAAACTCGTCATCTCAATAGGCGCAAATATCCCTGGCAATTTTGGAGATCCCATAAGAACAATTGCTGCCATGAGGCCGCAAATAGAAAAAAACATTATTGAGTGGAATGTTGCTTTAAATTGTCCAAAAAACGAAGATCAAAATATTGATAAGTCTTTATCTTTTCAATGGGCTCCATTATTTGAGACCGATCCTATTGGAGGTCCAATTGATCAACCTAAATTTATTAATACCGTACTTGTTGTAGAGGGAGAGGATTTTTCCGCAGTGACCCCAAATGAAAAAGCAGCTATCTCTTTAATGAAAAAATTTTTAGAATTAGAAAAAATCGCAGGTAGAGAAAGAGAAAATACAGACATTTTGTGGGGGCCAAGATCTTTAGATATTGACATCATTTCTTGGGGAGAACTGCAGATAAATACAGACACCCTTATTTTGCCTCATCCAAGATCAATTCAAAGGAACTTTGTTTTAATTCCACTATCAGAAATTTTATCAAAAGTTCAAGGAACAACTAAACGAATAACTTCTCAAAACATTTGGCCTGAATAAAACTCGTAACAAAAATCACCAACCTTTTCTAAAACAATCAGTCATCCTATATGAGTAGAAAAAAAATGTATGTCTATTCCAGGACCTGAACCCTCTGAAATTATTGAGACAAAAGCTTCTCTTGATGCAAAAAAAATTCGTTTTGAAATTAATAAATTTCTTTTACCTAATTCGATGGAAGGTGAATTTGGAATCATTCGTCATCCAGGCGCTGCATTGGCAGTACCAATAACAGATTCTGGAGAAGTCGTGATTCTTCGTCAATACAGATTTGCTTGCTCGAGAAGAATTCTAGAGTTTCCAGCTGGAACATTAGAAAAAGGTGAAAGCCCACTTGAATCTATTAAAAGAGAAGTTCAAGAGGAAAGTGGTTACTCTGCAAGAACATGGGACAATCTTGGAGAAATGCTTCCTTGCCCCGGATATTCAGACGAAACAATCCATCTTTTCCTTGCAAGAGATTTAACTAAACTTGAGCAAAAGCCTGAGGGCGATGAAGATGAAGATATTGAAGTATTAAAAATCCCCCCCGAAAGGTTAAATGAAATTATTGCAAGTGGAGAAGAATCACTTGATGGGAAAACTATTACCGCATGGTTCAGAGCATGCCAAATCTTAAATTAAAAATGAAAAAGTTTCGCACAATATTTTGGCATAGAAGAGATTTAAGAATTGAAGATAATATAGGTTTGTTTGAGGCTTCTAAAAATTCAACAAGCCTCATTGGAGCATATATTTTAGATCCCAAACTTTTAGATCTCAATAGAACTACTTCTGAGGCGAAAAATTGGTTTTTAGCTAAAAGTCTTTTAGAACTAAAAAAGAATTGGGAAAGAAGAGGAAGCCATTTATTAATATTAAATGGAGATCCTATCAAATTAATTTCTAAATTAGCGGATTTAATTAAAGCCGAATATATTTACTGGAATGAAAATATTGAGCCTTATGAAATCAATAGAGACAGACTAATTACAGAACACCTGAAAAAAGAAAAAAAGAAAGTACATACATTTTTAGATCAATTAATTGTCAATCCAAGTGACATCAAAACAAATAATGATGAACCTTACAAAGTATATGGACCTTTTTATCGTAAATGGATTAATAAAATCAATAAGAGCAACATATCAAATAATTATTTCATAAGAATCTCAATAACACCTGAAAAGATTAGAGGTTTTAACGAGAGAGAGTTATCAGCAATTAAAAACTCAGATTTAAATTATTCTATTACCAAAGAAAGTAAATCTATTTATGATTTACTTTCTTCAAATAGATTTAAGGATACTAATCTTTGTCCTTGTAAACCAGGAGAGTCTGAGGCAAAAAAGAAATTAAACTTTTTCATAAATTCAGGAGTGATAAATTCATACAATCAAGCAAGAGATATTCCATCTTTAGAATCAACTTCTAGTCTAAGTGCTGCTTTAAGTTTAGGGACAATAAGTTGCAGGGCAGTATGGAATGGAGCTCAAATATCAAAAAATATGGCGACTAACGAATATCAAATCAATTCTATAGATACATGGATAAAGGAACTTGCTTGGAGAGAGTTTTACCAAAATGCTCTATTTAATTTTCCAGAGCTCGAGAAAGGTCCATATAGGGAAAAATGGTTAAATTTTCCATGGCAAAATAAATCTGAATGGTTTGAAGCTTGGGGGAATGGATTAACTGGGATCCCTATAATTGATGCTGCGATGAGACAACTTAAGCATTCCGGATGGATGCATAATCGATGCAGAATGATTGTTGCCTCTTTTCTAGTAAAAGATCTTTTGATTGATTGGAGATGGGGAGAACTTTTCTTCATGAAGAGTCTAGTTGATGGTGACTTGGCATCAAACAATGGAGGTTGGCAATGGAGTGCTAGCAGTGGCATGGATCCGAAACCTATGAGAATATTTAATCCTTTTAGACAAGCCTCTAAATTCGATGAAAATGGTAATTATATCCGAAAATGGATTCCTGAGTTATCACATATCTTAACGCCTAATTTACTTTCAGGTGAAATAAGTTTGGCTGAGCGAAATGGCTATCCAAAACCTATAATAAACCACAAAAGTCAAACATCAATCTTCAAAGAATTGTATTCGAATCTTAAATAGCTTATTTTTTAAAAATTTCCTTAATTTTATCAATAACATATGATTGCTGAATAGATTTCAACTCAGGGAAAATAGGCAAACTAATCACTTGATTACATATCTTTTCAGTAACAGGAAGAGATCCTTCTTTATACCCTAAGTCTTTATATGCAGGTTGAAGATGTATAGGTATTGGATAATAAATTATTGTATTTACTCCAAGCCTATAAAGTTCAGTTTTAAATAGATCTCTATTTGGATTATCAAAAACATTACCTGAAGTGGATTTTATATTTTTCACAAAAGAATTGTCCAGTATTCTTATTACAAACTGATTCCATGAATGGCCTGAATTATTGATCAAGGTATTAGATGGTAATTCCATTGATTCTATATTTGACAACTTACTTATATAATGAGTTGCTATTGCTTTTCTTTGCTCTATCCATTTATTTAATCGATTTAATTTAACATTTAAGATTGCAGCTTGTAATGAATCAAGCCTACTATTATATCCAATATTTGTATGAAAATATCTCTTGGGACTCCCATGAATAGCTAATTCCCTAATTTTTTTTGCCAGATCAAAATCATTCGTAGTTATAGCTCCTCCATCTCCGGCTGCTCCTAAGTTTTTAGTAGGGAAAAAACTAAAACAACCTACATCCCCATAACTTCCTACGGGTTTACCTCGCCAATGCGCGCCAGCAGCTTGAGCACAATCTTCTACCACCTTTAGATTATTTGACCCAGCAATCGCCATTATTTTATCCATATCCATTGGATGTCCAAACAAATGCACAGGCAAAATAGCTTTTGTTCTTGGAGATATTGCTTTTTCTATTAAACCCAGATCCATAAGATAATTTTCAGGATCAATATCTACAAAAACCGGCCTAGCACCTACACTGGTTATTGCTTCTGCAGTAGCAAAAAAACTAAATGATGAGGTGATTACCTCATCACCTTGACCAATATTTAGCGATCTTAAAGCAAGAATTAATGCATCTGTTCCACTATTACAACTAACCGAGTGAGAAGTTTTGATAGTTAAGGCAAAAGCTTTTTCAAAAGAAGTTACTTCCTCACCTCCAATGTATTTCCCGCTTCTAAAAACTTTGATTAAAACTTCTTCAATCTCTTCTCCAATTTCAGAAATTTGAGATTCAAGGCTAAAGGGAGGTATCTGCATAAATATTTAAATTAAGTTGCCGAGATGGTAATTAAAAAGACATTCATTAATTTATCCAAACCACTCAGGCTCCATACCAGGATGCCATTTAATGTTGCAACCAATAGAAGGTTTTTGATTCGCTGAAATATCTTCTCCCTTTAATAATGATCTGAGTGCTAAACGAATATCATCACCAGAAACAGGTATTTCATTACCAGGACGACTTCCGTCCATTTGTCCCCGATATTTCAATTTTAATTCTCCATCTGGAGAAGGCCAAAAAATATAAAAATCTGGGGTACATGCGGCTTTAAGGGCTTTTGCTAATTTTTGATCAGAATCAAATAAATATGGAAACTTCCATCCCAGTTTATTAGCTTGAAAAGCTAATAATTCTGGCGCGTCTTCCGGATGGGTGATCACGCTGTTACTAGAAATAGCCAAAAATTGAACCTCATCACCAAAAGAATGGAACAAATTTGTAATTCCACTTTCTACGTGTTTAACAAATGGACAATGAGCGCATATAACCATCAAAAACAGTGGTCTTTTTATTAAATCAAAACTTCTAATGTGACTAAGGCCTTTTAAGGAATCATCCGGAGCAAGATTAACGCCTGAAACCACATCTAACTCAAAATCAGGTAATTGAGTTCCTAATGGAAGCATTGTTGAGGCTGTTCGAACCATGATTCTTATACTTTTGGTGGTTAATGGATTACAGAACTTTTAAGTATATTTTCATTTAATTATGAGTCTTAGCCCTAAATAAGGGACAATTAGCAATATTAACCAAATGAGTGCATAAGATGCTTCTCGATCTTAGTGGCAAAAAAATCCTTGTAACAGGAATAGCAAACAACAGATCAATTGCCTGGGGCATTGCACAACAGTTAAAAGCGGCAGGAGCTGAATTAGGAATTACATACTTGCCCGATGAAAAGGGTAGATTTGAAGCAAAGGTAAAAGAACTTACTTCCCCTTTGAATCCAAGCTTATTCCTACCACTTAATGTTCAAAATTCTTCTCAAATTGAAGAAGTTTTTGAAGCAATTAAGAATAATTGGGGACAGATTGATGGATTAGTTCACTGTTTAGCCTTTGCAGGAAAAGAAGAATTAGTTGGCAATTATAGTGCGACTTCTCCAGAGGGATTCTCTAGAGCTCTAGAAATAAGCGCATATTCTCTTGCTCCATTGTGTAAATACGCAAAACCTCTTTTCAGTAAAGGAGCGGGAGTAGTTACTTTGACGTACTTAGGAGCAGAAAGAGCAATTCCTAATTACAACGTAATGGGTGTCGCGAAAGCAGCTTTAGAGGCTTCAGTTAGATATCTTTCAGAGGAGCTTGGTCCTGAAAATCAGGTTCGAGTTAATGCAATTAGCGCTGGACCAATAAGAACTCTTGCAAGTTCTGCTATAGGAGGGATTTTAGACATGATTCATAATGTAGAAGAAAAAGCTCCTCTTAGAAGAACCGTGACCCAAATCGAAGTAGGAAACACAGCTGCTTTCTTGCTTAGCGATCTTTCAAGTGGTATATCAGGTCAAACTGTTTATGTTGATGCTGGGTATTGCATAAACGGAATGTGATTTCATTTCAGTTTAATTAACAAATAGATATGAACAGAACAAGATCAGGAGAAATCAGCAGAGTAACGAAGGAAACGGACGTTTTTGTCAAAATAGATATTGATGGGTCTGGAAAGTGCGATGTAAGTACTGGTATTGGTTTTCTAGACCATATGATCCAACAATTATCTAGCCATGGATTATTCGATATAAAAGTAAGCGCAAATGGAGATACTCATGTAGACGATCATCACACTAATGAAGATATTGGAATCGCAATAGGACAAGCCTTATCAAAGGCACTTGGAGATCGATCTGGCATTAATCGTTTTGGTCATTTCCTTGCTCCTCTTGATGAAGCTCTTATTCAAGTAGTGGTCGATTGCTCAGGTCGACCACATTTAAGTTTCGATTTAGATATTCCTTCTCAAAAAGTAGGAACCTATGATACAGAGCTGGTTAAAGAATTTTTTGCTGCTGTGTCAAGTAATAGTGGTTTAACCCTCCACATAAGGCAACTAGCAGGAACAAACACACACCATATAATTGAGGCATCTTTTAAATCTTTTGCAAGAGCCTTAAGGATTGCTACTGAAATTGATCCTAGAAGATCAGGTCAAATACCCAGCAGCAAAGGAGTTCTTGAACAAGCTGGTAGTTGAAATGAAACTGGTTGAATCCACAGGTTTTCTAATAAGCTCGCAAAAGTTCTAACTTTTAGCCAAAATCAAATCCCAATCTTATGTAAGTAGTGGCAGTTAGCTATTTAAAAAAAGACTCATCTCAAAATCAAGCGATCTTCTCCCAAGAGGATTGGTCAAGTGCATATTGCAATGTTGAGAAAGAACTAAATAACGCTGAATTGAAACTTATAAAAGGATCAATCCCAAAGCAAATTTCAGGAACTTTCTATAGAAACGGGCCAGGTCGACTAGAGAGAGGTGGGAGATGGGTCCATCATCCATTTGATGGAGATGGAATGATAGCAGCCTTCAACTTTGAAAATGGAACAATAAAACTCACAAATCGTTTTGTTCGAACAAAAGAATGGAAGGAAGAGGAAAAATCCCAGAAATTTCTTTATAGAGGAGTTTTTGGTACTCAGAAAGAAGGTGGTTTATTAGCTAATGCCTTTGACATTAGGTTAAAAAATATAGCCAATACCCACGTAATAAAACTTGGGAATGATCTCCTTGCCTTATGGGAAGCATCTAGCCCATATTCACTAAATCCCATCACGCTGGAAACGAACGGTATCTCTGATTTAAATGGAGTTTTAAAGAAAGGTGAAGCGTTTAGTGCCCATCCTAGATTTGACCCTGGTCATCACAAAAAAGAGAGAATAGTGACCTTTGGAGTCAATACAGGTCCTAAAAGCACAATAAGATTGATGGAATTCTCAAACGAAGGCGATAAAGCTGGTTCTCTTTTAAGCGATAGGAAAGATTCTTTTAATGGTTTTGCTTTTTTGCATGATTTTGCCATAACCCCAAACTGGGCAATATTTCTCCAAAATGCTATAAGTTTCAATCCTCTCCCATTCCTTCTAGGACAAAAGGGAGCGGCACAATGTTTGACATCAAAACCTGATGGGAATCCAAAATTTTTATTGATTCCAAGAGATTGCGGCAAATTTGCAGGAGCCCCCCCAAAAACTGTGAATGCTCCTAAGGGGTTTGTTTTTCATCATCTCAATGCTTGGGAAGAAAATGAAAAAATAAATGTTGAAAGTATTTTTTATGATGATTTTCCTAGTATTGGACCAGATGATAATTTTAGAAAAATTGACTTTGATCTTTTACCAGAAGGAATTTTAAAAAGATGTGAAATAAATCCCAATAAAAACACATTTAACTGTTCCACATTGAGTAAACAATGTTGTGAATTTGCAATGGTTAACCCCCATTTTGAAGGACTAAAGTCCCGGTTCAGTTGGATGGCAACCGCTGAAAAGAAGGAAGGGAATGGACCACTACAGGCTATTAAAAAATTCGATTCCTTAAAAGAGGAAGAAATAAGTTGGAGTGCCGCTCCAAGAGGTTTTGTAAGTGAGCCTATATTTATTCCTTCCCAAGAATCAAAATCTGAAGAAGACAATGGATGGGTTGTCGTATTGGTTTGGAATAGTATTAGATTGGGGACTGATTTAATAATCCTTGATTCTAAAGATCTAACTGAAAAAGCTATTCTTGAGGTTCCTATTTCAATCCCCCACGGATTACACGGTAGCTGGCTAGAAAACTAAAAGTTTACTAAGAAAATAAATACTTTTTTTAAGCAAATAGCTTTTTCAATTCTGGCCTGAGAAATTTGAATGCATTCCCCCTGTGACCAATTTGCCTCTTTTTTTCGTAATCCATTTCCGCAAAAGTCTCACCTAATCCAGAAACTTGAAAAATCGGATCATAACCAAACCCATTTTCCCCTTTAGGAGAAAAAGTTATCAGACCTTCACAAAATCCTGAAACTTCTATCAACACTTTTTCTCCACTGGCAATACATAATGCACATTCAAATTTAGCTTTTCTATTTGAAAAAGGTTTTAACTCAGCTAATAGTTTTTGAATTCTTTCCTTGTCTGAACTTGCATACCTAGAAGAATAAATACCTGGAGCTCCTCCAAGAGCCTCAACACTTAATCCAGAGTCGTCAGCCAGCGATAGCTTCCCCGTTTCTTTACTAACAGCAATGGCCTTCATCCTTGCATTTTCCATAAATGTATCGCCTGTTTCTTCAATCTCAAGTCCAACAGGTTGAGTCAACAAATCAAATGGAAAATCGTCCAAAAGTTTTTTAAATTCTCTGATTTTACCTTGATTGCTACTAGCAATTATTAGAGGAATATTATCCAAAACTATTATCTATAAGTTGCTTTGCATAATACAAAGTTGAAGTAACTTCTGAACTTGATGGAGCTTCACAATAAATTCTTAAAAGAGGCTCTGTTCCAGAGAAACGGAACATAAGCCAATGACTTTTATCAAGTACAAGTTTTATTCCATCAGTTGAAATAACCTCTAAAACTGATTTTTGACCTATAGAAGATGGAGTCTTCTGTTTCAAAAATTTTTCCAAGTTCCTTCTCATTTCTATATCTTTGAGAGTTAAATCAATACGTTCAAAATGACTCTTGCCAAAACGAGCATGAAGAGAATCTATTTTCTCACCTAAACATTTACTATCAGCAACTATTGACTCGATCAAAAGCAAAGCTGTAAACAAAGCATCACGTTCTGGCAAATGATGTCCAAATCCAACCCCCCCCGACTCCTCTCCTCCAACGAGAACTTCTCTTGAAAGCATTTCTTCAGCAATATATTTAAACCCAACAGGCTTCTCAAGGACTTCTCTCCCTAAGTCCTCTGCAACCAACCGCATCAAGTCCGAACCGCTTACCGTTTTAACAACACAACCTGCCATGTTTTTGACTCTTGCAAGATGATCTATCAGAACAGGCATTAACAGCTGTGTATTGCAAAATCTACCTTTTTCATCTATTGCTGCAATTCGATCTCCATCTCCATCAAAAACTATGCCCATGGACAACTTACCTTCTTTAAACGAATCCTTAACTTCTTCTATTAATTGGGATAGGTAACCTTTCATAGGTTCTGGAGGATTACCGCCAAAAAAAGGATCTCTTTTAGTTCTTAATTCATAAATGAGCTCATCACCATCAGAGCCAAATAATTCAGACATGCAGCCCGCAGCAGATCCATGCATTGGATCAACAAATATTTTCAAACCTAATTTTTTCAAGCCATTAGATATGAAAGGCATGTCAAATTTCTTACTAATCCCCAAAAGATGTTGTTTTCGAAAATCAACTCTCTCGGTTATGTCTTCGATTGGAATTGATATCCCTCCAGCATCTAATCTTTTTTGAACGGAATGCGTGAAAGAGCTATCGACTGAGCCTCCAAAAGGACCTTTTATTTTCAAACCCAACCATTCGCATGGGTTATGACTTGCTGTAATCACTAATGCACCAAGAGCATTTTCTTCAATTACCCCCCAGCTACAAGAGGGAGTTGGCAGCGAGGAAGAAGCCAACAAAGGTACTAAATCTGCTCCTCTAACTGCAGATGCAACCGCCTCAGCCATCTCCTCTGCGAGGAAACGACGGTCATAACCAATGATTATTTTATTATTTTTTTTATCTTTCACGTAAGCAAGCTCTTGAGCTGCTGCTGCTGCAACTTTAAGTAATCTTTCCAAAGTGAAATCAACGCCTAATATCCCTCTCCATCCATCTGTTCCGAAAGAAATGTTCTCCTTAGTGAGATTCAACTTTTTCTTTTTCATCTTTATGTAGGCGAAACTTTGTTCTTAAAGAAATTCAGATTAATCTCTAAGTATGAAATGTAATAAATCCAAACCAATTAATGATCACCTTTTCAGGAGTTGGATTCGATGCAGAAGAAAAGCGTGGCTAGAAATTTATGGTGATAAACAAAAAAAGTTGTGGACGGCGCATAGCACTCTTCAATTAAATCATCAAATCGACTGCTTTCATAATCTCTCACAAAAAAATTATGGGATAGGAATTCAAGCTTGTGAAGAGGGAAAAAACATCGTATATGGGGTCAGACTTAAATATCCTCTTATTAAAAATAGAATTATCAAAGGAAATTTACCTATCCTAAAGAAGACATCAGGAGAAAGTATTTGGGGTCATTTTTCTTACCAACCTATTTTAGCGAGGCAAGGTAAAAAAATCACAAGAGAGCATAGATTAATACTTGCAATGAAAGGTTTGTTATTAGGTAATTTACAGAATTGTCAAGTCGAAAAAGGTTTGATATTACACGAAGAAAATGAAATTACAAAAGTCGAAAAGATAAGGTTAAATGAAAATATGAAAAAAGAATTGATAGATTCATTATTAAATCTAGAAAAGGATATTGAATCAAAAACTCCTCCACCAATAACTTCTAATAGGAAAAAATGCACAATATGTGCATGGAGAAAAGATTGTGATTCTATATCTATCAAAGAAAGAAGTCTAAGTGAAGTTAGCGGGATTGGAGCAAAAAGAGAACTTTTATTAAACAAAATTGGAATTAATAATATAGAGGATTTAGCAAAGATTGAGCATTATAAATTAAAGGATAAGCTTGAAAGATTTGGCACACAACATGGTAAAATTTCCAAACAAATCATCTTACAATCGCAATCACAGTTAACAAAAAAGGCAATCAAATTAAAGGCAGAAATAACACTAAATAATTTAAAGGAAGCAAAAGGTTTATATATATATGATATTGAATCTGACCCAGATATTAAACATGACTTTTTACATGGATTTATTCGGTTACCAAAAAATATTAAAAATGAAATAAGTTTAGAAAAAACAAAATATTCACCATTACTTAATCTTGAAAAAAGCAATGAAAGTTTTCTCTGGAAAAGAATAAATAAAAAATTAAGTCTTAATAAAGACTATCCAATTATCCATTACGGTGAAACTGAACCAATATCTTTGCTAAAACTGGGATTACGTCAAGGAGCCAAACCTCATGAAATTGAAGTATTAAAACAAAGATTTATTGATATACATTTATTAATTAGAGAATACTGGTGCCTTCCAGTAAGAAATTATGGCCTTAAATCAATCGCAGAATGGATTGGATTTGAGTGGAAACAAACAAATGTAGATGGAGCTAGAGCTCTTTTATGGTGGAGACAATGGAAAAAATCACGTAAAATCAATAAAATGTATTCTAGAAATTTAAATTCAATTTTTGAATATAATCGTGATGATTGCTTGGCCACCCTAATGATTGCGAAGTGGTTAATATATCACGAGTGAGAATATCGAAATAGATTAAAAAGGATTGGTAAAAGAGATTGTTTTTTTTATAGTTATCGAGTCACCATTTTCAGTAAAACAAAAATCCTGATCAAGAAAATTTTTCTTGATTAATGCCAGTCCATTAAAAAAATTATCATTAACCCTAATTGAAGAAGTAATAACTCCTACATTTTTTCTTAATCCTTCTTCTTGATTAGTGCTAAAAAACTTTTTACCAATATCAAACTCATTAGGTTCTCCATTAGCTTCCCAATAATGAAGTTGACATTTTAGAGATTTAGACCTAAACAACCTAGCCATTGCCTCTTGACCTAGATAACAGCCTTTATCAAGATTTATAGTATCTGCTAATCCTAATTCATAAGGATTTGTTTCTCCATTTATCTCTCTATCAAAGCTAGGTATACCTTGTCTTATTTTCCAATTTTCTAATTCTTCTTCAGTAGCTTTTGTAGTGTTAGAAATTTCTTCTAGACTCAAATCATTATTATCAATCCAAATAAAATTTGATTGCTTCCATGAAATATTATAATTTATTTCTTGTCTTCTTCTGATGGGATCTATAACTTCTAACTTAACTTTATCTGCTGGAAATATCACTGATTCAAATCCATCTCTTATAGAATTAATTTCACCACTGATAACAACTATTTCAGCCATATCATCTGAAAGTCTAATTTCCAACACAGCTTTTAAAGATCCTTTAGTTGATAGCCAACAACTCATGAATATTCGGTCTAGTTTTTTGTTAGCAAAAACATCAGCGGTTGTCTGACCATGCAAAAAAGCAGCAGCACCTTCCCCTTTTAGAAGTAATGAAGGAAATGTTTCATCCCAAATCAATGATTTAGTTTCTTTCATTACAAGCTTTTAGCTCTTTCAACAATCTCTTGTAAAAAGAAAAGACTATTTAAATCTAAATCAGCTTTAGACATGGCGTCTTTACCTCCTTCTTCTCTGTCAACTATTGCTAGTACTTGGTTAACTAAATACCCTTGATTTCTAAGTTGTTCAACAGCTTTTAAAGAAGAGCCACCAGTAGTCACAACATCCTCCAAGACAGTAATAACTGAACCCTTTGGAGGCAAAGGCCCTTCTAACCATGCCCCAGTTCCATGACCTTTTGCTTCTTTCCTTACTATTAAACCGCTTAAGTCAATATCTGATTGAGCTGCCAAGATTACAACTCCACTAACAAGAGGGTCAGCACCCAAAGTCAAGCCAGCCACTCCACTATCACCTTCATGTATTTGTTTAAGGAATAGTGAGCTTATTGACAAGAGACCCGTACCTGAAAGAGACACTGGCTTGCAATTTACATAATGAGAACTTTTTTTTCCGGAAGCCAAAGAAAAATCTCCATACCTATAAGCTTTTTGAGCTAATAATGTTAAAAGATTTTCTTTCATTCCATCTAATGAAGGATTCAATGGGTTCATATCTTTATATGCAAGTTTAATTATTAAACATCTTGATGGGATTAGATATATATTTACTTTAGGCAAACTAATTAACTATTATCAAAAAAAAGTTTTAGTTCAGCTTTTTTGGGGGTGTAGCAATCTGGTGAATGCAGCGAACTCATAATTCGCCTTAGGCGAGTTCGATCCTCGCCACCCCCATATAAAAATTATTAATGAGTTTATTACTTCTTTTTATATTGCTTGTAATACCAGCATTTTTCAATGCAGGTCAGTTTGCTATTTTACGACTTCGTTCAACTAAAGTTCAAAGACTTGTAGAAGATGGACTTCCTGGTTCCAGTTCCATAATTCGTTTGCAAAAAAGGCTAAGAAGAACTCTTTTAATAGCAGAGTTAGGAATAACTATTTCATTAGTTTCAATTGGATGGATCTGCAAAAATCTCGCAAGTAAATGGTGGGGAAGTAATGCTTCAATTAATTATTTTTTAGATCTAGGACTTTTTATTGCCGTTGTACTTTTAGCAACTCTGATATCTGGTCTTCTTCCAAAAGCGCTTGTTCTTAATCAGCCAGAGACTTCTGCTCTTAAATTATCCCCATTAATTGAAGCAGCAATAAAATGGATGTCACCATTTCTATCTTTACTAGAGAGACTTGCTTTATTAATTCTAAGATTATTTGGACTCAATACTCAATCAGAAAGTCTCACTACAGCCGCATTCTCCGCAGGAGAATTAGAAAAATTAATTGAAACTGGAGGAGTCACAGGATTAAAACCTGACGAAAGAAACATACTTGAGGGTGTTTTTGCTCTACGAGATACACAAGTCAGAGAAGTAATGGTTCCACGATCAGGGATGGTTACTCTTCCAAGAGAGGTTTCCTTTACTCAAATGATGGAAGAAGTTCACAAAACGCGTCATGCAAGATACTTAGTAATTGATGATTCACTTGATAATGTTCTTGGAGTTTTGGATTTAAGGCAACTTGCTGATCCAATAGCCAAAGGGAAAATGCAATCCCAAACATCTTTAGAGCCATATATAGAGCCAGTTGTTCGTGTTTTAGAAACTTCTACTTTGGCCGAATTATTACCCCTTATAAAGAATGGGAACCCACTACTTTTGGTTGTTGATGAATATGGAGGAACTGAAGGGTTAATAACATCAGCAGACTTAACCGGCGAAATTGTTGGAGATGAGATTCAATTTGATAGTAAAGAATCTGAGCTAAGACCTATTGATGACTTAAGAAAAATATGGCTTACTTCTGGGGACATAGAAGTAATAGAACTAAATAGAGAACTTAAACTAGAATTACCAGAGGCTGATGATCACTACACTCTCGCTGGATTTGTTTTAGAAAAACTCCAAGAAATCCCAGACTCAGGAGAAACGTTGATTCATAATGAAATAGTATTTGAAATCATCTCAATGAAAGGTCCAAGAATAAATCAAGTAAAAATAACTCTTCCTAAATAATTTATAAAAATGACTATTAGTTAATAAAAAAATTAACATGAAAACAATTGCCAAGATCAACGAAAATATTATTCCTGTAAAAGTTGGAGTTATTGGAATTGGGAATATGGGGTGGCACCATGCGAGAGTGCTAAGTCTTCTCAAAGATGCTGAACTGGTTGGAGTTGCAGATTTAGACGAAGAGCGAGGGAAATTAGCGATGGAACAATTTAATTGTAATTGGTATAAAAATTACAAGGATTTATTACATCAAGTAGAAGCTGTATGCATAGCTGTTCCTACATTGTTTCACCAAGAAGTAGGTCTCGAATGTCTAAATTCAGGAAAACATGTGTTAATTGAAAAACCCATAGCAGCAAACAAAGAAGAAGCCTCATCGTTGATTAATGCTTCAAACAATGCGAAAAAATTATTACAAGTTGGCCATATAGAAAGATTTAATCCGGCTTTCAGAGAGTTAATTAAAGTAGTTGCTAATGAAGAAGTTGTAGTTCTTGAAGCCAGACGACATAGTCCTCATCCCGAGAGAGCTAATGATGTTTCAGTTGTATTGGACTTAATGATTCACGATATTGATTTAGTTATTGAACTTGCAAATTCAAAAGTTATAAGGCTTGCTGCGGTTGGAGGATGCAGTGGTGATGGACCTATGGATTACGTTAACGCGACACTAGGATTTCAAAACGGGGTGGTTGCAAGTCTTACTGCAAGCAAAATGAGTCACAAAAAAATCAGAAACTTGAGCGCTCATTGTAAGCAAAGTCTAATAGAAACAGATTTCCTTAATCACAATATTCATATTCATAGAAAAGCACATGAATGGTATTCAGCAGATCATGGAGAATTACTTTATAGAAATGATGGTTTTATTGAAGAAGTTAGTACAACCTCAATCGAACCGTTGTATGCAGAACTGGAGCATTTCCTGCAATGCGTTAGAGGCAAGGAGAAACCAGCTGTTGGAGGGCTTCAAGCATCTAGAGCTCTTCATCTTGCTGATTTAATTGAAAAGGCAGTATCAATGCCAAGTGAAGATATTTTGCTAAGCAAAGGAATTTAAAAAAGCCTATTAGATCGCAAAAGGCAAAAATTTTTGCCCGATGTTTTACTTCGAGCAAAAATTTTATTTTGTTAAGAACCTTTAATCGATTACTTAATTTTTTAAAAATCTAGAAGAAAAACTCCCTTCTAACGAAAGCCAACTGCCGCTTGCCAAACAAAAACAAGCAGAAAGAAGAAAAGAGGTATAAGTGGAAGTACATCCACTGTTGGTGCAAAAGCCTGGTAAGCAACCGGAAGTTCAGCAAGTAAGTCGAGATTAATCAGTGCCATCCCTAAGAAATAATGGACGTATTAAGCACGCACGCTACCACGTATGACGCGCTTTAGAGTCACTCTGCCACGGAGCGAAATCCTCTGAAAAACAACCTTCAACAATTGCTTGCCTCATAGCGCCTGTAAAACGGATCAAATGCGTGAGATTATGCAGACTCAGAAGTGTAAGACCAAGTAATTCTTTGTTGCGAATTAAATGATGAATATATGCCCTTGTGTATCCACCAGTACAAGCCTCACAAGTACAAGATGAATCCAATGGACTGTAATCCTCTTTAAAACGCGAATTCCTTAAATTCCATGTCTCACCATTAACCAATGCACTCCCATGTCTTCCCAAGCGCGTAGGGATTACACAATCAAACAGATCTACTCCATTTGCGACTGCTATTGCCATTTCTCTCAAAGTTCCAATTCCCATTAAGTATCTAGGCCGATCTTGAGGTAAAAGTGGACAGGTTTCTCGGACTATTTTATGCACTTGATGTATTGGTTCACCGACACTTACACCTCCAATGGCAATACCAGGCAAATCGTATCCTGAGACAATTTTTGCGCTCAATTCCCTCAAATGTGTAAAACAGCCCCCTTGAACTATTCCAAACATTGCTTGATCAGCTTTGTTGTGAGCATTAAGACATCTCTCTAACCAATGATGAGTTCTTTGACAAGCCTGTTCAACCTCTGATTCACTAGCTGGGTAAGGGGGGCATTGATCAAAAGCCATTGCGATATCTGAACCTAAAGCCATTTGAATTTCAATAGCTTTCTCAGGTGTTAAGAAAATATGTTTACCATCTCTTGGACTTTGAAACGAAACTCCTTCTTCATCAATTTTATTTAACTTCGCCAAACTAAATACTTGAAAACCTCCTGAATCAGTAAGTATTGGCTTATTCCAATTCATAAATTTATGTAGTCCCCCTGCATCTTGAACAATCTTTTCTCCAGGTTGCAGATGAAGATGAAAAGTATTCGCAAGAATCATTTCTGCTCCTGTTTTATTAAGCTGCTTAGATGTAACTCCTTTGACAGTTCCTAAAGTCCCGACTGGCATAAATCTAGGAGTATTTACAATTCCATTTGGCGTTTTAAAAGAGCAGACCCGAGCAAATGTCGAATTGCATCTGTTTTTTACTTGGAAATCAAAAAAGGGCTTCTTCAATTATTCCTAAATATTCCATAATTTAAACTAGTTATATAACTAATTTGAAACTTAAGAAACAGTTGAGGTTGTAATTCTGATTTTGAAAAACTGGCTAAGTGATCTTGCAGGTGCATGGGTGTTTTACACAATTTTGCCGCAACTTCCAATAATTAAACCTACATTCAAAAGAATTGCTCGGTTTGCTCCATTAATAGGAGTCTTAATTGGATCTTTACAATCATTTTCATGGCTTTTACTAAATCACTTTAATTGGCCAAGTATTTCAATTACATTAATATCTATTGCAATTAACATTGTTATAACTGGTGGACTTCATATTGACGGTTTAATTGATACAGCAGATGGAATTGGTGCTGGTCCATCAAAGAAAATTGAGGCCATGAAAGACAGCAGAGTGGGGGCAATAGGCGTGCAAAGTCTAGCAATTATTTTGATCCTTCAAATAGCAGCAATTATCAAACTTGATTTTTATGCACCCTTTGTTTTCCCTTTAGCTGCATTTTGGGGAAGACTCTCACAACTTTTTGCAATTGAAAATTATGATTACATTTTCAAGAAAGAATCCATTTCTTCTCATCGTCAAACCTGGAAAGGGATAACTAACGAAATAAGACCATCATTAATAATAATTTCCATCGGTATAATAATTTTTCTATTTACAACTAATTTCAATACATTTTCGAATATATTACTAACTTATTTCATTTTGTCAGGGTTAATCCCTTCCATATTAATTCCACATTTTATAAATAAATCACTAGGAGGGCATAATGGTGATAGTTATGGAGCAGGTTTAGTAATAACAGAAACAACTCATTTATTATTATTAAGTATCATCTTGGTTCCAAATTAAAAACAAAAGCATTACCTGATTCAGGCAAAGAATTTTTAAACTGGCTCGGATTAACAACTAACTTTAAATCTCCACCTAGTTGTCTAGCTAAATCTCTAGCAAGAGCCAGGCCTATCCCACTGCCAGACATTTTTGAACCACTTTCGCCCCTAAACCCTTTTTCAAAAATCTTTTCTCTTTCTTCCTCATTTATAGGCATACCTTCATCCCAAACACATATTCCCTCCTCAATCACTTCTATACCAATAGAAGATTGAGGAGGACTATACCTGAATGCATTCTCTAAAAGATTAGCAACTATTTCAGCAATAACACCTTCTGAAATTGATCTTGATTCCATCCATGTTGGCCATTGTGAAGGACTAAACCATTTTCTTCCTTGCAAATTAGCTCGAGCTTTAGCTCTCTCAACTAATGGTTCTATTAAACTTTTCACACTTATATAAGTATCAGTTGGTAATAGTGGAGGCAATAACAATCTATTTGATCCATCATCAGTTTGAGGTAATTTCAATTGACTAAGTTGATCAAGTGCGGATAGATACTTATTCACTTGTGCTTGTTCAGTTATTAGACCTTTGACCAGATTCTCATGTTCACTTTCTGGTCCTATTTTTCTCAAAAGAAGTTTTGCATAAGTACCAAGGGCAGCTAATGGATTTCGTAGTTGATGAACCATTAAAGATATTTGCTCTTTTTGATCATCCAATTGATCTAACAACCTTTTCCTATCAAGTTCAGAGGCAAGAGAGTTCGCCAGTAAAATTGACATCGATTGCAGACGTTGATCAAGCTTCTCAGGCCATTCTTCTTCAGAATCAATTCTCTCTGCACGAATAACACCTAATAATATTGACCCTTCTTGCAATGGGTACCATCTTCTATTTGAAGATGGCGTGCGAAGGGCAGCATCAGTTTCTACAGGCTGTAATACTTTCTCCGACTTAGGCCACTGACCAACAACCTCCAAGGTTGGAGATCCACTTTCTCCAGATCTCGCCACATAAACGACAACATGCTCAAGTTCTTGATCAGCTTGAAAGCTCATCAACTGCTGTTGAACAAAATTTAAAAACCTTTCTGAATACTGCATTGAAATCATTATGCAATTTTAGAGAAGGAAAACGAAGTATTCAAAAACTTGATAAATTTGAAAAAAGTATTAAGATGTTAATAAAGAATTTAGATCTTGTTAGGAGGTTATCTCAAATCCAATTAAAAAGTGAGCACTTTTAGTGACTTTAAGGCTAAGGCAGAGATTGATGGGTAAACTCTGTAGTCAACTTTTTTAATTTTTTGGGAAAAATTTCCACCTCAGTTTCAACTTTATTTTTCTTCTAAAAACTCTAGCTCCTACCAGAGCTAATAAAAAGAAAATCTGTAACTCTCTCCCACCCCCCAAAAAAGGTAGTTTTTTCATGTCTAAGAAGCGCAAAAGAATTAGCAGACGAAGACTCGCAGGTCAGCGTGTTATGTCCCATGTACCTATTTTCCATTTAGGAACGGGTCAACATAAGCCTGTAACGGCTGCTAGACGATTTATTGCTGAAGAGGGACTTTACGCACCTGCAATACTAAATGTGCGTCGTAATGAACACACTACTGATCGCTTCTTTTGGGGAGAAAAAGGTTTGTTTAGTGCCCAATACGCTGAGGAGAATCACTTTCTTTTCCCTTCTCTAAGAGTTATTGTTGAATTTCTTGGTGAGGACAAAATTTTTGCTGGTTTAGAACTTACAGCAGATGATTGGGAAGAAATTGAAGAATATGAATACGCTTTTGTTTAACCTAGAAATTCCTGTTTAATTTTTTCGCGGCAATAATCAATTAGATCATTAGTTATTTCGTGGCCTCCATTAAAAAAATATAAATCTGATTTAACTCCATTTTTCAACAAAATATCAAAGCTTTTCTGTGAAGCGGCTTTTGGAACTACTTGATCGATATCTCCATGGCAAAGAAAAATAGGTGGCATATCTTTTAAAGGTTTCCAATCTGGATGGGGATAAGAGCTAAGTGCAAAAACTCCTCCAAATTTATTTCTTGATGCAAGCTCTAACGCCATCGCACCACCTTGTGAGAATCCCAGCAGCAATGTTTTATGTAAAGGTATTCGATTAAAGCAAAGATTATTTAAACGCTTTTCAAGATCTAATACTGCACTTGGAACCTGTTCCCATTCATGTGGGTACAAAGGATACCATTGCATACCTGATCCGCTTGGATGAGGCTGAGGAGCTGAAAGAGAAACTATTTCAAAACGCTCTTTTAAACCCACAGTTAATAATTTCCCAACAGGTATTAGATCATTTGCATCAGCTCCCCAACCATGAAGTAAAACTAATCTATTTGTTGCGGATTCAGAATGTAATAAGAGTTGTTCAGTCATCTTGAATGCAATATGTCTCTTTGATGCGTAGGTTATCGAGAAGAATCGCTTTCAAACAATAAAAATGTCACCTATAGCTCTGCTAAGTGTCTCAGACAAAACTGGCTTAATCCCTTTAGCTCAAGCATTGGTTAATGAATTGGGCTTCAAACTCATTTCAAGTGGCGGGACTGCAAAATTAATTGAGAGAGAAAATCTTCCTGTCACACGAGTAGCAGATTACACGGGGTTTCCAGAAATTCTTGAAGGAAGGGTCAAAACTCTTAATCCAAAAATCCATGGAGGAATATTGGCTAGAAGAGATAAACAAACTCATTTGGATGATTTAAAGGCACAAAATATCAATCCAATAGATTTGGTAGTTGTTAACTTATACCCATTTGAACAAACAATTTTAAAAGAGAATGTTTCATGGGAGGAAGCAATCGAAAATATTGATATTGGAGGTCCAACTATGATTCGAGCAGCCGCGAAAAACCATAAAGATGTTCTTGTAGTCACTGATCCAAGTCAATATTCAACCTTAATTGATGCATATAAATCAAAAGCAATAACTAATGAATTACGAAAAAACTATTCTCATAAAGCTTTTGAACATACTGCCAACTATGACCTCACAATAAGTAAATGGATTGCCAACCAAAACATCTCAAAAAAGGCTTCTTGGTTGCAAAGTTTGCCATTAAAACAAGAACTTAGATATGGAGAAAATCCTCATCAAAAGGCGTCATGGTACGGAGAGCCTGAAAAAGGATGGAGTGGCGCTAATCAATTGCAAGGGAAAGAATTAAGTACAAATAACCTTCTAGATCTTGAAGCTGCTTTATCCACTCTGCGTGAATTTGGATATGAAAATACTGTTAGTAGTCCTTCATATAAAAAAGCAGCGGTAGTAATTAAACATACAAATCCTTGTGGAGTAGCAATTGGAAATTCTCCATACTTAGCTCTTAAAAGAGCATTAGATGGCGATAGAGTAAGCGCTTTTGGGGGGATTATTGCAATAAATTGCCCTATTGATGAAGCCGCAGCTATAGAACTTGAAAATGTATTTATCGAATGTGTTGTAGCTCCATATTTTGATAATAAAGCAAAAGAAATACTTTCAAAAAAGAAAAATCTAAGACTATTAGAGTTAAAAGCTGAGTCTATAAAAAAAGCTGAAAAAAATCATATAAGAAGCATACTTGGTGGTTTATTAATTCAAGATTTAGATGAACCAAATAGTGATCAAACAGAATGGAAAAACGTTACGAAATTAGTCCCAACAGAAGAAGAAATAGATGACTTGTCCTTTGCTTGGAAAATTGTAAAACACATAAGATCAAATGCAATAGCTGTAGCATCTAATCAGCAGAGTCTAGGCATTGGTGCTGGTCAAATGAATAGAATAGGTTCTGCAAAACTTGCATTAGAAGCAGCCGGGAGCAAATCAAAAGGAGCTGTTTTGGCTAGTGATGGTTTCTTCCCATTCGACGATACTGTAAAGATGGCAGCTGATTATGGTATTAGTTCAATTATTCAGCCCGGGGGAAGTATTAGAGACAAAGATTCTATCAACGCATGCAATGAGTTAGGAATAAAAATGATTCTAACTGGGAAAAGACACTTTCTACATTAATTAAAATTATAATTTATTTTATGTTTTTATCTAACCTTAAAAATTGATCTTAATTTATGTACCTTTTGGATAATAAGTTATTTTATTTGATTTCCTAAAAAGTGAAAGTCTTCCTGGACCAGCGCATAAAAAATAAAATGATATTGCTGCATAAATGGCTGACAATTCAAATATGTAGTTATGATTTTCCACTACTGCGAAAGGGAACCCTTCTAGTCCAGTATCTATAAAGTGGAAATATAACGCAAATACCATAGTTGATAACAAACCCAATGAGGATAGTCTTGCCAATACACCAGTTGCCAAACCAATTGGACAAACTATTTGGGTTACGGCGGCCATATATGTCCAAATGACAGGATCACCAGGGAGAAAACTGAAATATTTACCAACAACAAATTCAGCAAAACCTCCTGGATCATTTAATTTCTCCAAGCCGTGATGAACCATCAACAAACTGAAACTAACTCTAAGGACTAATATAGAAAGTTCTCCAAAAATATTCACTTCCCCTTCAGGGCTCTGTACAACGACTTCAACCTTTTGTGAGTCAGAATCTTTAATATTAGAACTTGTAGGTTGAGCCATCTTCAACAAATATTGTCAATATATCCTACGAGAAATTGGGTCAAATTTGTGATTTATTCTAATGAATCTTTTTCACTTATTTTCATAAGCTTATGAATAACATGCTCAACCACTCGATCTGGAGTAGAGGCACCAGATGTTATACCCACTTTAATATTGCCATATGGAAGAAATTCCTTCTCAGTAATTAATTCCCCTTCAAGTGGCATGTGAGTAATAGTATTTGTCTCTTCTCCAATTCGCTCTGGAGTATCAATATGAAAAGAGCGAATCCCCCTGCTCACAGCTATCTCCTGGAGATGGGTAGTATTTGATGAGTTATAACCACCAATGACAACCATAAGATCAAGAGGTTCATCAACTAGAGAAAACATTGCTCCTTGCCTTTCCTCAGTGGCATCACAAATAGTATTGAAAGCTAGAAAGTGTTCATTTAAATAAGCAGGACCATATTTTTTTAGCATTGTTTTTTCAAATAACTTACCTATCTCCTCTGTTTCACTTTTCAGCATTGTTGTCTGATTAGCTACACCAATTCTTTTCAAATCCTTATCCGGATCAAAGCCAGCAGAAGAGGCTTTGGCAAAACGCTTCAAGAATTCCTCTCTATTCCCTTCACCAAGAATATATTCTGCAACATAATTAGCTTCATCAAGGTCAAATACAACTAGATAAGTCCCAGCAAAAGAACTAGTAGCAAGTGTTTCTTCATGTTTGTATTTTCCATGAATGATGGAAGTAAATGTATGTTTTTTATGCTTTTCAACTGTATGCCAAACTTTTGAAACCCATGGACATGTGGTATCAATAATGTGGCAACCTCTATCATGCAACATTTTCATATCTTGAACTGTTGCACCAAATGCTGGAAGAATTACAACATCTCCATCTTTGACTCCTGAAAAATCTTTGATACCTTTCTCCTCAGTAATAAAAAGAACATCCATTTTTCTAAGCTGATCATTTACTGAGGGATTATGAATAATTTCATTAGTAATCCATATTTTTTCATTGGGATAGTGCTTTCTAGTCTCGTAAGCCATTGCTACAGCTCTTTCAACTCCCCAACAAAATCCAAATGCCTCTGCAATTTTGACCTTGAGTCGACCGTGTTCCAATTCATTCCCATTATCTCTAATAGATCCGATCAATCCGCTTTGATAAGCCTCTGCTAGCGCCTGAGCTCGCTTGTTAGCAGAGCCGAATCCTCTTCTGTTGTAACGATCCGATTTATGAAGTGCTTGCTTGAATGCTTGAGTATCCATTTCAATTAAAAAGAAAAAACAAATTGATAGGATTCTGATAAATATTAAACCACACTAAAAAAGCCCAGAATATATCTGGGCTTTTTTAGTGTGGTTTAATGTTAGAGAATTAAACAAGTGAACTAGCTAGAAGCAAAGTCAGGATAAGCCTCCATTCCATGCTCACCAATATCAAGACCCTGTATCTCTTCTGCTTCGCTAACTCTGATGCCTCCAAAGAAACCACCAATAATTTGCCAAGCAATCCAACACGTAACGACAGTCCAGATGCCATAAGCAGCTGCACCTAATGATTGAATAAGGAATTGACTAATTCCTCCTCCATTGAGAAGACCAATTCCTGCAGCGCCTGGATCCATGCCATCAACACCCCAAAGGCCGATAACAATAGTTCCCCAAACACCACAAACACCGTGAACTGAGAAGGCTCCAACTGGATCATCAATGCCTGCAGAATCCAAAGCTGCTACTGAAGCCACGACTATTAATCCACCGACAGCACCAGCAAGCCAAGATCCAGCGAAAGTCATATTTCCACAACCAGCAGTGATACTTACTAAACCAGCAAGGATACCGTTGATGATCATGGTTAGATCAGGTTTACCAGAAGTAGTGGTAGATAGAACTGTAGCTGCTATAGCACCACCTGCTGCTGCCAATGTTGTTGTTACTGCAACGTAAGCAACATATTGATCCATTGCTAATTCAGAGCCAGGGTTGAATCCATACCAACCAATCCAAAGGATTAGAGCACCTAAAGTTGCAATAGCCATATTGTGACCAGGCATTGCTTGAGCTTTGCCATCAACAAATTTGCCTATACGAGGTCCAAGAAGCATTGCTCCAACGAGACCAGCCCATCCGCCAACAGAATGAACGATAGATGAACCAGCAAAATCAATAAAGCCTAGTTCAGAAAGCCATCCACCATTCCACTGCCAGCTCCCTGCGATTGGGTAGATAAAAGCAGTCAAAACAATAGAGAAAACAATAAATTCACCAAATTTGACTCTCTCAGCGACTAGTCCAGAAACGATGGTTGCAGCAGTACCAGCAAAAGCAGATTGGAAAAGGAAATCAACTGCTGGAACAAGACAACCTGTATCACCAGCAGCAGCACATTCCAATGCACCTGAAGGATCTGGATCAACAAATAAGCCTTGGAAATAAAGCCAACCATCAATTACTGAACCGCCATACATTAGGGAATATCCAATTACCCAATAGGCCGTTACAGCAAGAGAAAAAACAAATAAATTTTTTGCTAAAATGTTTACCGCATTTTTTTGACGACACATACCCGCTTCAACCATTGCAAATCCTGCGTTCATAAAAATAACGAGGATTGTGGCTATAAATAACCAAAGGTTATCTGCCAAGAATGCAGCGGCTTGAGGTCCAGTTAAATCTGATAGCGCTACCTCAGCTCTAGCAGAGAAAGTGAATACACCTAATCCTAAAAGAGCCAATGGAACAGTGGCTAGCCATGCCCAAGATTGACTTCTTCTAAAACCTTTAATGCTTCTTAGAAGAAGCATTGGCCCGTTTAAAAGACTTGCGTCTTGAAGACGAGAAGTACTTCGCCTTGGAGGCGATTGCAAAGCAGTGGTCATAAATGATGCTTACTTCGAAAAAAGAAATGGATAGTTAATCCAAAAGTTACAACTATGAATATGCATGCAACTGATACTGAGAAGATGTAGGTGTTGATACAAAAAAAGAGTTTGGTTCTACAAATATGTTCTTACATACACATTTTCAGCGTGAATTGATTAACTTTCCAAATTAATTTAAACCCAACGATTAAAAATCAAAACAAGAAACTAGCTTAAATAGCTAAAATAGATCTACTCAAGTTTTTTGCTCTAGATATTTTTTGTTTGTGAACTTTGAAAGGGCTTAACACCTTCCCAAGTGATGTGGTCTAAAAAGAAACCAAATGCACATGGAATAATCTCTACACCCATGGATATTGCCTCTCTAAATAATTTTCCATATAAAGGATCTGCTAAATCACAAGGTGCGAAAATTTCCATATCACTTCTACTAATGCAAGGAATCAATACTGCTCTTGAATTAGCACAAATACTCATTAGCTCCTTCAAATGTTTTTGACCTCTTGTCGTTACCGTATCAGGGAACAAAGCCAAGGTTTTTTCACACCAAGTTGTATTTTTAACCTCTATGTAAATATTTCTACTATCTGAGTTATTTCTTTCTGGTTTAAGTAATAAATCAATTCGACTCTTACCTTCTAAACCATATTTAACTTCAGGCTTGATATTTGCGATTAAACCCAATTGCTTCTCTAGGCCATTCGCCTCAACCAAATTTCTAATCAATTTATTTGGTAAAGATGTGTTAATACCAACCCAGCATCTCTTCAGCTCATTATGGCTTGGCACCTCAGCTTGCTCCCAAGACCAATCTAATTTACGTTTAGGCGAAGGAGAGTACTTAAGTCTGACTCGACCACCAGGCCACAAAACCCCTTTCATTGGTCCTGTATTCGCACAATGCGCGGTAACAATTTCACCATTATCCAACTCAACATCTGCCAAAAATCTTTTATATCTCTTGATTAGGGTTCCCTCTACAAGAGGGGGGAACTTAATAATGGTTTTCCCAATCTCAATCACTTAATTAACATCCAATTAAAACAAGAACTACAAAATATTCTAGAAAAATGAAAGCTCTCTTTTTTCAAATCTAACATGCCGAAATCAATCAAAGAAATTGCTTTCGTCGTAAGTTTAGGCACTTTATTAAGTAAATTTGGAGGGATGGCAAGGCAATTAGTTATTGCTGGTGCTTTCGGAATTAGTGCTGCATATGATGCATATAATTATGCTTATATTATACCTGGATTTTTCTTAGTTCTTTTAGGCGGTATTAATGGTCCATTGCATAACTCAATGGTTACACTATTAGCGGATAAAAACAAAATTGATAGTAGATTATTTATAAGTTCAATCAATATTATTTTATCTCTAATACTATTAATAATTAGTTTTTTTATTTTCTTTTCATCAGATTTTTTGATTAATTTAGTTGGGCCGAATCTAACACCCGAGATAAAAGAAATTGCATCTTCTCAATTGAAAATAATGTCTCCAATTATATTCTTTTCTGGACTAATAGGCCTAGGTTTTGGATCTCTAAATGCAAAAAAAGAATTTTTCATCCCTTCTATAGCTCCATTATTATCAAGTCTAATTGTCATAATTGCTGTATCAAGATTTTGGATAAATAAAGAAACTTCAGCTGATATATATGAATTAAATTTGAGGGGAGGTCTTATTCTTGCAAAGGCAACATTTATTGGAGCGCTATCTCAATATTTAATTCAAATACCTTTTCTAATTAAAAAGGGAATATTTACTATCAGTTTTTCAATTCAAACAAAATATTCAGAACTAAAAAGAGCCTGGAGAATGATTGCCCCTGCATCACTTTCTTCAGGAATGATACAAGTCAATGTTCTTACTGATTTATTCTTTGCCTCGAAAATAGTTGGAGCTGCAGCTGCTCTAAGTTACGCAAACTTTTTAGTTCAAGCTCCTCTTGGAATAATATCAAATTCTATTTTAATCCCATTATTACCGGTTTTTGTAAGCTTAAGAGCTCGAGAAAATCACTTCAAATTGATTAAGAAAATCCATCAAGGGATAATTATTTCCTCTTCTTCTATGGTATTTCTAGGTTCAATATTTATTTCACTTTCTGTTCCAATAGTGATATTAATCTATGGGAGAGGTTCATTTAATCAAAATGCTATAAATATTGTAAGTCAACTATTGATTGCATATGGAATAGGTATGCCTTTTTATCTATTAAGAGATCTATTAGTTAGAGTATTTTATGGCATTGAAGATTCAAAAACACCATTTAGAATATCAATCATAGCAATATTGTTAAATTTATTTTTTGACTGGTTTTTAATAGGGGGAACAAGTCCATGGGGGCAACTATCTCCCATCAACTTAGGGGTAAATGGCTTGGTATATTCAACTACATTTGTTAATTTATTTGCTTGTATACTTTTACTATTAAAATTAAATAATAAAGTAGATAACATTAAATTATCAAAAATAATATCTCAAAATCTTAGAATTATTTTAATTGGTTTGATTTCAGGTATTAGCTCATTTTTTATTTTTAAATTAATATATTTACCTTATGGTTTCTTTAATTTATTATTTAAAATCATAATTTCATCTGGAATTAGTCTTGTTATATTCTATTGTCTAGCCATTATTCTTAAAGTCGATGATATTGATAATTTAAATAAGTTTTTAAAAGAGAAATTCATTCGTCCTTAAGAAAAACATCTTTTTCTGATCTAACTTTAAGTGGGATTTCTAAACAGTTCATTTCATCAGTTTTCACTCCACTGACTGAGAGAATTCTTGCTTCAATACCAAACTCTTGAAAAGCTATTTCCATCTCTTTCATTAATTCCTTTTCAACCTGTGCATCAGCATCAGCAACTTTTCCTATAAGCCTTTCTCCTAAGCGACCAATTCGCTGCCTTACAACCTCTCTGGCATTAGTCACCTGAATGATTAGCAAGAATAACAAAGCAACTGAGCAAATCTTATCTGCAATAGGGTTCTAAAATCTCCTCAAGGTCAAAAAATTGATTTGGTGGAATTAATTTTGATAATGGCAGTATCGTTTTACCCCCGCCAAGTTTTACTTGAATCGCCTCTAGACCTTTTCTAGCGGCAAGATTTGCACCTTGATTAAAGCTAGCCTGACATTCAATAGCTAAGTCCTTTGCAAGGCCAGCGTCGCCTAGATAAAGGTTCCAATTTCCAACCTGAATAAATAATCTGTCAGCTATTGAAATCGCTAGCTCATTAATTTGCGATGAATCCATAGAAGTGATCATGAAAACATAGTTTTCTCTATTATTAGTGAACTTATATATAGATTGGTTACTATCTCAAAATTAAAAAACTAATGGAATAATAACTTTTTAAGTTTCATGATCGTATTTCAATGAATTTTCAAGGCCTAGATATAAACATATTTTCTTATTCTTTGGGAGTCAATCTGATATTGTTTTTTTATGCGCCTGTAGCTCAGCGGATTAGAGCATCTGACTACGGATCAGAGGGTCGGGAGTTCGAATCTCTCCAGGCGCGTTTAAAAAATTTGTAAATCCTTATATAAACAGAAAATAAGAGAAAGTTTTTTCTCATTAGACTAAACATATGCCTACTATCACATCATAAATAAAAGAAAAAAGTGACTATTAAATCTCCTTTAATGGAATGTGATCCAAGTATTGCGAAATTAATAAACAATGAATTATCAAGACAAGAAACTCATTTAGAACTTATTGCGAGTGAGAATTTCGCCTCAAAGGCAGTAATGGAAGCACAGGGATCAGTCCTAACAAATAAATATGCTGAAGGTCTCCCTAACAAACGTTATTACGGTGGATGTGAGCATATCGATGAAATTGAACAGCTGGCTATAAACAGAGCAAAAAACCTTTTTGATGCCAACTGGGCAAATGTCCAACCACATAGCGGCGCACAAGCTAATTTTGCAGTTTTCTTAAGCCTTCTAAAACCTGGTGACACAATAATGGGAATGGACCTCTCTCATGGAGGACATCTCACACATGGTTCACCTGTAAATGTCAGTGGCAAGTGGTTTAAGACATGCCATTACGAAGTTAATAAAACTACCCAGATGCTTGATATGGATGCAATCAGAAAAAAAGCAATTGCAAATCAACCAAAACTAATTATTTGTGGATTCTCTGCGTATCCACGGGAAATTGACTTCCAGGCGTTTAGATCAATAGCTGATGAGGTAAATGCGTATTTATTAGCCGACATAGCACACATCGCTGGTTTAGTCGCAAGCGGACTTCACCCAAGTCCAGTCCCCTTTTGTGATGCAGTGACAACAACGACTCATAAAACACTTAGAGGTCCAAGGGGCGGATTAATTCTCTCTAACAATGAAGAGCTAGGGAAAAAACTTGATAAAGCAGTATTTCCAGGGACCCAAGGAGGTCCTTTAGAACATGTAATTGCTGCTAAGGCTGTGGCATTCAAAGAAGCTTCTCAAGCCGAATTCAAGCTTTATTGCAAAAGAGTGATCTCTAATGCGCAAGTTCTCTCCAATCAACTTCAAAAACGAGGTATTTCAATCGTAAGCAAAGGAACTGACAATCATATAGTTCTTCTTGACCTAAGAAGCATTTGTATGACAGGTAAAATAGCGGATCAATTAGTTAGTGATATCAAAATAACTGCTAACAAAAATACTGTACCTTTTGATCCAGAATCACCATTTGTTACTAGTGGGCTAAGGCTTGGTTCAGCAGCTCTTACTACTAGAGGTTTTAATGAACAAGCCTTTGAAGATGTTGGTAATATCATCGCAGACAGACTGCTTAACCCAAATGATGAAAACATAAAGGAAAAGTCAATCAAAAAAGTATCTGAACTTTGTAATAAGTTTCCTTTATATAGTGAGAACATCTAAGAAGATTACTATTACAAAAAAAAATCAATTTGGAGCAGAGATTTTATGCATTGGGAGTGAAATACTTCTAGGAAATATTGTAAATACTAATTCTCAATGGATAGCAAAGCAGTTAGCAATTTTAGGAGTAACACATTTTAGACAAACTGTTATTGGAGATAACCCTTCCAGGTTAAAAGAAGCAATACTTGAAGCATCTAATAGATCTGAAATTCTAATAACAACTGGTGGGCTTGGACCAACTCCAGATGATATAACAACAAAGGTAATTTCTGACGCGTTTCAAACACCTCTAGAATTAAGAAATGATATTTTGATGGACTTGAAAAACAAGTTAAAAGTTAAGGATGGTAAATTATCTGAAAGCCAAAAGAAGCAATGCTTAGTTCCTAAAGGTGCTAAAATTATAAACAATCAATTAGGTACAGCTCCTGGTATAATATGGCGCCCAAAAGAAAATTTTACAATACTTACTTTCCCTGGAGTTCCAAGTGAATTAAAAGAAATGTGGATAAATGAGGCCAGTAAATGGTTAATAAATAATAATTTCTCAAGAAAAATCATCTCTAGCAGAGTTTTACATTTTGCAGGTATAAGTGAATCATTACTAGCAGATAAAATTGCACATTTACTTAAAGAGAATAACCCTACTGTTGCTACTTATGCTAACACTGGGGAAGTAAAGGTTCGAATCACAGCCAAAGGAAATAATTTAGATGATGCTAATAGATTGATAAAACCTATTGAAAAAGAATTAATTCAAATCACCGGATTAAAATGCTTTGGAATAGATAATGAAACTCTTGAAGAATCAGTACTTAAATTATTAATAGAAAGGAAAGAAACTATTGCTGTTGCAGAATCATGTACTGGAGGTGGAATAGCTTCTAAATTAACAAGAATTTCTGGATCTTCTAAAATTTTCCATGGAGGCGTCATCGCATACAATAATTCAATCAAACAAAGAATATTAGGTGTCCCTGAAGAAATAATTAATACCTATGGTGCAGTTTCAAAGCCAGTAGTCGAATCAATGGCAAAAGGTATCCAAAATATATTCAAAGTTAACTGGGCTTTATCTGTCAGTGGAATTGCAGGACCAACTGGAGGAAACGAATTAAAACCAGTTGGACTGGTCAATTTTTGTATCAAGGGCCCAAATACCCTTATCTCATGGGAAGAAAAATTTGGATCTAATAAGACAAGAGAAGATATTCAAAAATTAAGCGTTTTAAATGCTCTTGATAGATTACGTTTATCTATAATCATGGAAAGATGAGTCCTTATTATTGGATTTGAAAGTTGAGTTCTGGAACCCTCTACGACAAAGTTTGGAACTTCCATCAGGTGAAAGAACTACCTGGTGGATCAACGCAACTTTTTGTTGGTCTTCATTTGATACACGAAGTTACAAGTCCTCAAGCTTTTTCTGCTCTTAATGAAAAAAACCTTGAAGTCAAATTCCCTAAGCTAACAGTTGCAACAGTTGATCATATAGTTCCAACAGTCAACCAGCAGCGTCCTTTTACTGATCCTCTCGCAGAGGAAATGCTCACTACTTTAGAAAAAAACTGCAAATCTCATGGAATAAAATTTCATGGCATTGGAAGCAATTCTCAAGGAGTAGTCCATGTTATGGCTCCAGAATTAGGATTAACCCAACCTGGGATGACGGTAGCTTGCGGAGATTCACATACCTCAACCCATGGAGCATTTGGAGCAATCGCATTCGGTATTGGAACAAGTCAAGTTCGAGATGTCCTGGCCAGTCAAAGTTTGGCAATGAAAAAATTAAAAGTTAGAAGAATATGGGTAGATGGTTCATTGCAAAAGGGAGTTTACGCAAAAGATCTCATTCTCCATATAATTCGTATTCTAGGAGTCAAAGGAGGAGTCGGATTTGCGTATGAATTTGCAGGGCCTGCAATAGAAAAACTTTCAATGGAGGGAAGAATGACCATATGCAATATGGCTATTGAGGGAGGAGCTAGATGTGGATATATCAATCCAGATGAAACTACTTTTGAATATCTTAAAGGGAAAGAATATTCTCCCAAAGGTCAAGAATGGGATAGAGCTATTAATTGGTGGAAAAGTTTAGTGAGTGATTCAAACGCTAAATTCGATGATGAGATTCAATTGGACGGATCATCTATAGAACCTACAGTTACTTGGGGTATAACTCCTGGTCAAGGTGTTTCAATCAAAGAAAAAATCCCAAATCCTGAAAGGCTGCCAGAAAGTGAACAACAAATAGCTAAAGACGCATGCAGATATATGAACCTAGAACCAAATCAACCCATAGAAGGAACATCAATTGATGTTTGCTTTATAGGTAGTTGTACAAATGGAAGATTAAGTGATCTCTTAGAGGCATCGAAAATTGTTAAAGGCCATAGAGTCGCAACTGGAATCAGAGCATTCGTTGTGCCTGGTTCCCAAAAGGTTGCTAAGGAGGCAAAGCAAAAAGGAATAGATGAGATATTCCTTAAAGCAGGTTTTGAATGGCGAGAACCAGGTTGCTCAATGTGCCTAGCAATGAATCCAGACAAATTAGAAGGAAGACAAATAAGCGCTAGCTCAAGTAATAGAAATTTCAAAGGTAGGCAAGGGTCTGCTAGTGGAAGAACCTTATTGATGAGTCCAGCTATGGTTGCTGCTGCTGCAATAAACGGAAAGGTTACTGATGTAAGAAAATTACTCTAAGAGTAAAACTGAAAATAACTTCCTTATCTATAAATGAAACAAGAGTTCCCAAAAGGTGAGATCAAATCAATCAAAGGTCGCAGTTTTGTAATCATTGGCGACGATATTGATACCGACCGAATCATTCCTGCAAGATTTCTCAAATGTGTAAGTTTCTCGGCTTTAGGAGAACAAGTCTTTGCAGATGATAGAAAAGAGCTAAAAGGTAATCACCCATTTGATCTGGATCAAAATAAAGGAGCTAATATTCTTATTGTTAATGATAATTTTGGATGTGGTTCAAGTCGCGAGCATGCACCACAGGCTCTTATGAGATGGGGAATAAGATTAATCATTGGGGAAAGCTTCGCAGAGATTTTTTATGGAAACTGCCTTGCACTGGGTATACCATGTTTAACAGCATCGAAAAAAGAAATAAATAAATTACAAAATCTAGTTAATAAAAAACCGAAACAAATTTGGGATTTTAATCTTAAAGAAATTACATTTTCTAACCAAATAGAAAATTTAAAACTAAATATAGAAGAAGGAGCCTACAAGATGCTTATATCAGGAAAATGGGATGCGACTTCTCAACTACTAGAGGCAGAGAGAAGCATCAAGAATACAGTCAGAAATCTACCTTATTTGAACCATTTTAAATCTTAAATCTAAAAAACTTCTTTTACAGAATTATCAAAATTAAATCCATTTAGACGAAAATATACCCCCCCTCCATAAGTATTCGGATGATAGTAAATTCCAAATTCATATGCTCTTTTTTGCCATAAAAGACCTAACTTAGTATCATAATATTCACCATATTTTTCTGAGCTCTTATCGATATTTAAGTTAGAAACAATATCTAAAATTATTGGCCCATATATTTGTTGCATTAAACTTATATTTAACGTTTTCAAATCAATTGCATTGTCAAACTTAAATGGACTATTTCCAGATTTAATTTTCAAACCTGGCATAACAGAAAGTTTTGTAAAGTCAAGAAAATTATTCTCTAATCTACCTAATCTAATTTCGGGACCAAGACTAAACTTGAGAAAGCCCTGATTATTACCATCCTCATATTGAAAAAAGGCTGCATTTATATTAGTTTTTAAAACTAATTCAGGGTAAATTAAAACAGGAGATAAAAGAGTATATTTCTTTTCATCAAGATTATTTTTATTCCCCTTCCATATCTGATATTGACTATCTAAAGAAGAAAAAATACTAGATCGCCAAAGACTCGCCATATCACTATTTTCAAGTTTTTCTGCTTCGTATTTAGCGGTTCCTAGCCCTATGTTTAAGTTATTTAATACTTCACCAGCTTTAAAATTATAAGACTTTTCGATAAATCCACCATATGCAGTTTTTATTTCAGTCTCGCCGATTGAGCCATTCCAAGCTCTAGATCTATAAGTAGTAAAAATATTAAAATTCACATCTTCTAAAAGAGGCATTTTAAAATCCTTACCAAAAGAAGATGAGTGTCTTAGTCCACTAAAAAACCTAGTTGAATTTAAAGTACTTAAATCATTATCACTATAAAATATCCAATCTTTATAATGTGCATTAAGTTTAAAATTCATACCAAATAGATCATAAAAACTAATATCTTTTTTATCTTCAATTTTGTTGTTTTTATAACTATTTGTTTTACCCAAAATAGCCCTGTTAATTAAAAATTGAGGCTGAAAATCAAGTTTTATATTATTAAACCTTGTAGTTTCACTTCTTCTAATCAAGACTAGACCATCTCGATCTTTTCCGTCTATTATCAAATCAAATTTATTTCTCTTTTTTTTCTTCCCTCCAAATGATCTTTTACCTAGGAAGATTTTAGTTCTACTCTCAAGAATTAGATTTGTTTTAGAAGAAGTAATAAGTAATTCACCTCCCTCCTCTTCTGCAATGACATCTATACCTTCAAAAGAAATTTGATGTGGATCAAAAGGATCATTTGTAAAATTTATTCTATTAGATTTCCAACCATTTTCTTGAATTGTTATTAAATCAGACTTGAATCTCCAACTATTAATTGAACCTATTGATTTGTTTGATCTAGTGATTTTATTTTGGGGTAGATTAATATTTCCAAAAGAAAATTCAATTCCATCATCATAAGAATTTTCTCCATTAAATTTATTTATCGATTTTTTTTCCTCAATAGAATTTCCAGAATTGGAATCAACTCTCAAATCATCTAATACATTCTTAATATCTAATATCCCAAATGCCTCTTTAATAAATCCTTCTTTATTTAATAAATTAAATTGAAATTGATTGCCTCTAAAATATTGACGTCCCTTGCTGAATCTAATATTTCCCTCCGCAGATAAAATACCAGTTGATTTTTCATATTTTAAAAGGTCTGATCTTAAGACCCCTCCATTTATAATGGCCTTAACATTACCCTCTGCTAAATAAATATTCTGATCAAAATCATATTGTTTATCAGAAAAAATCCTTAAGTTTAAAAATATATTTTCTTCTTTTGATTTTTCTAAAGGTGATTTTTTACTGCTTTTACTTAAAGTACCAACAGAAAAGTCATAATGTTCAGCTTTATGTAAATTGCCTACATAATTATTCTCTTCACTAATAGCTATCTCAAATAGAGACAGAAAAGTATTAAACCCTAGAAAACAAAGGTTTAGAAGCAAAAAATATCTTTCTTTCGCCGCCAAATGAGTTAAGCCGACGAAAAGATAATAACTAATAAAGAAATTACAGGAACTTTCTTAGTCCAGTAATTAGCCTGTCATTTTTTAGTCTTGAGGACTTTCTAAATCCTTTCTATTTGGTGTCCTTGTTGGATCACTTGCCAAGAAACCAAATAAAAAGATCCCGACAAAGAAAAAGACGACCGTATAGACGGAAATCTTGAGGGCAAGCATGAATACGAACTATCTAAATAGAGCTTAAACCTATCCTATGAAGTCAATAACTCCAATCAAAAAAACAAAGGTGTTACAGACTTTTGGAAATAGAGAAAATCAAGATCAAGGTAATAAAGCTAGAAAAGCCAATAAAACCAAGGGAAATTCATAAAAAGATCAAGATTGATTCAAATTCAAATTAAAAAAATCCATAACTTTCTTTTATTTTTTTTTTGATTTTCCTAGTTTTTCAATTTATTTCAGAACATATCTCTCAAATATCATTTTTTTTAGGACATTCCATCACAAGTTTCTACAGTCTCTTCTCCTTTGGGACAAGTTCCCATACAATAGCGGGACTCATACAAATCTGAGCTAGAGAAACGACATGGGACAAAAAACAGCACTTGGATCTTTGCTGAAATCTATTGGCAATTCTGGACAAGGAAAGGTTGTTCCTGGTTGGGGAGCTGTACCAGTAATGGCCTTTATAGGAGTTTTACTTTTGATTTTCTTAGTTATTATGCTCCAAATTTATAACCAGTCACTTTTATTACAAGGATTTTCGGTCGACTGGAATGGCTGAGTTGAGTAAATTCTAAATACTAGTGGTTCGCCCATGAATATTTTTGGGGTTGGCTTGCCCGAAATAGCTGTTATTGCTGGATTAGCACTTGTTATTTTTGGTCCAAAACGTCTTCCTGAGCTTGGGCGAACTATTGGAAAAACTCTTAAAGGTCTGCAAAGCGCCTCTACTGAGTTCGAACGTGAAATCAAAAATGCCATGAAAGAAGACGAGTCTTCAAATGAAAACATTTTGGACAAAGAAAATTAATTTATCCAAAACTAATTAGATATATCTCAATCATTAGGATCAAGAACGATTTTTTATTTGTATGTCGCCCGATAACTTGAAATTATTAGTTGGCTTAGGTAATCCTGGAGCTGAATATAACAAAACCCGTCACAATGTAGGATTTATGGTCTTAGAGCAACTAGCTAGTCAAAACAATTGCAATTTTCGTGAAAGCAAGAAACTCTTCGGCAAAACTTGCGCATATGGATTAGGTGCTAATAAAACTAGACTTTTAATGCCTAATACTTATATGAATGGAAGTGGAAAATCGGTGCGCTCAGCAAAAGATTGGTTTAATTTAGAAAATCATCAATTGATAATCTTAGTAGATGATATGGATCTTCCTCTTGGGAAAATCAGAGTACGCTCTAAAGGTAGCTCAGGAGGGCACAACGGATTAAAAAGCATTATCAATCATCTTGGCTCTACTGAGTTTAAGCGATTAAGGATTGGGATAGGCCCCCCAAGTGAAATTCAAAAAGAGAGGAAATCTAAAACTGTTTCGCACGTTTTAGGTAGCTTTTCAAAAAACGAATTTACAATATTAAATTACATCATTCAGGAAATTATTAGTTGTTTTGATTTAATTACTTCTAATAATTGGGACAAGATTTCTACTCGACTTAATTCTTTTAAACCTGAAAATTTATAACTTCAGAAAAATGAATACCAAACCATCAACTACTGCATATCTTCAGATTCACAAGCAGTGCTTTAATAAAAAAAAAGTTGAAGGAATTGTTCGAGCCGGAGATTTTGAGTGGAATTTTATTTGGGCTTTCAATCATGGGCAACTTTTTATAGAACCTCCACTTGGTAGAGCGCTAATAAAAGATGCTTTAGAGCGTTACTTAGTAAAAGCGGATTATAAACTTGAGTCTGGTGGAAATTACATTTTCACAGTTAGGGCCAAATTTTAATATCTAATTTATTAGGCCAAATGAATGTATATTTTAAATAATCTTCTAATAAAATCAATGCGACAACTGCATCAAGATTATCAGGAGGGAAGAGCATTTCTTTTGGAAGCCAACGAATGAAATAATTTGGAGGCCAAATCTCCCAATATCTAAACCTTGCCCTTAGTGTTGACCCTGTTTCATTAACATATTTAATATTAAAAATATTTTTTTGTTTTAATTTTTTTTCTATATACTTACAATTAGTTCCATCACCAACTATTATTTTATTAATATTATAGTTTTCATTCCAAAATGATACTAAATCAGAAAACTTATTTAATGAAGATATTCCTGCATCAATGATTTTTCCAGATTTAATATCAGCTAATAATAAGCCACACTTTTTATTCCCAGGATCTATGGATATATAAAAACTCATTTAGTTTTGTTTCTTAAAACATTTTCTAAAGATTGTAATTCTAATGATATTGAAACTTTATCTGCACTTTGACTATTATCAAGGGCCCTCGCAATAATTTTAAAATCTCCACTTTTTCTACTAACTAGATATTTACCTAAATTATTAATTTGATTAGCATTGATTTTCAAATCAGAGCTTAATGACCCTCTTCTCCTAACCTCAGCCAAAGTTGAAGCAAGTAAAAGATTGATCTTTTTACTGATAGATTCAGAATCAGAATTTGATAAATATATATTTTCTAAGGCAATAACTTCTCCTTGTCTTGTAATGATTTTATTTAATGTGACTTCAGGGAATGCATAAACATAATTCTCACCTTTTAATATATTTCCTGCTGATTTAATACTAACAACCCAACTTTTATTATCAGCTATTTTACTTTCCAGCTTCTCAATATCATCTTTACGGACTAATAATATTCTTCGATATTTTGATTGATTTGTTTTTACTAAGTTAAAAGCATAAAAATTTGCTTGCTGCAATAGACTTTCTATAAATTTTTTTGTATCAATATTTTTGTTTATTTTAATAGTCTTAGTTGCTAAAGTTTGACCACTTCTTATTACTACATTTCCACTTCTTAAAGCATATAAATTCTTTTCTAATTTTTTTAATTCTTTCTCACTCTCAGTGATCTTTGAACGAATACCCTCTAATTGAAATAGTCCAACCCTTAAATCTCTATCAAATGCAACCATAGTTGCAAATGAAATAGCACTAATAATACTACCTGTAAAAACAGTTATTAAAACAGCTGTACTTTTAGGTCTTAATTTAAAAACACTTAAACGCGCTTTACCAACTCTTGTACCTAGACGATCTCCTAAAGTAGAAAGTATTCCACCTAGGATTAAGATTAATAGAATTTTCAGCCAGGCTGTCACAGCAAGAAAGAGGAAAATTAATCAAACCTCCTAAACCTTAGTATGTAATGGCCTTCAATTAAATCTTTTTGCTAACGCAATCGGATCAAATATAGTTATTTTTTTCCTATCTATTGCCAATAATGAGGAACTTTTCAACTCACCAAGTAATCGTGTAATAGTTACCCTAGTTGAACCTATTGCTTCAGCTATAGCTTGATGAGAAAGTCTTAAGTCAATTGTTACTCCTTTTTCACCTGGTACACCAAAGTCCCTGCAGAGAACAAGCAAAAAGCTTGCCAATCGAGAGGACATATCTCTATGAGTTAAGGTTTCAATCATCGTTTCAGTTTGAAGTACTCGACTTGATAAACCTTGCAGAAGTAGTAATCCAACTGAAGCATCTTGCTCAATTGCATTTCTCAATGAGGTTGCTGGGGCAGAAACAAGTTCAACACGGGTAAATGCAACAGCATGATAAAAACGATCTGATCTATTTCCTGTTAATAAAGATAAAACTCCAAAAAGACTATTCTCTCTCAACAAAGCTACTGTAATTTCTTCACCTGTTTCATAAACCCTACTCAATCGAACTGCACCTCTCCTTATTAAATACACTCTTTCGGCAGGATCACCAGGAAAAAAAATAGTTTTTGACCTGTCTACGATTTCAGTTGAAACCCCGTCAAGAGATTTAATTACATCCAAGAGAGTCTTGCTTGGCGGTATAGAAGATGATGAATTACCATCCATCGGGCTATTTCTTGGGTTGTTGAAACGAGTAAAGCCACGATAAGAAGTGACCATATTTAATTTATTGTTCAAAGAACATTAATAAGTTGATAAAAAACGATATGTAGCCATGGCGACTTTTTTGAAGCTAGGTCTCCAATCCAAGCCTGCACTTACCTGAAAATTCTATCTTTTGACGCTCAAAAACCTAAGGAGCTATGGAAAAAAATTTAAAAACTACATTTTTTGTCCTCACATGAATCATTTATGGACCTTGAAAGTAATGAGAACCAAGTATTGTTGTTTCATACACCACAGATAGTGTTGAATTTGTTGATTAGAAATTTTATACCGCTAGATTAATTTAAAACATCCTGATAAAAATTGAGATGAATGCAGGAGTTAGCATTAATGCTCAAAAGATGGGGGCATCGTCATCAACTGAGACTTCTCTAAGGCCTAGCCCCAGAAGAAAGCCTTTACGACTAGTTGAAACTCAAGGTCAATTCCAAATCCACACTTCTACTTTTAGAGGTAGTTTTTCTGTTGTTCTAAGTGAGGCAATTAGATCGGCCGGATTAGGAAGCCAAGTTTTAATAGCTCAATTTTTGAGAGGTGGAGTAAATCAAGGACCCAATGGAGCGATAAATCTCTGTGGAAGACTTGAGTGGTTAAGACCAGCCATTGAAACCTGCTTACCCGAAAAAATATCGGAAGAAAATTTATGTTTAAAAAGAAAGTATGAAGAAAAAGCCATAAAAGAACTTTGGGAATTTTGTAAAGCTCGTTTACTCGAAAAAAAAATAGATAAAATCGTTCTTGATGAAATAGGAATGGCTATTAGCCTTGGTTTCATTGAAGAAAATGATTTAATTTTCATGATCAATAATCGGCCATCATCCACAGATATTATTCTTACAGGGCCATCAATCCCGCCTAAAGTAACTGAAATGGCTGATCAAATTACTGAATTACGCTGCAATTAAATGTTAAAAAACGATCGTTGGATTTCTGAACAGGCTTCTTTAGGAATGCTTGAACCTTTTCAAGAAAAGCTTATAAGACATCTTGAACCTGAATCAGAAAAATCACCTGTTTTAAGCTTTGGTTGCTCATCATATGGATATGACTTGCGTCTCTCTTCTAAAGAGTTTTTGATTTTTAGGCATGTCCCTGGCACAGTCATGAATCCTAAAAAGTTTAATCCTGATAATTTAGAACCTACAGAATTAAAAGAAGACGAGGATGGTAAATATTTTATTTTACCTGCTCACTCTTACGGCCTTGGGGTTGCATTAGAAAAAATGAAGGTACCACCAAATATTACTGTTATTTGCCTTGGTAAAAGCACTTACGCCCGCTTAGGAATAATTGTAAATACAACACCTGCTGAAGCAAGTTGGGAGGGTCATCTAACCCTTGAATTTAGTAATAGCTCCGGAGCAGATTGCAGAATTTATGCCGATGAAGGTATTTGTCAATTGCTTTTCTTTGAGGGAGATCCTTGTGAAACGACCTACAGTGATAGGAAGGGAAAATATCAATATCAACAAGAAAGAGTAACTCTAGCAAAGGTTTAAGAATGGGTTTTGTTCAATTAATAACTTTTACACCAGACGCTGAGAAAAGCATGGCATATATTGCCAGGGTTAGTAATCCAAAAAATCAGGAAAATGATGACTTTACTAAATTAATTCGTTATTGCATTAAAAATGAACATTGGAGTGTCTTTGAGCAAGCTTATATGACTTTGCAAATAGAAACTACTAGAGGAATTGCAGCACAAATATTAAGACATCGATCATTTACTTTTCAAGAATTCTCGCAACGCTATGCCGATAGCAGGCAATTAGGAGAAATTCCAATACCAGAATTAAGAAGGCAAGACAATAAAAACAGACAAAATTCCATCTCAGACTTACCGGAACAAGTTATTAATACATTTAACGAAAAAATCAAGCAACAGTTCAAGAGGAATAAACAACTTTACGAAGAGATGTTAGAAGCTGGAATTGCAAAAGAATGTGCAAGATTTGTACTCCCACTTGCCACCCCAACAAGGATTTACATGACAGGATCATGTCGATCGTGGATTCATTACATAAAGTTAAGAACTGGACATGGAACACAAAAAGAACATATGGACATAGCCCAAGAATGTAAAAATATTTTTACACAACAATATCCAGTGGTTTCATCCGCTTTGAACTGGCTAAACTAGTTATGAATTCTGGGACCTTCTAGTCTAATATTATTATTATTATTCTTAGAAATTAAGTTACTAGAATTTGAAAATTTAGTTAAAGATGGTAACTCAGAGTTATTAATTAAAGCAAGAAAGATTTCATTAAGTTCACTATACTTCCTAACTCCTAATGAAAAACCCTTAAATTCACCTTTATCGTCAAAAAAAGTTAATTTAGGAATACCGTTGACTTCATATTTATCAATCAAATCTAACCACCTAGAATTATCGACATTAAGCAAAACTATATCTATTTTATTTAAATTTTGTTGTTCAGCTTCAATCATATAAGGAGCCATTTCTTTGCAAGCTTCGCACCAATCCGCATAAAATTCAATTACCGTGGGTTTTCCATTTGACAATGCTATATCTGGTTCAAGAGATTTCTTCGCCATTTGATCAAGCATTTTACTTGCTTTAAATCCACTGCGGAAAAAGAATAGTGAAGCAACTAAAAAAAGACTTAGAAAAACTAAAAGAATTTTCTGCAGGAAGCCAAGATCTTCATCTCCATTTGTTTTATTAATCATGAGTTAAAAATTTATACTAATAATTATATACATAAACTTTAAATTGGAACATATCATATTTATCAATTATAAATTCATTTAATTAATGAATAATAGATTATTTCTAATATACATTGCTCTATAAATTGGCAAATCTTTCTTAAGTGAAAATAATTCTCTATCTGTTTTAACATTATAAGGATTCTCATCAATGAATCTTTGATCTCCTAAATCTTTACTATTAAAATATCTGTTTTTATCAATCGTATTGGTCATATATTCAAAGAGTTTGAATATATCACTTTGAATAAATATTTCTCCATCCTCACTCATAGATTTAGCAATTGAATTTAAAAGATTTGTTTTTAAAACTCTTCTTTTAAAGTGTTTTCTTTTAAACCAGGGATCCGGGAATTGAATAGAGACTCTTTTTAATTGACCATAATCTAAATCTGACAACCATTCATCTAGACTGACATTTACATTACAAAATAAAAATTTTAAATTATTCAATTCTAATTTCTTTCTTTTTTTCTCACATAAGCTAACAAGAGGTTCTCTTATCTCAAGCCCAACAAAATTCCAGTCAGAATATTTTTTTGCTAATTCAATCAAAAATTCACCTTTTGCAGATCCAATATCTAAATGAATTGGATAATGAGATTTCCGAAAAAGAACATTCTTACTTGGAAGTGATAATGGTAACTGAAAAAATTTGCTTAGAGGATTTACATGCTGTCTCACAGAATGAAAGCTGATATGAATAAATCAGATTATTATATTAGCAATTCAACTAAATTTTTCAGAAGATAGTCTAAACGCAAGCAATTTATAAATTTTTAATTGGGGTATATTAATTATCTTGTTTTGTCTCTAGATAATCATAAACCGATCTGTGCTCTTTGTTGATTGATAGAGTGATTGTTTGTCCAAATATAGAAAAAAACTTTAATAATTAAGAATACATATAAAAAGAATCCATTAAGGTTGATAATAAATATGAATAAAAAATTTTTTTGACTGAAATTCAATTCCAAATTCTAATTTGGCTCTCATATCGAATCGCGGCTACCTTCGCGTTTGGGTTACCTTTATTTTTATTGGTTTGGGCAAAAAGATCAAATTTAAGCTCTATTGATCGACTTTTATCAATTTATTGGAAAGTTTCTAGTCTTTATGCGATAAACCTTTTATTTCTTAGTGTTGAGAGCCAGTTAGGTCAATTAATTTCATTAGTTGCACCAATACTTATGGTTAGCTCAGTTTGGTTTTGGTGTGATCTAAATGCAGAAATTGATGAAATGCCTGTTTATAAACCAATTGCTTTAACTACCAGAATTTGGCGATGGAGCTTATCTTTTTGGTGCTTACTAAATACTGGACTTCATCTATTTAGTTGGAGATGTTTAAATTCAATTAATGAAAATTATTGTGATACTTGGAGAGAGATTCCATTTAATTCATTCATTACAACAAAAACAATAATAAGGTTTGTTTTAGATGGTAATTGGAGCAAAGGATTTGCGACATTTTTTGCATATTTAGCTCTAATACTATATTTAATGGGTTTACTTCAATGGTTGATTATCCAATTGCCAAAGAATGGTCGTTTTGCTGGTAAATTCTAAAAACTAATAACTATAATATTAGATTAAATTGTTATCTATTATATGGCTAAAACTACTTTTTCGCATCTTTTACAAATATTGGGATGTTGTTCATTTTTGCTCATTTCATTTTCATAATGCCAACACCTTTCACACTTAAATCCGGTTGCTTTTGCGATTTCAACAGAACCAATATCATTGTCCTCACTAACTAAAACTTCAGGCCATGGCTCACCTCCAATTTGCAAAGATGAAACTAGGAACCAATCTCTTAATACATCAACATTATTGGATTCACTTTGAGCCAACCATTCAATAGCAGATTGAACTTTTACATCAGATATATCAAACCTTACTGATGCTTCCAAAGAAGAACCTAACTCTTGATTATTTCTACAACTCTCCAACATCCGATTAATAACAGCTCTGAGTTTGCGGAGTTCAATAACATGGCAATCAAAGCTACTATTTCTCCATGATTTAGGCGCTAAAGGCCATCCTCTTTGAAATACGGAGGCTTCCTCTAAACTATATGGAATATTCTGCCAAATATCCTCTGCCATATGACATAAAACAGGTGCAATTAATCCAGATATTTTCTCAATTACCAAGGATAAAACTGTCTGACAACTTCTTCTTCTAAAGTCAGATTTAGAACTAACATACAACCTATCTTTTGCAATATCCAAGTAAAAATTAGATAGATCCACTACACAAAAATTCTGAATTGTTTGGAAAAATTTAGAAAATTCAAAATTATTATATGAATCTGTAATCTCATCGATTACTTCAGCTGTTCTATTCAACATCCATTTATCTAACAAAGGTAAGTTAGCGATATCAATGGAATCATTTTTATAATCAAAATCATACAGGTTGCCTAATAGATACCTTGAAGTATTTCTAACCTTACGATAAACATCCGAAATTTGCTTCAGTATATTTGATCCGATAGGAACATCTGCAGAATAATCCACAGAACTAACCCATAACCTCAAAACATCCGCTCCGTAAGCGGGCTCTAATTTCTTATTTGAACCACCGTTAATTATAACCAAAGGATCAATAATATTTCCTAAGGATTTACTCATTTTCCTACCATTCTCATCTAATGCAAAACCATGTGTAAGGACCTTTTTAAAAGGTGCATGTTCATTAACTGCTACAGAAGTTAATAAAGAGGACTGAAACCAACCCCGGTGTTGATCAGATCCTTCCAAATATAAATCTGCTGGATAATTTAAATTTTCTTTTTTAGAAATAACTGAGGACCAACTAGATCCAGAATCAAACCAAACATCCATAGTATCAATACCTTTTTGCCATCGGTCTGCTTCATTTAGATAAGAAGGAGGTAATAGCTGAGATTCTTCATATTCCCACCAAATATCTGATCCATGAGTAGAAAACAACTCAGCTATATGAGAAATAGTTTCTTTATTTAGCAAAATCTCTCGCCCATTTTTCTCATAAAATACTGGTATTGGAACCCCCCATGTCCTTTGCCGGGAAATACACCAATCTCCTCTTTCTCTAACCATAGAATTAATTCTATTTTTCCCAGATTCAGGAAGCCAAATTACATCATCTATTGCAGTAAGAGCTTTATCTCTAAATCCTTGAACTGAAGCGAACCATTGTTCTGTAGCTCTAAAAATAGTTGGTTTTTTAGTTCTCCAATCATAAGGATACCTATGCTCATATGGAATTTCTTTAAGCAAAGATCCTGTATCATTCAGATCATTTATTATGACAGTATTAGCATCTTTTAATACATTTAGACCTTCATATTTTCCAGCTTCCTTCGTCAAAAACCCTTTTGAATCGACTGGGCAAGAAATTGGTAAATTATATTTTTTGCCAGTATTAAAGTCATCAACACCATGACCTGGAGCAGTATGTACTAATCCTGTACCTGAATCAGTTGTAATATAATCTCCTCCTAAGACAACAGGACTTCTTTTATCAAATAAAGGGTGTTTATATATAATTCCATCTAATTTTGATCCTTTAATTAATACTCTTTTTTCATAATTAATTCCTACACTCTCAGATACTTCTTCCAAAAGATTATTTGCAGTAATTATTAATGATCCATCAGAACTTTGTGCAATTACATAGTCTAATTTTTGGTTAACAGATATGGCCTCATTTGCAGGAATTGTCCAAGGGGTGGTGGTCCAAATTATAAGTTTAGCTTCTTTTAATTGTTCTTCAGAATTAAATAAATCTGGAGCTTGCTTAGAAACTTCTTGAGTTAATATTTTTGGTATTTGATCAACTTTAAAGCCGACATAAATACTTTTGCTCACATGACCGGTCGGATATTCCAATTCTGCCTCGGCCAGAGCAGTTTGAGAACTTGGACTCCAATGAACTGGTTTTAGACCTCGATATATGTATCCTTTGAAGACCATTTCACCAAACAACTTGATCTGAGAGGACTCAAACTTTTTGTCTAAACTTAAATATGGTTGATCCCAATCCCCCCATATTCCCCATCTTTTAAAACCATCCATTTGTTGTGAAACTTGCTTTTTTGCATAAGCAGCTGCTTTTTTTCTCAACTTAATTGGATTTAATTCAGCTCGTTGAGTTTTATCCATATCTTGAAGAACTTTCAATTCAATAGGCAATCCATGGCAATCCCATCCAGGGACATAACAAACTTTTTTACCTTTCATTGTTTGAAATTTATTGATTATGTCCTTCAATACTTTGTTAAGAGCATGCCCCATATGGAGGGTCCCATTTGCATAAGGGGGACCATCATGCAATGTAAAAGTCTCTCCAGAATTGTTTAAGCCTAATTCGAAATCTATCTTTTTTTCGCTCCAAAACTCTTGCAACTCAGGTTCTCTTAGAGTTGCATTTGCCCTCATCCCAAAATTAGTCTGCAAAAGGTTGAGAGTTTCTTTGTAAGTGGGAAGATCCTTTTGAGAATCTTTATTGACATTATTCACTTTGAGAAATATTCATTAGTCATCATGATTGCCTAAGGCCTTTTAACCTTATCAAGAAGTTTCTTCATTTTCAGTGAATTCTTGATTTTCGATCTTATTAGAATCAATTGGCTCAGATCGATCAACTACTTTCTTCTTGACCTCTTCTTGCAATTCAGGATGAACCCATTTCTTTTCTTTTAAAGGTTTCTTAGATTTATTCGTGAAGCCTTTAACAAAATTTAAACAGCCATCACCTAGTAAAGCAAAACTCTGACCAAGCTGTTTAAAGGATTCAAACCATCTTTGCAAAGATCCAATTCGCTTTTTTTCTTCAGAACTTAATTGATACCACCTAATTTGAATTATTTCTAAAATCATTTTTCCATACAAAATTACCATAGAAATAACAAGTAAATTTATTGATCCTCTTAAAAAATCATTCTCCACTAATAGAAATAATCCTAAAAATAAAAATAGTCCGCCCATCAACCAATCTCTTGGCCTACTTAATTCAACAAGCATTAAAGGTAAAGCCAATATCAAAAGCCCAACAAAAAGAAAAAAGTATCCTGAAATAGAAACAACCATATTTTTCTCAAGATGAGTTTATTTTGCAGTGAAGGCGCTTATGGAACAACTAAAAATTATGCATCATAAAAAAAGAAGTTCTAATGTCTCATATACAAATATGAAAATTACATTAATCTTTTTACGTTGACGAATCAAAAATAGTCTTTTAATAGCCATCTATGAGCTGCTAGAATTAAATGACAGTCGGTGAAAACCTTTGGCCCACCTGGCGGAATTGGTAGACGCGCTGGTTTTAGGTACCAGTGACTTTATGTCGTGGGAGTTCAAGTCTCCCGGTGGGCATTTTTTAATTAAGCTGTACATGCTTAATTAATCTCAATCACATCAAGCAATGACCCAGTGCTTATCGAGGTCTGACAAAAATAAGGCAACGAAAAAGCTGAAGTCATTACGCGACTGGCAAAATGAGATTCAAGAATATCTTGATCCCCCCAAGCCTATAAACGTAACTTTAGGTCTTTTCTTTGGTGGATATATTCTTGCAATAGTTAGTGTTTGGCAGTGGTATCAGGGGAATTGGCCATTACCAATTTTGGTTGCATTAGCTTTTTTGGCTCTTCATATGGAAGGCACTGTTATTCATGATGCCTGTCACAATGCTGCCCATCCAAATAAATGGATCAATCAATTCATGGGCCATGGGTCAGCAATATTGCTAGGTTTTAGTTTTCCAGTTTTCACAAGAGTTCATTTAGAGCATCATAAATACGTTAATGACCCAAAAAACGACCCAGATCACATAGTTAGTACATTTGGTCCTATTTGGTTAATTGCTCCAAGATTTTTTTATCACGAATATTTTTTCTTTGAGCGAAAACTTTGGAGAAAGTTTGAACTAATGCAATGGGGAATTGAGAGAGGAATATTTATTTGCATAGTAATTGCAGGAATTAAATATAATTTTATGAATGTTATTTATAATTTGTGGTTTGGACCAGCTTTGATGGTTGGAGTAACTTTAGGAATATTTTTTGATTATTTACCACATAGACCTTTTCAATCTAGAAATAGATGGAAAAATGCTAGAGTTTATCCAAGTAAATTAATGAACTTGTTAATAATGGGACAAAACTATCATTTAATTCATCATTTATGGCCCTCCATACCATGGTTTGAATATAAACCAGCTTACGAAACCACAAAACCACTTTTAGATCAAAAAGGTTCACCTCAAAGAATGGGAATTTTTGAAACTAAAAATGATAGTCTAAATTTTCTCTATGATGTTCTACTTGGAATTAGAAGTCACAAAGAAAGAAGAAGTAAAATGAGACCAATAGCAAGAATATTACCAACAAATAATTGGAGGAGAAAGTATATTAAATTAATCCATAAAACAAGAATTAAAACAGAAAGCAAAAGATAAGTATTAAATCTAAAGTATTTTTGGAACTCTAAAAAAATCACCTTCCCTTTGAGGTGCTTGATTAAGAAGATCTTCTCTTGAGCAACTAACTTCAACTAGATCCTCTCTCATTGCGTTAACTACCTCTACAGCTCGAGTAGTTGGGGGGATATTCTCAGTATCTATTTCTTTCAGTTGATCTACATAGGATAGTATTTCCTCGAGTTGCTCTGTATAAGTTTCTATTTGATCTTCTGGAAGTTCTAAACGTGCTAACCGTGAAACCTTACGAACATCAGATGAAGAAATTTTAGTCATGGTTATGATAGAAAATTTTCAAGATCTTTAGATAGTGAGTGTGACGTCTTGTGAGGCAAAGATCTTAGTGCTTTCGATTAGAAAATTGTTTTGTCCACCATTTTGCCATCTGAATGCCTTTTACGAAATTTTAAGTGTTAGTAGATTGATCAGCAAGATAGAAAATCTATTATTTAATAAGTAATATGGATTAAAAGAAATAGGAATCAAATCTCAATTCTTACAAAGGAATTCTTTTCAAGACCATCTCATTTGGTGGCACCTAACTTAATCGGATGTTTTTTAATTAGGCGCTTAACAAAAAACAGCTGTCTTGCTGGCATAATTGTTGAAACTGAGGCTTATTCTCAAGAAGAAGCTTCATGCCATGGCTTCTCAGGGAGAACGCAAAGAAACAAAACCCTTTTTGGTGAACCTGGTAACTTTTACATATACCTTTCATATGGCATTAATAACTGCGTAAATATTGTTACCGGGGAAAAAAACTTAGCAAATGGTGTACTTCTTCGATCAATAGCAATAAAAGGAGAAAACGAGAGAATTGCCTCTGGGCCAGGGTTATTGGCAAAAAGGTTTGGTTTAAATAGGGATTTTGACAATTTACCCTTGACACCTGCAAATGATTATTGGTTAACCGAGGGACAAAATTTAACAAAAATCGGAAATATTGTTCAAACCACAAGAATTGGCATTTCGCAAGCTAAAGATCTACCTTGGCGTTGGTACCTTAAAAATAGTAGAAGTGTTAGCAAAAGGGTTAAAGGAGATCGAATTCCTCCAAAAAATAAGTGTTGGTTACCATCCACATTTAAGGGATTATGAATAATTGGAAACATAATCACATTCTTGATCTATCTACATTTTCTTTAGAGGATTACAACACAGTTTTAGAACTGACAAAAAGATTTAAAGATGTCCATAAATCAAGTTCTAGAAAACTTCCCGCACTTCAAGGAAGATTAATCGCAAACTTATTTTTCGAGCCAAGTACAAGAACAAGAACGAGCTTTGAACTTGCAGCAAAGAGACTATCTGCTGATGTTCAAAATTTTTCTGTATCGGCAAGTTCTTTAAGCAAAGGAGAGACTCCTTTAGACACTATTCTCACTTACATCTCAATGGGTGCAGATATCCTAGTGATTAGGCATGAGTCAACAAATGTGCCCGCAGAGTTGGCTAATTACGTAGACATAAACAATATCAATACATCCATTCTCAATGCCGGTGATGGATTTCATAGCCATCCAAGTCAAGGCCTTTTGGATCTATTTACACTTGCTACTTTCTTCAATCCAAGCGAAGCATCAACTAATAGTCTTTTAAATAAAAAGATCACAATAGTCGGAGATATTCTTCATTCTAGAGTTGCCAGATCGAACCTTTGGGCTCTGACTGCATGTGGAGCTGAGGTAACACTATGCGGACCTCCTAGCTTGCTTCCAGAAGAATTCATTGATTTTGTTCTCAACCCTCCGCCAGGGCAAAGATTTGATCCAATTAATAAGAGAGGTTCTATTTTCATAGAAAGATCACTAAAAAATGCATTAAAAAATAGTGATGCAGTTATGACACTTCGATTACAGAAAGAGAGAATGAAGCAAAATATGCTTACAGATCTTGATAGTTATTATTCACAATATGGAATAACCCATGAAAATTTAAAATGGTGTGAAAAGAAAGTCCCTGTTCTACATCCTGGACCAGTTAATAGAGGAATCGAAATCAGCAGTCAATTAGTGGAAGATAATTCAATCAATCTTATAAGTAAACAAGTAGAGAATGGTATTCCAATAAGAATGGCTTTGTTGTATTTACTGGGGTTAAATAAAAATAACTAATTATTTTTATAATAGTTTCAATCCCTCTGAAAAAAGTCCATATGTTAATCCTATTCTAAACATATCAAAAACCCTAACAAGTACTATTGGTTTTTTAGACTTTAGAAAAATAAATCTAGCTTTTATTAGGATCTCCAGAAATATTAATGTAATCAATGCACCTACAGGATCCATCAAAGCTAGAACACCATTAATCATACCTAAAGAACTACCTATCAAAAAACTTATCAAAAAAATTATTGCTAATAATGAATACCTTCTCCAAGGATTAATCGCCCAATTTGCCAACCTGTCAACAAACTTTGTAGATGACTTATATAAAAATGTTTTCTGCATTCGTCTAGCCATAAGTAAAAAAAAAAATTAACCTAGATTTTTTTTCATTAGTTAAATACCTAACATAAATATAATAAATGAAAGATCTAATAAAGCAAAAATAATTATTTTCTTCCAATATCTAAAAAATCAGATTTATTGGAATATGAAATATCCACATTATTTAAATTTGAAAAATATCTTTTAAAGGTCTATTTGATATAACATCAAAGTATCATGAATAATCTAACCTGTTTATCTGGAAGAAAAATATTAGTTGCTGTCACAGGAAGTATTGCAGCTGTTAAGGCTCCTATTTTAGTTAGCCGACTAATTAAAGCTGGGGTAGATGTCAAATGTGTTATTACGCAAAGCGCATCTAAGTTAGTTAGTCCCATATCTTTATCTACTCTAAGCAGAAATAAATGTTATCAAGATAAAGATCAGTGGGATGACTCACAAACCAAGCCCTTGCATATTGCTTTAGCTGAATGGGCAGAGCTCATTGTTGTTGCACCTATGAGCGCCACATCTTTATCTAAATTTACTAGTGGAAACGCTGATGGACTTTTAGCAAGCATTCTCTTGGCTAGTAAATCTCAAATTGTGATTGCTGCTGCAATGAATACCTCAATGTGGGAACATCAATCAGTAAAAAAGAATTGGAATTACCTAAATAGTATTGACCAAGTTATTAGCCTAGAACCTAGTGAAGGGCTTTTAGCTTGCGACAGATTTGGTGAAGGGAAAATGGTAAATTTAGATATTATTGAATTAGCAATTGAAAGTGCATTTATTTTCAAAGCAGAAAATAAATTTCTTACCAAAGATCTAAAAAACATAAGATTTCTCGTAACAGCAGGTCCTACGGTCGAAGATCTTGATGCAGCAAGGCAACTAACAAATCGAAGTAGTGGAAGAATGGGAGTTTTGATAGCTCAAGCTGCAAAATTAAGAGGTGCAGAAGTCGATTTAGTGCATGGTCCAATTAACTTCCAAGAAGATTTCCTTGAGGGTATTAATACTTATTCAGTTAGAAGCTCATCTGAGATGGCTGCAAAAATTGATGAATTACAACCATTTGCTCAAGTCATCGTTATGGCTGCAGCGGTATCAGATTTCCAAAAAAATAGTCCAAGTGAGCAAAAAATCTCTAAAGAATTTTTTTTAAAGTCCATTTTTGATGATTTAGAAATGACACCAGATCTAATCAAAAATCAAACGAATAAGAAATTAGAAAATCAAATTTTCCTGGGTTTTGCTGCTGAAACAGGAAGTGATAATGAAATCATTGAAAAGGGAGAAAATAAAAGGGTTTTAAAAGGTTGTGACCTTCTCATGGCAAATCCCATTGACAGAGCTGGGCAAGGATTTGATAAAAATTTCAATAGTGGTTTTTTGTTAGGCCCAAAAAAGATGGTCCAAAAATTGTCTTTCTCAACAAAACTTTCAATATCTCATCAACTTTTAGATGAAATTCGAAATCTAAAATCGAAAATTAATTGATATTTTTCGAATTTGTTTTTTCTCAAAAATTAGAGCATTAACGCCAAAAAAGACTGCTGCAAAAGGGTTTTGAGTGAAATCGGAGAAGTAAATTCATTAAAGCAAAAGCTACGGGTTGTATAGAGCTATTAAATGCTTGTGATAAGAAGTATTTGACACCTGTAATATCCCAACTGAATTAATTGGGCGGTTTCGACCGCAGTCATCTAGCCCTCTCATGCGATTTCGTCCTCTGCTGGCTTTGATGCTGGCTTTTTGTCTCACCTTTACAACTCTCCCATCAAGCGCATCTGCAGCTTTAAAAGGGCGCGAGCAAGGTAATGCTCGTTTTGGCAATGTTGTTAATACTGGCCAAGCTGATGCTTGCACTGTTTTACCAGCGGGTTCATCGGGTTCTATCAATGCTGATGGCCAATTTAAAAGCTTATGCCTTCAGCCAACAGAAGTTTCAGTAAAACTTCCAGGTAACAAGCGAAATAAATCTGATTTTGCAATAGCAAAAATCATCAGTCCTCGCTTCAATACAAGTCTTGATGAAGTTTATGGAGATCTTTCTGGAGGGAAGTTCACTGAAAAAGGTGGTATTGACTTCTCTCTAATTACAGTTTTAGCTCCAAATGGAGAGGAATTTCCTTTTGCTTTCTCTGTTAAAGAGATGGTTGCTGAATCCAAAAAAGGAAAATCAATTGAACCAGGAGCTGAATTTTCAGGAACAACAACAACTCCAAGTTATAGATCTGCAGACTTTCTTGATCCAAAGAGTCGCGCTAAGTCAACTGGTGTTGAATATGCTCAAGCTCTCATTGCTCGTGGTGGTGATGATGAGGATCTTGCAAGAGAAAATGTTAAAGATGATCTAGGCGGTAAAGGTGAAATAACACTTACTGTCGATAGTGTTGATGCAGACACTGATGAATTTGGTGGCCAATTTGTTGCTATCCAACCTTCAGACAATGACCTTGGGTCAAAAGATCCTGTTGATATTAAAATCAAGGGTATCTTTTATGGTCGCAAAGCCTAAAAAATAACCATCTCAATCATTAAAAAAAAGGAGGGTAAAACCCTCTTTTTTTTTGGCTGAATTTAATGAAAACAATTTCTCAAATATGGGCCCTTAATCTGGGAGAATTTTCCGGTTACTTCAAGGGAAAATGACTAGCAAGCAAAGTTCTAATAAAAATCTTGAAGGTTTGATCAAACCTTATGGGGGAGAACTTATAAATCTTATGAAATCTGATCAAGAAGCAAAAGAGTTAAAAAAGAATTCTTTTAAAACTTTAAATTGTTCAGACAGAAATGCTTGTGATATTGAACTCCTTTTAATAGGTGCTTTTTCTCCTTTGAATGGGTTTATGAATGAAAAAAATTACAACTCAGTAGTTCAAACTAATCGACTGGAATCAGGTTTGCTTTTTGGTTTACCAATAGTTATGGATACAGATAGAGAGGATGTAAATCCAGGAGATTCAGTTTTACTCAATTACAAGGATCAAGAGCTAGCAATTTTAGAAGTACAAGAAAAATGGACACCTGACAAAGTTATTGAGGCCAAATTTTGCTATGGAACAACTTCTTTGGAGCATCCTGCAGTAAGAATGATCTCTATGGAGAGGAAAAAATATTATTTAGGAGGCGCAATAAAAGGTCTAGAATTACCTAAAAGAGTTTTTACTTGCCAAACCCCTTCTCAAGTAAGAGAAAAACTTCCTTATGGAGAAGATGTAGTTGCATTCCAGTGCAGGAATCCAATTCATAGAGCCCATTATGAGCTTTTCACTAGAGCCTTAGAAGCCAATAATGTCAGTCAAAATGGTGTTGTTCTTGTTCACCCAACTTGTGGTCCTACTCAAGAAGATGACATTCCTGGATCAGTAAGATTTCAAACCTATGAAAAACTTGCTTCTGAAGTAAATAATCCAAAAATTAGATGGTCATATCTTCCTTACTCTATGCATATGGCTGGGCCAAGAGAGGCTCTGCAGCACATGATTATCAGAAGGAATTATGGATGCACTCATTTCATTATCGGACGAGATATGGCTGGCTGTAAGTCATCTCTAAGCGGAGAAGATTTTTACGGTCCATATGACGCTCAAAATTTTGCCAACGAGTGCTGCGAAGAATTAGAAATGCAAACAGTTCCATCTTTAAATCTTGTATTTACAGAAGAGGAAGGCTACGTAACCGCTGATTATGCTAAAGAAAAAGGATTACACATAAAAAAATTGAGCGGCACACAATTCAGAAAAATGCTTAGAAGTGGAGAAGAAATTCCTGAATGGTTTGCATTTAAAAGCGTCGTTGATGTACTAAGAGCCGCATAGTTGGACCTAATCCTATTAAACTCATAGAAGATATTGAAGAACATTGAACAAACGCTGGAGAAACATTGGTCTTTATGTCCTAATCGTCGTAGTTGTGATTTTTGTTGGAAGTGCTTTTTTCGATAAGCCAAGTCCGACGAAAGCTTCTAGGACACTTAGATATAGCGATTTCATTGAAGCTGTTCAAGAGAGACAGGTCAGTAGAGTGCTTATATCTCCAGACAAAGGTACAGCTCAAATTGTTGAGAGTGATGGAAATAGAGCTTTAGTGAATTTGGCTCCTGATCAACAATTACTTCAACTATTAACAGATAACGACGTTGATATTGCCGTACAACCAACTACTCAAGCAAATCCCCTTCAACAAGCTGCTAGCAGCCTAATTTTCCCAATACTTTTATTAGGAGGTCTATTTTTTCTATTCAGAAGAGCTGGCTCTGGTGGCGGAGGAAATCCAGCAATGAGTTTTGGAAAGAGTAAAGCAAGACTTCAAATGGAGCCAGAAACGAAGATTACTTTTTCAGACGTCGCAGGTATTGAAGGGGCAAAGCTTGAACTTACTGAAGTAGTTGATTTCCTAAAAAATCCTGATCGCTTTACAGCTGTCGGTGCGAAAATTCCTAAAGGTGTTTTATTAGTTGGACCCCCTGGAACAGGTAAAACTTTGCTTGCAAAGGCTGTAGCAGGTGAAGCTTCGGTTCCTTTCTTTTCTATATCTGGTTCTGAGTTTGTAGAAATGTTTGTTGGAGTTGGTGCTAGCAGAGTTAGAGACCTTTTTGAACAAGCTAAAAAGAATGCTCCTTGCATAGTTTTTATCGATGAAATTGACGCTGTAGGACGTCAGCGCGGAGCAGGACTTGGGGGTGGGAATGATGAAAGAGAACAAACACTTAATCAACTACTAACAGAAATGGATGGGTTTGAAGGAAATTCAGGAATAATCATTGTTGCCGCGACTAATAGGCCTGACGTTCTCGACTCAGCACTAATGCGTCCAGGGAGATTTGACAGGCAAGTAACCGTAGATAGACCTGATTACTCAGGTAGATTACAAATACTCAAAGTTCATGCAAGAAGCAAAACTCTTTCAAAGGGAGTTGACCTTGATCAAGTAGCTAGAAGAACACCTGGCTTTACTGGGGCAGATCTTGCAAATCTTTTGAATGAAGCTGCGATTTTAGCTGCCAGAAGAGAACTCACAGAGGTTAGCAATAACGAAATTGGAGCTGCTATTGAAAGAATTATGGTTGGTCCTGAGAAGAAAGACACAGTCATTAGTGAAAAGCGTAAAAGGCTAGTTGCATATCATGAAGCTGGCCATGCAGTGGTTGGTGCTGTAATGCCAGATTATGATCCTGTACAAAAGATCTCAATCATTCCAAGAGGACAAGCTGGGGGTCTGACTTTTTTCACCCCAAGTGAAGAAAGAATGGAATCTGGGCTATATTCAAGGTCTTACCTACAAAACCAAATGGCTGTTGCTCTTGGAGGGAGAGTTGCAGAGGAAATAATATACGGAGAAGATGAGGTAACTACCGGAGCATCAAATGATCTAAAGCAAGTAGCTTCTGTCGCTAGGCAAATGATTACTAAATTTGGCATGAGTGACAAGTTAGGCCCTGTAGCTCTAGGTCGATCACAAGGTGGAATGTTCCTTGGTAGAGACATCTCTGCTGAAAGAGATTTTTCTGAAGATACAGCTGCCACTATTGATTCAGAAGTCTCAATACTTGTTGAAATTGCATATGAAAGAGCTAAAAAGGCTTTAAATGACAATCGTCAAGTACTTGAAGAGTTAACAGCAATGCTTATGGAAACTGAGACCGTTGATTCTCTTGAATTCCAGGATTTATTAATTCGCCATGAAGTCAAAGTTGCTGAATATGCATAATTTGTAAATATAATTGCTGGAAATCAAGCAAAATAATTTAATAAAATCTCTTAAAAGGCAGCCCCTCGTAGTTGTAATTAGACTCGAAAGTCAGTTTTTTAATAACGCAAAGAAAAGAGAAAGTTTACTTTTAAAAATAGAAAATCTCTCTAATCATGGTATAAAAAATATTGAAATAGGGTGGGATCCAAATCCAGAATGGGTCAATTTGGTATCAGAAATCAAAAAGAAATTCAACTCAATTAATATAGGCGTGGCATCAATTACTTCAAAACAATCTTTAGACTCAATCATCTCATTAAATCTAAATTATTCCATGAGTCCATTGTTCAACAAAGAGATACATCTCCAAGCCCTAAAATATAATCAATTAGTCATTCCAGGAATCTCCAATATTGAAAATTTTAGAGAAGCTATCGATCTAGGATATAAAATAATAAAAATCTTTCCTGTGTCAAAATTAGGCATTAACTTTATAAACGAATTACGAGCATTAAAAAACAAGGATATTTTTTTTATTGGTGCAGGAGGAATTAAAAGTAAAAACTTAAAAAAATTACTAAAAAGTGGATATGATGCATTGGTCATTGGAAGAGAATTACGAAATCAATTACCTGATAAAGATCTAGAGATATGGCTAAAAGATTATTGAAAACCAATTCTTAAAACAAAAAATTAATTACTTGTTTAAGTATCAGCGGAAATGATTAATCCTTTAAAAAATATTCAGTACATTGTCCTTGTTGTCTAAGTAAATGATCAGCCAAAACAAGAGCAACCATTGCTTCAACCATTGGGACTGCCCTTGGTAAAACACAAGGATCATGTCTTCCTATTGCCTTAAGCGTTGTGGCATTACCATCTTCATCAATTGTGTTTTGACTTTTCCTAATCGTTGCTGTTGGTTTAAATCCAACTCTCAAGACTATATCCTCACCGTTAGTAATACCTCCTTGAATTCCTCCTGAGTTATTAGTAGCAGTTTTCAATTGATCCGAATCCGATGGCAAAAAAGGATCATTATGTTCACTCCCTTTCAGATAAGTACCTCCGAAACCAGAGCCAACCTCAAAGCCTTTAGTTGCAGGCAAAGACATTAATGCCTTTGCCAAATCAGCTTCTAACTTATCAAAAACAGGCATGCCAAGCCCTACTGGTGGATTTCGAACAACACATTCTATTACTCCGCCACAAGAGTCTCCTTCTTTACCAACGGCCTCCACTCTCTCAATCATTAAATTTGCAGCTGCTTGATTGGGACACCGAACAATATTTTTCTCAATATCATCAAAAGTAACTTCACCGGGTTGAATATCAGCCTCAATATTATGAATTCTCTTTACCCAAGCGAGTATTTTTGTATTAGAAAACTGAATGAGGAGTTGCTTTGCTATAGAACCAGCAGCGACTCTACCTATCGTCTCTCTTGCTGATGCTCGCCCTCCACCACTTGAAGCCTGAATTCCATATTTTTTTTGATAAGTAGCATCGGCGTGAGATGGTCTAAAAGTTTTTTTTATCTCAGAATAATCTTTAGGCCGATGATCTTTATTTCTTACAAGCATTGAAATTGGTGTTCCTAAGGTCTTGTTCCCTAAAAGACCACTGAGAATTTCAACTTCATCACTTTCATTTCTTGGAGTAGTGATTTTGCTTTGTCCAGGCCTTCTACGATTGAGATCTTTTTGTATTTGATTTATATCAAGCTCCAACCTTGGTGGACAGCCATCAATAATTACACCTACACCGCCACCATGAGATTCACCAAAGGTGCTGATACTAAAAAGTTTTCCGAAACTACTTCCCATAAATAAACCTATCTACAAAATGCTAATCAATACTTGCTAAAAAACAAACAAATCATGTAATGGATAGAAAAAAAGAAAAAAAAAGCCCTCTTAAAGAGGGCTTTTGAAAAGATCAAGTTAAAGACTTAACCAATTGCAGGTGCAACAAGAGCTACAGAAGTAGACTCAGCAGCTGCTAGGTCAAGTGGGAAGTTGTGAGCATTACGCTCATGCATTACTTCCATACCAAGGTTTGCACGGTTAAGTACGTCACCCCAGGTTGGTACAACCTTGCCTGAAGTATCAACTACAGACTGGTTGAAGTTGAAGCCGTTCAAGTTGAACGCCATGGTGCAGATGCCCATAGATGTCAACCAAACACAAATTACTGGCCATGAAGCCAAGAAGAAGTGAAGGCTACGGCTGTTGTTGAAGCTTGCATATTGGAAGATCAAACGACCGAAGTAGCCATGAGCTGCAACGATGTTGTATGTCTCTTCTTCTTGTCCAAACTTGTAACCGTAGTTCTGTGAATCAAGTCCTGTGGTCTCACGAATAAGTGATGAAGTAACCAAAGAACCGTGCATTGCAGAGAACAAAGCACCACCGAACATACCTGCTACACCAGCCATATGGAATGGGTGCATCAAAATGTTGTGCTCAGCCTGGAAAACGAACATGAAGTTGAATGTTCCAGAAATTCCTAGAGGCATACCATCAGAGAATGAACCCTGACCGAATGGGTAAACAAGGAATACAGCGAAAGCTGCTGATACAGGAGCTGAATAAGCAACACAGATCCATGGGCGCATACCTAAACGGTATGAAAGCTCCCACTGACGTCCCATGTATGCAGAGATACCAATAAGGAAGTGGAAGATTACAAGCTGGTAAGGACCGCCGTTATATAGCCACTCATCAAGAGTTGCTGCTTCCCAGATTGGGTAGAAGTGAAGGCCGATAGCGTTACTTGAAGGAACAACAGCACCAGAAATGATGTTGTTTCCGTACATAAATGAACCAGCTACTGGCTCACGGATACCGTCGATATCAACTGGAGGAGCAGCGATAAATGCAACGATGAAACAAGTTGTTGCCGCAAGAAGGCAAGGGATCATCAATACACCGAACCAACCGACATAGATACGGTTGTTGGTGGAAGTAACCCACTCGCAGAATTGTGGCCAACCTTTGAGCAACGAAGAACGCTGCTGCTGAATGGTGGTCATGAGGACGAATGTATTATGTCCCTAAAGGGACGAGTAAATAAGAGCAGCTAATTAAACTGCCAGCAGCAATAATAAAGGAGAATGACCCTTTCCGTGGCGAATATGTAGGACAATTTATGAAGAGAATCAGTAGGTTGCACTCAAGAAGTACCCAGTCGGTCTTAAGATTCTTTTAAGATTTAGCCTTTGAGGTCGCAAATTGGTTCTAATCAAATGGCTGATTAATGGGCGCAGGCTTGAAGAGAGGGTTCCTCTATGTGATGCTCGCCATAGGAAATATGAATTAGAAGCTCAAGGAGCAATTGTTTATTGGAGCGAGAGAACTTATTTCTGATTTATTAAATCAATAAGTGATTGTTTCCATTCTTGTTTAAATTTCCATAATTCTCTTTTAGTAAAGCTCATAGCTATATTTTTTTCCGCATAAGCAGCTTCATTTATAAATACAGGTATATAACTTTCATCTTCTTTAAACCTAATTATTTCTCCATTCAACTTAGAAAACAATTCATCGTTTTTCTTTAATTCCAGCCAATCATTTGACTGCCTCAAAGAATGCACATATCCATCAATATTGCCCTCTTCATCTCTAGGGAAATCAATACTTTTAATATGCCTATGAATTATCAATTTATCAGGGAAAAAGAGATTTAAGTTCTTAACTTGATGAATTTGTTCCATCAAAGTCTCAAGAATCAATTTTGTTTGCGAAATAATTCTCGAATTCAAGAGGCCCTGACCAATAGGTCCAATTTCTACAACTAGTCCACAAGGCCAAGATTCAACTAAAAAACCTTTTTGTTTTTGATCAGATTCATGAAGATATATCGGCAAACCTAATTTATTTTGTATTAAAGAAGCCAAAGCTAAATCTGCGTCTCTTCTCCCATAAACCACTAGACAACTTCCCATGGAGGCTGTAGTTGTGTGAAAATCTAATGCTATTTGACAAGGGTTTACTCCTGCCTCGCCATAAAGGCTTACTAATTCATTTGCTCTATTTCCCTCAATAATTGAAGAATTAGTGGATAAAAATGATTCTTCGTGAAAACTCCTATTTAAATCCTGGTGAATGTATCTTTTCCCAGCCTTTTTTGCTTCAGGGTTTCCTATTACATTACAAGTTTTAATCCCATGCGTATTTATTGAAAAAGGTGATTTTTCCCATTGATCGAAAAGGAAAATACCGTTTATCTCATTACCATGTGTACCAGCCACTAGAAGAACCTGTAGCTGCATGATCAATAAAAAACTTAACTTGTACTTATAAGCTTAAAATAAATTCATGGGTACACCACCAATACTTGTAAAAGCGGCTAAAGAAATTTGGAATTGTGAATGGAATATTTTAATGAATGGGCTTGCACCTGCAGATTCAAAAGGCAACTACAAGAGACCTAAAAATATCCAACCGGAAATTCAAATCCCTACTAAAGACGATTTAGAAAATAGGGATATTGATCAAATGCCATATTTGATTGTTGGCCAAAGTTGTCCCTGGGCTCACAGGGTATGGATAATGCATGAAATAAAAGGGTTAAAAGCAACAATTAATCTAAGAATCGCTCAAGTTAATACTTCGAGCGGCAAATGGATATTTGAACCCAAACTAAAAGGATCTAAAACCCTTCAAGATCTATATAAAAAATGTAATGGTTCTCAAGTCAAAAGAGCTACAGTGCCAATGTTATTTGATCCAGGCAAAGAGGATAGATCGAAATTCAAATTAATAAATAATGAAAGCGCTGACCTATTAGAGATCCTAAACTCATGGCCTATAAATATAAACAATACAGACTTCAATCCAAAAATTCATCATCAAAAAATATTCAATTGGCAAAATCTAATTCAAGAAAATATTAATAATGGAGTTTATAAATGTGGATTTGCTAGGAACCAAAAAGCTTATGAAAAAGCTTCTAAAGATATGTTTTCAGCTATGAATATTATAGAAGAAAGTCTTAACTCAAATGGGCCTTGGCTTTGTGGTGAGGATTTAACAATTGCTGACATAAGGCTTTTTCCTACTCTGATCAGATGGGAATCTGTTTATGAGCCACTTTTCAAGTGCAGCAAAAAGCCAATTAAATCATTTCCAAATATAATTAGATGGAGAAAAACTTTTTTTAATTTATATAATATAAAAAAAACATGTGATGCAGATGCTTGGAGAAAAGACTATTTTGGGGCTTTATTTCCATTGAATCCAAGTAGTATTATTCCTCAAGGTGAAAGTATAAGCAAAATCGTCAATCAGTAATTATCAAAAATGAAACAAGAAAATTCCTACTTTCAATCTTCTAATCCAATCAAAGGAGTCTATGGAGATTTCATAGTAACTTCTAATGATAAAAAAGAAGTTATCTTTTACCGCTTATCAATTCTTTTCTGCGGCTTATTCTTTTCAATAGGGATAGCTCAATGGTTTATTAATGGATCTGATCAAATATGGATTTGGCTATTATGCATGTCAATAAGTATTGGTTTAAGTCTTAAGTGGATACATATATATCTAAGACCTTTACATCAAGCACTAACAATTTTCTGGATACTCGGTTGTATTGGATTTCTGATACTTTCATATCATTTTGGAGTAACAAATCTCATGTATGGCATCAGAGAAAATCCAAAATTGATATTACTTATCGGTCCACTTTTTGCTTCTTTAACTGGTATCGGTTTCAAAGAGTTTTTTTGTTTTAGAAGAATTGAAGCAATAGGCATAACGATTTTTATTCCAATTGCTTTAATTGGTTATTTAACTGAATTAGCTAATGAAAGTTTTACTTTTACAATGCTAGTAGTGTCTTCCTTGCTGTTGCTATTAATGGGAATCAGGAAATTCAACCTTCCGGCAGAAGCTGATATAGGAGATAAAAGCGTTTTTGATTTTTTAGAAAGCCAAAGGAAGTTAAAAGTATCTGATAGTTGAATAAATCAACCAATTACCAATTCAAAGAGAAAAGCTACGAAAGGTCATTTTTGTATCCCTTAAGTCAGGGAATGGTGAGGAAATCCAACCAAATTTACAAACCACGTGCAATATTCCTCCGTCATAATTATTGTGTTATTCAAACGATCCTGCTCTTACAAGACGCTATGAAAACTATTGACGAGCATATTAAAAAGGATGAATCTGAGATCCAAGAAGCAAAAGCTCAGGGAAATGAATCCAAGCTCCATCACCTAGAAGATGAACTTAATTCACTCAAGGAATATAAAGAACATCATCCTGAAGACAAGCATGACCCAAATGCTCTAGAGCTTTTCTGCGACGCCAACCCTGACGAACCAGAATGCTTGGTATACGACGATTGATATTTAAAACAATAAATAAAACAAAAAAGGGGGTAAGTGCCCCCTTTTTTGTTTTATTAGTCCAATTAATAATCCATATTAAAATCTGATGGACTGCCTGTTAAGGAACATACAACTGCCTCCTCGCTTTTCATTTGGCGTACCTCGGCTATTGGTCTGCCCATTTTCCTTAGAACGTTTATATCTTGATCAGTCTGGCAACGAGCAATAATTTCTCCTTCTCCATCAAAACAACTGTAAAAATCCATTAATTTAAAGTCTTTATCTTAGTTATGACCAAGAATTAACTGTTAGACAAGTAGGTATGATTCACTCATAACAATTAATTAATATCCAAGTTCGTTCCAAATAGAATCCAATAAATCATTTAGACCAAATTTCGTTACTGCAGAAATTATATGTACCTTTTTTCCCGTTAATTCATGAATTTTATTTACAAATTTTTTAATTTGATCTTCATTTAATAATTCTTTTTTATTAAGAACAAAAATTCTAGGCCTAAAAATCAAATCATGACCATAAGACCTTAATTCCTCATTAATAGTTTTGAAATCATTTATCGGGTCGTTAGATGCTGAATCTATTAAATGAAGCAAAACCTTTGTTCTTTCAATATGTCTTAGAAAATCATGCCCTAGGCCAATACCTTTTGACGCTCCTGAAATTAAACCAGGAATATCTGCAAAAACTGTTCCATCTCCTGATGGTCTTCTTACTACTCCTAGATTAGGAATTAAAGTTGTAAATGGATAATCAGCAATCTTTGGCCTTGCAGAGGAGAGTACAGAAATCAACGTACTTTTACCTGCATTTGGCAAACCAATAATTCCGACTTCTGCTAGAAGTTTTAATTCCAATTGCAATGACCATTCTTCTCCATCTTTTCCTTCAGTAAATTTTTCTGGAGCTCTGTTGCTATTTGATAAATAACGAGCGTTACCGAAACCTCCTTTTCCTCCAAATGCGACAACAAGTTGCTGGCCTTTATGAGTTAAATCACCAAGAATAATATTTGTAGAGAGATGTCTTACCTCTGTTCCACATGGAACTTTAAGTACAGTGTCTCTTCCTGATGCTCCTGTACATTTATTGGGACCACCTCTCTGACCATTCTCGGCAGAGATTAATTTCTGAAATTTGAAATCCAAAAGAGTTTGCAAGTTATCATCAGCCTCTAAAACAACATTGCCTCCTTGTCCTCCATCTCCTCCCGCAGGACCGCCTGCTGGAACATACTTTTCTCTTCTAAAAGCAGAGATACCATCACCACCTGAACCTGCCTTGACGTCAATAATGGCCTGATCAATAAATTGCATTTAGAAATATCTATTATCAATAAACTAAAGAATAATTCTTAAATTTATACTTGCTGAATTAAAGAATTAAAAAACTGTTTATAACTTTCACCTCGAATTTAATCAACCATCCATACAACACTACATCCAGGACCGCCATCATGCGGTTCAGCATCAGCTACTTTTTCAATATATGAAAGTGAATCAAACCATTTCCTCAAACCTTTTTTCAGTTTTCCAGAACCAATTCCATGAATAACCCATAAAGCTCCAGAACAATTTCTCAATTTTTCTTCAATTACCCCCTCGGCTTCATGCACGCGTAAGCCTCTTACATCTAAGGTGTTTTTTTTAGTACGTACTAAGGATAGATTTTTTCTTACCTGCGAAGTTTTTACTTCCACAAGTGGATTTATTTCCGCCTTTAGACCATCAAGACTCTCTACTTCAGTTAAACTGACTTTGCTTCGAAACACACCGCATAGCACTGTTAATTGCATTCCATCATCTGAAAAAGAAATTATTTCACCTGCTTTACCAATAGAAGACAATCTAACTATGTCCCCAATCTTTGGGGACCAACTCTGAATATGCTGGATTCGCTTATCGCTTCGATATCCATTTTCAATTTGCCGCAATCGTTGACCAGCGATTCGTGCTGTCTCACCACTAGCATTGTGATCGCGCAAGCGTTTAATTAAATGTCTAACTTCTTTTTGGCCTTCACGAATTGATGACTCCAATTTGAACCTTCCTTGTTCATTAAACTCTTCCGATTGTTGACGTTGCTTCTGCCAACTATTAAGCAATTCTTCATGTAGTAATTCGGTTTTAGCTAATAAAGCAGCAGCATCCTCAGCAGCTGATTGTTGACGTTCTCGTTGTTTTTCTAAGCCTTGAATAACTTGATTAACATTATCAACGCTTGCAGGATTGATAAATTCCTGAGCACTTTTAATCACTTGCTCATCGAGACCTAGTCTCTTTGAAATTTCAATTGCATTACTTCGACCAGGAATTCCCCACTGCAAATTAAAGGTTGGTTTTATAGTTTCGCTATCAAAAGAAACTGATGCATTTTCAAATCTTGAATCGCTGTATTTGAGTGCTTTTAATTGTCCAAAATGAGTAGTTGCAATAGTTAATCTTGCTCTATCAGCCATTATCTTTAAGAGCGCCATAGCCAATGCTGTACCTTCGGTTGGATCGGTTCCTGCCCCAACTTCATCTAAAAGCACAAGAGTCGTACCAGGGAATGAAGCTATAGCATCAAGGATTCGACTTATACGTAGAATATGTCCACTAAATGTAGATAAATTCTGCTGTAAAGATTGCTCATCACCAATATCAGCTAAAATATTTTTACACCAAGGTAATTTTGGTGAGCCTGCGCAAGGCAAAAGCAATCCGGCTTTTGCCATTAAAACTGCTAAACCAATACTTTTTAAAGCTACTGTTTTGCCACCTGTATTAGGACCTGTAATTGCTACTACTTTCAAATCACTGGCAACATCAAAGCTTGTAGGTACAACTCTATTCTTTTTTTCATGGAAATCTTTCCATACTAATAGAGGGTGACGAAAATCTTTGATCTCGAAAAGTGTATTTTCCCTTTCATCAAGAATTGCTGGTACTCCGTTAAGCCATTGAGAATAACGTGCTCTAGCTAATGAGAACTCAATCTGCAAAAGTATTTCTTCTAAATGAGCTATTACATTTGCATTAAGGCCAACCTCTTTACTCCAATTAGCGAGAAGTCTTCTCTCCTCATCTGAAATTTCAGAATCTATCTTCGCTAAGCGGTTTCCTATTGATATGACAACTTGTGGCTCGACATAGATCGTATTTCCTGAGGCTGAACTATCATGAACCATTCCTTTGATCTGATCAGAAGTCCCAGCCTTAAACGCTAAAACAGGTCTACCATACCTCTCTGAGATAATTTTATCTTGAAGTAATCCACCATATTTCTGAATGATATCTTGAAGAATATCTTTTCTTTGAAGACGGACAGAATTCCTATGACGTCTTAATTCAGATAGCTTGGGGCTAGCACGATCTGCAATTCGCCCGCCTTCATCCAGCCCAAATTCGAGGAGTTTTTGCAAATCTGGCAAAGTTGCAATATCTTTAAGTAATTCAGAAAGTCGTGGACGTATCAATTGATCAAAAATTAGTTTTCGTAGTTTTCGAGCAGCTCTTAAAGTATCAGCTACTTTTAACAAATCCTCACCTACGGCGACACCACCTTTGGAACATATTAAAAGAATATTTTCCAAATCATGCACACCTTCAAAAGATATTCCTCCATCAAGAGAACTATCTAATGACCCAATTTCTAATGTTTGACTCAACAGCTCTTGGCTTATAGATATATTTACTGGTAAATCAAAGCTTTCACATTTGTTACGACCTTGTGGAGTAAGCGCGAATGTAGACAAATGACTACAAACAGTTGGCCATTCAAGCAAATCCAAAGACTCTGATATTATTTGTGACTTTTGAGAATCATCATGATTTTTTGTTAATCCCATTCGTCTTTATAAGTCTATTGATTTGTTGGTATTCCTGTTAATGGGTGATAAAGCATTTCTAACCAATTACCCTCTGTGTCTTTCAAGTAAAAAGAGGAAGTGCCATCACGATGATCATGCAAAGCACCAACCTTCATACCTTGATTTTTCAAAGAATCATGAATTCTCTCTATTTCATCCCTCTTAGTGAAATGAAATGCGAAGTGAGGGCCAGCAGCTTTATAGCCCGGTCCAAGCAATGCCAAGCCATCCTTAGTCTCCCCTGCTTCTAAGTAACACCAATCAACATCATCCCAAACGAGCTTCATTCCCAAGCCGATGTAAAATTCTTTCGCCCTATCAACATCTTCAACTCTTATCGCTACATGACCGAGACGATGAACGCTATTTATATTCAAATCTGATTGTTTTTTTATCATTAGTATAGATTGAAGTTCAAATTTCAATAAATGTATTAATCAACTTTATTAGTCTTTTAACCATCTTGCGGCATCACATGCGTGATATGTAAGGATAAGATTTGCTCCAGCTCTTTTAAAACTCAATAAAGTTTCCAAAACAATTGCCTTTTCATCTATCCAACCTCTTTGAGCAGCAGCTTTAACCATTGAATACTCACCACTAACGTTATAAGCAGCGATTGGTAATTCTGATTCTTCTCTCAAACGGTAAATAATATCTAAGTAAGACAAACCTGGTTTAACCATGAGGATGTCCGACCCCTCTTGTTCGTCAAGTTGAGCTTCTGTTATGGCTTCTCTAGCATTAGCTGGATCCATCTGATAGGTATTTTTATTTTTTGGAATAGGCTTATTTGATAATGATTTAGGAGCAGAATCCAAAGCCTCTCTAAAAGGTCCGTAATATGCAGATGAATATTTTGCTGTGTAACTAATTATTCCTACATGTTCAAAACCTTCATCATCTAAGGCCTCTCTTATGGCTCCTACTCTTCCATCCATCATGTCACTAGGACCAATTAAATCTGCCCCGGATTGTGCTTGAACAACTGCTTGTTTACATAAATAATCAACTGTTTCATCATTCAAAATTATTCCTTGATTACTAACTATTCCATCATGACCATCACAAGAATAAGGATCTAAGGCGACATCAGTCATAACACACATCTCAGGTATCTCTGTTTTCAATCTTTCAATAGCCCTTGGTATTAAACCTTTTTCATTGAAACATTCAGCTCCATCTTCTGTTTTTTGCTCATCACGAACTTTTGGGAAAAGAACGACGCATCTAATACCTAGATTCCAAGCACGCTTAACTTCATCAACTAATCCATCCATTGACCAACGAAATGAACCTGGCATCGCTGCTATCTCTTGGATATCTGAACCTTCATGAACAAAAAGAGGATAAATAAAGTCAGAGGCAGATACACTATGCTCTCTGACCATATCTCTTAAAGAGTTTGTTCTACGCAGACGACGGGGCCGATAAGTAAGATCCATATTGACCAATAGAGATAACTACATTTTACTTCCTTTAAGTCCTAGCCTGATCGAACCAACTCGAACGAGGTTCATCTATTCGAACAGATCTAAGCTTTTCAAGAAGTCTCAACTCATCATCTGACCAGTTTTTAGGGAACTTTAATTTTAGAGTAAAAAACAAATCACCTTTGGTATCTAGATTTTGCAACCCCTGACCTTTTAATCTCAATTTTTGCCCAGGTAAACTTCCAGAAGGTATTGATAAATATGTATCTCCTTGAGGAGAAGCAACCGAAATGTTTGCTCCTAAAGCTAATTCATCTAAAGAAATAGGTAAATCTGCATGAACATCTAAACCTTTTACTTTCCAAATCGGATGAGACTCAATACTGACTACAATCAATAAATCTCCTCTTTTCCCTTTGCCAGAATGTATATTACCCTTTTTTTCAATACGTATTTTTGATCCTGTTTCAATTCCTTGTGGGATTTTCACCTCGATGCGTTCATCATTAACTAAAAGACTCTTTGTTGTTCCCTTTAAAGCCTCTAAAAAACTAATTTGCAAATTAAATTCAGCATCAAGATTTAATGTTTGAGAAATATTATCTGAAGATATATTTGAGTAAATTTCCTTACCAACCTCACTAACTCTTCCAATTAAATCACTCAAAAAATCGTCAAAGTTTAGATAATCATCAAAGCGCTGGTTATTCTTTTCCCTATAAAAATCTCTCTTCTTTCCATCTCTATTTTTGAACCAATAATTTAGAAATTGTTCATAAGACTTTTTTTTATTTTCATCTGAAAGGATCGTATAAGCTTCATTTATTTCTTTAAACTTCGACTCAGCCCTCTCATTATTTGGATGTAAATCAGGATGAAATTTTCTAGCAAGTTTTCTGAAGGCACTTTTAATTTCTTCATTGGTAGCATTTCTCCTAACACCAAGGAGTTTGAAATAATCCTTAAAACCATCTGATGCCATCGAAATCACGCTATTTTCTTAGAAAAAATCAAGCTTTTCAATGATTTTTCTTCAATATAAGTATTTAAAAGCAGAGATTCTAGAACTTAAGGGAACCTTGAAGATATAGGCTTATTCAAGTCAAATCATGTAAGGAGAGTCGATTGGCGTTAATTAATGGCTTTCACCTTAAAAATATTAGAGGTGATGTATTAGGTGGCTTGACCGCTGCGGTTGTAGCACTACCACTAGCTTTAGCGTTTGGGAATGCGGCACTTGGCTCAGGAGGAGCTATTTACGGTCTTTACGGAGCAGTCGTAGTTGGATTTCTCGCCGCATTGTTTGGAGGAACTCCTGCTCAAGTAAGTGGTCCGACTGGGCCGATGAGCGTAACAGTTGCTGGTGTAGTTGCGAGTTTGGCTGCTGTAGGAGTACCTAGAGATTTATCTGCTGGCGAAATTCTTCCTTTAGTAATGGCTGCAGTGGTCATTGGAGGATTATTTCAGATTTTATTTGGCCTTTTAAGGCTTGGTAAATACATCACGCTTGTTCCTTACTCAGTCGTTTCAGGCTTTATGTCTGGAATTGGAGTAATCATAATTACTCTTCAAATAGGTCCTCTACTTGGAATATCAACTCGAGGCGGAGTATTAGAGTCTCTTTCAACTTTAATTAACAATTTCGAACCCAATGGGGCTGCAATAGCAGTTGCAATAATGACACTGGCGATAGTTTTTTTGACCCCACGCAAAATAAGTCAATGGATCCCCTCTCCTCTTTTAGCATTATTAATAGTTACTCCTTTATCAATACTTCTTTTTGGCGATAGCTCCATAGACCGAATAGGCGAAATACCAGAGGGTGGTCTTTCTTTAAGTCTTCCAGATCCTAGCTTTGACAATTTCTTCCCAATCATTCTTAAAGCTGGACTAGTCCTTGCTGTTCTTGGCGCTATTGACTCCCTTCTTACATCTCTTGTAGCAGATAATATTTCTCAAACTAGACACAATTCTGATAGAGAATTAATTGGACAAGGTATTGGAAATGCAGTAGCTGGGATTTTTACAGGTTTGCCTGGAGCGGGTGCAACCATGAGAACGGTAATAAATGTCAAATCTGGAGGTTCCACTCCAATTTCAGGAATGGTGCATTCAGTTGTATTGCTATTAGTTCTAGTTGGGGCTGGTCCCTTAGCCGCTCAGATACCTACAGCTCTACTTGCAGGCATTTTAATAAAAGTTGGATTAGACATTATTGATTGGGGATTTTTATTAAGAGCTCACAGACTTTCTCTGAAAACTGCAAGTGTGATGTATGGAGTCCTCTTAATGACAGTTTTCTGGGACTTGATATGGGCTGTACTGGTTGGTGTATTCATAGCAAATATGCTCACTATCGATTCAATTACAGAGACACAATTGGAGGGCATGGAGGCTGACAACCCATTCGATTCAGCTTCAAATAACAATGCAGCAAATGCACAACTCCCCTCAGATGAAAAAGCACTTTTAGATCGTTGTGCTGGAGAAGTAATGCTATTTAGATTAAAAGGGCCACTTAGTTTTGGAGCAGCGAAAGGAATTACTGAAAGAATGATGCTTGTAAGAAACTATAAAGTTCTAATTCTTGATATCACTGATGTTCCCAGACTTGGAGTTACTGCAACTCTAGCAATTGAAGATATGGTTCAGGAAGCGTTAAGCAACTCAAGGAAAGCATATGTTGCTGGTGCAACAGGAAGAGTAAAAGAGAGACTTGCTAAATTTGGAGTTGACGTAATTGGCTCAAGAAAAGAAGCCCTAACAGCTGCAATTGACAACCTCAATGGTTGATAATCAATATTTTATCTGATTACTTACTTTAAAATCTAACAAGAAATGGGACAAAACCTTTTCATCCAAAATGCTTTAAGTCCGCCAATACTTTTCTTCTTTTTGGGTGCAGCTGCATATTTATTCAAGTCTGATTTTGAGATCCCATCTCCGTTACCAAAATTATTTTCTTTATATCTTTTATTTGCAATAGGCTTCAGAGGGGGGATTGAGCTTCAAAAAAGTGGTTTTGCTTATCCAGTTCTTCCAACTGTGATAGCAGCAATATTAATGTCTCTATTAATCCCACTTATTTGCTTTTTAGTACTGAGATTTAAATTTGATGTTTTTAATGCAGCCGCAATATCAGCAGCATATGGATCAATAAGTGCCGTGACATTTATAACTGCTGAAAGTTTTCTCGAAAGTCAAAATATACCCTTTGATGGTTTTATGGTCGCAGCTTTAGCACTAATGGAATCTCCTGCAATAATAATTGGTCTTCTCTTAGTCAAATTTGGAGCGCCCAAAGATAGGCCGATTAAAAGGAAAATGAAATGGGGATCAATTCTTCATGAGTCGATGTTAAATGGTTCTGTCTATTTGTTACTTGGTAGCCTTCTAATAGGTTTTTTGACATCCGCGTTTGATCCATCTGACATAAAAAAAATGGAACCATTCACAGCTGAATTGTTCTATGGAGCAGAATGTTTTTTCCTTCTAGACATGGGAGTTATTGCTGCTCAACGCCTCGCTCGTCTTAATAAGACTGGTGCATTTCTCATTATGTTTTCAATATTCATGCCAATAGTTAATGCAGTACTAGGATCATTAGTAGCTAGATTTCTAGATTTAGACCCAGGCAATGCTCTGTTATTTGTAGTTCTATGCGCTAGTGCTTCTTACTTAGCTGTACCAACAGCAATGAGAATGACTGTTCCTGAGGCACGGCCTAGTTATTACATTTCGACCACTCTTGGATTAACTTTTCCTTTTAACATAATCATAGGAATACCAGTATATATGGGCTTAGTAAACACAATGATTCCATCAATGGGGTAACTTGATTACATGAAAAGACTTGACTTGATTTTTAGTGAAAGAGAACTAAATGATGTTCTATCAGCATTAGAAAAAGCTGAAGTTCCTGGCTATACGGTTATGAAACATGCAACTGGAAGAGGTCCAGAAAGAATTGTCACAGAAGACATGGAATTTACTGGATTTGGATCAAATGCACACGTAATTATTTTTTGTGAGCAAGAGATAATTGAAAAGATACGAGAAAATATAAAAAATGTTCTTAGTTACTACGGTGGTGTGGCATATGTTTCTGAAGCAACTCCTCTTTAAAAATACTTATCAATTGCATCATTAAGCATGAACCCAATCGACACGAATTGATTTCCGGCTATTTAAATATCTATCTATTGCCATAGCAGCTATACATCCATCAGATGCAGCAACAACAGCTTGCTTAAAAGGAGTATTTCTAATGTCACCAATAGCCCAAACCCCTTCAACTGTTGTCGACATAAAGTCATCAACCAAAACTCCACCATCTTCCTTAAAAGCAACCTGATCACCAAGAAAATCAGTAATAGGCTTTGAACCGCTCATATAAACAAAAACACCTTCAAGAGCTAAATCTTGATGACTATCAATTGAACGGTTCTTAACCTTAATACCTGTTACACCTGAATCATTCCCTTCAATTTGCATTAACCTTGTCTTACTCCAATGGTTTACATTTGGTTTAGATAATAGTTCTTGCGCATGATGATCATCTGATTTTGGATCATTTGATGTTATCCAATGAACTTTGGAAGCAAATTTTGTGAGAACATTTGCTTCTTCAATTGCCTCTTTATTAATACCAACAACTGCGACTTCACGATCTCTATAAAAAGCTCCATCACAAGTGGCGCAATAACTTACTCCTCTACCCAGGAATTCAGCTTCACCTTTAAAAGAGGCCGGTCTTCCCATTGCACCACTAGCAACTACAAGTGCCTTTGCCTTAAAAGTCCCCTCTGGGGTATAAATAGTTTTCAAGTCACCACTAGCATCAATTCCAAAAACTTGGGCTCTGCGATAATCAGCACCATACTGAGTAGCTTGATCTCTCATCAATTTCAACAAGGCCTCTCCACTCATTTCACTAGAAACTCCAGGATAATTGGCAATTTGATGAGTTATCGCTAGAGCACCTACATCAGGATTCTTATCAAGAATTACTGTTCTCAAGTCTGCTCGGGAAGTGTAAAGTGCACAACTGCAACCAGCAGGCCCACCACCAACTATTACTACATCAGTTTCAATGGTTTCCAATGGAAAATCTCTTAGTTAGGTTTTGGTCTCTTTCAAGAAGAGAAAAGGATGTTTTGAGATCACTTGAGTTAATAGATTAAACTTTTACCCCAAATCAAATCAAATCAAATGTTTGTATTCTTAAACTCTAATGAAAATATTCGTGGTTGAGCGATAACGAACAATCTTCTAAATAGATTTAATTGATTAATAGCAAATCTGCATACATCCAGTTTCAATCTGAAGTCACAAAAAACCTTAAATATTCTAGAGTGAAAGCTGATTAATTAGATCATTGAGCGACTCAGAAATACTGCTAAAAGCAGCTATCAACCGAATAGCAGCTCGGATAACTGAGAAAGTAATCAATTCTGCCCAAGAATTCACTGAAATTGCTGAAGAATTACCTCAAAAGCTCCAAAATGAGTGGTCTAGCTTTAAAGAAGAGGTTATTGAAGAATCTGAACGTCTAGAAAAAATGAAAAATTCAACAGCAGCTCGAAATTCAAAGGAACAATCAAGTGAAGAAGATTTAATTCAAATTAAAATAGATAATCTCAGAGCAAAGGTTATCGGTATTAACAAAGATATTGAGGGGGGAAATTGATATTTCTAGCTAGTCAACTTCAAAGATTTGGAAGAGCCCTTAGGATTTGGATAATATTATTAGGTTTACTTTTCTATTTATGGTTCGATTCTAAGAAATGGACTTATTTAAAAGGATATACCGCTAAAAGAAGAGAAAAAAGAAATACTTTAAGAGCAAAATGGATTACAAAAGAATTAGTTAATCTAGGATCAGCATTTATAAAATTAGGCCAACTTTTATCCGCAAGAGCCGATGTCATTCCATCTGCATGGGTAGATGAGCTTAGCTCTCTACAAGATAGAGTTCCTCCTTTTTCATTTGAAAAAGCTAAAGAAATATTAATAACACAACTTGGAAATTCTTATAATAAGATTTTGCATATTGATGAAATACCTATTGGCTCAGCATCACTTGCTCAGGTTCATAAGGCTAAATTAATTAGTGATAAAAATATTATTTTCAAAATTCAAAGACCAGACATAGAAAAGTTTTTCAGACTTGACTTAGAGGTAATGAATCAAGTAGCAAAAGTAGTTCAAAGAATAAAGGCTCTAAGTCGAGGTAACGACTGGGTAGGTATTGCAAAGGAGTCTAAGAGAGTATTACTCAGAGAACTAGATTTTCGAATTGAAGCTCAATATGCTGCAAGGTTCAAACAACAATTTATAGATGACTCAGATATTTTAATCCCAAGTGTATTTTGGGATTTAAGTACAAGTAAAGTTTTATGTTTAGAGTATTTACCAGGAATCAAGATAAATGACATTAGATCTCTAAAAAGAAATGATATTGATACTTCTTTAATCGCAAAGATTGGAGCTACAAGTTATTTAAAACAATTGGTTAATTATGGTTTTTTCCATGCTGATCCTCACCCCGGAAATTTAGCTGTGTCTAAGGGTGGTTCTCTTATTTACTATGATTTTGGGATGATGGGTTTTGTCTCTGAGCGTATTAGAGGCAGACTCAACTCAATGATAAAAGCCGCAGCGCTGAGAGATGTTAGTGGACTAGTCAAAGAACTTCAAATCGCTGGATTAATAGAAAAAGATGTCGAAATAGGTCCAGTTAGAAGATTAATAAGAATAATGCTAAATGAAGCTCTAACACCCCCATTTGATTCTCAAATTATAGAAAAGCTCTCTGGAGATATATCTGAACTAGCTTATGGGAAACCCTTTAGAATACCAATTGAGCTGATTTTTGTTTTTAGAGCATTATCAACTTTTGAAGGAGTTGGAAGATATTTAGACCCAGAATTTAACTTAATAGCAATAGCAAAACCCTTCCTTCTCCCGCTAATGACTTCAAAAAATCCAGACTCTAATGACCTATTTAATGAATTAGGAAGACAAGTTACTGAAATAGGTAGCAAAGCTGTTGGGTTGCCAAAACGCTTAGATGACAATCTAGAGAGACTGGAACAAGGCGACTTGCAACTTCAAGTACGAATGGGTGAATCAGACAGACAACTCAGAAGAATGATTAATGCTCAACAATCATTAGGTAATTCGGTTCTTCTCGGCGCACTTTCAATATCCTCAGCTTTACTCGCTTCAAATAATAGACCTTTTTTATTTCTCATACCATTAGCTTTTGGATTTCCAATAGCTCTAAGCTGGATTAAATTAAAATTCAAGATGAGAAGCGAAAGTCGTTTAGATAATTTTCAAGAAAGAAAGGGCTTCAAATAGTGACATTCAACTCTGAAAGCTTCCTCTTGGTCCTAATCCGATAAGTCCAGCATATGTTGCTTGACTTCCTAACTCATCCTCAATACGAAGCAATTGATTATATTTCGCGACTCTTTCACTCCGACTCAATGAACCTGTTTTAATTTGACCTGATTTGGTTGCTACTGATAAATCAGCAATAGTTGTATCTTCAGTTTCTCCACTTCTGTGACTTATTACAGTTGTATAACTCGATCTTGAGGCAAGCTCTATAGCCTCAAGTGTTTCAGTCAGAGATCCTATTTGATTAACCTTTATTAATATTGAATTAGCAATGTTCTCATCAATGCCTCTTTGTAAACGAAGTGAGTTGGTGACAAATAAATCATCTCCAACCAATTGCACACTTTTGCCAAGCTTTTTAGTAAGCAAGCTCCAACCATCCCAATCATCTTCAGCCAATCCATCTTCAATAGAAATGATTGGAAATGAATTAACTAGTCCAGCCAATTCCTCAACCATTTGCTCGCTGGAATAGGAATTCCCACCATAAAAATATTTCCCCTCCTTATAAAACTCCGTACTTGCAACATCCAAAGCTAAAGAGATTTGCTCCCCTGGCCTAAATCCAGCCTGTTCAATTGCTTGCATTAAAAGGTCTCCTGCTGCTTTATTACTTTCAAGATTTGGAGCGAATCCTCCTTCGTCACCAACAGCAGTTGATAAACCTTTCTGACTCAATAAATCTTTAAGCGTATGAAAAACTTCAGCTCCCATTCTTAATGCTTCTCTGAAGCTTTCAGCACCATGTGGTACCAACATAAATTCCTGAAAATCTAAATTATTTGCAGCATGTTCTCCTCCATTAATAACGTTCATCAATGGCACTGGTAACAATGATGACATAGGTCCACCTAAATACCTGTACAAAGGCAAACCCAATCCATTAGCCGCTGCTCTCGCTGTAGCCATGCTGACAGCAAGAATTGAATTTGCACCAAGATTTGATTTGTTCTCTGTATCATCGAGTTGCTTCATAACCGAATCAACTGTGGCTTGATCTAAAGCAGAAAGGCCACAAAGAGCGGGAGCAATTGTTTCCTCTACATGACTAACAGCCTTTATAACTCCCTTACCCATATAACGTTTCCCACCATCTCTTAATTCATGCGCCTCATGGGCTCCAGTGCTCGCTCCACTGGGAACAATCGAACGTCCAATAGCTCCACCTTCTAAAAGCACTTCAGCCTCTACCGTTGGATTTCCACGAGAATCCAAAACTTCTCGGGCGATAATGGTATCAATTACTAGTTCTAGAGAGTCAGCCACAAATTTAAGATGATTTTTAGATCTTATGAACTACATTATTCCTATATGTTCCTGAATTGCCAATCTAGCTTGCTTTCCAAGACCTAATCAATCAAATTCATCTTGACAAGAAATACACGTATCGATAAAAGGTCTCCACCAACATTCAGAAGGCAAATGAACACTTTGAATCAAAATTGATCCAAAATGAATGCAAGTCTAACCACAGAACCAGATTCTTTTAGTGATGAAGCTTGGAGTCTTTTACTAATAGCTGAACAATCAGCAAGAAGGTGGCGACATCAGAATTTAGATGTTGAACATCTTATTCAAATACTTTTTAGAAATAAAAAATTTCAAAAATATACAAATTCCTTACCTGTTAACCATGAAGAAATAAATGAAATTTTAGAAAACTTTTTAGCTGACCTTCCAATCAATAACCAATCAGACTTATTTATCGGAGAAGATCTAGAAATTCTTCTTGAAACAGCTGATGATTTCCGCTCTCGATGGGGTTCTAATCAAATAGAGATTTCTCATATCCTTATCGCAATTGGTCGAGACAATCGCTTGGGAGAGGATCTTTTTTCTCAAGCAGGTCTGCCTAGTGAAATTCTTGAAGCAGAATTAAGACGACTACCAGCACCTAAATCATTTAAACAATCAAAAAGAATTACAACTCAACAAAAAAAAGATAGACCAAAAAAAGATTCACGGTCCTCTTTATCAACCAAAAACGCTTCAACAAATTCTGACCGCGAACCACTTACTCCTATCACTAAAGAAGAGATCACATCAAAACAAGAACCTATAAATCTTCATGAAACGCCAAGTGCATTGGATTTATATTGCAAAGACCTGACAGCCGAAGCTGAAAATGGGACGTTAGATCCTGTGATTGGCCGAGAGTCGGAAATCAAAGCAATTACAAAAGTTTTATCTCGAAGAGGCAAAAATAATCCAGTACTAATTGGTGCTCCAGGTGTTGGAAAAACAGCAGTTGCAGAATTACTAGCTCAAAAAATCATAGCCAACGAAATTCCGGATTCTCTTCAAGGTTTAAGACTAATTTCACTTGATATCGGCGCATTAATAGCTGGAGCTAAATTTCGAGGACAATTTGAAGAGCGCTTTAGATCATTATTAAGTGAAATCAGCAATAGTGAAAAAGGAGTAATCCTATTCATAGACGAATTACATACAATTGTAAGCAAAGACAGATCAAATAATGATGCTGGGAGTCTATTAAAACCATTGTTAGCCAGTGGAGACTTAAGATGCATTGGTGCAACCACTCCGGATAATTATAGACGTACGATCGAAAAAGATTTAACTCTTAACAGACGTTTTCAACAAGTATTAATCAAAGAGCCCAGTCTAGATTTAAGTTTAGAAATTTTAAAAGGACTTAAAGAAAATTATGAGTCTCATCATGGAGTAACTATTACTAATGAATCATTAATCGAGGCAAATCGTTTAGCTCATAGATATATAAGTGATAGATGCCTACCTGACAAAGCTATTGACCTGATTGATGAGGCGTCAGCTCAAGTAAAAATTGAATCTTCATCAAAGCCAAAAATCATAGAAGAGAAAGAATCTGAGATCAATCATTTAGAATCATCAATCCGAAATGCAAATAAACAGACAACACTAGAGACTATTAATAATCTTAAAGAAGAAAAAGAATTTCTACTCATTGAGCTCGTTCAGATCAAGCAAAAATGGCAAGATCAACTTGATAAACTAGCTGAACTACAAGAACTAAAAACAAGTGTTGAAGAATTAAAAAATTTAATACGACATGCTGAAATATCAGGTGATATTGAAGAAGTCGAAAGACTTAAATATGAACAACTTTATCAACGCAAAGAAAGGATACAAGAAATAGAAGTTTCTATTCAAGAGGATAATGAGTATGGCAATTCCTTACTCACAGACCAAGTCAACCCAGAAGATATAGCTGATGTTGTCTCAAGATGGACAGGAATTCCTGTAAGAAAAGTTTTATCAGGTGAAAGACAAAAACTTTTAGGTTTAGAAAAAGACTTAGAAAAAAAAGTTATTGGCCAATCCAATGCTGTTCAAGCAGTCGCAGCAGCAATTCGAAGAGCAAGGGCTGGGATGCAGGATATAAGAAGGCCTATAGGATCCTTTCTTTTTCTGGGTCCTACGGGTGTTGGAAAAACAGAGCTTGCCAAATCATTAGCTAGTTCTTTATTTGATGAGGAGGACGCTTTAGTGAGACTAGATATGAGTGAATATATGGAGAGAAATGCTGTTTCAAAACTCTTAGGTGCGCCTCCTGGATACGTAGGTTACGAAGAAGGTGGGCAATTAACAGAGGCAGTTAGAAAGAGACCTTATGCGGTTTTGCTACTTGATGAAATTGAAAAAGCTCATCCAGAGGTGTTTAACATTCTTTTACAGGTATTAGATGATGGAAGACTCACAGATTCTCAAGGTCGAACAGTAGATTTTCGAAATACAGTGATTGTCATGACTAGTAATCTTGCTAGCAAAGCAATATTAAAGAATTCACTTCAAGTTCAAAGCGAAAATTCAAATAAAAATATTCTTGCACAAGAATTAGATCAACAAATTAACGAAGCTCTCACAAAAAGTTTTCGACCAGAGTTTTTGAATCGTATTGATGAGGTAATAAGATTTAGTCCACTAAAACCAGAAAATTTAGAACAAATAGTTAGACTTCAGCTTGATGATTTACAAAAACTTCTCAAACATCAGGGTTTAGATCTTTATGTTGACGAAAACACAATAAAAACTCTTGCTGATGAAGGTTATGAACCTGAATACGGGGCCAGACCGCTTAGAAGAGTAATTAGGAGAAGATTAGAGAACCCATTGGCAACCCAAATTTTAGAAGAAGCTTTTGCAGATGCAAAAGCAATAAGAGTTGAAACTAAAGAAGATGAGTCTAAAAAACTTCTTTTTTTAATAGATAACTAATGGATCAAACATAAGTTAGTCTAGGTTTATAGCCATTGTTTTTAAAGCACCCTTCTTTCAGTCTTCCCAAAGTGACAAGTCCAACCTCTAAAGAGGATAAAGAAAAGGTAATTCCTACACAAAAGGAAAAGACAACCTTAAAAAAAAGTTTTTTATCCTCTACAATTGATGAAATGAAACTGGTTGTATGGCCATCACGCCAACAACTTTTCAGTGAATCTATTGCTGTGATTTTAATGGTCACTCTATCAGCAGTATCAATAGCTGTTGTCAGCCGTTTTTATGGATGGGCTTCTGCTCAGATATTTCGCTAAGTTGACTAACCTAAATTTTAAACCACTCACAAATTTTTCCTGTGTCAGAGATTGAAACCACCCCTACTGAAGATTCAGAAATAATTGATCGATCAGAAACCATGCAGAATGATCAATCACATTTTTCAAACCAATCAATTAAAACGAATATTTCACGTTGGTACGCTATTCAAGTTGCTTCAAGTTGCGAAAAAAAAGTAAAAGCAACACTTGAACAAAGAGCCATCACTCTTGGTGTTAATGACAGAATAATAGAGATAGAAATCCCTCAAACACCTGCAATTAAGTTAAAGAAAGACGGTAGTAGGCAGACCACAGAAGAAAAAGTTTTCCCTGGATATGTGCTCGTTCGTATGGTTTTAGATGAGGACACAATGATGGCTGTAAGAAGCACTCCAAATGTAATTAATTTTGTTGGTGCAGAAGACCGAAGAGCTACTGGTAAAGCGCGCGGACATATAAAACCACGACCTCTCAGCAGGCAAGAGGTGAATAGGATTTTCAAACGAGCAGCTGAAAAGAAAACTGTTGTCAAGTTGGATGTAGAAGAAGGTGATCAAATTGTTGTTACTTCTGGTCCTTTTAAAGATTTCCAAGGAGAAGTAATTGAAGTTTCAGGAGAAAGAAACAAACTTAAGGCACTTTTATCAATTTTTGGTAGGGAAACCCCAGTTGAACTTGAATTTTCTCAAATAACCAAACAAAATTGATTTTTAATTTCCTTTTGCTGTCTGGTCAGTCTAGGAGTTAAGTTTATTAGATAATTTAATCTGATTAGTTTCAGATTTTCCGCATTAGTTCAATTTTCAGCCGATGGCAAAGAAAGTAGTAGCCCTGATCAAGTTGGCCTTACAGGCTGGCAAAGCCAACCCCGCTCCTCCAGTTGGACCTGCGCTTGGTCAACACGGGGTAAACATAATGGCGTTTTGTAAGGAATACAATTCGCGCACCCAAGACAAAGCTGGCTTTGTTATTCCAGTAGAAATATCAGTTTTTGAAGATAGAAGTTTTACTTTCATAACAAAAACCCCTCCTGCTTCGGTTTTGATCACTAAAGCGGCAGGCATTGCGAAAGGTTCTGGAGAGTCAGCCAAAGGAAATGCTGGTTCAATAAGTAAAAATCAGCTTGAAGAAATTGCTAAAACAAAACTTCCAGATCTCAATTGCAGTAGCATTGAATCAGCGATGAAAGTTATAGAGGGGACAGCCAAAAATATGGGAGTTTCCATAAAAGACTGATTTAATCGTAAAATTATTGGACCTTCTCTTATCTGGGGGAGACTAAAAGTCGAATGCACCCCACTAAATTATGAAAAATTTTTCTAAAAGAATGACAACGTTACTTTCAAAAGTGGAAGAGCGCTCATATTCTCCAATTGAAGCAATCAGATTAGTAAAGGAAAATGCTAATGCAAAATTCGATGAGACTATTGAAGCTCACATAAGACTTGGTATTGACCCGAAATATACTGATCAACAACTAAGAACGACTGTTGCCCTTCCTAATGGCACCGGCCAACAAGTACGAATAGCAGTCGTTACGCGTGGTGAAAAAGTGTCTGAGGCGACGAAAGCAGGCGCCGATCTTGCTGGAGAAGAAGATTTAGTTGATTCAATCAACAAAGGCGAAATGAACTTCGACCTTTTAATTTCAACTCCAGACATGATGCCTAAAGTAGCCAAGCTTGGAAGAGTGCTTGGGCCTAGGGGACTTATGCCTAATCCAAAAGCAGGAACGGTTACTACTGATCTAGCCGGAGCTATTAAAGAATTCAAAGCAGGAAAACTTGAATTCAGAGCTGACAAAGCAGGAATTGTTCATGTTCGATTTGGTAAAGCAAGTTTTTCAGAAGAGGCGCTCCTTGAAAATCTTAAAATTTTGCAAACAACCATAGAGAAAAATAAACCAAGTGGAGCAAAGGGAAAATTTTGGAGGAGCTTCTTCATTACATCCACTATGGGACCCTCAGTAGAATTAGATATAAACGAATTACAGGACTTGCAGAAAGAAAAATGATCCATTTTGTTGTAAATTAGAAAAGTGGTAAAACCACTTGGGCATGCGCCCATCCAAAGACAGCAGGTCTGAAGCTTTTAAACATTTTGTGTAAAAGCTTCTATAAAACCCGCCGAGGTATACGCAAGGTTTTTTTCTTTTTGGATTGAATCATTAGCGGCCTCGATTCCATTCTGGAATTTGGCCGTATGTCCCGTTCTTCCCCCGATTCGATCCAATTATTATGGGCCGCACGCTGGAAAGCAAAAAACAGATCGTCGAACAGTTAGTTGATCTACTAGATACCTCGGAAATGGCTTTGGTTCTTGATTACAAGGGCTTATCCACAAAAGAGATGTCTGACTTGCGCTCAAGGTTGCAAGAAAGCGATGGAGTATGCAAGGTAACTAAAAATACCTTGATGCGCCAAGCCATAAAAGGAAAAGATTCCTGGACTGGTTTAGATTCATTGCTTACTGGAACTAACGCCTTTGTTTTAATCAAAGGTGATGTTGGAAGTGCTGTTAAAGCTGTACAAGCATTTCAAAAGGAAACTCAAAAATCTGAGACTAAAGGAGGTCTTTTCGAAGGCAAGCTCTTATCTCAAGATGAAATCAAAGCGATTGCAAAACTTCCTAGCAAGGAAGTACTTATGGCTCAAATTGCTGGAGCAATGAATTCCATAACAAGCAAAATAGCTATTGGCATCAATGAGGTTCCTTCTGGACTAGCAAGGTCTCTAAAACAACACTCTGAGAGCGGCGAGAGCTGATCTTAATTATTTAACAATTTGTTTTCTACTTTTACTTAGTTGCTGATTTAAACCATGTCTGCAAAAACCGATGAAATCTTAGATTCATTAAAAAGCCTATCTTTGCTTGAAGCTTCAGAGCTTGTAAAGCAAATTGAAGAAGCTTTTGGTGTGTCTGCTGCCGCATCTGCCGGTGTTGTCATGGCAGCTCCAGGAGCTGCTGCTGGTGGCGATAGTGCCGATGCTGCCGAAGAAAAAACTGAATTTGAGGTAGTTTTAGAAAGCTTTGACGCTTCATCTAAAATCAAAGTCCTTAAAGAAGTTCGAAATGCCACAGGTCTTGGCCTTGGCGAAGCTAAAGCGCTAGTCGAAGCTGCTCCAAAAACAATCAAAGAAGGAGCATCAAAAGAAGATGCTGAAGCTTTAAAGAAAGCAATTGAAGCTGTTGGTGGAAAAGTAACTTTAAAATAAAATCGTTACTGGAAAAACACCTATTTTCTGCTTATATGAAACCGGTCTATTCAGACCGGTTTTTTTATGTCTAAAAAAGAAAAATTGGCTATTACTGCAGCAACTGATGGTGCCTGTAGCGGAAATCCTGGCCCAGGTGGTTGGGGAGCATTAATTAGATTCGAGGATGGAAGCGAAGTTGAATTTGGTGGTTTCAGCCCTGAGACAACAAATAATCGCATGGAATTACAGGCGGCTTTATTTGTTCTTAGAAAATTAAAAAACTTAAAATTCCACCCTTCATTAACCATAAAAACTGATAGCAAATATTTAATTGACGGAATGGAAAAATGGATGTCGAATTGGAAAAAGAAAGGATGGAAAACTGCAGCCGGTAAAAAAGTTCTCAATCAAGATTTATGGAAAGCTCTTGACCACGATGAACTGCCAAAAATCAAACTTCAATATGTCAAGGGACATAGCGGAGAAAAAGATAATGATAGAGTTGATGAAATTGCTGTAGCTTTTTCTAAAGGTAGAAAAATAAAACTAAAAGATTTTGACAAAGAATAAAAAAAACGACCTCTATAATATTCTGCTTGGTCAGCTTCTATCTCAAGACGAGGGTATAGATGCAGAAATACTTACTAATTCAGCTCTTAAAGCCATTAAATTTGCGTCATCAAATAGAAATTTTCCAATAATTTCTAATATCCTTTTAAAAGCATCAAGTGATTTTCAAAGAAACAATTTAAGCTTAAATCAAAATATCTTTGGCTCTCATTTTAAAAATCCTGTAGGACTTGCAGCTGGATTTGATAAAAATGGTGTAGGAGCTGGTCTTTGGAATTATTTTGGATTTGGTTTCGCCGAATTAGGAACCATCACTTGGCATGCCCAAAAAGGTAATCCAAAACCCAGACTTTTCAGAATTGCAAAAGAAAAAGCTGCACTGAATAGAATGGGATTCAATAATGAAGGCGCAGAAAAATTCCTAAGCACTATAGAAAAACAAAAAATCCCTGCGCCAGGAGATAGACCATGTGTCCTGGGAATTAATTTAGGAAAGTCAAAAATTACACCTCTCGATGAAGCCCATAAAGACTATTTTTTATCTTTAAGACTATTGGCTCCTTTATCAGACTATGCCGTTATTAATGTTAGTTCACCCAATACCCCTGGACTTCGCTCATTACAAGGAACAAAACAAATAAAAAAATTAATCCGCACGCTAAAAGATTTATCCAATTGTCCTCCTTTGCTTGTAAAAATTGCTCCAGATCTGTCAAATGAAGAAATTGATGAAATTGCGAGAGTTGCAATTGAAAATGGTATTGATGGAATAATTGCAATCAATACAAGTTTAAATAGATTTAACTTAAAACACCTAAGAATCAAAACTGGAAATACTTTAGAGGAAGAAAGTGGAGGCTTAAGTGGAGTCCCTTTAGAAAAAAGAGGACTGGAAGTTATAAGAAGGCTGAGGAATAGCACCAATAATTCTTTACCGCTTATTGGTGTAGGTGGAATCAGTTCAGCACAAACAGCCTGGGAAAGAATTGCAGCGGGGGCATCACTGGTTCAGGTATATACAGGTTGGATATTTGAGGGGCCGAATTTAGTTCCAGAAATTTTAGATGGATTAACGATGCAAATGGAAAAGCACGGATTCCGAAATATTAAAGAAGTTATTGGCTCCGAAGAACCATGGAAATAAAAACAAAAATTAATTAATAAATAATTATGATTATGCTTAAACTGATCGCAATATTTTCTAATATATAATGAAAATAGACTTCGATATTCATGGAGGTAATATTGAAAAAGAAGCAAGAAAGTTAGGCCTAAATAAAGATGAAATAATCGATGCAAGTGCATCAATAGTCCCTTTTAAATTGCCTAAAAAGTTAAATAATTACCTCATTAATAGTATAAACAATGGATCTATCAAATCATATCCTGATAGAAGTTATTTTGAAATCAAAAATTCTATTGCGAAATGGCATAACATTGAACCTTCAATGATTTTACCTGGTAATGGAGCTTCCGAATTATTTACTTGGGCAGCAAAAGATGCAAGTTTAAATGGTATAAGTTCATTACCATCGCCTGGTTTTGGAGACTACCAAAGAGCTTTAAAATGTTGGAATGCTTCTTATATACATAATCCTATTCCTTTATCTTGGACTAATAACAATCCTCAGTCATTTCCTATTATACCAAAAACCGATGTCTTATGGATTACTAACCCACACAATCCAACTGGGCAATTATGGAGTCGTTCATCAATAGAAAAATTATTAACTAATTATAAACTCGTAATTTGCGATGAAGCATTTATTTCTCTTACACCCGGGGGTGAAAATGAATCAATCATTGATTTAACTAAAAACTATAAAAACCTCATAGTAATAAGAAGTTTAACTAAGTTTCTAGGTATTGCTGGTTTAAGAATTGGATACGCCGTAACTAACTCAGATAGATTATTCAAGTGGGAACAGATAAGAGATCCATGGCCAGTAAATACGCTAGCAATAAATGCAACTAATCTAATCATGACAGATTCTAAAATGCATAAAAAAAGATTAAATAAAATCCATAAATGGGTAAAAGAAGAAGGGAAATGGTTACATAAAAGCTTGTCAGAGTTTTCTACTATTAAGCCTCTACCCACAACTACGAATTTTCAATTAATTAAAAGTGATACTTCTCTATTAAATCTTATTGAAAATTTAAAAAAAAGAGGCATTTTATTAAGAGACTGTAGATCATTTAAACCTCTTAATGAAAATTGGATCAGAATAAGTCTCCTAAAACGCAAAGAAAATATTCATATTATTAATACTTTAAAAGAGTACATTAATTAATCGAATTTAAAATCTCAAATATCTTATTTTCAGAATTGAGGCAATCATAACTATTCATATTTGATTTCATTTCACTTAGAGAATTAGAATCTATCAAATTAGATATGGTGTTTTTCAAGCTAGCTTTTTCTGGATCATGTTGATTAACTATTACAGCCCCTCCATATCTAGCCATATGAGCAGCATTTAATTCTTGATGTTGATCGGAAGAAGCTGGAAAAGGTATTAAAATTGAGGGGGTCTTAGTTACCATTAATTCACAAATTGCACCAGATCCAGCTCTACTTATTGCAAGATCAGCATTTTGCAGCAAGGCCGATATTTCATTACTGAATTGTCTTACAACCAAATTAGCGTGAGTTTCAACTTCACCTAATTTTTTGTAGGAATAATCGTTTTTACCGGTCAGATGAATAACTCTACATCCCTTATCAAGCAACCAAGGTAAGATATTCCTTACCATCTCATTCATTTTTATTGCTCCTTGACTACCTCCCATAACTACAATTAATAACCCCTCTCCGAGCGGCACCCAAGAGGGAAGAGACTGATCTAAAAAAAATTCTGACCTTACAGGTGTTCCAGTAAAACTTGTTCTACACCCTGGCAAATACTCAGATGCTGACGGGATTCCCAAAGCAACATGGTCACAAAATCTCCCCAAAAACCTAGTTACTTTTCCTGGTATAGCATTTGATTCATGCAACAGAATGGGGATGCCAGTCAGTTTTGCAGCGAGAATACTAGGAGCAGAGATATAGCCACCAGTGGTAAACACAACGTTAATTTTTTTTTGACGTAATAGAAGAGAGACCTGTATTGAAGCTAAAAACAACTTACATAAATCAATCATTTTTCTAAAGATATTTCCTTGCAATCCTCCAACTTTTATTTTTGTTAAATTATATTTTTCGGGAACTATTTCAATCTCTAGCCTATTTGGCACTCCTAACCACTCAATTTCCCAAGAATTTGAAAGTGACTCTGCAAAAGACAATGCGGGATAAATATGCCCACCCGTACCGCTTGCTGCAATTAAAAGGCGAGGCATAAAAACAATAAAGTTATCCTTAGGCTAAGTTATATTGAGTAAAAAAGGTAGAAGTGCGACTTTCACTGATAGCCAAATTAATAGGTTTCTTATTGCTTCATTCTCTATCAATAAATACGGCTTTAAGTAAAAGCATCGACAATAATTTAATTAGTTTCCAATTGGAAGAAATCCTAAATAAAAAAAAGAATTATTTAATTAAAGATCTATTTCTAGAGAAATCATTAAATGAATTTAATAAACAGTATCGGGATTTTAGAAAGAAATATACAGATGCAAAATGGTCTATCGAAACAATCAGTGATTATCCAAATAAAAAATTACTAGATATAAAAATTACATCTACAAGAGAAATTAGTGACCAAATTTATAATCTTAATACCAAGCAAACTGTTCAAATAGAAACTATAAAAAACAAAATTAAAGCTTTTCATGTTATCAATGAAGAATCAGTTCTAAATAGTCAAAAGTCTCCACTAATTGTAAAAATAATTTCTCCTGATAAAGTACTCACTGGTGAGCGATACGAAATGAATTTAATAGTTGAGAGACCATTAGATAATTCGTTCATTGCTAGTGGAATAATAATCCTTAATAACAAAGATAAAATGAATATATCTAATGATCTATTTGACATTAAGCCTAATCAATCTGGTGGATTATTTAAATATATTCAAGCACCCTTAAAACCTGGTTTTCAAACTTTTTCAGCAATCATTATGCATCCAAAAGGGATTTATTCAATTACAAAAAAAATTGAAGTTGGTTTATAAAATCAACTATTTACCATTTTTAAAATTAGATTTACCTTTTCAAGCATCATCTAGAGCAGATACTCCGGGAAGCACTTTTCCCTCTAAAAGTTCAAGGCTAGCTCCACCCCCAGTAGAGATATGAGACATATTTTTAGCTAAACCTGCTTTTTCTACTGCTGCGACAGAATCTCCCCCTCCAATAATTGTGCAGCATCCTTCTGCACTTAATTCCGCCAAAGTATTTGCTATTGCATTTGTTCCATTGGCAAATTTATCAAATTCAAAGACACCCATAGGTCCATTCCAAATAACGGTTTTACAACTTTTCAACGCATTCTGAAAAAGTTCAACTGATTCTGAACCGATATCCAATCCCATCCAACCATCACTAATAGCATCTACTTTTGAAACTTGACTATTTGCATCAGGAGAAAATTTGTCAGCCAACAAAACATCACTTGGCAATAGAAATTCAACTCCATTATCTTTAGCTTTCTTCTCTAAATCACTTGCTAATTGAAGTTTATCTTCCTCAACAAGACTATTACCTACAGATAATCCTCTAGCCTTATAAAAAGTAAATATCATCCCTCCACCGACAATTATTTTGTCGCATTTATCTATCAAAGATTCCAAAACTCCAATCTTACTGCTTACTTTTGAACCACCTACTATCGCAGCCAAAGGCCTTTTAGGTTGATCTATAGCTCCTTGAAGGTACTTAAGTTCCTTTTCCATCAAATAGCCAGCCACGCACGGACTTAAGTACTTAGTAACACCCTCCGTTGAAGCATGAGCACGGTGCGCAGCTCCAAAAGCATCATTAACATAGACTTCTGCCAAAGAAGCTAATTCCTTGGCAAATTCTGAATCATTTTTCTCTTCACCAGCTATAAATCGAACATTTTCCAAAAGGACAACATCGCCATTAGACATAGCATCTACTTTTAACTTGGCTTCTGCTCCTATACAACTTTCAGTTTTGACAACTGTTTTACCAAGCAATTCACTAAGTCTTTGAGCAACAGCAGTCAGACGCATTGTTTCATTAACCTCTCCCTTTGGTCTCCCAAAATGAGCAGAAAGAATAACTCTTGCACTCTTCTCAAGAAGATCATTGATAGTTGGCAAAGCAGCACGAATTCTTGTGTCATCAGTTATTTGGCCCTCATCTCCTAATGGGACATTAAAATCAACTCTCACTAACACACGTTTGCCGCATAAGTCGTCAGCGCCGAGACTTGACAGGGAACGCTTAGACATAATGTATGAGATTCAGAAAGGAAGCTGAGTGACCATAGCTCTTGAAAGGCACCAATTGGGTAATTACTAAGATTTAGAAAAAATCTACCTAATCTCATAAAAACCTAAAAACTGCTTTTTAAATATTAAAAATCTATAGTTAGTAGAACTAATTACCCCTCAAATTGCTGAGATCACTAAAAAAGTAGACTCGAAATTTAAGATTGTAAATCTAATTTTTTTTGAAATTACAATATTAGATATGTTTTTTATCGACAGGTTATTAAATATTGTAATTATATTAATCCAGATTGATCAATAAAATTCAACTCTAATCAAGATATTATGAATAATTAAATTCTTATTGTCAACATATTTAATCTTTTCAGATGATAAGTTGAACTTAGAATTTTGAAAACTGCACTTCCAAAATAAATCAAAAATCAACTTTTACAATTTTTAGATTAATCACTTTCAACCAAATTATTTTTAAACTTCCGTGAACAAGCAACTAATACAATGGTATCCAGGGCATATTGCTAAAGCAGAAAAACAATTAAAGGAGAATCTGAATAAAGTTGATTTGGTTTTCGAAGTGCGAGACGCAAGAATACCCCTTGCCACTTCACATCCATATCTCCAAAAATGGTTAAAAGGAAAGAAGCAAATATTGGTTCTTAATAGAAAAGACATGATCAGTGTAAATGCCTATCAAGCATGGGATAAACAATTAAGATCTGAGGGGAAAGTCCCATGGTGGTGTGATGCAAAAGCTGGAACAGGCGTTCTCCAAATAAAACAGGCTGCTATTCGTGCTGGGCAAGAGTTAAATCAAAGACGTCTTGAGCGAGGAATGAAAAATCGTGCAATTAGAGCTCTAACTCTTGGTTTTCCAAATGTTGGAAAATCTGCTCTCATTAACAGATTAGTTAAAAAAAATGTTGTATCTAGCTCAAGAAAACCAGGGGTCACGAGAAGTTTGAGGTGGGTAAGATTAGGACAAGATCTGGATCTATTGGATGCTCCTGGAGTTCTACCACCTAGATTTGAAGATCAAAATGCCGCATTAAAACTGGCTATTTGTGATGACATTGGTCAAGCCGCATACGATACTGAAGAGGTAGCCATTAACTTTATGAAACTTCTTGACACATTAGAAAATATCCAAGAATCGGGGATCAAGTCAATGTGTCTTCAAAGTAGATATGGAATATTTGTCAATAAAACCATTAAAGACAAATCTTTATGGCTACTTTCAGCCGCAGAACGTCACACTTCTGGAGATACTCGAAGAATGTCTCAAAGAATACTTGATGATTTTCGTAAAAGTTTATTGGGCAATATCTCTCTTGAACTGCCCTAATGGATAAAGAAATCAAGCAAGCATATGGGCAGGGCCCAGGTGAATTATTTGAGGGTGAATATAAGAAACCTTTGCCTATGCGGCTTGATAGATGGCTGGTAAGCCAACGAGCCGAACAAAGTAGAGCTCATATTCAGAAATTCATTGAAGCTGGGTTCGCAAGAGTAAATGGTAAAACTGGAAAAGCAAAAACTCCCGTTAGGCCAGGTGACATAGTTCAACTTTGGGTTCCACCACCTGAGCCTCTTCCTTACTTAAAACCAGAAGAAATTGATTTAGATATTTTGTATGAAGATGCTCATTTAATAGTCATTAATAAAACAGCTGGAATAGCAGTTCATCCAGCACCAGGAAATAAATCAGGAACTTTGGTCAATGGATTAATCAATCATTGTCCAGACTTGCCTGGTATAGGCGGTAAATTACGACCTGGAATAGTTCATCGTTTAGATAAAGATACAACTGGATGCATTGTTGTAGCAAAAACTCAAGAAGCCTTAGTTAAACTACAAATTCAAATACAAAAAAGAGTAGCCTCAAGAAATTATATTGCTATTGTCCATGGAGCTATTAAAGACAATCAAGGTATGATTGTCGGGTGTATTGGCCGACATCCAAAAGATAGAAAAAAATATGCTGTAGTTGATAAAGAATCTGGTAGATATGCTTGCACACATTGGAAATTAATTGAAAATCTAGGTAATTTTTCTCTTCTTAAATTCAAACTTGATACAGGTAGAACGCATCAAATTCGTGTTCATAGTTCACATATAGGTCATCCTATTATTGGAGACCAAACTTACAGTAGGTGCAAAAAATTACCTATTAAACTTGGTGGCCAAGCATTACATGCAATTGAATTGGGTTTAATACACCCAATAACATTAGAAAAAATGAAATTCACAGCTCCATTGCCTAAAGATTTTGAACGACTTTTAAAAGTATTACAACTTAAAAAATAATATTATTTCGGAAGTCTAGGACATGCCTTGACCATTTTTTGTGTTAAGTATTTTTGAGGATGATTTAACAAATTTTTACCAGAATTCTCTTCGATAATCTTCCCCTTATCAAAAACTAACACTCTATGACAAAAGCCTGCCGCAACTGATAAATCATGTGTTATGAACAATAAAGACAGTTTTAATTTTTCTTGCAAAGAGCGTAGTAACTCCAAAACTTCAGCTTGAATTTCTGTATCTAACATACTGACACTTTCATCACAAATAAGTATTTTGGGACTCAGTGCCAGTGCTCTTGCAATAGCTACTCTTTGCTGTTGACCGCCTGAAAGTTGAGAAGGTAAACGTTTTTCATACATTGCTGTGGGTGCTAAACCAACTAGTTCTAAAAGATTGCGAGCTCTTTCTCTGGCTTGAGATCGGCTTAACAATTTATGGATAAGAATTGGATCTATAATTGCATCCATTACTGACATCTTAGGATTCAAAGAAGCAGAAGGATCTTGAAAAATAATCTGAATATATTTACGTAATTGTTTTAAAGATTTTCTATTGATAGTTGAAATATTCTTTCCAAGAAAAAAAACACTTCCACCTCTTGTAGGCAATAGACCAGTCAACGCTCTACATAAAGTGCTCTTACCACATCCTGATGGCCCTACGATACCAAGAGTTTCGCCTTCATATAGAGAAAAGGTAACTTCATTAACTGCTTTCAACCAAACGAAGTTGAAGGGCCAAAAGCCTGAATGATGCCAGCAACGTAATCTATTTACTCTCAATAATGAAGTATTTCTATTCATTATTTCTCTCTCAGAGCCCTCTAAAATTCTTCCTGAATCAATTAATCTTTGAGCAATATCCGTTTTTGGATCAGCAACTATCTCTTTAATATTTCCAGATTCTACTATTTGCCCACAATCAAGTATTGCAATTCTATTACACCATTTATATGCCAAAGATAAATCATGACTAATTAATAGTAAAGCAGTTCCAATCTCATCACAAAGTAAACTCAATTCACTCATGATTTGATCAGCTACTATTGTATCTAAACTAGTAGTAGGTTCATCAGCTATTATCAAAGGAGGTTTTAAACAAATTGCCAAAGCAATTGCTACACGTTGTCGCATCCCTCCGCTAAATTCATGTGGAAATGAATTAAATCTTAAAGGATCTATTCCAACTTTTTCTAATAAGCTTTTAGCTTTTCTTACTAAGTTATTAATTGGTTCAGAATTATCATGCGCTTTAAAAGTATCAACCAAATGATCACCAACAGTCATTAAAGGATTTAAACGTGACATTGGATCCTGAAAAATCAACCCAACCTCTTTCCCTCGAATAGTTTGAAAATAAACCTTATCTTGGTCCAATAAATTTGTTCCATTTAAAACAATCTCACCCTCACAAACACATCCATTAGGAAGAAGCTGCGTTACTGCCTTAGCAACAGTACTTTTTCCACATCCTGAACTTCCAATCAATGCAAGCCTATCACCACGATTCATCTTGAGATTTAATCCTTTTAACACGTAAGTAGTAGTATTTGGATAAATAGCATTTAGTTTATTTATCTTTAGAACTTCTTTTAATGAATTATTCATAAAAAGGTAGCAAGAAATGTTGAGTTTGAATAAAATAAATTAAGCTCCGGTGCTGATGCCTAAAGTCACCTCTGCACAAAATTCAAGCCAGACTCATAGCGTCTGTGATGAATTTTTTGATGGCCAGCCTCAACTTAGAACTCATCAGATCAAACATATTGATGATTATGAAATTATTTTGCCAGAGTGGTTAGAAAATTGCATTGAAAATATTCCGCCGGGGTTAGGAGCAAGTTGTCCAAGAGATTCTGAAGCACTTTTAGTTGCCGCTTTTGATCTTGCATTTCAATTGCATAAAGGGCAATACAGAAAAAGTGGTGAACCTTACATAACCCATCCAGTTGCAGTAGCTGACTTACTAAGAGAAATAGGTGCAAGCGCTAGTGTAATTGCAGCGGGTTTTTTACATGACGTCGTCGAAGATACAGACATAACACCAGCACAATTGGAGGGGTATTTTGGCAGTGAAGTTAGATATCTAGTTGAAGGTGTGACTAAATTAGGCGGGATCCATTTTAATAATCGAACAGAAGCTCAAGCAGAAAACTTACGTAAAATGTTTCTAGCTATGGCTAGCGATATTCGTGTTGTACTTGTAAAGCTCGCAGATAGGCTTCACAATATGAGAACTATTAGTTACTTAGACAAAGAGAAGCAAACTCGAATAGCTAAAGAAACGAGAGAAATTTATGCTCCACTCGCAAACCGTTTAGGAATAGGACGGTTTAAATGGGAACTAGAGGACCTAGCATTTAAACTTTTAGAGCCAGATCCCTTCCGAGAAATTCAACAACAAATAGCTAGTAAACGTAGTGAAAGAGAAGAGAGACTAAATATAACTGTTCAACAACTAAAAGATCGCTTGAGCTCAGCAGGACTTAGCCAATGCGAAGTTAGCGGAAGGCCAAAGCATTTATATGGAATATGGAGCAAAATGCAACGACAACAAAAAGAATTTCATGAGATCTTTGATGTGGCTGCTCTTAGAATCCTTGTCTCAGATGTCGAGACATGTTATCGAGCTCTTGCTGTTGTCCATGACACATTTAGGCCAATACCTGGGCGATTTAAAGACTATATAGGCCTCCCAAAGCCAAATGGCTACCAATCACTACATACAGCTGTAATTGGCAGGCACAGGCCTATTGAGGTACAGATCAGGACTCCAGAAATGCATAGAGTTTCAGAATTTGGAATTGCAGCTCACTGGAAGTACAAAGAAGGAGGATCACCGGCTCATCCTGATTCAGAAAAATTTAATTGGCTACGCCAATTAGTTGAATGGCAACAAGAAGATGGCGTTGATGATCATAATGACTACCTTGCATCAATTAAAGAAGATTTATTTGATGAAGAAGTTTTTGTTTTTACTCCAAAAGGAGATGTTTTGGGATTAAGGAACGGTTCAACAGCAATCGATTTTGCTTATCGCATTCACTCTGAAGTAGGGAATCATTGCAATGGTGCTAGAATTAATGATCGTCTTTGCGTGCTATCAACACCTCTTGAAAATGGAGATTTCGTTGAGATCCTCACTCACAAAAGCTCTCATCCAAGTTTAGATTGGTTAAACTATGTAGCCACGCCGACAGCAAGAAATCGCATTAGACAATGGTATAAAAAAAGTCATCGTCAAGAAACAATATCAAGAGGGAAGGAACTACTTGAACAAGAATTTGGCCGTAAAGGAATTGATAATTTACTAAAAGGAGATGCAATAACAAAAGTTGCTGAGAGATGTAATCTAAAATCCACAGAAGATTTATTATCTGCACTTGGATTTGGGGCATTAACCCTACATCAAGTGATTAATAGATTTAGAGAAGAAATGAAAATACAAAACCAGCTACCTGAGACTGAATTGAGCGATATAGAGCTAGCCAACCAAATTGGATCACAAGCAAATCTAGCTTCAAACAAATCAAAAACACCTCAAACAAAATATTCGCCTATAGTTGGCTTAGAAGGGCTTGACTATCGACTAGGGGGATGTTGCAGCCCTTTACCAGGAGAATCAATACTTGGAACAGTTGCACTTGGCAATCATGGAATCACTATACATCGAACTAACTGTGTCAATATACAATCAGTACCTAATAACAGAAGACTATCAGTCAAGTGGAATAGCAGTACACATACCAAAGAAGAGAAATTTCCTATTCAATTAAGGATTGAAGTCATTGATAGAGTTGGAGTACTTAAAGACATATCAATGAGACTTTCTGATAGAGGTATTAATGTAATCGACGCAAGAGTTAAGACATCTCATGGGAAACCCGCGTGTATAGATCTTAGAGTTGAACTGGAAAGTGTTAATCAATTAGAAATTACTATCAATCAAATACGTTCAATGGTAGATGTATTAGATATTGCTAGAACAGGAATTAATTAGCATTTAAAATACTCCGAAAGAATGTTGACAACAAATCAATAAAATCTAATAGATAGAAATTTAAATTTTTTTAGAATGTTTTTTAAGTAAAAAATACAAACCAAGTCCACTAAGGATTCCAGTTAAAAGACCCATACATATCGAGCCAATCATCAGCCGAGAACTCAAGTACCAACCTTGAGACCACAATTCATTAGTAGTTATATAGCTAAAATCAACGATATTTTTATCTTTATTGAGGATGAAAGATCCTAGTCTATAATTAAAATAATAAAGAGGAACATAAGTAAATGGATTGCTAATCCAAGTTCCAATAGCCGCTAAAATACTATTTCCATTAAAAATTTTTGCTAAAAACACACCCATCAAAGTTTGTAAACCAAAGAATGGAAAGCAACCACTAAATATCCCCACCCCCAAGCCTAATGCTCTCTGAGAGGGAGAACCTTCCTGATTCCAGAGCCAAGAAATAAATTTACGAATTCTTTGTATTAGATTTAGGAAGATTTTTTTCATATTTTAAAAAATCTTGGTCCAAAAAAGAATCCTAGATTTGATCTTAGTGAAGATTGCATGATTATTGCTTAATGAATTCGTTTTCCCCTACTGAAGATACTATTGCTGCAATTGCGACTGCCGTTTCCCCCGGCCAAGGAAGTATCGCTGTCATAAGGATCTCTGGCTCCGCAGCAATTGAGATAACTAAAACCATTGTTCATATTCCTGGAACGCACGATTGGAGCACTCACAAAGTGCTTTACGGACATGTAGTCGAAGCAAATCAGAAAATATATATCGATGAGGTATTAATACTAATAATGAAAGGGCCGCGAAGCTTTACAGGTGAAGACGTAGTAGAAATTCATTGCCATGGTGGAATCATTGCAGTCCAGAAGATCCTTGAAAGGATACTGGATATTCCAAGCGTTCGAAGGGCAGAACCAGGGGAGTTTAGCCAACGAGCAGTACTTAATGGTCGTCTTAGCCTGACTCAAGCAGAATCAATTAGTGAAATGGTATCAGCAAGAAGTCGAAAAGCAGCAGAACTAGCGATTAATGGAATTGAAGGAAATATTCAAACTACGATTCAATCAATCAGGAAACGATTGATTGAGCAACTAACGGAAATTGAAGCAAGAATAGATTTTGAAGAAGATCTTCCAATTTTAGATGAAAGACATGTAAAGAATGAAATTATCGCAATCAAAAAAGACCTTAGCGAACTCATTGATAATGCTAAAAGAGGATCTTGGGTTCGTTCTGGCCTAAAAGTTGCACTAGCTGGGAAGCCTAATGTAGGGAAAAGCTCTTTACTGAATAGGCTTTCCAAGCAAGAAAAAGCCATTGTGACTGACCTGCCTGGAACTACTAGAGATCTTCTGGAAAGTGAGATTGTCTTAGAGGGAATACCAGTAACTTTTATTGATACAGCAGGTCTCAGAGAGACTAAAAATATCATCGAAAAAATTGGTATTTCTAAAACTAAAAAAGCCTTAATTCAAGCTAATCTCATCATATTAATCTTTGATTATTCAAGCGGATGGACTAGCGAGGATGAATTAATACTAAAACAATTACCAATAAATATTCCACACTTGATTGTTGGAAATAAATCTGATTTAGAGAATAATCAATCTTTAAAAAAAGTTCCAAAATATTTATTAGAAAAAGAAAATCTAGTGATTATAAGTGCAAAAACCGGAAATGGAGAATACGATCTAATTAATTACCTACTAAAAATATGTGGTTCTTCTCAAACGCACGGATTGGATATTGCGCTAAATGAAAGACAACTTGATCTAGCAAAATCAACCATGGAATCCTTAGAAAATGTTAATAAAGTTTTTGATGAAAAGTTACCATGGGATTTCTGGACGATTGATTTAAGACAAGCTATTAATTCTTTAGGAGAACTAACAGGAGAAGATTTAACAGAAAGCTTACTTGATAATATATTTTCAAAATTCTGTATAGGTAAGTAATCAAGCGATTTTTTATATATTAATTGTTGTCGATTGTAAAAATATAATATAAGTAATAGCAAACTCCTCCAATCAATATGGCAACCATAATATTCACACTATGAACAACGTCCACCTGATCCAACCAGTAGAGAATAAGTTAATTAAAGCATATTATTAACATATCACAAAAATAAATTTTAAAAGTTTCTATTTTCTTAAAAATATTTGAGAGAAAGATAAGTACATGAAATTAAAAATAGAAAAAGATATTTTTTATAAATGCTTTTAGGATTGGTATAGTAATAAATGTATTTGTTGTATCGTGGATCTTCGCTCACCAAAGCTACATAAAATTTTAGACACCTGGATTGAGGAAGATCTCGGTGATGGAGATCTCACAAGATTTGTCCTCAACAACAGAAGTGCATCAGCTCATTGGGTTGCAAAAGAGGATGGAACTTTTTGTGGTGGAGATCTAGTCAAACTAATATTCAAAAAAATTGATCCCCAAGTTGATATTCAACTTCTAATAGAAGATGGTCAGAAGTTTGAAAAAAATCAAAGACTTCTAGAATTAAAAGGGTCCTCCTCTTCTTTAGTAGCAGGAGAGCGAGTAACTCTGAATATAGCCATGCATCTTTCTGGTATTGCCACATCGACAGCTTTACTTGTAACTAAACTATCAGGATCCAATATGAAGTTAGCAGACACCCGTAAAACGACTCCAGGTATGAGAATATTCGAAAAATATGCTTTTCGTTGTGGTGGCGGAATTAATCACAGACTTGGATTAGATGATGCTGCCATGTTGAAAGAGAATCATATTGAATGGTCTCAGGGGATTAGCGAGAGTATCAAAATATTAAAAAATACTATTCCATGGACAAAAAAAATAATAGTCGAAGCAGAAACTCCCTCCCAAGCAAAAGAAGCTGTAGAGGCTGGCGCTGATGGAGTTTTACTTGATGAAATGTCTATTCAAACCATAGTGAAATTAGTTCCAGAATTACGTCAACTTTCAAAAAATAGTAATTCCAAATATGTCTCACGAAATTTTGTTATTGAAGTTTCTGGTGTCAACCCAAATAATTTATCAGACTATATTTTTACAGGTATTGATCTGATCTCAACTAGTGCATCAATTACTAAAAGCAAATGGATAGATTTCAGTATGCGCTTTGACTAAAAAATCTTAAAAGTATCTACCTAACCATAAACATCATGATTACAATATCCGCCAAATTGGAAGAAGCCCTAAATAGAGCTTTCGTCAAAGTATTCCCAGAAGAGGATCGCAGTTCAAAAACTTCTTCTATACTTACTGGTTCTAATATAGTCACCGCATCCAAGCCAGAATTTGGAGATTTCCAAATAAATTGTGCTTTATCACTAGCAAAAGAAATAAAACAACATCCTCGTGAAATCGCACAACAAATAGCTACTCAGCTACAAAAAGATGATGATTTCGTTAAAATATGTAATCCACCACTGATTGCAGATCCAGGTTTCATAAACCTATCTATAAATTCAAAAACACTCATATCGGAAATCCATTTTCGTCTAAATGATCGAAGATTGGGAGTACCTAAAAAAAAATTCAGTAGTAAAAAAAGAGAAGATGGAAAAAACAATAATCGCGTTATTATTGATTTCTCCAGTCCAAATATTGCTAAAGAAATGCATGTTGGGCACTTACGATCAACAATTATTGGAGACTCCTTAGCACGAATTCTTGAATTCTGCGGCTATGAAGTCTTACGACTCAATCATGTAGGGGACTGGGGTACACAATTTGGCATGCTCATAACTCATCTAAAAGAGGTTGTACCAGAGGCACTCCATACAAAAGATGTAGTAGAAATAAGCGATCTCGTGAATTTTTATCGTCAAGCAAAAAAAAGATTTGATGAAGATCAAATCTTTCAAAATAAATCAAGAAATGAGGTTGTTAATTTACAAGCAGGTAATCAAGAAAGTCTAGTTGCATGGCAATTACTCTGTAAACAATCTAGAAAAGAATTTCAAAAGATCTACGATCGACTTGATATCAAGCTAATTGAAAGAGGTGAATCCTTTTATAACAAATTTTTAGTAGATGTTATTAATGATTTAAAAAATAAAAATTTACTAATAAATGATCAGGGAGCTCAATGTATTTTCCTTGATGGCGTAATAGGAAAAGATGGCAACCCTCAACCCATAATTATTCAGAAAAGTGACGGAGGTTTTAATTATGCAACCACTGATTTGGCAGCGATTAAATACAGATTAACCACTCCCCCGCATGGAGATGGAGCATTCCGGTTGATTTATGTCACAGATGCTGGGCAAGCATCACATTTCTCTGGGGTTTTTCAAATTGCAAAGCTTGCAAATTGGATTCCTACAGATTGTCAAATTGAGCATGTCCCCTTTGGCCTGGTTCAAGGAGAAGATGGTAAGAAGTTAAAAACTCGTTCTGGAGAAACAATTAGACTAGTAGATCTTTTGGATGAAGCAATTCAACGAGCAAGAGAAGATCTTAAAGATCGTCTCAATATTGAAAATAGAGCCGAAAATGAAAGTTTCATAGATAAAGTTTCTACGACTGTCGGGATCGCAGCCATCAAGTATGCAGATCTAAGTCAAAATAGAGTTTCTAATTACCAATTTAGTTTTGATAAGATGCTCTCGTTACAGGGGAATACAGCACCATATTTACTTTATGCATTGGTACGAATCGCCGGAATATCTCGCAAAGGTGGGGATTTAAATGTATCAAGTCAAAATATTCAGTTCAATGAACCACAAGAATGGGCCTTAATTCGCAAGCTATTACAACTTGATTGTACGATCGCTGAAGTAGAAAAAGAACTGCTTCCTAATCGTCTATGCGGGTATTTATTTGAATTAAGTCAAATCTTTAACAGATTTTATGATCAAGTTCCTATTTTAAAAGCAAGTGAACCTTCAAGAACCAGTAGACTTGCTTTATGTTCTATCACTGCAGATACACTTAAACTTGGGATGAGTTTGTTAGGCATCCCTACTCTGGAAAGAATGTAATGGAAAAAACAGAAAAATCATTTATTGATCTACCAAATCCCAGGAAAGATATCGAGGGTTTACAGCCATATTCAGCGCCACTGGAAGGAAGACGTAATTTACTGAGACTAGACTTTAATGAAAACACTATTGGTCCTAGCCCACTAGTAATTAGATCTCTCAGAGAAATAAGCAGAAATGAAATCTCTATTTATCCTGAATACTCAGGTTTAACAGAAAAAGTAGTAGAAACTCTCATCAAACAAAATTCAAGCGTGAATATAAACTCATCTGAAGTTGGTATTTTTAATGGAGTAGATGCAGCAATAAATGCTATTTTTCATGCCTATGGCGACTTTGATGATCTTATGCTAACAACATCGCCTACTTTTGGATATTATACTCCTTGCGCACAAATGCGAGGAATGAAAATAAACTCAATACCTTATGAAGGTAAAGATTTTCAATATCCATTTGATAGTATTTGCAAATTCATTACTCAAAATAATCCGAAAATTTTACTCATCTGTAACCCCAACAACCCCACTGGAACAAGATTAAGCCCAGAAAGAATTATTGAAATTACCAAAATTTCATCTAAAACACTTGTAGTTGTCGATGAACTTTATGAGGCGTTTACTGGTGATAGTGTTCTACCATTTGTAAGTTTCCAAAAGACACCTAATCTTGTTGTATTAAGATCACTTTCTAAAACTGCTGGTTTGGCAAGTTTAAGAATTGGATTTGCTATTGGTAATTCTAAAGTAATTAATATAGTTAATAGAGTCACTGGTCCTTATGATGTCAATAGATTTGCTGTGATTGCTGCTTTTGCAGCACTTAAAGATCAATCCTATATTGATTCATATGTGAACGAAGTACTTGAGGCTCGTAATTGGATTAAAGATCAATTTGAAAAGTACCACGTTAAGCATCATATTGCTGGAGGAAATTATTTTCTACTTTGGCCAAAATCCAATCCAAAACAAGTTGAGAAAAAGTTAAAGTCATCTGGAATCTTAATTAGAAATATGGATAAGAAAAAAAATTTAAAAGGCTCTATCAGAGTGAGCATTGGAACAATTGAGCAGATGAAAAGATTCTGGTCAGCTTTCAAGATTATCGATGACATATAATTAAGATTAATTAGTAATGTCTACAGATCTGAGACAGTCTAGTTTGCTTCTGCTAAATCCAAGAAATTCGAAAGTAACTTATGACCAGATTCGGTCAAAACACTCTCAGGATGGAACTGTACCCCATATATGTGTGGATAATCTTTATGAGTTATTCCCATAATTGTCTCATCCTCAAGCCAGGCTATTACCTCTAAGCATTCTGGGAACCCCTCTCTCTCCGCAATTAAGCTATGGTACCTTGTTGCTACTAAGGGATTAGGCAAATCTTTAAATATTCCAGTACCTCTATGCAAAACATTAGATGTTTTACCATGCATTAACTCTTTGGCTCTGATTATTTTTCCACCGTAAGCTTGGGTTATAGCTTGATGACCAAGACAGACACCAAGGGTTGGTATTTCTATTGATAGCTCAGATAAAATATCCAGACAAACTCCAGATTGATTAGGGTCTCCTGGACCAGGAGATAACAAAATCGCATCAGGATTTAAATCTTTAATCTCACTAATCGTAAGAGCATCGTTACGTTCGACTCTTACTTCTGATGCAATAGGATGCTGAGAAGCCAATTCGCCCAAATATTGAACGAGGTTATAAGTGAAACTGTCATAGTTGTCGATCACCAAAAACATAATTTTCAAGCCATTAAATTCCTAACTGTTTTAGTAATGGAGGAAATAATAGTAAAACAGCAATCAGCACCGAACTGATTGAAGCTACTAAAACTGCCCCAGCTGAACAATCTTTAGCGATTTGCGCAAGAGGATGAAATCGTTTCCCAATAGCCAAATCAACAGCTGATTCAATCGCTGTATTAAGCAATTCAACTACTAATACACTAGTCGCTGTAAGGGCCATTATTGCTAAATCACTTTTATGAAGACCTAAAAAATAGCCTAAAACAAATGCTCCAAATGCAAAGCCAACATGAATACGAAAATTTCTCTGAGTCGAGAAAGCATATCCTAAACCTTTCGCTGCATACAAAAAGCTAGTTGGCAGATCTTTAGCTATCTTCCAAGATGACCTTTTATTTAGTCTTTGAAGAGTTTTAGACATGTCCCTAAATTCTCTCTCAGAGTCATTGGATATCTCAGGAACCATATTTGTAAATCTTCATTCTTATTTTAAAGAATACCTCTTACATCAAGAAGTTGCTCTTGAATCAAAAGCATTTTATTTAAACTCTCTTCGTCACTATGATCCCAGCCCAAAAGATGTAAAAGGCCGTGAGTAGCTAGCCATCTAAGTTCTCTAAATAAATCAGCATTACTATTATTGGCTTGTCTGATTGCTGTAGGGACGGAGATAACTATATCCCCCAATTCGATAAATTCATTACTTACACCAAAATACGTCTCGTCAATAATGGGAAATGAAAGGACATCTGTACTTTTTGATTGACCGAGCCAGGCAAGATTCAAATCAAGAATTTTTTTATCATTAGTTAATTCCAAACCCAAGCTAAGTTGAGATGCATTTCTGACGATTTCCGGACACTTTAATGTTTCATTTACTTGGATAAATCTAATCCAACTGCCTATCTCCTTAATCCATTTAGTGGGATTTTCCATCAACTCTAAAGTCTCACTGTTCACAAAGACATCTAAATCTTGAACAGGGAAAGGCGTAAAAGAAAGATCTACATCTAATTTATGCGAGCTAGTCGAATAATTCTTCATAAAGTTATTGCGGGATATGAGGTTTCCCCAGCACTGCAACTAAAAGAATAAATCCAAGAAAACCTAGAGCTGTTAAACCAAAATGAGAAAGGCTTTGACTCCCTTTCCGAACCATATTTTTCATCGCAAGTTTGACAAAACTTGGAGGTGGCGTTGCATTCTTTGCGACATCATCAGAAATAATTTTATTATTCATATCCATAAATTTATGCTTCTTCAATATTTTGCCTTAAAAGAGACTGAATAAAAATATCTATTTCCCCATTCATTACTGAATCTACATCTGTTGTCTCTTGTTCAGTACGTAAATCTTTCACCATCTGGTAAGGGTGAAAAACATAATTTCTAATTTGATTGCCCCATGCAGCTTCTACAATATCCCCTCGAATATCAGCAATCTCTGCAGCCCTTTGCTCTACTGCTATCACCATCAATTTTGATTTGAGTAGTGTCATTGCTTTGTCTTTATTTTGAAGCTGAGACCTTTCTTGTGTACATCTAACTGCAATACCCGTAGGCACATGAAGAATACGAACTGCAGTTTCCACTTTATTTACATTTTGTCCACCTGCTCCACCTGAGCGACTTGTCGTAATTTCTAAATCTTTTTCTGGAATTTCAAGTTCAACCTCTTCATCAAGTTTAGGCATAACTTCAACTCCAGCAAAACTGGTTTGTCGCTTTCCATTTGCATTGAAAGGGGAAATTCTGACTAAGCGATGGGTCCCCTTTTCATTTTGTAAAAAACCATAAGCATATACACCTTCTATTTCGATAGTGACACTTTTTATGCCCGCCTCCTCTCCCTCAGAAAGTTCATTAATAATTACTTTCATTCCTTTGTTTTCAGCCCAACGGGTATACATCCTTAGAAGCATTTGAGCCCAATCTTGGGCATCAGTTCCGCCCGCACCAGCATTAATTGAGAGAATTGCACTATCTTTATCATAAGTGCCACTTAAGAGGCGCTCCATCTCCCAACGTTCAAGTTCTTGCTTTAATTTCTCAAGTCCATGATGAGCCTCCGCAAGCATTTCTTCATCTGGATCTAACTCATTAAGCTCTAACGAAAGATTTGCATCCTCAATAGCACCTCTCCAAGTAATGAGTTTTTCTAGCTCAGCCTTAACCTCATCAAGTTGACGCATCTGTTTTTGTGCATTTTGGGGATCGTTCCAAAATTCAGGTTGCGATGCAACCTGCTCTAAGTCCTTTTTTCTAGCTAGCAATGCAGGCTCGTCAAAGACAATCCTGGGCTGTAGCCAAGCGAGCAGTCAATAAAGAGAGGTCTCTTTTAAAATCAGTCAGGTCTTGCAAGCGAGGTAATAGAATTAATACATTAAAAGCTATCAGCATATCAACCAAAAAACGATAAATGAACAGATCAATTCACGATTCAGGCATTACTACAGTGGAAATGTACACTTGGAGATTTTGCCCATTTTGCTTACGTGCAAAAGCACTATTAAATGAAAAAGGAGTCCAATTCACAGAATATTCTATTGATGGAGACAATGATGCAAGAACAAAAATGTCCGAAAGAGCAGGCGGTCGAAGAACTGTTCCACAAATTTTTATTAATGGAGAAAGTATTGGAGGTTGCGACGAGCTATACGAACTTGAAAGAAATAACAAATTAAATGAACTAATTGGAATTAGCAATTGATTTATGAAGCAATTATTTGTTCTTGATCCAATTGAAAATATTAATCCTAATAAGGATTCATCAGCAGCACTTATGCAAGCAGCATCTAGAGCTAAAATAGATGTTTGGATTTGTACTCCTTCTGACCTGCAGGCTCGAGGGGACGATGCATGGGTGGTTTCTAATAAAGTCAATTGTGAACCATGGATCAATGTCCATTCCTCTGAAAGTCTTCCTTTAAAAGATTTCTCATGCATTTGGATGCGCAAAGATCCACCTGTTGACGAGGCTTTTTTATACGCAACTCATTTATTAGAAGTGGCAGAAAGAGATGGGGTCAATGTAATTAACAAGCCTGCATCACTTAGAGCTTGGAATGAAAAGTTAGGAGCTTTAAGATTTAGCGATTTAATGGCTCCCACTCTTGTCGCAAGCAGAGTGGAACAATTAATTACATTTGCAAAAGGATACGGAGAAGTTGTTTTGAAACCACTTGGAGGGAAAGGTGGGCAAGGAGTCATACGAATTGCAAAGGATGCTCCAGGCTTAGAAGCATTACTAGAGCTTGTTACTTCACAAGAACATTTGCCAGTGATGATGCAACAATTTCTACCTGAAGTAATAAATGGCGATAAAAGAATTCTTTTAGTTAATGGAGAGCCATTAGGTGCAATTAATAGACGTCCAAAGAAAGGAGATTTCCGAAGCAACCTTGCGTTAGGTGGAAAAGCTGAGATAACTAGATTAACACCTAAAGAAATAGAGATATGTAATCAATTAAAGCCGTCTTTGCAGGAAGAAGGTCTCTTCTTTGTTGGAATAGATGTTATAGGAGGAATGCTAAGTGAGATTAATGTAACAAGTCCAACTGGTATTAGAGAAGTAGAAAACCTAATGAATGTTCCATTAGCAGATCAAGTGATTGATTGCCTTATAGATCATTTGAACAATTAACCCTATCTAAGTTTAATTGATTTCTTAAAACCTCAAATTTCAAAGCCACTTCTTGCATCTCTCCATCAACAGTTGAGCCCTGTACGAGCCCTGCACCAGCAAACAATTTTAGCTCATTCTCTCTCACATGTCCGTAACGTATCGCCACCCTAAATTCTGAATTTTGATGTTTATCTATCCATCCAATTGGAGAAGCATATGTTTGACGATCGAATGGTTCTAAAGCTCTTAGCCAACTCAAAGATTTGCCAAGTGGCAAACCTGCAACGGCAGGAGTTGGATGAAGCGCTTCAACCAAGTCAAGAGGAGATTTTTCTTTGACATAAGCTTTTATAAGAGTATGCAAATGAATTAAATGGCCTTGAGTAATTAATTTTGGTTGAGATGGATGACTTGCTTGAATACCTTTTCTTAAAAGTTGTTCGACAATAGAATTAACCACAAAATGATGTTCTCTTAAATCTTTAGAGGAGGAAAGTAATTCTTTTCCATCATCACCTTTTTTTGCAGTACCAGCCAAAGCATCGATTAATAACTTATTTTGATTGAGACTTATCAATCTCTCAGGTGATGCACCAAAAAATGACTCGCCATGATTTTTTTGCCATAGGAATCGGCAACTATTAGTTTGCTGAACTCTTAACCGAGCAAGTAATTTCAGTGGATCTAATGGTTTTCTTAGAGAAAGACGTTGTCTTGTAGCCAATACAAGTTTATCTAAATCACCTGCATTTATTAATTCGATCCCTTTAGCCAAAGCATCTCGATATTGAGATTTCCAATCATCAGAGAAGTTATCGACTAAGAAATTTTCTTTTACATCATGGACAATTCGAACTGGTGATCTATTTATCTTTTCTCGAATTGACCATAATCTTTCTATAGCTTCACGAACATCTGAAGGATTTTGGGCAACGGAATTTAAACGTAACCATGTAAATCCATCTTTTGCAGTTAATTGCCACTTAGGCAAAACAGCCTGCAGAGAAAATTTATCATTTATTGATTTTTCATTACTTTTAATTTGATCAAAGAATGAAAATGAAAATAAAATCCTTGATGCTGAAAAGGCTGGACTTGGAAAAGTATCTATCAATCGAGTAAAAATCTCATCACTAAACCTTTGGGCATTTTCAAACCTCTTTGGTCCAGATAAATCCAAAGATTGACAATGTCCTCCGGCAGAAATGCACAATCTGGGAGAAAGATCCCAAAGAAATCTAAACTGATGTTTTTTAGCAATTAAAGGTAAGTTCGTTAAAGGATCTGCTTGAATTACAGGGACACAACTGCTCAAGATACATTCATCAACTTTTCGTTCACTCCATTTGCGAAGAGAACCTACTAAAAGCTCACTAAATACAGGTTCTAAATTCATAACCAATTAGAGCCTTTAGAAATAAATAAACCAATATATGAACTGCTGCCTAGGCTTAAGAAAGGAATCAAGAAACAAACAGAGCAGGTTATTTTATCAGTGAAGTCTTCTAAAGCTGAAAGGAAACATCTTTGGCAAGCGGCAATTAAGTGGCCATTGTATTCAGTCGCAATAATGCCTGTGATTTTAGCTGCAGGATGGGAGCTAGGGAATAATGGCAATATTCGTCTAGGACAATTCATCGGTTTTCTAATTGCCTCTATTTTGATTTTGCTTTGGGAAAATCTTACCAATGATCTTTTTGACGATGAAACTGGCGTTGACAGATACAAATTCCACTCGGTAGTCGCTTTAACTGGTAATAAAACCACTGTAAGTCGAGTTGCATATTTTTCTCTTTTATTGGGTTTATTTATCATATTTATCCTTGCTCTAAACAGTAAAATAACAGTACTTTTTTTGGTCTTAATATGTTGTATCCTTGGATATTTATATCAAGGACCACCATTTAGACTTGGATATAAGGGATTAGGAGAACCCCTTTGCTGGATTGCCTTTGGCCCGCTTGCGACAGCTGCAGCACTAATTGTTATTTCTCCAAAATCAAATTTTCATTCTATCCCCTGGAGAACAGCACTAATAATTGGAGCAGGTCCGGCGATGGCGACCACTCTAGTTCTGTTCTGTTCGCATTTTCATCAAATCAACCAAGATTCTGCTGTCGGTAAAAAATCACCTTTAGTCGTTTTAGGCACTCATCGAGCGGCAGAATATTTACCGTGGTTGGTTGGTCTAATATTTTTGTTAGAGCTATTGCCAGTAATGAGTGGAATATGGCCAGTAACGTCTCTTATATGTTTAATTAGCCTTCCTTCGGGTGTAGATCTGATCAAATTAATTAAAAGGCATCACGATCAACCAAAACTAATTAAAAACAGTAAGTTTTTAGCTTTGCGCTTTCAGACAATTAATGGTTTATGCTTAAGTATAGGTTTTGCCATATCATCATTTTTTTTATAATTAATTATTGATTTTGATGAATCATGAAATTAATAATTAATATCAAGCCATTTTCATTTCAACTAACAAGAAAGTTAATCACCTCGCAAGGATTTATTCATGACAAGGTAGGTTTATTGTTGCAAATAAAAGACTCAGATGGAAATTGCGGATGGGGTGAAGTCTCCCCTATTGAGAAAAATGAATTAAAAAAAAGCATCGAAAGTCTTGATTTTATTGGGAGACAAACTACAAAAGATTCAATAGAAAATTATTTATGTGAATCAAAAGGACTAGGAGCACTTTCTTTCGGATTGGGATCCTCATTGGCAGATTTAGAAAATCTAACTATCAGAAAGCTAGATTTTGAAGGATTTGAGATCACAAAATCAGCTTATCTTTTACCTACAGATATAGATCCTTTAGAGTCAATATTTAACTATATAGAGAGGTCAAATGAAAAGAAAAGTTCATGTACAATAAAATGGAAAGTATCTAACCAAGAAAATAATCTTAAGGAAGAGAAAATATTACAAAAAATCTTACATATTCTCCCGAAAAATTTCAAACTTAGAATTGATCCAAATGGAGGTTGGAGTCGTCAAAAAGCACAAGAATGGAGCAAAGAACTCAAAAACGAACCTCGTTTGGAATGGATTGAACAGCCACTCCCATCAAAAGACATTGAAGGTTTATTTTCATTAGCCAATCAAATTCCAATCGCACTAGATGAATCTTTGATTGAATTTCCATATTTACGAAAAACTTGGAAAAGTTGGCAAATACGTCGCCCTGCATTAGATGGTGATCCTCGATTACTTTTAAAAGAAATAGAACAAGAAGATAGTCAAACAGTAATAAGCACAGCTTTTGAAACTGGTATTGGGAGAAGGTGGATCAATCATCTTGCTGCCAGGCAAGTCAAAGGGGAAAATCCTTGTGCACCTGGACTTGCACCTGGATGGTGCCCCCAGGGACCACTCTTTAATAACAATCCCAAATTAGTCTGGGAAGCCGCATGAGCAAAATTGCAATAGTAAAATGTATTCCTGAAAAACACCTGGAATGTTCAAAAGAAATTCTGAAGAATTTTGAAAAGAATAACTGGGTATATCTAGCATCTCCAAAAGATCAAACGAAAATTTCCACATCGTCAACTTTACCTGAGGGAGAAGGAATAATCATTTCAAGCGGGGGCAGCATTGGAGGACCAAATCTTTGTTTACAATCAATTAAAAATCTAACTAATTCGGCTTTGGCAACCGGAAAGTGGTTAAAGAATCATGGCCTTAAGCCAAATGAGTGCATCATTCTCAATTCACTACCTTTACACCATATAAGTGGCTTCATGCCTTGGTGGAGACATTGCACTTGGCGATCAGAGTATCACTGGATTTCACATTCTTTAATGCATAAACCGCTTCAACTTAGGCAATTTAGTGAAGTATTAACTAATAAATATAGACGTCCACTGATTACATCCCTAGTCCCAACTCAATTATTATCTTTGATTGATAATCCTGATGGTTTAAAATGGCTTCAATCTTTAGCTATAATTTGGGTTGGAGGAGCTTTGATCCCCACAGATCTTGCTGACAAGGCGCGAAGAAAGTCTATTAATTTAGCTCCATGTTATGGAGCCACCGAAACTGTAGCAATGGTGACTTGCCTGAGTCCCAAAGATTTTTTAAAAGGAAGTGATAGTGTTGGGTTCCCTCTAGAAGATGTTGAAATAGAAATCAACAAAAGAAATTCACTTAAGATTAAAACTAGTAGGATTGCAACTTCAAAATGGAAAAATAATAAATTCGAATCAATTACGGACAGAAATGGATGGTGGGAAGCAGGCGATTTAGCGCAATACATCACTCTCGACAATAGAAAAGCAATACAAATCCTAGGCAGAAGAGATTCAGCTATAAATTCGGGAGGTGAAACGATTTTCCCAGAAGATATCGAAATGGAATTAATGAAAATAATCTCGAAAAATCAAATCCCAATTAAAGACATTTTTGTACTAGGAGTCAGTGATAAGAAATGGGGACAACGTTTAGTTGCCTTAACTAAATTCAAAGAGAAAGAAATCAACAGATATCCAATTATCTCACTTCTGACTGATCTAATTGAAGACTGGCAACCATCCAAAAAACCACTGAAATGGTACGATTGCCCAAAACTTTCAAGAAATATCAATAAAAAATGGGAAATAAAAAAATGGCAAGATTGGATAGCCTTTAATAGACCTATTAACTAAAAATACAAACTAGATTCATGAAGCCACAAGTTTATTGGCTTAGATAATGCACATTTTTCTCTTGTAATCGGATTTATCGATACATGTTTTATATATGTAGTACAGATCTTCTCACCATTCTTTTTAAATTCAAATCGAAGTACAAATGAGGACTCATTTATCTTCTCTGGATTCAGTTCAATATTGATAGTATCTCCAACATAAAGTGGTTGAAAATAATTTGCTTCACAATGAACAACTGGTAACGCTACATCCAGTTTGCTTCTATTGATTTGGGTCGTAGGAAAAATTTCTTGTAAAACTATTCCATATTTTTCTAAACTTTCTTCCCAAGTTTCATGACACCATCTGAATAATTCAAGGAAATGCACCACACCAGCGGCATCTGTCTCACCAAAACGAACTGTTCGGTTCAAGGATAACCATTCTCTAGAATTACGCTTTTCCAAAAACCTATCTATCAACAGAACCCATAATCACATCAATAGAACCTAAGATGGCCATTATGTCAGCGACCTTAGCTCCCTTAAGAATGTGAGGAAGTATCTGCAAATTATTAGAATCAGCGGCTCTAATTTTAAACCGCCAAGGAGTTACATCATTATTACCTTGAATAAATACTCCTATCTCTCCTTTGCCCGACTCAAGACGTGTATATAACTCACCATTAGGAATCTTAAAAGTAGGTGCAACTTTCTTTGCTACATATTGATAATCAAACCCTGAAAAATCACCTTTTTTTCCCTCAACTGTCCTTCGTGCCTCAAGATTTTCTGTCGCCCCCCCCGGAATCATCTCACAAGCTTGTCGTAATATTTTTAATGACTGTCTCATTTCTTCAATACGTACTCTATATCTTGCATAACAATCCCCCTCTCTCTCCCATGCAATATCCCATTCAAAATCGTCATAACATTCATAATGATCTACCTTTCTCAAATCCCATGGAATACCTGCAGCCCGAAGCATTGGCCCAGAAAGACTCCAATTAATCGCTTGCTCCTTTCCTATAACTCCTAAACCTTCTATACGTCTACGAAATATAGGGTTATTAGTTATCAATTTTTCATACTCATCAATTTTTGGACCAAACCAGTCACAAAAATCTTTGCATTTTTCTAACCAACCCCAAGGTAAATCACATGCAACTCCACCAATACGAAAATAATTATTATTAATCAATCTTTGACCAGTTGCAGCCTCCCATAAATCGTAAATCATCTCTCTTTCTCTAAAAATATAGAAGAAAGGAGTTTGAGCCCCGACATCAGCCAAAAATGGGCCTAGCCATAGCAAATGATTAGCGATCCTATTCAACTCAAGCATTATCACTCTGATATAACTTGCTCTCTTCGGTACCTTTATATTTGCTAATCGCTCAGGAGCATTAACAACAATGGCTTCATAAAACATACCAGCCGCATAATCCATACGACTTACGTAAGGAACAAACATGACGTTTGTTCTATTCTCAGCAATTTTCTCCATCCCACGATGCAAGTAACCAATAACTGGTTCACAATCAACAACATCCTCTCCATCAAGGGTTACGACCAATCGCAATACCCCGTGCATCGATGGATGATGTGGCCCAAAGTTGACCACCATTGGCTCCGTACGCGTTTCAAGCTGCGTCATTGGGCCCAACAAAAGCAATGTCTAAATACTAGTGAAAACTTATGAAAGAAGGGCCAATTAGTTCAAGTTCTAACTTTAATCATGTCCCTATAATGGGGAAAGAAATAATTCAATCTCTAAAGGAATTACCAAGTGAATTAACAAAACACGGATTAATTATTGATGCCACCATTGGAGGGGGGGGGCATTCAGCTCAAATACTAGAAAATTTCCCAGGTATCAAAATCATTGGGCTTGACCAAGACCCAATGGCTAGAGAAGCAGCATCAAAAAAATTAATAAAATTCGGACCAAGAATAGAAATCATTTCTACAAACTTCGCAGACTTTTCAATTGACGAACGAGCCATTTGCGTCTTGGCGGATCTGGGAGTTAGTAGTCATCAACTTGATGAGCCTTCACGAGGTTTTAGCTTTCGTTTAAATGGTCCAATAGATATGCGCATGAATCCCAAAGAGGGTTCAAGTGCAGCAGAACTTATTGAAACTCTCTCTGAGCAGGATTTGGCTAATTTAATATATGAATTAGGAGAAGAAAAACGCTCTAGGCGTATTGCAAAAAAAATAAAAAATGATCTAGCAGTAAATGGACCGTACGCTGGAACTCAAGAACTTTCTTACGCTATTGCCGGATGCTTCCCACCCAAGCAAAGATATGGTAGGATTCATCCTTCAACAAGAACTTTTCAGGCTTTAAGAATAGCAGTAAATAATGAATTAGGCTCGCTCGACAGTTTACTTTTTAAAGCTCCAAACTGGTTGTTAGAGAATGGACTATTTATGGTAATGAGTTTTCATTCATTAGAAGATAGAAGAGTGAAATCAAGTTTTAAAACTGACAATAGATTAAAAGTACTATCTAAAAAACCCATGAGAGCAACCCCTCAAGAGATAGAATTAAATCCAAGAAGTAAGAGTGCAAAGTTAAGAATTTCAGCAAAGAAATTTATAAAATAGACTTAACTTATTGTCTAAGATTAATCACTATATTTGTAATAATCTCAATAGCCTCTTTGATATCTTTCTCATCAGTATTTCTCCCGATGCTCATCCTTATTGATGCTTCAGCATCTTTTTTGCATAGCCCTATCTCCCTCAGAACATGAGACGGTTCACCATTACTACAAGCTGAGCCACTAGTACAAAAAATAAACCTTCTTAATTGACCATGCAATTGACTTCCCTTTACACCAGGGAAAGTGATATTTAGATTATGAGGCAATCTTTGATCGATAGATCCATTAACTTTCAATCCAGAAATATTCTTTTTTAATCCACTCAACAATAAGTTTCTAAAAATTAAAAGTCTCTTATTCCTCTCATCCTGATCATTTTTTGTTATTTCAACTGCCTTTGCAAAGCCCACAATTAAAGGTACAGGAAGCGTTCCAGATCTTAATCCTAACTCCTGACCTCCTCCATACTGAGATGGTTCAAGAGGGAATCCTTCGCTAATCACCAAAGCCCCAATACCTTTAGGGCCATAGATTTTGTGAGCACTCAAGCTCATCAAATCAATGTGAAGTTTATCCGGTTCTAATTCTAAGTATCCCAGGGCTTGAGCGGCATCAGTATGAAAAGCGATTCCCTTTCTCTTACAAAAAGACCCAATTTCCGCAATAGGTTGCAAAACCCCTATCTCATTATTTGCAGCCATGACGCTAACCAAAAAAGTATCTTTTTCAACAGCTTCAGAAAGTTGTTCAATATTGATTAAACCATCTTTATTCGGTTTTAATTCTGACAAACGGAACCCTTCTTTTTGAAGCTGCCTAAGCGGATCAAGGACTGCATGATGTTCAGTTGAAACGGTAATTATGTGTCCCGGTTTTCCAATGAGTCTTGCTTTAGCCCTTGCATGTCCAACTAAACCCAAATTATTCGCTTCTGTTGCTCCACTCGTGAAAATTAATCTTTTCGAATTGATGTTCAAATATGAAGCTATTTTTTCACGCGATACTTCTACTGCAGCTGAAGCAAAAACACCGGATCGATTATTCGTATTAGAGGGATTACCCCACAACTCATTCCAATAAGGAGCCATCTCCTCAACGACCTTCGTACAACATGGAGTTGAGGACTGAAAATCAAAAATTAGATGATTATTATCCATTGATTCATTCGTTAAGCTAAATAATAGAGAGGAATAAGGGTTAATATCCTCTTTAATACTCTAGAAGTCCAATTTTTATGAGTGACCCAAATCCATCAACACAAGAAGTTTCTCAGACTCCAAGGATATTACTTGTCGATGATGAGCCTGGTTTAAGAAGTGCTGTTCAGGCTTATCTTGAAGATGAAGGATTCGAAGTTACAACCGCTGTAGATGGAGAAGAAGGATGGGAAAAAGCTCAAAAAATTATCCCTGATGTAATCATCAGTGACGTTATGATGCCTAGATGTGATGGTTATGGGCTTTTAAAAAAAATTCGAGAAGATGAAAGACTTGGGGGTACACCTGTCATTTTCCTTACTGCCAAGGGTATGACTGCTGATAGAACTCAAGGATATCAAGCAGGTGTAGACGACTACATGCCAAAACCATTTGACCCCGATGAGTTGGTTGCAAGAGTTAAGAATGTAGTTCAGCGGCAAGAGCGATTATTAACTGAAGCAGCCAAATTTGCGAATGCTGATGTTGGCCAAATGGCAAAACAAATTACAGAAATCAAATCAATGCTTAGCCATGGGGATAAAAATAACTCACGGAAAGATGACTCGATTCCTAATTTCACCCCAAGAGAGGCAAGTGTTTTACAACTAGTAGCGGAAGGTTTAATGAACAAAGAAATTGCAAGACAACTTGAGACTTCTATTCGTAATGTAGAGAAATATGTGAGCCGATTATTTATTAAAACCGGTACTTCTAGCAGAACAGAATTAGTTAGATATGCACTTGAAAATCATTTAGTTACCTAAAATATTTTTTTGAATAAAAAGTTTAGTTCTCTAGGATTTTACAAATTCTATTAATTTTGAAAAATAGAAAGGAGCTTGATTCAACTTACTTTTGACCACTGTAAAGCCAGATTGCTTTGCGGCTTCAATAATTCCGGTCTCCCTTAATGTATACGCCCTTGTGGTTTTACTTGGGCCAGGGAATAGTTGCCCAATACCTTTCAAAAGAGCTAGTAAAGGAGTATAGGGAGCAAAGCTAACAATTAATCTCTCATCAGATAATTGACAGAGATGTTTTACCATTGCCTCAGCCTCCCGTTGAGGGTAGTGAATGAAAACATCTAAACAAATAACTGTATTAAATGAACCTTTTAAATTCTCTAAATCAGATGTTCGAAAATTCAGCTTATTTAAGTCCAAACCTGCTTCCTGTGCCCTGCTTTTTGTCTCATTAATCATGGCTTCAGAAATATCACTTAAATAAATCGATTTAGCACCCAATTTTGCCAATGGAATACTTAAGCTACCAACACCACATCCCGCATCACAAAAACTTTTGTCCTCGATATTGTCATACTCTTTCAACCAACTGATGACATCATCAACCGTCTTTTGGTGACCTATCCTTATATTTTTTTGCACTTTATTTACATCATCACTTTCGCTATATATTCGATTCCATCTATCAAACCCAGTCCCATTAAAATATTCAGTGACTTCCGCCTTTTCATTGTTCTCAATTTGCGTTGTCATTTAATCAAATAATTACCTCTTACCAATCTTACGCAGCGATATGCCAAGACAACTGATGATTACAAGAATTCATTTTCCATCGAAGTAAAGACTGAATATTTTTTCCAATATAAAAAGATTTTGAAGTCATTTTGTTATGACTCAATACCATACGTGGAGCAAGTGTGGCCATCCAAATAGCAGCAGAAGGATTATTAATCCAATTAGCTATTTTTTTGCATGCATCTAGTAAAGGCAAAGTGGAGCCTGCAATTGTTTCATTTGGAAGTCTGCATAAACCATTTTCTACTGTTATCAAGCGTTTATCCCAATTAAACGATCCATCTCCTAAACCATAAGCTGATATTGCATCACTAACTAAGACAATTTGCTTTGGTGCAAGTATCTTTAAAAGCCTAATCATATCTGCATGAACATGAACACCATCAGCAATCAGTCCTAGGAAGATATCGTCTCTTCTTAAAGCCGCCCCGATAGGTCCAATAGCTCGATGATGCAAACCTTTCATTGCATTAAAAGTATGTGTAACCATAGTCACTCCATTATTAAAAGCATTCATCGCCGAATCAAAATCAGCTGAGGAATGGCCCAGTGAAACCACGATATTTAATTCTCTTAGACGAGAAATTACATCAAAAGAACCTTTTAACTCTGGAGCCAATGTCATTAATGCTATTTCGTCTTCAAATCCGCTGATTATCTCATTTAAAGCAGAAACACTTGGCTTACAAATACTTTTGAGATTATGTGCTCCAGAATATGATTCACATAAAAAAGGCCCTTCCATATGAGCACCAAGAAGTCGACACCTATTTATTGAAGTATGTTTTTTAGTTTCCTTTAAGACCTTCATCCCTAATTGGAATTGATCTCGAGAACAACTAACAAAAGTTGGACAAATTCCTTCAACTCCATCAAGCCAAAGTCGATCAAGCAATGTTAATAATTTAGGTATTTTATTAAAAGTTAACTCTGTAAATGATATCCCTAAACCTCCATTTATTTGAAGATCAATCGCTCTTGGACTTAGCCAATCACCACACCAATCTTCGTCATAAATTGATTTCCTATTAGAACTTTTATCAATCGAGAGAATAATTCCATATTTATCTAAAACTAGTGAGAATAAATTATTTTCATCTTCGCATTTATCTGCTTGAGGTAATCTTATGTTTGTAATTTTTCTCATTTCTTAAAAACTAAAAAAATTAATGCAGGATTCATAAATAATTGGCATTATTAAGAATGAGATTTATAAAGTTGACAATTGTCTTTAACCGAAGCCAATACATTTAAGGAAGTAGCAGTAGTAATGGGTAGTGATTCAGATCTTAAAACTCTTCAGCCTGCGGTTGCAATTCTAGATCAATTTGGCATATCTAATGAAGTAAGGATCTTATCTGCTCATAGAACTCCAAGAGAAATGATGGATTTTGCTGAGATGGCAGAATTAAATGGATTTGGAGTCATAATTGCTGGAGCTGGAGGTGCTGCTCATCTACCTGGAATGATCGCATCGCTGACGACCCTTCCAGTAATAGGCGTTCCAGTCAGAAGCAAGGTACTTTCAGGAATAGATTCCATGTATTCAATCTTGCAAATGCCCTCAGGCATCCCAGTAGCAACAGTTGCCATTGAAGGAGGCCTTAATGCTGGCCTTTTAGCTACTCAAATTTTGTCAATTAACAATACTGAATTGAGAAATAAATTAAAACAATACAGATCTGAGCTTCACGAACTTGTCGTAAAAAAAGATCAGAGGCTGAAAGAGATTGGAGCTAAAACGTATCTAGAACAAATATAATTAATGTGAAATCAATTACTAATTCATTAAGAAATTTTTGAAATAATCTTTTTTTCAACCAGCAAATTAGTAACTATATCTACACATTTATCAATCTCTAGATTTCCAGTATCAATTTTCAATTCTGGAGACTGAGGATCTTCATAAGGACTTGAGATTCCAGTAAAATCTTTAATGTCTCCATTTCTTGCCTTGGCATAAAGTCCTTTTGTATCTCTTGTTTCACAAACCCCTAAATCAGCTGAACAATAAATTTCTATAAAATCATTTTCTCCAACTAATGATCTTGCATTATCGCGATCAACTCTAAATGGTGATACGAATGCAGTTAGAACAATTATTCCAGCGTCAAGAAAAAGTTTAGAAACTTCGCCAATTCTTCTAATATTTTCTTCTCTGTCTTTATCAGAAAATCCTAAGTCTTTGCATAAACCATGTCTGATGTTATCACCATCTAAAACATAAGTTGAATAACCATTTTGGTGTAGAGCTACATTTACTGCATTGGCTAATGTGCTTTTCCCAGAACCAGATAGACCTGTAAACCAAAGTATTGCACTACGATGTCCTCTTTGCTGAAATCTAGCGTCTCTATCAACTGAAGATTGGTGCCAAACGATATTAGTGGATTTTGATAGAGGAGTTTGAGCGTTTTGTTCCATGAATTCTGACTAATTGTTTAATATTCTCCATGTTGATAGACGTAGTTTATCGACAACCTCCACTTTGTTTAGGTCTAAAACCCTCCTTTAAAAGAAAATCTTGAGCTTTTGATATTTGATCGCCTTGTAACTCTAAAAAATCACCTTTCAAAGCTCCCCCGGTTCCGCAAGCTATTTTTAAATTTTTAAGAATTTTCTTTGCCTCTACTTGCCTTAATTCTAATCCTTTAATCACAGTGACTAGTTTTCCTTTCTTTCCAGATCGGGTTCTTTCTAGAAGAACTTGTCGCTTTCCTTTAGGAGTAACACTATGTTGAGTTTCATTCCCTATTGTCTTAAAAGGGTCATTAAATTCACTCCAGCCACCTTTGGACATTTTTTTTCTATGGGCTGGTAACTATCTTCTTAATCTAAGGTGACAGGTACACTCCAAACACAATTTAAAGATTCGGATTTATCTCCATTAACAAGACCAAATGCTCTTGGTCGATTTGGTAAATACGGAGGGCAATATGTTCCTGAAACTTTAATACCAGCACTAATTGAATTAGAGCAAGCGGCTAAGGAAGCATGGAAAGATTCTTCATTCAATTCAGAACTGAATCATTTACTAAAAACTTACGTAGGAAGATCTACTCCTCTATATGAAGCCACTAGATTATCTGAACATTATAGAAAAAACACATTAAAAGGACCACGAATTTGGCTTAAAAGAGAAGATTTAAATCACACAGGTGCTCACAAAATAAATAATGCACTTGGGCAAGCTCTTCTTGCGATACGAATGGGAAAAAAAAGAATTATTGCTGAAACTGGGGCTGGTCAGCATGGAGTAGCAACTGCGACAGTATGCGCTCGTTTTGGATTGGAATGCATAATCTATATGGGAAAAGAAGATATGCGAAGACAAGCCTTAAACGTATTCAGAATGCAATTACTTGGAGCCTCTGTGCGACCAGTAACAAGTGGAACCGCAACACTCAAAGATGCAACCAGCGAAGCCATTAGAGATTGGGTCACTAATGTTGAAACGACTCACTATATTCTCGGTTCAGTTGCGGGACCACATCCATATCCAATGTTGGTTAGAGATTTTCACGCAGTAATTGGAGAAGAAACAAAGCAACAATGTAAAGAAGCTTTTGGGAGGTCTCCCGATGTTCTTTTAGCTTGTGTTGGTGGCGGATCGAATGCGATGGGTCTTTTCCATTCTTTTGTTGAAGACAAAAGTGTGCGAATGATTGGGGTTGAAGCTGCCGGAGATGGAGTCAAAACTGGTCGACATGCAGCGACAATTACTGAAGGAAGGATAGGAGTTCTTCATGGAGCAATGAGTCTCTTACTACAAGACAAAGATGGACAAGTTGAGGAGGCACATTCAATTAGTGCAGGTCTTGATTATCCAGGAGTTGGACCGGAGCATAGTTACTTAAAAGAAATAGGACGTGCTGAATATGCGGCTGTTACTGACACTGAAGCCATCGAAGCTCTGCAATTAGTTAGTAAATTGGAAGGTATTATTCCTGCACTAGAGACTGCTCATGCATTTGCCTATCTCGAAAAACTTTGCCCAACTCTCAATCGTAATTCAGAAATTGTAATTAACTGCTCAGGTAGAGGAGATAAAGATGTAAATACAGTTGCTGAAAAACTAGGCTCAAAAATATAAAGTAAAAAGCCCGTTAGTACCTTGGGACAGATTGATCAACATCAGTACTCCAAGCATCTATTCCCCCTATAAGATTCCAAACACTCTTAGTTATTCCTTGTTCTAAAAGCCAATTAGCAAAATTCAGACTTCTCACACCCGCATGACAGACAATGACAATAGGCTGATCCTTCGGCAATAGTTCACCTATTGTTGTTGACCAGTCTGCAGCCCTACTCAAAGGAAGATGTAATACTGAAAATGGAAATGAAGCAATAGCAATTTCATTATCCTCCCTCACATCCACAATGAATGGTTTTTCAGAAGAATCATCTTCTAAGAGTTTGTTTAACTCTTTTGGGGAAATATTGAAAGGAATATTCTGGTTCATATTTGACATTCTAAGTAAAGATTTAACTTTCTATTATCAAAGCTCAAAAAGTATACAAACACCCAAATAATCAAAAATGAAATTACGTCTATCTTATTTTTTAATATCAGGAATAATAATTTTATCAATTTTCACTGGGACATTTATCTGGCGTAATAAACATCTCAATAAAATCACTAAGTTCAATGAAAAATCATTTAATCCTCCTGTCTCCTGGAAATATATACCAACAAATAGTGATTTCGTTGTTCACTGGAAACTCAATCCAGCCATGATTCCCAACTACATTGGAAATTATCAAGATAAAGCTAGTAAGAATATTACAAATAAAAAAACAAGCTTTATTATAGATTCTTTTTTTAAATTAATCAGCCTTGATTTCAAAAAAGATATATCAGAATGGGTAGGAGATTATGGGAGCTTTGCTTTATTTAATTCAGACAAACAAACTCTAAATGATTGGATTATGATTTTAGCAATAAAAGAAGATGTAAATATTGAAAAAAAATTAGAATCTTTGTTAGAATCAAAAATTATTGATGAGAATAAGAACCAAAGCAATCAATTAACTATCTCAAAAAATAAAATAATTTCAAAAAAAATTAATTCAAATAACTCAATTTATTTTGCTAATAACAACGACAATCTTTTAATAGCATCCAATCCAGAAATAATACAATCGTCAATAGATAAATTAGATAGCAATATATTAAATACAAAAAAAAATTACAAGAATATTCAATTAAAAGATAATCTTAAAGACGGCTTATTATTACTAGAAATATCTCCAAAGAAGATTTTAAATACAATAGGTGAAGAAGATAAGTTATTTGAGCTAAATAAGATAGATAATTTAATATCTTCTCTAAATTTAGATAAGAATAAATTAAATATAGAAGGAATAATATCCTATGAGATGAAAACGAAAATGCCAGTTAAATATATTAATGATAATCTAGTTAATATAGAAAAAGAATCTGAATTATCAGAAGATTTAATCTTAGTTGACAATCCCAAGCAGTATTTCAGGAAAGATTCTAGCCATCCATATCAAAAGCTTATAGCGTCTATTATTAAAGAATCAACAACTTCCGATTATTCTGAACTTTTGAAAATAATTCTTGAAAATTCTGAAGGAAATTTGATTTGGATAAATGATAAAGACTGGTTGGTTTTGACTAGAAAATCAGATAAGAGCAAAATAGAGATAAGCAAAATTCTAAAAAAAGATAACTTTATAAGTTCAAATCTAGATTTGGAAAATAGGAAGCTTGAGATTTGGTCCAAAATAAGTACAGATAAAAATGATAAATATAAGCTGAAAGAAAAAATTGAGGCAATTCTTGAAGAAGATGAAGAGACTTATATTTGGAGTCAAGATTTATCTTCTATTTCAAATTTTGATAAGAGAAATTACTTACAAAATTACTCAGATAATGAACAGGAGATAGATGAATTTAATGATTTTAATGATGTACTTAGAATACATTTAGGGGAAGAAAAAACTAAGATAGTTTTAAATAATTTCTATCCATATATCTTATTTAAGACTATGCTAGGGAACAAAATAACTACTCCTAAGAATATTGATATATCAATTGCAGTACCTACAATTAATTATTCAGACTTTATTAAAGTTAAAATCAACTTAAAAACAAGTTAATAAAAAGTTTCAAGTGCTATATTCAATATATAGCTTAGTTCTATACAATAAAGTTCAAGTTGAAAATTATTTTTTCCAATTGAACAGAAAAACTATTTTGCAGGGGCTAAAGCCATAGATAACGAACAAAAAACAACTAATTTGGTTCTAAAGCCAGGCTTGGAAGGGGTTCCAGTAACCAACTCAGGTATATGCGAAATCAATGGGACCGAAGGAAAGCTGAGCTACAGAGGTTATCCAATATCTGAACTAGCCCAAAAAAGTAGTTTTTTAGAAACTGCATTTCTCTTGATATGGGGAGAACTTCCCACTGAAAATGAACTTAAGAAATTTGAAGAAGACGTTCAAATGCACAGACGAGTGAGCTTTCGAATTAGAGATATGCTGAAGTGTTTTCCCGAATCTGGTCACCCTATGGATGCTCTGCAATCAAGTGCTGCATCATTAGGCCTATTTTATTCTCGAAGAGCAATTGACGACCCGAAATATATCTACGACGCAGTAGTGAGATTAATTGCAAAAATCCCAACTATGGTTGCTGCTTTTGAGCAAATTAGAAAAGGAGATGATCCCATTCAACCCCAGGATGATTTACCTTATTCTTCTAATTTTCTGTATATGCTCACCGAGAGAGAACCAAATCCTCTTGCAGCAAGAGTTTTCGACAGATGCTTAATCCTTCATGCAGAGCACAGTCTAAATGCGAGTACGTTTAGCGCAAGAGTAACTGCAAGCACATTAACTGATCCATACGCTGTCGTGGCTTCAGCAGTTGGGACATTGGCTGGCCCTCTCCATGGAGGAGCCAATGAAGATGTGATCGCGATGTTAGAAGAAATTGGAACACCTGATAAAGCCTCTTCATTCCTTAATGAGGCAATTGCAAAAAAAAGAAAAATAATGGGATTTGGGCATAGGGAATATCGTGTCAAAGACCCTAGAGCAACAATATTGCAAGACTTTGCAGAAGAACTTTTCTCGGAATTTGGTAAAGATGAAATGTATGAAGTAGCCAAAGCCCTTGAACAAGAGGCTATTTCCCGACTCGGACCAAAAGGTATATTCCCAAATGTTGACTTTTATTCCGGCCTAGTTTACAGAAAGCTTGGTATTCCTAGAGATCTTTTTACACCAGTTTTTGCAATTTCAAGAGTTGCTGGTTGGTTGGCTCACTGGAGAGAGCAACTAGGAGCAAATAGAATTTTCAGACCATCACAAATATATGAAGGAGCAAAAGGCAGAAACTGGCAACCCCTTGAAAGCAGGTAATTTGAAATTTATTTTTTCGAATTTTTAATTACTTTAAAAATTACACTAACCTAATATATAGATTAATTATCAGAAGTGAATTCAGGTATAGACCTAGAAATGAGTTTCACCCAAGGTGTGCAAAATCTTGGTTTATCTCAAGAATTAGCACATCTTTTATGGATCCCTCTCCCAATGCTTTTAGTGTTGGTGGCAGCAGTTATTGGCGTATTAGTAACAGTTTGGCTAGAACGAAAAATTTCTGCAGCCGCTCAACAGAGAATTGGGCCTGAATATGCAGGCGCACTAGGTATTCTTCAGCCCATGGCAGACGGTTTAAAACTTCTAGTCAAAGAGGATATTATTCCAGCGAGGGCTGACAGTGTCCTTTTCACAATTGGTCCAATATTAGTTTTAGTACCTGTAATCCTCTCATGGTTAATTGTTCCGTTTGGACAAAATCTCTTAATAAGCAATGTTGGCATAGGAATCTTTTTATGGATTGCCCTGAGCAGTATTCAACCTATTGGTCTATTGATGAGTGGCTACTCTTCGAACAATAAATATTCTTTACTTGGTGGTCTGAGAGCCGCAGCTCAATCAATTAGTTATGAAATTCCACTAGCACTAGCAGTTTTAGCAATAGTAATGATGAGCAATTCATTAAGTACTGTCGACATAGTCGAACAGCAAAACACTGCTGGTTTTCTTAGTTGGAATATATGGAGACAACCTGTAGGCTTTATTATTTTTTGGATCTGTGCTTTGGCGGAATGCGAAAGACTGCCTTTTGATTTACCAGAAGCAGAAGAAGAACTTGTAGCTGGTTATCAAACTGAATATGCAGGTATGAAATTTGCTTTGTTTTACTTAGCTGGATATATAAATCTAGTTTTATCTGCCTTGCTTGTTTCGGTTCTTTACCTAGGGGGGTGGGGCTTTCCCATATCAATTGATTGGTTTTCGTCTGTATTGGGTCTCTCTATTGATAATCCATTAGTTCAAATTATTGCTGCATCAGTTGGAATAGTCATGACAATTCTCAAGGCATATTTACTTGTGTTTTTAGCCATCTTGTTGAGATGGACAACTCCAAGAGTTCGTATTGATCAATTACTTGATTTAGGTTGGAAATTTCTATTACCTATTTCTTTAGTCAATTTACTTGTAACTGCTTCACTTAAATTGGCATTTCCTATGACATTTGGAGGATAAAAGAAAAGCAACACAATCGCCGATTTTTTTTTAAGTAGAAGTACCTACATTAACTTGAAAAAAACTGTATAATGACTAATGTAATCACAGGCCACCGGCAAGAAATTTAATATGCTTGGTTTCCTTGAAAAAGTTGCCGACTACACTAAAGACGCCGTAGGTGCAGCGAAATATTTAGTTGAAGGATTAGGCGTAACTTTCGACCATATGCGTCGTAGACCAGTAACGGTTCAATATCCATATGAAAAACTAATTCCTTCTGAACGCTATAGAGGGAGAATTCATTATGAATTTGATAAGTGTATAGCCTGCGAGGTTTGTGTTCGGGTATGCCCAATTAACCTCCCAGTAGTTGATTGGGTGATGAATAAAGAAACCAAGAAAAAAGAATTAAGAAATTATTCTATTGACTTTGGTGCTTGTATTTTTTGTGGAAATTGCGTTGAGTATTGCCCCACAAATTGCCTATCAATGACAGAAGAATATGAACTTTCTTCATTTGATAGGCATAGTCTTAACTACGATAATGTTGCTCTTGGAAGACTCCCAACAAGCGTAACTTCAGATCCATCAATTCGGCCTCTTAGAGAATTATCTTATTTGCCCGAAGGCGTAATGGATCCACATGAATTACCTGCGAACCAAAAAAGAACCGGTAAACTTCCAAGTCAGATAATAGAAGAATTTAAAAAAGAGAACTCAACAGAAGATAATGATTCAAAAGATATTGACCCAGTTAATCTCAATTCTACCAATTAATGAATATCGCTTACTCAACAGAATTAATTTGCTTTTTAATTCTTAGTTCTATCATAATATCTGGAAGTTTAGCTGTTGTTTTACTTGAAAATATTGTTTATTCAGCATTTTTATTAGGTGGCGTCTTTATGGCTGTAGCAGGTTTATATCTTTTACTAAATGCTAGTTTTGTTGCTGCCGCGCAAATTCTTGTTTATGTAGGAGCTGTAAATGTTTTGATATTGTTTGCAATTATGTTAGTTAATAAAAAAGAAAAGCTACAACCCATTCAAGGACTTAGAACTAGAAAATTAATATCAGGTGGTATATGTGGTGGACTATTAATTTTATTATTGAGGGTTAGCATAACCACTAAATGGAATTTACCTGGACCAACCTCTATTGGTGAAGAAGCAACTGTCAGGATTGGAGAACATTTATTCACAGATTATTTATTACCTTTTGAACTTGCTTCGATTTTGTTATTAATGGCTATGATTGGAGCAATTGTATTGGCAAGAAGAGATGTTTCAATTCCAACAATTGATATAAATGGTTCCAATAATCAAAAGTCCCTAAGTGATAAGAAAATTCCTCTTCTCTCCGAAAATAGTTTAAAATAAATTTAATCTTATATATCATCTTAACTTATTGAGATGTTAGAAAATACTATTGGCCCAGTACCACTCCAAGCTTATCTGATAGTTGCTGCATTCCTTTTCTGCACAGGTGTTTGGGGATTGATAAATAGTCGTAATGCTGTTCGTGTATTAATGAGTATTGAATTAATGCTAAATGCTGTAAATATAAATCTCATGAGTTTTTCATCCTATATAGATGGATCAATCATTAGAGGACAAGTATTTTCAATTTTTGTCATCACTGTCGCAGCAGCCGAGGCAGCTGTTGGGCTAGCGATACTACTTTCGTTATATAGAAATAGGGTTACTATTGACATGGAAAGTTTTAATCTACTCAAATGGTAGAGCTTGTTAATGACCTCAAATCTGATCTGGATCTTATATAGATCAGATAGTGATTCTGCTTACAAAGAAACCTTAAATTGTAAAAAAATAATTGAAGGTTATGATAAGAAAGTTTTAATCTCGAAAATAAGTATAGAAACAAATAATATTAATGAATTATTTTCAATCTCAGATGTTTCACCAGAGATGGCTATTGTTTTAGGAGGTGATGGAACAGTTTTAAAGGCCGCCAGATATTTATCTCCAAAAAATATCCCAATATTAAGTTTTAATGTTGGAGGAAATTTGGGATTTCTGACCCATGATCACCATATATTAAAGCAAGAAAATCTTTGGGAAAGAATTTCAAATAATAGGTTTAATATACAAAAAAGAATGATGCTTGAAGCAACAGTATTTAGCAACAAGAGTAATAATAAAAGCAACAGTAAAAGATCATTTTTTGCTCTTAATGATTTTTATTTACGATCATGTACAGAAGAAATAGCACCCACTTGCAGCCTAGAGCTTGAAATAGATGGCGAAGCTGTGGACAAATACAAAGGAGATGGACTTATATTCTCTACCCCAACAGGCTCCACCGCTTATTCTATGGCCGCAGGGGGCCCAATAATACACCCTTCTTTGGATGCAATAATCGTTAGCGCTATATGCCCAATGAGCTTGGCCAGTAGACCTATTGTTGTCCCTCCTAAGTCTCAATTAGTAATAAAAGCCATAAGAGAAAAGAAGCAAAAAATAAAATTATGGTTAGATGGATCAAGTGGATGTCTACTTGAACCTGATGATACATGCTTAATAAAAAAATCTAATCATTCAACCTCAATAATAATTTTAGATGAAAATCTTTCTTATTATAAAACAATAACACAGAAACTTCATTGGGCTAGCAGCCTAAATGGGATTAATAAATAACAAATTATGGGAATAGAAATCGAAAGAAGATTCTTAGTTGAAAACGAAGATTGGAAATCTCAGGTTATACTGAGCGAAGATTTTAGTCAGTGCTATTTAAATTCGAGTGTAGATGAATGGGCCACTCGAGTAAGGATAATAGATAATACAAAAGCATACATAACATTAAAATCCTCTCTCAATGGATTGGTAAACTATGAGTTTGAATATTCAATTCCAACTATAGATGCTATTGAATTAATAAAATTATCAAAATATAAAATTACTAAAACTCGTTATCAGCTAAAAATCAATAAAAGAAATTGGGTAGTTGATATTTTTGATGGGTCAAATTTTTCTTTGAAAATTGCTGAAATTGAATTGAATTCTGAATCCGAAGAAATTCAAGTCCCAGAATGGTGTGGTCAAGAGATAACAGGGATCAAATCATTAAGTAATGCTTCTCTCGCAAAAACACCTATTTCTGAGTTGTCAGTAAAAGATCGGATGAAAGCACAAGATTCCTAAGCAAAAAGGCAACTCGTCCTTTAGATTGTCTTTATAATCAACGTTGGTAATTGCCAGCCACCTATGCATCCTTCGCAAGAGGTATAACTTGTATGGCCTTTATGACACAGAAGGTATCCTTCGCTTCACTTGTACTGACAAGGAAGCTTGTATCGCATATGCAAAGTTATTTGAGCTGTCATCAATTGAATTTTCTTTAATGTCCTTATCAGATAGTGATGAGGAAGCAAATAATTAGATTTTCTATGAATCTATTTCATCTGGCAATGAACAACAATTGAACCCATCCCGGCATATCTTTCCATGATCCATTGCCCAGTTCAATAAAGCCACTCTGTTTTTTGAACCTGTTTTTGTAAACATATTGCTTACATGATTGTCTACGGTCCTTTTGCTAATTGTCAGTTTTTCAGCAATCTCTTGATTAGTGAGGCCATCTGCAACTAATCCAATGATCTCCATTTCCCTAGCCGAGAGTCCCATATGGGACGAATTAGCGATCTCTCCTGTGAACATTCCCCTCACTCACAACTCATTAATTAATACTACTTAGATTAGGGCCATTAATCACCGATAGTAATTATCTAGTAAAAAATACATGTGAAAACTAAACTTCAAAATCGTCTTGAATCTGGCTTATCAGCTATTACTGCTGAAATCATGCCTCCTAGAGGCGGCAATACTGCTTTAACCCTCGCAAAAGCAATCAAATTAAAAGATCTTGTCCATGGTTTTAATGTTACAGATGGCAGCAGGGCAATCATGAGAATGAGCAGCCTAGCCTTATGCAAGCTTCTTTTAGAGGCAAATCTAGAACCAGTCCTTCAATTATCATGTAGGGATAGGAATCGAATCGCATTACAAGCTGAATTACTTGGAGCGCATGCTTTAGGAATAAAAAATATACTCTGTTTAACTGGCGATCCTGTAAGAGTAGGAGACCAATCTCAAGCCAAACCAGTTCAAGACTTCAACTCAATAGAACTTATCGAGCAAGTCACATCACTTAACAAAGGGAAAGATCCAATATCTGATTTTTTACCTGATGGCCCAACTGATTTGTTTGCTGGAGCCGCAGCCGATCCAAATTGCAGGGGATTTGATGGTTTAAGAAGAAGAATAAAACTCAAAAAAGAAGCGGGGGCTAATTTCCTCCAAACTCAAATGGTTATGGATCCCAAAGTACTTGAAAGATTTTGCCAGGAAATAACAGAGCCTATGAAATTTCCTGTTTTAGCTGGGGTTTTTCTACTCAAATCTGCCAAAAATGCTCAATTCATCAATCGGGTAGTACCAGGTGCATGCATACCCAAATCAATTATTTCAAGACTTGAGAGTTCATCAAACCCTATTGATGAAGGTATATCAATTGCTGCTGAGCAAGTAAAAAGTTTTCTAGGAATTGCACAAGGAGTTCACATAATGGCCGTTAAAGCAGAAGAAAAAATACCGATAATTTTAGATAGAGCAAATATTAATTAGAAGAGCTAATCAAATCAGTTCCTAATAATTCAGCCATTGCCTTTTGTTGGGGTGACGGTTCGCCTAAATCCTGTCTTCTAGCATCAGTTATTAGCCAATCTAAAGCGGCTTCCTGTAAATCAAAATGGTCACCTTCTTTACCAACACAATATCTACCAAAAACTAACTTCTCTACAAGTTGAACTCCTGGCCCAATTAGTGAGTAATCAAAAATTATTGAATTATCAATTGTTGCACCTTCACAAATACAACAACTTGGACCAATCATAGAAGGACCAACAATAGTTACCCCATCTTCAATCCTTGTCATTCCACCAACATATATAGGTCCTTTCACATCTATTTTATCCCAATTAGCTGCAACATTTAAACCAGTATAGATGCCTGGTCTTACTTGCTTTCCTGGTATTTCAACCTGTCTAACATCCCCTTTAAGAACATTCCTTATTGCTCTCCAATAATCTGGAACCTTACCAATGTCAACCCACTCAAAATCCATGGGCAAAGCATAAAAAGGTGCACCTTCCTCTACTAATTTTGGAAATAAATCTGAACCAATATCAAAGGGTTTTCCAGATGGAATATACTTAAAGATATCAGGCTCAAATAAATAAATTCCAGTATTAATAGTGTCGCCTAGTGCATTATCTATCGAAGGTTTTTCTTGAAAAGCCTTAACACGATCTTCTTCATCAGTTACAACAACGCCATAACTACTTACTTGATCCTTTGAAACACGTTTAGTTATCAAACTAGCTAGGGCTCCTTTTTCTTTATGTCGTTTTACAGCTTCAGATAAATCCAAATCAATTAATGCATCTCCACACAAGACAACAAAAGTATCATCAAAAAACTTTTGAAAATCTTGAATTTTCTTCAGCCCGCCAGCTGAACCAAGTGCGTCACCAATTAATTCTCCGTCTTCAATACGACCTTCAAAACTGTATGCAATTTCAACTCCAAATCTTTGTCCATCTCGAAAATAATTTTCTATTTCTTCTGCCAAGTGCGAAACATTGACCATAACCTCAGTAAAACCATGCTCCTTAAGAAGTTCCAACAGAAACTCCATTACAGGTTTCTGAAGGATAGGAATCATTGGCTTTGGAATCACATGCGTGATCGGCTGTACTCGGGTACCTTTTCCAGCCGCCAGGATCATCGCCTTCATAGGCGGTCTAACCTAAGCTACACAAGGCCAACATAGAATGCTGCCACCACAAAGAGCTAAGCAGCAGCCGGCGAGCCATCTGTCACGTCTAGAGAAGCAAGAGGAAGTTGAGCAACCATTCCTGGGTCCAAAAGCCTCTTTAGACTTATCGGTGAGAACAATGAACCCTTTTGATCAATCTCCACCTTGCCTTGAGAGCAAAGAAACAATAAAGCCCAAAAGACTCCTACTCTATCGGTATCCAAATCGTTTGAGGCAGAATTTCCTTGCCACCTCTCGACCAATAATTCAAAATCTACCCAATGCAAAGCCTGCTCCCAATTATTTATGAAAATCGCCAGAGCAGCAGTGGTTTCAGGTAATTTTTCTCTATGAGCTAAAGACGAAACTTGAGCAATCATCTCCCTGTTACTTAATTTTTTTTGTCGTACCTTTCTACGGTTTTGCAACTCATCATTTTTCAAAGATTCTGCAATTGTCTCAAGCTGATTTATTAATTCTCCAAGAGTCACTGGCCTTCTAAATGGTGGAGGTGCAACGGGTCTTCTAAAAAGATGTCTCTCTGGTCGAAGAGGTAATTTAAAACGGTCATCTAGCCAACCCTGTTCACCAAAATCAAAGTCTGAATCATCTTCAACTTCCTTATCAAAAGTGAACATTTCAGCCTCAAGCACCTCCGCCTTTAAACCAACTAAAACAGAAGCAGCTAAAAAGGCCTCACTACTCTGAGCAAGATCAACCTCATAACTTCCACCATTCTTACTGAAATGTTGTGAAATCTTTTTTGGTATTTCAATACGCTGTTTAAGTTGATCCAAAAAACCATCTACAACTGGAATAACATCCACATCCCAAGGATCAATATCTCCTCTTTGAGCAGCATCTTGCAATAAACGAATAGCAAGTCTGGCGCCAGAGTCTGCAGTTTGCATTAAAATATCAACTGGCAATTAGGAAAATGAGTCTAAAATCAAGTTATCTCTATATTGAAGGTAGTGCCAGGTGAAATAATTTTCAATCCAGAAGAGGAGCTTCAATAGTCCCAATTGATAAATTCGTATTGCCAATAATTGTTGCTTGATCACTTCTAATTCTCTCAACTGCTAACAAATCTCTTTGAACCAATCCATCAATTGATGAAATATAAGTATCAGTCATGATTTTTGGATACAACCCTATTCCAATAATAGGAACTAATAAACAAGCAATAATATAAATTTCTCTAGGTTCTGCATCTACCAACTTTGCTTTGGATATTAACTTCGCATTCTCCTTCCCGAAGAAAATTTCTCTGAGCATCGACAATAAATATATTGGTGTCAAAATGACTCCTATTGCTGCCAATGAAGCAACAACAACTCTAAATGGGAGTGTATAAACTTCATCAGTTACAAACCCAACAAAAACCATTAATTCTGAGATAAATCCACTCATTCCAGGTAAAGCAAGAGAAGCAAAAGCGCATGCAGTCCATAAAGCAAACATAATTCTCATGTTTTGACCAATCCCACCCATCTCATCTAATTGAAGAGTGTGAGTTCTGTCGTAAGTTGCACCAACAAGGAAAAACAAACTAGCTCCTATCAAACCGTGGCTAACCATTTGCAACATCGCACCACTAGTGCCTAAAGAACTAAAGCTTCCAATACCTATCAAAACAAAACCCATATGACTTATTGAGCTATAAGCGATTTTTCTTTTTAAATTTCTTTGAGCAAAAGAAGTTAAAGCTGCATAAATAATATTTACTACTCCAAGAACAATTAACAAGGGTGCAAATTGGGCATGAGCATCAGGCAGTAATTGTGCATTAAATCTAAGGAGAGCATATCCACCCATCTTTAACAAGATTCCTGCCAAAAGCATATGAACGGGAGCAGTGGCCTCTCCATGCGCATCTGGCAACCAAGTATGAAGAGGAACAATAGGAAGTTTGACACCAAAAGCTATTAGCAGTCCTGAATAACAAAGCAGTTGAAACCCCTTTCCAAAATTTTGCTGAGATAAATGGGTATAGCCAAAATCTGGTATTCCTCCACCTTGAAAGAAACCCATTGCAAGACCAGCAAGCAGAATAAATAACGAGCTGCCAGCTGTATAGATAATAAATTTCGTAGCTGCATATTGCCTTTTCTTCCCGCCCCAGATTGCAAGGAATAAATAAACCGGGAACAACTCCAATTCCCAAGCCAGAAAGAAAAGCAACATATCTTGAACAGCAAAAACAGCTATCTGTCCGCCATCCATTGCGAGAATTAAAAAGAAAAATAATTTTGGTTTATAACTAACTGGCCACGCTGCCAAAACCGCAAGAGAAGTTATAAAACTTGTAAGCAATATCAATGGCATTGACAAGCCATCTGCGCCAACAGACCAAGTCAATCCAAGATCAGGCAGCCAACTAACTTTTTCATATAATTGCAAGCCTTCTTGACTTGGATCAAAACCTTTGAAGTAAGCAGCGACAGTGATTAGAAAAGTAATTAAAGCAATTATCAAGGCATACCATCGAACTTCTTTTCCTTCTCCTTTATCTGGAATAAAAGGAACAATTAATGCACCAAAAATGGGAAACAATATTGATAAACTTAACCAAGGAAAATTGGCTTGAATTGGCTCAGGGATTAGCACTGTTCCTAGGTTGAAACTTGTATTGAGAGCGAATTCCAAGACTCGAAATTAATCACCACTTTTTGAGTTTAGAAATTATGAGATTATTGGCACCCTCAAGATAGGGGATGAAACACACACCTAAAAAAATTATGTAAATTATGCTCCTACAACGCCAAAAAGTGCGACCAGAGCAATCACTCCTCCAAAAACGATCAAAGCATAAAACTGAGCTCGTCCTGTCTCAAAATATTTGAGTCCTTCTCCACTCCCAAGAGTCAATAATCCAGTCAGATTTACTACTCCATCGACTACTTTTGCATCTACTTCTAATACTTCTCTTGCGAGCTTCCTACTACCTTTAACAAAGATTTTCTCATTTATGTCATCTAAGTACCATTTGTTCTGAAGAAATGAATTGATTTGTGGATACTTCTTGGATAGAAAAACACCAAGATCAACTCGTTTCAAATAATAAGTTAAAACCGCCAATAGTATCCCTGCAGATGAGATAGCAACAGAGGCAGTTGCAAGAGGAAGGAATTCTCCCCAACTAAACTTTTCTGCAGCTTCAATAGCCTCACTGGGCTCTAACAAGTTTGCAAAAATGCTGTTCCAAGGAACTCCTATAAATCCAATTAAGACTGAAGGAATCGCCAAAACTGCCAATGGAAATGTCATAGGCCATGCAGATTCATGTATCTTCCCAACTTCATGTTCTTCATGCTCTTCATCTTTTTCTTTACCTGCAAAAGCAAGTAAAGAAATCTGCATCTCTTGATTTTCGCCTCTGAAGTCCCCCTCAAAAGTAAGAAAATAAAGCCTAAACATATAAAAAGCAGTCATTCCTGCCGTTAAAAAACCAATAAACCAAAGTATTGGAAAAGTATTAAAGGCTTGACCAAGAATTTCATCCTTACTCCAAAAACCTGCGAGAGGAGGAATTCCACTGATGGCAATACAACCAATGAAAAAAGTTATTGCTGTAATAGGCATTTTTTTTCGTAGTCCTCCCATTAATCGCATATCTTGAGCAAGAATTGGTTCATGACCAACCACCTCTTCCATGGCATGAATAACTGAACCTGAGCCAAGGAATAACATGGCCTTAAAACAGGCATGAGTCACAAGATGGAACATTCCTGCAACTGGTGCGCCACATCCCATCGCAAGCATCATGTATCCAAGTTGAGAAACTGTGCTGTAAGCCAATCCTTTTTTTAAATCCATTTGCGTTAAAGCGATCGATGCACCTAGGAAGCAAGTTACTGTTCCAATAATTGCAATGAATAATCCAACAAAAGGGAACTGGCTAAACAGAGGATCAAGCCTTGCTACTAAAAAAACTCCCGCTGCAACCATTGTTGCTGCATGGATCAGGGCAGATATGGGAGTCGGACCTTCCATTGCATCAGGCAACCAAACATGTAAAGGAAATTGTGCAGACTTTGCCATTGGTCCCATGAAAACAAGAATGCAAAGAGTCAAACCTGCCCAAGTTGGAACTGTCCCAGAACTAACGGACTCTGATAAACCTTGAGCGATTCCATCAAAATCAAAACTACCTGTTGCCCAGAAAAGACCCAAAATACCAAGTAATAACCCAAAGTCTCCTACTCTGTTTACGATAAAAGCCTTTTGAGCTGCATGTGCGGCACCATCTCTGTCATACCAAAAGCCAACGAGTAAGTATGAACACATCCCAACCAATTCCCAAAAAACATATATCTCAAGCAAATTTGGACTGACAATTAGTCCAAGCATTGAACTGCTGAATAAGGCTAAATAAGTAAAAAAACGAACGTACCCTGGATCATGTGCCATGTAACCATGGGAATAGATCATTACTAAAAAAGCAATTGTAGTTACCAGAGCGAGCATCACTGCCGCTAAAGGATCAATCACATATCCCATGGGCAACTCAAAAGATCCTGCACTTGCCCATACAAACAGGTGTTCAACTGGAGGATTACCTGAGAGTTGCTCAGCCAAAACTGCATAGCTAATAAATACAGAAGCACCTACGGAGGTTAAAAGGGTTATTGCTACGGGTTTCCTTGAACGATTAAAAAGATCGTTAAAACTAATTAATCCCAAACCAATTAAAACTGCCCCACAAAGGGGAAGTAGTGGAATTAACCAAGCAAAATCTGCAGCCGAATGCATCCAGCTAAATCATATTGAAATAAGTTTAGGCAATTCTTGCTAGTAATTCAGTTAAATCAAAAGAGAGAAATCTCTGAGCTCCAACAGAAATAAATTTATGGGACCACCAGAAAAAAAACACCGCAATGAAAATCCCCATTTGAGAAGGCCTAAGAAATTCTTTTATTTGTAATTTTTGTCGTCCATCCAACACAGCCAAGAATGGAACGACCGATGTTCTTTTCTTCACTTCCTCAAATTCTTTTCCGAATTTGAGAGAAAGTCTTCTATCACCATGCCAAATAGCAAACAAATGATGTGCAATCAATCCCAAACAAGTAACAAGAGTAAAACTTGTGCCTATCCAAAGTAAATGTGCAAAACACCAAATAATTTGACCAATTGCTTGGGGATGGCGTGTGACTCTGATAATTCCTGAAGCATAAATTCTCACTTTAGGCTTAAGCACAGCAGGGATTTCTAAAAGGTTATAAGTCGCTGGATACAAAAAAAGAAAACTAATTGCACTCAAAACCCAAATAATTGGAATCAGCTCGCTAACCCCTTGAAAATTCCAAAATCTAACTCCATCGTAACGATGAGCAACAAAGTAACCAATTAAAACAACAGCCGAGGGAATACTTGCAAAAGCAAAAATCAATCTCCATGCTCTTGCGCCAATAATACTTTCAGCCTTCCCCCGTAAAGCCGCTCCTCCACTATGAATAACTGCAAAACAAAATAAAAGCAATATCATCACAAAACTGGAACTATGAGTTTCTGAAAATGCCATTAGTGCTATGAAAAGCCTCTTGAAAAATTATTAGATCCATACCGGATCAACAGTTGGAGTTGTTTTTTCCTACATTTTATTTTAATAACTGCCATGAAGGCCCGCCACCATGGCCGAGATACCATTCACTCTTGATCAATTAAGAATCCTCAAAGCAATTGTTGATGAGGGGAGCTTTAAAAAAGCTGCTGACAGTCTCTTTGTTACTCAACCAGCTGTGAGCTTACAGGTGCAAAATCTAGAAAAACAACTAGAAATTGCCATATTTGATAGAGGGGGTAGAAAAGCTCAATTAACTGAAGCTGGAAAGCTTCTACTCAATTATTGTGAAAAAATTTTAGGAGAGTGCCAAGAAACTTGCAAAGCAATTGAAGATTTAAATAACCTCAAAGGGGGATCAATCATTATTGGAGCCAGTCAAACGACTGGTACTTACCTGATGCCCAGGATGATTGGGATTTTCAGACAAAAGTATCCAGAAGTTTCAGTTCAACTTCAAATTCATAGCACTAGAAGAACAGGGTGGGGTATTGCTAATGGCCAGATAGATATTGCAATTATTGGGGGGCAACTTCCATTAGAATTAAACGAATCCTTACAAGTAGTTCCTTTTGCTACTGATGAGTTAGCTCTTGTTTTGCCTATTAATCATTCATTAGCAAAATCAAAAGAACTCACAAAAGAAGATTTATACAGTCTAAGGTTTATAACCTTGGATAATCAATCTACAACTAGAAAAGTCGTAGATCAACTATTATCTTCCTCAGGACTAGACGTACAGAGACTACATATAGAGATGGAATTAAATTCTCTTGAAGCCATCAAAAATGCAGTTCAATCTGATCTAGGTGCTGCTTTTCTTCCAGTAGTTTCAATTGAAAGAGAGCTTTCGGGAAAAAGCATACACAGAGCTATTGTTGCAGACCTAGAAGTCAAAAGAGAATTAAAAGTAATTACTAATCCTGGCAGATATTCATCAAGAGCTGCCGAAGCATTTACACAAGATATTTTACCTTTATTTGCAAGTTCATTTTCGCCACTGTTTAATCATCAAAGTTAGAATTGTATAGCTTCTTTATTTATACCAATAGCATCTTCTTCAGCACCTTTAATTATAAATTTATTCTCATTAACATCTGCTTGATAAACACAACGAACAATTGGCTGATCTCTAATTGAACCGATATAAGCAAATGTATTCATTCGCTGCTTACACTCTCTTACGTCTTCATTATTTATGGCTCCTTGCTTTTGTAAAACAGTCCAATTCTCTCTTCTAATAACACAACCTGGTTGAAGAGCAGGTTGTGTCACGAAGCTTGTAGATGGATTTAAGGTCGTATACATTTCAACATCGATAACAAAGGCGCTTGCACCGTACTGTCTACAAAAGTCAGGATCGGGAACTGCCATATCCAACTGTTGCTGACTTGCAATATTTCCCTGGCCACCTGAAGTTGTGCTTGTAATAAGGCTGCCTATACCAACACCAATTACCAACACTCCAGCCAGAATAGCAATTGAATTAGAATTGATTTTTATACCACCTCCTCCATCAGAGGGGCCTGACGATTTAAATCGACTTCCTCTTGGTTCATATTGATCTCTTACATTTGAATCGTTTCTGGAATTAAATCTGTTACCTCCTTGTCTTCTCGCCAGATCTGATCTTTTACGAGACGATGGTCGCCGATTATAAGGACCTTGATTCATAATAATTCTTGAGTTCGAGGTAACCCCATTGAATAATTCATCACCCTGCTATTTGGGTTATAACTAAGGTCTCCATCTTGCAGCAACTTTCGAATAAAATCTTCTAGCAAAGATCCTATTTTTCTTAAGCTGTAATCACTCAATTCGTTTTCAGCTTGAGAGTCCACTAATTCACGAAAATAATCTTGCACATTTTTAATAGATTGGTCGCTCCAAAGAAATTCATTATCGGGATCAATATCTAAAGTCAAATGTTCATTATCTAAAATCAAATCATTATTTTCCACAACTGCAGTAAATATTCTTACGTGTCTCGTTGTGCATTTAAGAATAGTATCGCTCATGAATTTAAAACAACAATTCAAAATATATACTGCAAATTTAACGGCCTTACCCCTTGTTGGGTGGTCTTAATCACTAAAGTTGTTAAATACTCTTTTATTTAAGTATGCGCGTAGCAATCGCTGGAGCCGGATTGGCAGGACTCTCATGTGCAAAATACTTAGCCGATGCAGGTCATACGCCATTTGTTTATGAGGCCAGAAACGTACTTGGTGGAAAAGTAGCTGCTTGGAAAGATGAGGATGGAGACTGGTATGAGACTGGATTACATATATTTTTTGGAGCATATCCAAACATGCTCCAGCTTTTTAAAGAACTAAATATTGAAGATCGTCTTCAATGGAAAAGTCATTCCATGATTTTCAACCAACCAGAAGAACCTGGCACATATAGCCGTTTCGATTTCCCTGATCTTCCTGCTCCAGTAAATGGAGTAGCAGCGATTTTAAGCAACAACGATATGCTTAGCTGGCCAGAAAAAATTTCTTTTGGACTAGGACTAATCCCAGCGATGTTGCGAGGTCAAAATTATGTAGAGGAGTGCGATAAATACTCTTGGACTGAGTGGCTAAAAAAGCAGAATATCCCTGAAAGAGTGAATGATGAAGTTTTTATCGCAATGAGTAAGGCACTGAATTTCATAGGTCCTGATGAAATATCCTCAACAGTATTGTTGACAGCATTAAATCGCTTCCTACAAGAAAAGAATGGATCAAAAATGGCATTTCTTGATGGCGCCCCACCAGAAAGACTTTGTCAACCAATTGTTGATCATATAAGAGCTTTAGGTGGAGACGTATTTTTAAATAGTCCGCTCAGGAAAATCAATTTAAAAGAAGATGGATGTGTTAATAATTTCTTGATAGGCAGTGCTAAAGCATCCAATGGAGAAGAAATTGAAGCGGATGCGTATGTCAGTGCAATGCCAGTAGATATTTTTAAAACAATTTTGCCTAACGAATGGGCCTCCAAAGATATTTTCAGAAAACTTGAAGGACTAAAAGGAGTTCCGGTTATTAACATTCATCTTTGGTTCGATCGAAAACTTACAAATATTGATCACCTATTATTCAGTAGATCTCCACTCTTAAGTGTTTATGCTGACATGAGTATTACCTGTAAAGAATATGAAGATCCAAATCGATCAATGCTCGAATTAGTTTTTGCTCCTGCAAAAGACTGGATCAGTCGTAAAGATGAAGAGATAATTGATGCGACAATGCAAGAATTAATAAAATTATTCCCCATGCATTTTTCAGGGGAAAATCAAGCTAAGTTACGCAAATACAAGGTCATTAAAACCCCTCAATCAGTATATAAAGCTGTGCCTGGATGCCAAGATTTAAGACCTGATCAAAAGACTCCCATAAGAAATTTTTTCCTAACCGGTGATTACACTATGCAGCGTTATTTAGCTTCAATGGAAGGTGCTGTCTTAAGTGGAAAGTTGTGCGCAGAAAAGATCCAAGACTCGACTGACATTAGTTCTTCCAAGTCTTAATGTATTAAAAACAATCTTTTCCAGTACTACAATTCAATAGAAAATTGGAAACTAAAAAACTTACAAACTATTAATTTTGGCTCAGTCTTCTTTGAATCTAGAGGATGCCTACGAGGCTTGTAGGAAGGAAACTGCTCTTTGGGCTAAAACCTTCTACCTTGGCACAATGTTGTTGCCCCCTGCCAAACGCAAAGCCATCTGGGCTATCTATGTTTGGTGCAGGAGAACTGATGAATTAATGGATAGCAATGAAGCTCAAAAAAAGTCTAGAAATGAATTATCAGATCGACTGAATAAATGGGAAGACAAAACTAAAAAAGTGTTTGCTGGGAATATTGAGGATGATCTTGATGCAGTCTTAGCTGATACTCTTCAAAAATTTCCGCAATCCATTCAGCCTTACATCGATATGATAGATGGACAGAGAATGGATCTAGATAAAACGAGATACAAAACCTTTGAAGAACTTGAGCTCTACTGTTACAGAGTTGCTGGAACAGTTGGGTTAATGACCCAAGGTGTAATTGGAATTGATGCTGCCTATACATCTAATCCAAGTAAACCATCGCCTAACACCTCAAAAGCTGCTATTGCGCTAGGAATTGCGAATCAATTAACCAATATCCTGAGAGATGTTGGAGAAGATAGAGGAAGAGGAAGAATATATTTACCACTAGAGGATCTAGATAAATTTAATTATTCAGAAGAAGATTTATTGAATGGAAAAATCAATGAAAACTGGAAAGCACTGATGTCTTTTCAATTAGCCAGAGCCAGAGATTGGTTTCTTACCTCTGAGGAAGGCATCAAATGGCTCTCAATAGATGCAAGATGGCCTATTTGGACTTCGCTGAAGCTTTATAGCGGAATACTAAATTCAATTGAAAAATTAGATTATGATGTTTTTAATAATCGTGCTTATGTAAAGGGATGGGTGAAAGCAATAAACCTACCCATCTCTTATTTTATGACTATTAACGATGAAAAATACAAACTAAAAACACTATTTAATTGAACATCTACTTAATTGAATATCAATACTTATACAGGCGTTTTTTGATTCGCTAAAAGATCCTTAAGTTTTGACAGTTCGCCAGCCCATCTTGGATCTGGAGCTTCTTTAATTGGTGCATCGCTATGTACAACTTTCTTAACATCTTTACGATTAGAGCCTTTATTTCCATTGTTAGAACTTGCTCCTCTTTTTGAGTTACCAGAATTCGAATCCTTTCGCTCAGAACGCTCTACCCTTAATTTATTCCCACTAAATTCATGGCCATTTAATTTTTCAATTAGTTCATTTGCAACATTCTCATTTTTTATATTTGCAAAACCAAATCCCCTACAAGCCTTGGTATCTCTATCGAAAACCGCTTTAAATTTGATGCCGTCTCCAATAGAAGAGAGAAGGGACTCAAGTTCTTTAACATTGACATTCTGCGGCAAATTGCCGATGTAAAGGCGAACACTCATTTAGAAAAAAGGGGATAAGAAGACGACGGCATACGGCCGAGATAAATTTGATTTGTGTGTAGTTAATCACAAAAAGGGTGAATTCTCTAGGGTCCATTTACGAGCGACCTCCAAAGCCTCTTGATTTGTGCAAAATCGTCCATAAGCTTTTTCCTTTGAGAGATGCCACATTAGTTCTCCTAAAAAGGGGCCAGGGGGGATTCTCAAGACTTTTTGAAGTGAATATCCATTTATCGGAGAAGAAGGGTGAAAGAGGGGATCAGAGGGGTCTTTCCAGCGATTCAGCCAAACATTCGAATATTTTTCTTTCAAAAAAAGAATTAAAGATGGCAAATCCTCTTCCAAATCTATGTGAAGCTGGAACCTTTCATCCTCTGAAAGATTATCTAACCCTATTTTGGTAATTTTATGGACCCAAAACCTGAGGTACTTGCATCTTTTGATTTCATTTTTACTAAACTTCAAACAAGACAAACCTTCATCACTGAGCAACAATATTAATTTTGCTAAAAAGCCTCCTAGCAAAGGTTTCTCTGATAAAATTTCTCTTCTTTTTAGATCATTGCTAGAGATCTTTTCTTCTTGCCAATTTTTCAATAATTGAAGTTCTAAATAAGTTTCCCAAGCTGAAAAACTCCATTTGGATTTAACTATTTTAAAAATCTCCGCTTTTATCCTTTCAGGCGCAACATTACTTAATTTATCTACATTATATTTTAGAAAATTCTTAGTTTTTTTCTCTATATTAAAATTCAATTCACACATTAATCGAAAACCTCTGAGAATTCTCAATGGGTCTTGAATTAAATTCTTCTCACTTACCGCAACAATTTTCTTGCTTTTCAAATCATCCATTCCTCCAGTTGGATCATAAATCTCCGGTTTTTCTTCAAACCTTAAAGCAATTGCGTTAATTCTAAAATCACGTCTTAATAAATCATCTCTGAGATTCTCTCCAACCTGTCGAGCAAAATCTAGTGTCCATCCGTTAACAACTAATCGAGCAATATCTCTCTTTTCATCAAGCTTTACAAAAGTAGCATTAATCTTTTTAGATAAATTTTCGCTGAACTTAATAGCATTTGTTTGTATAACAAAATCTAAATCAGGTTTTTGACTCAATTTGTTCAACAATCCATCTCTAACAGAACCACCAACTAGAGCACTTCCAGGAGGTAAATCAGCTATGGATATTGGCCAATCTTTTAGATTTAAATCTCTAAAAAGATCATTTAATAGTAATGTGTCCTTACTAATCAAAATTAAACCTAGGTTCTAATTTTATAGTTATGTGCATCTGTGTTGATTGTGCCTGGGTAGATAGATGCAAGACCTACTACACAGTCGAAGAAAATCATGGAGTCAAACACCTGACTAAAAATCCGGATTTTCAAGGAAATAATCCAAAAATACATATCAACATTTTAGACATGCCTGAGAGCGAGATAGGAATAGAATGGGATGTAAGAGGATGCGATAGTTTTCGTCTGGATCAAGGAAAATGGAGCAGGCTGCGTCCTGGAGAAGAAATTCCAAAGTAAAAAATCGTAAAACCATTGCAAAAAATCTATAAATCAAATTCAAAGTATTTATTAGCCTTACACAGTTGCTCAGAATCCTTTGGCATTGCGCTTAAGGACACTGAAAATCCAGAAGCAATTTTAAAAAGCGAAGTATTTCATATCGGTCGCTCATTATCCAACAAATTATTTAGTTGTATAGAAAAAATTCTTCCTAGCAAATTTTGGAAGCAAATCATTCGCATTGCAGTAGTAAAAGGTCCTGGAAGTTTCACTAGTACAAGATTAACAATCTCAATGGCTAGAACAATTGCACAACAAATTGATTGTCCATTAGATTCTATAAGTTCCTTTCATTTGATGGCTCCAAGACTTCATAAAGAACTTGATCAAAATCAAATCTTTAATCCATTTTGGATAAAAGATATTTTACCAAGGAGAGGAGTTGTTGCAGGTAAGTATAAACTAATAAAAATCCACAAGAAGTCAAATTTTAATGAATTTAGTGAACTTATTTCTCCACATTTAATAAGGAATGAAAAAGAAATTAATCCTTCAATAAATACTTCTATTAATATAGAAAAAGATATTATTTCACTAGTGAATTTTTCTCAACATTGTCACAATTTAAAAGTAATTTCTCATTGGAAAAAGACATTACCCATCTATCCAACTTCACCAATCGATAAATAAAAATAGATAAGTTCCAACATTTTCTTATCGTATAGATATAACCTAATCTAAATATTCTTTATTAGACCTTTATCCAACATTGAATTTATAGATATTTGAATTTCTTTAGTTGTGGATGTTAAATCTTCTCTTTTCTTTGTTTTAGGGGGTTGAATTAATTCACCAACTCTTAAATGAATAGAGACAAATCGAGGCAGCAGAGATCCTTTTGGGAAAGCTCGGTGACTATTAACTATTGCCACAGGAAGAAGAGGTGAACCTGTCCTCGCAGCCAGAAGAGCAGCTCCTGCTTTAGGCTCATTAACTCTCCCATTTTCCTGTCTGGTTCCGTCCAAAAACACACCTGTAGCCCAACCTTCACTTAATCTATTAGATGCATTTCTTATGGCATCTCTATCTCCAGCTCCTCTCTTAACTGAATAGGCACCACAAGCAGAAATTATGAATGACAATATGGGCACCTGAAAAAGTTCAGATTTTGCCATGAAAGCTACCGGTCTCCCCAGTGCATGACCCAAAATCGGTGGATCAAGATGGGAGCCATGATTAGAAACAATGACAACTCCACCTGTCTTGGGTAAATTCGAAATTCCTTTTGTTTGACCTCTAAAGAAAAAGCGAAAAATCGGGAAAACGAATAAATAACTTACACAACTATAAACAAAACTTTGTTGCGGCATATTCTTTTGGATTTTTTCAACTCCCGTAATAACTCTAATTTTTTCCAAAATCAATAACCCAGATCACTTGTATTTGATATTTGACTGGCCAAGACCCCTTTCATTGATCGTTTGGCAAGACCGCTAAGCACATTTCCTGGCCCAATCTCAACCATTGTGGTAATACCTTCTTTTTGCATTACATCCATGGTCTCTCTCCACCTGACTCCAGTGGTCATTTGTCTTTTTAGGCGATATTTCAATAATTCTCCACTTAAAGTTGGAGTTGGATCAACATTGCTAAGAACTGGGACTTGAGCATCTTGAAAAGTTACACGATCAAGTACTTCAGCAAAACTTTTAGATGCTTCAGTCATAAAGATGGAATGAAAAGCACCTGAAACTTGCAAAGGTATAGCTCTTTTGCATTTTAAATTATCAGCCACTTTCCTCACAGCTTCTTGTGAACCTGATAAGACAACCTGAGATTCACTATTGTCATTAGCTATTGAAGCACCATCAGTTTCTCTAATCAAATCATCTAATTCATTTCGATCAAAGCCCAAAACAGCAATCATGGCTCCTCCTCCTGCCGATGCCATCAATTCAGATCTTTTTTTTAATAGCAATATCGCTGTCTTCGCATCTAATACTTCTGCTGAATAAAGACCAACTATTTCTCCGAGACTGTGGCCTGCAATTATTTTGGCCTCCCTTTTTTGTCTTTTTAAATCATCAACCAAGAGCGACTCAACAACAAAAAGTGCAGGTTGGGTGTTTCTAGTATCGTTTAAATCATATATTTCTTCGTTTGGAACCCCCTCACCACAACAAATTTTCCAAAGATCTCTTCCTAAAATTTCTGAGGCTAATTCAAATCTATCTCTTGAACCAGGCAAATCTAATAACGAATTTGCCATACCTAATTTTTGAGAGCCTTGTCCAGGAAAGACCCAGGCAATAGTCATAATTTTCTGAATTAATTAGTAAACAGCTTAATAGGCACCATGCCAATAAAACAAAGCGGCTCCCCAACTCAAGCCAGCACCAAATCCACTACAGGCAATTAAATCGCCTGATTGAATCCTCTGATCTCTAACTGCTTCATCAAGCATCAATGGGATTGTTGCTGCTGAGGTGTTTCCATAATGTTTCAAATTTGAAAGAACTTTTTCTGATGGTATGGAAAATCTCGAAGCTACAGCATCAAGAATTCTTTGATTAGCTTGATGTAATAGAAGCCAATCTATTGTCTCTGACTTGATTTGATATTTTTCTAAGAGTTCTCCAAGAATGATTGGAACTTCTTTAACTGCAAACTTATAAACCTCCTTTCCCTCCATTTTTATTGGCAAATACTCCCCTTTTTGATGGGTAGCTCCTTGAACTAAATCTAAAAAATTATTTGATTGAGAAAGATTTAAACAACCTCCTTTACTTCCATCAGACTGCAAATCATATCCAATCAAACCCCTTTCATTTTCTGACATCTCAAGAGCTACTGCTCCTGCTCCATCTCCAAACAAAACACAGGTTTTTCTATCATCCCAATCCACCCATTTTGACAATTGGTCTGCTCCAATCACAACAGCTCTTTTCATCGAACCAGAAGCTAAATATTGTGATGCAGTTACCAAAGCAAATAAAAAACCACTACAAGCAGCAGTCAAATCAAAAGCGACTGCATTGGAAGCTCCTAAATTTGATTGAATTTTAGGCGCGGAGCCAAATAAATCTTCAGGCGTTGATGTTGCAAGAATTATTAAATCAATGGTTTTTACATCCCAATTAGCCATTTTGACAGCATTAAGTGCCGCTTCACTAGCCAAGTCAATCAGAGACTCATTTTTCCCAATAACCCTTCTTTCACAAATACCAGTTCTACTTTGAATCCATTCATCATTAGTATCCACCCTCTGACCAAGTTGATCATTATTGATTACCTTTTGAGGTATTGCGCTTCCGCACCCCACAAAAGATATTCCTGAGTCCCATTGAGAATTTCTAATCAAATCTAAAAAAAGCCCTCATTTCATAAGTCAATCACATGGTAGGACAGTTCCAATCAGACCTTTAAAACATCTGATTTATTTAAATCTGCTAAATCATCCATTACTCCATGGCTTGCAGCAGAATGAACAACTCTTAACGCACTCAAAACAGATAAAGCTTTACTGCCGCCATGACCAATAACACAAATTCCATTAATTCCTAGAAGTAAAGCTCCGCCATGTTCAGCATGATCAAGACGTTTCTTTATTCGTTTTAAATTATTTCTTAAAAAAGCAGAACCCACTTTGCCTCTTCTTCCTCTTGGCAACTCAGCTCTCAAAACTCCCAAAAGAACACTTCCAACCGACTCGAGAAATTTCAGCAAAACGTTTCCTGTAAATCCATCACAAACCACAACATCAAAATCACCTGATAAAACATCTCGTCCTTCACAATTTCCAGAAAAGCAAAAACGTTTTTCTTCATTTAAAAGTTTGTAAGTTGCTAGAGAAAGATCATTACCTTTGCAAGATTCTTCGCCAATATTCAATAATCCTATTCTTGGCTTTTCTACCTGCAAAACATCTCGACTATAAATATTTCCAAGAAGAGCAAATTGATGCAAATAGGTTGGCTTGCAATCCATATTTGCTCCAACATCTAAAACCAATACTGGTTGACCAGGATCTTTAGTTGGGAATAATGCCCCAATTGCTGGACGATCAATTCCTTTTAAACGTCCTAACTTAAAAATCGCTGAAGCCATCATTGCTCCAGAGTTTCCAGCTGAATAGACACCCATAGCTTTGCCTTCTTTAACCAATTTCATTGCAATATTTATGCTCGCATCCTTTTTTTTGCGCACTGCAGTGGCTTCTTCATCCATACCAACGGAAAGACCGCTTGGAATTAATTCGAAATTTCCATCATCTATAGCTTTATCTAAAGATTCTTCTAAGCCATATTCGATAGCTACTTTTTCTACTTTCTCAATTTCACCAACAAATTTAATTTTCAGTGGAAGTAATGACAAAGATTTCAAACACCCATCAAGAATTGCTCCGGGTGCAAAATCTCCTCCCATTCCATCCACAGCGACCCAAATCCTTTCGGAATCTTGAATTCCACTTTGCTCGCCTGCGCTTACTCCACCTTGCAGTCTCCTAAGAGGATCAAAAACAAATGGTTCTAATGTACTCCTGGCAATTGATCCAGCACTAGTAACAACAGAGCCAGCATTAGAAACAACTGTTCCAGCAACATTGCTTGCAGCTGTCGCTGAGCTTGTTGCAGTGTCAACAAGACTTGTAACAGCTGAGTTTCGGCGATACCAAATAACCAATCGTCTAATTGCCTTAGAACGATTGGTTTTATTATTTAGGTTATTTTTTTCCACTTATTTATGATCCTTCAGGAATCATAGAATCAACAATTCTTTGAAAAAGATAACCTGTTCCTCTTGCAGTAAGAATTAATTCTGGATTTGCAGGATCATCCTCAAGTTTTGATCTAAGTCTAGAAATATGGACGTCAACTACTCTTGTATCAACATGTCTTTCTGGTGTATACCCCCAAACTTCTTTGAGAATCTCCCCTCGACTAAATGGTTCTCCTGAACGACTGACCAATAGTTCCAAAAGACTAAATTCCATTCCTGTCAATCTAATGCGTTCATCATTTCTATAAACCTGACGCTTATTTGTATCAATCTTTAAATTCATAACCGCAATTACACCTGAATTAGGTAGTCCAGCTATTTGTTCTTTTTCTACTCTTCTTAAGACACATCTAATCCTAGCTTCCAATTCTTTTGGGCTAAATGGTTTAACAACATAATCATCAGCACCAAGTTCTAGGCCAGTAATTCTATCTGCAACATCTCCCAATGCTGTAAGCATGACTATGGGAACATCTGATTCCTTTCTTAGTTCCTGACAAACTCCATACCCATCCAATTTAGGCATCATGACATCAAGGACTACCAAATCAGGCTCACAATTCCTGAAAAGATCCAATGCCTCATTTCCATCACAAGCAGTAACTACCTGATAGCCAATCATGGATAGGCGAGTTTCTAGGATCCTCCTAATACTTGCCTCATCATCAGCTACGAGGATGGTTTCCTTTGAGGGACTTGTGGCCGTCATTTGTTCCTTAGCTTTGGCGGCTGCAACAAGATCTTAAGTGAAGGTTCACCAACATTTAAAGATCACTATCTTTATTCAACTACAGCCAACTTCCTTTTTACAACTAAGTGTCTCGTTCTGTCTCTATTTATGTCTGTCAAAGTTGCGGTGCTCAAACCAGGCAATTCTTTGGCCGCTGCAACAATTGTGGAGAATGGAACTCAATTATAGAAGAAAAAATTAATCAAAAAACGGATAAATCTATTTACACAAAGATTAATTCTCCTAATGAGAAATCTCCCTATCGTTCAGAACTAATAAGTCAGACAAAAAACCAAATTATTGATCGTATTCCAAGTGGATATGAAGAATTAGACAGGGTACTTGGAGGTGGTTTAGTACCTGGATCACTTGTATTAATTGGTGGAGACCCAGGGATTGGGAAAAGCACTCTCATTTTGCAAAGTGCTACTGCAATGGCTCATCAAAGATCAGTACTTTACGTAGCTGCTGAAGAATCTGCGCAACAAGTAAAAATAAGATGGAATCGTATTGAAGATTCTGAATCCAATCTTCATTTACTTGCAGAAACAGATCTAGAGCTAATTATAAAAGAGCTTAATTATTTGAAGCCTGACGTCGCAGTAATTGATAGCATTCAAGCCTTGCATGATCAAAATTTATCCAGTTCGCCTGGCTCAGTTGCTCAAGTTAGAGAATGTTCTGCAGCTTTACAGCAAATTGCTAAACGGGAAAACATTACTCTTTTAATCATCGGGCACGTTACGAAGGATGGAATGTTAGCAGGACCAAAAGTTCTTGAGCATCTTGTGGATGCAGTACTTACTTTTGAGGGCGATCGCTTTGCTGCGCACAGACTTCTTAGAGGTGTGAAAAATCGATTTGGTGCCACTTGTGAACTTGGAGTCTTTGAAATGCAAGCAGATGGATTATCAGAGGTCTCTAATCCAAGCGAATTATTTTTAAGCAAAACCTCAGCACCTGGCATTTCAACAATCGTTACTTGTGAAGGGACAAGACCATTAGCGATAGATATACAAGCACTTTTAAACCCCACTAGTTATGCAAGTCCAAGAAGGACCACTACTGGTATTGAGATCAACAGGCTTCATCAAATCTTGGCAGTTTTAGAAAAAAACATGAATCTCTCCCTCTCAAGATTTGACTGTTATCTAGCTGTAGCTGGAGGATTAGAGGTAGAAGAACCTGCGGCTGATTTAGGAATTGCAGCTGCTATCGTGTCAAGCTTTAAAAATATTGAACTTGAAGAAGGCGTGGTTTTTATTGGGGAAATAGGCCTGGCTGGTCAATTAAGATTAGTAAGACAAATGCAACAAAGAATTAATGAAGTGATCAGACTTGGATATAAAACATTAATTATCCCAGATGGATTAGATACAAGTGAGTTTGAAAAAAATAAAAAATTAAAAATATTAAAAGCTTCTAATATTAATGAAGCTTTAATCTATGCTTTAAGTAATAGTTAATCCACGTTTTAATTACTTATAAATAAACATCAACATTTCCTCTACCTGTAGTCTTAAGCCAATTCTCTATATCTAAATATCCTCCTGGATATAAACGAACAGCTTTACTCCAAACTTCAGCTGCCTGATCGAACCAGATATCCCCCTCATCTTGATTTCCATTTCTTTGAGCCATTCTGCCTCTTTTTTCATAAATTAATCCCATGTTTTTTAAGCAAGATGGCTGTTTGGGATTTTGCCCCAAAGCTTTTTTATATGTATTTAGTGCTTTCTCTTCATCTCCATTACTCATATAAATGATTGCCATGTTTTTTAATGTCTCTCCTCTATCAACTTGATTATCCTCAAGTTTTAAGCTCTCTTCATAATACTCAAGAGCCTCTGAGTAATCCCCATCGTTTTGAGCTGCTAAACCTTTTCGGTAATACAGATAGGCTTCTTTTTCTTTTGAGGCAATTGGCATCACTTTTACTATTCCCTCAGCCATCTTTGTAAAGGCCTTATCGAGAAAATTGTCTTTGTTTTGACTTCTAGGCACGATTGAACCAATATCGATAGATATAATTATATCTTGTCTAGAAATAGAAGAAATGTATAGAAATAATGAAACTAATTTTTATGTATTAATAAATTATTAAATGAATGCAACATGCTTTTTATTTATTAAATTTAGCATAAGTATCCAAAATTTATATTCCCTTGAGCAGCAAAAAGATTGCCAAAAGCAAAAATTCAATTCTGCTTGATGTAGATGGAATGAAATGCGGAAGTTGTGTACAAGCAGTAGAAAAAATACTTAAAAGCCACCCAAGCATAAATAATGCAAGCGTGAATTTAGTTACAAAAACAGCTTTTATAGAGACTAAAGAGCCTAGCAATTCCTTATCCGATGTAATAGAAACTCTTACATCCAAGGGCTTTCCTTCAAGGGAAAGACCTTGTCAAACAATTTTAAGCAATCCCGAATTAGAGATAAATGAAAATCAAAATTTATGGAACAAGTGGCAACAACTAATAATCGCCACTTCATTATTAATCCTCTCTGGATTAGGACATCTAGTAGAGGGTCAACAAATATCTTTTCCACTTATTGGTTCATTACCTTTTCATGCTGCGCTCGCAACATTTGCTTTACTCGGACCTGGCAAATTAATCCTAAAAGCAGGAATAAAATCAGCAACCATGCTTACACCGACTATGGATACCCTAGTCAGTCTTGGTGTAATGAGTGCTTATATAGCAAGCATTATTGCTCTGATTTGGCCAACAGTTGGGTGGCCATGTTTTTTCAATGAACCAGTTATGCTGCTTGGATTTGTTTTATTAGGACGTTTTTTAGAAGAAAGAGCAAGAATAAACACAGGCACGGCACTAAAAGAATTAGCAAAATTACAACCCCAAACAGCCAATTTAATTTTAGAGAATAATGAAATTCGAGAAATTAGAATAGGAGCACTCAGACCAGGTGAAAAAATTCAATTATTAGCGGGGGATAGAATCCCAGTTGATGGTTTGGTTATAAAAGGAAATTCGGCAATCGATGTATCAAGCTTAACTGGTGAGTCTTTACCGCTAGAAGCGACACCAGGTGTTGAGCTACCCTCTGGCAGCCTAAATTTAGAATCAACAATTATTTTAGAAGTTCAAAAAATAGGATCTGATACTGCAATAGCAAAAATAATAAGTTTGGTTGAAGAAGCCCAAGCGAGAAAAGCGCCAATTCAGGGATTAGCAGACAAGGTAGCAGGCATCTTCTGCTATGGGGTAACAACTCTTGCTTTAATGACTTTTCTTTTTTGGTGGAAAATAGGTACCAAGATATGGCCAGAAGTTTTACAAGTCTCTAATACAGGTTTCATGCAAAGCCATCATTTGCATGATCATTTAATGAATACACCTCAAACACCACTTGGGCTTTCATTTCAACTATCAATAGCTGTTTTAGTTGTGGCCTGTCCCTGTGCTCTAGGACTTGCTACACCAACGGTAATAACAGTCGCTTCTGGGGAAGCTGCTAAACGAGGATGGCTTTTTAAGGGTGGTGATGTCATAGAAATGGCATCAAAAATCAGTCAAATTATTTTTGATAAAACAGGCACACTCACAATTGGAAGACCTTTGGTTGTTGGCTCCTGGGAAAACAAAGAGTCAGAAAGAAATGTAATGCTCAAATTGGCAGCAAGCATTGAACAAGATAGTCGACATCCGCTCGCCCAAGCAATTATTCAAGAAGCACATAAAAAAGAAATTAAACTAGAGAAAGTATCAAAATCAAATACATATCCAGGTAAAGGCTTATCTGGCAAAATTAATAATTTAGAAGGACTAATCAGAGTCGGAACTCCCGAATGGATCAAGCATGAAGGAATTGAATGGAATGAAATGATTGAAAATAATTTTCAGCTTTCAAAAACCAAAGCTCAATCAATAGTTGCAGTATCACTGGAGAATAAATTATTAGGTTTTTTCCTGATTGACGACCAAGTGAGAAAAGATGCTTTCCTTTCAATTAATAAATTACGATCAAGAGGTTTTTCATTAAGTTTGTTTAGTGGTGATAGAGATTCCGCAGTTTTATCTTTAGGGAAAAAATTAGGATTCAATACAAAACAAATTGCATGGCAGATGTTACCTGCAGACAAGCTAAATAAGTTGAACTTATTAAAAAATAATGGTTTGGTTGCGATGATAGGTGATGGAATTAATGATGCCCCAGCTCTTGCCGCTGCAGACTTGGGTGTAGCGATAGGAACAGGAACTCAAATCGCTCAAGATTCTGCTGATCTTGTTTTGCTTGGAGAAAACTTGGAATCTCTTCCAAATGCTTTACAACTATCAAAACAAGCAATGCTAAAAATCAAACAAAACCTTGCATGGGCTTTTGGATACAACTTAATTGCTTTACCAATAGCTGCAGGATTACTTTTACCATCCTCTGGCTTATTGCTATCTCCTCCTTTGGCAGCTTTACTTATGGCCTTGAGCTCTATAAGTGTTGTATTTAATGCTTTATCTTTGAAGTCAAAATGAAGGGTAAATTTATTGTTTTTGAAGGTATTGATGGCTCTGGAAAAACCACGCAAATAAATGAATTATCAAAATGGCTTATTGGCAGTGACATTATTCCTGAAAAGAACCAATTAGTTATCACTAGAGAACCAGGAGGGACTCATTTAGGAAAGTCCATAAGATCGCTTCTATTGGATACTTCTAAAGGGAAAAGCCCGGATTCTATTACTGAGCTTTTGCTTTACGCTGCAGATAGATCACAACATGTAAATGAAATTATTCTTCCATATTTAAATCAAGGTGATTGGGTAATAAGCGATAGATTTAGTGGGTCCACACTGGCTTATCAAGGTTATGGAAGAAAGTTAGATATAAATTTAATTAAAGATCTCGAAACCATAGCAACAAAAGGTATTACTGCAGACATTACATTTCTACTAGATATACCGGTTGAAGAAAGTATAAAAAGAAGAATAAATATAGAAGATGATCGCATAGAAAAAGAAGGTATAGAATTTTTATCAAATGTTTCTCTCGGCTTTCAAGCTTTGTGTGTAGATAGAAAATGGAAAAAGATATCTGCTATTAATTCTAAAGAAAATATAATGTCTGAAATTCAATCTGAAATAAAGAGATTAATAAACAGAAAGTAGAATGAATGATTTTAAAAATATATTTGGGCAGGATTTAGCAATTGAAATTTTAAAGTCTGCTATTTCAAAAGAACATATTTCTCCTGCTTATTTGTTCTCCGGACCAGAGGGAGTTGGGAGAAGAAAAACTGCAAAAGTTTTTATTAAAGCTATTCTTGACAAAAATGATAATAATGAAACCACAAAAAGGAGAATAGAAACTAACAATCATCCTGACTTATTATGGATAGAACCTTCTTATCAAGTACAAGGTAAAAGTATTTCTCAAACAAACGCAAGGTTAGAAAGTATAAATATGAAATCAGCTCCAAAAATAAGGTTAAATCATATTAAAGAAATAATAGAATTCTTAGGGAAAAAGCCATTGGAATCAAATAAAAATATAGTAGTAATTGAAGATATTGAGAAAATAAATGAATCTGCCTCAAATGCATTATTAAAAACTCTTGAAGAACCAAATACTGGATTATTTATTCTTATCACTCAAAGACCAGATACATTATTATCAACAATAAGATCAAGATGTCAAATAGTTCCTTTTATACGCCTAAACGATAATCAAGTAAATAAAATTATTCAGAAAAAAAAAGACATTCAAGACATAAATGACATTCCTAGTGAAAAGATTAGAGAATTGATAGATTTTTCATATGGATCCCCGGGAAGATATCAAATAAATCTTCAACATTGGTTAACTATTTCAAGTGCTTTAAAAGAAAAGCTTGAAATCAAATCAACTAATCCAATTGAGTTACTCAAATTAGCAAAGGAAATCACTGATGAACTCAATTTAGAGCAACAACTATGGTTTATTAATTTCCAACAAAACAAAATCTGGAGAGAAGAAAAAAATTCATATGGGGTTAAAAAACTTGAAGAGCTAAGAAAACAATTGTTGAGTTATGTACAACCTAGACTTGCTTGGGAAGTAACTTTATTAGAAATAAATTTGCTTGATTAAGCAATCACTTTTTTATCAGTATTCTCATTAACAGATCTAGCTTCTCTGGCTTGCACTATTAAGGGTTGAATTTCTTTAATTTTTTCACCAGTTGGTAGTTCCAAACAATACCCAGCACCATAGACAGTTTTAATGAATCTTGGTTTTCTAGGGTCAGGTTCAAGCTTGGTTCTTAAATGTCTTACATGCACACGTATTGTTTCAATATCATCATCAGGTTCATAACCCCAAACTTCTTTAAGAATCAAAGAGGGAGCGACTGTCTGCCCATGTCTTTGCATTAAACAATGTAGCAATTCAAACTCTAGATGCGTCAAACGTACTGGAGATTCGAACCATATCGCCTCAAATCTTTCAGGAACTAGTGTAAGAGGGCCGTAGTTAAGTATTTCTTGCTGATTATTACTTCCTAATGGAGCACGATTAGTTCTTCTTAACAATGCCTTGATCCTTACTTGTAATTCCTCTAGATCAAATGGTTTTGTGATGTAATCATCTGCACCAGAATTAAAACCTGTCACTTTGTCCTTGATACCACCTAAAGCAGTAATCATAAGAATAGGTATACCTGCGGTTCTCTCATCTCTTCTTAAGCGTTGACAAAGAGTTAAACCATCAACCTTAGGAAGCATTAAATCAAGAAGAATAAGATCAGGTGCGTATTGCAAAGCTAGCGCCTGACCTTTGATGCCATCCTCAGCTTTTTGGACATCAAAACCAGTGTGCTCAAGATGCCCTGCAACCAGATCTCTCATGTCTTGGTCGTCTTCAATAAGTAAAATGCAAGGCTTCATTAATAACTGAGCAATTTAAAAGTACCCGCAGCTGCGATTACTAAAGATTCATATGATTCTCTCAAAATTTTGTTTTTATTGCAGAATTGGGAAAATTCGTTTTTCCATACCTAAATCAAGCAAATCATTTGATATCACTTGTTTTTTTAACTTAAAAAGGAAAAAAAAAGCTGAACTGTCTTTAGAAAGTCTTCCGATTCTAGGGGCCTTCTGTTAAGGAATTCTCAAAACTCCCAGAAAAAACATTCATAAATAAATCTTTGAGATTTGTTTTTATCTTACAAATCAAGAAATATCTATTTGGAGTGTAAATATCAAAAACGATATTTTCATAGGGAAAACAAATTCCCATTTTTTTTTTCAAACTCCCCGGGCGGGATTCGAACCTGCGACCAATCGGTTAACAGCCGATCGCTCTACCGCTGAGCTACCGAGGATAGCAACATTAAGAACTTACCCTTGCCAGCTACCTAAGGGCAAGTGATTTTAATTCTTGGAACACTTTTGAACCTGAATTCCACTTACTTATTCCTCCATTTTTAACTATTGCCGCTCCATCACAAAAAAATAATTCTTCCAAACGATGAGTAATCCATATTGCAGTTATTGGGTTAGCTGAGGAACTTGTCAATTTCTTGACTACTTTCAAAACTGAATTTTGACTCTTGGGATCTAATAGCGCGGTGGGCTCATCAAGTAAAAGTAAATTTGAATTGCTGACAATTGCTCCAGCTATAGCTAACCGCTGCTTTTGGCCACCACTTAAAGTATGAATAGGTCTGTCCAACATTTCTAATAAATCCACTTTTTCAAGAGCAGATTGAATCAAATTAAATAACTTACTATTAGGAATGGTTTTAGGAATACTGAGCATCAACTCACTTTTACATGTTGGCATAAGCAATTGATGGTCTGGATTTTGATAAACCATTGATGGTCTAAGCGAACAAAAAATTTTTCCACTTTTAGGGCGAATTGCTCCACTGATTAAGCGAAACAAAGTGCTTTTACCACTTCCATTTTCACCCACTAGCATCCACAAACCAGGTTTTACAATTGAGAAGGAAAATTGATCAATAACATTGAATCCATTAGGCCAAGAAAAAGAAACATTATCGAATTCCAAATAGCCAGACTCAGTTTGTTTCAAAATTGAAAAACTCCTATTTTACCTCAATCCTGAAGTGAAAATCCAGGCCTTTTAATACTACTGCTACTAGTTTTTTCATAAATCTGAACAGCTGTAATTTCACTAACAAGAACAGAAATTCTCTTATCTTCAACTTTTTCGCAAGTCAACTCTAAAAGCCTTTGATTCCCATTTTGAATAGAATCTACAACTTCAGAGTAAATCCTTTGAGCTTCTCCATGCTCTTTTCTCTCTACTACCAAAGGCATAGGACTTAATTTAATAGTAAGCTCGATACAATACACTTGTTTGGAAAACTCTTGTAATTAGATAATTCTTACAAAGAAAAGCAGAATAAGTGAAAAATATGTTAATAATAATATTTTATTTAATCATTACATATATAAAGATCCCAATCATTAGTTTTCTTAATTGCGTTGCATTTAGTTCGATTCTTTTCGTCAAGAGTTTTGATTTGTTTTCGTGCATACCAATTTAAACTTGGTCGCTCAAAACTATTTTTAATATAAATTTTTTGATCAGGGAAGTCTGATATAAATTCAGCGACAGGCCTCACATCCCAATTCTCATTTATTTCCCATAACCAGAATTTAGAGTTCACAAAAAAGAATAAACCAATTATGCTTCCAAAAATTATTGCAACAAAACCAAAATTTCTAATATTCTTTCTTGAATTAACTAATGATAATCCCCCAACAAACCAGGCCGAAGCAATAGAAAAGATCGCACTAAAGTAATCATCTTCATAGTTAATAACATTTAATTTAACTAAAAAAGAAAATACAAATAAGCATACTCCAATGGAAGATAATACATAAGGAATTCTTCTTAATATTTCTCTCGCGAAAATATAATCACTCTCTTTCCTTTCAATTAACCAAGACACTGGTGGGCCACATACTAAAGCAAAAGGCAACCAAAATGGATGGATATACCATGGAAGTTGCATTTTTAGAGGTAAAATACTTCCTATAATAATTATCTGAGTACTAAATGCCCAAATACCCCAACGAGTATTAAGACTAAAGCATGCCCACAAAAAACCAATTGGCCACACAAGAATCCAAGGCCATCCACCTTCAAAAATTTCAATTATTGGTACCAGGACTCCTAGCTCGCTTCCTGAACCTTTTTCAAATAAAACTCTTCCTGCTCCATCACCCCACCACAACCAGAAAGCCCCTGAACCATATGAAACGACGTTCCATACATGCCAAGCTAAACCAGGAATTACACCATAAAAGAACCAGGAAAATGAAAGATTATTAAAAAATTTTTTTGATTTATATTCCCAGATTAAAGGTAATAAAGATGCAAGTAGCGCAGGAATAATTACAGGCGCTTTAAGTAAAAGCATAAAACTACACGCAAATCCCGCTCCTAAAAAATTAAATTTAGTAGACCTATTATTTTTTATTGATGATAAGAAAAACCATAACAGTGCAATAGCACTAAGCTGTGTTCCATCCAACATTGCCATTCTGCCATATCTAATAATTGGCAATAAAGTCAATAATATTGCAGAGGTAGTAATACACGCTATTCGATCTTTAGGTCGCAGATTCCACTGAATTAGTCCACCCAATGGAACAACAAAAGTAGAAAAAAATGCTGGGAAAAATCTTATAGAAAACTCAGAGGGTAATAAATCAAAACTATTTTGGAAATTTCGACTAATTCCTATGGCAAAAGATATTATCCAATGCAAGCCAGGGGGTTTATTCAAATAGGGCTTATCCCAGATAGAAGGAAGCAATCGCTCTAGTCCACTTTTCTGGTTTAATTCCAGTGCAACTCGTGCGACAGTTGCTTCATCAAAATCTCTTAAAGGCAAATTTCCCAGAGAGACAAATGCAATTCCACAAGCTATCGTCCAAAAAAGAAAAATCCATAAAATTGGAGGCCTATAGCTGTGGGAAATGCTCTCGGACAATATCAAAAAATTATTCCATCTATTTATATCTCTAAAAAGGCAATAAAGCTTTTGAAAAACAAATTTTCACTCATTATTAATAAAGAATTGAATTATTAAATAGCTTTCCCTCGAAACTGATTCAAGTTTTTAAAATAAGATTATGCCAATTGCTAATGACATAACTTCTTTAGTTGGCCAAACACCTTTGGTCAAACTGAATCGATTACCTAATGAATTTAATTGTAGAGCGGAAATTGTAGCCAAATTAGAAAGTTTTAACCCGACAGCATCAGTAAAAGACCGCATAGCTGGTGCAATGGTGAAATCAGCGGAAAAAGAAGGCACCATCAAACCTGGACATACTGTTCTTATTGAACCAACTAGTGGGAATACAGGAATTGCATTGGCCATGGTTGCTGCAGCAAAAGGTTATCGGCTCATACTTACAATGCCTGACACAATGAGTACTGAACGACGCTCAATGTTAAGAGCATTTGGAGCAGAGCTTCAACTCACTCCTGGCAAAGAGGGAATCCAAGGGGCTATTCAGCTAGCAAAGGAATTGGTAGCTTCCATACCTAATGCTTATTTGCTTCAGCAATTCGATAATTTATCTAATCCTGAAATTCATGAAAAAACTACCGCTCAAGAAATATGGAAAGGTTGCGAAGGCAAACTTGATGCATTAATTGCTGGAGTAGGAACAGGAGGAACAATCACAGGTTGTGCCAGATTTTTAAAACAAAAAAATCCAAAAATCAAGATTTTTGCGGTAGAACCTTCATCAAGCCCTGTTCTCTCAGGAGGTGATCCTGGATCACATGCGATACAAGGGATTGGTGCTGGTTTCATCCCTAAAGTATTAGATATGAATCAAATTGATGAAATCATAAGAATCAATGACAAGGAGGCAATGGATATAGGAAGAAGACTTGCCAAAGAAGAAGGATTGCTAAGTGGTGTTAGCAGTGGTGCTGCAGTTGCAGCTGCTTTAAAAGTAGGAAATCAACCTGAGTTTATGAATAAGCGATTGGTTGTGATCCTGCCTAGTTTTGGGGAAAGATATCTCTCAACAACAATGTTTACTTCCATCCCCACAAACCCAGTAAAAGGGAATGAGTACCTCTAAAAAAGAAATCATCATTCAACAATGAGCAAAGACCCATATCAAATATTAAAAGTTCATCCCAACGCAAAACTAGAAGATATTAAAAAAGCATATAGAAAACTTGTAAAAATTCATCATCCAGACAAAGGTGGAGATGCAGCAATAATGCTCGACGTAAACTCAGCATGGGAAATATTAAAGAAAAAACATAAAGATCTTAATTTAACTAAAGTTAAGAATTCAAAAGCTTACAACCAGCATGAATACAAAAGAGAAACTGATAATTACTCTAAATCGGAAGATATAAAAAAATGGTTTCAGAATATATACCTCCCTATTGATAAATTATTAGGACAAATAATTAATCCATTAGGTTCAAAAATAAAAGATTTATCTGCTGACCCATATGATCAAATATTAATGGATTCTTTCTGTCTATATCTAGAGAAGAGTAAGAACAAAATAACTAAGATTAAAAAAATTTATACTTCTTCTGCAAGTCCTTCAATTATAAGAGATTTCAGCTTGGACCTCTATCACTGCTTATCACATGTTGAGGATGGAATTAATGAATTAGAACGCTATACAATGGGCTATGTAGATAATTATCTCCATGATGGGAAGGCAATGATTGCTATAGCTAAGAAAAAAAGAAAATTCTTGCAAAGCAATAAAAAAGAATGGCTTATATTATAGTTTCAAACTTTTTTTATTGATTCATATGAGACTATATGATCAGAGCTTATCCACACATCAGGGACTGGTCTTCTCCACCTAACTTGACAATAATCACCTTTAATCAATAATACTTCTCCAGGCCCCTGAAAAATATATTCAGGTAAGTTAGTGTCGCTTGCTTTAGATTCTAGGCTATTAGAATATTTTTCACGATCAACTTTTACAAGATCTCCTTTTCTGAATTTCTTTTTTATCTTTGGAGGTGATTGTGAATCATCTACTTTTCCAGTTTGTTCAGACATTTTAAATAATTAATAAAAAAGGCTAATGACTTAATTCAAATATTTAAATGAAGAATAGCAGTTAAAACAAAATGATAAAAATCATGTCATTAATTAATTGCAAATTCCATAACGCAAATATTCTTGATTGATCAGCACCATAAGTTAATCAAAATCCCTCTAAGCTAAACAAATCTAATTAGAGAACTTATGAAATTACTACTTACTGGTTGTACTGGATTTATCGGAAGAGAATTAATTCCTTTACTAATCAAAGAAGGTCACAGCCTAACAGTCCTATCTAGACAGCCTAAAGAAAAACTAAAAAGCATCGCTAATGACCAAAGCATCAATGTCATTCAAATGAATCCTGCTGAGTCTTCGTCTTGGAATGCAGAAGAAATTCAAAACTCTCTTAAGAGCTGCGAGGGGATTATAAATCTTGCTGGCGAACCGATTGCTGAGAAAAGATGGACCAGCGATCATTGTACAGAAATTATAAATAGTCGCATAAATACAACCAAGAATTTAATTGAAAACCTACGCAGTCTAAAAAAAGCCCCAAAAGTTCTTATTAATGCATCAGCAATTGGGTTTTATGGCTCTCATCCTCAAACTGAATTCACTGAAGAAAGTTTTCCAGGTGATGATTTTTTAGCGAATTTGTGCAAAGAATGGGAATCTATTGCAAAAAACAAACCAAGAGCGACGAGACTTTTAATTGTAAGAATAGGAATTGTCTTAGCTAAAGATGGCGGAGCACTTGGAAAAATGCTTCCCATTTTTAGAGCAGGTCTTGGTGGTCCAATAGGAGATGGAAAACAATGGATGAGTTGGATACACAGATCAGATCTTTGCAATCTTATCAACGAAAGTGTGAAAAATTCTTCTTGGTCAGGTGTGGTCAATGGGGTTGCACCAAATCCTTTAAGAATGAATGAGTTCTCTAATTCACTTGGCAAAGTACTTGGAAGACCAAGCCTTCTGGCAGTTCCTGGGCCAATATTAAAGTTAATTTTAGGAGATGGGGCTCGTGTGGTTTTAGAGGGACAAAATGTACAATCTCAAAGATTTAACAAACTCAAATTTAAATTTAATTTCCCTACAATTAATGATGCTTTTAAAGCAATATTAACTTAAAAGTTTCAATCGAATTTCACAACTAATCAAAGATCTAACCATCTTTGTATTTTAAGTAACGTCTTCCAATCAGGTTTTCGTGAAAAACCATCTTCAAATGATTCTTTTAGTTCTTTTTCTAATTCTGGAAGAACTAACATAGCTCTTTTCACATAATCAATATGATCTCTAACGCCCTTAGAATTGGTCTCTAGTAATGCAAGACTCAAATTTATCCTTGACTGTGGATCTTGACCATTGAGTTTCACTGCATATCTTGCAGATCGCAAAGCTTCATGAGGTGAATCACATAACAATTGCAACCAAGACAAGCATGTCCATGCCGCAGCATTACTTGGATTAGAAGAAGCTATTTTCTGAAAATCTTCTATTAAATCCTCTGCTGGTGAACCAGCTTTATAGCGTTGTAGTGATTTTTCAAAAAAACTTTCCTCTGATGGATCCATTGTTAATTTTAAAATTCTTTTAGTTAAAGTTAAACTGCAAATGAACTCCCACAGCCGCAAGTTTGTGATGCATTGGGATTAGTAAAGTTAAAACCTCCTCCAATTAAATCTGTACTGAAATCTAACTGCATACCATATATATACAAAAGACTCTTTGGATCACAAATCACTTTAAAAGAACTGCTTCCTACTGAATATTCATAAACTTCATCATCTTTTTGAATATCATCAGCAGACACAAAGTCCATTGTGTAACTCATGCCGCTACATCCTCCCGAACGTACTCCTACTCTCAATAATTTCCCTGAGCCTTGTTCTTTGCAAAGTCTAGACAACTGATCCAGTGCAGGAGTTGTGATAAGCACTCCCTTGCCACCTTGAGCTTTATGAGTTTTTGGCGGCGCGCTTGATTCACTCATTGTTTTTTTCCTAACTTTAATAACACTCTATTAATTATATTCGATTTTAAAAGTGCCAAAAAAGAGTTTTTGTTCATAGAGTTAGTGTATCCATCTAATCAAACGAGTGAAAATAGCAATAATAGGCGCAGGTTTAGCAGGATTGACTGCTGCAGTTGACCTTGTTGATGAAGGACACGAGGTCGACCTATATGAAGCAAAACCGTTTATGGGAGGCAAAGTTGGGAGCTGGGAAGATTCCGATGGCAATCACATAGAGATGGGTTTGCATGTGTTTTTTTTCAACTATGCCAATCTGTTTGCATTAATGAGAAAAGTAGGGGCATTTGAAAATCTTTTACCAAAAGAACACACTCACCTTTTTGTAAACAAGGGCGGTGACATTAAATCACTTGATTTTCGATTTTTTGCAGGAGCTCCTTTTAATGGCTTAAAAGCCTTTTTCACTACACCTCAATTAAATTGGATTGACAAACTAAGGAATGCTCTTGCTCTTGGAACAAGTCCAATAGTAAGAGGGCTTATTGACTATGAAGGTGCGATGAAAACAATACGATCACTAGATTCTATAAGCTTTCAAAAATGGTTTATTAACCATGGAGGCAGCCTAAATAGTATCGAACGGATGTGGAATCCAATTGCCTATGCGCTGGGATTTATTGATTGCGAGGCCATTTCTGCAAGATGCATGCTTACTATCTTCATGATGTTCGCTTCGAAAACAGAAGCATCCAAGCTCAACCTGTTGAAGGGCTCACCCCACAAATGGCTTACCAAACCAATACTCGATTACATTGAAGAAAGAGGCGGAAGACTTCACTTAGAGAATATTGTTAAAGAAATTCATTCAGAGGATTCTGACCAACCATCTGTTACTGGTTTAACCCTTCAAACTCCTGAGGGTGAACTCAAAGTTCAAGCAGATAAATATCTAGCTGCTTGTGATGTGTCTGGTATAAAAAGAATAATTCCTAGGTCATGGAGACGTTTTAAAGAATTTGACTCACTTTTTAAACTTGATGCTGTTCCAGTCGCGACAGTGCAACTTAGATACGATGGCTGGGTAACGGAAATCAACAATAAAGAAGCTCAAAAAAACCTAAAAAGTCCATCCGGTTTAGACAACTTGTTATATACAGCCGATGCTGATTTTAGTTGTTTTGCAGATTTAGCTTTATCAAGTCCAGAAGACTATAAAAAAGATGGTCAAGGCTCTCTACTTCAATGTGTTTTAACCCCTGGAGATCCTTGGATCACCAAATCCTCTGATGAAATTGTAAAACATACTGATTTACAAGTCAGGACACTTTTTCCCTCTTCACGAGGCTTAAAGCTTTTATGGAGCAATGTAGTCAAGGTTTCTCATTCTCTCTACAGGGAGGCTCCTGGAATGGAGCCATATAGACCAGATCAAAAAACTTCGTTTAATAATTTCTTCTTAGCAGGCAGTTACACAAAACAGGACTACATTGACTCTATGGAAGGTGCAACAATGAGCGGCCATCTTGCTGCTTCAGCAATGCTCTCAAAGTCTGTTTCACTAGCAAAAAATTCTTCGGTTGCTTAAGAAATGGGGAAATGGCTTGATCACACCGTAATCAGTGAAATCGATGCTCCAGTTGCACTTGTCTGGAAGTTTTGGAGTGATTTAGATTCAATGCCTTTGTGGATGACATGGATTGAGTCAGTTAAGACAGTCGATGAAAAGACCTCGACACTTCCTGATTTAACAGAGTGGACACTGGCAGCTAATGGATTTCGTTTTAAATGGAAAGCTCAAATAACAGAAAGAGTAGAAGCAGAGAAATTGAAATGGAAGTCGGTTGGTGGTTTACCTACTAAAGGTTCAGTACGCTTTTACAGTGAAGAGAACGCTAAAACTGTGGTTAAATTAAAAATATCCTATGAATTACCTCAAGTTTTAGCAAATCTAATGAAAGCAAATATTCTTGGAGGAATGGTAACCAAAGAATTACAAAAAAATCTTGATGGATTTAAAGAACTCGTCGAAAAATCAGCATAAATTTAATTAAATTCTAATTTCAAACAAGCTTTTAATAATCCTTCTAGATCATGCGGGGAAGCTTCTTGATCAGGTTTTCTTATAAGCTTTTCACAGCTAATAGTTGTTTGGGGTCCGATCGAAACAATTTTAATCCTTTCAAATAATTTCAACCAATTTTCACCAAAGTATTTTTTTAATAAGCTGACAGTATTTATTACTGTTTTACCACTAGTAAAAGCAATAATATCTATTAGCCGACTATTCAAAGCCTCAATAGTCTGTTGAGGTATATATTTAGGACAAGAAGATTCATAAGCAGCTACTTCAGTAACCTCTGCTCCTTTTAATTTGAAAGAGTCAGATAATATTGATCTTCCTCCAGTTTGTACTCTGGGAATCAAAAATTTTAAACCTTTTTGATTCTGAGGGAAATATTCAACCAAGCTATCTGCAACAAAACTAGGAGGAACAAAACTAATCTTTGCATCAATGTCTGATAACAAAGAAGCTGTTTTTCTACCAACAGCGGCAATTTGAATAGTCTGAGAAATTTTCGATAAAGATAAGCCTATTTCTTTCAGTCTATTTTCAACATTTCTAACACCATTTGCGCTAGAAAAAATGATCCAGTCAAAGGTAGTAATTTCCTTTAAGGCATCATCTAAAGGAGTCCAATCATCTGGAGGTCCAATCACTAATGAAGGAAGATCGAATACCTCAGCTCCATTTTCTCGAAAGATCTTACAAGCCTCTGAAGTCTGTTCTTGGGCACGAGTAATAATTATCTTTTTGTCGGTTAAAGCCATTTCTGTATGCTTCTTTCTAGGAAGTCTAAAGAATAACTATGCAATTATTTAAACAATAATAAAGATTTATTTGAATACTAAATTCTCGATTAAACAATTTTCAATCAGTAAATTCTTGACTTGATTTTTCATCAATTTCCTTTTGAACTATTTTTGACTGCAAAATACGACTTAAAATTTGATTTTGTGCTTCCTCTATTTGACTAGGACTATAAGCTAAAGGGATAGAATCATGAATAGTTTTCTTAATTTTATCATAGAAATATGGACATCCATATATTATAACTCCTGATAATTTTTCCTCAATTTCTAAATTTTTTATAGCGTCTATCCAATGATCATTATGATAATCTAATCCGACAAATGGTTTACCTCTTACAAAAAGCTGAACAAGAATTCTACTATTACCAAATTGCCCCAATTCTAAAAATCTTTTATTATTTTTTTGCCATGGACTGATACCAAGTGGATGTATAATTAAATTTTTAAAGCCTACTGCCTTAGGTAAATTTAATGCAGGAACAAATTTACTAGATACTTGATCAAAATTATCAATTTGTATAAGGTTTATATCATTAACTTTGGCTTTTATAGTACTTTCTCCTCTGACAAAAATTGAATTTTTTATTGTAGAATTACTAAATCTATAAGCATCCAATAAAAATTTATTCTTAATATCTTGATCCCTCAATTCTTCTTTTTCTAAATCATTTTTATTACCAATTAAATCAAGTTGTTTTTTTCTTCTTTCTCTAGATATATGTAACCTTTCTAAAGAAATTTTTTCTGAATAAAACGCATCAGTAAGAGAATCAATTGCCTCATCAATATCTTTTGGCATCATAATTAAATCAATTCCTGCATCAAATGCCATAACTGCAGACATACCACTACTATATTTATTAGATATTGCATTCATAACCAATGCATCGCTAACAACTAAACCATCATATTTTAATTTGATTCGTAATAAATCAGTAACCAGTCTTTTTGAAAGTGTTGCAGGAAAAATAGGGTCAATCTTTGAAAAAAATAAATGTCCTATCATTACACTATTTACTCCTTGATTGATTAAAGATTTAAAAGGAATTAACTCAAAATCCTCTAATTCAGATAAGTCATTATGTATTTCTGGCAGATCTAAGTGAGAGTCAATATCAGAATTCCCATGTCCAGGAAAATGTTTTGCACAAGTCAGCATTTGTGATCTAGAAACACCCCTATAAAAAGCACAAGTTAAACTTTTGACTGTTTCACTTTCTTCTCCCCAAGCTCTTAGATTTATAACCGGATTATTTGGATTGTTATTGATATCACAAACTGGTGCTAATAGCCAATTTAAACCAATATATTTTGCTTCTTTACCAGTAAAATATCCGATTTTCTCAGCAATAGAAATTGCTAAATTATGATCTTTTTTATAAATCTGAGCTATACCCATTGGAGGAATAAACTTTGTTCCTCCATAAAATCGTTGACCAACACCTTCCTCAATGTCAGCACATAAGAGAAGAGGTTTACCGGACCATCTTTTCAAGACACTGCAACGAATTTCTAATTCTTTTACGGTTCCTCCTAAAAAAATAACTCCACCAACACCTTGTTCTAAAAGTCTTTGAAGATTTGAATTAGATTCCTCTAAGTTGGGATATAAACGTTGCGAATCAAGATTAAATCCACTTGCTCTCACTATAAATAATTCAGCAACTTGTCTTCTAAGATCAGATTTATTCATCAAAAATATTGATTAATCTATAAGTCTTTACTTTTACGTTCAAGTTCTAATGAATTGAGAAGATCTAAAACTTCAGGACCTTTTGTCATACCTTTATCAATCTTAAAAACAAGCTCAGGTGATCGTCTCATTTGAAGCCTTCGAGTAAGCTCAGCACGAATAAATCTCTTTGCTTCCTCTAAACCAACTAGCACTTCAGCTTTTTTTTTCTCTTCGCCAAAAAGACTTACAAAAATTTTTGCATGCTGTAAGTCACCTGAGACTTCAACAGAGGTAATGGTAATCATAGCTTGATGAATTCTTTCATCTTTCACACCATGAACTAAAAGTTCACTAACTTCTCTTTTGATTAAAGCGGCTAATTTTTCTACTCTTCTTGAATGAGCCATATTTAAGTAATTGGTGCAGGGAAAGCCATAGCTTTTAATAAGAAAATTATTGTCAGAAGTCCACTTAATAACGCCCCAACAAGAGCAATCGCTGTAATCGGATTACTACCTCGTTTAATTAATGGAGAAATTGCAGCAGTGAAAACCCCCAAAACTATTGTGATGAGATATTTTGGATATCTAGAAACATTAGAAAAAAACTCACCCATTTTTCACCAACAAAAAACTGAATTAATAGCTACTGTGCTAAGCATTTGATGGAAAATAAAATGTTGGAACTTCATCAATTTAGGCACTCACCTTATTGCTTGAAAGTAAGAATGGCTTTAGCTGCAAAAAAGCTTGAATATCGAACCGTTGAGATAACTCCAGCCATAGGGCAAATAGATATCTTTCAAAAAACAGGACAAAAAAAATTACCCGTGCTTTTTGATAAGGAAACAACAATCCATGACTCAAGTTCAATAATACGACACTTAGAGAAAATTGAAACAGAACCAAAATTAATTCCAGAGGGTCTAAAAGAAGCTTCTCAGGCACAAATAATAGAAAATTGGGCCGATACAACTTTGGCAAAATCTATAAAAATCGTCTTTTTAGAAGAGCTTACAAAGAATCCAATATTGATTTCCTCTTTATTCACCAACGAAATTTCGGATTCTATGCAAAAACTGCTTCTTAATATTCCTACAAAAATTGCTAGTCAGATCTCTGGGTTTATAAACCATAAAGAGAAAGAATCTCTAAAGCAAAATCTAGAATATCTATCAAATTTAATTGATCAAGAAAACTTTCTTATTGGAAATAAGGTGTCTATTGCTGATATATCTGTAGCATCACACTTATCACTACTCAAATTTCCAAATTCATCTGGAGAAAGTCTAAAAGGAAAAGGGTGTTCTTTATTTATAAATGATCCAAGTCTTCAAAATATTTTTCACTGGAGAGATTTAATTGAAGATAAATTAATAACAACTAATCATAATTAACCTTTCTAAGTATTAATTTAGATTTCTCTGTTTTAATCGGCAAAGAAATAAAATTTTGCCCAGGTTGTTTGTAAATTGCCTGGAATTGTTCTCCACAAATATTAGAGTGACTTAGATTTATCTCATTATTTTGGTTGGGTCCACATTTTTTAAACTCAGTCAATGTCTCGACCTGGCTAACTCTGCTCAATTCTGGTGTATGCAAAATTTGTAAAATTAATTCATCAGTAATAAAAATATTATTATCTATTTTTTCTTGTTTTCTTCCTATAATTTTTGTCTCTAAATACCTATCTTCAGTTAATTTAGCAAACTGACGATTAGGAGACTTAGGGTCATTCTTTACTGATAAAAAACCATCAGTCTTTGTGCTAAAAGCATAAGACTTAGTGTTGTATTCACGATCAGCAATTAAATTACCAGAGGTATTACGTATAAATTTAGCTGAGTGAATAATAGGTTCTTGATTCTGATCACTTTCTATCTCACTAGTAACATCCCATACGCCTTCAAACCAATCAGGGTAAATCAAATCATCTTTTAATCCTGGGCGCTTAATAGAAGAAGGGAAGCGCCAATCAGGCCAAATTAATTTGCGTTCATAAAGCTTAGATGGTTGAAAATTATTTATTTCAAGACTACTTTCAGCAAACACAGGACCTATACCTATATGAGTAAAAATAATTAAAATAGAAATTAAAAAAAAGAAAAATTTCTGTCTCATGTCTGATCCGCTAATTAGAGAAATGGATAATTATGTTGTTTTGGTTCCTGGTGAATGTGAACAATTCCTGGATAAAGAACAAACTCTTTTATGGCTTCAATCTTGGTTAAATAAATTCGATTCATTACCATTGGATCTTGCTTGTAAGTCTTCAATACAAGAAGCTGCTCAACATTTGCTTGATACAGCATGCGACTTAGAAATCAAAACAGGTTTTACAATTCAGTGGTATGCCGTTCGGCTTGAGTCTCAGGGTCAATAAGGATGCTTGGCAAACGTTCAATAATCATAGTTGCAACCTCATTCGGAGATTGATCCTCAACTTCTATTCTCAAATCTGACTCTAAATATACTGGTTTTCTACTTTCATAAATCCGCCTAAAATTCTCAGCTAATTCATCCCCAATTAGTAAAGGGCGTTTCTTTTTATCACTTTCTAATCGTTTAATTGAACGTTTCAAGTCAAGATCTAACCAAATAACTATTCCTTGATGAAGAATGCCCCAGTTTTCAGGCAAAGTAACAGAACCGCCTCCTGTAGCAATTACAAGAGAATGATGTTGACTAATTTCTTTTAAAACTTTTTTTTCAACATCCCTAAAGACTTTTTCTCCATCTTTTTCAAAAATAGATGCAATAGATTGTTTAGAAGCTTTTTCTATAACATCATCAGTATCAACAAAAGCATAATTGATCATTTTGGCTAGAACTGGTCCCGTTTGACTTTTGCCAGAACCCATCATTCCTATCAAAAATATATTTCGACCACCTAACTTTTCTTTAAGAGTTTTAGGGGTTAATTGGGCGGCCATAAAGACAGAAGTAACTAAAAGTTATTAAGATGTATTTTGATGTGAAAATTTTATGGAAGCAATCACATCTAATTTGTCCCACGGAGAGGGGAGAACCTGTGTAATAACAAGGCGAGCCTGTTTTAGTTCAAGCCACCTATATCGGCTCCCTGAATTATCTGATGATGATAATTCAGCTTTGTTTGGCCCATGCTCAATAGCTCCTGGCCACGGTCATAATTACGAGTTAATCGTAACCATGGAAGGAGAACTTAATAAATATGGCATGGTCTTAAACCTTTCAGATGTAAAACATGCCATAAAAAACGAAGTAACAAGTCAGCTTGACTTTCGTTTTTTAAATGACACTTGGCCAGAGTTTGACCTTTCTAAACCCGAAGGTTGTCTTCCCACAACCGAAAGTTTAGTTCGTATTATATGGGGGCGCCTTGAATCTCAATTACCCCTAAAATCTCTTCGTCTTTACGAAAACCCAAAACTCTGGGCTGACTATCTAGGAAATGCTATGGATGCTTATTTAACAGTTCAAACACACTTTTCAGCTGCTCATCGCTTAGCAAGAGAAGACTTACCTCAATCCGAAAACGAGAAAATATTCGGAAAATGTGCTAGGCCTAATGGACATGGTCACAATTACTTAGTAGATATAACTGTCAAAGGCAAGATTAATCCTAGAACTGGTATGATATGTGATTTATCTACATTAAATAGGTTAATTAATGATTTGGTTGTAGAGCCTTTTGATCATACATTTTTAAATAAAGATATTCCTTATTTTGCAAATTGTGTACCCACAGCTGAAAATATTGCATTACATATTTCAGATCAATTAACTAATCCAATCAACGCGATTGGTGCAAATTTATATAAGATAAAATTGCAGGAGAGTCCAAATAATGCAGCCGAAGTTTATGCAAACATACCTGAATCAAAGATTGATACTAAAGACTCAAAGAATCAAGTTGGTTTGCTGAGATAATTGAAAAAAAAATGGGTTAAGCTAGTTTTAGCTTCTAGTATTGATGGACGTATCGCATATCCAGAAGGTGGAAAAACACAATTAGGTCAGTCTGGTGATCGTTTAGTTTTAGAAGAATCACTTGCTTGGTCAGATGGAATTTTAATGGGAGGGCAAACGCTGAGAGATCATCAATCAATTTGTGTCATTAAAAATAAAAACTTATTAAAAAAAAGAACTTCAGAAGGAAAGAATGAACAGCCAATTGCTCTTATAGCCAGCAATCAAATAGATTTTCCAGCTAATTGGATTTTTTTTAAACAACCACTTCAAAAATGGTTAATCCAAAAGCAAGATAAGAAAAATGAGATTATGCTTCCTAATGGATTCGATAAAAAAATATATTTAAAACTCACGTGGCGTGATTCTCTTAATGATTTATATGAGAAAGGAATTGCGAAAATTGTATTACTAGGAGGCGCAAATCTTATTTCAGCTTTTCTTTTAGAGGATCTAATAAATGAATTACAAATTACTATTACTCCTGATCTTTTAGGAGGGGGGTACTGCTGGGTTTCATCTGACTTAAGAAAGCTAAAAACAATCATGAATAAAAAAAATAACTGGATTCTAAAAGAAAGTAAAAAGCTTGGTAATAATGAATTACTTATCAGATATTTTAGAAATAATTTATCCTGAATATAGATCTAGTGTAAAAGAAATGAGTAATATCAAAATCAAGTGGCATGCATCAATCCAAGAAGTTCCTAAAATTATTTGGAATAATTTCTTAAAAGAAAATTCAACTCCTTTTTACAAGTGGGATTGGTTAAATGCATTAGAAAAATCAAAAAGTGTTAGTACAAAATATGGATGGCAACCACTATTTATCTCTGCGTGGAGTGAGAATAATTTAATTGCATGTGCCCCACTATATCTTAAATCTCATAGTTATGGAGAATTTATTTTTGATAATGCTTTTGTTCAATTAGCTGAAGATATGGGACTTCAATATTATCCAAAACTAATTGGAATGAGTCCATTAAGCCCAATAGAAGGTTATCGATTTCTTTTTGCTGAAGGCGTTAATAATGTAGATCTCACAAAGATATTAATCTCTGAAATTGATAGTTTTGCCAAACAAAATAGGATTTTAAGTTGTAATTTTTTATATGTGGATCCTAAATGGATGAAAATAGCTGAATCTCTAGATTGCGCTAAGTGGGTCAACCAACAAAGTTTATTAAAATTGAATGACGAAAATAGTTTTTCTGATTTTTTAAAAAAATTTAATTCTAATCAACGTAGAAATATTAAGAGAGAAAGAGAAAGCATAAAAAAATGTGGAGTAAAAGTTGAGTCTCTTAGTGGATCACAAATAAACGTAATGAATTTAAAAAAAATGCATTATTTTTACGAGCTTCATTGTTCGAGATGGGGAGTTTGGGGGAGTAAATACTTGACTGAATCATTTTTTACTGAACTTACATCAACAGATCTCAAAGAAAATATTGTTTTATTTGAGGCAAAAGAAGTAGAAACTGATAAAACAATTGGGATGTCATTATGCATGAAAAATGAAAATATGCTTTGGGGAAGGTATTGGGGTGCAGAAAAAAATATAGATAATTTACATTTTGAAGTTTGTTATTATTCCCCGATTGAGTGGGCAATAGCAAATAAAATAAAATATTTTGACCCTGGAGCGGGCGGGAGTCACAAAAAACGAAGAGGTTTTATTGCCAAACCCAATGCAAGTCTTCACAGATGGTACAACTTACCTATGGACTCATTAATAAGAGAATGGCTACCAAAAGCAAATAAGTTAATGATTGATCAAATAAACGCTACAAATAATGAAGTACCTTTTAAGTTTGAAGAGCCAAAACTATCAAATACATAGTAACTTCAGACAAATTAAAGACTTAATCTCCATGACAGAAAACAATTTACTAGATTCTCCTGAGGCAGATAAAGCGCTTTCCACCGAGAAAGAAAAAGTTGATTCTAATGAAGAAAAACCTTTCTATGCTCAAGGGATTTTTAGTTATAAAGATAAAGGAACACAAGGTGTAATTACTCTTTTTGGCTATGAACTAACAGCACCAGCAGGACTAAAAAATCCAGGTGTTGTTTATTTATCTTTTATTTTTATAAACCTACTTATATTTTTAATCTTAAAAAGCTTTATTTCAGGATAAATCTTTTGAAGAAAAATTTAAAAATTTAATGGCAACAAAATAGTTGACTTGTTTATCTTCTTTTTAATTTGTAAATTAAAAAAAATGCAAAATCTAGATCTCCAAGAAGACTTGATTAAATCAATAAAGCTTTTAGATGATAAATTATCTAAGCGGCAAATAGAGCTTGACCCAAAAGGTTATTTTTTAATTAAAATTGACTTCCTAACTAATGAGATAATAGTTGAACATTTCTTAAATAATATTGATCAGCAAGGTCGAGCTATAGACCCAGAGTCGGGAGAACCAATTGGTTGTAAAACAAAAAATAGAAGTCAACCAAGCTATATCTATAGAGGGAAAAGTGCCAAACATGTAGGTATTCAAATCTCTGAGGGTCTTGATCCATTACCCATCAGTCGCATAGATCATGCCATTTACATTGGTCGTGAACTACAGCGTGCAGAGAAATGCTTAATAACCGGTGAGCAATACATACAAGATTAAAATTAATAAATTCAAAAGATAAAGCACTGATGTTCTATTATTAGTAGAGGTATTTAAATCAAATGGGAATTCTTTTTTACTTAGTTTTTGTTGGTGCAGGACTTTCTGCAGCATTCTTGATTCAAAAAGCCCTCAAAGCCATTAAATTAATCTGAATATATAAATCACTCTTAAGAGTACTAAATTAGTTCAAGAAATTTATATGTATTACCAATTTAAGTATTTAAATGGTTCTTAAACAAAAATATGATTTAGATCATTAAGGCTTTAAATGAATTATTCATTAGAATCAAAATAAACTGATTTTTCAGAATTCATCCATATGGGATCGTCAAGACTAAAAAGTCGTCGTCGCCAAGATCTTGGTTCGAAATGGGCGAGAATTACAATAGCCATATTATCAACAGTCGGAGTTATTGATACAGGATCAATAACATTGAATAAATGGGGATTAATAGGAGATTTAACCTGTCCAGGAGGATTAGGAGGATGCGATAAAGTTTTAAATAGCCCTTGGGGGAATTTTGTTCAAACAAATAATTTTACTATTCCATTATCATTCATTGGTTTAATTAGTTATTTATTAATTTTATTAATGGCAATCTTTCCATTAATACCTATACTCAGAAATCAAAAAAATAATATATCAAAAATTGCATGGTGGGTATCATTTTACATATCTACATCGACTTTTATTTTTAGCTTAATTTTAGTATCAATAATGATATTCAAAATCAAGGCTTTCTGTTTTTTTTGTCTTCTTTCTTTTATAATATCATTTTCAATTCTATTGTTAAATCTATTTGGAGGCGGATGGGAAGATTATGGAAAATTATTTTTCAGAGGTTTTCTTATGTCAGTAGCAGTTCTTCTAGCAGGGCTAATATGGTCATCATCAGTTGATCCATCTACCAAGGAAGTTTCCAATAATATTCTTGGTATTCCACCTGCCGTAATATCGATAAGTTCTCCCGAAAAAATAAAACTCGCTGAACATCTAACAAAAGAAGGAGCCGTAATGTATAACGCATATTGGTGTCCACATTGTCATGATCAAAAAGAAATGTTCGGTAAAGAAGCTGCAGAAAAATTAAATTTAGTGGAATGTGCAAAAGATGGATTTAATAACAAAATAGATCTTTGTGAAGAAAAAGGAATAACAGGTTTCCCTTCTTGGGAAATTAATGGCTCAATTGATTCAGGAGTTAAAAGTCTAGAAGAATTAGCTAGACTTAGTAATTACAAAGGTTCTAAAGATTTTTAGGTAAGGCAGCTTTATCCCCAATAGGTCTTGTATGTATATTCTTTCCTTTTATTTGACGAGTATGACATTTCCAAAAAGGAACTGACGTAGGGAAGTCATCTCTAAAGTGACCTCCTCTACTCTCTTTACGAAATAAACAAGCCTCCAACATAAGCAAACTTGACATCTGTCTATTACTCAGATCAAGAAGTAAATTAAGATCTCTCCTGGGAATTTCATCGAATTCATCAATTGAATATTTTGACTGAGAAAAAACCAAATTTAATAAGGGCTCATTTAAAATATTTTGATAATCGCGTTTGACTTTTGCAAGAGCGGAACTCATGCCTTTTGAGGATCGATCAACTCCTGCCACACGCCAGCATAATTGTCTAAGTTTTTCGATCTCTTTTGTTAAATACTCAGTTCCTTTTTCTTTTGAAAAGCGAAGATTTGATTTATGAAAACTTAAATTATTTTCTGATCTGTCGGAAGTTTTAAAATCATATAATTCAATATTTCGCATTTGATTTGCAAAAACCAAACACTCCATCAATGAATTGCTTGCAAGCCTATTTGCACCATGCAGACCTGTACATGCCACCTCACCGATCGCAAAAAGTCCTTTAATATTGGTTTGTGCCCTCAAGTTCGTAGCGACTCCACCCATCCAATAATGGGCAGATGGAGCTACTGGTATTAATCCTTTTAAAGGTTCTAGGCCAAGCTCTCGGCACCTTTTAAAAATTGATGGGAAGCGAGCTTCTACATCATCAACAGCAATGGATTGGAGATCGAGACCAATGTAATCAACTTTCTGCTTTTGCATTGCCTTAAATAAAGCCCTACTAACTTGATCCCTTGATGCAAGATCTTTCCCTTCAAGATGATCGACTGGGCTTTCACCAAGTGAATCAACTAACAAAGCACCCTCTCCTCTTAAAGCCTCAGAAATCAAAAAGGAAGGTGCATCATCCAATTTCAAAGCAGTTGGATGAAACTGAAAAAACTCGAGATCCTCTATGAAAGCCCCAGCCCTCCAAGCCAAAGCAATTCCCTCACCTGCAGCTTGAGTTGGATTTGTAGTATTAGCAAACAAATGGCCACCGCCACCGGTAGCCAAAACAACTGCCCTAGCTTTTATCCAACGTAAAGCTGGTCCATCAAGAACTTGGACCCCTGAACATCTTCCTCTTTCAACCCAAATCTGGGTAACTCTAATTCCTCTTTGATGAAGAACATTATCTTTTTGATCGACCTGCTCATTGAGGACATCAACCAATGCTTTCCCAGTTCTATCTTTTACGTGAAGTACTCTTCTATGAGTATGAGCAGCCTCAAGAGTTGTTGATAACTTCCCAGATGTTCTATCAAATTCCATCCCGATGTTTAAAAGTCTTTCAACTAATCTCGGAGCACTATGAACAAACATTTGAACTGCTTCAAAATCACAAAGGCCAGCACCAGCTTTAATGGTATCCAGAGCATGAATATCTTCGCTATCTTCAATTCGCGTGACAGCAGCCATTCCGCCTTGTGCCCATCTACTAGAAGAACGCTTACTAGTATTTCGATTTAACAGCAAAATCTTTAAATTTGATGGCAATTCAAGAGAAGACATTAAGCCTGCAGCTCCAGCGCCAATAACAATTACATCCCAATTAGTTGAGTAAATATCATTTTTATTAAATCCAGTATTTAAATTCATAAAATATTATTTTTCAGATCAATCCACTCAATTGAGGCTGAATCAATGTGGTCGCAAAAAATAATCCATCAACCCATAAGGTTGTTGTCAAAGCTGAACTTGATACAAGCCAAGCATCAGAAGATAAAGTTTCATTTTTTGATTTTTGATTCATCCAATTTGCTATGAAAATTATTAAAAGTGCCGCAATAAAAATAGATAATAAAGAAAAAGGTTCCAATAATTGTTCCGCAGTGAAACTCAACATTTTGGAGGCTTCCGAAAAAGGCGCATCAACAACTTCAGGCCAAGCTTTCATAACACCTGTTAAAACAATCATTACATCAGTAAAGGCAGTTCCCAATAAAGATGCCAAATAGAAACTGGCTCCAATGTTCCATCGAGTCTTTAAAAGGCTTAATGCTATTGGCAAAGCTATTGACTCAACAGGTAAATGCCACACAGGATGAGCTCTTAACCATCCCCAAAAAAGACAGCCTCCTAACCAGCTCCAACTCACGCCTACCAATAGCGAACCAACAGAGGACCATCTATCACTACAAAATTTTAGTAAATAAAATCCAAGAAAAAATATTATGAAACTAAATAAAAAAGCTGAAAAAGGAAACACATGAACCCATGGGGCCTGAACAAAAACCGGCAGGACAACCAATGTGCTAGCCCAAAATTGCAATGTCCTTGGCCTTGAAAGATAGGACGTTTCTTGATTTATGGGCTTGGTGGGATTCTTTGAGTAAATCAGAATTAATAAAACTGAGTTGGTTTTCAGCTCAACCTTCTATGAATTTACATTCAAGTCGATACCCAAACCAAACAGTCTTCAAAATACAAATAATAAAGTTAAAAAAAAATTCTTAAAAGCCCTTGAATTACAATGATTACAATACTTTTAATGACCCAGTTTTTTAATCCAAAAAAAAAGAGATGATTCAAAAAAGCTTCTTAAGTACTTTTTGTAGAAAATTTACTTATATTGAAAAATAAATGATTCTCCAAGATCAATTCAATTTTTTTAAACCACTCGAAAAATATAGAAAAAATTTTTTCTTGTTTAGGAGCATAAATGAACACCGTAAAGTTAGCTAAAAACAAAATCAAACCTGCAGTTATAGCCTCTGTCGAAGAAGGTTCAATAGGCGAAGAGCTTGGATTTGAAGTTGGAGATCAGTTAATTAGTATTAATGGTGTAAAGCCAAGAGATCTTATTGATTATAAATTTCTTATTGCAGAAGAAAATATTCAACTAACAATATTAGATGAAAACGGTAAAACACATAAAATTGACATCGAAAAAGATTATGACGATGAGTTGGGACTTGCTTTTACTGAGGCCTTATTTGATGGATTAAAACAATGTAATAATCAATGTCCATTCTGTTTTATTGATCAACAGCCCTCAGGAAAAAGGAAAAGCTTATATCTCAAAGATGATGACTACAGGCTAAGTTTTTTATATGGTTCTTACTTAACACTTACAAATCTTTCCGAACAAGACTGGCTGAGAATTGATCAACAAAGACTAACACCTCTATTTGTTTCAGTGCATGCAACAGAACCTTCTTTACGGTCAAAATTATTAAGGAATCCAAAAGCTATTCACCTTTTGAATCAGTTAGCTTGGTTCTCCGAAAAGAAAATACAAATTCATGCTCAAATTGTTGTTTGCCCTGAAATAAATGATGGTAAAGCTTTAGAAAAAACCATTAATGATCTATTTAGTTTTGCACAAGGAGATTTTCCTGTAGTCCTTTCAGCAGCAGTAGTACCAGTTGGGTTAACAAGGTTTCGACCCAGTAATGATGGGCTAATACCAGTAAATTCTGATTGTGCCAAAAAAGTCATCAATAAAATTGAACCAATGCAGAAAATATTTTATAAATCAACAGGCTCCCGTTTTGCTTGGTTATCTGACGAATGGTATCTAATAGCAAAGAAGCCTTTACCTAAGCTGAATTCTTACGAAGATTTACCTCAAAAAGAAAATGGAGTAGGAAGTATTCGCAGTTTTCTTAAAGCAATGGATGAAGCAACAAGAAATCTTCCAATAAAAATTTGTGAAAAGAAAATATGCAGCTGGGTTGTTGGAAAACTAGTTGAAAATGAACTACAAAAACCTTGTAAAAGACTCAATAAAATAAATAATTTCACACTACATCTTTATGGAATTCCAAGTCCTTATTGGGGGCAAGAACAAATAGTGACAGGCCTTCTCACAGGTCAAGACTTGATACAAGGACTGCAAGGAAAAGAATTAGGTGATGAGTTACTTCTACCATCGGTCATGCTCAGGCAAGGTGAAAAAATCTTTCTTGATGACATGAGTCTTCAAGAGCTCTCTTCGTCACTTAAAGTATCTATACGAATTGTTCATGATGCACAGGACATCGTGAACAAAGCACTTGGTAAAGCATAATTGTTTTACTAAACCCATCGCAGTTTTTCTTATAACTATGAGGAGAGTGAAGAGAAAGTTCCTAATTGTTGCAGGTTTATTTATATCTGGGATAAATCCTTTATGGGCTACAAGTTCGCAAAAAATAGTTTCTAAGGCAAAGATCGCAGGAGACTTAAATACAAATCAAAGCCCCAAAACACAAGAAATCTTATATGAATTAACTCCGCCTAATGATCTTTTTAAACCCTCCAGATCTAGAGAGGTATTGGTAAAAACTTATAAAAATATTAATTTAGATGAATTAGAAAATATACTTATCAATAACAATAGAACGATTAAGGTTCAATTAGAAAAAATTGATCAAGCTAAATCATTATTAAAAAGTTCTTTATCCTCCTGGTATCCAACATTAAACCTAACAGCGAATGGAATTCCTAAATATTTTGAATCTAGTAATTACAATGAATCTAATTTAATCAATAAAGACACCTCTAGCAAACAATGGAGTTCTTCTATCAGTGCTCAAATCAAATGGGATGTAATTAACCCTGCAAGAGTCCCTGAAATAGAAGCAGCTAAAGATAGTTTTGAAAAGGCAAAGTATACGTACTTAATAGTTTTAAAAGATCTAAAATTAGAGGCAAAAAAGCGATACTACAGCTTGCAAAAAGCAAACGAAGAAATAGAAGTAGCAAAGAAATCGATTGAATCTTCTACTATAGGATTAAGAGACGCGGAGATTAGATTTGAAGCAGGTATTGGCACAAAATTAGAAGTTCTAGAAGCAAAAACACAGCTAGCTAGAGATCAACAATTATTAAATATGAAATCAGGAGATCAAAAAATCAGTCAAAGATCTCTTGCTGAAATACTTAATCTACCAGAAGATGTAACACCATTAATAGGCTCGAAAACCAAAGTAATGGGTGTTTGGAGTTTATCAATTGAAGATAGTATTATTGCAGCTTATAATTCTCGTAAAGAACTTGATAGTATCCTATTAGATATATCAATTAATAATAGTAATGCCAATGCTGCAAGAGCTGCTGGGCAACCAAAAGTAAGTATCGTTAATACATCTACTTCTTCATTTGCTAAAGGTGAGTTGAATCAGATCTCTCCAAACATGAACAATACATCTTCTAATTTTTCTAATACTATTGGTCTTAATGCAACTTGGTTTATTTTTGATGGAGGCAAGTCTAGGTCTTTATATAATTACAATAAAAGTAAAGCAGAAGAAGCAAAGATGAATTTCGCTCTAACAAGAGCTCGAATTAGAAAAGAAGTAGAAGAAGTATTCTTTAAACTAGAAACAGCAAAACTAAATATTTCCGCTTCATATATGGAAGTTTTATCTGCCAGAGAATCTCTAAGACTTGCAAAGCTTAGATATAATTCAGGCATTACAACACAGCGAGAAGTGGTAAATAACCAAAGAGATTTAACAGATTCCGAGGTTCGGTATATTCTCTCAGTCACTAGTTATAACATCTTATTAGCTGACTTAAGTAGACAAACTGGTATAGATAACATACAACCATGTGATATCAAAGTCGGTCAGCAGAATCAAAAGGATGGAGAAACCAAATCCAATCTATATGAATCAAATTTAATTCCTTTATGCCAGCTATAGGCTTGTAACTTAATAACAATGATTCAAAATTCAATATCTAACCCCTTGAGCAAAGCACAACTCATTTCAATTCATCATTTAGTTGATGAAGTTGGAAAACGTCAACTTGAAGATTTTGGTCAAATTAATTCTGATATAAAACCGGATGGAACTCTGATTACAGAGTGCGATAGATGGAGTGATAGAAGAATAGTTCAAGGTTTAGGCGAAATTGCTAGGGGAGAGGGAGTCCTTAGTGAAGAAGGTAATAAGTCAATTCCTAACTCAGATGAATATTGGGTAGTTGACCCGCTTGACGGAACAACTAATTTCGCAGCGGGTATTCCATACTGGGCTATATCAATAGCACGTTTCACTAATGGGCAACCTGAGACAGCTTTTCTTGACATACCCGCTCTGAAAAAAAGAATTTTTGCCATTAGAGGAAAAGGAGTTTGGCTAAACAATAAGCCACTTAAAGCTGAGTCTCGCTTCAAAAAAAATAGTGACTGCATTTCCCTTTGTAGCCGGTCCATTAAAGTTCTACAAATGAAACCAGAGAAATCTTTCCCAGGGAAAATAAGATTACTTGGAGTCTCAAGTTTAAATATGACTAGTGTTGCAATTGGTCAAACCATTGCTGCTTTAGAGGCAACACCAAAAATCTGGGATATTGCAGCAGCATGGTTAATACTTGAGGAACTTAATTGTCTTATCAATTGGTTGGGAACTAATCCAAAAGATATTATCTCAGGCACAGATCTTACTTCTGTGAATTTTCCATTATTAACAGCATCTTCTGTAGATCAAATGAATAAGATGCTTCCTTGGGCTACAGCTTTAATCCAAGACCAATAATTCAATAATGTGCTGCTTGTTTATATTTAAATAAAGAATTTAAATTCACTAAACACACTGATGATTTTAAATCTACTGATTAAACTTAGAAAAATCTCCTTGCTACTGGCTAAATTAAAAATAAGTACTTTTAAACCAAAGTGGGCTTGAATTGGAGTCAAAAAGCAAAATGGTTTTTTAGCAGCCTCTGGAGAGCTTATGAAAGATGGTCTAAATGTGATTGCGTAGATTTGAGTGCAGCATTTGCTTATTACACTCTTCAGTCCTTTTTTCCAATATTACTAATATCCTTATCAGTTGCATCATGGTTTTTAGGCAAACAGCAAGGCTTAGATCAGCAAATCATTGCTCTTGCTGCTCAAGTTTTACCTCCATCAGTAGTTGGCTTAGTTGATTCAACTCTAATAAAATTAGTTAATCAAGGATTTGGAGCTGGAATACTTGGAGCAATGTTCTTAATGATCACTGCTGGCAATGCCTATTTAACATTACAAAGAGGAGCAGATAGATTATGGGAAGACGTTCTACCAATTAAATCCAAACCGGATCCTCTTAAAATTCAAGCATTTCGATTTATCAGAAATCGAATAGAAGCCTTTTTTGTTGTTTTATTAGTTGGTTTTTTAATGGTTATCGATCAAATTAGTGCGAATATTCGTATTATCCCAGGCGCCGTTTTGGAAGAATTAGCAAATACAACACCATGGATTGCAAATGCAATGTCAAAAATACCAGTACTTCAAGTGGGACAATTTATGGTTCCTTTAATAGGTTTTTCAACCATGGCTTTACTTTTACAGGGGTTACTTCCTAGTAGAAGAGTACCTTTGAAGCCACTCATCCCTGGAGCTTTTATGATTGGAACTTTACTAACTATTTTAAATTTAGCAGTCAGCAGAAGTATCCTCTCTTTAGGTTCAAGATTTCAAGCTTATGGATTCATTGGAGGAGTACTAGTTTTAACTCTTTGGGTTTGGATGATAGGAGTGATTATTTATTTTGGTCAATGTTGGAGCGTTGTTATAGCAAGTATGCGTCGTAATCGGTACGTTTAATTATCAATGAAACAGTCATCAAAATTTAACTTAGAATGCATAAGTAAATCACAAATTAGCTATGAATAAGCCGTCTTCATTAACTTGGATGGCATTTATTTTACTTGTTTTTTTGCCTACACCAGCTGGCAAATTTATTATTGATTTAGCAGGTGGAATATTCCTTATAATTACAATCATATCATTTATTTTAGGAGGATTTGGATGGTTTGCTTGGAAAAGAATCCAATCAAATTTACAAACCTGTGAAGCTTGTGGCTCAAGTTTTCTAAATAATCAAATTATTTGTCCAATATGTGGAAAGGCTATAAGAAATACAAAGGATATTCTCGAAAATATACCTGCAAGTTCAGCAACAATTGACATAAAATCAGAAGATGTAGATCAATAAAATTATTCTATATTTAAAAATTCCGGATTTATCTGATTAATCTCTTGTTCAACAAATTCAAGTAGTTCCTCACAATGTTTAAGTAATAAATGACCTTTTATATAATTAATTTGAATTTTATCTAATGAAATATTTTCATCTTGAACATTTATCAAAATGGTTTCTAATTCACAAATAGATTCTTCATAACTTAATTTCTTAATATCTTTTTTGAATATTTCTATATTTTTTATATTATTTACTTTATTAGACATTGCTATTTTATTTTTTGTACCCTTATCTGCAAATGTCATGGGATACCACGTTGTTATTTAATAAACTCATATTTTATCATAATTTAGACTATCAACCTTTGCGATAATTTTTCCATCAGAAAATTGAATTAAAAGCTTATCTTTTTCCTTAACTCTTTTTACACTATAAATAGAATTCCCTTCCTCATCAGTAATAAATGCAAAACCTCTTTTCAACCATTTTTCTGGAGAAAGTGCATTTAAAAGCTCATATATATACTTTAATTTGGTTCTTTTTGTTTTTATGAAAACCTTAGGGGCGTGAGCTTGAAAAAAAGATTTTTTTGCAATTAAAGAATTCTTTTTATTCTGAAAAAATAATTTCAAATAATTTTTAAAAATTGTTTTATTTTGCATAAAATTATTTTTTTCAATTTCTCTTGAAGGTAATAGATCAACAATCGCTGCCGTTGGGGTTGCAGATCTATGGTCTGAAACAAGATCAGACACTGTTAGATCATCTTCGTGACCTATTCCTGTAATCACAGGGATAGGGAATGTTGCGATTTCCTTCGCTATGATTTCACTATCGAAAAGCATTAAATCTTCCCTCTTACCTCCGCCTCTAGAAACAATTATCACATCTAGATTTAACTTGTTTTTTCTCAATTTACTTAAAATAGATTTCACTTCATTTTCATGATTACCTTGAACTGGAATAGGAATTAAGTACAGTTTTGCTAGAGGCCATCGTTCTTTAGCAGTTCTAAGCATATCTTCCAAAGCAGAGCTTGGAACACTTGTAAGAATACCGATTGAATTTGGATATTTTGGTAATTTTCTTCGTAATGCATCATCTATCAAACCTTCTTTATAGAGTTTTGATTTAACTATTTCGAACTTCTTAAGAACAGTGGAAATACTTGCTCGAATATCAAGAACTTGTACAGATATTCTTGCTTGCGATTCCCAGAAATTTAATTTACCAATAATAACAACGCCATCATCTTGCTTTGGTAAAAATTTCAAAGACTTGATTGTTGATGACCATGCAACTGCATCAACAGTTGCTTTTCCATCAGTTAAAGACAACCATAAATGACCTTTTTTGATTTGCGCTTTAGAAACAGTCGCTTTAAGTATAAACTTTGGGGCAAATCCTCTTGACAACAATAAACCTATGGACTCATTTAATTCTTTAACACTATATGTATTTAAAAATTCTTTTTTAGTCGGAAGCTTAGTCAAACTATCAAAAATAAAAGACTAACAATTAGTTTCAACCAATTCCTATCTGAGTTAAAATTCCTTGTCCTGTTAAAAGCTCGGTCGTTAAACCTATTAAAATACCCATCATAGCTAATCGTCCATTCCATATTTCAGCAAAATTGACAAATCCATAACGAGGTTCAAAGTTATCTTTCATTAGTAAATCAAATTTTTTTAATAATACTAAAGAAATGCTCAAAATGAGAAAACATATAAATTAACTATTTAAGTTAATTTATATGTTTAAACTTTAATGACTTATCGCACATGTCTTGCGCCATCAACTGGATGATAATCCTCTCCAGTTAGCTCTTCATAAATGATTGCTGGTAATCCAGTTTCGAACATGGTTTGAAGAGCTTCTTTTAAATAAGGATTCCAGCCACCAGTACTAACTTCTCCATGTCGTACTGTCCAATCCCATGTTCCTTGTAGATCTCTAGGCATTCTTCCTTCTCTGTCTCTTCTAGCAACCAAATCAAGAGACTCTACCAACCCAACTTGAATAGGATCTTTTCCATACGCTGGGGTTAGACTTAGTTCTAGCCTGACAGGATCTTCCTTTAATAATCTGAGACGAAACCGTGGAGGTAACTTCATATTCTTCAATACGGAAGCAACTATGCGAGTTCTTTGTTCCAAAATTAAAACCTCTTTAAAAACTATTTGATGTCAAACCAAAAAATCTAATGAAAATTATTCAGAAGGCTTTTCAGATGATTGTGGATGATCAGTGTCCTTTGAAAAACGAACTGTGAGCAAATCTTCATCAGTAATGCAACCATCTTCGTTTAATAGCTCAGGATGAACGGTAACCAAACCGGTACGATCTTCTCCTCTTTTCTTTGACGATGAATCTTGAGTCTTTAATGATGATTGACCTGAGAAAAAACCATTAAACATTATTCTGGCAGCCACAATCAACAAAACAAAAACTGAAAGGCCATAAAAAAATGGTAAGAAATTACTCAACATTTGCAAAAAGAGAAATCAAAAAAACTGAATGCATTAATCAAGACAAGTTTTAAAGTAGCTCTAGTTTCATCTTCAATAAGAGAATAAATCATATTGGATTCTAATGGAAATAAAGTTCCTAGAGCAGTTCTTTAGTAAAAATCCACGGTGATCAAATTATTAAATCTTTCCATTTCTCAATTAGCTATCATTATTTCTGAGAATGAAAAATCTTCCTTTTTAAAAGATCATGCATGGATTAGATGCAAAGAGACTTTTACTAGTATCCCTAAGATTACGCCAACAAAAACATTTCAAAATTTTTGCTTTAGTTGTTCTCATTGTATTTAATTTCCGTTTTGATCTTCCGATACATTCCGGTGAAGCTTTACTAGCAGCACCTGAAAATCTAAATAAACAATCTTTCGTATCAAAAGCGTTAAATATTAGTGGAGATGCAGTTGTCACAATTGAAACAGAAAGAAAAGTTTTATCTTCAATTGAAGGAATATTCCCTCCAGGGATTTTGAATGATCGCTATTTTGAACATTTCTTTGGTCCGCGAGGCCTCCAAGTTCCACGATCTAGAATTGAGAAAGGTCAAGGGAGTGGGGTTATTTTCTCTGAGGATGGTCTTGTCTTAACCAATGCTCACGTAATAGAAAAAACAGACCAACTAATAGTTGGTTTATCAGATGGACGAAGAGTGCTTGGAAGTGTTGTTGGACAAGATTCTTTAACAGATCTTGCAGTTATTAAACTTAAAGCAAAGGGTCCTTGGCCCACTGCTCCGTTGGGTGATTCCGATAATCTAAAAGTCGGTGATTGGGCAATTGCAGTTGGAAATCCTTTTGGACTTGAAAATACCGTTACCCTTGGAATCATTAGCAACCTTAATAGAGATGTTGCGCAGTTAGGCATCTCAGACAAAAGAATAGATTTAATTCAAACTGATGCAGCAATTAATCCAGGTAATTCTGGAGGTCCATTATTGAATTCTGTTGGGGAGGTAATTGGTATTAATACTCTTGTGCGCTCCGGACCTGGAGCAGGATTAGGTTTTGCAATACCGATAAATAGAGCTAGCAAAATAGCCAAAGATTTAATTACTACTGGCAGAGCCAAACATCCAATGATCGGCGTAACACTTTCCAGCAATATTAAACAAAAAAGTAATTTCCTGTCCCAAAAAGAAAGTGGAGCAATCATTACATATTTGATGCCTAATGGTCCAGCTGAGAGAGGGGAGTTAAAAGTCAATGATCTAATAATTTCAATCAATAATGAAAAAATATCAACTCCAGCAGATGTAGTACAAAAAATCAATCAGAATAATTTAAAATCAACTTTAAAAATTACAATTATAAGAAACAAAAAAAAATTTATAAAAAATATCAGGCCAATTGATATTTATGATCTTTAATTATAAGTTAAAAATGATTTTTATAGAAAATCATTTTTTATTAAGTTTTTTCTTCTTTCGAGATTTTTCACGACTAGATAATCTTTTTCTTTCTCGTTCCGCCAATTTTAATTCTTTTTCTTTTTCTTCTTCTTCTTCTATTTTTTTTTGCTTATAATATTTGTAATCCCCATGATATTTAATTAATTGACCATCTCTTATTTCGACAATTTTATTTGCAACCTTTGAAATAAAATATCGATCATGAGAAACTATTAATGCAGTACCATTGTAATTAGATAATGCCCTCTCAAGCATTTGTTTGGAAGGGATATCTAAATGATTTGTGGGTTCATCAAGTATAAGCAAATTTGAAGGCTTAATAATCATTAAAGCCAAAGCAAGTCTTGCTTTTTCCCCTCCACTTATTTGATTGACCTCCTTAAAGACTGAATCATTATTTAAGCCAAAACTCCCTAGCAAGGTCCTTACCTCTGTTTGAGTCCAGTTTGGTACAGCTTGAGAAATCGTATCTATTACTGTTTTTTCTAATTCCAATGCTTCTGCCTGATTTTGCTCAAAATAACTAGGGATAATATTATATTTACCTATTAAAATTGATCCTTCTTGAGGTTCTTCTAAACCCATAATTAGTCTAAGCAAAGTCGATTTACCAGAACCATTTGCTCCCAAGAAAGCTATTCTTTCACCTGGCTCAACTTCTAGGCAAGCTTCTAAAAATAAGATATTTTCTTCATAACTATGTGTTAAATCCTTAATACTTAATATATCCTTACCAGAGCGAGGTGCATCCATAAATCGAAAGATAGGTCCTTTTATATGGTTCTCGGGAGCTTCTATTTTTTCAATTTTATTTAATAATTTTTCTCTACTTTTGGCTTGTGTACTTCTGGTAGCACTGGCTCGAAATCTCTCTATATATGCTTTTTGAACTTGTATATCTTTCTGCTGTTTTTCGTATGCAACCTTATTTGCTTCCAATTCAAAATCTCTCTGTTGAAGATATGATGTATAATTACCTAAATAACTTTTAGACTGACCTCGCTCTGTATTAACAATTCTTGTACAAATTTTGTCTAAAAAAGATCTATCATGACTAACAATTACCATTGCAACTTTTTGATTTAGTAAGTAATTTTCTAGCCATTCAATAGTTTCTAAATCTAAATGATTAGTTGGTTCGTCTAATAACAATAAATCTGGACTTTGCAAGAGAATCTTTCCTAAAGCTATTCTCATCTGCCAGCCACCTGAAAAGTCCCCAACTAATCTATCTGCATCGTTTTGATTGAAACCAATAGTAGGTAAAAGCTTTTCAACTTTAGATTCCAAATCATAGCCATTTATTGATTCAAATTTGCTTTGAATAACACTTAATTCTTTGATTAATGAATCCAGATAATCTAAATCTTTGGAAGCTAAATCAGATTCCATTTTTTCTTGAATTCTTTTTTGAATGTGGAGTAAATCAGATGCTTCTTGAAATGCCTCAAATAACTCTTCTCTAACAGTTCTTGAGAAATCAACTTCAAATTCCTGTTTTAAATATGCAATCGATGGATCACCTTCACTAATCAAAGATCCATCTGTTGCTTCTTCTAATCCAGCAATAATTTTTAACTGTGTCGATTTCCCTGCTCCATTAACTCCAACTAAACCAATTCTCTCTCCATTTCTTATTTCCCAGCTGACATCTTTCAACACTTCTCCAGTGGGATAAATCTTACTAATCTTTTCAAGTCGCAACACTACAACAAAACCTCAAGTGAATTACCTTTAATCATTTAGCTTTAACAGATGCCAACTAATTTAAATTACATTGCGTAAGTAAGGACATGTTAAGACTCGAACAAATTACTGCTTTGTTTCTCGCCGCAGCTCTCGCAATCCCTAGTTATTGGTTTTTTTGGACTATGGCAGGTGGAGGTGGCTATGATCGAAGAGGAATTAAAGAAAATGCTCAAAAGGAATTAGAAGTCCCGTCTTCATCTAGAAATCAATCACAACCCACCCCTCGCTTTTATTAGCCATTGTTTAGTATCTAAATCCTCAATAGTAGACAAATATTCCTTAACTTCTTCAGAAGTCACTGGCAAATTCATCTCTTTACCAAATTCACATATAGACTGCATAGCACCCTTTGGGTTTTGAAGCGCTTGACGAAAAAGATCTTGTTTTTTATTGGGATCTGCACTTATAAGCTTATAAAGCTTTGCAGCATTGCCGCTCATGAGAAAATCATTAACTAATCAAAGAATATTCAACTATGCAGCTTTTGTCTCGAAACCAGTAGATTCATGGCGCTTATCCAAATCAGTTTCTAAATCACTTTCCCTTAAACCTAAAGCAGAGGCGTCTTTCATGCTTCTAGCATCCATGCATAGCACTTTACGGAGTTGAGCAAAGTTTGCAGCATGAGAAGATCTTCCTTCTTTACTAGCCCCGTATTCGGCTCTTTGCAAAACATGATGCAAATGAGTCAATAAATAGGAACTCACAACAGCAGAAATTAAAACATCTCCACTCTTACCGTTACTACGACTCTTCCTTCTTTGTCGTTTAACTGGTCCTTCATTAACAAGAACATTTGAAGAAAGAGGCTTAGATGTTTGTGGGAGAGATGGCTTAGACATGAGATACTCCTTGTTAATCAAAATCAAGTAAAAGTTGCTTAGGCAAAGCAGGCCAGAATAGTAAGTATCATACACAAGGATACTACCCTTACGTATAAGTGTACACTATTTACTATCTGGTAGTTCTTTGTACGCATGGCTACTCGTCAAAACTCATCTAACGGGAAGCAAAAATCGCCTCGCATACAAGTTGTTCTGCCGGAAGATTTATGTGAAAAATTGTCAGAATTGGCCGAACAAGAATCTAGAACTGTGAGTAATATGGCCAAAGTTTTAATTCAAGAAGGTGTTAAGCAACATGAATTGATAAAAAATTCAGCTTCTGAAGAATTAGAAAAAAGGAAAACTAAGACTGAAAATTTTATAAATACATTAGAAAAACAAAAAACGCAAAGATTAAAAGGTATTCCAAAAAGATTAAGGTTTAAAAGAAATTAATGATTTATTCAACTAAATATTAAGGATCAACTCTTACACCATAAAGCATAGACTTATTTGCTCCTGTGATGTATTTAGGATTAACTTTATTTCCTAAGAAATGCCACCAAGATAAAGTTGCAAATGCCAGGGCCTCTCTATATTGAGATGGTATGCCAATTTCATTTATTTGACGGACATGAACACCGCAGCATTGTTTCTGTATTTGTCTCATTAAAAATAAATTCTTAGTTCCACCTCCTGCAACTAAAAGCTCAACTAAGCGTATTTTTTTAATCCTAAAAAGATTATCTAAATCTTGAGAAATGATTGAGGCAGTAAATGTAACTAGTGTTGATAATAAATCTTCTTTTGATAAATTACCCAATTGCTGTTTTCTTTTTTGCAGATCTTGAGAACCAAATTGCTCTCTACCCGTAGATCGAGGAGGTTCTAGATGAAAAAAAGGTTCCTTCAACCATTGTTCGATGATGTCTAATTTAGGTATTCCAAGAGATGCTAAAGATCCATTCTGATCAAACCTTAAAGATGAATTCGTATCTTCTTGAATCGCTAAATCAATTAGAGAATTAGCAGGTCCACAATCCCAGCCTAAACAGACAGAATTTCTGTCAATTCCAGTTTTAGGTGGAATAATAGTGAGATTAGCAATTCCACCGAGATTTAAAATTCCTCTCCATCCATAAATTCTTCCAACTAACGTTTCATCCACTAACGCTACCAAAGGAGCTCCATGACCACCTGAGGCAATATCCTTGGATCTGAAATCATAAATAACAGTTTGATTTAAAATATTTGCAAGTAAAGGTCCTAAAAGAATTTGAAGGCTACCTCCTCTTTTAGAATTTTTTACACTTCTATGAAATAAAGTTTGGCCATGACATCCAACAACCTCTGCAGTTGAATCAGGGTCACAAGTCTTTGCAGCTAAAGCGTTTGATTCAGTAATTTCCTCAGCCAACTCAAGCCAATCTTTGCTGCTAATTTCTAATCCTTGACCAACTTTTATAATTCTATCTCTAGTTGAGATTGGATATTCATAGGAAGATGTATTCAAGATTTTCCATTTTGGCTTTAGAGGATTACCTTTGAATTCAACTAAAACTGCATCTATGCCATCAGCACTTGTACCACTCATCAAACCCAATACCCGCATAAATTAAGTTTGCGGCAGCTTTTGAAGATCTTCCATTGAACCCATTACTACAAGAACATGATCTTTTTCTAGAATATATTTAGCGGGAGGGTTGACTGTTAGTAATTGAGCAGGACCGGCGGCTAAAACATTAACAAAATAATTTTTTCTAAGATTCAGATCTCGCAAAGAACGACCTACGAAAACCTCAGGTACTTTAATCTCATCAATACCTGTTTTATCATCAAGTTCTAATCTTTCAATCAAATTAGGTCTTACCAATTCCAAACCCAATCTTTCTCCTTGCATTCTTGAAGGGAATACAACTCGATCAGCACCAACTCTTTTCAGCATTTTTTCATGCAAATCACTTGTTGCCCGAGCAATAACCTGCTTTACTAAACTTCCATCTGTATCTTTCGCAATAAGCGTTGTAGTAATACTTGCCTCAATTGGCTCACTAATACCTACTACTACAGTCCCCATTTCAAGAACACCTGCTTCTTTCATAGATTCTTCGTCTGTTGAGTCAACCACCCTGGCTTCAATTGTGGGTTCTAGTTGACGTAATTCTTCTATTGCCTTCTCTGATGAATCAACGGCCAAAACGTCAGCACCATTTCTCAATAACTCTCTACAAACTGCACTCCCAAAACGACCAATTCCAACAACTGCGAAACCTAACTTCTGGTTTGCTTTTATTGGAGACCATTGCCACCAATCACTCATGATTTGTCCTCCTTAAACATAGAGATCTTCCTTCGGGTAGCCAATTCGATTGCGATGTTGAAGCTTGCTTTTATAGAGAGCTTGCCATAAGGCACTCAAAAACAAAAGGATACCAAGTCTGCCAACAAACATCCCAATAATGAGAATTAATTGACCTATGTGTCCAAGCTTAGATGTCACACCAAGATCAAAACCCACAGTTGCAAAAGCAGAAATACAAGTAAAAAGCATTTCTAAAAATGAAAAATTCTCTCCACTATTTAAACCATTACTCAAACTTAATAACAGAGCCATAATTAATACAAACAAAAATGAACCAACAGTAATGCCAACAGCTTTAAGAATAACTTTATCCGATATCTGCCGATTACGAATAATAATTTCACTTTGACCACGCAAGGTTGCTCTTGTAGCAGCCATTAATGCAGCAATAGTTGTCGTCTTAATTCCGCCTCCTGTACCACCTGGACTTGCGCCAATAAACATAAGAAACATAATCAATAAAAGGCCAGAATCAGAGACACTATCAATTGATATAGGCAAATTAGTAAAGCCTGCCGTTCGCGAACTAACAGAAGTAAATAAAGCAGTTAAAATACGATCATGATAATTAATTAATGAAAAGAAGCTACCCCTCGCTAACGATTCAGTAAAAATCAATCCAAAGAATCCCAAAGAAATTAATATGAAAGATGATCTAATTACTAAACGTGTATGAAGACTTAAATTTCTTAATTTTAAAGATCTACGATTTATCCAAATATCATTTGTTACTCTCCATCCAAAACCACCTAATATGATTAAAACAATTAAAACAGAATTTACGACCCAATTGCTTCTATAATCTTGTAAACTATTATCCCATAAACTGAACCCAGCATTATTATAAGCAGAAATACTATGAAAAATTGATACCCAAATCCTTTCACTTATGTTGTTTATATTATTAAAACCAAAAAAATATAAAGTAATAGCACCAAGAAAAATAAGAATAGATGCTGTAATTGCAATCCCTTTAAAAGTTCTACCCACACCACCCACGCCAAATTCATCAAGGGTTTTTCCTCTATCAAGACGTGTTTTTAATTCTGTTCCACTAACAATAAAACCCTGCAAAAATGTTGTAATAGCCATTAAACCTAGGCCTCCAATTAATAACATAATTGCTAAAATTACTTGCCCAAAAAATGTCAAATCTATTCCTACATTAATAATAGATAATCCCGTAACTGTGACAGCAGATGTTGCCGTAAATAATGCCTCCCACAAACCTACATTTGCATGAGAACATAAAGGTGTAGCTAATAATAAAGTTCCAAAAATAATTACTATTAAACCAGTTACAACTGTAAACTGTGGAACCGAAAGCCTTCGGTAAGTGTCTTTCCTAATACTCACTTTATTTGAAAATAGAAGAAAATAAATCCATAAAAGATTAGACAATAGAAATCAAATGTATAACCAGGATTTCTTCCTAAATTAATAATCATATCGAATATATTTAAGTAATACTATACTTTAACAAAATCAACCCAGGAATAAGAAACGTCATCAAGAGCGTCAAACCAGCTCCGTATCTAGTGACATCTAAAAACTGATAACGCCCAGGGCCAAATACCATAAGATTTGTCTGGTAACCCATAGGAGTAAGAAAAGATTGACTAGCGCCAAAAAGAACTGTTATCAATAACGCCAATGGAGGTAAATTCAGACTTGGCGCCAATTGAACAGCTATTGGCGCCAAAAGAGCAACTGAAGCAGCATTACTAACAAATTGAGTAAATATTGTAGTAGAGAGAAAAATTACTAGCAAAGCTGAGTAAGTAGATAAGTCTTGCAAAATAAAAATTAAAATATTCGCAAACGCATCTGCAAGGCCTGTGTTTTGCATTGCGACACTAAAACTAGAAAGAGATCCAAGCAAAAGAATGACATCAAGTCGAATTGATCTTTGAACCTCTGCGGGCCTTAAACATCCACCCCAAACCATTCCAATTACAGCCAATAGAACTGAAGCAACAAGAGGCAAGTCAGTAAGTGATGGAAGAATCAACATAGCAATGGCAATACCAATCGCTATGGGTTTTCTTGTAACAGTTGGTAGATCATTATCAAATTGATCTAAAACGAGTAAGTCATTACTATCTTGCAATCCTCTAATTGAATCTCTGGGTGCTTGTAGAAGTAAGACATCTCCCTCTCTTAAAATTGCTTGTCCCAATCTTTCTTGAACAGTTTGCTGCCCTCGTCTTAAAGCTAAAACAGTTGCATTATGCCTTTGCCTAAATCGTAGTTCCCGCAAACTCGCACCAGCCAAGGTTGAACCAGCTGGTAAAAGAACCTCTACAGTTTGTTGACCTTCATCAGAATTGGTTAGAGAAAAATTCTTTTCAGTATTTAAATTTTTAGTTAATTGAACAGTATGTTCTTGTTTTAAACGCAAAAGATCCGAGCGTGTAATTCTTATCAACAAGCGATCTCCAAATTGAATTATCCGATCAGCTAGAGGTGGTAAAAGTCTTTCATTCTCTCGCTGTATTTCTAAAACATCGACATCAAATCTTCTTTGTAAACGACTATTTCTCAAGGAATGTCCAACCAATTCAGAACCAGAAGGAATTGTGACTTCCGTAAAATATCCAGTTTGATCCGAACTGCCTCCATATTCTGAACTAACTCTTCCTCTATCAGGTAGTAAAGATTGAGGAGCTAACAACATATACGCTGTCCCAAGTAACCATATGGGTATTCCTATTGCAGTAAAAGTAAAAAGATCAAAAGGACCATAGCCAAGTTGATCGCTAATATCACTTACCAATAAATTTACTGAACTCCCCAACAGAGTTAAAGTGCCACCTAAAACCGTCGCAAAAGATAGTGGCAGCAAAACACGGGAGGGAGATAATTTTCGCTTTAGACACCAAGCCTCAATTACGGGTAAAAGCGATGCAACTACTGGTGTATTAGGAACAACACCTGAGACAGGAGCAACAACTAATCCAAGTAAAGCTATTAACCTTCGCGGAGTTCGAATATTTTCTGAAGCAATTAACTCTCTTAAACGATCAAGAGCCCCACTTTTAAAAAGTGCAGCAGAAACAGCAAATAAGCCCATCAATGTAATTAAAGCAGGGCTTCCAAAACCAGCCAATGCTTTTTGAGGAGAAAGAACTCCAGTTGCCATTAATAATGCAACACTCAAAAGTCCAGTCAGCTCAGGAGCCAGAGCACTACTTACGAATAAAAAAACTGCAGCAATCAATACCGCCAAAGTTATGACAGCCTTGGGATTCTCAAAAACAGTTAATATCTCATTCATATTATTTAATTAATAACCTGTTCAACTGAATCTGTCCAAGTATTAATTGCAAGCCTACTGCGTAAAGGAGCTAAGGAGATTGGGAAAATAAACGATTAATTATTTTTTTACTAAATATCCATGAACCAGAGGATTTAAATGATAGTAGAAACCCTGGCATTCTCATTAAATATACAAAACGCCTAATTTCAAAGGCAAGGGGTCCTGCCAAGGTGATTCCATATCCAGTAATAGATGCATTGCCAATGCCAAGACTCAACATTTCTCCAAGATCTTCGAATTTGAATGGTTGAAGTTCATTTCCCTTCCTGAGAGAAATAATATTTTGAGCAACTAAAAAGCCCTGCTGCATAGCAACTTGAGCGGAGGAGGGAAAAGGGTTTTTTTCATAAAATGTGATATCTCCAACGAAGAAAATATTTTTATAATCATCCATTTGCATAAATTTATTTACTTTAATCTTCTGATTTTGATTCAAAAAATGATCCACTAATTTTGATTTATGAGATTTTAATCCTGCAGTCCAAAATAAATTAGAGTAATCGATTTTAATGAGCTTATTTGTTTCATTGTCAGTACTACAAAGTTCTAAAAAAGTTTCATTAACAGATTTCACATAGTAACCTAGATAAACTCTAATATTTCTTTTACCTATTGCATCTATTGCTTTCTCTCTATTAAATGATTTAGAATTTGGTAGAATTGTGTCTCCTTTATCAATTAAATATATTTCAACCCGGTCTTTTATTAAATCAGAAATTTTACATGCAAGTTCAACACCAGTCGGACCAGCTCCAGCAATCAATATTGGATTAGTAAACTCAGAAGAATTATTGATTGAAGTTATTAACTTTTTAATAATTCGAAAGTCATTTAAATTAGAAAAGCCACAAGAATAGTCTTGCAAATTTTCTATCAAGGAATAATCTGTTGTAACTCCTGTGCTAATAACAAGTTGAGAATAAGTTATTTCAATCTCAGTTGCAGTAATTAATTTTTGTTCTACTTCGTCAATCTCAACTACACATCCTTGTAAAAAAATGAATCCTAATTCTGATGCTAAATCAGAATAATGAGGTGCCACCTCCCATAATTGCAGCTCACCGCTTAACAACTCGTAGAGCAATGGCTTAAATAGAAATCTATTGCCTTCATCAATCAAAATAACTGAAGTTCCATCTGACTTGGCCAACAAAGCTTGAACGGTAGCCAGTCCTCCAAAGCCACCACCGACAACAACTATTGGGTCAGATTTTAAATTGTTCAAGTCCATAGGGACTAGAGATAAGATGATTTAAAAAGACCCTAAACAAACTTTGACCAATTCGGCATTGAATTCTCAAATATGCAGAAAGAATCCCAAGACAATTCCACAAGTGATTTGAGAGAATCAACTAAATTTGCTCAACCTTGTCTTGTGAAATCAATTGATGAAACAAATAAATATCTCGAAAAACTTGACGCTCAAGATCAACTTCAATGGGCCCATAAGAAATTTGATGAGAAATTTGTTTTAACAACCAGTTTTGGAATCCAATCTGCTGTTTTACTTCATATGACACTGGCTTTAAAATCTAGAAAAAAACCAAAGGTAATATGGGTAGATACTGGTTATTTGCCTCAAGAAACTTATAACTATGCTGAAGAACTTACAAAACTATTCCAGTTAGATTTAATAGTTGCGCAAAGCCCTATTTCTCCAGCAAGGATGGAAGCATTGTATGGCAAACTGTGGGAAACAGGCGAACTAAGAGATCTAAACAAATACCACCAAATACGAAAAATTGAACCTTTAGAAAATGTCTTATCAGAACTCGACGCTCTTTGTTGGGCTAGCGGTGTACGTAAAGGTCAAACCAAAAATAGAGAATCCATGTCTCATCTTGATTACATAAGAGACCGTTTAACTATACGACCTCTTTTAAAATGGAATAAAAAAGATATTTTCTATTACATGGAAAATAATAAATTACCTCAACACCCTTTATTTGAAAAAGGCTATTCTACTGTTGGCGATTGGCATTCAAGCACAGCAGAAAATAATAATTCCCAAGGAAGATCAACAAGATTTGGAGGAGTAAGTGAAGAGTGTGGGATTCATGTTGATGACAATAATTTTTTGGGAGAAGGAATTTAGCTGGTGTTTAAAGAAAAAAATTACTTAATGATTGGAAACACAAGATGGCATTGGGCCACCAAAATCCAAGAATATCGAAAATATTTTCACACCACTCCAAATCCAATCGAATTTAAAGATATAAATTATTCTGAATTATATTGGGCTTCAGTAGGTCCAATTCCTAAGAATCTTGCATTATGCCCTTCAAAAAAAATAAATTTAGATGATGTTCCGCTCATCAATCTTCCCTCTAATTTAGGGATTGATAGAGCTCTAGCTTCATGGAGTGCTTATAAAAAGCAATCATCTTTCAAAAATAAAGAACAAGATTTAATTGTTATCGATGCAGGTACAATCATGAGCGTCACAAAAATATCAAAAAAAGGAGTATTCTCTGGTGGGCAATTAATTTCCGGATTAAGACTTCAATTATCTTCTATGGCAAATGGTTCATTAAATTTAGATAATCCAAGCATCGAGACAATCCCAATAGAGACATTTCAACATGAAACTAAAAATGCAATGATTAGAGGTGCAATAAATTGCTTATTAGGAATAATCTTGCAAATTTTCGAAGAGACAAAATTACCAATATGGATCTGTGGAGGTGATGCGCCAGTTCTATTAAATGAACTTAAAAATACAAATATTGATATAAATCATTGTCCTAATCTCGTTCTAGAAGGAATGATTGACATAGAGCAAAAAATCAATTCAATTTAAGATCATTTACAATCTGATTAGCCATATTTGCTGATTTTACTTTTAAATATTTTAATTCTATTTTTCCGTTTTTATCTATAACGAAAGTATGTCTCATCATTCCATAATACTCTCTACCCATAAATTTCTTTAATCCATAACTCTCATATAATGCCGCAACAGGACAAGGCTCACTATCAGTTAAAAGCATAAAAGGTAACTTATGTTTATCAATGAATTTTATATGCGATTTCGAGGCATCCTTACTAATACCTAAAACTTGAATATTGTTTGATTTGAAAAGCTCCCAATTATCTCTAAAGCCGCAAGCTTCCTTTGTGCAGCCAGGAGTATCATCTTTTGGATAAAAATAAATAACGACTCTACATCCTTTGAATGATGAGAGACTGGTATAAACACTATCTTGATTAGGGAGAGTGAAATCTGGTGCAGGATCGCCTATACAGAGAGTCATGATTGCAACTCAAATAAACAATCAAAGCGTACTAGGTCTTTGGCTTTTTGTGATGCCATCAACTTTTTTACCAATAAGCAGCGAAGAAAAACAATGGGTTCAAAAGTTAACACCAAGAAGAGGATTGACTTACCACTTTTCCAGAGGCTGCCTCAGACATGTAATGTCCAACATGACGGGCTTAGAGCCTCTTGATATACCTCTCAAAGCTTATCCGGGTGAACCTCCCTCTCTAGCTGAAGGATTTGGTCATATAAGCATGAGTCACTGTTCTGATGCTTTGTTAATAGGATGGTCCTCAACAAAAATTGGAGTTGATATAGAAAAAAAGGATAGAGAGTTTCAAGCTATTAAATTGTCAAAACGTTTTTTCAGTCAATGTGAGAATTGCGAAATTGACAATTTAACGCCAAGTCAAGCTAAAGAATTAGTACTAAAAAGATGGGTAGTAAAAGAAGCCGCTATCAAATGGCAGAATGGAAAGATAGCTAATAATCTAAATCAATGGATTTGGAACAATAAATCATCCTTTGCATATCATAAAAAACTCGGGCACAAAGTAAAAGTTTACATAAACAATCATGATCAATGGACTTATGCAATAGCTTTAGATGGAGACTCAACAACACGTAAACCAATGCTTTGTCTTAATTAATTCTTATTTTTAGAAAGTAACTTAGTGTGTATAAGTTTTTGTTTTATAGTCCGACCATTCAAGCTTTTAAATAATTTTTTCAATCGATTTAATTTTTCTTCATCACAATTTTTTAGAATAATTTCTCTATATTCACTGCCTTCATTAAGCCACCTTTTAATTATAGAGCTATCAACTTTTTGATATACAATCTCTGTCCATTCTTCACAAGAAATACTCCAGCCTAAATTTTTTAATTTATGAATAAATTTATTTTTATGCCCTTGGTTATTCAACCATTTCTCTTCTTTACAAATTAAATCATCTAATAATGAAAAATCAGTTTTTTTATTTTTATTATAAAATCCCAAGCTTTCCTTTAAAGACAGGGCAGGACCAGAACACGGGTTACTGATAATCAAACTTAATTCTGTATTAGCCGTACATTTTTCAGTAAGAATCGGCCACAATTCAGAAAAATTTGTTTCAGAAAAAACTTGCCAAGGGATCCTTCCTCCAATCACCTCAAACTTGAGATTCTCTTCTAATTTTTTAATTGATTCAACTTTTGCATCAATTAAAATAGGCCTCTCCATCGGAGACAAAACCTCTAATTCAGCTAATAGCCAAGGATGATTATCTTCTGATACAGCCAAAACAACGCCACCTTCAGAGACCTCTCTCAAAGGCTTTAGGGACCAAAGCAAAGAACTTGGTGTTAAGACTAAAACTCTATGATTTTTTTTCCAAGTAATCCCAGACCATAATTTAGTCATCAAGTTTTTTAATCGTTCTCCCTCTTGCCCAACTTGGCGATGTAACCATTTCTCCAAATCATTATCTACTTTTCCAGATGTGATAGTTAAAGGATTTTGTTTCTCAACTTCAACTACTAAAGCTAACTGTTCAGATCTTCTCTCATTCAAAAGAGATCGTCTTTGTCCTTCCCATCCATGTTCAGTTGGCTCCCAAAAAATCTCGTTTCGCAAACTATCTGGTAAATATTGCTGTGGAACCCAATTTTTAGAAAATGAATGGGGATACCTGTAACCCATTCCATCTCCAAAGGCTTCTTGATCTCGATTTGCATCTTTAAGATGAGATGGAATATTTTGGTTTTGAGAATCTTGGACTTTCTGAACTGCCTTAAAAATAGCCTTTACGCTATTGCTTTTCTCAGTGGAAGCCAAGTACAAGGTTGCTTGAGCTAAAGGGTAAATACCCTCTGGCAAGCCTATTCGATCAAAAGCCGCAGCGCATGATTCAACTATGACAATTGCATTGGGATCAGCAAGACCAATATCTTCTCCTGCCGCGATGAGCATACGTCTAAAAATGAATCGTGGATTTTCTCCAGCTTCCAACATTCGAGCTAGCCAAAACAATGCAGCATCAGGATCTGAACCTCTTAGTGACTTGATAAAAGCGCTGATCGTGTCAAAATGAGCATCTCCTTTTTTGTCATATAAAACCGCTCGTTCTTGAATTGAATCCTCAGCAATCTTGAGATCAATACTGATTGAACCATCTTGATTTGGGATGGTGCTCTCTACCGCAAGTTCAAGCGCATTAAGTAGAACACGTGCATCACCATTACACACGTCAACCAAATGATCCCCAGCTTCACTAGCTAAATTGATTAATTTCAACCCATAACCCCTTTCCTTATCGCTCAAAGCTCGTTGCAGTAATTGATGTAATGCTTTTGAATTCAGACTATTTAAACGAAATAATCTAGACCTGCTTACCAAAGCTTTATTTACCTCAAAATATGGATTTTCAGTAGTTGCCCCAATCAGGGTCAACGTTCCATTTTCAACCCAAGGTAATAACCCATCTTGTTGAGCAGTATTAAATCTATGAACCTCATCAATAAATAAAATCGTGCGTTTACCATATTTATTTAATCTATCTATTGCAGACTCAATCTCAGATCTCAACTCCTTGATGCCTGCCAAGGCAGCATTTACAACACTAAAGTGAGATAGGGTATTTGAAGCGATAATCCTAGCCAAAGTAGTCTTACCAACTCCAGGCGGTCCATAAAGCAATAAATTGCCTACTTTATCAGCAACTATTGAACGCCTCAATAAACGTCCTTGTGCAAGAATGTGATCTTGGCCAACAAATTCATCAAGTGTTTGAGGCCGTAAGCGATCAGCTAAAGGAGCATTATTCTGTATTAGCTGTTCACCATTAAAAGCAAACAGATCTTTCGCCAAAACGAATAAACAAAGATTTTTTTACTCTAGAAGCAAAAAAAAACTTATACAGTTCTTTTGATGATTTCCAATTGGAAAGATTTTTATCTAGGTAATAACTGTTGGAGTGGACATGCCTGTTCGTTTTGAAATCTCAGCTAGAGAGTCAATACTTTTAATTAAAGGATCCAAGGCTAATTGTGGATCTTGATTGATATCACCATCACTTGGAACAAAACTTTCAAAGTAAACTCTTAATGTAGCTCCTTGAGTGCCAGTACCCGAAAGTCTAACTAAAACTCGACTACCATCTTCTAATAAAATTCTCAATCCCTGATTAAGCGTAATTGAACCATCAACGGGGTCTGTATAGCTAAAATCATCGGCACTTTTAACTTTCATTCCAGCAAAAGTTTGATCTTTCAAAGTTGGAAGAATATTACTCAATCTGGAATAAAGAGAATTTGCTACTTCAGATGGAATGGATTCATAGTCATGACGAGAATAATAATGACGACCAAAAAATAGCCAATGATTTCTCATTATCTCAGAAACAGACTTTTTCTTAGATGCAAGTATCTGCAACCAAAATAGAACAGCCCACAACCCATCTTTCTCTCTTACGTGATCACTTCCAGTCCCAAAGCTCTCCTCTCCACACAGCGTAATTTGATGAGCGTCCAAAAGATTCCCAAAGAATTTCCATCCAGTAGGGGTCTCAAAGCAATTGATCCCTAGATGTTTTGCTACAACATCGACCGCTGAACTTGTCGGCATGGAACGAGCCACACCAGATAAACCTTTGGCATACCCTGGTACACAATCGTAATTCGCAGCTAAAATTGCAAGGCTATCACTAGGGTTTACAAAGCAACCACGTCCTAAAATCATATTTCTATCTCCATCGCCATCGCATGCTGCTCCAAAAGAAAATAAATTCCCTTTTAAAAGCAAGTCAGCAAGATCTTTGGCATAAGTCAAATTTGGATCAGGATGAAGACCTCCAAAATCTTCCAAAGGGATTCCATTCCTTACTGTTTCAAATTTAGCTCCCAAATAATCAACAAAAAGACGCTTTGCGTATGGTCCTGTAACAGCATTTAATGCATCAAAAACAATTGGAAAATCTTTGTTGATATAGTCACTAATTAAATCAAAATCAAATATTTTTTTCATTAAATTTAGGTAATCTTCTATGCCATCAACGACCTCAACAATCATTGAGGCCAATTTATATTGGCCAAGAGAATAAGAATTATTTGATTGACATTTTATAATCTTATATTCTTTAAGATTCCTAGAGTAATTATAAATCTCATTAGTTAAAGATTCGGAGGCAGGTCCCCCATTTGAGCCATTTAGCTTGACCCCAAAATCACCTTTAAGTCCACCTGGATTATGACTGGCAGATAAAATAATTCCACCTATTGCTTTATTAATTCGAATCAAATTTGAAGCCGCAGGGGTCGACAAAATTCCATCTACAGTTGTTATGACTTTTTGTATTCCATGTGCAGCTGCCATCCGAATAATGATATCAATCGCTCTTTTGTTGCCATATCTACCATCACCTCCCAAAACCAAAACACCTCCTTGCACCCCAGGAAGGGATCTAAAAATTGATTCAATAAAACTCTCAAGATAATGAGGCTCTTCAAACTTTCTAGAGCTTTTTCTTAGTCCAGAAGTACCAGGTTTCTGATCAGTAAAAGGTTCGTTTAACTTAACTGTGAGTTGGCTAAATTCTGAAGAAAACACTTTGGTAAAAGATTAGTGAAAGATCTTAAAAAATAATGGAGAATCAAAAGACAACAGTTTAATTCAGTGAGGCATTTCTGAAGTACGAAGCATAGCGACAAACCAAAGTGTACTTAAAATCAAAGCACTTAAGACACCAGTAGCTAATCCAAGATGTTCAATAGTAGTAGGAATTAATAAAGGAAAAGCTATAGCACCTACTAAAGGAGTAAACGCGACAATTAAGCGAAGCATCTATTAATTGAGAGTAGATTTAAAACCATTCTGATTCAGCTTTTGAATTTGGATTAGTATTATCTACTGGAGTAACTCTTTCAAATTTCATTGTTATGTTCCTTGAATCTACACCATCTTTATCGACCGCTTTAATTGAATAGTTTTGAACACCATCTCTAAATGGAACTTGCAATCTAAAGGTTCCATCATTGGCTAAAGGGACCTCTTGATCCTCAATAAATAATTGAGCTGAGGGGTCAGTAGCTCCATACACAATTAATTCAGCATCAGCAACTAGCCAAAAAGATCGTGCTTGAGGAACACCTCCAATACCAGATTCATTCAAGCCACTTGCCCAAAGTCCACTGCCTGATTCATTATTCAAATTTTGATTAATTGGTATGCCCTCTTGAAATTCTTCTGAACCAACTCTCCTAGTTCTGAATTTTGTTGTAGCAGATTGATATAAACGCTCATGAAGACCACTATCTGGTTGCTCGGTATAAACAGTATCCTTCATAGACTCAGAAGATGAAGTGACTGGAGCATCCAAGCTAAAAGGAACAAATTGATCAAGAATTTGATCGCTTGGGTGTAGTGAAGGTACTTTGGCTGAAGATGAAAAAGCAAGTGACATCCATTTATGACCAATTCGATAACCCAGTTCAACCTTGTAGTCTCTACCACCTAAGGGAATGGGTAGGTACCACTCAGTACTGTGACTATCAACAACAACTTCTTGAAGAGTTCCAAGGTTAGCTTCTCCATCACTTTTATGAGTAACATCAGCTAGACGCAGACAAAGTCTATTTGCGCCTTCATTTTGCGCATTAGATCGATCCGAATCTGATATTTCCCAAAATACATATGCCCACTCGGGATCACGAGGTAGAAAAACTACTTTAGTCTCTGAAGAACTTGAATATCCTGCTTCTTTATATGATTCATTTTTATTATTCATTAACTGTTTTTCTGCTTCCTTCTGTTCTTCATACATGAGAACACCTTTAACCAAATCAGCCTTTGATTTTCTACTGTAAAGAGGAATACCTAATTCACTCGCTTTAAGACGAAGCTGACGAAGTGTTAAACGTGACAGGGATTCTTGATCAATAGTCACGCCCATAAACCTCCATTTTTTGTTTGGGATCAGTGGGATAAGTATGTGATGAAATGTGCTCTTCTCGTTGAAGTGGTCAGCATCTACTGACTCCAAGAAGAAGTCAAAAAGTGGTATGTACAGATAAAAACCTTTGCAATAGCTAGAAACCGGTAGTTCATGTCCGCCTAAAATTTTTCCAATAAACAAAATTAATTCAACCTCAATAAAAAATATCAATCCATATTTTCAAAATTTCTTCGACTGTTTTTCTTTGGGATCATCATCGTCATTCAAATATTTTTCCATGCATGAACCAGAAAAATTTCAAGCCTGATAAGCTTCAATTAAATTGCTCAAGGTCAAATCTAATGGAGCAACTTTTAAATCATTTGACAATCTTTCCAATTGGATTGCTGCTCCAGAAAATTGCTCAAACATTACTTGCACAAACTCGTCATCTTGGAGCATTAAGGGATTCTTCAAACACCAATCCAGCCACTCCTCCTTCGCCGGGATCAGGCCTCCTTGATTTTTCTTACTCATTGATTTAAAGCACTGCAAGCAATGTGCAAGCATCCTGAGATGATGCTTTTCTCTGACTGAAAGATTTGTCAATTCAATCAAATTTATGTCTTCTTTACTTAAGGGACTATTTTTAGAATCATCTGCAAAAGTAGAGTCCTTCATCTGTTAGTGGGAGTATCTCTTACCGGTAAAGTTTAAAAGAATATTTATCTTTTAATAGATTTCATCTGAGTTTCTTTCAATTATAAAAAGAATAAAGATATTCATTCAATATTGAAATAAGAAAATTATTTTTATATCAGAACATATGTATTTAACAGGATTTATATAGCTATTTGAATACATCAAAAAACCTAAATGATTTAAAAAAGAATAAAATTTTTTCCTAGCTCAATTAGAACTTGAAACGATTGCAAACATTTTGGTTTAAAATCATATGAGATTAAAACTTCTTTCGTAACACTGAGTTTTCCCCCTTGATTTGACTTAGAATGAGATTTGAGATCTAACAATCAAAACACTCTGATCCTATGATGAGCTGCAAATGTCATAATTGAATACTATTGTGGATTTACAAAGCCAAACTTTTCATAAATAAAACTACTACTCTTACTACTACTACTTGATCCAATCAAAATAAAATGCCCCAAACTAATACCGTCGAAGAAATTGTTTCCCAACCTTACAAATATGGTTTCATAACTGAAATAGAAACTGAAAAGATCCCAAAAGGATTGAATCCAGATGTTATTAGGTTAATCTCTGAAAAAAAGAATGAGCCAGATTTTTTATTGAAATTTCGTCTAAGAGCTTATGAACAATGGTTGAAGATGAAAGAGCCTGCTTGGTCTGGTTTAACTTATTCTAAAGTAAATTATCAAGATCTAGTTTATTATGCAGCTCCCAAAAAAGATATTAAGAAAAAAAGTTTAGATGAAGTTGACCCGAAGTTACTTGAAACTTTTGAAAAGCTTGGAATACCACTAAGTGAACAAAAAAGATTATCTAATGTTGCCGTAGATGCTGTTTTTGACAGTGTTTCTATAGCAACCACATATAAAGAAAAGCTCGCTGAGCATGGAGTAATTTTCTGCTCTATAAGTGAAGCAATTAGTGAATATCCAGATTTAATTGAAAAATATATGGGAACAGTTGTTCCTATAAATGATAATTTTTTTGCAGCCTTAAATTCTGCAGTTTTCAGTGATGGTTCTTTTGTATATATACCTAAAGGTGTCGAATGTCCAATGGAATTATCATCTTATTTTCGAATAAATTCTGGAGACACTGGGCAATTTGAACGAACTTTAATCATCGCAGAAGAATCCTCCTCCGTTAGTTACTTAGAAGGCTGTACAGCGCCCATGTTTGATACAAATACCCTACATGCTGCTGTCGTTGAGCTTGTTGCGCTCGATGATGCTTCCATTAAATATTCAACAGTACAAAATTGGTACGCAGGAAATGAAAAGGGTGTTGGAGGAATATTTAACTTCGTCACTAAAAGAGGTGAATGCAGAGGGAAAAGAAGCAAAATAAGCTGGTCCCAAGTCGAGACAGGGTCGGCTGTGACTTGGAAATACCCAAGTTGCGTACTTCAAGGAGACAATTCAATAGGTGAGTTTTATTCAATTGCGCTTACTAATAATTTTCAGGAAGCTGATACTGGGACAAAAATGATTCACATAGGAAAAAATACAAAATCAAAAATTGTAAGCAAAGGAATTAGTGCTGGAAAATCTAAGAACAGTTATAGAGGTCTTGTCTCAATAAGCCCCAATGCTGAGGGATCGAGGAACTATAGTCAATGTGACTCCATGTTGATCGGTGACAAAGCCAGCGCAAATACATATCCATATATTCAATCCAAGCAACCTCAATCAAATATTGAACATGAAGCTAGTACTTGTAGGATTTCAGAAGATCAACTTTTTTACTTACAAAGTAGAGGAATAGATTTTGAAGAATCTGTTTCCATGCTAATTAGTGGGTTTTGTAGTGATGTTTTCAATGAATTACCTATGGAGTTTGCATCTGAAGCAGATAAACTTCTTGCATTAAAATTGGAGGGTTCGGTTGGATAAACAAATTATAAACGTACTTTTCTCTCTAAAACTTTCCCTCTAATTTAGTGATTCTATCAACTTCAGAAACAATATTATCTATTCAAGATCTTCATGCCAGTGTTGAAGATCAAGAGATACTTAATGGAGTAAATCTGTTAGTAAAAGAAGGGGAAATACACGCAATTATGGGTCGCAATGGAAGCGGTAAAAGTACACTTTCAAAAGTTATTGCTGGGCATCCATCTTACAAAGTTTTATCAGGTTCTATCCAATTTAAAGGCAATAATATTCTTGAATTAGCCCCTGAGGAAAGAGCTAGAATTGGTATTTTCCTTGGTTTCCAATACCCAGTCGAAATCCCTGGTGTAAGTAATCTAGAGTTCCTTAGAGTTGCTGCCAATTCAAGAAGAAAAGAATTACTTAAAAATGAATTAGACACTTTTGAATTCGAGGATTTAGTAAAAGAAAAATTGAAAATCGTAGAAATGGATCCAGCCTTTCTAGCAAGAAGTGTAAATGAAGGTTTTTCTGGTGGTGAAAAAAAACGCAACGAAATTCTTCAAATGGCTCTTCTAGAACCAGTCATATCAATACTAGATGAAACTGACTCAGGTCTGGATATTGACGCACTAAGAATTGTTGCATCTGGAATCAATAGACTTTCAAAACCAAATTCTGCAACAATTTTAATAACGCACTATCAAAGACTGCTCAATGAAATTACTCCAGACTTTGTACATGTCATGGCTAATGGGAAAATAATAAAAACTGGAAACAAAGAATTGGCAATTGACCTTGAAAAATCAGGATATGAATTCATAGACAAAAATATCAAAGACAAGGAGATGGCAAAATGAAATCATCGGCTATTTGCCGAGAATGGCTTAACTCTCTTCCGCCAACTCAAGGTTATTTAAAAAAAGAACAATCAATAGGGCGCGAATTACTCTTAGAGCATGGTATGCCCTCTAATAAAGATGAAGCTTGGCGATTATGTAACTTCAATAGATTTAATAGCTTTTTATCTTTACCAATAATTATTAATAGCGAAGATATTAAATACAAATCTAAATCGATTTTTCCTAAAAAGGATGAGAATAGAGAAAGAATAATAATAAATCCTCATGGAAATCCAATTTTAAATATTAATCTACCTAATGGTATTGAAAAGCTAGATGATAAAGAAATCGAAGATAATCTTGGTAAAATGGTTAAGTCAACCAACATAAAAAATGATATATCTGTATGTCTTAATCAAGCATCAAACTCTAAGCTTTTAGCCTTAAAAGTCAAAGAAAATTTTACTCAATTTTTAGAAATAGTGGTTCCATCAATAGAGGAAAAGTCAATTGCAACGAGAGTCTTTTTACTTATTGAGGAGGGGGCTAAATTAGATCTTTTACAAGTTTTTTTAGGTGATAAAAATTCAGCACAAAATCATTTAATCGAGATAAAACTAGAACCCAAAGCAGAGTTAACTCATGGGTTAATTTCTTTAGGTCAAGAGAAAGAATCCGCTTCAATTTGTACCTTAGCTGTAAATCAGTCAGAACAGAGTAAATATTCTCTTCATTCAATACATCATGGTTGGGATTATGCCCGCTTCGAACCAAGAATAATTCAAAGTGAAGGAGAAGCTTCGACAATTATCAAAGGGCTCCAAGTCACCAAATCAAAAGAGCAAATAGAGACGCACTCTCTAATTAGATTTGAAGGCCCAAATGGAAAGCTTGATCAATTGCAAAAAGCCGTAGCTTCTGAATATTCCCATTGCATCTTTAATGGTTCAATTCAAGTTCCTCAAAACGCTCAAAAAACAGAAGCTGCTCAACTAAGTAGAAATTTATTACTTTCTAAACGCGCAAAAATAGATACCAAACCAGAGCTTGAGATAGTTGCCGATGATGTGAGGTGTACTCATGGAGCAACTGTAAGCCAACTTCAAGACGAAGAGTTATTTTATTTACTTAGCAGAGGTATTGATAATGAACATGCTAACTCTTTATTATTAAAAGGATATTATGATGAGGTTATTTCAAGATTTCATAAAAACGCTGAAAAATGGAATTTGATTAAAAAGTTAATACTAACTAAAAAAAAGTGAAACATTTAGGAAAAAGTATTGCTGAAAAAAGTAGAAATGATTTCCCACTATTCAATGGAAGTCATAATGATATAATATATTTTGATCATGCAGCCACAAGTCAAAAGCCACAAGAAGTTATTGATTCTTTAAAAAAATATTATAGCTTTCAAAATGCTAATGTTCACAGAGGTGCTCATCAACTCAGTGCAATCGCAACAGAAAAATTTGAAAGCTCAAGAAAGTTAACAGCAAATTTTATAAATAGTAAGAATGAAAGAGAAATTATTTTCACGAGAAATGCTACAGAATCTATCAACCTTGTAGCTTATACATGGGGTAATTATGCACTTAAGGAAGACGATGAAATATTAATAAGTTTAATGGAACATCATAGCAATATAGTTCCTTGGCAATTAATAGCCAAATCAAAAAAATGCAAACTAATTTATATCAATATTGATAAGAATGGAGAATTAGATCTTGATGATTTTAGAAAAAAATTGAGTAATAAAACTAAACTAGTAAGTCTTGTTCATGTAAGTAATACACTAGGTTGCTGCAATCCTATTGAGGAAATTTCTGATCTTGCCCATCAAAAAGGTAGCTTAGTTCTTTTAGATGCTTGCCAAAGTCTTGCTCATAAGCCTGTAGATATTAAAAAGCTAGGTATTGACTTTCTGGCAGGGTCCTCTCATAAACTTTGTGGTCCTACTGGAATAGGTTTTTTGTGGGGCAAAGAAGAAATTTTAGAAAAAATCCCTCCTTTCCTTGGTGGAGGAGAAATGATTGATGAAGTTTTTGAGGATGAAAGCACTTGGGCAGACTTACCACATAAATTTGAAGCAGGTACTCCAGCGATAGGAGAAGCGATAGGAATGGGAACCGCTCTTAACTACTTACAATCAATTGGATTAAACGAAATCCATAATTACGAGAAAGAATTAACCAAATATCTTTTTGAAAAATTAGAGGAAATTGATGATTTAAAGATTCTGGGTCCTAGTCCATTAATTCAGCCTGATAGAGCACCACTAGCAACTTTTTACATAAAAGGAATTCACTCCAATGATGTTGCGGAATTACTTGATAACAGCAATATTTGCATTAGGAGTGGTCATCATTGCTGCCAACCACTCCATCGTTTCTATGGAATAAAAAGCACAGCCAGAGCAAGCTTAAGCTTTACATCAACTCCAACAGAAATTGATTCTCTTACCGAAGAATTAAAATCAATAATTTCTTTTTTAAAGAAAAATTCCTAAATATTTAGATATTTTCTAAAAAATGCCTCAGTTTTTTTTAATACATCTACCTTTATTTTACCGTCCTTAAATCCATGACCTTCGCTCTCAAATAAAGTGATATCTGAAGGAATTTTACGTTTTAATAATTGGTCTCTAATGGCAATAGATTGTTGAGGTGGAATAACTTTATCTTTGAATCCGTGAAATAAAATCAAAGGAACTTTGATTTTATTTACATTTTTGCATGGTGACCTTTTAATAAACTTTTCATAATCAGATTCAATATTACCTATTAAATAATCCAAATAAAACTTTTCAAATCTATGAGTTGAATTTGCCATATTAATAAGATCAGTTACTGCATATTTACATGCTGCGATATGAAAAAAATCAGTGGCTATTAAACAACCTAAAGCTGTAAAACCCGATGCACTACTGCCCATAATTGCTATGTAATCCTTATTAGCCTTCTTTGATTGTATTAATGACTGAGCCGCTTTTATACAATCTTGAACATCAACTACTCCCCAATTTCCCTTTAAACGATCTCTATATTCCTTTCCGAAACCAGTGGAACCACCGTAATTCACGTCGACTACCGCCCAACCTCTTGATGTCCAAAATTGCACCTCCATATCCAAACCACAACTTGCCATCCCTGTAGGTCCACTATGACTTTTAACCAACAAAGGAGGTAACCCTCTGTGGTTATTCAAAGGTGGATAATACCAAGCATGAACATTGTTGTCACTTGATCCAATAAACCAAAAAGATTCACCAATACTAATTTTTGTAGAATCCAGGCTAAACGCAGAAGAGGGAGTATGGTCCCAACTTTGATTCAATAAGTCTATTTCAAAAATTCCTTCACTAATTACTGAACTACTAGCAATAGCAACAAGTCGATTTTGATCCGAATGAAGACATGAGAAATCTATAAAAGGTTGATCAATAACTTGGATTGATCCATTTTTTAAAAATAAAGCTAAGGTCCAATACCCGTCTTTAGCAAAAGCCCCAATCACATCATCACCTACGCATGAAAAGCTCGACATACCAAGAACCCATTGAGGAAAAGCAATTTCAGCTTGAATAGGCCATTTATTCTGAATAATAGTTATTAATTGATTATTAGTATCAGTTTTAATCTGTGTAAGATTCCACCAACCACTACTATCTTCAGCGACAAAAAGATCTCCTTGATCGGACCAAGTAGGGTTAAAAAATGATATATTTCCGATAGATTTTAAATTTTCACTATTAAAAGTTAGTATTTTTATGAAATTTCCGTTTTCATTCAATTTAGCTAATTTTAATTCATTCAAATCCCACGGCATTGATTTTTTACACCACTCAATCCATGCCAACTTTCTATCTTTAGAATTCAGTGCAAGATAACCTAAAAAGCCCTGAGATGAATAAATAAATTTAGGATCTTGTTCAATTTTATCTAAAGAATAAGAAACTATATGATCTCCTACTTTATCTTCCATCAATCCAATCCAAACATTTTTTTCTAGATCAATTACACCATCTGCGAGAAAATAATTATGTTTTTTTGAAAGACAAACTGGTTCTATTTTGGGTATTAATTTAAAAGAAGAAAATTTTTCATTTTCTTTCTCACATGACCAAGATCTCATCCATAAGCAATTATCGTAACTATCGACCCAAGTTAATAACAGTTCTGATCCATTAAGAACAACCGTAAGAGGAGAACCACCGTAACCATGAATTTTTGTCCTCAAATCACTAGGATAAGGGGTTAACTCCTGAGCTAATAAGTTCCCCCCTCCCCAAGGTCTAATTAAGGCTGTAGTCCTTCCCTTTTCGTTTGGTCTTTGTTCTAACCAAACAACCCAATCTCCTACTATCCGTGGCTCTTTAAATATAGGAGCTTCTCCATAAACTTTTTCAGCATCAATTACTGTCATTGTTTAATTTTCCTTTGATGTTGAGACTCAATGATTAATTCACTCATGGAACTTAAAACAAAGTAAAATGAACAAGTTGTTGTTTTAAGACTCCTTTGGCTGGCAGTTTTGCTCAACTTGCAAAAAATGCAGAAAAAAAGAAGCCTTCAATTTCAGTTTCGAAAGAACCTGTCAAGAATCCCCCTCTGAAGGTATATCAACTGGGGCACGAGGCTTTACGAAGACCAGCTAATCGTATCGTCAAAGTTGATGATTCAATTAGAAAGTTGGCTAAAGATATGCTCATCACTATGTATTCTGCAAAAGGAATTGGTTTGGCAGCACCTCAAGTAGGAATAGGAAAAAGGCTTATAGTTATTGATTTGAATTTTGAAGATCCAAATATAGCCCCGAATGTATTTATAAATCCTGAAATAATTTCATCTAGTGCAAGCTTAGATACATACGAAGAAGGCTGTCTAAGTATTCCTGGTGTTTACCTTAATGTTTTAAGGCCCGCTTCCATTAAATTAAGCTATCGAGATGAAATGGGTAGACCAAAAAAAATGAACGCAGATGGTCTTATGGCAAGATGTATTCAACACGAAATAGACCACCTAAATGGCATTTGTTTTGTTGATAAAGTAACTGATGAAGATGAACTGAGAAAACAATTAAATGAGAATAATTTCAATCAAAGTGATGTAATCAAAGCTTATAATTGAAGGATTAAATTGAATTGAAACTTTAAAGAATCTAATTAGATTCGTAATCATTGATCCAACTTCAAATTAAATGACAACAATTTTTGATAAAATTCTTAGTGGTGAAATACCTTGTGACGAGGTGTTTAGTGATGAAAAATGCCTAGCCTTCAAAGATATAACTCCCCAAGCTCCTACTCACATTTTAATTATTCCTAAAAAACCTATTCCAAGTCTGCAACAAATAACAAAAGAAGATCAAGAACTACTTGGTCACATACTTCTCAAAGGGACTGAAATTGCTAATGCTGCCGGTTTAAAAAGTTGGAGAACGGTTATCAATACAGGAGAAGAAGCCGGTCAAACAGTTTTCCATCTGCATGTTCATATCATAGGCGGAAGGAAATTAAGTTGGCCACCAGGGTAACTTTTGGTGTTCATGATTTTCTCTAATCAACGGGAACGCTTGCCTTACTGTCTTAGTTGCTGACTCATCTTCACCCATTTATGCGCTATAAGATACTTAACTAATTATGGTTAATGGACTCCCAAACTGCTGCAAATAAAAGTGTCATCATAAATAAATTAAATACAAACTTACAAGATTTTTGGTCAAATCTTAGTGAAAACCAGCAATCTATTTTAAAAAAAATATGGTCGGTTTTAACTTACAAATGGCAATGGCAGCTAATTCTAAATGCCCCTTTTTTAGTGATTTGGCTATTAGATCAAACTATTCCTGCAGTTCATTCTTTTGACATGAAGCTAATTTCTTGGCTACCAATTCCAACGATAATAAAAACATATTTTGGTTTTAGCTAATATATAAAGAAATTACTTTGATAAGTTTTTTTCTCTTGCAAAAGTGTCCAATTTAACTTTAAAAAATAAGCCAGCCTTATTGCTAATCAAGTATTCATTGACTTTGAAATAATAAAATTAATATGACCTCATCAATTTCTAAAGCTCAAAAAGGATTAGTAAGCCAACTAATTAAATTAAGAAAGCTTACTCAACCATATTTTCTGCCTTATACAAAAAACAATGGCTGGCTATTTCTCTACTTATTAATAGCTTTATTATTTTGTGTAGGCGGAACAGTTCTATTTTTACTAACAGGTTTGATGAGCCTGTTAAACAATTTAGCTCCAGAAATAACCAACCAGTTTTTAGGAGGGGTTCAAAATTCCTTAAAAGTCATCTGGGATGGTCCTTCAGGAATAATCATTTCAAGTCTATTTGCATTAGGAATTTTTTCATTTATCACTGTTCGCGGGCAATTAAGGCAAAGAAGATGGCTTCCTTGGCTTTTGTTAGGAGTAATTATATTGATGTTATTGTCTGTCAACGGAATTAACGCAGGAATTACTTTTCTCGTTAGAGATATCACTAATGCCTTAATACAAAAAGATGAAAATGAAAGTTATAAAAATTTATGGATTCTTGGAATATGTTTTATTGCAGCGCTTCCAATAAGAAGCTTCCAATTTTATTTTTCAGCAAAGCTTCAACTTTTATGGAGGGAGTGGTTATCCAAAAGCCTTATAACTGACTATTTAGATGATAGAACATATTATATATTAAATCCAAACGATGAATCTGAAACTAATGTCGATAATCCTGATCAAAGAATTACAGAAGATGCCAGAGACTTTACTGCGCAAACAATTGATTTATCGTTAAATATTTTTGATTCTTTATTAGTTTTTTCATTAAACATTTTTATTTTACTAAGTATTAGCAAAGAGCTAACACTTGCTCTTATAGTTTATGCGACACTAGTCTCATCTTTGCTCCTTTTTGCGAGTAGAAAACTTTTTAAATTAAATTATGATCAATTAAGATTTGAAGCTGATTTTCGTTATGGTCTGGTCCATATAAGAAATAACGCAGAATCAATTGCTTTTTATTCTGGTGAAAATCAAGAAGAAAAAGAAGTAAGCCGAAGATTAAAGTCTGTTGTTGATAATTTTAATCTTTTAATAATCTGGGAAGCATTTTTAAGAGTGCTCCAACGGTCTGGAATATATGGAAGTGTCTTTATTCCTTTTATTATCCTCGCAGGACCAATTCTTAGCGGCCAAATGGACTATGGAAGTTTTCAACAAGCCAATTTGAACTACAACCTTCTAGAAGGATCATTATTTTTTATTATTTATAAAATAGAGGCTTTAGCTAGATTCTCAGCCTCCATAGGCAGACTTGAAGGATTTCAATCAAATATGAATGAGATCAGAGATAACCAATTTGATGACTTTAAAGTAGAAATTAAAACCAACGATTCTATTATTCTTAAAAACGTAAGTATTAAAACTCCTGGAAAAGATAATTACCTAATTAATAATTTAAATCTTAGTCTTGAGACAGGTCAAAGATTACTAGTTGTAGGACCTTCGGGTTGTGGCAAGACGTCTTTACTTCGAGCTATTAGCGGTCTATGGGCGATACAATCAGGCGAGATAGAAACACCCTCAAATGGCGATTTACTTTTTATTCCTCAAAAACCATACATGACTCTTGGCTCTTTAAGAGAACAGCTTTGTTACCCATTAGACAAAAATAGATTCAGTGATGAACATCTAAAAGCCGTTTTAGAGGAAGTCAAGTTACCTCAAATTATCCAAAGGTATCCTGCCCTAGATATTAAACAAGATTGGCAAAGACTACTATCTTTGGGAGAGCAACAAAGACTAGCTTTCGCAAGACTTTTGCTAAATTCACCTAAATATGTTGTTTTAGATGAAGCAACAAGCGCATTAGATGTAAATACTGAAAAACATCTTTATGAACTTATTAAGCAACGCGAGATGGCATGCATTAGCGTTGGCCATAGGCCAAGCTTGAAGAACTATCATGAAACTGTGCTTGAAATCACTGAGAACAAAGGTTGGCGATTATTGCCTGCTGGAAGTTACAAATTTACTGAGAACTAGTGTATTTCTATGAACTCAAATACCGAAACAAACCACAATAACCATTCAACCGAACCAGATAAAACTGATTCAGAAATTAAAAATCAATCACCTAGTGCAACTACAAATGATGTTCCTGAATTTGGATGGAGTGGCTATGCAGAGAGAATAAATGGAAGATTTGCAATGATTGGTCTAATGGCAGTTCTGCTTGTGGAAGCACTTAGCAAAATCTCTTTTTTGGAATGGGCTGGAATAATTAGTAAATAATAATTGCTGGATTAATCATCAAATCTTGAACTGTTATCTCTTGGTTTCGAATTTCTTGTAGATGATGAATACGAGCTTTTAGAGGATGATCTTTCATTAGAAGAGTTTGCACCAGAATTTTTTTCAGGTCTTCTACTAGCTCTTCTTACCTTTTTTTCAACACTAGAAAAAGCTGCATCTTCAACACTATTGTTATTTTTATAAGATCTATTAGATCTCATAGAGGGCCTAGCTGAATTATCAGATTTCAACCTTGAGGATTGCTTTTGAGAAGGATTATTGTCAGCATTTCTTCTTCGACTTGATGTTTGACTATTTGCTGAGGGACGAGTGCCTCTCCTACTTTCTTGACGGCTAGTTCGCCTATCTCCAAAACTTGAAGCTCTATCTGAAGACAATTCTGCATTATTAAATCTTTCCATTCTCCTAACTCTCTCTTCTCCACGAGAATTAATTTTTGAAGAACTAATATTTCTTGGACTTCTACTTATAGCCTGCTCAGGGATTGCGGCCCTAGATGGACGTCTTCCATAATTTTCATCATCAGAATACTCTTCTTGATAATCCTCCCTGCCCGAAAATCTTCTATTAATAGGTTGAGATTCCTCAAATCTATCAAAATCCCTATCAGAGCTTGCATCATACAAACCTCCCCTAGAAGATCTTGGCAATTCAGGTTCATCATCAAAATACGAAGATCTTCGTGCTTGATCGGTTGCAATTCCTCTAAGTCGAACACTTTCGTAAGCAAAGAAAACAGTGGTCCCAGCAAGTAAAAACTGTCCAAATTGAAGTATGGGATCTAAACGCCATCCTTGAAAAAAAAGTATTCCGCCACAAAGCAAACCTATAGCGGCAAAGAATACATCGTAATCTCTTGCCAATGCTGGCTTAAAAGATCTAAGAAAATATAAGCCAGCTCCGCATACAGCAAGAACTATGCCAACAATGCTGGCCCAATTTAGACTGGCATTGACCAAGTTTGCCCTCTTAAATAAACATTTTCAGGTTGAAACAACCTTATTTTTATCAGTCTATGGCATAAATAGGTGATTGCTAGGGCTATCTACTCAATGCATCTTTTTGACTAACCCAAATCAATGCAGCAGCAGCAGGTGCAACTACCAGAGCTCCAGCTGCAAGAAAACTCCCTATCATTCCAACAGCAGAACTTGTAGCAGCTTCACTCGAAGCACCAGCACTAAGGAACAAATTTAAAAATTGAAAAGCCATTTCAGCTAATTCTTATGCAAGACCGAGTAATCTTAAGCAATAAATGATGATTTATACCATCTATTCAATAATGCTTTGAGCTTTGTGATGCCTCTGCTAATTAAAAGTCTCCCAACCCTACATTTTTTAATGGGTTTTTTAATAGGTTCTCTAACCCTTGCGTTCCTTCTCAGAATTATTTTGACTTGGTACCCAAAAATAGATTTAAGAACTGGTTTTTGGCCAATCATCTTCTTACCAACTGAACCTGTTCTTGCAGCTACTAGAAAAATTGTGAGTCCGATAGGTGGTGTAGATGTTACTCCAATTATTTGGGTAGGGCTGTTAAGTCTTTTTCGCGAATTGTTTCTTGGTCAACAAGGCTTACTCACTCAAGTTATATTTTGATCTTTGGAGCTATTTACAACATTTCTTGTTCAACAAACTTTGTATGAACATCTCCATTTGTAAATTCTTGTCTTTTCAGTAATTTCAAATGAAAATCAATAGTAGTTGTAATTCCTGTAACTGCACATTCGTTTAAGGCTCTTTCCATGCGTTTAAGAGCAGCCTCTCTATCTCTTCCCCAAACAATTAATTTTCCTATTAGAGAATCATAAAAAGGAGGTATGTCGTAACCTGTATACACATGGCTATCTACCCTGACGCCTGGTCCGCCAGGAGGCAACCAACCTGTGATTTTACCTGGAGAAGGTCTGAAATTATGACTAGGATCTTCAGCATTAATTCGACATTCAATTGCATGTCCTTCAAGCTTGATCTCAGATTGACTAAATTGTAATTTTTCTCCTCCTGCAATACGTAATTGTTCTGATATTAGATCCATACCAGTAACTAATTCCGTTACTGGATGCTCCACTTGTATTCGAGTATTCATTTCCATAAAATAGAAATTACCTTCTCGATCCAGCAAGAATTCCACTGTTCCAGCGCCTTCGTAATTGATACTTTTTGCAGCTGCAACAGCTGCTTCTCCCATTTTTAATCTCAGATGATCATCTAAAGCTGGACTTGGTGATTCCTCTAATAGTTTCTGATGCCGTCTTTGAATCGAGCAATCCCTTTCTCCAAGGTGCACAACATTTCCAAAACGATCAGCAAGAATCTGAACCTCTACATGCCTTGGGCGATCGATAAATTTCTCCATATATAATCCTGGATTACCAAATGCAGCTTCAGCTTCCCCCTGTGCAGCTTTAAAAAGATTCTCCAATTCATCTGAATGTCCAACTAAACGCATACCTCTTCCACCGCCTCCTGCAGTTGCTTTAATCATTACTGGGTACCCCATTTCTGAGGCCAGCTTGGATGCATCTGAGATACTATCTAGCAAACCCTCACTTCCTGGAACAGTAGGAACTCCAACCTTTTGCATAGTCGATTTAGCCGTCGACTTATCCCCCATAGAACGTATTGCATGAGGAGATGGGCCTACAAAAATAAGTCCGTGGTCCCCACAAATCTCTGCAAATCGATCATTCTCAGCTAAGAAACCATACCCAGGGTGAATAGCATCGACACCTCTGGATGTAGCTGCAGCTAATATGTTTGGAATATTTAGGTAACTTTTACTGCTAGGCGAGTCTCCAACACATACAGCTTCATCAGCTAACTGAACATGTAATGCATTTTTATCAACAGTACTGTAGACAGCAACCGTTGCTATCCCCATTTCGCGACAGCTTCGGAGAATTCTTAACGCTATTTCGCCACGATTAGCTATCAGCAGTTTGCCTATGGGCATTCAAAATTATCAAGTCCTCATCTGGATCGTATCAGTATTCGTGCCCAAGATTAAAACCAATTAGGTAGAAGCTTAATAGGTTTAGCATTATGATCAGGTTACTTAGTGCTCAACTAAGTTAAAGCGGATGTGGCGGAATTGGTATACGCGCATGTCTAAGGAACATGTGGCTTCGGCCTTGCGAGTTCAAGTCTCGCCATCCGCATTCTCAAAACCTAGTGCTCATCAATAAATGAGTAATAATTCTCTAGCAATTATTTTCGTCTCAAATGGACCAGGAGAACTAACTACATGGGTTAAGCCTCTAGCTCAAGAGCTTCACAAACAATTAGATCTGAGACCAAAAGCGCATAATTCTTCAATATCTCTAAATTTGGTATTAGTTCCATGTCCAAATGCAACTGGCAATGAAAGTTTTGCTGCAAAAAAGTGGTTGCTTTTTGAAAAAATAATAAAAGCAAAAAATTTCTGGGAGCTTCTCTTAAAACCTAAAAAATTTGGAGCATGGCCATCACAAGGATTAGTGATTTTTTTAGGAGGTGATCAATTTTGGAGCGTTCTGCTTTCCGCGAGATTGGGATATTTAAATATGACCTATGCAGAATGGATCGTCAGATGGCCTTTTTGGAATAATCGAATTGTCGCTATGTCAGAAAGTATCGTTAAAAAACTACCCAGACGAATTCAACATCGTTGCTCAGTAATAGGAGACCTGACCGCTGACTTAACTAAAACTGCAAAAGTTGATGATCCACTGCCTTCCGGGAAATGGGTCGCTCTCATGCCAGGTTCGAAAAGTGCCAAACTCAAAATTGGAATACCTTTTTTTCTTGATGTAGCAGATAAAATCTCACAATCAATGCCAGATTGTCAGTTTCTAATACCTCTTGCTCCTACCACAAATATAGACGAAATCAAATACTTTGCCAGCAGAAGTAATCCAATTTCAAAACAATATAAATCTGGAATTAAATCAATTACTAAAGTCAATAATGAAGAAAAAAGAGGAATATTAATAACCAATAATTCAACAGTTATTCTAATACAAGAAAAGTATCCAGCATACAGTGATCTCAGTCAGTGTGACATAGCACTTACGACAGTAGGAGCAAATACTGCTGAGCTTGGATCATTAAATATTCCAATGATAGTTGTTGTACCTACACAACACATTTTAGCCATGGAAGCATGGGATGGATTCGTTGGATTAATAGCTAGATTACCAATTTTAAAATGGTGCCTAGGTTTATTAATTAGCTTTGTAAAACTGAAAAGAAGGGGTTTTATGGCTTGGCCAAATATATCTGCAAAAAGAATGATTGTACCTGAAAGAATCGGGCACATAACTACCACACAAATAGCCGAAGAAACCATTGATTGGCTAAATTCACCTTCAAGACTTCAGGGGCAAAGGCAAGACCTTAAAGAACTCAGAGGAGATAAAGGAGCAACAAAAAAATTCTGTAAACAAATTATTAATCTTTTAGTAGAAAAAAAACTTTTAAAATAATCACCATGGATCTTCAATATCTAAAAGTTCTTTATTATTAGATGGATAATCCTGAGGGTTTTTAGTAGACAATCTTTCTATAGGTTCAACATCCATAGGTTCTTCATCTCTTTTAGTTGATGATCTATTTTTAGTATTTCTAGGAGATATTTTTTTCTCTACGATATCAGATCTATTTATTAATTTTGATTCACTATAACTTAATTGATCTTCTTCAATTTCTGAATAAAACGAAGGCTGATTAGGTTCATCTAGGTATCTTAATTGTTGATCATATTGCTGTTCTTCTGAATCTTCTAATTCTACATATTCCATTTCTTCTTCTTCAAATACATCTTCTTGGGACTGTTCTAAAAGTCGTTGATCATCGCTTGAACTCTCCCCAGAGGCCAATTGGTTTTCTACTGGAACAAGGTTAACTCTATATCTCTCTCTTTCACTTTCTTCCCATCCAGAATTACCTACACCAAGCTTTTCGAGAAACCCACTATTTAATTGTTTTAACTTCTCTTCAGCTCCCTCATAAACAATTATTCGATCTGGACCACTACTTACAATTTCATCAACTGGCATCTCCCAAGTACTTAAAACACCTTCACCCAATAAAGGCACTCCAAGTGCTCCCATAACCAAAGTAAGTAATTCACCCGTTTCAATATCAAATGAAAAACCTAAGACTCTGCCCAACTGATCTCCTGATTCAGTAATAACCTGGCAATTAATAACTTTATTAAATCTTTCAGGAACAAAGCTTTCACTTAAAGAATCTATTGTATCTACCAATATCACGTCCCCTACTTGACGAATCTGATCAAGAGGTAACCATCTTGGCAATCCAGGTAAAAAACGTGTTAAGGGATTATCTCGTAATCCCAAAGCCACAACTTCTCTACGATCAATATCAACAACTACCTCTCCTACAAGACCCAACCTACGTCCAGTATCACGGGTGATAACCTGAGTCCCCATCAACTCAGAACGAAGCCACAACCTGTCACTTGGGACAGCAGATGTTGATTCTTGTGGGGCTTGAGTGTTGGTCAACTCAAATATGCAGAAATGAGATTCGTATAACCATATTGGACCATCTTAGTAAATTCAATCAAGCTGCGATTGGTAACCCAACAACTTGAGTATGGTTTCCTCTTGCTTGCGTAACTCCAATAGTCCTCATAGATGCTCCAATCATAGGTCTTCTATGACTAACTACAAGAAATTGTGCATGTTCAGCTTGTTTAGCAATTAAGGCAGCTAACCTTTCAACATTTACTCCATCCAAGAAACTATCTACTTCGTCAAGGGCATAGAAAGGAGAAGGTCTAAAACGTTGCAATGCAAAAAGAAAGCTTAGAGCAGTTAAAGATTTTTCTCCACCTGACATAGCTGCGAGCCTCCTAACTGGTTTCCCTTTAGGATGAGCGACCAAAGTCAAGCCACCTTCTAAAGGTTCTTCAGGATTTTCAAGTTGTAAATGTCCATCACCTTCCGACAGACTTGCAAAGATTTCGCGAAAATGTACATCAACTGCTTGAAAAGCCTCCATAAATGCCTCTTGACGCAAAGTTGAAACTGTCTCAATACGTAGCAATAACTCTGATCTTTCATCAGTTAGCACTTGAAGTCTATTTTTAAGTTCATTTAGCCTCTCCTCTAATTTTTCCAGTTCTTCTAAGGCAAGCATATTTACAGGTTCCAATTCTTCCATTCTTTTTTGCACGGCTTCTAAATTAGAACGTAAAGCCTCAAGGCCATTTTCTTTTATTTGATCAGAGATCAAAGGCAAAGGGTTCGGCAGCTTCTTCTCTAATTCAACACATCGAATACTTTCCATTCGTATCTCTTCTTGCAAATTTTGTTGGTCTTGACTAAGACGTTCAAGACTCCATTGAATTTCTTGGAGGTTCACGCGTTTTTTAGCTACATCGGCTTCCACGGAATCTCTTTCACGTCGTTTTTCTCCAAAGCGAGTTTCTAGATTTTGTTGTTCATTTAACAAATCTTGCCGACTTGAATCAAGTTGCTTGTTTTGCTCACGCCAACTCATGTGAGCAGTAGCAAGAGTCTCTATTGATTCCTTAAGACGTTCTTCTTCAATAACTAAAGAATTTTCTTTATCATTCAATCGATCGATCGCAAGCTTATTTTGTGACTGTTTATTAGAAATCGCATCTCTTTTATTTCTAAAATCAAGAAGGTTTTTATCAGCATCTTCTAGTTCCTTTTGTAATTCAGTCCAAATAGATGAGTTCCTAGATTGATCTAGTGTTTTTTCTTCCTTCTCAATTTTCAATAGATCGACTTCTAAAGGTTTGATATTCAAATTAATAGAATCTAATTGAAAGAGTTTTTCTTTTTTAGATTTCAGAAGATCTTCAATTCTTTTTGAACGAAGACTTTGGCGTTCTAGTAAAGGTGAATTTGATCTTTTAGAAGTAACTCTCTCAGCATCAATCGCTGCTTTTTTTTGTTCCAATTTATTAAGATCATTTCTAAAATTATCTAACTGATTAATGAGTTGTTTTTCTTTCTTTTGACAATTAACTAAAGTCTCGCCAACTTCAAATAATCTACTCTTTAATGGATCACAATCATCATTATCTTTTACTCTTCCAAAACTTAAACCTAAACCTCTAGTATTTAAACTTCCACCAGTCATAGCGCCACTTTTCTCTAACAATTCTCCTTCTAAAGTCACAGCTCTTTTAATACCAAGTTGATCACGAGCTGATGACAAGTCACCAAATACAACTGTCTCACCAAATACATACATAAAAACATTTTTATATATTGGATCAAATTTAATCAAATCGATCGCTTTACCAATTAATCCAGTATTTGTATTAAAATTAGTGGAAAACGATCTCTCAAATACTTCAGATTTATTTTGAAATTTTTTTAAAATCTTATTAAGAGGTAAAAAAGTCAATCTTCCTGATCGTTTGCGTTTTAAAAGATTGATTGACTGTGCAGCAATTTGATCGTTATCAACAACAACTTGGCCAAGTCTTGATCCTGCGGCCACCTCAAGAGCAATCCTATATCGATCTTCAACCTCACCTAAGTTAGCAACAGTTCCATGTATACCATCTATGCCAGATTCTAATAACAAAGTTAATGCACTTGTTCCTCTACTTTCATATATAATTTCTTTTCTACTTTCTATACGTGCAATATTATTTTCAAGCTTTGCTTGTTCTTTCTCTAATCTATATCTAGTTCGTTCTTGTATACCTTTTTCGGAAACTAATTCTTGGAATTCTGCTTTTTTAAGTTCTATTGAACGTAATATTTTCTCCCATTCTTTATTCAAGTCATTAATTTCTGCATGTACTTTTTGACTAGCAGATTCATCAGCTTTTTGATCAATATTTAATTCTTTTAAAATAACATTTAATTGTAATAAGCTTTCTTCAAGATTTTGTTTTTCTAGTCTTATAGGATCTAATTTCAATCTAATTTGATTTAAATCATTTTTATGTTTCTGTTGTTTTTCTATCCAAGCGCCAGAAAGACCTGCAACTTCTGAAAGTTTCCTTCTGGAAGATTCAACCCAACCCTCAGCTTCTTTGCATTTCAATTCAGCTTCATCTAAATCTTTAGGATTAATTTCATTAAATCTATTTTGTAATTCAGTTTTATATTCTTTCTTTCTCTGAAGAAGATTATTTCTATATTCCTTTAATTTTTCCCCTTCATTTTTATGATTAATTCCCTGCCGTTCTAACTCTCTATGCTGAGATTCAATTCCTGCTATTTTAGCTTGAACAGCAAGTAATTGATCTTCTCCAAGTTCTTTAACATTTTTCTGTAAAACATCTAATTTATCTATAAATTTCTTAAGATCATTTTCACTATTTAGTAGTTTCTCCGAATCTATTTTTTCTTTATTTTTCAATTCTTTATGCTTTATCTCTAACTTTTCTAAACCCCTTTTTGAATCTTCATAAGATAAAACCAATTCTTGCTCTCTTCCAATCAATAATTGATTTTTAAGTTCTTTATATAAACTGGCTTTTTCACAATCTTTTTGTAAGCGCTGTTTTGAAATATTCAACTCTTGTTCAACAATTCTACAACGTTCCTGTCTTTCGTAAACATCATCTAACTTTGAACGAGTTTGATCAATACGAGTATCAAACAATGCAACGCCAGCAAGTTCGTCTATAAGGCCTCTACGATCTTTATTACTCATAGAGACAATTCGAGTAACATCTCCCTGCATAACAACATTGCTGCCTTCAGGATCAATCCTGAGACGCCTTAGTTGAGTTTGTAATTGCTGCAAATTACAAGTCTCACCATCCGCACTGTAAGTAGAAGCATATGACCCCCCTGGCATTACCTTTAATTTTCTCGAGACTATCCATTCTTTTTGACCATGCTTGATCCAAGGTCCTTCTTCAGTAGGTTCTATTCCATCTTCTGCTTCATCGGGCTGCCAATCAGTTAAATCAAACTTTACAGTTACTTTAGTTTCTGAAGATTTTCCAGCTTTTAATACTCCACTATTAACCAAATCAGGTAATCTATCAGCTCTCATACCTCGACTATTTGCAAGGCCTAAACAAAATAAAACCCCGTCAAGAATATTACTTTTACCTGAACCATTTGGACCTGTTACAACTGTAAAGCCCTCTTCCAATGGAATCGACATCGATCCACCGAAGGACTTGAAATGAGAAAGATCTACATGGTTGATATGGACCAACAGAATGAATCCACGATATGAATGACCATAGCGAAATATCAGAGAAACTCAAGGCCTTCTATTTAACAAGCAATATTTAAGATTTTTTGCTGAAAATTCTAAAACCTTTTTTATCTATCACCAAATCAACTTCAGAATCTTCCCAATGAATGGTTAAGTTTAAAAATTTACTTGGAATTGTTTGTATGTAGCTAGCAAAAATACCCCTTTTAATTCTAGTTGCAACTCCTCTGTTGCCAGATATAACCTTTTCTTCAATTTCAAGCCATTCGAGTTTATGAGGAGCAATATAAATAGAATCCACACTAGGTCCATCCAATAATGGTATGTCACTTAAACGCCAAGTTCTGCAAAAATTTTTATCTTCTAAAAGAAAATCAAAATGAATACCTTTAAAGTCATCTGGCGCTCCAACATGTCTTAATAAAACCCACCTATAAGGTTTTTGTTTACCAAGAGTATTCAATTGAAAAATAAAAAGACTACATAAGAAATTTCCATGAAGATCTCTCAGGAGACAAGTCTCCTCAATAGAAATTCCCGAACGATAAACCTTTTAGCTTTTAGCCTCAGGCACAAACCTTAAGGCAATTAAAAGAAGGCTTCCAGCACCTGCTATTGCAGCTAATACTAAGCCAAAATCAGTAGGTATTGTATTAGAAGCAAAAACCATTGATGAAATTCCGACGCCCATGGGTTGTTAAGGAGATACCAATGACGTTTAGCACTATAAGTATTCGAATAGCAATATTTGTAAGCAAAGACGACGAAAAATTCTTCTGAAATTTTGGACTTCAAACATTTAAAACCCAAAAATCAATATTCTCATAGGGCAACTTTCCAAAATTGAATTTCACTAAGGGGTTTCGATTAGGACAATATCTCTCTATTCTTTAATAAACCTTTGGGTTTATGGAATCAGTGAATTCCTCATCCTCTACAACATCAAATTCAGTTGAAGCTGAAGAGCCAATTGCTGAGAGGTCGTCTGAGCAATGGTTCAATGAACAATTTGAGAATTTATTGCCAAAAATTCAAGAGCGTTGGCCAGATTTGGCTAAACAAACATTAGAAGCCACAAAAGGCAGTCTTGACGATTTAATCAATGTCATATCAATACATTCAGGCAAAAATAATTTGGGTGTACAAAAACAACTAGAAGAAATTTTTAATTCAGCAACTGATACAACAAGGGGACTAGCAGAATCGCTAGAGCCACTCGAACAACAGCTTGAAAACCTCTTAGACGAGCTGAACAGTACATTAAGACCGCGAATTGAAAAGCCAGTACGAAAAAGACCTCTCTTAGCCATAGGTATTGCAGCTGGAATCGGAGTGTTATTTGGCATACTGCTTGGAGGCGGCAGAAGAAATTAATGACCAACTCAGAACGCAAAAAAGGCTTAGGTGCTGCAGCAAGAGTGACTGCATTAGCAAGTTCAGTTATGGATCTTCATGTGCGCATTGCACTGCAAGAAATGGACAAAGAAAAACGGCGCCTGATAAGTGGTGGGATTTTCTTAGCGACTGGAGGAGTATTGATGTTATTTGCCTTACTAGGGTTTGAAATAATTCTTGGATTTTGGCTTAGAGACCTGCTTCAAATAGATAACAAATCAACAATTTTAATTTTAGTTTTTATCAATCTTGTTTTGGCTGGAATGAGTCTAAGAATTGGTGGATATCTTGCTAAAGGACCTTATCTTCCAGAAACCTTAGAGGGCATTGCAAAAACTACAAAAGCAGTTTTCGGAAAAAATTAAATTACTTAATTTTGTAGTTCAACCATCGACAATCGATAGAACCATTATTCACTTGAAAACGACGATTTGCTTTCATCCCTAGGTATTTACTTAATTGTGGATTCCCATTCAGTAACCAAAGATCCCAGCCAGATGCATTTCTTTTGCAATATTCACCTAATTGTTTGTAAAGATTAGGTAATTCATTTTTGTCTCCTATTCTTTTTCCATAAGGAGGATTACAAATCAAAAGTCCTAATCCAACTGGCAAAGAATATTCTTGAAAAGAGCAATTAATGATTTCTATGTAATTTTCTAAGCCGGCTTTAATAACGTTATCCCTAGCAGAATTAGCAATCATTTCATCAATTTCACACCCAATTATTTTTGGTAACCTCCCATTAAAAGTTTTCTTTTTCTCTGCCATTTTTAATTCTTTATCCCAAATAGAGATATCAAAATCTGGCCAATTTTTGAACAGAAATTGTCTATCTAGACCAGATGCAATTCCAAGCAAAGTACTAACTGCTTCAATTAAAAATGTTCCAGAACCACATAATGGATCAACCAAATTTTTTGTTCCATCCCACTCAGTCATTCGCATTAAACCTGCAGCCAGCGTTTCCTTAATGGGAGCCATACCAACAGCTGGCTTATATCCTCTTCTGTGAAGACTTGAATGACTACCATCAACACTTAAAACAGCTTGATTATTTGAAACGTGTAAATGAAAACAAATATCTGGATTGATCAAATCAATATTCGAACGAAAACCCCAACGTTCTCTTTGTAAATCAATAATTGCATTTTTGACCTGTAAAGCAGTGAAATGAGTGTGTGATAATCCTTGACCAAATCCAGTAACATCTACTCGAAAACTTTTTTTGGGATGGAGCCATCTTTCCCAATCAGTAGCTCTTTGAACACAGCTATATAATTCACGAGGCCCATGACAAGGAAATCGGTTAATCTCTCTTAAAAATCTAAAAGACAAGCGAGCCTTTAAATGCAATCTATATAAACAAGCCAAATCAGCTTCGAATAAAATGTGCCTCCTTGAAGGTTGAACTGATTTAGCTCCAAGTTCAATCAACTCTTTTGCACCCTCTTGTTCCAGGCCTTGTGAAATAGATGCAACAAGTTTCATTTTATTTAAGTTATCAAAACTACCAAAAACTTCTTTAAAACTAATCGATTAATCTCAAAAGATCTGTCAGAATATATTTGTCTATTTTCTAATGGACTAGGTGATTCACACCAGTATCTCGGACAGCGGTTCGATTCCGCTCAGCTCCATAAATGGGGCTGCAATGGCTTCGACGGGGTATCAGGCGAGTGACTGAAGCCTGCTCGGTCAGAGCAAAACCATAACTGCTAACAACATCGTTAGTTTCTCCCGTCAAACAGCCCCTGTTGCTGCTTGATCCTTAAAGGAGATGGGGTCAGATCAGCCTTATTACCCAATTGATCCATGGACGCTGGAAGGCGTCCTTTTTAATTGCTATCAATTGAGTTATGAATCTAAGAAACTCAAAAGGAACTGATCTAAGTCAATCCATCTGTTTCAGATAGAAAGCTACTTTCAACCAAATCTAATTATCCTTCAACATTTGTGAGAGTAGGAACCCCTTCAGCTGCTGCAACAGTTACCCACATAACTGCTGGTACTTTTCCATTATTAGCCATGATATGAGGAGGAGTATCAGCCGCTAAAACAAAAGTATCTCCCTCGCGAAAAGTTGTGCTCTTACCTTTCTTAGTCTTTAAAGTTAATTGACCTTCTTCGATATAACTAGTTAGTGGTGCCTCATGAAAATGAAGAGGGACAACACCTCCTGGTTGCACATCGACTTTATAAAGACGCATTTCCGCTTTACCTTCAGGGTATGTGAAGGACTCTCCATAAATTGGTTTTGTGCTTGTGAAAAGCTCTTGTACATCTACCGGAGGCTTATCTTCGACTGCCATCGCAATCGGCGCATAACTAATCAATGTCAAAGCAATACAGACGATAAGGCTGAAGATCTTTGGAAGCATTAATGTAAAACCGTCATAGATATAGATTCTATCCCATGCAAAAAATTAGGAAAGTCCTAATGAATAAAAAGCGCTACATACAAAAAATATCGAGAAACTCATTACTAATTTTTATTTATTGAAAACGAGGACTCAACTGATCAATGGTCAAGTAGAGACATACAGAGATACTTTAAAATTGTTTTGAATTAAATTATGGTAATAAAAAGCCTAAAAAATGAAAATAACTAACTGAGAAAAAATGCTAAAAAAGAAAAAATTCAAAGTTACTTTTCGAACAATAAAATTAATTTAGCTATCATAGAATAGAAAATTAATTTAAATTTTTCAAGATTTTAATAGATTAATAGATATAATAATTTTTAATAAGGAATTGAATTGAAAAATTCATTTTTGATATTATGTTTATTAATAAATAGTTATTTCTATGCAGTTATCTATTATCGCCTTAGCCTCATCAGAATGGGGTATTGCTAGATTCACAACAGATTCTTATGCACTCATCTCATTAGGGATATTAGCTAGTCTCCCAATTCTATTGCTTAAGAGTAAAGTAGGTCTGAAAAATATATGGACTAGCGGAAATGCTCTATCAAATCGATAAATAGTATATGTTTAATTTCAAGACATTTGAGTGAGTAAATAAAAAATAAATTTTTTATTTAAATTAGGACATCTTTTCGAATAAATCCTTGTGATAATCAACTACATTTTGACAGCTTATCACTGGGGTTATTTCCATATCAATTCCAAATTGTGCTCTCCATGGTGCAAAGTGTAAGAAAAGTTCCTTATCACCATTTGCATTGCATAGAATCACAACACGCCCTTCTCCTGGTGCATGAACACGAAAAAGCATTTCAAACCCGTCAAAATTATCTTGCTTAGTCATCTCTCCATTTTCCCAAAACTCAACAAATTGCTTATAGGCAGCAACTTGATTCTCAATATTAGGGAATTGACAATCAACCAAATAGAGTTGCATTAGTTATGGGATAAAAACTAATTTTAGCCATAAAAGCAAAATAAATGATTGATATATCAATCAAGAAACAAATATGTTGCAAAAAATAGAAATATGGATAATCAAATCATCAGAAACTATTTCTAGTTGGAAAAATAATATCAAAATATCTTCTAAACGGTCCGTAAAGCATCAAGGAGAATTGAAAAAACCATTCGAGAATAAAAACCAACACATAAGAAGCAAAGGACCAACGCCAAATACAAAAAGAACAATTTTTGCATTTCTAGGTGTTGTTTTTTTATCTACATTCGAATCAACAATCTTAGAAGATACTTTTTTTGTTGATTTTTTACTAGGCATACCAAAATAATAGAATCAAAAAACTATAATAGCAATTATCTTAGAGGAGCCATATTGGAAAAATTAATTTCATCTAACAAAAGCAGAGTTTCTATAGCTTTTAGTGAGAACAAATTGAAAGAATATACTGACATTTCTTTTAAATAATGAAAAATTTTGGATTAAATAATTTTACTATTAGCTTGAGAACAATTAATCAATTCCTTGAATAATGCTTTCTATTTCTCTAGCCGTATCAAACCAATTAAAAGATGCAGCTCTTACAGGTCCTTCATTAAAAGCTTTCTCAAAACATTTTTTATCATTGATAACTGCATTCATCGCATCAGCTATGGATTGAAGATTAAATGGATTAACAAAATAACCATAGTTACCAATCACCTCAGGAAGTGCACCTTTGTCAGAAGCAATAACTGGAGTTCCACAAGCCATTGCCTCAAGAGCTGGGAGACCAAAACCCTCCCAAAGACTCGCAATAATTAATGCTTGACATTCGTTCAATAATAATAATTTTTCGTCATCATCTATCCAACCTTTCCATACACATAAATGTCTAATATTTAGCTGATCAACTAGTTTCAAAAGACTTGGTGTATACCTTTGGTCAAGAGCACCAACAAAAACAAGTTTATAATCATTGAGTTTAGCAAATGAAAATGCTTTAATCACTCTCTCCAAATTCTTGTGTGGATTATGTCTTCCTATAATAAGAAAGAATTTTTGTTTAGTTTTTTTTATTGGATAATACTTTTTATTATTAAAACCTAATTTAATTGGAAATAATTTATGCTTTGGAACTTTATAAAAATTATGCAAATCGTTAGAAGTAGAGATAGAATTACATAGAATTATCCTAGATTGTTTTAAAATGAAAGGAATATAAATTAAATGATATAGAGTTAAAAATGATATTGAAGGATACCTAAGTGGTATAAGATCATGAGCCAAAACAATTGATTTCACATTTTCAAATATTGGTGCTTCCAGCAATGGCGACAAGAAATATTCAGCATTTAACTTATGCATAATTTTTGGAACAACTTTTTGAAGCCAATGCAACCTTCTAAAATGACTTTTAAAACCTTGGCCTGGAGAAAGATTATTAGGAATATAAATATCTCCTTTTATTCCTAAATCTTTAGGAATAAGTGAAGTTATTTTTTGAGACGATAAAGAATTCACTAATTCCTTCGAAACCACTCCAATACCTGTATTTTTTTTTGTTATGTAGCTACCATTAAAAACGATAGAGGACATGGTTATACTATTCACATATGAATCTATTTAGATAATAGTAAGTCAAATGTTGATAGCAAACTTTTTTGATAAATTTTTTAAATACAAGCAAAATAATAGAAATAAAATTGTGAAGTACAGTTCAAATAAAACAATTGACTTAGAAATTGATATAAACAATAAAATCATAGAAATAGATCAGAAAATATCAGAAAATAGTCAAGCTTTGCTTCAGGCACAAATCATAAGATTAAGATCCACTTTCTCAACATCAAATAATTTTATCAAAAGAATAGGGACAAATGTCTATAAGAAGAAATTAGAGGAATCAATTAATTGGCATCAAAAACAGATACAAGAACTATATTTTGAAAGAAGAGAATTACAAATTAATCTAGAAAAAATCAAAGGTAAATTTTGGATAAATCGATTCAAAAGATTTTTGAAAATTATTTTCTTAGGATTTTTTATCTTTTTATTTATAGTTATATTTTTATCTGGTTTTATGATTATTATTTATTTATTACCACTTTTAATATTAATTTTCCTAGGCTATTTATTAGCGACAAAAAAATATTAAGCAATCTTTTAATGTAAATAAATCTTAATTTAAATTTAAATAAATTTCATCATCAAAAGAATGCTTTTTAAAAAGTTATTTCTAGATTTTCCTACCATTGGCTTAAACAACACATACGCAAACACCCAAAGAACTGGCTTAAGACAGAGAAATAACTTCTAAAAATTCAGTAATTTTATAAAATGACTAGCACCAGCAAAACTTATCATCTATTGGTGCGTCTACTAAAGGCACTACCAGTTAAAAGAAGAAAGTCTTTATTAAAACTAATTCCAGTAGCAGCTTTGACTGGATTAGTAGATGTAATTGTCGTAGGAATTGTATCTAGATTATTCACAGTTTTTATAGGTCAGGCTAATCAACCGCCATTACCATTTCAAACCTTTATACCTGAAGATCCAAAAACAAAAGTTATCACTCTGGTTGTCATATATATTTCGATGAACTGGCTGGCATCATTTTCTAAATTATTCCTAAAAGCAGCACAAGAAAGACTTCGAGTAGCAATTTGGCGAGATTTATCAGAACTAGCACAAAAAAAATTACTCTCTCAACCATATGAATTTTTCCTAAACAAGAAAAGATCTGATCTATCTTCAAAGGTTTTGATCAATATTTCCAGAGTTTCAGAATTTCTAGTACGGCCAATCCTTCAGATTTCTAGCGGCTTATGCGTTATTACTTTTATATGTATCGCTGTTCTTTTTATAGCCAAATCAATAGCACTTTATTTAATTATTAGTCTCTTAACTTTTTATATATTTATATCATTGTTTGTAACACCTTATATACGATACTCTTCTCGTCAAAGATTAAAACTAGAGAAAGAAACAAACAATATTCTAACTGAATCAATGAGAACAATTATAGACGTACAACTTACTAGCTCAGAATCTTATTTTGAAAAAAGATATAAATTAGCCGGTAAAAACTCTTTCCCTTTCATTTGGAAAGCTGAAGTTCTACCAGAGTTCCCTAGATCATTAATAGAGCCTTTTGGTATTACGTTAATTTTCGCAATTGGTCTATTTCCTTATATTACTGGAAAAAACGATTCAATACTTATTGAAATAGTTCCATTCCTTGCGACCATAGCAGTTGCTGCACTAAAACTAACTCCTCCATTACAAGATTCATTTAGAGCTCTAACATCAATGCGCGCATCAATACCAGATTTGGAAGAAATACTAAAATTGATCGAACTTCCATCTAATAGGCTAACAAAAAGTTCAATAGGAGTCCCTACAAAACAAGGAATAGAGCCTAGAAACAATATAAAACTGGAAAATTTAAGTTATAAATATCCCAATAGTAATGAATACACATTAAAAGGTATCAATATCACTATCCCTATTGGTGCAAGAATAGCTTTTGTTGGAGAAACTGGAAGTGGCAAAACAACCACAGCCAATCAATTACTATGTCTTCTGAGGCCCACAGATGGAAATCTATTGTTAGATGGAGTTGAAGTTACTGATACGGAAGTACCTGCATGGCAAGATTGTTGTTCTTACGTTCCACAATCAATTACTTTATTAAATAGCAATATTATTGAAAATGTTGCATATGGTTTAGATCAGGAATCAATCGATATAGAAAGACTATGGGATGCACTTAAAGCAGCTCAACTAGCAGAACTAGTAGCAGAAATGCCAATGGGATTGCAAACGCAAGTTGGTGATAATGGAATCAGACTATCTGGAGGACAAAGGCAAAGATTGGCAATAGCAAGAGCCTTTTATAGACAATCAAAATTATTAGTTTTAGATGAGGCTACTAGTGCATTAGATAACAGAACAGAAGCAGAAGTAATGAATGCAATTGAAATTATAGGTAGACGATGCACAATAGTAACTATTGCCCACAGATTATCTACTATTGAAAAATCAGATTGCATATATGAATTTCAAAATGGAAGAATAATCGCTTTTGGTAATTATCAACAACTACTAAAAAAGTCTAATACCTTTTTTGATATGGTTGAGATTGCAAAAAGAACAACTGAATCGAATATATAAATTAAAATAAGATAAATATACTAGTGATAAATCAAACTTAAAAAAGGATTTTAAAATCTATAACTTCTTTAGCTGTAAGATATAAAATAAGACCTGTTCCAATTATTGATCCAGATAGACCGCCAAGAATACCAAAAAATAATACACTCAAATTTTTTCCATCAGAGATGGTGGTTTTAGTCGAGATAGGGCGTTTTTCAACAACTTTTAAGCGCTCAGTGGCAGGTCTGCGACTGGTTTGTTGATGTCTAACAAGTGCTTCGAAATCTGGCATTGAATTTGTTTGGCAATGGAACAATAGGCCGACCAACCTGACATTCGCCTGGGATCGGATCGACCTTTATCATCAACTGCATCAATTACTGCTGCTCCCTGGTTTTCTGCTTTATCAAAGGCTGATAACAACGGAATATCTCCCTCCAGTACAGTTAAATCAAATTTTTCAAGAGCTTCTCTTGCTTCGTTTGCAATTCTCTTTTGCCGACAGTCAACTTTAACAAGTAAAACTGCATGCTGAATATTTAACTGCTTCAGTAAAGATGCTAATTCAACAGTCAATTCAACAGACCTTGCTTTTGGCGCTGTAGGCAAAAGAACTAGGTCAGAACCAGCTGCTAAATGTTTCAACTCCTCTTCATCAGTACTTGCTTGACCATCAGTGATAACAATTTCCGACATTCTCGTTGCTTTAGCAGCTGCTTCTACAGCAACAACATTGAACTTGAGGTTACCTCTTGAGGCATATGCCAGAGCAGATCTATTTCTATCAGCATCAACTAGGCAAACATTTTTCCCTTGAGAAGACCAAACACTTGCTAGATGGATTGAGGTGCAAGTTTTAGCTACTCCACCTTTTTGGCCACATACAGTTATGAACAAAGAAAGGAAATAACATCTAAAAATTAATTTGCAGGATTAGTTCAGAAAGTCAAGTAGCAAAAGAAGGACTAATCAAGCAATGCTAATGATACATATACCAAGCATAAGAAAAGTAAATACAAGCAAGCTTATTTTGTATTTAATACTACATTTTACTCAATTATTTAGTTACTCCGGCATCAAAAGAAAATATTTTTGCTTGCAAGAAGTTTTTTCTAATGCATATTGAATTATATATATTAGAAAAAAATGTTCATCAAAAAAATTTTATTAAATACAAAAAGAAAACTTTCCAGCATTTTTAGACTTTTCAATAGAGAAGAAGAAAACTTATCAGATAGGTGTGAAAATCTGACATCACTTCCAGGCATAGGAGCAAAAAATTGTAATAATTTCTATGAGGCAGGATATATGACTCCAGAATCAATTATTTCAGCATCCGATGAAGAACTTTTAACCATACCAGGAGTGGGTATTAGCTTTGTTAAAAAATTAAGAAAAACATTCAGTAGAATATAAATTAAAAGATAAAAGAGAATATTTAGATGTATTATTAAAATTTAATAAACTTAGAGGAAGTTAAATAATAGAAATTTCTACCAGGGTAAAACATCTCCATTTGAATGCCAGAAAGTCCCACTAGTTGCAATTGTAAGTTCATCAATTCTTTGAATAAGTCCTTTGACGGATTCTTCAGGTTGAATCCCATTAGAAGTAAATCCTGTCATTCGAGTACTTACTAAACCAGGATGTAAAATTGCCACCGAAATATCTTTACTTTTTAAATCAACTGATAAAGATTTTCCAGCCATACACAAAGCCACTTTAGACATTCTGTATCCATACGAACCACCAGAGCTATTGTCCTCTATAGAACCCATACGACTACTTATTAAAGCTATTTTTGCAGATTGGCTTAGATGACTGAGCATACTTTGCACAAAGCACAATGGGCTTAAAGCATTAACCTCAAATTGATGAAGGATACTTTGCGGATCTAAATTAGAAAGAGAATTAAATTCTGCAATTCCAGCATTTTGAATCAAAACATCAATTTTGATATCACTTAACTTCTCTCTAAGCTTAATAACAGAGTCTCCTGAGGTGACGTCTATACCTGTCTCAACTCTAACTGATAATTCGTTTAACTCTAGAGATGTAGATCGACAAGTAGCAATTACGTCTTCGCCTCTATTTTTTAATTGTCGAACTAGTTCTAGACCAATCCCTCTATTGGCTCCTGTAATTAAGTAAGTAGACAAAATCAACCTTAAGCTTAAACTAGCCTAAAACAAAAAATAATAATAATTAAATTCAAGTGATACAAATTAATACCAGGTATTAAAAATTAATAAACAAGTATCAAATACATTATCAATAATTCAAATATTCATATATTGAATCAGATAGATCTGAAGGAGATCCTGAGAGAATATTAGGACCGGATAAAAAAATATATTTTTTTCTAACAGACAAATCCGCTGATAATCTAATACAACAAAATCCTTTTTTAACAACAAGTAATCTCCAAAACTCACTCCAATCTATACACTGGTCTAAAATCTCCTTTATATAAAAAGATTCATCTGAAGAATGAATTTCGATTCTTAATTTATCTCTTAAAAAAAAATATTTTGCGAGCCTCTCATTTTTTGAAGTGATTTTACCAATGTATCTAGTATTCTGCAGATCATAATCTAAAGTTTCTAAATAATTAAGAATTTGATCGATATCAATTTTACTCAAACCATCCTTTTTCAAAATTGTTATTATTGGCAAATTGTCATTCATTCTTTGATTCTTCGTTTATAATATATTATTTTATATCCATAATTCTAAAAAATTAAAATATTATCAAAATTTAACACACAATAAATTGATATAAAAAATATTTTAAATTATTATATATCATTTATGATCATAAATAATATTTTCAGAGCCTCCAATTAGAGATTTCAATGACATTTGATACGCCTTTTTGTATGAACTTGAATGAGTATTTGGCCTTAAATTTCCAAAATCAAACCAATTATCATTATCAAAATTATGAATTACTTTTCTAATCCTATATCCCAAATTAAGACTTTGATAAGCAAGCTTTCTCCATTCACCATTTTTCTTTCGATAGCCAAATTCGAAATAATAAACTCCTTTATTAATGGGAATTTGGAAAGAAATAGAAGATTGAAATTTATTTACCTCAATCTCTTTCATGATACAAGTTGAATTATTATGATTTCTATTATTACTTATGTCAAATAATCTAATAGCGTAAAAACAACTTTTACTTAAATCAATTCTAAAATTATCAATAGGACTAAGATGCCACAAACATTTGATATAACCATTCCCTAAATCATTAACTCTTAGATTACTAAATGTGTTAGTAATTTTTTTTAAGCTATTCCAAAAGTATTCTTTAACATTCACATGAAGTCCAGATTTCATTTCCTTATTTAAATTAAAATACATATTATAATTATTTCTAAAGTCTTTACTGTAAATTTTATTATCAATAAACTTATTCGTACTATTCAATACATAATTTTCTTTATTTTCTCAGGCAAAGCAAAATAAAGAATTTTTAGTAAATAATACCTATTTATAAAAAGTTAGGCTGCTTTCGACTGTTGTCTTTCAGATAGAATTGTTTCCACAAAGTCTAAAGTAGATTTTCTTGATGAGATATTGCTTGTCTTCCAGTGATTAATTAAAGTTTTCAACTCAATTATCCTTTGTTCGGCTACTTCAATTTTTTCTTCATTAGACATCGAAATAAATGAATAACTGATATGCTTTCAGAATAACCCTTTAAAAAGATATATCAATAGATAATCAAAAATTCATTAGTCTAAAAAATCAGAACCTCAAGAAAGATTAGTAGAAAATCATAACACAATAAAAAAGCCAGTTACACAGTAACTGGCTAAATAATTAATAGATGGAATTTCTATATAAATCTATTAATAATAAAACCCTTCAAGGCAGGAGTAACAGAATAACATAGCTTTCTCATTACCATTGACTCTTGACCGGTTGGTAGATACGACAATGGATCACCTCCTAAGATAAACATGTTCAAACGATAGCTAGAAAATGATCCAAGTCAGTAAATAAGGTAACAATTTTCGAAAAAACAAAGATTTGATTATGGATGATGAACAAGAAAATACTCTTAAAATAGAAGCAATGCAAGAAAATCTGATTGGGCCTTAGAGATAAAAATTGATTATTAAAGTGCGCAATTGGATAGGGCATAAAATCAAAAAAAGGTAGATTATATAGTCTCGCACTTGCTAAAAATAATATTTTGCCAAAACTGTATTTCCAACTTTAATTGTATTAGTCTAATTTTTTTTGCTGGTTTATTAACCACTCACGCAGTCACAGCCCCAATCCCATGAATAGAATTGATTGTATTATTTGTAATTGTAGGAATTATTTTAGGACAAAGCCACAAGGGAATGAATACTCCAGCTCTAGGAAATGAAAAATAAACCTCAAGACTAGCTGTACCTAACTTAAATAGATTAAGTTCTGATAAAAAAATAGCAGTGATTATTTACCCCGTAGTCGCATAAGCGCCAATGCCAGCAACGAAAATCAACATTGCTATCAACCCATTGAAACGAGCAGCATCAGAATTGTATTAATTAAAAACCTACAACAACCAACATCTAATGATCATTGAGATCGGAATACCGAACGCTTAATTTTTGGGCAAAAAATATTTATAAGTTCAGAATAGTTGACATTTCTGACTTTGACTAAGGTCTAAACTCGACAGGAACTAAAGTCTTTAAAAAATTAATTTAATTAGACAAGCGAGCAAAAAAGTTTCCTGAAGTAATCAAAAGAATACTTTGCAGAATAAAAAGAATAAAAAGAATTTCCACTTAAAGAATAGATGGGAAGAATGATCAAAAAACGACTCAAATATTTAGAAAATACGATTAGGCTTATAATTAATTAGCTGATATTTATGAAGATCTCTTCTGTTCTGATACAGACTACGATGTAGACGATATTATGAAATTATTGAAATATAAAATATTTGTCATAAATCAAAGTAATTTATTGAATATCTAAAAATTGAATACTGAAAGAGAAATTTAAGTGAAAATCACTCCCTACTGATCGTAAGTAAATGCAGAATTTAATAGCCATGCTGCTCAAGAAAGAAAGATTATTTTGTTTGCACCATCTTCTTTTTTATCTCTAATATTTAAAATCATATAATTAGAATTAGTACTCTCGTTAAAAAAACAAGTCATGTCTGAGAAAAACGTTTTTGGTACTGAATTAAAATCATGTAGTTGCAAGCCAATGACCGGGTGGTATCGAGATGGATCATGTAAAACAGACATATCTGATAAAGGCATGCATACAGTATGTGCTGTTATGACCGAACAGTTTCTCTCTTATAGTAAAGCCCAAGGGAATGATCTCTCTACACCTCAAATAGGATTTCCAGGATTAAAAAAAGGCGATCACTGGTGTCTTTGTGCTCCTAGATGGAAAGAAGCATTTGAAGACGGAATGGCACCTTTAATTGACCTTGAAGCAACCGAAGAAAGTACATTAAAAATTATTGAAATAGAAATATTAAGGAAATTCTCGCATAAAAAATAATCTATTAAAAAGATTTTTATGATTAACATGTAAAGTAAATAAATCAACCAACCACTCAGTTTCTAAAAGAAAAACAAGACATTAAAAGAAGAAAAGGGGAAAAATTTAAAAACATCTGTAAAGGATGAGATAAAGATTCATAGAACATCTCATTTTATAAAATCACAGTTTTTTTAATAAATTCTAAATTTTTGTCTACTTTTCTTGCACTTTATATATTACGAGCTACAAATAAAAAAATATAAATGTATTCATGCTCACTACATCCACTCGCATTCGAATACAAGAAATATTAATTAGAATAAGTAATGGAAGTGAAGTAACTCTTGAAGAAAGAATTTACATAAACAAATTTGCATCACGTGATCAAAACGTATCCTCGTGGTTACGAAAAGCTTCATATATTCAACGAAACAATCTTAGCAAGAATCCAATAGACGAATTATTAAATGGACTTGATTTATGTGCACCTGAGCCACATTCAACATACAATCCAGAGGAAGATGATCTTGGAGAATGGTTCTCTGGAGCACCCTCTTGGATTAGAAGAAGCTAGCATTTAGATAAAAAAATGATTAAAGTATAAATAAATTTTGCAGTAAATAATCAAGCAGCCTTATCATTCTTTTCAAGCTTGAGTAGATCAATAACATTAGACTTCATAGATGCAAAGTCATCATCTTTAGCTGAGGCAATAGAGTCCTTCATCAAGAGCTTTACAAGAGACGTTAAGGAAGAAAATAGATATTTTAAGCTTTCGAATATATTTCCTAATTCATTTTGAATTTCCTCTTGATGCTTCCCTTTACTCATTAATGTTGAAACAGTCCACCCAGCCAAGCCGAGAACAATTAGAAAAACTAGCGTAATCATAGTTAAAAAGAATACAAATTATGTATATCTATTCCTCACAAATAAAGCAAGCTGTAATATGTATTTTTCATAATTTTAATAAACTTAATATAATTTTTTAATATTCCAGGATGAATTGTCAACTAAGACGTCATTAATTTTTTCAAGAAATGAAAATAGAGCCCAATCAATCTCTTCTAAGATAAGAAATAAAAAAATAAAAGCTAAGATGATATTAATAATCAAAAAGTTAAAGGCATGAAAAATATTCTTAATCTCAAATATACTGATTTTTCTATTGATACACAAAGTCGAAGAATTCATCCTAAAAATTGATTTATTTATTAAATAAAGTTAATTAATTTGCATAAAAAGTCAATAGTAAAAGGAAATTATTTTATAAGTTAAATAATTTTAAGTATTTACTCTTTTATAAAGAGTCATTTCTAGTTGATAATATTGGCCAAGTTGATTGAACTATTCATAGCCACCTCTACTGCTGAACACCCCTCAAAATCAAACCAATCTCCACAAAAACCAATATTACTAGTTGAAGACCACTGTAAATCCTTAGATACAAAATTATTGATAGGTTGAGATGCCCTCCAATCCATTATATCAAAAATTGTTGATTGCCTAAATAAATCTAAGAAAATTTTGTGTTTATAAAAAATCATAATTAAGAATTCGATAATGCTATCGATATTATTTGCCACAAACTGATTATGATTAATAAAAAAACAGTGTAAGATTATAATCATAGATCCATCTGATTGGCCCTGAAAGATTATTCTTTCAAAGTTAAAATCATCCTTAATAGCTTTTGAAAAGTTTATTTGTAAATATTTATACTTAAAATCATTAACAATTTTAGAATTTGATACATACAGAATATAATTTTTTCTCTTTATATATTCTTGCTGACTTGTTATTCTAAGTAAAGAATCTAAAGTCTTATCTTTTCCTTTTTTGACCGCATCCCGAAGTGGCAAGGAATTGATATTAAAAATATTTAAACATCTTGGATGTGCTATTAAAGAACTTGACAAAACCAAGCTTTTACAACTAACAAACTTTTCATGATTAATATTCAGCTCCCATAAATCATTCCTACGTCTAATCGTTTTAGTATGTGTTTGAAATAAAAAATTAATTTTCTTTGGATTAATAGATTGACTAATTATCTCCTCACAAAAATTTATCATAAAAGGAAAACCCCTATAAATTTTTTCATTACTATAAACATTATCTATTTCACCAAATTCATTAATAACTAAAATATCATCAGTTATATCAATCAATTTTTTAGACTTTATTAATGGAGAAATTATTGAACATAAATCTTTTGAAATATTTTTACTTAAGGTAATTGATGGCAATCCATGATCAAATTGAAAGATTTTGTTTTTTCTTGATTTTCTGGTTGTTGACCTACCTCCAATTCTTGTTCCATATTCAATCAATAATATAGAGGCTTCAGAAAATCTTTTATTCAACGAAGATGCAAAAGTACAACCGGAAATACCGGCACCTATAACAATAAAATCATAAAAATTATTCATTAATTTGGTAAATATAACTCACGATTACTTGCAATTTCTCCCTCTTCCTGAAAGAAATCTTTTAACTCAATCTCCTCGTTTTGACTAATATATTCACCACACTCTTTTTTAATTCGTCCAATCGTAAATAACCAAAGAGCTTCTATAAATTTTTCATCATTAGGAAAAGCTACAAATTTTAGGTAAGTATTATTTAATGCAAACTCACTGGAAAATTCTAAGGAGAAACCCTCCTCTTTGGCCTCACAAAACTTACTTGCAAATCTCGTTCCGACTGAATTTTGAGCTGAAGTTAAATCTAACTCTATTGCTTGTAAAATTGTTATATTGTAGAAAATAATTAAAAAGAAAAAAATAATTCTAACTAAAAAAGGTAGTTTCTTAATTTGAGTCATGAAAGGAAATTTAAAATTGATCGAAAAACATTCACAAAAGGTTTTAGAAGATAAAATTATCCACTAATAGCTACTTAAAAAGGATTTATACGAATATTATATAAAAAAAAGAAAGTCACGACAGGTAGAAGATCAAAATATATTAAATGCATAGGCTACTGAATCATATAAATCGCCACCTTTTAATAGTTTTTAAAATTATTTTAGTGTAGATCTATGCTTTATTTATTTCAAAAAAATTAGTAGCGAGGCTTCATCAATATAACTATCTCTTTATAACGTGACTTTAATCTACTTTTTGGATTTTGAATTTGAGCTGTACTGCATATCATTAACAGGAAATTTTCTCTACGTGCACTCTCGCGAACTCTGCCGAATTCATGTAACGTTATAGGTCAACTTCTCTAATTAACATATTGAATGTAAACAGCCTTATGAGTTTTAGGCAGGAATGAGGATACTAGCGATGTGAACTACTGATTAAGTCAATCCACTAGTCAAATAAATACTAGATGTAAAGATCTATTGGCTTTTTAGAAGCAATGCAAAATTGATAAGCTGATCATCCAGATAAAAACCTAGTCTAAAAAGATTATAAAAACTTTTCTTACTGTAAAAAATTAAATATTACCTATTAATTTATATACTTCTCACATCAGTTATATTATCATTTATACAAATAATTCAAACCCAAGGCAAAATGAGCATCAATACTGTTTTCCTTTTTCTTTTAGTAATCGCTGCTTATTTAAATTTATATTTAACCTTTAAGAAAATAAAAATGCAGAAAAATAAAACGCAACTACCTATTTCATCTAAAGAGTGGAGAGAAAAAATAGAAGATGAAAACTTCCAATCATGGCTTTCAAATAGAGAAAAATTAAAAGATAGAAAAAAAAGATAAGTAAAATTAGGTTACTTGAACCTTCTTACTTTATATATTTTTATATCTCCAATTCAAGTTAAGTAATTGTCAGTTTAACTATATGTACCAGTATAACAAAAACCATTCTTAATACAAAAATCGTATGCAAAAAGTTTTAATGAATCAGGCATATCCTGCCATTGCATTTCTTCAAGTTGATTTAATTGCTCTGAACTTAAACTCTCTTTAGCTTCATAGGCTTCCATCATTTGAGCCCAAGTTGAGGAAAAGCTATCAAGGTAAAAGGCTTTCTGGTTCTGATTAAAAAAATTAATTATATCTTCATTGGTCACTACTTCTCTAGATAATTTCTTGTAGTGTTCAAATTCTGAAGACCAATCTGGAGTTAAATTTGAAGACATCAAGAAAAAGATTTAATTCTTTATTATAATTTATGTGCTTGTTAATAATACGTGGAATGACCAAATGCACATAATGATTTAATTGAAAATAAAAATTTAGCTATACATAATAAAGTAAGAGATAAATACTGTAAAAAGCTACTGATTTTTTTAAGATCTAAGTAATATCAATAAAATCACTTATAAAACACTTTAATGGTATCCATCTGATGCATTTGCGTAAGTACGAAACACACTGAACTTATCTTTTTTATTAGCTATTTATTTACAATTTAAAAAAATTGATATCTATTAGGGTATTTAACAATAAGTTATTGATTTGCTCATGCAACTAAAAAGTTTAGATGGATGTCGATTAAAAATTGGTGCATATCCACCTTTTACCTACAATGCTTATGGAGGAGGAGGTAAAGCAACATTACTCCCAAGTTCAAGAAAAAGTATCCTTTGTTTGAGATTTTCGTCTAAAACATTTTCAATTCCTGCTTTAACATCACGAACAACAAAATTCTTATCTCTTCCATTACCTCCGGGTCTAAAAATCGATATGTGTTTGGATAAGCTGGAGGGAACCATTGATATGAATTCTGGAGAAGTATTATTGAAATTTGAATCTCAATTTATTTTTAGTATTAGACCTATACTTAAATTTCCAGCTTTATTAGTTCAAACAACACTTACGTCAGGAAAAGTAAAGGGTAAATTACATAAAGCTCAAGGACTTGTTCTTCAAGAAAATGGTAAAACAAAACTAGTAGGCATATCCACAATTCCTCCAACTGGGAGTAAAGTTTTGAATACCTTTCTAGGTCTTCCAACTGAAGCTTTGGCAGAGCTCCAATGCAAAATTAAATAATCAAATCACAAACCACCCCCTAAATATATTATGTAACTATATATTCAGATTAAGAAGTGATCCTTAAATGAATGGAGATAAATGACATATTTCATATTGAGTCGACTACCTATTTGTAGTTATTTACATAGCAAAATAATTAAATATATGCTATTCCTTTTTAGGGGCTAATTTATCAATCTTAGCTTGTTGAGTTTTTTGTTTATCTTTTCGTTTTTTTGCTATTCCATAAGTCCTTCTAATACTATATGTAATAAAAATGGCATTAATAGCAGCAACTAAAATAATCACCAAGATGATTTTATTAATCCCCTCCGCTGAGCCTAGATATTCCACTAAATAATCTGTATTCATCATCGCATGAATAATGAATCCATAGTAGCTGAGACCTAGCTTTTTGATAAAAAAATCAAATTAGCTCTAGTTAGAAAATCAGGCAATTAAAGCAACAGTATCTGCAAATCCATTACTCGTTAAATAATTAGTCATCTGATCTAAATTCTGATAATTGGCGTATTGAATATTGCCATCTGCATGCATAACAGCTCTTAAATAGGCAGTATTATCTACCTTACTCCAATACAATTCTTGAAATCCATCTCCATCAAAATCACCAACAGTTTTAAGTATTAAATTATCTAGTTTTAGATCATTGATAAATGTTTTGGAGCTATCAAAATCGCTATCTTTTTCCACAGTACCATTAGCAACTAAAGGATCTTCATAGATACCAACAATTCTTGTAGAACCACCTTCACCATGCTGAGTAGAATCAATAAATCCAGTAATTGGATCTATTGATGAAGTAGCCCAACGACCACTTCCTTTATTGGTAAAAATGAATTCATAAATACCATCATTATTAACATCTAAAATACCTTGATATTTATAAAGAGATTTAATATCTTCAGGCGCTTCATTTAAATATCCATGCTCATTCCCATCGTAATCTTTAAAAGGTGGATTGATTGTGTAGGAGCTACCCTTTTTTAGACTATATGATGTACTTAATAATTGAACTTCAAAATTTAAAGTTGAATTGGCAGGTACTAATCCATTTACTTGATTTCCATAAGCAAGTTCAGGCGGAATAACTAGTTTACGCTTACCACCCACTTTCATACCAGTAACACCTTGATCAAAGCCTGGAATAACAGTGCCTGCTCCTAATTGAAAGCTATAAGGTGATTTAAGAGTATAAGTACTATCAAAAACTGTTCCATCATCCAGTGTTCCAAGATAATTAACTATTAAAGGATTTCCCGACGAAGCTTGTGGGCCTTCACCCACAACTAAATCCTCAATTCTTAACCCATTAGAATAAACCCATGAAGTCATTTAATAGCCTCGTTAAATAATTATGCAATTAAATTAATTGTATCAATGAAGTCATTGCTGATTAAGAAATCAGTCATTTGCTGCATGTTTTGATAATTAGCATATTGAATATTATCATCTACGTGCATAACAGCCCTTAAGTATGCGGAGTTATCTACTTTGCTCCAATACAATTCTTGAAATCCATCTCCATCAAAATCACCAACAGTTTTAAGTATTAGATTATCTAGTTTTAAATCATTGATAAATGTTCTAGATCCATCTAAATCACTATTTTTCTCCGCAACACCATTAGTAACTAAAGGATCTTCATAAATACCAACAATTCTTGTCGTTCCCCCAGAACCAAACTTGGTGTAGTCAAAATCTCCAGTAACAGGATCAATCGATGCAATGACCCAGCGTCCACTAAATGCATTAGTAAAAATCGCTTCAATTATTCCATCGTTATTTACATCTAATTCACCTTGATACTTGTATCCTGAAATAACCTAAATAGGAGCACTATTCCATAAATATCCATGCATATTAGCATCGTAGTCCTTAATATTTTCCGAGGTATAAAGTGAATCTAATTGGTAATTTTTAATATCAGGGACATAATTGGTGCTTCCTAAATTATCAGCTCTAAACATTGATTCAAGTTCATTCTGAGAAGGTTTAACTATTACTTTAGAAATATATTCCTCAAATAATTTATGTCCTAAAGGATTATTATTTTTTATAGATTCAACAGTTAGAAAGGAATCAGACCATTCAGGATCTAGACTTCCACCTTGTACATATTTAGTAATATAATTCCACTCAGCAAAAGTTAGAGCATATTGATACTCAAACATTACAGTTTTCTAATGAATTCATCATCCACAGCAGAATTACCTCCAATTCCACTTAGTCCTGCTACTTCAAGTCCATATACTTCTATAGTACGATTAAAAGGGCCGTGATCACTTACATTAGTAAGTTTTCCACTGCTATAGAAATTAGAATTCAAAACGAAACTTAATCTGATAAATTATACCCAAACAAATAAAAAGTTGTGTAAGATAAAAGAAAGAGTCCATGATTTACCATTTTGCAACTAGCAATTCAAAAAAATCATCAAACTTGCTTGGAATTAGCATAGAGCTGGAAATTTACTCTGTCGCACATATTAAATAGTAAAGCTTCAGAATAGATATCATAAAAACAGCTTTCTGTTAAACAAAACTAAAAAATCCATTTTTCAAGTAATTTGCTCTATTAATGTCATATTCAAAAGTCACGGGTAAATATTTTTATGGAAATGGAGATTTCTATTATATTGATGGATTTATAACAGACATATGGGGGGGGGAAACTATTATTCAGGACAAAAAATTCTTTGGAATTATTCACCTATTGATGGATTTCACTATGCCGATTCATATAACGATACAAGTAACCTTGGTTATTATATCCTTGATGAGGTAATTAATTACACAGGTACAATTGGAAATAGTTCACACAGAAACTTAAATGGACTAAAAGTTTTAAGTTATTATGATTCAAATTCTCAAATAGTACTAATTCCTAATGCAAAAATAACTTATGGATTAGGAAACGAAAGTGGATATATTGAAGGATATTCAAAGGAAGCAATACATTATAGTAACTATACTTCTGTTGATCTTGGTAAAAACAATTTCCAAGGTGATTCTTGGGGAGATGATTTAGGAGCCATAAATAAAAATCAAATAATCTCAATTGATGATTCTGTAAGTTCTCAGAGTTACAAGTATCACAAATTTGATTGTTATAAAAGAACCTATATAAATTTTAAATTAAAAGATTTTACACAAGATTTAGATTTAGTACTCCTCAGATATAACAATATTAATCAAGAATGGGAAAATATTTTAAATTCTCAGACTAATAGTAATAAATTAGAGAGTTTCTTTAAAATACTAGATCCGGGTAGTTATATAATTTCAATAACTAACTATGAAAATAAAAATAAACAATCTTATACATTAGAAGTTGATACTAAAACATTTCATGAAAATACAATCCTTCCTAATGACTCTCGATTTGAGGAACAATGGAGCTTACTAAACTATGGACAGGGTGATGGCTTTGATAATGCTGATATATATGCACCAGGAGCTTGGAAGTTAAGAAGTAAATCACCTAATATTATTGTTGCGGTTATCGATAGTGGTATAGATTATAACCATGAGGACTTAAAAGATAATATATGGAAAAATAATCTAGAAATAGCAAATAATGGAATTGACGATGATTCAAATGGATATATAGATGATAATCAAGGTTGGGATTTTTATAACAATGACAAGAATCCTCATCCTTATAGCTCCTCAAATATTCATGGTACACATGTAGCAGGAATTATTGGAGCAAAAGGAAATAATGGCAAAGGAATAGCCGGGATAACATGGGATGTTCAACTTATGAACTTAAAAGTTTTTTCTGATTATAAAGAAATTAAAACGGCTTATGTTTCAGATATTTGGGATGCAATCATATATGCAGCAGATAACGGCGCCGATATTATAAATCTTTCACTTGGAATTGATATTGGAAGACAAATTGTTGAAGGGGGATATTATTATAAAGGTTCTTTTGACGACTTTAAAAAGGTTGCGCCAGACTTTTATAATGGATGGTACTCAGTTTTAAAATATGCCTCAGACAAAGGTTGTTCAATAATTGCTGCAGCAGGAAATGAATTTAGTAGTAATGATAATTTCACTTGTATTCCAGCTGATTTTGCTTCTGAAATTCCAGGAATGATTTCAGTTGCTGCTGCATCAAATAAAGGAAGAATTGCCTCTTATTCGAATTATGGAAATATCATCTCAATAGCTGCTCCAGGAGGAGATTTTAACTCTGGAAGAGAGTCTCAAATTCTAAGTACTATTCCATATAACCGCTATGAGGCAGTAAGTGGTACTTCAAGCGCTGCTCCTATAGTGTCGGGTGCAATAGCATTAATTCTGGCTGAGAACCCTTCTTTATCTCCTGAAGAAATAAAACATATACTAATGAATAGCGGAAATAAATATAAATGGCTAGAAGGTAAAGTTAATTCAAATAATTTTCTAAATCTATATAAGGCAATTACTTATTCCCCAGGTTTTGACACAAATAAAGCTCCAACAAGTTGGTATATTTCAACAAATAACTTCGATGAAAATATTAGTCCTGGATCGATAGTTGCAACATTACATGCAGTAGATGAAAATCATTCTGATATTCATACCTACTCCTTAGTAGATGGATATGAGGAAAATTATGATAATAAATTTTTTACTATTGAGGGAGACAAGCTAAAGATCAATATTTCGCCAGATTACGAAATAAAAAATTCATATCAAATTGTTGTTAAAGCTACTGATCAATTCGGATTGAGTACAAATGATTTATATGTAGTCCTAAATGTAAATGATATTTTTGAAGATAATCAAGCACCAATTGATATTACTTTATCTTCATCATTTATTGACGAAAATATTTCCTCAAATGCCACAATTGCTACGTTAACAACTGTTGATCAAGACACTGATGATGAGTTTTTATATACATTAGTTAGTGGCGAAGGTGATAAAGATAATAATGACTTTAATATTATTGGTGACTCACTAAAAATTAAAAATTCGCCCAATTATGAAATCAAGTCCTCGTACACAATTAGAATACAAACAGAGGATAGTGGTGGAAATACGTTTACAAAAATAGTACCAATTTCAGTGAATGATCTGAATGAAGCACCGACTGATTTTTATCTATCAAAATATACAGTTGAGGAAAATACCCCACCAGGTACAACTGTGGCAACACTATACGGAGTTGATGAAGATATTGGAGATACTCATACTTTCACATTTCTCTCTGGATTCTTACAAAGTAGTGGTAATAGTGCATTTATAATAGAAGGAGATAAATTAATGATCAAAAACAAACCAGATTATGAAACACAAAGTTCATACACAGTAGTGATAAAGGCAACGGATCAAAATGGTAAAAGTTCTAAAGGGACATATTATAAAACGATCAGTATTATTGATATTGAAGAAACTAAAAAGACCCAGGTTGCTAAGCAAACAAATGGCTTAATAATAAATAATAAGTATAATCTTGAGAAGGTAAAAGATTATGATGGAAATCCTCATGGATTTATTGGCAGCGTTCCATTAGAAGTCAATGAAAGTTATAAATATCAAGGCAGCTTAGATGTGAATAATGATGGCAATAGAGAAGCAATCTATACAAACCACGAAAGTGGTCGCTGGGTCACAGCATCAATCGATCCTGTAACTGGAGATTTCAATTATTCTCAGCATGGTGAAGGTGGTTCTACAAGAATTGTTGGTATCTATGAAGATCCTTTAGTTGCTAATGGTACTGTGGAAAAAGATAGCGATTTTGATAGCTCCAAAACATTTATCAATGATCTAAAACTAGATAATTTAATACTTAAAACTGTTGGTGATTTTGATGGAGATGGATTTCAAGAATTGTATTGGAGTAAGGTAGATAATACTGCCTATTTAAGAGCTGTTATGCATGCAGATGGCAATATTCAATACGCCAATTATCAGAATTTAGATCAGATGACTAATTATTTAACGAGTAATGGATTTGCAGATACTGTTGCTTTAATCATCTAGAATTAAATTAATACAAATAAGGGTTTGCCAGCTATGGTCCCTATGTTAATCTTAGTAATGGTAAGTATAAAATTAAAATTTTCTATTCTTTAATTAATAATAATACTTTAGCTAATAATTTTTTAGAGGTAGGTTGCCTATCTAATGACAAAAAATTTAAAAAAATAAAATCAATAAATTTGAGTATAGGTGTTGGAAAGATTACTGAACTATTGATTACTAGTTCTAAAAGAGATAAATGTGTAACAGGTTATGAAGCTCGCTCTTATATTGATAATGGCTCAAGTATTTATATTAATCAATTAGTAATTGAAAAGATTTAAGTAAAATTTCTTATTTGCATTATATCTAAAGGTTGAATCTTTAATTATATTAAATTTTTGAACTTAAAAGCTTAAATAATTAATCATACTTGTACCTGCTTAATGCTACTAATTTCTACTCTTAAATTATTAGAAGATTAGTCAATACAATCAGATCTATCATTAAAAGAATCATCAAAAAATGCTTGAGAAGATGCCGGAGTTGATCGAATATCACTAACAACATTCCTTTTTAGACTCAAAGTTCCTGAAGTACGTCCAAGAGAATCACCTAAAATAGCGCCTGTAACTCCCCCTAATACTGCACCTGTTGCAATTGAAGTTGTAGAACCAACAATATCACCAATTACTGCTCCAGTTGACCCCCCAACTATGCTTCCTATCTTGCTATTCCTTGCACTGGCAAATGTGTTTCTATTTTCATTTAAAGATACGGTAGAAATATTGTCGGTTCCCGAGAGTGCATCTTTTCCGCGTGAGGTACATTTAGTAGTCGGTCCAGCTTGATCATGATTAGCCGCAAGACCAGACAAAAGTTCCAAAGAACCTAAAAAACTCTGAGCAGATTTAAAATTGAAAAAACCTATTTCACTCATCCTTCGTTTGCCGGCACCATTAAAGTACTTAATTAAAAATCTATAGTCTTCATTTTTTCCAATTAGCAATACACCTCCTCTATTAGATGCATTAGTTAATGTCCACCCAATAATCCTATCTGAGCTTATTCTTATTCCATTACTAGTCACAATACTTTCACCATTAATTCCAATAGTGCAAGAAGACTTTCGTCCACAAGTGCCTTCTAACTTTAAAAATTCTTTTAAACCTAAAGCATTTGAGTTGATTGCTGCAGCATGTTTCTCAGCTAAGAATTCAGGATGTATTGTACTTGAATTAACCTCGCTAAATAATTGCAAAGGAAACAAAGCTGAAATCACAATGCAAAAAGCTTTCATTTCAGGATACTTAGTATATACATAGTATATAACATCTATACAAGCTCACTTAAGCTTTATAAATGAGAAAGATCTTTTGAGATAATGTCTAAAAAAAAATACCTTGAATTTATCCTAACCATTAGAAATTGGGATATGAATTATGTGCACGTCTCAAAAAAAGCTAATCAATTAACGATTGATTAGTCATAAAAAAGAGCTGATAGATTAGCTTCTACTTAAAGGAATAATCTGCTTGACCTGATAAGAGCAATGCCTGGCACACCTCATTTTTGATAAAATCATAGTCCAAATATTCGAGAAAGCTCAATACATTGAAGAGAGAGAAACTTATCTTGAGCATGTTCTCGATTACTGCAAGAAAGATTATCAACCAGCTTATGTGAAGCAGTACGAAATTGATCTGAACATATTTGAGATTAAATAAAGGTATGAACGTCAGAAGAAAAATAATTATTCATCTCCAATTTTTCTTAGCCAATATGGAATAAAAGTTGCTTCCTCCTTTGCTGAATCATATAGATAATCGGAGGTACCTTCTAACAAAGCTGCAAAGGTGAGACGCACACTAGGGAAAGTGAGGCCAAAAAGAATAAAACTTAAAAAGATGATCTTCAAAGCAGGCTATATAGTATTTTTCAACAATATCTCAAATCTAGTCAAAACAAATCCTCATACCTTGTTAACTTTTAAGTCAGGAATATCTTCAGGTTCTATTTTACGTATCACAACTTTCAATGAAGAAAAAGTAAAAGATTTTCTTTAGTTGTACGAAAAAACAGAAATAAATGGCGAAGATCAATTTTAGTGGTTCAAAAATTATGCGTCGATTGGTTTCAGGAATAGTTGGTATGACAATGTTATTAACTGGCTGTGCGAGCCCTAGTCAGGAAAATAGTTCGAGACTTGATCTAATAAAAAAGCGCAATGAATTAATATGTGGTGTTAGTGGAAAAATTCCTGGATTTAGTTTTCTCGAGAGTAATGGTAGTTATCAAGGATTAGATATAGACATATGCAAAGCATTTGCAGCTGCAATAATAGGAAATTCGAAAAATGTCCAATATAGACCTCTAACTGCGGCAGAAAGATTCACAGCTATTAAAACTGGTGATATCGATCTTTTATCACGAAACACCACTTTTACTCTTAGTAGAGATTCATCAGGAGGAAATGGACTAACATTTGCTCCAGTCGTTTTCCATGATGGGCAGGGATTAATGGTCAAGAAAGATAGTGGAATAAATAGTCTTGAAGGACTTGCAAATAAATCTATCTGCGTAGGATCAGGTACGACTACTGAGCAAAATATAAATGATGCATTTGAAAGTGCTTCGCTTCCTTATACTCCCATCAAATATCAAGATCTAAATCAAGTAGTTGCAGGATACTTACAGGGTCGTTGTTCAGCTATGACTTCTGATCGTTCACAGTTAGCAGCAGCCAGGTCAGGTTTTAAAAATCAAAAAGACCATATTATTCTCGAAGATGTACTTAGTAAGGAGCCACTGGCTCCAGCCTCTGATGGTCAAGACCAAAAACTCAGTGATGCTATGAGATGGGTAGTTTTTGCTCTCATATCAGCAGAAGAACAAGGAATAACAAAATCAAATATTGAAGAAAAAGTACAACTTGCAAACAGTAATCCACAATTAAAACCTTTAAGAAGATTTCTAGGAATTGACGGTGGCCTAGGAGAAAAACTTGGTCTTAGCAATGACTTCGTAGTAAAGGTAATTAGAACAACTGGAAATTATGGAGAGATTTATAACAGACATTTGGGTCAAAAGAGCGAAGTACCCATTCCAAGGGGATTAAATAAGCTATATAACAAGGGAGGAGTTCATATTTCTCCTCCATTTAACTAAAAAATAAATTATTTCTAGAATGAAGAGAAGTAGAAAAATATTTGTACAATTTGGAATTTGTTTTTTCGTTATTAGTCTTGTTGGAATATTAATTAATAATCTAACAATCAATCTTATTAGAACTGGTCTAGGTTTTAATTTCGGTTGGCTTTTCAAGCCAGCCAGTTTTGCTTTAGCTGAGCATCCTTTACCCTATTCATCTTCAGATCACTATGCCTGGGCATTATTGATAGGTTGGCTCAATAGCCTCAAAGTAATAGTCTCATCATCGATATTAGCTACTGTTGTGGGAACAGTTGTAGGTTTTGCAAGAACAGGCAAAAACGCTTTATTAGGTATCATTTCAGCTGGGTATATAACCATAATTCGACAAACCCCTCTTTTACTTCAACTTATGTTTTGGTATTTTATTGGGTTTTTAGGTCTAAAAGATAATACATTTGTCCATATAAAAAATATATTTAAAATTTCAAATCAAGGAATAGAATTATCAGGGTTAACACTGTCCTCAGAGTTTTCAGCATTATTATTTGGTTTAAGTATATTTACAAGTGCTTACATAGCTGAAGTAATCCGTGGAGGAATTATGTCTGTCCCAAAGGGCCAATGGGAGGCTTTTAGAAGTTTAGGACTTTCTGAAAATAAAGGTCTTATCAGTATAATAATGCCTCAAGCATTACCAGCAATTTTACCAGGCTTAACAAGTCAATACTTGAATCTTGCTAAAAATAGTACTTTAGCTATTGCAGTGGGATATTCAGATATTTACGCAATAAACGATACTATTATCAATCAGACAGGAAGAGCCATTGAGTGTTTTATTATATTACTTACAAGTTTTCTATTATTAAATCTCTTGATATGTAATATCATGGAAATAATTAATAAACTAATCGTCAATTCAAGAAAATATAATTAATTTATGACCAATACAAGTTTAAATTCAATTTTAATTTTCTTTCAAAAAATGAGAAAGAATTTATCCTCAAATTTACTCAATGCTTGTATTAGTTTAATCATCATATTGATCATTAGTTTCGTGTGTTTAAATACTTTTGAATGGCTTATTTTTGACGCTAATTGGAAAGTAGTAAAATCGAATCTTCCTTTATTCGCATTTGGTAGTTTTCCAGCTGATGAACAATGGAGACCTGCTATTTGGCTTATGAGCCTTCTAAGTATGAGTATGATCACTCTTTTTGGCCCTAAGTGGAAATGGCTACGTAAAAATCTATTAATAATGTGGATAAGCACTATACCTCTTGGTCTTTATTTACTATATGGTGGTTTTGGCTTAACACCTATAATGAGTAGACATTGGGGTGGATTAACACTGACTATTCTCCTGACTACTTGTAGCTCATTATTATCTTTACCATTGGGTATAGTCTTAGCACTATGCCGCCAAAATTCGTTACCATTAATTGAAAAACTTAGTTCAATCTACATAGATGTAATGAGAGCAATCCCTCTTATTGCTGTACTGTTCTTTGGTCAACTACTAATACCTTTATTTCTTCCAGTAGGCATAGAAATTGACCGTGTTTGGAGAGCTGTCTTTGCTTTCACTTTATTTGTCTCTGCCTACATAGCGGAAGATATTCGTGGCGGCTTGCAATCAATTCCTAAAACTCAAATAGATGCAGCCAAAAGTCTTGGACTTAATCAATACCAAATAATTCGACTTATCTTAATTCCTCAAGCTTTACGCATTGCATTACCAGCTCTTACTAATCAATCTATAGGCCTTTTCCAAAATACATCTTTAATGGCCATTTTAGGATTAGTGGAATTACTAGGCGTAGGAAGAAGTATCCTGGCTAATCCAGAATTTATTGGTCAATATATTGAGGTTTATGTTTGGCTAGCATGTGTTTATTGGTTTGTTTGTACGATCATGGCTATTCTTGCAAGACATCTTGAACAAAGAATGGCAATTAATCCGTCAAAGTTTTAATAATTCATGGAACCTATTGTTATTGCAAAAAATCTAACCAAGTCTTATACAAAAGGATTACTAACTCTTGATAATGTTTCTCTTACATTAAATCAAGGCAAAGTCCTTGTAGTTATGGGACCTTCAGGATCGGGTAAAAGTACTTTAATTCGTACTTTTAATGGTCTTGAAACTTTTGACACAGGAGAAGTCAATGTTCTGGGAATTAGAGTAGATCCTAATCATAACGAACGAAAAATCCAAAAAATAAGAAAAAGAGTCGGAATGGTTTTTCAACAATTCAATTTATTTCCTCACCTTTCAATTCTTGAAAATATAACTCTCGCTCCAGTTTATGTACAAAAACGTCGTCCAATCGAAGCTGAAGAATATGCTATGTATCTCTTAAGTCAAATGGGAATAGATTCACATGCAAAAAAATATCCAAGTCAACTTAGTGGTGGAGAGCAACAACGAGTAGCAATCGCGAGAGCTCTAGCCTTAAAACCTGAATTACTGTTATTCGACGAACCGACTAGCGCTTTAGATCCAGAACGAATCAACGAAGTACTTGATGCGATGAGAAGACTAGCTAAACAAGGAATGACAATGATTGTAGTAACACATGAAATTGGTTTTGCTAAAGAGGTAAGTGATCAGGTTTTATTTATGGACTCAGGGAAAGTTATAGAAACATCTACTCCAGATATTTTCTTCTCTAATGCAAAGCATGAGAGAAGTAGAAAATTCCTAAACCAACTTGATAAGTACTAACAACCAATCCACTTTGTAGGTATGGATAAATACAAATGCAATCATATCCCTCACTAATTTCTTAAAAACGTTATTAAGAAGATTCGCATACAACATGTAGTAACAATCTTGTCAAAGTTGCTAAACGTTTGCACCAGGGAAGAACATTAAAAAAGAGTCCTTCCAACATGCTTATTGATATGATTTCTATTGCTTGAAGTAAAGAATATGTTTTTATAGACATATCGATTAAAGATGAACTCTTAATTCCCGACTGGGCGGAGGTTAACAATCAAAGTTGAAGTTTCTTGTTTCGTTGGAGGGATGGTCATCAAAGAAATAGTTCATGTAGATAGATTTGAGGATGCCGATCAGGTTGCAATAGAAGAACATCCAAAGAAAAGTGCCAATTTTTGTATGATGCAAAAAAATGACAATATTTAATCAAATCACTAATTTGATACAAAATAAAAGTATGAAAAAGCATATGAAAAGAGCGTACGAAAATGTTCCTTTCTATCAAGTCTCACACCTTTTCAGCGGCTTATCGAACTTTGTATTAAAAGCAAGCAAATTAAATATGGCCAGAGTACGAAAAAGGCGTAATCATCTCAATAAGATATAGTTCTCTGATCCAATGTCATTTGAAGTTACTTACAACGGAGATATTCAATACATTAAAGTCTTCTACTCAACAGAGAAAACACGAGCGGGAAAGTATTATGGCGAGTTCTATAAAAAAATGGATGCACTTGCGAGTGATATAAAGCGCTTGAAACAAGAACTTGATGAAGATAGTGCAAAGGCAGCTAAGATTGCTAAAGATGCTGCTAACAAGGCACTTTCGGAAAGATTTGGTTCACTCCGATATATTATTGATGAACGTCACTGGGACGAAGACATGGTCATCAGCAAAATTCTTGATAACAGAAAAGAAGAGATGCTAGCACTAGCTCAGAAAACTTTTAATAATGAAGTTCTTCTTGAAGAGGATGGGGCAGAGGAATACAAGATTCACTTGGATGAAGGACAAATAGAAGTTGATGGTAAGGGTATTGAGACATCGGTGATGGGGTTGTTTGATTCTGGTGACTACCACGAAGAGAATGAAGCAAAACTAGAAAAATTAGAAAAGCTTGATTGGTTTATTATCTGGTCGAGAACAGAGGCAGGAAAATTCAAGACAGCGGGTGGAAAGCACGATGGAAATTTTTCGTCACAGGAACTAAACATGGAAAATTGTTTGGTTACTTACAGAAATTTACCCCTTGTGATTCCCACCAACGGTACGGACATTTTTAGTAATGAACTTGAAATCCATTTTGTAGATGCAACTAGAGCATCTCTTGAGATGGAAGACACAAAACAACATCCTCATTAAATTGATGCGCAACTAATCTTGACTACTTGCCTTAAGGTATCCAATCTCCGTAGTGACTTTGGGTGCCTATCTTTGCTTACAGAACTATATATAAAGAGTTGCGATCAATTTCTTAATTGCCGTTATCAGATAAAAGAATCGCTATACATTGGGTGATTCTTAGACACAATCGTTGAAAATTTTGCTTCATTTTTCACGGAGAAAGACTAAATACAATAGCCAAAAGAGTGACTGCAGAAACTACGTTGGAACTTAATTGAATAATTCCATAGGTAAACATCGTTTTTCATTAGTTGGTGCATTTGTTTTTGCTTTTGTTAACGTCTTTCGTCATTGAATCAAAATTTATTTAATTGAATTGATTAGTAAAAAATATTTTAAAAATTGTTCAGAAAACCTTACTGATTGCTTTTTCCTTATATAACCTCCTCTGGATCAAAAGTAGAAACAAAAAACCGCTGTGATATGCACAAGCCAGTTTTTTAGAGCAGTCTCAATTGTTTCCTTGTTTCCACTGCGGAGGATCTGAGTTCTCACAAATTACAATTTTTCCTTGATGGCAGTAATCTCAGGTATAAACCAAGTGGTCTAATGATTGTCATATTGAGCAATTTATACAAATAGTCATTTAAAAAGCACCCTACCTACAAGAAGTGGGGTGCTTTTTTTAACAGAACTATTGTGTGAGGAGTTGTCCTGTAAGTTTATTTTTACTCCTATGAGGACTTTTTGTCACTATCAAAAAACAAAATGACTTAGATGAAAAAGTTCACTTGGTTTTAAGCACACTGAAAGCTCAGTTTTCGGCGTTTTCAAACTGTTTTGCTAATCTAAAGGCTTTTCTAATAATTAAATAAACTCCATATAAACCAGCAATTAAAGGAAGAACAATCAAAGGGTTTGGACTGTAGTTAGAAAAATCTTTTACACCATCAACATATTCGATGCCTGAACATTTTAAGAATAGAAAACTTGTGAAAACAATGCCCCACCCAATTATTGAGAGTATTCCTCCTTTTTTGTCACCTTCATAGAACCTATCTAAACCCCATCCCCAACCAATAGCAAGGATCACTCCCCTTGTAACAGCATTTTTTTCTTGCTTGCGTAGCATTGTAGTTGTTTGAATATGTTCGCAATGAACATAACTTAATTATTCATGTTATGCCAAACCAATTTAAAAAAGATACTTATTCCTGTAAGAATTTGTATGTATTCTTTCATAATATACAAAGTGAGATTTAAAAAATAGAAAACCAGATAAATTTTATTTTTTCAGCATGCACTATTTCATCAGTAATAATATCAGAGGCAACTAAGCTTTTATAAAAAGTCTTTAATAAGAGAAGCTAATGCAATAGATCAGTAAATATTCTTTTTAAGTATTTTAAATCTAATTAGAGCAGAAATTAGTATTTTTTAAAAGAAGAAATACTTAACTATTTTTATTTGATAATAGGATAAGAAGATTAAAATCTGCTTCTAATTCCAGCATCAAAATCAAAATTCATGAAATGGATGTTACTTAATTCAGCTTTAGAATGATTTCAATATTTCTTTAAAGTCCTATCAAGTAAAGCATTGTTTAGAGGAATAATCTTATGAAGGGGTGGTCTAGTTCAAAAAAAAAAGATACCTTGGTTCAATAGCTGATTACTTTTGACAGTTGCACCACAGACTGATGTAAGGTTGAGTCGACGCCTTCAGAAAGATAGTATAACCATCTTAGGAAAGGTGATTTATATTAATCCTTTTTTGTATTGGCGACGTTTTGATAGCAATACTGATAGGTGGCTAAGAGAGCCTGGGCAGTTAAGTGAAGAGCAGATAAACTTAAATAGAGCACGCTTTTATCCTGAAGTTGATTGGACTTTTCTAAAAGATGAAGAGCGATTGATAAAAGATGCTGCAGTGGAAATGTTTTTGAAAACGCTTGAATTAATAGGCACTTTTCACCCTGATCTTACTGCAGGACAATTGTTAGAGGTCGAGAGAAAAATGGCAGTCACTAAGAAAAAATCTTTCGAACGTTGGGTAGCAAAATCGTTTAGAAGAAAAATTAATCAAGCTTCCAGAGAACGCAACAGGTTTGCTAGAGAACGTTTTATCAGAGGGTGGCGAGAATGGTTAACGCTTGAAACCACTCATCAAGCTTTTCTCCCATTCGCAACAATAATTGTGATGTCAATCTTTGGTGGTTGGTCTATAGGGATTTCTAATAATAGTTGTACTCCTTACTTTTCATCGTCAGAAACGAGTATCCTGAAGTAGCTTTTGTAAAGCCATTATGGCTAAAGATCACTTAAGAGATTTGCAGTTATTTGCACTCGAATATGCCTTACCTTTTGGTATTGGTATTGTAAATAATGCTAAAGCTGGTGGATTAAAAAAAATAATGACTGTATTTAAATCAAAAGATCCTTTTTCAGAGTTCCAGGTAGACGGCGAAACATCTGCAAAGAAAGTCAGGGATAAGATTGATAAAATTATTCCTGGCTTAGGTCATCCAGTAGTTTCAGTTGATGTGACTGTTGAGGATAATTTTCCTGATCATGAAAGCAATGATAAGGACTCTTTAGTCTCAACTTTAAATAGAATTGATAGCCAACTAGATGAATTAAGGCATTATTTAAGTAATGACTCACAAGGTATAGACAATAAATAAATACTATTGAATTGTAGAAATGCTACAAAAGGAAAAATTACACTTAGGTAGCAAAAAGCATGTAGGTGCTTTCAATCAACCCTTAGTTTTCTTTTTCTTGATATGTTTGATTTTTTCAGTGGCAGGCGCTCGTCTTTTTTGGATACAAATAATTAATGGCTCCTATTATAAAAAGCTTTCAGAAGAAAATAGAATTAAGCTTATTAGCAATCCACCAATAAGAGGAAGATTATTAGATCGTAATGGTGTAGTTATTGCAGATAATAAACTATTTTATTCTTTATCTATTCAACCTCGACTTTTGACCAATGATAAATGGATTGATCTGAGAAAAAACTTATCTGACTTATTAAATGTTTCGATTAATCAATTAGAGGCTGCATTTAATAGAAATAATTCAGAAACTCCTTATAAAAAAGTATTACTCACTAATTTGTCGGAGGAGCAGGTAGTTAGGTTCAAAGAACAAGAAAGAAACTTGTATGGAGCCCAAATAGATATTGATTTAGTCAGAAATTATCCTTTTAAGTCTCTAGCTGCGCATGTTTTGGGTTATACACAGTTGATCACACAAGAAGAGTTTTCTCAACTTTCAGAAAAAGGATATAAATTATCTGATCGAATTGGAAGAAAAGGTATAGAAGCTGCTTTTGAATCTCAATTAAGAGGTCAGTGGGGAGGTGAAATGCTTGAGATTGATTCGATAGGTACTGTTCAACGAAGTCTAGGTTTAAAGTTACCAAAAGCTGGCCAGGATATCAAATTAACTCTTGATCTAAAGCTACAACGTACTGCGGAAAAAGTATTGTCTGACAAACTTGGTGGAGCAATAGTAGCGCTTGATCCGCGTACAGGTGCAATTAGAGCTATTGCAAGTCAACCGACTTTTGATCTTAATTTTTTTTCTCAGCCTTTTACAAATAATCAATATGACACCTTATTTTTGTCATTAAAGCGTCCTCTTCTTAGTCGAGCATTTAATGCCTACGATCCAGGTAGTACATGGAAGCCTATAACAGCTATTGCTGGTATGGAAAGCGGCAAATTTCCTGCTAATCGAAAATTAAATACTATTCCTTGTATTAAATATGGAAGTCATTGTTTTCCAGAGCACAATAAAAGAGGGTTTGGTTGGATTGGTTACGAAGATGCATTTAGAGTATCTAGTAATACTTTCTTTTATCAAGTTGGGGTTGGGGTTGGATCAGAGGCTTTATATGATGCAGCAATCAAGCTAGGCTTCGATAACTATACAGGTATAGAAACTTTTATTGATGAAAATAAGGGCTTAGTGGGTAATAAGAAATGGGCTGATGAAGGTCGTGGATGGGGGAAACCTGGAGAAACCCCTTGGATCGTGGAGGATATAGCTAGTGCATCGATTGGACAATCTGTTGTTCTAGTTACTCCATTGCAATTAGCACGTGCATATGCAGTTTTTGCAAATGGTGGTTATTTGATTACTCCTCATTTAGTTGATAACAATAAAAACTGGAGGTCAGAAAAATATTTTCAAAAAGTGGATATTCAAGATACGACACTCGAAACAATCCGTCGAGGGCTTCGAAAAGTTGTAACTAATGGGACTGCAATGGGACTAAATATAGATACCTCTATTCTTCCTTCAGTGGCTGGTAAAACAGGAACAGCTGAAGATAGCAGTGGAGGTGCTGATCATGCATGGTTTGCTGGCTTTGCACCTTATGAATCTGGCGAGATAGTTATTGTTGCTTTTGCTCAGAATACTCCTGGTGGTGGTTCAGTGCATGCTCTACCTATGGCAAAAAAAATGTTGGAGAAATGGCATAAATTAAATTCTAATGAGCAATTAATCAGCAGTAAAGATGAGTTATAGATTTAATGAGACTTATTTTAGTTGTAATAGTTGATTTAGAATTGCGTTAATTGATTTATCTTCAGCAATCTTTGATTTATTTGTAGCCAATTGACGACCTAAGACTAAAGCTCCAAGATGAGTTAACTGAATTCGCATAGAAAGTAATAATTCCATACACCCTCCTCCTGAAAAACTTGCAATTGCAATTGGACGTTCGTTAAATAAACTACGAAAATCTGTTCCTTGCACAGAAAGCCAAGCTATTACATTCGTAAGAATTGGAGGAATTGAACCGTTATATTCAGGCGCACAAATGACCCAGTGTGAGTGGCTCTCCATTTGAGTATTGATCGACTTAAGATTTTCTGGTACTTTATCTTCTGAATTATGACGTGGATTAAATATAGGTAAATCATTTTTTGATTCTGTCAAATCAAGTAATTCGCATGAGTAATTTAGTTCTTTTCCTGCAACTAGAAATCTTTTAGCTAATTTGAGATTTTCGCCATTACTAGCAGCTATAACAAGAAGGTTTTTATTAGACATTTGGAATTAGAAGAGGGGTATAAAAGGATTAAGCCGATTTTGGAATGGGTCTAGTAGTTCGCTCCGGTTTTTCGATGATGAACTGCTGTTAATCCATCTTTTTTAATGACTTTTCCATGTTTAATCTCAGCATATATTAGCCAATGATCCCCACACTCCATTCTTTGATTAACTGTACCCTCAAGCCAAGCTAAAGCATCGTTTAATAATGGCTGATTGTTTGGACTTAATTTGATCTCAAGATCGGTAAATCTATTATCTCCAGGTTTGAATGATTGAAGAAATTGTTTAAGAAGACTTTGGTGATTGTTTTGCTCTAAAATGTTTAAAGCAAAGTTATCACCTGTATAAAGTAAGTTTTCTACAGCTCTTTCTTTCGCCACCGCAATGGTAATACCAGGAGGAGAAAAACTTGCTTGACTTACCCAACTTGCAACCATCGCTCCGTTAATAAGATTATCTCCATTTCCTTTTTGAGCAGTCAATATACATAATGAACCAACGACCCTTCCTAGTGCATTAATTGTTGGATCATTTTTACTTGTATTTAAACCAACATTAGCTTTTCTTTGTTGACGTAATTTCGCATTAATTAATTGTTTACCAAATTGAATACCTGTTTCTTCAAGCTTTTTAATCATAAAAGGATCAGGACTAAATTTGATTTTTATAGGTTCGAAACCAAATTTAAACCCTCCATCTTTCAATTTTTTTTCAAGTAAATCAAGAGCTTCCCCACTCCATCCATAACTTCCAAATACTCCAGTAGGTTTGCCTCTATCACCCTCAGCCAAAAGTGTCCCAAGTGCTGAAACAATAGGAGTGGGGGCATGACCTCCTAATGTTGGTGATCCAATTAAATATCCATCAGCATTTTGAATTTCAGTGATTAAGTTGTCTGATGCGGTGAATTCACAATTAATAATCTTAACTTTGACGCCTGTTTTACTAATCCCTCTACCGATGGCATCAGCAATAGCGGCAGTATTTCCATAAGCACTAGCAAACAATAGAGCAACCCTTAAGTTGCTGTATTTCTGGCTTTCCCCCCAGCTTTGGTAGTTGTTTAACAAACTTCTCCAACTACCTGTAATGGCAGGTCCATGTCCAGGAACTATTATATCAATCTCAAAGTCTTCTAATTTTTCGATAATACTATTGACTTGAGTAGACATTGGTGCCATAAGGCAGTCAAAATAATGTCTTCTTTCTTCCTCCGTACTACTACTGTTTAATTCAGCCCATTTTTCCTCGTAAACATGTGCACCAAATAATTTATCACTCATCAGTAAACCGGTTTGCTTTTCAAAAACAATTAGTCCACCTGGCCAACGAGCTGTCGGTGCAGGAATGAATGTAATCTCAAAATCATTATTGAGTGACAGAGTCTCTAATTGCTTAATAATTTGAATATTTGGAAGGAGTGCAACTGTATCCAATGCATCTTTAGTATTTGTAGTCTTAGATGGTTTTCGTAAATTCCAAATTTCCTTGAATAATTTTGCTCCTGGATTCGAACAAATAACCGTTAAATTCTTATATTTCACATTCATTCTTTTCACAAAAGCCACTTTATTTGGATTGATATGACCCATGACTAACTTTATTGCTGCGGAATCACTGCTAATTAATGTCTCAAACTCTTCTAAAAATTCTTTTTCAAATGTTAACCCAGGAGGATGGATTAAAATATATTCTTGTAATTTAGAATGTTCATCTTTAGAAGACTTAAATAAAAAAGAATTAGTACAGCTTCCTTTTTCAAGTGAATATTCAACTTCAAATCTTGTTCTTTTTGGATTTAGGCTTCTTAAGCAAAGGAAGTTCTCTTCAATAGGAATCTGAATGGTTTTTTTTATAAAAGTATTTAAATTTGTCGAAGAAACTTTTTCTACTGTCATTGTTAATAATTACTACCAACTCTTCTGTGATGAATTGCTGTTTTACTCTGAGTATTAGATAAATTACCTTTTTCAACTAATGAATAAATGATCCAATGATCTGTTGTCTCCATTCTTTGAATAACTTTACATGAAAGGAACGCCAGCGCGTCAGATAGAACTGGTCCTCCAGCAGCAAGATCATTCATCAATTCAACTCCTTCAAATCGATTAGCACCTGGTGGAAAACGTTTTAAAAAGTGTCTGAAGAGGTGCAAATAATTATTTTCTTGAAGGATGTTCAGAACAAAACGATCATTGACTTGCAATAATGATTCAATGGCTCTGTCTTTGGCTACTGCCACAGTTATTCCAGGGGGTTCAAAACTTGCTTGACTAACCCAACTTGCAACCATCGCACCGTCTCGACTATCCGTGCCTTCACTATCTTTTGCTGTGACAATGTAGAGTCCCCCGCTTAAGCAACCAAGTGCTTTATTTAAGTCTCCATCAAGGCTTTTAGTAGCAGCTAAATTTTTCTTTCTAGTAAGAATTTGACCTAAATCTGTACCAGCTTCTTCAAATTGTTGGTAAACACTTTTGTTTGGTACATCATGCACTCGAAGTGGTTTGAAAGCTTCTTTTTGTCCAAGCTTTCTTAATTGGTTAGTAATAAAGTCAATAGGCTCTTCATTTCCGCCATAGGAGTCATAAGTAGCTACCCACTGCTTTTGTTTTAACGATGCAAGTAGAGTTCCTACGTTGCTTTGTAATTCTGAATCAGATTTTATAGGCCATGTAGGAACAACGACTGCACTTGCCTCACTAATTAAAGCGGTTAACTCCTGAGTATCTGAAGCAATAAGATCAACTAATTGGACTTGAGCATTTGCCTTACCTATGCCATGAGCAATTGCTTGACTAAGACGATCACAAAAACCATATTGACTTAGATAGCAAACCACAGCGTAATTTTCGCCTGTACTTCGTTGTTTACTCCATTCTCTATAATTATTCAGCCATAACTGCGTATTAAAATTGAGGATTGGTCCATGTCCAACACTAATAGTCTTGATAGCTGGCAATGCATCAATTTTTTTTAATGCTTGAACTACGCTGCGAGCATTAGGACCCATGAGGCAGTCGTAATAAAATCGAAAATCTTCATTTAATAGACTTGGATTTTCGTCGAACAATGTTTCTGAACAGTAATGCAAACCAAATGCGTCACAAGTATATAAAACTTGTGTACCGTGATCAAAAGAAAAAATAGTATCGGGCCAATGGAGATTTGGCGCACTAATAAATTCAATTTTATGCTCGATTCCGCTGATTGAATTAATTTCTAAATTTAGATCCTCACCACTTTTGACTGCTCTTGACCTAAAAGGTTGATGGATTTGGTCTTCTAGAAATTTTATAGCTACCTTAGATGCGACAATTTCAATATTAGGGTTTAATTCAATTAAGTATTTAATTAGTCCTGAATGATCTGGCTCTGTGTGACTGACTATTAAATAATCAATTTCTATTGGATTGATTTCTTGTCTTAGTTTTTCAAACCAAATGTCTTTAAACTTTAAATGGCTTGTATCTATAAGTGCAGTTTTTTTGCCTCTTATTAAAAAGCTATTGTAAGTCGTTCCATTTCGAAGGCCAAATTCAATATCAAACCTACTCCGATCCCAATCCAACGATCTTAAAGTGTGCGTATCTTCAGCAATTTTTTCATATTGCAGTGAAAGCCTAGGAGCATCCTTTTTCTGATTTTCTAAAGCTGTCGATTCAGTAAAAATCATGTTCCTAAAGACATTAATCAGAGAGAGCTAGAGAGCAGCAATAAATAAGATTGCTGAGTGAAAATACCTAGTTCATATTTTACTATAATAGGATAATCAGGTTTGGACTTGTGATACTGCTTCCCGTAAATATTATTTGTTTGCAAAGTAGGTATGGATCTCGACGGATTTTTTTGAATATTTTGTGTTTCGAAGTCTCATGGGTTTCCATTTTGTTATTGTTTAAGGGCAAATTGAGCCAATCTGACCATTTTTGTGATTGTTTTCAAAAACCTTTTTAGAGATAATTTTTAGTCATGAAAAAAAATTCTTCCACCTTAATAGATCCACCATCTCTTTCAGGTGATGAAATAAGAGAAGCATTTATAAACTTTTTTGCCAAACATAATCATAAGAAACTTGCAAGTTCTTCTTTAATTCCAGATGACCCAACTGTTTTATTGACAATTGCGGGGATGTTACCTTTTAAGCCTATATTTTTAGGATTGAAAGAGTCTCCTACTCCTAGAGCAACATCCAGTCAAAAATGTATTAGAACAAATGATATTGAAAATGTAGGGAGAACAGCTAGGCATCATACTTTTTTTGAGATGCTCGGTAATTTTTCCTTTGGTGATTACTTTAAAAAAGAGGCAATTCAATGGGCGTGGGAATTAACCACTGATGTTTTTCAACTAAATCCAAAGAATATAGTCATTAGCGTTTTTGAAGAAGACTTAGAAGCAGAGCAAATATGGAAAGAAGTTGAAGGGGTTGATGCAAAGAGAATCATCAGAATGGGTGCTTCGGATAATTTTTGGTCATCTGGAGCTACAGGACCTTGTGGGCCATGTTCGGAACTGTATTTTGATTTTAAACCTGAATTAGGGAGTGATGGTATAGATCTTGAAGACGATAGTCGATTTATAGAATTTTATAATTTGGTTTTTATGCAATACAACCGAGACTTAAAGGGCACTCTTGAACCATTGGCGAATTGCCATATTGATACAGGAATGGGCTTAGAAAGAATGGCTCAAATTTTGCAAAAAAAATCTAATAACTACGAAACGGATCTTATTTTTCCTCTAATTGAGTCAGCGGCTTTGTTAGCTAAAATTAATTATGAAACTACAAATAAAAAAAATCAAACATCCTTAAAAATAATTGGAGATCATTGCAGAGCTGTCACTCATTTAATTTGTGATGGTGTAACTGCTAGTAATCTTGGCCGAGGCTATATTCTTCGTCGTCTCATACGGCGTATGATTCGACATGGTCGACTAGTAGGGATTAATCAGTCATTTTTACCTCAACTAGCTGAAGTTGCTATTGAGCTGATGACAAATGCTTATCCTCAATTACTGGAAAAAAAGAAAATTATTCTTAATGAATTAAAAATAGAAGAATCTCGTTTCCTTGAAACTCTTGAACGGGGAGAAAAACTTTTGGCAGAGATAACAGCTCATGAATGTGATCTTATCTCTGGTGCTCAGGCATTTGAACTTTATGATACTTATGGTTTCCCTTTTGAATTAACAGAAGAGATCGCGAATGAAAAAGGTATTTCTGTTGATATTAATGGTTTTGAGAACGAGATGGCAAAGCAACGTAAACGTGCAAAAGATGCTTCTGTCAGTATTGATTTAACTGAAGAAGGTTCAATTGAAAGAGAAATTTCTTTATTTGATGAAACAAGATTTGAGGGCTATGAAAAGTTAGAGACCACTTCTACTGTGGTAGGTATTTTTAAAAACAATGAATTAGTGAAACAAGCTGTTGAGGGTGATTTAGTCAAGATTATTGTTAATGGCACGCCTTTTTATGCTGAGTCGGGTGGCCAAATTGGAGATAAAGGCCTAATAACGTCTCAAGGTCTAAAGGTATTTATAGAAAATGTTAGAAAAAAGAAGAATATTTTTATTCATTCTGGAATTATTAAAACTGGAGTTCTAAAAGTGAACTCATCTATTCAGATGAATGTTAATCCATCTTTTCGTCAACGAACTACCTCAAATCACACCGCTACACATCTATTGCAATCAGCTTTAAAGTTATCGATTGACTCAAGTGTAAGTCAAAGAGGCTCGTTAGTGTCAAGTGATCGATTGAGATTTGATTTTAATGCTCCAAAACCTCTAACAAACAAAGAGCTTAAAGATATGGAAGTGAGGATAAATCAATGGATTAATGAAGATCATCCAATTCAAATTAAAACAATGCCAATTAAAGAGGCTATGGCTGCTGGTGCTTTGGCAATGTTTGGTGAAAAATATGGTGATGTGGTACGTGTTGTGGATGTTCCAGGTGTTTCTATGGAGTTATGTGGAGGAACCCATGTAGCTCGAACGTCACAACTAGGTACGTTTAAGATTATTAATGAGACAGGTATCGCTTCAGGTATCAGACGAATAGAAGCCATCGCTGGTCCATCAGTTTTAGATTATTTTAATGAACGTGATTTGGTAGTTAAGGAGTTAAGTAAATCATTCAAGATTCAATCAGATGAAATTGTTGAGAGGGTTTCATCTCTTCAACTGGAATTGAAAGATAAAACAAAAGAGCTTATCAAAGTAAAGAATGAACTCGCATTAGCGAAGGCACTGGGTTTGGCGAGTTATGCAAAATCTGTTGGTAAGAGTAAATTATTAATCAGACGTTTAGATGGAGTTGACGGATCTGGATTGCAATCTGCAGCTTCAAGTTTAATAGATCATTTAGGCAAGTACTCTGCTGTTGTTTTTGGAGGCATTCCAAATCAGGAGATCGGTAATAAATTAGTGTTTGTTGCCGCATTTTCTCCTGATTTGGTCTTAGATGGTTTTCATGCAGGCAAATTTATAAGTGGGGTCGCAAAAATGTGTGGTGGTGGTGGTGGTGGTCGTCCAAATATCGCTCAAGCTGGTGGTAGTCAACCTCAATCGTTGGATCTAGCTTTAGAAAAAGCTAATGAGGATTTGACTCAACAATTGTCTTAATTTAGCTCTGTAGATAAGTACTTTGACGGAGGCTTGCTTCTACATGCTCTATTAGTTTTTGTGCATCCTGGATTTTTAGATGCCCGCCTTGAATAGCTGATTCGCTTGATTTTCGTAATCGCTCCAATAATACTTCTGGATCATGCTCCAAATATTCAAGAACATTTGATTTTGAATTCCCACGAATGACATGCTCAACTTTGTATTTTCCCTTTTCTGTGAATCTTATATGGACTGCATTAGTACTCCCAAATAAATTATGTAGATTTCCCATTACTTCTTGATAGGCCCCACCTAAGAAAAGACCGATTAAATATTTTTCGTCTTTATTAAATTCATGAAGAGGTAGCAAATTTTTAATTTTTCCATTATCAATAAATTGATCAAGCTTTCCATCTGAATCGCATGTTAAATCTGCAAAGTGACCAAGTTTGTTCGGTTCTTTGCTAAGCCGATGGATTGGCATGATTGGAAAAACTTGATCAATGGCCCAAGTGTCTGGTGCGGATCTAAATACGGAAAGATTTGCGTAATAGGTTATGGCTAAACTTTCACTTAATTTCTTTAGTTCTTTAGGTAGAAGTATATTTTTTGGTAACTGATTAACAATTGTTTTTGCACAGGCCCATGTCAACTGCTCAGCTTTTGCACGTTCGACTAAATCTATATAACCGAGACGAAAAGCCGCTAGTGCATCTGCTTTAAATTTAAGAGAATCATTCCATGCTTCCTGTAGTTTGGCTAAATCTTCTTCTTGATTAAGTTCTAGAGAATTTATATGGACTAATGTTTCACGTAAATTTCTGACAGAGAGACATTCTTTTTCGTCTTCTTTAGGAATGTCAGAAGGTAACGAATTTTTGCCTAAAATATTGAAAATTAAGATTGAAAAGTGACTAGCAATAGCTCTTCCACTCTCCGTAATCAAAGTGGGTAGTGGTATCTTTTTTGATTCGCAACACTCTTTAATTGTTGCTACCACATCATTTGCATAATTTTGAAGTGAGTAGTTAGTAGATGCTATTGAGGCTGTTTGACTTCCATCATAATCAATACCTAAACCACCTCCAACATCCAAGTATCCCATAGGTGCTCCAAGATTAATTAACTCTGCATAAATTTGTCCTGCTTCTTGTAAGGCATCTTTTAAAACACCTATATCATTAATTTGACTCCCTAGATGAAAATGTAAAAGCTTTAATTCATTGAGAAGATTTGCTTCTTTTAACCTTTTAATTGCATTCAATATTTCTGGAATTGAAAGTCCAAATTTCGATTTTTCACCAATCGAGCTGCTCCATCTTCCACTGCTTTGACTTGATAGTTTGGCTCTTATTCCTATGAGTGGAGATGCTCCGAGTAGATGACTAGATTTTATTATCAGATCAACATCACTTGGTTGTTCTATGACTACTATAGGTTGACGTCCAAGCTGACGTGCTAAAATAGCTGTTTCAACATAACGTTGATCTTTATAACCATTACATATTAGTAAAGCTCTAGGATCTTCTAGTATTGATAAAGCAATTAGTAACTCTGGTTTGCTTCCAGCTTCTAAGCCAAAATTCCATTTGGAACCACAGTTGATTAATTCTTCAACTACATGGCGCTGTTGATTACATTTGATTGGAAATACACCTTGGTATTTTCCTTGATATTGGTAGTCATTAATTGCTTTTTCAAAAGCTTTATGTAAGTTTCTTAAGCAGTCTTCGAGAATATCGTCAAATCTTATTAACAGAGGAAATTTTAGTTTTCTACTTTCTAGTTCATCTAATAGTTCCATCAAATCATGAGATTTGTTTTTGGAACCGTTAGGACAAATACCAATATTTCCTTTTTTATTGATTATGAAATAACCCTTTCCCCATCGATCAATCCCATAGAGGTCTGAGCTGTTTTGAATCGTCCAAGAGAGAGAGTGATTAGTATGGTTCACAGCCATTTATGCGATAACAAAGATGTCAAGTTTTGACCATTCACGATTAATACAATTAAATCTAAGAACAGTTTTATTAAGTGTCATGTTTTACTTGCCAAGAGGGTAGTTTTAGGAAGACTATGGCTTCATATTATTGAATACCGCAATGACTTTGGAAAGAACTTTTGTTGCTATCAAGCCAGATGGTGTGCAAAGAGGTTTAATCGCTGAGATTCTTGGTCGTTTTGAAACCAAAGGATTCAAATTAGTAGGCCTAAAGCAACTCACACCAAGCAAAGAACTTGCAGAAAAACACTACGGTGTTCACAAAGATCGTCCTTTCTTTTCAGGTTTAGTTGATTTCATAACAAGTGGTCCCGTTGTAGCGATGGTTTGGGAGGGTGAAGGTGTTATTGCAAGTGCGAGAAAATTGATTGGAGCAACAAAGCCTCTTGAGGCTGAACCAGGAACTATTAGAGGTGATTTAGCTGTGAATATTGGTCGTAATGTCATTCATGGTTCTGATGGTTCTGATACAGCAGTATTTGAAATTGATCTATGGTTCCAAAAAAATGAACTTGTTGATTGGACCCCATCAGATCAATCATGGAGAGTGGAATAGATTATTGCTGAATTTCACAACCTTTTGGTGAGTAGTTTTTAAAATCTGTCCCATCTGAATTGGGACAAAAAACTACTTTCCTCATTACTTAAAGAGCTCGAGCAGATAGATTTTCCAATTAATTCTGCAGTTATCGCCGCCAACAAAACTCCATTGCGATGATGCCCAGTAGCAAGCCAGAGTCCATTAATTGATGACATTCCAAGTAAAGGACCTTCGTCTGGTGTGCATGGACGGAAACCCCACCATCTCTCCATATGAGGTAGTTGATTAATTTCAGGAACAAGAGATTGAATTCCTTTTTGTAGCTCGCGTTGTCCTTTTGGAGTAAGTCCTTTTTGGAAGCCGGCCTCACGCTCACTAGTTGCTCCTACGATTATTAGGCCGTCATCTCTTGGAACTAAGTAAATGCCAGGTCCAAAAATAATTCTTTTTAGAATCTGTTTTGGTCCCTGAATAGATAACATTTGGCCCTTAACAGGAAAAATAGGGAGTGTTTTAAATATTTGTTTACTCCAGGCTCCGCAGCAGAGAACTGCCTCTTCGCTTTTTAAATAATTGATATTTCCATTAATGTCTTTAATTTTGACCCCATTAAATACATTTGAATTTTTCATTATTTCAATCACTTCAACTCCTTCTTGAAAATGAACACCTAATTCAACACAAGCTTTTTCAAGTGCTCTCATTAAAAGTCTTCGATTATCGATTTGACCGTCCTGTCTAAAAAGTAAACCTAATTTCCATTTTTTTGAGAGTCCTGGAATTTCTTGAAAGAGCTCATTCCCGTTTAGCTTTTCACCAAATTTATATGTTGGGTAGGATTCACAGTCTTTAAGGTTTTCAAATGGGACAACAATGCCACAAGTTTTAAGACCACATGACATTTTGCTATTTGTCTCAATGCTCTCTATCCATCTCGGGTGTCTTTGCAGACTAGTTTGACCAAGACTTAACAGATCACCTTGCAACCCTTCAGCGTGAGGAGCGAGCATTCCAGCCGCGACAAAGCCGGCTGCTTCGCGCCTGCTTCTACTTAAAACTTCGACGCGTTTACCTCTTTGAGCAAGTTCATGGGCTATTGCAAGACCCATTAATCCTCCTCCGAGGATTAACAATGGTTTTTCATTTAAGATAGCCATTGCTTGGATTTAGAAAATGTTATTTTCAATGTTTTAGATTACGTTAGCTTCCATGACTGAGCTTTTCTTTCATAAGATTCATATATCTAGGTCAAATTAATGTCAGAATCAAATGTTTCTTGGGAAGTTGTAATCGGATTAGAGACTCATGTGCAGTTGGGAACGAAGAGCAAAATATTTACTAGTGCCTCAACCAACTTTGGTGACGATCCAAATACTCATATTGACCCAGTGGTATGCGGCTTACCAGGCACTTTGCCAGTCCTAAATAAAAAGGTTCTTGAATATGCAGTAAAAGCAGCGATGGCTTTGAATTTAAATATTGCCTCTCACAGTAAATTTGATAGAAAGCAATATTTTTATCCAGACTTACCAAAAAATTATCAAATATCTCAATTTGATGAACCTATTGCAGAAAATGGGTGGATAGAGGTAGAAGTAGCCGAAAAAGGCAAAGAAACTTATGTCAAAAAAATAGGTATTGAAAGATTACATATGGAGGAGGATGCTGGAAAACTTGTTCACGCAGGTAGTGATCAGCTTTCAGGCTCCACCCATTCATTGGTTGATTACAATAGAGCAGGCGTAGCACTAGCTGAAATAGTTAGTAAACCTGATTTAAGAACAGGTAGAGAGGCTGCGGAGTATGCAGCTGAAATTAGAAGAATTATGCGTTATCTGGGAGTATCTGATGGAAATATGCAGGAGGGGTCTTTGCGATGTGATGTGAATATTTCAGTTCGACCAACTGTTAATGATCCATTTGGTACGAAGGTAGAAATAAAAAATATGAATTCATTTTCAGCTATTCAGAAAGCTTGTGAATATGAAATTAAGCGGCAAATTAAAGCTTATGAATCTGGAGAAGAAGTAAAACAAGAAACGAGGTTATGGGATGAAGGGAAACAACTGACTAAAAGCATGAGATCAAAAGAAGGTAGTAGCGATTATCGTTATTTTCCTGACCCTGATTTAGGTCCGATTGAAGTAAGTCATGCATTAAAAGAAAAATGGCGCTCAGAATTACCAGAATTGCCAGCTGCAAAAAGAAATAGATATGCCGCAGATCTTGGCCTTTCTATTTATGATGCACGAGTTTTGACTGACGAATCTTCAATGGCTAAATATTTTGAAAAAGTTGTTAATGAAGGTGGAGCACCAAAATCTTCAGCAAATTGGATAACTGGTGATATAGCAGCATTTATTAAATCGAATAGATTATCATTTGATCAATTATCTTTTAAGCCAAATGAATTAGCAGAAATGTTGAAAATGATTGATTCAGGAGAAATAAGCGGAAAAATTGCTAAGGAAATTTTGCCTGAACTATTAAGTAAAGGTGGTTCTCCAAAGCAATTAGTCAAAGAACGTGGTTTAGGTATGATTGGTGATCCAAAAGTTATTGAGAAAATTATTGATAAATTGATCCTTAATCATCCTAATGAGGTTGAATCTTTTAGAGCTGGAAAGAAAAAATTGCTAGGTTTTTTTGTGGGTCAATTAATGAAGGAAACCAAAGGGAAAGCGGATCCAAAACTCGCTAATCAAATATTAAATGAAAAGTTACAAGGCTAGAAATTATATAATTTTTTTAACTGCACTTTCCATGTCTCATCATTATTAGAATTATTAATTATATGATCTGCAAATTGTTTTTTTAAAGCATTGTCCCATTGCGCATCGATTCTTTGATTAGCTTCTTCAAGACTTAATTGATCTCGTGACTGAAGTCGATTTAATTGCATGCTTCTAGAGCAATCTACGTAACAAATTTCACTGCATAAACCTGTATAATTTTTTTCAAATAGGAGGGGAATAATCAAAATTACTATAGAATTTAATTTCAATTTGTCTAATTCTTCTTTAATTCGTTTGTAGACATATGGATGTATTATTTCCTCGAGCCATTGTTTTTCAAGATCATTTTTAAAAATTATTTTGGCTAATGCTTTGCGATTAATAATTTGATCATTTTTACTTGAATTCTGAATTATTGTACTTCCATATCTCAATAAGACTTTTTTCGCTATTTGACTTTCAGCTCTTAATGCTTCATGAGCATATAAATCAGCATCTACAATCGGCCATTTCTTGGCTTGAAATAGAAAATCTCCAATAATTGTTTTTCCACTGGCAATACCTCCAGTGATACCTATTCTTCTTTGCTTCCCTTTCCATCGAAGACAAAGTTTGTTGGTTTGTTTTTGATCAATCATTAATATTAATAATAAGTGAAAAATGCTCTTCTAAATTTGAGTAGTTTGACATCTTCTGCATGGTCTCCAATATCTGGTGGTATTACTACCCCTGATGGTTTTTTAGCAGCTGGTATTTCCGCAGGATTGAAACCTTCTGGTAAGAAAGATCTTGCTTTACTCTATGCACCTGATGGTGCTTCTTGTAGCGGGACATTTACTCAATCAGTTACTCGTGCTTATTGTGTAGATCTATGTATTAATCGACTTAAGGCAACTGAGGGGAAAATACGTGCTGTAGTTATCAACTCTGGACAGGCAAATGCTTGCACAGGTAGTAGAGGTAAAATTGATAGTGAAATCATTACACATGAGCTTGCACAACGTTTAGGGCTCTCTGACGAGGAAGTTTTGATATGTTCTACTGGTGTAATTGGTGAGCCAATACCTGTTGAAAGAGTAAATAGAAACTTAGATCATCTCATCAAGAGTTTAGATAAGGACGCACATCTCGATGCGGCTAATGCAATTCTTACAACAGATCTTCAGGTAAAGCAAATTGCATATCAAGCAGTTATAGGAGGCAGACAAGTATCTATTGGAGGAATGGCTAAAGGTTCAGGAATGATTCATCCGTCTATGGCAACAATGTTGAGTTATATAACATGCGATATTGGTATAGACCATGTTTTATGGTCGGATATGATTAAGCGAGTTGCAAAATCGTCTTTTAATGCCATTACAGTTGATGGAGATACGAGTACAAACGATACTTTTTTAGCTTTTTCTTCTGGACCAAAATTAGATTCAAGATATCTATCAACTCTTGAAGAGGGACTACATTTAACAGCTCAATATCTAGCTAAAGCAATTGCAAGGGACGGAGAGGGTGCTAATTGTTTGCTTGAGATAAAAGTTGAAGGCGCCCAAAGTGAGTTAGATGCTCATGTAATAGCTCGAACAATTGCATCATCATCTTTGGTTAAAACTGCAATTCATGGTTCTGATCCAAATTGGGGAAGAATTATCGCTGCACTTGGTCGTGCAGGTATTTCTTTTGATTTCAATGATGTCAAGTTGTGGATTGGACCATACGAACTCTTCTCTGATGGAACACCCCTGGACTTTGATAGAGAAATAGTGAGTAACTTTATGAAAGAAAGGCTAAAAGGGAAATATTTAATCGACGATATTATAAGTATAAAATTAAGGATAGGAATGGGAAAAAAGTCGGCTACTGCATGGGGGTGTGATTTATCAAATCAATATATTCATATCAATGCCGATTACACAACTTAGACTAAAAAGCCAGTAATAGTAGTAAATTATAGAGACTAGAAAAGATTGGTAATCTTATGGTAATCATGCTAAACGACATATTCAAGCCTGTCTTTTGATCTTATGGGACCCCGTGGGGGAAAGCTAGTCTTAGCTCTACACGTAATCACCTTTAAGACATTTCTGATAATTTTTTAAGGATCTAGAGATAGAGCCAGACAATCTCCATCCCAGATCCCAAAGTAAATAACTCGTGCCTATCCATATCCTTTAGGACTTAGGACAGAGCGGCTTTTTTTATGGTTTATCGGTAGCTTTTAATGTCATCACCTCATTGGACACTATGATCACTTCACACATTGATGATCATGGAAAAGTTAACTCAGAACATACTTAGGCTTTCTATTTCAGCAGCTTTAATAACAATTCCCGCAAGTGCTTTGTTTATTGGATATGAGTACTTGGGCTATAAGAAAGGTATTGCTGACTATGCAGAGGAGGTGTCTGCTAAGTACGAGAAGTTAATCGAGAATATGAAAGAGATCTATCCAGAAAGATCACAAATATTAGAAGAGTATCTTGAGTAGAGGTCCCTCAATCTATTGATTTCATAAGCTTGAACAGATCTATATTTTATTTCTTATTCACTCATTAGGTTTATTAGTTGTATTGCTGATATTCATATGTCATTGACATACGTATATCAGCTATACCGTTAGTTAGAGAGGTTGGGTTAGTGATAGTTAGAGAGTTTGTCTTAGTACTCAACCTTCGCTATCTCGCTAACGCTCGATTAGCTCAGAGAGAGATACTCGCTTCGCTCGTATAGAAACACTGGGGTTTTGAGGTCTTCCTGTATACGTGACTAACCGCCTTTCTTCCTGTATATGTAACTGACCGCAAGACTTAAGTCAGAGACTAGAGAATTGTTGTCTCCCCTGTATACGTCCGCCCATATTTCTCCCTGTATAGATGACGAATCGCAAAGAAGCTTGTTATGGAGAGAGTTCTCAGGAGTCTTCCTGTATAAGCGTAGTATCACTTTCCCCTGTATAAGGGTAGATTTGAAATTCTTCAGTCATAGAAGGAGGTCTTGTTGTCTCTCTGTATAGGTGACGACTCGGTCTCCCTTCTATACGGAGACCACCGACTTCCTCCCTGTATACATAACTGACCGCAACCTTCCACGACAAATCGCTTCCAAGGGGTCTGTGAGGTTATATGACTATAACTACCTAAAAGTAGCTTAATACCGACTATAGGCGATTTTAATCCATAATCCTGTGGGATATGGAATACGTTCGGAAGCAGCTTAACTTATTCAATCAAGAGTGACTTCTATTTTTCTTCAACTGCTCCTCTAAAAGCTTTTGTTCTCTTTCTTGCTTAGGTGTCAAAGGTATCTCGCTATCGCCAAGATCTAATTCGAAGACTCCTCCTGCACCAAAGTGATTGGTGTCTGATTGTGATGGGCTAGGGAAGAGGAGTGTAGCGGTTAGAGCGAGTAGTAAGAAGCGTTTCATTTATAAACCTTTAATAGCTTTCGCATTGAGTTGAAGCCGTAGCTCCATTTCTCTAGTTGCAAGTCTTTTTTCATTCCTCATAATCCGAACACCTACCCATGCGAGTCCTAAACCAATCGCAGCTGGTAATCCTATAGTTGTGATTTTTGTCAGGTTGTTCATTTTAAGCTCCGGAGTTCATCGCTTTCTCAAAGCACTCCTTGATTATTTTGCTTGCTTTTTCGTAATCTAAATCTTCTATAAATTCTTCTATATTTTTGTATTCACAGCTGTCATTGTTCCCAATATAAAAAGTTGATTCTAAATCTGAATCATCTTGATACTCCAGTTGATCTTTGATCCATTCCTCAAATCCTTTGGCATCAAGAAGACTTTTTAAGATATCGATATTCTCTATAAGCTCTTCTTCGCCAACAGCTTCATAATTATCTTTTACATTTTCTGCATCAAACAGAATGATTAGCCGTGATATAGAACTATAGATAGCACTAGACATTTCTTTATCTTGTTGAGATTCGAGTTGTTCTTGAAACCGTTCAAAGAACTGAATACCTACTACCATTAGTCTTTATCCTCTAAAAGAGAACTATAGAAAGCTTTTGAAGCTTTGTGTATATCAAAAGTTCCTTTCAAATCAGAAATTATTGTTGCAATAACTGATCCAATAACCATTTCTTCTTTGAGATCTAGTTCTTCGTTTGTATCTCTGCAGAGAGCAATGCCTTTAGTATTAACTATATAAAACAAAGACAATTGTCCATCATCGGATTCTCCTGAGAACACTTGATAGCTGAAGTTAACGGTCCCATCATCATTATCGCTAACCATACATCTAGGTAGAGGATCCTTAGCAAAAGGGGTGTATTTCCAAAAATCACAAAGTATATTATTGAAACGTTCAACGTGTTCGCGAGGGCTTATTTCAATTGATATATTATCCATTTTTTTGCACTCTTCAATTAGTTTTGAATACCAGAAATCACTTTTATAGACCTCATTGATTATGTGTAGGTCAATCCCATCTAGTGCTTCGTCTCCTCCTTCTGTATCAATAAAATCCCAAAAGAAATCTTCTCTATCTAGTTTTGATTTTCCAATTGCTTCTTCCCATTTTTCTCGGTAATTCGTTTCCATGAATTGTTCGAGCATTCCTGGTATTCCGTTGAATAAGTTTTCCTCATTAATTAGGTCATAAATAAAGGACTGTACTTGTAATGTGGCATGTTCAACTTCAGCATCATCTTCAAGAGGAATTATTGGACCTGATTGATATTCAAGCTTGTCCTCATCGCTAAGTACTATAAATTCATTACGTTCAAGGATTGTTAGCTCTCTTGTTTTGCCTTCTTTGTCAGTATGTTTGAAAGTAAATGACATGCGTATTAGTTATCTATGGAATTAAATTACTGGGGCTCACACCCAAGTTTAGTTAGGCATCCATTCCATAACCTTTCAATCAAAACCCAATCAACACTTGCTTCATAAGAATCGATATTCCCTTTAACTTGCTCTTTAAGCTTTACAAACGGTTCAAAAATTTCATTCTCTGTATCATCCCAATGATTCTCAATATTCCAAATGATCCCTCCTCTTATTTCTAACTCTCCAGTAGAAAGTTGTCCTAAAACAGAATCGGGACAAATCTCTTCATAGCCAACAATTAATCCCAACATTGCAATAGCTAAATAATCTGAGTATTCTCCATTGTCTAGATAGCTAAGACATAAATTCTCCGCTTCCTCTCTTTTTTGTTTACTAAAAGTGGACATAATATTAACGAGTCGAAGTCAGGTACTTAATAATAGAAAGAAGCGTGATTGTGATAACTCCATATGTCCAAATAGAGCTACTATTTCGTGATATTCTTGCCATCCAGTCTGGAAGACCATTGTTTTCAATGATGAAGAGATAGAGAAATCCTAAGATTGCTATTGGGATAAAGACAGCAAGGAAGAGAGTCAAAAAGTTTTCCTCATTTATCCAAAATCATTTCTTTTAACTTATCTAAATCAATTTCTTCTACTTTCAATCCGCATATTTTTGAAATACGATTTCTGATTACTGATTTATCACAGAAGTAATGAATGGATCCCCATATTGCATCCCATTCAACATTGTCAATGAGTTCATCCAATGTCTTATAACTAAATTGACTAGATACATTGTCCTCGGAAAAATAATCCCTATATGATTCAGGATCACATAGCATCGTGTAACTTCGATGTGAAATCAGTTCTTCTCTAGGAACCATAAATGTTTGAAAAATAGTATCTAAATTCTCTAAATCCTCTTCATCATTTAAGTCGTATGAATTAAAACTATTAACACCATCATCCTGATCTAAGAAACAAGTTATCTCTCGAATCATACAGTCAGTAGCAGTATTGGAAGTATAATATTGATAACGAAAGGCAGTAATTATAAGATTTCTTAGCGGAAAAAAATCCTTATATCTATAAGAAGTTTCTAATAAAATTGAATCGTCTATGCCTTTATCCCATGTGCACTTAATCCCCTGTTCTTCCAAAACTTTAACTATTTCATGTCCCAGACTTAATAGGTCATATCCTCCCTCTAAACAACCAAATCCAAGAGAGCATTTATTTTCTTCTAAAAATCTCCAATGTTGTTGTTCATGAAAGAAAGTAAATGGACCTTTGTATTGACCATCTTCTGTAATTATTTCTAGACCATCTTTGGGATCTCTTCCACATTCTTTATACGCCCTAATACCTTGCTCATTCAATTTATTGAATGCCTTTCCTAATGGCGACTGAAGAAATTCTTCAGTTTGATAGTCAATAACTTCTTGTAAATCTGCTGAAGTCATTCGCAATGCTCCTCAAGTAATTTCTCTGCTTCTTTATCTCCAAGATCTGCCGCCCTCTCCCAGTCTTTACAGGCACCTTTTATATCGTTTATTTCTTTTTTGACATTGGCACGATTGAAATAGTAATTACTTTCTTCAGGAACTATTTCAATTGCTTTTGAATGATCCGCAATTGCTCCTTCATAATCTTTCAAAGCATATTTTGCTCCGCCTCTATTAGTGAAAGCATTTGCATATTGGGGATCAAGTTGTATTGCTTGATTAAAATCTTCTATTGAATTATTAAGTTGACTTAATTCTCTTTTTGCGAGTCCTCTCATATTGAATGCTTCTTGATAAGTGGGATTGATTGTAATTACTTTGTCGAAATCCTCTATTGCTTGTTCTTGAGAATTACCCTCTTTCATTTTTGTTAGTCCAAGATCAAAATATCCATCATCTTTTTTGGGATCAATTTCGATACGCTTTTTATAATCTTCAATGGCACCTAAATAATCTCCCAATTCAGTTTTGAAAATCGCTCGACTAACTAACGATTCAAGATGTTTAGGATCGATATCTAATGCGTCGCTACAGTATTGAATAGCACTTTTAATATTACCCTCGGAATACTCTTCTTTTGCTAGATCAAAGAAATCATCTGCTTTCATCTGCTCCACTCACATTGACTTGAATACCTTTCATAGATACTTGCAAAGCCTTTTTCAACTAAGTCTTCTTGAATATTCATAGGACCTTTCGATAATTCAGCGACTGTTCTTCCATATCGATCTTCAGTAATCCGTTTGATTGTGACTGTTGATCCAGCAACTAGATCATTTAGATAATCTCTTGCTGCTTTTGCAGGTATTGGGTCAGCTTTCTTCCCTCTTAATTCAGGAGTATCAATACAAGCAAGTCGGATCTTTTCTCCTTCTGTAGTTGTACATGTATCTCCGTCGTAGCATTTTTGTATGGTGACTGTTGGTAGATCAGGCGCACTTGGATAAGTAGTCAATGTCTGGAAGAGCGCAATCATCGCTATTACAAAGACAATAAATAGTGCTGAGAAAAATCCAATAAGGAGATTCCTAATAAATCGTTGTTCGGAGTGCAGCTTTTTTGCTGGCATTTTTATTTAGCCTTTTTCTCTTTGATTGGAATCGTATTTTCTTCAAGGTTCTCTGAAAAATCCAAAAGCTCTTTTGGCCAGTAGGTTTGTTTCTTGGCTAGACGTTTATTAGCTGAACAGTAATCAATAATTGTTTTTCTAGCTCTTTCTATCTTTTCGTATTCTTTGTTGAGTTCTTTAAAAAATTCTTCATGACACTTATCTAAACCTTTCCTCAAATCTTTTTTGTAGTAAGAGATTGCACCTTTTATGTTCTTTTTTTCATTTGCCTTTGTGGCTCTCTCTAAATCTTTTTCTAGGTCTTTTATTAGGTCCTCACAATAAATAAATATATCTTCTGGCAATTGATCGTCTATCTCAGCCCAATGATTACTGAGAGGGTCAATAGGTATATAAATGTAATTATCGTTTGACTTAGGATTGAATTTATCCATTTCTTCATGAGATTCAAGTTCTAGATCTTCTATGTATTCAATCATTTTCATAAATTTATAATTCTCATGACTCATTGAATTTCCAAATATTGATTTTTCAAATTCATCCGATAGAAGATTATCCCAGAAGTTAACATTTGCCTTCATCAGAGGGAGAAGAAAATCGACTAGATAATAGGGATTAATTTTTATCCAATTACAATAGTTATGCCACTTAAACTTAAATTCTCTTCTTGTAAGTTTCAGTCTGAGATCAGTGAGATAAAGCTCAATACTATCCTCAGAAAGCATATTAATATTTAAATATTGTTGAATAATAGACAGCCTATTTAATTCAATTTGATTGCAATCCAATAAATCGTAGATGTAAGATCTTCCAACTCCCAAGTCTTTTGCAATTGTTGAAATAGTAATACCTTTATCTTTTGCGTAGGAGTTGATAGCAGATCTCAGCAATAATCGATCAGCCTCATCAAGTATTGCAACGGCGGCATCACCACCAGCTTGAGACTTTATTTTGGCCAAATGCCTAGTCAGATACTGCACTAAGCGAATTATACACTTGCAAGCCTATTTATAACAATTATTAAGAAAGAATTAATATGCCGTGGCTGATACTGCATTTGTGTATATTAATGCAGTATCTGACCAGACACTATGAGTGTTGCTGCCGAAAAGCCTTTATCCCTCTCCACTGGAGACGTGATTTATCACGAAGTAGAAGAAATGGGACCTGGAAAAAGAAGACCATGCTTAGTAATTGCAGGATCTAAGAGCCAAGTATTTTTAATTCCTTTGTCTTCAGCAAATTTGAATCCATCAATCAATCCAGTGATTCGGTTCAAAGGAGGAATCAGCTTTGCAGTTTTAGATCATGTCTTCACGATGGATATTTGTGAGTGTGCAGCTGCTTATTCTCGTGTCTCTGAAGGTGCAATTGCTACATGCCTTAAAGCACTAACTGCTGTTGTTATTTCTGGGTGCTGGCAATGAAAAGTAAGAACAGCATTAAACGCTTCATTCGAATTACCGATGACAAAGGTAGATCGAGATATGTAAGAACTGAAGCTGAGAAAGCTAGAAGGAAAGAAGAGACACTTACTCAAAAGTTATATCAAGGGAAAATATGCGCTTGCTGCAAAGAGTCTTATATACCTTTTTTCCAATCTGGAACTCAGAGATGGGAATTAAGTAGGTACTGTTCCAAAACGTGTAGAAATAAATTTAATTCTTCACTGCCTAAAAATAAGCAAAGAAAAAATGCAGCTAGGAGAGGTAATTCTGCTTTGCACCGAAAGAACTATTTGCGACGTATTGAATTGCTTGGTGGTACTAGATGGCAGGTAGGGGACGAGAGTTTCAGAGAAAAAGCAAGAGAAACTAATAGAAGAAGATATAAAAGGCTTTATGGAAAAGAGAATGAATATACATTGGAGAGGCGCGCCAACTCGCAGCATCATGGTGTTCGTAGAAGAAAGGAAATCAATGGTTCGCCATTAACTTCTAAAGAGGGTTTTGATTGTAAGAAAGTACGAATAAAAGCAAAGAGACTCTCAAAAGATTTAGGTATTGAATTACATGTCGATCACCTACTTCCTTTAAGTCGTGGAGGCAAAGAGCATCCTGATAATTTATTGATTATGAGACCTGAAGCGAATTTATTTTGGGGTGCACGAATAAAAAAATGTCCTTGGCCAAAAAGAAAGAATTGGGTTGAGCCAGAGTGGGAACCTAAAGCTAAGTGATTGTGAATCTAACTTGATCCAATCCATCTAAGACTGTCCTCTGCTGGCTTGATCTTTCTACCTTTACCAAGTATCTCCGTGGACTCATCAGCTCTGTAATGGAAGTAATGCTCCTGGATATATTTCATGCTCGTATCTGTGTTGGCTGCAACTGTTGGGAGTGGAACTCCAGCTGATAAACGCATAGTTATGTACGTATGCCTAAAGCTGTACCAAGTCAGTGTTTTGCCAGAGTGAACAACGACTTTCTTTGTTTGACTATCGTGGTCATCCCTCCAGTCTGCGAGTCTTGCTTCAACTAATAATTCACAAAGGTTGTTTTGCCATATCCGTTCACTAATTTGTTTGCCTGAGTCTTGATTAGCAAAAATGAAATCCTCCATCTTTTTATATTTGGTCAGTACTCTTATGCGTTCTAAGAATTTGGCAATAGGAGCGGCTACTCGATAAGACCTTCCTGTTTTTGTCTTCTCAGCTGGCACATCAATGTTGACCCAGATCTTTCGTTCTTCCTTTGGAATGGTTGTGTTTTCGCTGATATCTTTCCACTTTAATTTTCTCATTGATCCTGGTCTGATCCCAGTATCCATAGAGACTCTCATGGCTAAGTAAGACAACTCTCTATGAACTAATTGCTTCTTACCTCGTGGTCCTTTGAAGGCAATATTTGAGATAGTTTCATACTTACCCTGACTATCTTTTTTGATGGTGTACTTCTCATCCAATATCCTCGTCTTGCCTTTGATGTAGTAGAGGCGAGCAACTCTCTCAAGCTCTTCCCACTCTTTAGCGGTTAGATCATCTCGTCTATGCTTCTTATCTTTTGACTGTTTGATAGAGGGAATAGATGGAACGTTATCTTGATGAATAAAGTTGTTGTCTACAGCTATCTGTTTAAACATTCGTCTAAGACATGACATCTCAGCTGTGATGGTTGTTTGTTTAGGGATCGGTTTATTGAATTGAACAGCTCTTTCTTTTCTCCAGGTCTCATAGTTCATGAACGTGTTCTTTCTGAGTTTGTGAATCTCTTTCTTGTCATCGTTTATATAATCTCTGATCCAACGACACTGGGTATCAATTAACCGATAACTCTCTTTAGTAATACCTTCTTGTGGAATTGAACTGATTCTTCTTTTCTCTTTATCTAAGAACTGATGCACCATACTTCCAAACGTTAATGCCTTGATTTCCTCCCCTCGATCAGTCTTTGCCTTTAGCTCAATAAACTTTGCCACACCAAGCATCCAAGCTTCTTCTTGTCCTCCTTTGGTTGGTAGAGGATAAGTACCATCTGGATTCTTCAGAGTGAATCGATGTTTATTACCTTTATCTGAATCCAAGTAATATAAGAACCAACGATTATTCCTATCTACTCTTCTGTAGACGTATGCATAGGGATCTCCTGGGATCTCTTTTCTATCGAGGATATTTTGTTTCTTGGCTAGCGAGTTCTTAGGCAAGATTTAAGCCAATTGGTAATCTTTTGGTAACGATGCCATCGCACTGACAAGCTTTTCAGCTTGAGAAGCGACTTGGTAATCATATGGTAATCATAGTAACATGCTTTAAAAGCATTGCTATAACTAGAGTAGTATTATATGTTTCTAATAATGCCGATTACACCACATAGGTAGTGTGATCTCCTTATAACCTTGTTATTGCAACTGGTTTGCTCATTTATTTATTCACTATTTTAGCATATGTGACTATTATGTGATTCTTATACAAGACACAATTCTTTTTCTGTTGATATAACTTAGCGTATGTTTTTGAAAGATTTGATAGTTGGTTTAATTTTCAAAGTGAGAATAATTGATATATCTAATTGAGGAGGGGGGTGTATCTCAGTAAACCCCCTAAGTCATGATTTGTAGAATTTAGATGTGGTTTAAATCTGAATTAATTCCTTGGAATATTGTTTATTTTATACAAGCACTTTTCAAAACGACTAGAAAAAATATTTTGTTTAGTCGTAGGTGTATCGTTGATTAATGATGTTTGATTTATGTGAGTAGAGACGATTTATCTTTTGAGAATATAACTTTTGGTCCTTTTATAGATAGTGATTATATAAAAGGAGTTAATCCAACTCAATGGGAAAAAATTCGAGAACTTGGAGATACTCAAAATAGTCAGGAACGAATTGAAAATTTATTACGAGTAGATCAGGCGGTTGTTATTAGTGAAGTTGACTTCAATCAAGATAATGGCATCATTCAATATGCATTGGATAATTTTAAGACCGTTAAATTAAAAGATGGTACTTATAAGATAAAAGATCAACTTACATTAAATAAAAATAGAGTATTAATTGGAAGTAAAAATACAATCATAGATGCTTCTTTAGTTTATGGTGAATCAGCAATCAAATTAAATGATAGCTCCTCCTTATCAAATTTAACTCTTGAAAATGCTAAGGCGAGGGGGATTAAAGCAAATAAAAACAGTACGATTTATCGAATTAAGATCAAAAATACTGGAGTCGACGCACCTCATAATGATAAGGGGCAGGCAATATATTGTGGAGGTATTAATTCTTATAATGTAGTCGTTGTAGGAGTAGAAGCATATAACAGTTATAACGCTGTGGATGATTTGAATACTACAAGTGACAGATTACTTGATGAGAAGAAGTATGGAGTTTGGCCTAGTAAAGGAAATGGAGATCATTCCATGGGATTTAGACTTAAAGAGGGTGCTCACAATGTTACTTTTATAGATTGTCATGCTCATCACAATGCTGGAGATGGATATGACTTTGCTCTAAGAGGATCCGGAACAACTATTGATGACAAAAAAATTAGTGTAGATGTCTTTTATTCTTCTGCAATCTTTAATGGAGGTTTTGGTGGGCAGGGTGCAGGATTTGAACTTAAAAGAGGTAGTCACTATGATTCAGATAGGGGTAGAGGTATCGCAAGAGTATATGGTTCTTTTGCTTATGGGAACTTCGGTAAAGGTATTGGAACTCATTCAGACGACATTAATGATGCTATCTCTATAAATAATGTCTCAAAAAATAACTTTAAATCAAACCATCGTCGTGTTGTCCCACAAAACACAGACATTAAAGATATTCATCAATTAAATGAAGATGATTTTAATTTACAATGGATTGATTTTCATGATATTGGAACTGTTACGATCAAAGGATTTCAGGATATAAGAAATATCACTGAATTAGTTTCAGTAGATAATATAATTCCTTTTGTAAATACTTGGATCTTAAAAAAAGACGACTCGTCTGGTGTCAGATATTGGAGGCAATATGTTGATGTTGATCATAGTCTTTATGATCATAAATTAAGAATTAAAAGTATATCTTGTGCCTCACATAATGGAGACGATCTTATAGGATCGACTACAGGATTATCTCTAAATCATTCTATTGATCCAAGAGTTTCATCTATTCTTGTCGGTGGAGAAGGGAACGATACTATTAGAGGATTATCAACATGGGATATTATTGATGGAAAGGCAGGCGATGATTTAATTCATGGAGGAGATGGTAGAGATTTTCTTTCTGGTGGATTAGGCAATGATGAGATTCATGGAGATTTTGGCTCAAATACATTTTCTTCTGAGAAAGATGGTTTTAAAGATCTTATTGTTATTAAATCTGATTATCAGTTAAAAAGTTTTTGGGACAAGAGTCCACTGAATGTTCTCAATGAAGATAAATGTGACTATATAGAAGAACTAGATGTAGACGATTCGATAAGAATTCTAGGTTTGAGCACCTCAGACCTAACCTTTAAAGAAAATGCCCAATCTCGTGATATTAAAGGTATTGGAATCTATGGTAAAGGAAATTTAGAGGCGATATATACAGGTAATAATTTGAGTATTAATGACCTTCGGAATATTACTTTGGGTGATAGGTCAGATCAGGTTTTAGATAATTCTTTCTGGAGCTATAAAAATAATAATATCGTTCCACAAATCACTAATAAGTTAGAAATTAAATTAGATATAAAATCAATGGAAGAAGAAAATCCATTATTAACCCTGAAAATAAATGATAAAATTTATTCTGAAAATATTGAAGTAATAAAAGATATTAATCTAACAACAGATTGGGGATCTCAACATCAGATTTTGACATTTAAAATACCAGAACAAATTAAGAAAATTGAATTACATAATACAAATAAAAAATGGATTTCTAATGATGATCAAATCAGATTAGTTGTAAATTATATAACTTTGAATGATGATTATATTGATCTAAGTAAGGGTATTTCATTTCTTGATGGTAAGGAATCTTGGGATGGATTATCAGATAATCAAAATAATCAATATGGGTTTAAATGGTTAGATGATTCAACTTATTTCTCATTGGGTGATAGTAGAGTTTCCTTTGATATTAATAGTGATTTAAATTATCTTAATTACACTAACAAAAACTTCTATCACAGAATTATAGAAAGTCCTATTCCTAATATTTCAAAGATTGAATTTGACCCTACACAATATGATGCCTATCTAGAGGCGGACGATCATCAATTATATAAAGGAAGAGTGTTGCAGGAGATGAGTGATAAATATCAATATGTTCAATCCATTGATAAAACAATCAATCTGAAAAAAGAAAATACTCTTGATGATATTACAGGTTTAAGATTAATACATTTTAAAGATAAAACTGTAGATGTCTTGAAGGATATTAAGGGAGTATTTGATCAGGTCACAGGACTAAATACTGACTCTGGTGAAATGTATCGATTATACAATGCTGCTTTTGCTCGATTCCCTGATGCTGATGGATTGAAGTACTGGATTGATCAATTCAGTTCTGGACAAAACACTAGAAGAGTTGTTGCTCAATCGTTTTTGGGATCAGATGAGTTCACTCAAAAGTATGGAAGCAATGTAAGTGATGAGACATATGTGAACAACCTCTATAAAAATGTTTTAGGAAGAGATGCTGATGCAGAAGGACTCAACTATTGGTTAGGTAATCTCAGCAGTGGACTTGAAACCCGATATGAAGCTCTTCTAGGGTTTGCAGAATCAGCAGAAAATAAGGCACTGTTTAGTGAAATGACTGGATTTGTTTAATTCATAGATGTTAGGGGGTGTACTCAAATACACCCCCTCTTTCAGACTTTTTGTAAGTTTTAGGAAAGGAGTGTGATTATTTTGTGAGTGAGTGTGATTATTATGTGATTATTTTTTTCTTTCTAATCCCAGTAGTAGAGGTATGTAGTGAATCAGAAAAGGGGATGTAGTGAATAAATTCTGATTATACAACGTAGCTCAAGAGTCTTGTTATGGCAGTTAATTCAAAGGACATATAGAGCAGGGGTTACATTGAGGTAACAGTATTATAAGAGGTATTATTTTGCTATCAGAAGGAGGGTATGGGGGACTCTCGATCCTCGCTCTATACGTAATACGCCTTCAAACATTTTTGTCAAAATTTGAGTAGCTATTAGACAACTGTTTCTATTAGAAGCTAAAAAAAGTTCACTATGTTTTTTTAGCTCTTGTCGATATCAGTAACTTCTCCTTGTCCTGAGACCACTATTGAGGAACTAGGGATTAAAAGCTGGCCAATCTGGACTTGTGAAGCAAGCTCTTTTGATTGGACTTATGACGATAAAGAAACTTGTTTGTTGCTTGCGGGTGAAGTCACAGTTACTCCCGACGGAGGAGAACCTGTGAAGTTTGGAGTAGGTGACTTAGTTGTCTTCCCTGCAGGAATGGACTGTAGATGGGATGTTCATAAAGCAGTCAGAAAGCATTATCGTTTTGGTAATTGATTGATCTGTTGAGAAAATAGATGAATAATCTTCCCTTTTATGTTTTAAGCCGACTAATCCTTTTCTGTGTTGTTGGCGTGGTTATAAGGCAGATGCTGGTTGTCTCTGGGATTCTTTAAATCCTTCAAGGTTTGTAGAAAACTAGGCAATCTAGTGTCATCTAGAATTTTCCATTCAAAATGATCATCGAGTTCCCTTCGTAAATCTGCGTAAGGGTCTCCCAGGGAATCTTCTAGCTCTTCCATTGGTTCAAAGCCGTTCAATGGTTGAGATGCAGGTTCAATGATGATGACTGTTGCTTTTTCTTCTTTACCTGTTCTTCTAAAAGCTTCTGTTCCCTCTCTTGCTTCGGCGTCAAAGGTATCTCGCTATCTCCTAGATCTAACTCGAAGACTCCTCCTGCACCAAAGTGAGAGTGGGATGCATGTGATTGTGATGCAGTAAAAGCCACTAGAGAAAAGATAAGAGGTAGGAAAAACTGCCTCATCTAAGCAATCAAACCAACAGTATCTGCAAAGCCATTACCAGTTAAATAATCAGTCATCTGATCTAAATTTTGATAATTCGCATATTGTATATTGCCATCTGCATGCATCACGGCTCTTAAGTAGGCAGAGTTATCTACCTTGCTCCAATAAAGTTCTTGGAAACCATCACCGTCATAGTCTCCAACAGTTTTAAGGATAAGATTATCGAGTTTTAAATCATTAATAAAAGTCCTCGAACCATCAAAGACGCTATCTTTTTCTACCGTTCCATTTGCTACTAATGGATCCTGATAAATCCCCACAATCCTTGTTGTTCCTCCTACTCCATGTTTGGTGTAATCAAAGTCTCCCGTGACTGGATCAATCGATGCTGTGACCCATCTTCCACTCACGCTATTTGTATAGACCGCTTCTTTCGTCCCATCATTATTGACATCTAATGTGCCTTGATATTTATATCCAGAAATCACTTCAGCAGGTGCTCCATTTCCTAAATAACCATGTAAATTTCCATCATAGTCTTTAATACCAATTAATGAATAGAGTGAGTTTTTTATATAAGTAATCTCATCTTCAATATATCCAGACAGTCCTAAATTATTGTCTTTAAACATTTTTTCAAGTTGACTACTGGAAGGCTTAGCTATAACTTTTGAAATATATTCTTCATATAACTGATGTCCCAGAGGATTTCCTTCTTTGATGGATTCTATAGATAAATATGAATCTGACCATTCAGGATCTAGTGATCCATCTTGCAAATATTTAGCAATAAATCCCCATTCCGCATAAGTCAATGCATATTGATATTCAACCATTACAGTTTTCCAATAATCGTAACTATCTTTACCAAGGTGATAATAATCAGAGGGATCAAAAACACCATTATTTATTGCCTCTTTTGCGGCTTCATAAAGCAAACCAGAAAGTGCAGGATTGTTTGATGTTTTATAAGCGTCACTTCTATCATCTATAAATAGAAATTGTTGAGGAAAAGCACCAGGTAATCCATATCTTACTAATGTATGAAGAAGGTGTTCTAATACTTCTGTTATTTGATCATTTCTTGTTCTTACTTTGTCTCCAGGTAAATTAAATTGCCATATAAAATCAGTAATACTATGACTATCATTTGTAATATCCCAACCAGAGTACTTCCCATCATCTAGCTTTGGATTATATGAATCATATTCTTCAACACCAATACGCTGAAGAGTATTAATTTCTTTTAATTTTTGAATAGCTTTTTTTTGAGATTCTAAATCTATATTTTTTCCATTTGGATCAAGTAACATTTTGACAGTTTGTGCTACTTTTTTAATGAACTCATTTTCAACTTCGCTATTGCCACCTATCTCTTTTAAGCCTGCAAGTTCTAACCCATATACTTCAATAGTCTTGCTAAAAGGACCATGATCACTAACATTTTTAAGTTTACCGCTGGTATAAAGATTATTGGTCATTAAATCTTTTTATTCAAATGCATTCTATAGATTTTTGTTCTACTATTACTAATTAATATAGTTTGATATAAATTCTCAAGTTCATATCACTAATAGAGGGGATGAAAACATTTTCACCACCTGTGGCAATCCAATCAAGCAATCAAAGCAACCGTATCTGCAAATCCATTGCCAGTTAAGTAATTAGTCATTTGCTGCAGATTTTGATAGTTGGCGTATTGGATATTGCCATCAGCATGCATAACGGCTCTTAGGTAGGCAGAGTTATCTACTTTGCTCCAATAAAGCTCTTGGAATCCGTCTCCGTCATAGTCTCCCACTGTTTTCAGAATGAGATTATCAATCTTCAAATCGTTAATGAACGTTCTCGATCCATCAAAGACACTATTTTTTTCTACCGTTCCATTTGCAACCAATGGATCTTGATAGATCCCCACAATCCTTGTTGTTCCTCCTGCTCCATGATTGGAGTAATCAAACTCTCCTGTGACTGGATCAATAGATGCAGTGACCCAACGACCGCTTTCCTTATTAGTAAAAATTGCTTCTGTTATCCCATCATTATTAACATCTAACTTCCCTTGATATTTATAAGTGGATTTGACAGCTTCAGGAGCACTCGTTCTTAAATATCCATGCCAGTTGCCATCATAATCTTTAACTGTACTAAGTTGGTATTGCTCTCTAAGAATTAAATCACTCACATTAGTCGCCTCTTTTGCTCGAGTAGATGCACTGTCTAAATATAGGATTGCCCCACTTTGATATGGAATCTTGATTGTGCCGTTTGGTGTATCTATTTCGATATCTCTGGATGTATAGTTGTAGCCAAGCAATCCTTTTTCATATTTTCTGACGCCAATTCTATTAGCAACTTCAACGCCTTTTGATGTCGGTTTTCCAATGTCTAAATCATAAAATGAGTACCAAGCATGACCGTGATCACCATCCTCCGTGTCGTGATTATTGTCAGCATATAGGTAATAACCATTGCTAGTATGAACACTCAATATTGTTGCAAATAACTTAGCAAATCTCTGATTTTCTGGTGTGAGGCGATCCTCGGTTAACGACTTGCCATTTGATTTAGATTGCTGCGATACACGCCACGGTTCAAAAGCAATAAGTTTAGGATATTGAAGTTCGTTTTCGTAATACTTCAGGACATCAATCATACTATCAATTTCATCAGAAGTATAAGCATTCTTTCTCTCATATGGCGTTTTGTAGAGTTCTAGAAAAACTCCATTCAGGTAATTGATAGTGGCAGTGTCTTTGTCCCAATTAACATTACCAACGAGTAAAAAGTCATCACCCATCTTTTCGCGAACATGCTGTGCGATTTGCTTTCGAGCCTTCGCAACTGCAAACTTACTATTTATTTCATAATGATTGTCATGCCACCAATCAAGCAATATACCGTCCACATCGCTATTTAGGATTGCTACTAATTCTGCGAAATAATCGTGAAATTCAGGATTAGTGTAATCAGTGGCTAGCGTTGTTCCGTACTCAGCCGCATGACCCCAATTAACTCCTTTTCTCACAAATTGCTCGATCCCTGGATAGTTATTCCATGATTTCCCAACATAGTGATAGTTCCAACCCGGTGTTTCTAGAGAAAACTTACCGGGGAGTTCATCATAGATGTCATGAGTCCAGTAAAGACCGTATTTCTGTGGACTTAAGTTGGCATTCCAAGCTCTAAAAATATTAAATGTCTTACGTGCAGTTAATTCTTCAGTGTACGCACCTGTGGCAGTTGGCACGGTTCCGTCAAACTCAACAGTATATTTTTCTATAGATGGTTTGTTGGTTTCTTCTATAAGAATTAGGGGATTGTTTTGAGGCATCTTATATTTACAATTTCCATTCTAAATTTGAAATTTTAGAAGGTAGTAAAGCTAGGTTTTAAAACTATATAGTATATCTAGTTCGTATAGGTTAAGGTCAAAGCATTCAGTGCTTTGAAGTGATATCCCTACATCAAATGCTACAACGTCTTGAAGTTCTTTCTCTACCCAATCAAGAGTGTTGAGACTTGATTTCTTTGAGGTAGTAGATTCTTGTTTCTTCCTCTTCTCTTTCATTAGTAGTTGTTAGGTAAGTATCAATAGGGATGATCCAGATCGTCGTTCAGGGACGATAGAGATCATCATGATTCAAGAGTTAATAGTTAGTTGGGAGAGATAAAAGAAAGTACTCATAGGATGTCCATTAAGAGACATCAGTAGAGGTAATTGTTGTCTTAGTTGTCTTTCCGCCCCCTTATACGGGGCTGGTTAAAAATCTATCTTCCCTCTTTATAGATAAGGGATCGAAAAATCTGTTGGTATGACAGGGGTATTGATAGGAGCACTTTTTATCTCCTCCTTTATTGCCATTCTCTACCTTGGTTCTACTTAGTAATCCAAGTTCATACATCTCTGTACAAGCACGTCTTACATACTCATAAGAAGTCAAATTAAATTAAACTCGATCTAGTCATTCTAGTTTTCTAGATTCACTTAACATAATTTGTTACCTAGCGCGAACCTATCCACTTCAAGCTTTCCTCTGCTGGCTTGATCTTTCTACCTTTACCAAGGATCTCAGTGGACTCATCTATTCTGTAATTTTAAAGCTTGAGGGTTAATTGTTTATGTCCCTTGGGATTGTTTTGGTTCTTTTTTAAGTTTGACTTTCTCCTTTTTCTTGAGCCATGTTTTTCGAGGATATTTTTAGCGATGTCAAAGAAGTCTGGTTTATTTCGTATCTCTTTTAGCTTTGCTCGTGCTGTCTTTGTACTAATAATTGGATCCACAATAGGTAATGGATAATTTTTTCCAAGAACGAATGATGAATCATTTTGACGAAATAGATCAATTTCCCATGGTTCATGGATAAATTTGCTTGGAAGGTATTGTAATTCTTTTACCCAAGTTCGAATAAATATTCCCTCTGGGTCATGATCATATCCTTGTTTAATTGGGTTATAAATTCTAATCGTATTAATCGATGTCGTACCCGATTGCATTTGGCATTGTGTCCAGTGAATTCCTGGCTCGTAGTCAATAAATTTACGTGCTAGGCATAAGCCACTCTCTTGCCATGGAAGCCATAGTTGGTAGCTAGCAAATGACATAAGCATTGCTCTCATTCGGAAATTAATCCACCCATGACTATTTAGGGATCTCATGCATGCATCTATAAAAGGTATTCCAGTTAGACCTTGACTCCATGCTTTTAAAAAATTTTTATTTGAATTCCTTATACCACTCATGTGTGGATGGTACTCGCGATTTTCTAATTCAGGCTCTGATTCAAGCTTTTGAATAAAATGGCAATGCCAATGTAATCTTGAGTCAATTACTCTGGATCCTCTTTTCTTAGTTTTTCTAATTGTCTGGACTACCTCTCTAATTGATAGACAACCCCAAGTTAAGTAAGGCGATAAGCGAGAACATCCATCAAATGCTTTTAAAGGACTTGATAGAGAATATTGATAATTATCTATTTTGTATTTCAGAAACTCATCCAGTTTTTGAAGCCCTTGCTTTCTTCCTCCTTGAATTCGATGAGTACATTTATCTAAATTTAACTTTAGACTTTTAGATGAGGGTAAATTATGACTTGGAATATCAATTAAATAATTAACTCTTCTGGGATCATTGATGAGTTCCTGTGACATATGTTGTTCCCATTTCTGAGACCAACTTTTGCGTGTTTTAAGACCTCTAAACACACCAAATTGTCTGTATTCATACCAATTTATGTTTTCGTTTTTTGTATAACGCCTTAGATCTTGATCGCGTTTAAATGTCCATGCATTGCCGGTTTCTTCATGACTATAAATACCTTTAACAATAAATATTTTCATAAAGTCTTTGATAACGTCCTGAATATTTCCGACTCTTATAATTAATTTCAAACCAATATCACTTAATGAGTTGTTTAAATCAATTAAACATTCTCGTACAAACTCCCATTGTCTTGAAGAATGATCAGGAAGTTTCCAGAGATCTGGCTCAACAACAAAAATTGGTATTACATTCTCAGTTTTTAGTGCTTCATAAAGTGCTTCATTATCGTATGTTCTTAAGTCTTTTTTGAACCAAACTAGATTTATCGTCTCCACTATCTAAATTTAAACAAGATTGTGAACTAAAAGTTCATAGACAATTTTATCTAAAAGTTGATTTAGTCGTGAGTAATTAGGAATAAAAAAGCTTTCGTTTGACGGTTCTTTTCATATTGATTTAACAAGTAATAACCACGGTACTTTTTTGGCTTGAATAATATTTATTGATGGATATTAATCAGCGATTCATCATTGCATGGGCTATTCAGAGAGTGAATTACCTCGATGAGTTACAGAGGTATGAAGATAGTTATGCAGTTAGCCAAGAATTTTGCGAGTGGACTACATCACTCAATGTCTACCCTGAAGGACTCCAAGCTGCAACGCTTAAAGTACCAACATTTAATAAGGAAAACCGTACTGGTTAACCAACTCGGTAGCTCAGTTACCTAGCCAAAATATTGGATACGTTGTGTAGGTTAGTCAATCACCTGCATGTGATCAAAAAGGTTTTGCAAATACGCCTTTTTGACACTCAACTAGAGGCAAGGGAAATTGTTCTGCATAGCAATTTCCCTCTCTCGCTAAGAAGTTAATCAGATTTATTCTAATGAGCCACCACAATGCTTCTTTGAACTTTTCGCACGCACCTAATAAACATAATGTTGCACTTAGCGAAAAGTCTCTGCATGAAATACAAATGCAGCTCATGAACAAACAAGAACTAAGGCTTAGATATATACAGCTGATGAATGATGCACAAAAGATACTTGGTAGAGATGAGGCTATTGACTTGATCAAAGAATCAGAGGTGATCTGGAAAAAACTGAGTGCGTAAATAATTTTTTTAACTCTTGTTTTCCCAATAACTCTTTGCAGAGTCAATCATTTTGACTATCTCGCTATCAGGACAACCAGTTTGCTCTTGCAGCAATTTGCATTGGAAATTGATATCTCTCCAGATTTCTCTGATCTCGATAAATTGTTCATCAGTAAATTGGAAGTGACTCATGTTCCTTGATATAGATACGAGGAATGCCAAAATCAGCAACTCTTATTTTATAAGTTACTTTTATTAGGACTCGTTTATTTATAAATAGTTTCTATTCCTATTAGCTTTAAGTAGTTAACCGAACATTGAAACCTCACAGTTGGTAATCAGTTGATAGATCATTAATGAAATTCTAAATATGATTATGAAAAAACTCATTCCTTATCTTCTTTTTTCGGCAACTACTCTACACACAGTTCTTGGTGTTTCACCAGTGATGGCACTGGGTTGTGGTTCACACTCAGACAAAGCTGAAGTTGTCTGTGAAGCAGGAGATACCGATTGTGAAGAAAAAATTTCTGCTTCTACAATCAACTAAAAGAATGTCAAAGCATATTCCCGAACTTTATAGATCCATTTTAGAAGCTTCAGATCGAGGTGAATTATGGGGAATAACTTCAGAACAAAGCCATTGGACACAACTGGAGATTGATCTTAATTCTTGTATGAATAGTTAAGACTCATTACTTTCTGGATTTCAATTTAAGAAGACCCAATCCACCTCAAACTCTCCTCTGCTGGCTTGATCTTTCGACCTTTACCAAGGATCTCAGTGGACTCATCTGCTCTGTAATGGAAGTAATGCTCTTGGATATGTTTCATGCTGGTATCTGTATTGGCTGCAACTGTTGGGAGTGACACTCCAGCTGATAAACGCATGGTGATGTATGTATGACGGAAGCTATACCAAGTGATGCTTTTGCCTGAATTGATACCTACTTTCTTAACTTGACTATTTGCACCTTCTCTCCAGTCAGCAAGTCTTGCTTCGAATAACACATCAGCAATTGAATCTTGCCAGATCTTTTCACTAATCTGTTTACCTGAATCCTGATTAGTGAAGATATAGTCATCCATCTTTTTGTATTTAGTGATTACTCGTATTCGTTCTAAGAACTTGGCAATTGGAGCTGCAACTCTATAAGACCTACCTGTCTTGGTCTTCTCAGCTGGTACATCAATATTGACCCAGATCTTTCTTTCTTCTTTTGGTATTGCGGTGTTCTCACCGATATCTTTCCACTTTAGTTTTCGCGTTGAACCTGGTCTTATCCCAGTGTCCATCGACACTCTCATGGCCAAGTAAGACAACTCTCTATGAACTAATTGCTTCTTTCCTCTTGGTCCTTTGATGGCAATATTTGAAATGGTTTGATACTTACCCTGACTGTCTTTTTTAATGGTGTACTTCTCATCCAATATCCTCGTCTTGCCTTTGATGTAGTAGAGGCGAGCAACTCTCTCAAGCTCCTCCCACTCTTTAGCGGTTAGGTCATCTCTACGATGCTTCTTATCTTTTGACTGTTTAATAGAAGGAATAGATGGAACATTGTCTTGATGAATAAAATTGTTGTCTACAGCTATCTGTTTAAACATTCTTCTGAGACATGACATCTCATCTGTGATGGTTGTTTGTTTAGGGATAAGTTTATTGAATTGGACAGCTCTTTCTTTTCTCCAGGTCTCATAGTTCAGGAACGTGTTTTTCCTGAGTTTATGAATCTCTTTCTTGTCATCGTTTATATAATCTCTGATCCAACGACATTGCCTATCAATTAAGCGATAACTCTCTTTAGTAATACCTTCTTATGGAATCGAACTGATTCTTCTTTTCTCTTTATCCAAGAACTGATGCACCATACTTCCAAACGTTAATGCCTTGATTTCCTCTCCTCGATCAGTCTTTGCCTTTAGCTCAAGAGTATAGTCATAGCAGTCAATTCAAAGAACATAGAGTACATGGGAACACTAAGGTAACAGTACTATAAGACGTATTATCCTGCTACTAGAGGGGTATGGGGGGACTTTGATCCTCGCTCTATACGTAAATACCCTTTCAAAGATTTTTGTCAAAATTTGAGTAGCTATTAGACAACTGTTTCTATTAGAGGCTAAAAAGAAGTTCACTATGTTTTTTATCTCTTGTCCATATCAGTAACTTCTCCTTGTCCTAAGAGCACCATTGATGAACTAAGAATTAAAAACTAGCCAATCTGGACGTGTGAAGCAAGCTCTTGGGATTGGACATATAACGACAAGGAGACTTCCTTGTTGCTTGAGGGTGAAGTCACAGTTACTCCTAATGGAGGAGAACCTGTGAAGTTTGGCGCAGGAGACTTAATCGTTTTTCCTGCTGGTATGGGCTGTAGATGGGATGTTCATAAGGCGGTCCGCAAGCATTATCGATTTGGTGATTGATTGATCTGTTAAGAAGTTAGATGAATAATCTTCCCTTTTATGTCTTAAGCTGATTAATGCTTTTCTGTGTTGTTGGCGTGATTATTAGGCAGATGCTGATTGTTTCTGGGATCCTTTAAACGTTTACAAGGTTTGTAAATAAGCAGTAAATTTAGTGATAGCTATAGAGATTGAATCAGAATAGAACTATCAAAAAAGAAAAATTCATATGATAAGTGCATCTCCGCTTTTCTCTCGTGCTTAGGAACTCTTGGGTTTATTTTTAGTGATCAGGACTGAATTTTTACGGTTATTGCTTGTGGGTTGATTGGTATAAACCGAAATTAGGTATAGACACCGAATGATTTATTGCGGCTTACAACACTCTTATTTTGGGAACTTGTCTCATAGTTAAAGAGTCGATTGCATTATTAGCATGTATTCAACATTCGAATATTTACTCTCACCTCGTTATGTGTTTCAGAGTCCTGCATATGTCATATCTGATAGCGAGATGAAGACGTTAGAACTCCAAGAGTATCAGCTAGAACTTGATGCAATTCTTGATCAAAGAAAGAGGTTAGATGAAGCTTATGAGCGCCAAAAGCAATGGTTCGCAGAACGCGAGTCTGCAATTAAAAAAGAAATCAAGGCACTCTCTCCATCTGCTTCAGAGTTGTTAAAAGATAAAGCGAGGAGAGCTGTTGAAGGAGTGAAAGAGACTGTAAAAAAAGCAGTTGATGCCGTTCCTAATTTCTAGTGATTTGTTTCTTTGTTCTTCCAAATTTGTAAAACTCTTTACTCAAATTATTGACGAAGCATTACCATTAAATTAATGGTCTAAGAAAATCAATGTCGATTGATCCTGAAGTAATTCCTCAATCTAGTAATGCTGGTTCGAATGCTGTTCGCTCAATCCCAAGATGGGCTGTTTATGGAGCTATGGGTTTAGGTGTTCTCATCGCTGTAGGAATTATCAAAGCGCTTTTCCCTTTCATTTTGATGGGTTTACTTCTAAGTTTGATTTGGAAGCAAGTGCATACTAACTAATGCAGATTAGACCAATCAGCATTAGAGTCTAATATTAGCAATAGTTAGGAATTAGAAGGAAACACTACCTCAACCGACCCTCATTTTTAGTGAACTTATTTTTAAATTCTTTCGGAGCGATCGGGTAATGCGGATTATCCTTTTTTCCAGAGATAGGGGACTGTCTGTATTTGAAATGCAACCCTGTCCCTTTCTCGCAAATTCATAAAGAGTAAGTGTTTTAAATAACGAAAAGCAACGAGATTATTGAAGATTTAATTAGTTCTTCTCTAAGAGAGATTTTAAATAGATCGTTAACTCTAGATAGAAAAGATCAAATTGCAATCCATCAAGAGTTTAAAGAATGGATTTATGGAAGAACAAATGAGGAGGATATTTGGGTAATAGATCATCCTATCAAATAATTAAATCTTCAATCCCTTTTCCACTAATATAGATTCCCATGTTCAATGCTCATGTTGACGCTACCTAACCATAATTAACTCTAAATTGCTCAAAAGGCAGATCAGTTTTACCTTCGATTTCTTTTTCTAACGAGATCCACCATTCCTCTTCGTCTAATGGCACTTCATAAAACCTTATTGCAAAATGTGCGTTTATTTCATCAATACATTTAACCCCTATTCATCTAATGCTTCTTGCTCTGAATCAAAAACTCCTTCACCTTCACCTTCAATAAAAACACTGACTTCCCACCAATTTTTACTTTCCCATTCTGGTAATAAATCAAGTAATGCTTGTGGAGCAACAAGTTCTACTGACCAATTTCCACCACCTCTAAACCTTTCATTTCCATCTAAATCGTCATCATTTATGTGATCCAAATAATTGTCTGCTCTCATCCTCTCAACTTGTTCTGGATTGAATTTTTTTCCAATCTTCTATTTCTTTTTTAGTTTTGTACATTTTTTAATCCCCTATTTCAGAAATGTAAGCAACTTAATGAAGGTCGCAGGAAACGAACCAACAATGAGTGCCACTGCTCCAAAAACAACCGCTACGATTGCAGCATCTACTAAAAGATCTTTCCAGTTGTATTTCATTTCAAAGTGACCATTTCTGGAGTAGTGCATTCAGTTGGATATGAAATCACATTCTTTGCTGTAAATCCTGCACCTATCGCAACAAGTCCAAGTACAAAGATCCATTTAGATCTCTCACCAGAGAGCAGTCTATTCATAAAATTGACGTACTGATGTGAAGTTTCCATCAACAATAACAAAAATGTTTTTTATCTAATGACCTTCAAAACTATTAAAAGTATTTGCCTGAGTTTTTTTGCACTCCTAATTATTTTCTATCCGTCAAAAATAGATGCTCTATCGCCTGAGTGGGTTGAAGTTCCAAAGAGTCAGTATGGAGAGCAATTATGGGATAAGAACAGCGTTCAAAAAAATCAAGATGGATCCATACGTGTATTCAGTAAATTCATTCCTAAAAGCACTACAGACATTACTCAAGACATTCTGTACACGATGGATGTCAATTGTTTGGAAAATTCTTTTAGAGACGTTGCAGTAGGAGAAAAGAAATTTAATGAGTTCAAGAATCAAGATTCTGAATGGAAAAATCCTAATGGAGATAAATTAATTTTGGGTGTTATCGAACAGGTTTGTACTTTTGGAAGTTAGAGACAAAAGAAGACTACAAATGTCTAACAAATAGCGACCACATTGCTAGCATATGACTAATACGCACCTTTCATTATTACTTTCATCCCTTTGCATATTTGGATTAAGAAACCGTGTTAAAGACATAACTTGAAAACTACGACTAAAATAAAACGAGTGGTGACTAACTTGCGACTAAAATACTCAGACAAGATCTCCATATTGATTAGAATTTAACAAAAGATTAATGATCTATACTCCGAAGATGCATACCAATACCGACTACAGAACTTAGCCTTAAAAGCTATGCATAACATTGGGTCTAAGGAAGGAAATAAAACAGGTTAATACTGGGAAACAGTACTAAAAGATATATCTCTTAGTCCTAGGTAGCAACTTAGTAAAGGCTATGAGGGGTCAAACAAGTCCTAGCTAATACGCTAATAGTGAAGAAAAATAATTTTGTATTTTCCTCAAACCTTCACGTCATCTAGTTCTGGAAAGAGCATGTTAATATAAGCCATTATTATCACAACCAACGGAGGCATATTTGTTTTGTCTTCTTTAGTGAGTCGCTTAATCTCTGACAAAAAACCCTTAGCTTCTTTTTCACTAATTTTGTATTCTGGATTCTTTTCTACTTCGTCAACTAGAGACTGAATTTGATTAGCTGAATCCATTAACTGATGTATTGTTCTATGCCAATAAAACGAATGAGATATTTGACTACAAGTATAGGTTAAGAAAACTTATCATCTCTTTTAGATCAGGGCTACGACTTCAAACATTTTTGTCAAAATCAAAGTAGCTATTAGCCAACTAAATCTGTTAGAAGCTAAAAGAGAAGTCCGCTATGTTTTGTCTCTTGTCTATCTCAGTAACTTCTCCTTGTCATTAGAGCAACATTGATGGACTAAGTATTAAAAACTGGCAATCTGAACTTATGAAGCAAATTATTTCGATTAGACTTATCGCATCACGGGACTTGCTTGTGCTTGAGGGTTAAGTCACGGTCATTCCTAATGGAAGAGTAGCTATTAGCTATGAAGCTTGGATCAAGTGACTTATTGTTTCAGCAGGAATGGATTGTAGATAGGATATTCAAAAAGCAGTCCGTCAACATTATCGATTTGGTGATTAATTAACACTGTATGGACTCTTAATATTGATTCCGTACTGTATTGCGATACCTTCTATATCATCCATGCAAAGATCAGAAAAATAATGCGAATACGTTGAAAGGCCTGGAAGCTTTCGTACTTTACGTAACCTATAAAGATTGCTCTAGAAATCTTGAGAGCAGGTTTTTCTTTTATCATTTGATAATGACTTTATGCTTGTTGAACAAAAGTATTTGAGGAGTTGTCTTCTCAAACTATTAAGAGGAAATCTTTACTAGATCTTGGTAAGTTAGAAAGGATATATCTATGTGCATTTTTTATTGTTTCTTTACCAGAAAAAATATATGGAAAACTCAGAGAAACAAGAACAAAGAAAGAATAAATTCAAGGATATAAAGATATTCAATGTTCCATTTAAGCTAGGAGAAATCAAAGAATATATTACTATTACTACTAACACTCCTTCGCAATCTACTAGAGAACAATTAATTGATCAGGCAATCAATTACCATTTAGAAGGTAATATTTCAGAAGCGAGAAAATATTATCAAAAATTAATAAATCAAGGATGTAAAGATCAAAGAGTTTTTTCTAATTATGGAGTCATCCTGAAAGATCTTGGCGAATTAGAAAAAGCAGAAGTATCAACTCGCAAAGCAATTGAACTCAATCCCAAATACGCAAATGCGCATTACAATCTGGGACTCATATTGAAAGCACTTGACAAATTAAAAGATGCCGAATTATCAACTCGCAAAGCAATTGAACTGAATACTGAATTCACAGAAGCACATTCCAATTTGGGACTCATATTGAAAGCTCTTGGTAATTTACAAGAAGCCGAATTATCAACTCGCAAAGCAATTGAACTCAATCCTAATTTCGCAGAGGCTCATTACAATCTAGGAATCATATTGAAAGATCATGGTGAATTACAAAAAGCAGAATTATCGACTCGTAAAGCAATTCAAATTAATCCTAGTTTGGCAGATGCTCATTATAATCTAGGAAGTATATTGAGAGATCTTGGTAATTTACAAGAAGCAGAAGTATCGACTCGTAAGGCAATTCAACTGAATCCTGACTACGCAGAAGCACATTTAAATCTAGGTAATATACTACAAGATCTTGGTCAATTAAAAGATGCAGAAGTATCGACTCGTAAAGCAATTGAACTTGATCCTAAAAATCAATCTATTAAAAATAATTTAATCAATTTACTAACTGTATACGAACCAAAAATCATTAGTTCAAATCCTTTATATGTAATAAATAAAAAATTCAGAAATCTCATTCTTCGCAAGCAAGATAACTATGTTATAACTGATAGAGAGGCAATACAACTTTACAAGGATGGACTAAAGATTTATAGAAAATATAATTTGAATCTAGAAACATCTTTAACACAAGCCTATAAAAGAAATGAAATAAATCTAAATTGCAAAAGACATATGCTAATTTTCAAGCAAAAGAAAATAATTCCTGAATTTTGCTTTGGATGTTATAAAGTTCAAGTTGAAGTAAATTCAATAATAGAATTAATCAAACTATTTTTAGTTTTCAACACTCTAGAACTTACCAATTACAATACTAGAAAATGTATGATCGAACTCCGACCTAATATCTCAGGTTTTTATAAAGGATTGATATATTGTTTAGGTTTAAACGAGGCATTAGAAATATCTAAAAAGTTAAATACTCAAATTCAAAGTAATATTAGAATTGATTTAATATCCAAAGTAAAAAGAGGATGTTCTGAATATCCGCTAGAATTCCCACAATATAAAGAGATAAAAACTTATGGAGATCAACCAATGAATTACAATGAAAACTGGAGCAGAATCGAAAAAGAATTCGATCAAGGCAATAAAAATTGGGGTAAATCAAGCAAAAGTATTGAAGGATTTAATTTAAATAACTTTCTTATAATGAGAAACTGGATCGCATATGCGCAAAAGATAGGAGATCAAAGTGTAAATAAAATTACTGATGAACAAATAAAAGGACCTAGAAGTTTCAATTATTTGAATAAAGAATTTCAGTCTACGTAAAACCCAAAAATAACAATTAAACACCACTCAATGGTTCCCACCCCAAATCGTACTTGCAAAACCAGGCATAACTTAAGTAATTTTTCTTGAACAATTTTGTGAAACATTTATGAAAAGAATAGGAAACATATCCGAACACATATCTTGTTGTTTAAGACATCGATTTAAAGATTACGTTAAAAAGGATTCAGGGTAGTAGTAAAATGGTTGTATCAAAAGGCAAAAGAAGAAATGGAGGGGTCTGGGAAAGAAAAGAAAGGAACTGAAGTAAGGACTTTTTCAATTCCATTTGCTTACGAAGAAAATCCAGGAAATCTTACTCTTAATACAAACACTCCTTCTAAACTATCTAATGACCAATTAATCAAACAAGCATTTCAGTTTCATTCACAAGGAAATATTTCAGAAGCAGCAAAACATTATAAACAGATAATAAATCAAGGATGTCATAATCACAGAGTTTTTTCTAATTATGGAGCAATTTTAAAAAATCTTGGCCAATTACAAGACGCAGAATTATCTACTCGCAAAGCAATTAAACTTAACCCTAATGACGCAATGGCGCATTCTAATCTGGGAGGCATATTGATAGATCTTAGAAAATTACAAGATGCAGAATTATCTACTCGCAAAGCAATTGAACTCAATCCTGATTTCGCAATGGCACATTACAATTTGGGAAACATATTTAAATTTATAGGGAAATTACAAGACGCAGAATTATCTACTCGCAAAGCAATTGAACTCTACCCTGATTTTGCAGAGGCACATTCCAATCTGGGAGGCATATTGAAAGATCTTGGCAAAACAAAAGACGCAGAATTATCCACTCGCAAAGCAATTGAACTCAACCCTAATTTCGCAGAGGCGCATTCTAATCTGGGAGGCATTTTAAAAGATCTTGGAAAATTAAAAGAAGCAGAATTATCCACTCGTAAAGCAATTGAACTGAATCCTAATTTTGCAAAAGCATATTTTTCTCTATCGACTCTTCAATATTCCAATCATAATACAAGGTGGAAGGATCAACTATTTTCTAAAAGTATCTTAAAAAACAAAGTAAAAAAAGATCAAATTGATATTTACTTCGCAAGAGCAAATATTCTTCATAAAGAAAAAAAATACGAAGAAAGTTCTAAATACCTAATTTTAGCTAATAAACTAAAACTTGATATCAAAAAGTCTATACCAGAAAAGATTTTTAATAAATCTAAAGTATTACTTCTTGAATCTAATAAAAATGAAATTAATAAGAAAAAATACGCTAAAACTCCACAGAGTATTTTCATTGTAGGTATGTTTAGAAGTGGTTCTACATTATTGGAATCAATTCTTAGTATGAATACTAGTGTTGACGACTTAGGGGAGACAAATATCCTTGAGGAATCATTTAAAGAATGGACAAAAGATAATCAGAGACTCAGTCTCTCTGAAATATATTGGAGAAAAATAACCAGTAAAAAAAGTAAATTAAATACCACAACTAATAAATTATTATATAACTATCAATACGCAGGTATTATCTCCAATCAAATATATAATGCAAAAATCATTCACTGTTTTCGACACCCTTTAGATAATATTCTTTCGATCTACAGAGCAAATTTTGCGAAAGGAAATGAATATTCATCATCCCTAATTGATTGCGCGCAAGTTTATTTAGATCAAGAAGACTTAATGACACAATATAAAAATAGATTTAGATCAAAAATTTATGATTTAAATTATGACTCATTAGTCAGTAATCCTACGCAAGAAATAAAATCTTTAATTTCTTGGTTAGGTTGGAAATGGAACGATTCATATTTGCAACCTCATCTAAATCCACGCTCAGTTTCAACAGCAAGCAATGTTCAAGTTCGTTCTCCAATCAATTCGAAATCTATGGGTGGATGGAAGAACTACAAAGAGTTGCTGAAACCTGCTATTGAAATCCTTAAAAAGACTAAAAAATATCGAGACTTATTTGCTTAAATAATCAAAGACAAGACAATGTCACAGCATATTCCAGAATTTTATAAATCCATTTTAGAAGCTTCAGGACAAGGTAAATTTTGGGATGATAAGTTCAGAGCAAAGACATTAGAATCAACTAGAAATGGACCTTAATTCTTTTATGAATAGTTAGCTTTTTACTTGAGGTTGAAGTCACAGTAACCCTTAACGAAAGAAACCGTATGAAACTTGAGGTAGATGACTTAGTTGATTTCCCAGTAAGAATGGAATTTAAAGAGGATATATATACTCAGGCAGTCAGCATTATAATTTGATGGTTAAACTAGACACATCCTTGCTAGTCAAATTAACCGCATGACTAAATTTATTGCAATCAGTATCGTTGCAATTTTTGTTCTTTCTGCTTTTGCAGGATTGTTTGGAACACTTTTATCCAGCTAATCAATTTTCTCATGACTAAAAAAATCTATAGGAAATATAAATAATCTGATACTTGTTCTTCTGATACTGATTATGTAGACCGTCTCTAGTATGAAATGATTGAGGCAAAAGAATGAAACTTATAGATAAGCACAATCTGCTCATTGCCTGGTATCAAAAAAACTAGGTTTGAGGGACTATGGATTGCTTTGGCTTGTTTTTTTTAAAGGCGTATTTGTCGCTCTAATAGTTGAAAGTTTAATTTTGCACTAAATGTTCGATCGACAAGGTCTATTGGAATATCTAAGTTCACCTGAAGTGATTAATAAGATTAGTCTAGGAATTATTTTAATTGGAGGTATTAACGCAATCCTTGTGAGTTATAAGGTTAGGTATACTTATGGTGCTGGAAAAAGTAAAAGCAAAAAGCTAAAAATTCAATAAGCTAAAATCGATAAATTATCACCTAAACAAGAATAGAATATATGCCTTTTTAAAAACTATGGAAACAGACATCCAGAGGTAGATATCTAAATATTAGACGTGTCATTTTTTTTCCATTAATAGTCTATTCAGTTTATCTTTTGATTGATAGCTTTATACCTTTGTTTATGGTCGGATTTGTAATTTAGTTATTGTATAGCTGGACTGATAAAAGGAAATTGTAGTGATGAAAAAATTAGATTCATAGAACTGATCAAGTAGAGATAATCTTTTTGATTACTATTCTTTGTAGCTTTACTTTTCCTAGCGTGCGCATAACTCATTCAGATTGACCAAGAGATCAATCTGACTATCTATATGATTAAGCAAAGAAGAAAAAACATTCATTCCTTATTGGCCAAAGAAAGTTCGAGATGACTAATTATTTCTTGTGCTGATTATCATATTTTTATTCAATCTCACCAATAGTTAGTTCAATTTCTTTCTTCCTCTTATCAATATGTTTATAGACCTTTTTGCAGTAGTCGAGAACATGCTCAAGGGATTTATCAGAATCTTCTTCGCACTTGGCTCGTTCAAGAATGTAGATCATGATCTCATTTGATATTTCAAGTCTGATTACCATTAAGTGTGAAGAATGAAATTTCTTTGATGGAATCATCAAAGTGGGAACCTACAGAAGAAGAGGAGAAAGTCATGAAAGTAATTTGGCTGCGAGTGAAAGGTGCATGCGATAAATTAAAAGAGGAAACAAATGCTTAAAGAAATGTCCAATCGTTATTACTCATGAATAATATTGAAATCTCTAAAAGTTTTAACGAAGAGAATTTAGAAGACAAATGAACCAAAGGGTGAATTCAAAGCTTGAAATACCAAATAACGAAATACAATGGAGATTCTCTAGATCATCAGGAGCAGGTGGACAGAACGTAAACAAGACAGCTAGTCGAGTTGAAATTTTCTTTAACGTCTCTGAGTCAAAAACTTTAACTCCATACCAAAAACATAGAATCTTAATTCAAGATGAAGTTAAACTCATTAATGGTTGCATATGTATAGCTGTTCAGGATAAAAGAACTCAATATCAGAACAGACAATTGGCTTTAAGTAGACTTGCTTCAACCTTGAGAGAGCTTTTAAAACCACCTCCAATCAAGAGAAAAGAGACTATACCTACACGCTCATCACAGAGGAAGAGGGTTGAGTCAAAGAAGAAACGAGGTGAATTAAAGAAAAGCAGACAATCAAAAATAGATTTTTGAAACGATTAATAGAAATTGGCAAGACTGACTTTTATTTGATTTAAGTAATCATATGTTCATGTTGTGAGGAATATCTGTTTGATTACGCATCTTTTCGTAAGATAAGGGGGTAAAAATGTTTACCCTTAATTAAATAAAAAATATGTTTTAGTGATTATCTTTTTCCATCTTCTATAAAAACCACCACATCTTAGAAAGAGAAAAAATCTTCTTTTTGTCTTTCCTTGATCTGTAAAAAATTAGTATTTTCGGAACTATTATTTATTGATAATAGAGGTTGAACAAAACTAATCTTATTTATTTTAATTTGAGATTCATTTGATGATTTTATTTTAGCAATTGATGCTATAGACTTTGCCGTTTGATTTTCTGTCTTGATATTGACCTGAGTCTTTTTCATTCGCTGATATGAATTTTGGGTAGCTTGAATTCCTAAAAAACTTGATCCTCCTATTGCTATAAGAGCAAGACTAGTAATTCCCAATAATTTTGAAGGTGATAAGAAATTTAATTTTTTAAGATTTAGCTTTTCTAATTTTTCTTGATTCACTTTTGCTGACTCATAAGTAATTTGATCTTTTAACTTTTCTTTGACTAATTCAAGATGTGAATTATCGTCTACTTTTTTAAAAAATTGATTTATTTGATTGTCTAGGATATTATGGAAAAAATAAACTACTAAAGTAAAGACAATTAATAGTAAGAGTATCAATATTACATCTGTAGGAATTGAAATTGTACTTGTGTCAGTTAACTGAAGTTCAGTGATTCCAGGAGACATGGAAAATCTCTAACTCTATATATTAAAACTACCTATAAAAAGTATGGCTAGACTTCTTTACTTATCTATTTAATTCTAATGCGTATTAATACTTGCTTGTTTAGCTGAAAATGCAACAATGATGGGAAAGCGTGATCATCCTATGATATTGCCTACTTATTTATCGATAAAATTTATTTATGCAACTTTTTTTCTTCTTCATTAATCACTTCAACGAATTCTGGACTGAATAAAGAAAGTGCGTCGTCTTCATCTTCATCATGTCTATCTTCTACTGATTTATCTTTAATTTTTTTAATAGGTTTGACTAGATTCAGTAGCTGCTCAGCTTCCTTGATACAGTCGTTTCTATAGGAGTTACCTTTTTCTCTTCAGAAGGAAGAGAGCTACTGGCTAAGATTCTTATTAGATTTTTTAGAGAGAAAAAAAACTTTTTGCAAGTATCCAATAAATTGGTTAGCTCTTCTCTAATGAACTGTTGAGAATCTTTTTTTATAAGGTAAGTTGTGAATGTCCATCCAGTAAGTATTATGAAAAATAAACTTATCGATATCGTAATAAGATTCAGCATTATTAAAAATTAGAGTCAACTATTTATACCTAGACTTTGTAGCTATTTCAAGCTAGAGAAAATTTCTTCGAGCTTCAAAAAGTTTTCTTAGATTGTTTTGCTGCAATAGTTGTTTCACAATATTTCCTAAAGCCTTCATTAGCTGGCTTTATATCCTTAACTGCGATACATAAGTTTAGTAGAAGATATCAAAGATGCCTGTTGTCACTTATCTAAAGAGTAAGCAAAAGAACATTCAATCAAAATATCATCAAGTTACCAAACGATTTGGGTCGAAATACGAGTTAATCCATCGGAAGCTAACATCAAGGTTTCACAGAGAACCAACTGAAACAGAACTCATTCGCTACAAAATCAATAATTTAATAACTCAATCTAAAGAATCTATTGAAAGCAAAATTAATTCAACAAAATTTATACCTGTTTTTTCAAGAACGTCTACTAAAAACAATGATAGATTTTATCCAGACATTATAGATTGGTTTCAGGGTAGATTCTCAGGACAAACAATTAGAATTATTGTAAGGGAAGGCAAAATAATTGAGAAGGTTTTTTTATCTCCTAAAGGCAATAAAATTTCTATAAAGAGAAGTAAGTTAAGGGCAAGGATTAGATCAATAATGACTAAGCAGATCAAGTTGAGGTTACGGATTAGATCAATTCGGCTTGTACAACGTAATCTGAGATTGATTGATATAAAACAATTTTGATCTGTTTAATTCAGCTGCGATCTTTTAACAAGCTCAACCCTAAACCTTGTAAACTGTTGTTCACACAGAAATATAACAATACCGAGTGGAGCATTCCTATCCTTACAAATAATGAAGTGCTTTAAATGCTGAAATAGTCTTACTCCCATTAGATAGAAATTAATCGCGATGAAAGAAGCAAAGTATTTCTCCAATTGCGTTTTACTTATAAATATTTTTTATTAGTAGAAGAATAAACAAGTAAAGAGTTATAGCTCACACGAAGATATAAAAAGGGGAAAAGTGCATTGACTCTTAAGATGATCGAACAACTCCTCACACAATAGTTCTGTTATAAAAGCACTCGACTTCGCGGAAGTTGGGTGCTTTTTAATTCTTGATTTTTAAGAATTAACACATGTGACAGTTGAGAAACTCATCTGCTCATACTTGAGACACTTAAAAACTCTAATATGTTGAATTTGTGAGGAGTTGAGATCCTCCGCAGTGGAAACAAGGAAACACTTGCGACTGATCTTTGAAAAGCCTGCTCTTGGCAGGCTTTTTTGTGCCTAGTCATTCTTATAACCAATTTTATGTGCTGGATTAGTAATAAAAAGAATCATTAGAAAAGAGACGTTTGCAGGCAAGGAAAGTTTTTTTAGCAGTAAAAGAGTCATGCCCTGAGTCACATTGAATTTCTCTTGATTCTTACTCATATTTTTCTTACAAAAGAAATAAAAGTTAGCAAATTGTTTAGTCTTTTAAGACCTGGGGTACTCGTACAAACTAATTTCCTCCATCCCAGTAAATTTTGTTATTTGATGATTTGTCCCATCTCAGTTTCCTTTCTAGAGGTATTGACATTCAAAACTGCACAATAAATATCAAAGTCATTTTCAGTAGTGGGATTTACCGTAGAAAGTATATTTTGGTATCCATCAATGAAATTATTCAGACAACAAAAAAGACATAACCAGAATAAAATAATAAAGCAAACTTCAAAAGATTACATTGAAGAAGTGATGTGAAAGTGAAATTATTAATCTATAATAAAAATTTTATAGACATTAATTCCTGCTCCACTGAAGCTCTAAAAATACTAAGCTTGGAATTGCCTCATAGCATTGAAGAAATTTTAGTATTTGATAATGTTGAAATCCTATAGCAAACTTATTTGAACCTCACAAGATATTATAATTAATTAAAAACTTCTCAAAGACAAGTTTGCTTTAAAGAGATCGTATGTAATCATTGAAGAAACTTCTGTTTTATTTCGCTAAATATTTAAATGAAAATGATTTCAACATTAGTAGTAAAATGACTATTATCAAAAGATAAACAGGTATAGATGGAACAATCAAATAACAAAAATCAAGGTGCAAACGAAATTTGTGAGATAAAAACATTCTCAGTTCCTTTTGCTTTAGGAAAAATAAAAGAGAATATTTCTATTTCTACTAACACGCCTTTTACACCTTCTAAAGAAGAAATAATTAATCAAGCACTAAATTTTCATCTAGAGGGTAATATTCAAGAAGCAGTAAAACTTTATGAATGTTTCATCAGCCAAGGTTTTAAGGATCACCGAATTTTTTCTAATTATGGAGTAATTTTAAAAGGTATTGGGAAACTAAAAGAAGCAGAAATATCTACACGCAAAGCAATTGAAATTAAACCTGATTTTGCAGACGCCCATTTGAACCTGGGAAATATATTGAAAGATCTTGGTAATTTACAAGAAGCAGAGATCTGCTACAGAAAAGCAATCAAACTGAATCCTACTATCGCGGAAGCGCATTACAATCAAGGAAATATATTGAAAGATCTTGGCAATTTACAAGAAGCAGAAGTATCCACGCGCAAAGCAATTGAACTGAATCCTAGTTTCGCGGAAGCATATTCCAATCTGGGAAATATATTGAAAGATCTTGGTAATTTACAAGAAGCAGAAGTATACTTTCAAAAAGCAATTGAACTTAAACCTAATTTCGCCGAAGCTCATGTTGGTATAGCTAAAATTCTTCTCCAAAGAAATGAACAAGATTTATCTATAAAATATTTCTCAGAAAGTGCTAAATTAATTCGAGGACAAAACAATAATGAATCATATCAAGAAAGATTTACCACAATTAGTAAAGCTAAAATAGATCATGATATTGAACAATTTGAATATTTAGTTTCGCAAGGTTATGAGAACAAAAAATTTACTGATCTTGCCAATCTGTATAAAAAAATTGCTCATGAAATTAATTGGCCGTCCGAAACACAACTGATTTCACTAAATAATAAATATCAAAGCCTTCTTAAAGAAAGTTATAATCGTATAATACACCGAGTAGAGGCACCTAAATTAAAAAAAGAGGCCATCAATAATGGATTAAATATTGAGAGAATTACAAATAATTATTTTAACCATGAATTCGGACTAACTTACATCGATGATTTCTTAAATACTACAGCTCTAAAGAGTCTCCGAAAGTTTCTACTAGGATCAACAATTTGGTTTGATGTTAAAAGGGGTGGTTATCTGGGAGCATATTTAAAAGAAGGTTTAGCTAACCCATTAATTATTCAAATAGCAGAAGAGCTAAGAAAAAAATTCCCAAAAATCTTCAAAAATCATCCCATAAAAGAGATATGGGCTTACAAATATGATAGTCGCGCGAAAAATAGGGATTCATCACTTAGTGGTATCAATATACACGCTGATTTTGCCGCTATAAATGTCAATTTTTGGATTACTCCTAAGGAAGCAAACTTAAATTCTGAGTCTGGTGGATTAATCGTCTACGACGTAGAAGCACCAAAAGAGTGGGATTTTAATACTTATAATCGTAATGAACAAAAAATACGAAACGAGCTAAAAAAGAGTAAAGGAAATACAAAAGTGATTCCACACTACGAAAATCGTGCTGTTATCTTTAATTCAAATTTATTTCATGAAACTGATAATTACGAATTCAAAGAAGGATATGAGAATCGTAGGATTAATGTCACGATGTTATTTGGAAATAGAATAACTAGTTAGCTGGGTTTGCTCTGGTTCTTACTAATAAATAAGAAGTGATTAAAGAGCACTAACAATTATGATTTGAAATAAGAAAAGCAAATTATAAATTTTTAGTTGATATATAGCTATATTTTATAGCCAATCATCCCCATCCAATAGTTCCAATCATATATGGGGTACAAAATCTAGTTATAGAAAGAGGTTAGTTTTCAGAGAATCACCGAAAGAAATCACGTTGAGGTGCATTTTTGTAAGTTTTATTGCGTTTATTCTATGAGAACTATTCCCACTCAATAGTGCGTGATGAAATCATTAAGTACTCAATAGGGATTAGCCCCCTACTTTATCAAGTAGAACTTTAGTTAAAGCAAATATTTGACATTTACGAAGATTAGAAAATATTTTGTTTTTATACCTCAAGCAATTCTAATACTGTCTGAATTGCTTGTTATTAGATCAGAAAAATTTTATGTTTTATTAGTTGTAAAAATGAGCAATGAGAATACAACCATTAGTTCTAGCTGCAACGCTTCTTTCTCCAATGGCAGCAATGGCAGATGGATATCATCACCAGAGGAGATACACAACTCAACGAACTTGCTACAAGGAAATCTACAAAGAAAAATATGTCTCTGGAACAAGATCATCTAAAGGTTATGTGAAGTCCTAACAGCACAAGGTGGAAGTACCTTGTTCTGCATTGAGTTGGAATCCACCTATTCGCATATATCGTCATCACCATAATCACGTTCATTATTCCCCTAATGCTCATCGCAGGTATTACAGACCAACTGACCAGCAAGTATTAGTATCGCGCAGTTATCGAACTAGTAGAGGAAGCTGTAGTTCTAGTATTGCAACCACTGGAGGATTACTTGGTGGTGGTCTTGCTGCTGCAATTTCTAAAAAAGATGCTTATGCATGGTCTATTCCTTTAGGAGCTTTTCTTGGCATGGGCATTGCTAACGCTGATTGCTAATTAGGAAACTTTCTGAATCTTCCCCTTGACGGATTTGACTAGAAAAGGAAAAGGAGCACACTCCTCAACAAACAGTTCTATCAGAAAAGGAAGGAACTCAAGGACGCTGATGCAGCAGGGTGCCTTTCTCAATACAAAAAATTCGTTAAAAGAAAGATAGACACAAGATCAACTCATGCCCCTTCTTCCTAGATGGCAATACATGACCGATGAACCTAAGTCGATGGTCAAGGAAGCTGGAATCTCTGCACTGGCAATGATTTTTATAATAGGAAGAGTGAGAGCATTTCTAGCATTAGCGATTGTTGGTGTAGTTGGTTGTGCGAATATAAGTTTCTTTCTAAAAATGAAAGTTCTTATTTATCTTCCCATTACCATCCTTCCATAGGTGGCAACGAATATTGATTTCAATAGATATGAGGCTAAGTTTGATTTAATTCAAGAAAAAACTAAGCAGAAACTTAAAGACTTGACGAACACAAATATCATGAATAGTATGTCTGTACTAATCTATTTCTTGCGTAAACAACCTTGAGTCATAAAGAACCTGCGTAATACCAGTAAGCAAGGTGCATTTCGATGTCTTAAATTAATGATGAATGAACCAATCAGAGCAGCACTTCCAACGCCAACAGGATGGTTAGTCGCTCCCACGAGAAATTTTTGTTTATTCTTTATTCGTGATCCCAAGTCGGTCATGGTTGCTCCGACTATCTATACTCAACTTTGGCATTGCACAGAAGAAGGTATCCCAACCAAATTAAAAAACACAAGAAGATTGGATTATGAGTCTGCCCATGAAACTTGGAATGAACTGCTTTCTAATGATTGGGAATTGAATGAACATCAAATCAATTCTGCTGCCTAGTCAAGGCAGGAGATATCTAAGAATCCCAATGAGGGCGATCGCAATGATTCCATTAGTCCATCAGAACCACAATTTTTTGAGACACGTTCCACCCAATCTGGAAGACCATTATTTTCAATGATGAATAGATAAAGCAATCCCAACATCAGTACTGGAATAACAAGCATATAAATCAAATTGATCTTCTATAGATTATGATTAGTGATTAGAAAATTAGATTGAGAGATTTCTAAATGAATAACTATCAAAATGTAGATGTTGGTAAATTAGCAAATATTTATTTTGAAGGTAAAGTTATTAGTCGGAACATCTTTTTTAAAGATGGTTCAAAAAAAACATTAGGAGTAATGTTAGAGGGTGAATACGAATTTAAAACTACGTCAAAAGAACTCATGGAAATCCATTCTGGAAAACTAAATGTCAAAATTGCAGGTGATAAAAATTGGACATTAATAACAGAGGGTATGGATTTTAATGTCCCCAAAAATTCTTCATTTTGTTTAGAGATTTTAGAAATAGTAAACTACACATGCTCTTATTTTGATGATTAAGAAATTAGGTTTATTTAATGCCTTAAATAATTTTAATGAATAGGCATAGATATAAATCAAAGTACTATTAGGGGTTAAGCCATATCATATGGTCATCCTTTTCAACATGCAATCGAAGAACTAAAAGAAACATTCTCGAGATCTTTAGAGTTCCTATCCAATGGAATGATTGATTTGATCTTGTTTCTAATTGTAAAACTGATTTTGATGAAGTTGAATTCGAGAATGAATATTTGCAGGTTGGCAACTGCTCGATGGGCTACTAAAAGCATTGAATGCACAGGAGGTTTAATCATGCAAAAAAAACGTAGTTGAAAATCTGATGGGTCTAATACTCTTTTATCGATCTTTCTTGTTTTGTATACTTTTAATCTCAATTGGACCACTTCTTCCTCTAATTCATTATTACTTTCAGTTGAAATAAAGCAAAAACCTAGACTTATAGCTGGGCAGAAGAAAATAATAGTTTATATAAATTTCAAATTTTCGAATAGTTTAACTATATAAGCTAATCTAAAATCGAAGCTATAAGGTTATTCAAAAAAATCTGTGAGAGAACAAGAAGGAAAGAAAAAAATTACCGAAGCAAAAACATATCCAGTTCCATTTGCCTTAGAAGAAAATCAAGGAAATCTTACTATTAATTCTAATACTCCTTCCAAACCTTCTAATGAAGAAATAATCAATCAAGCATTTCATTTGCATTCACAAGGAAATATTTCAGCAGCAGCAAAATACTATCAACAGGTGATAAATCAAGGATGTAATGATCACAGGGTTTTTTCTAATTATGGTGCAATTTTGAAAGGGATTGGCAAATTACAAGAAGCAGAATTATCGACTCGTAAAGCAATTGAACTGAATACTAGCGACGCAATGGCACATGCCAATCTTGGAAGCATATTGAAAGATATTGGTAAGTCACAAGAAGCAGAATTGTCGACTCGTAAAGCAATTGAACTAAATCCTAATAACGCAATGGCACATGCCAATCTTGGAAGCATATTGAGAGATCTTGGCAAATCACAAGAAGCAGAATTATCGACTCGTAAAGCAATTGAACTAAATCCTAATGACGCAATGGCACATGCCAATCTTGGAAGCATATTGAAAGATCTTGGCAAATCACAAGAAGCAGAATTATCGACTCATAAAGCAATTGAATTAAATCCTAATTTCGCAGATGCTCATTACAACCTTGGAAACATATTGAGAGATCTTGGTAAATTACAAGAAGCAGAATTATCGACTCGTAAAGCAATTGAATTAAATCCTAATTTTGCAGACGCATATTCCAACCTTGGAATCATATTGAGTGGTATTGGGAAATTGCAAAAAGCAGAATTATATCTACGCAAAGCAATTGAACTCAAACCTGATTTTGCAGGTGCTGCTTGGAACTTATATGGATTAGCAAACACTATTGAGGAAGCAGAAGAAAGGATTAATCAATGCTTGAAAATAGATGAAAATTATTTAGACGCAAAACTCAATCTAAGTGCTCTGAAATTACATCAAGGTGATCAATCATTATTTGATAATCTAATGAAATCAAGCAATAAAGATCATTCTATAACCCGCTCAATCAAATGGGTTTCTACTTTACCAAAGTTACCTGAATTGGTTTTTCATAGATGGGCATTATTTGACAGTATGATTAACAAAAGTAAAAAAGATCGCCCTTTCTATGAGTTTGGTGTGTGGCGAGGTGAATCCTTTAAGTATCTCATTAATACTTTCAAAAAAGGTTTTGGATTTGATACTTTTGAAGGATTACCAGAAGATTGGCATGAAATGAGGCAAGGTAACTATTCAGCAGACGGAATCATTCCTAAAATTGATGGTGGAACATTTATAGCAGGTAAATTTGAAGAAACACTTCCAACTTTTTATTCCAAACCTAGACCGATGGCATCAATTATTAACTTTGATGCGGACCTTTATTCTTCTACTCTCTGTGCCTTGAATTATTCAAAACCTGTAATAGATAAGAATACTATTTTAATATTTGATGAGTTTATTGTAAATAAAAGTTGGGAGGAAGATGAATATAAAGCACTCAATGAATTTTGCTCTAATAATAATTTAACTTATGAAGTGTTGGCAGTTTCTTATTTTACAAAACAAGTTGCAGTAAAATTAATAGGAGTTTAACTAAAATACAAGACACAAATGAACGTAAAAACTCCTTAATTTCAAGAGGATAAAAAATTAATTTTGTAGAGGCAGTAAAAAGTGTTTTTGCGTAAAGTAATAATAAAATTATCACTAAAAAGTAGACGTTCACTTCACGTCAACAAATAATTCTTAACAGAAATCCTACTTATTATTAATTTCCCTCAATCAATCTATTGTTCTTCAATGATATTGTGAAATACATAGAAAAAATATCCGAACCTAGATCTTATGGTTTTAGATACTAACTTAGAAATGGCGTAAATCATATAATATCCTATTTCCGTTTGGTGAGTTTATCCCCTTGTCCTATTTTCTCTGCCTAAAGAAATAATATAAGAAGTCATTTATATCTCACTATATGAATTCAAAAAAAGATTTTGCGAAAAATGAAATGGGATTATATTTAATAGTAAAATAGAAACATACAAAGGATAGAGACAACATTGATGGGGGAATTTGACCAAACAAACAATGTTAAGAAAAAAATCGCTGAAGTAAAAACATTCTCAGTTCCATTTGCTTTGAGAGAAATCAAAGAAAATATTACTATTAATTCTAATAATTCTAAAGAAGAAATAATTAATCAAGCAATTCAGTTTCACAAAAAAGGAAATATTACAGAAGCAAAAAAATATTATCAACAGATAATAAATCAAGGATGTAATGATCACAGGGTTTTTTCTAATTATGGAATCATATTGAAAGGTCTTGGAAAATTACAAGAAGCAGAACTATCTACTCGCAAAGCAATTGGAATCAATCCAAATTTCGCAAATACTCATTACAATCTGGGAAATATATTAAGAGATCTTGGCAAATTACAAGAAGCAGAATTATCTACTCGCAAAGCAATTGAACTAAATCCTAGTTTCGCAATAGCACATTCCAATCTTGGAAGCATATTGAGAGATCTCAACAAGTTAAAAGAAGCAGAATTATCTACTCGCAAAGCAATTGAACTAAATCCTAATTTCGCTGATGCTTATTTAAATCTAGGAGGTATATTGATTGATCTTGGCAAATCACAAGAAGCAGAATTATCTACTCGCAAAGCAATTGAACTCAATCCTAATTTCGCAATAGCACATTCCAATCTTGGAGGCATATTGAGAGATCTTAACAAGTTAAAAGAAGCAGAATTATCTACTCGCAAAGCAATTGAACTCAATCCTAATTTCCCTGATGCTTATTTAAATCTAGGAAGTATTTTGAGTAATCTAGGTAAATTACAAGAAGCAGAATTGTCATATAGCAAAGCAATTGAACTAAATCCTGACTACGCAATGGCATATTTTTCTCTATCATCTCTTCAATACTCCAATAAAAATACAATATGGAAGGACCAACTCTTTTCTGAAAATATCTTAAAGAGTAAATCACAAAAAGATCAAGTTGAAATTTATTTTGCAAGAGCAAATATTCTTCATAAAGAGAAAAATTATGAAGAAAGTTCTAGATATCTTAAATTAGCGAATAAATTAAAACTTGATATCAAACCATCTATACCTGAAAAGATATTTAATAAATCTAAAGTATTACTTATTGAATCTGAGAAGCAAGAAATTAATCATAAAGAACATACAAAATCACCAGAGAGTATTTTCATTGTTGGAATGCCAAGAAGTGGTTCCACATTGGTTGAATCAATTCTTACTATGAATAGTTATGTGGATGATTTAGGAGAAAGCAATATTCTCGAAGAATCATTCCAAGCGCATAAAAAAGTCAATCAAGTATTAACTCTTGCTGAAGAGTATTACAAAAGAATCAAAAGTCTTAAAAAGAACTACAACATCACAACTAATAAAAATCTATACAATTATCAATATGTAGGTATCATTGCCAAGCGAATACCAAACTCAAAAATTATTCACTGCTTTAGGAATCCTTTAGATAATATTCTATCAATTTATCGAGCACATTTCACAAGCGGCAATGAATATTCATCTTCCTTAATTGATTGCACAAGAGTTTATTTAAATCAAGAGGAACTAATGAATAAGTATAAGAATAGATTTAGATCAAAAATATATGACTTGAATTATGATTCATTAGTCAGCAATCCTAATAAAGAAATTAAATCTCTGATTTCTTGGTTAGGTTGGAATTGGGATGATAGCTATCTATCACCTCATCTAAATCCACGCTCAGTATCTACAGCAAGCAGTGTTCAAGTCCGTTCCCCAATCAATTCAAAATCAATTGGTGGCTGGCAGAACTATAAAGATATGCTAAAACCTTCTATAGAAATCCTTACTAAAAAAGATAAATATCAAGACTTGATTTAATAAATGATCAGCAAAAGTAATATTTTTAGAAATAACACCGCGCAAAATCAAATACATTATCTTCGATAAAGGCAATCAAATGTAGCTGTATAGAAGTTCAGCATAAAGATCAACACGCCAACGTTCTTCCAACTCTTCGTCAAAAGTATATGAAAAATCATTTCGTCTCATGTTACTACCAAAAAATTAGGAACAAGGTATAGAGAAGTCCATCCTTCTACGACTTTTATATAGAAAAGTGACAAGTTAAAATCAAGCATTCAGTCCATGATTGGATTTAATACTAGTATTTTACTATCGCTAAATAGTTCACAGCCCAAATATTCCTTATATTTTAGTCCCTCAATTCATCAATTCTCCCACTATTCTAGTGAGCAACGTCTAAGAGACATATCTCCATTGTTATCTTTCCGTTGGGTAATTTTATCCCCTTGTACTACATCTCTACATAGAAAAATAGTATAAAAATCTGCGTATTCTTCTCGATCTATAAGTCAAAATTATATTAAAAATATAATTTAAAGTACTCTAGTCAAATATTATGATCAAAAGAAAACCCTCAAAGGTTTCAAATGAAAGGTTTTGGTAAGCAGAGTGAATCTAAAGAAAAAATAAGCAAGAAAAACATCAATCCATCTAAAGAACAAATAATTAAGAAGGCAATTAAATTTCATTCAGAAGGAAACATTCAAGAAGCAGCAAAATATTATCAGTATTTTATAAATCAAGGATTCAAAGACCACAGGGTTTTTACTAATTATGGATCCATATTAGAAAATCTTGGGAAATCAAAACAAGCAGAAAACTTATATCGCAAAGCAATTAAAATCAAACCTGATTATGGAATAGCGCATTCAAATTTAGGAGGCCTATTGAGAGATTTTGGTAATCTACATGATGCAGAATTATCTATTCAAAAAGCAATTGAACTCAATTCTGATTTCGCAATGGCGCATTACAATCTAGGAAATATATTGAAAGATCTTGGCAATTTAAATGATGCAGAAATCTCATACCGCAAAGCAATTGAACTCAACCCTGATTTCGCAATGGCGCATTTAAATCTGGGAAATATATTGAAAGATCTTGGCAATTTAAATGATGCAGAATTATTTACTCGAAAAACAATTGAACTCAATCCTGATCTCGCAATGGCGCATTACAATCTAGGAAATATATTGAAAGATCTTGGCAATTTAAATGATGCAGAAATCTCATATCGCAAAGCAATTGAACTTAATCCTGATTTCGCAATGGCGCATTTAAACCTAGGAAATATATTGAAAGATTTTAACAATTTACATGATGCAGAATTATTTACTCGAAAAGCAATTGAACTCAAATCTGATTACGCAGAGGCACATTCCAATCTGGGAATCATATTGAAAGATCTTGGCAATTTAAATGATGCAGAAATCTCGTACCGCAAAGCAATTGAACTTAATCCTGATTATGCTGAAGCATTTTGGAATCTTTCATTGCTTGAACTACTTCAAGGGAACTATAAAAATGGTTTAAAAAACTATGAATACAGACTTAAAAAACCCAATCCTACTATCATTAACGGCAATACAAACCTAAAGCGAATAGAGTACAAAGAAATAAAAATAGGAGAGAAACTTTTAGTCATAAGTGAACAAGGTTTAGGCGATACTATTCAATATATGCGCTACGTACCCTATTTAAGAACTTTAGGTTTAGATGTTTCTTTTTGTGCTCAGGAAAAACTACATTCATTAATCAAAGCATCAGGGATTGATCAGAATCCATTAACTCCAAAGAAAGCAAATCTAGTTTCAGAAGGTCAATGGATTCCTCTTTTATCTTTACCTCACTATCTAAAAGTAAACCCGAAAAATCCAATCATTTCTGGACAATATATCTATTCAACAGAGTTATTTAATACTAAGTGGAAAAACATCCTTTCTAAAGAGACAAGACCAATAGTAGGAATTAATTGGCAAGGAAATCCAGAGATGGAAAAGAGTTATCAAGGACGCTCGATCTCATTAGAAGCGTTTTCAATTCTTCCAGATAAGAATGAAATTACAATGCTTTCTCTACAAAAAGGATTTGGTTCGGAGCAATTAAATAATTGCTCATTTAAAAATAAGTTTGTTAAATGTCAACCACAAATTGATGAAATTTGGGATTTCCTCGAAAATGCTGCCATCATTAAAAACTGTGATTTAATTATTACATGTGATACTTCAATTGCTCATTTAGCAGGAGGAATGGGGAAAAAAGTGTGGTTACTCCTCAAAGATATCCCTTTTTGGACGTGGGGGCTGGAAAAAGAGAATACATTTTGGTATCCATCGATGAAATTATTCCGACAAAAAGAGCGAGATAATTGGCAAGAGGTTTTAGAAAGAGTTTCAAGCACAATTAGAAAGGAAATTAAGGCAAAAGTATGAGTTTAAAAGTTAAATGCCTATCTTCTAGCCTCGCTCCAGTCTCTCAAAGGGAGGTAATCGATAAAACCAAAATTTTGGAGCAAGACGAACATAGATTATTTCATGGATTTTGCTCAAAAACAATTTAACTTACGAGGTTTTATCAGTTTCTTATTCGAGATATCAAACAACACTGAAACTAATGGATTTTTAGCTAAAAAGACAAAATACAAGATCAACTAATGTCTCTTCTTCTTGGCTGGCAATACATAACCGATGAATATAAGTCGATAGTCAAGAAAGTTGGATGCTATGCACTGGCAATGATTTTTGTAATCGTAATAGTGATAGCATTGCTGCCACTAGCGATTGTTGGTGTAGGTGGTTATTGGGCATATAAGTTCCTTTCTAAAAAACTAAAGTTCTTATTTAACTTCCCATTAGAACCAAGACTTTCTAAAACATTTATTCTCTAAAAGTCGCCACTCTTGCTCTTGATCAAATTTTGCAGGTTCTCATCAATTTGTCTTATTAGTAGTGACAAAAGGTGCCTACAGGAGTAAAAATGAAATAACAGAACAACTCCTCACACAATAGTTCTGTTATTGAAAGGCACTCGACTTCAAGTAAGTAGGGTGCCTTTTTAATGCTTGATTTTAAAAAATTGGCACATGTGACAGTTGAAGAACTCAAATACTAAGCATTTCTCTTTTCGTGACGTTGAGTAAATTTTATTAGTGAGGAGTTGAGATCCTCCGCAGTGGAAACAAGGAAACACTTGCGACTGATCTTCAAAAAGACCTGCTTAAGAGCAGGTTTTTTTGTGCCTGATAAAGCTGGTGTTTTATCTCATTTCCCAATAATTCAATTTAGTTAGAAATGGTTTAGAGTTACAGGAATAGATTGTTCAATCGGATAAATAATTACTGATCTTAAAGGAGTGAACAAAAACTCGACCCTTCCTCATGCAATGTGCTTTCTCGATATCACAAAGTTTTTAATGTGTAGAGAAAATAAACTATCTTCCATTTGCCTGGAGAGAGGGCTACGGCATGACATGTGGAAGTTGCAGATCACAAACCTTGTCAGTCTGTTGCTTCATTCTTGGTGAGGAAGTCGTGTGGAAATAAGTTTCTTAGAGTTTGACTATGTTTTAATAGACGATAATATTCTAAGTCCGTAGTTTCTATCCATAGTATTCTTTGTAATCTCAGTCCTTCACTCAACCTCAACCTATTTCCCCTCAATTCAAGTGGGAAACATAGGAGACATATTCTCCCTTTTATATTTCCATTTTAGTCAGTGATATAAAATGAATAAATCTATTACATCCTTTTTCCGTTTGGTGATTTTCCCTTGTCCTCCTTCTCTACGTAAGAAATAATTCAAACCTAATTTTTCTTCTCGCTCAAAGAAATGATAAAAGATTTGGGAAAGAGTAAACTACAAACATTCAGAGTATAGAAAAGGGATAGATGGAGGATTCTAATTCAACAAACAAGGTTCGTAAAAAAACAGCTGAAGTCACAACATTCCAAGTTCAATTCTCTTTAGAAGAAATCAAAGAAAATCTTACTATTAATACAAATACTCCTTCTAACCCTTCTAAAGAACAAATAATTAATCAGGCAAATAAATTTCATTCAGAAGGAAACATTCAAGAAGCAGTAAAATATTATCGATATTTTATAAATCAAGGCTTCAAAGACCACAGGGTTTTTACTAATTATGGATCCATATTACAAAATCTTGGAAAATCAAAACAAGCAGAGAACTTATATCGCAAAGCAATTGAACTCAATCCTGATTACGCAATGGCACATTCAAATTTAGGAGGCATATTAAGAGATCTTGGCAATTTACAAGACGCAGAATTATCGACTCGCAAAGCAATTGAACTCAATCCTGATTTGGCAGATGCTTATTCAAATCTTGGGAACATATTGAAAGATCTTGGCAATTTGCAAGACGCAGAATTATCGACTCGCAAAGCAATTGAACTCAATCCTAATTTCGTAGTTGCTCATTACAATCTTGGAAGCATATTGATAGATCTTGGCAATTTGCAAGACGCAGAATTATCGACTCGTAAAGCAATTGAACTCAATCCTGATTTCACATTTGCTCATTACAATCTTGGAAGCATATTGAAAGATCTTGGCAATTTGCAAGACGCAGAATTATCGACCCGCAAGGCAATTGAACTCAATCCTAATTTAGCAGCTGCTCATTCAAATCTTGGAAGCATATTGATAGATCTTGGCAATTTACAAGACGCAGAATTATCGACTCGCAAAGCAATTGAACTCAATCCTGATTTAGCAGTTGCTCATTTAAATCTAGGAATCATTTTGAAAGATCTTGGCAATTTACAAGAAGGGCAAAAAGAGGAAAGAAGAGGAATTGATCTAAATTTTATACAAAATATTGATTCAGAATATAAAGAAAATTGCTTAAGAAACTTAAGCCTTTCAAAATCACAATTTAGACAAGATTTATTTGCTTTAAGTGAACTAAATTTCAAAAAAAATGGATTTTTTGTAGAATTTGGATCTTGCGATGGTTTAGTAGGATCTAATTCCTACTTATTAGAAAAAGTTTTTAATTGGGATGGAATATTAGCTGAACCAGCAATCTTTTGGCATACAAATTTAAAAGAAAATCGATCTGTAAATATCGAAACTAAATGTGTATGGAAATCATCTGGAAATGAAGTTTTATTTAACGAACCTGTTTCTTATAAACAAATGGCTTCAATAAATATGTTTTCTGATAAAAATAAAAAATACTTTCAGGAAGGAAGTAGATATAAAGTTCAAACCATTTCATTATTAGATTTATTAGAGACATATCAAGCTCCAAAAATTATAGATTATTTATCTATAGATACAGAAGGCAGTGAATATGAGATATTGAAGGCTTTTGATTTTAATAAGTACAAATTCAGGGTAATCACTTGTGAACATAATTTCACATCTATGAGAGAGAAAATATATGATCTTTTAATTAGTAAAGGTTATCAAAGAAAATTAATACACATATCAAGAGTAGATGATTGGTATGTTTTGGCTGAATAATTAAAATTAAAATCCAAAACAATATACAAACTTTTCCCAGAAGTTAAAAGACACATCAATCTAGAAAACTTGGCAAAGCTTGAAAAGAAGTATAGACATAAACCTAGAATACTTTTGTAGAGAAGTCGTCACAATCGTCCCTATTCCCTATATCTTACTTAGATACTACATTTACCATCTTTAGGGAAATAAGATACACCGCAATGGAAACAAGAAACCATTTACATCAGGTCTCTGCCGCTAATCCGCCCCAACAGAACAGGGCAATTTCTGTGTGATTATTTTGACTAAGAAAAAACAAAAAAGGTAATTAGAACGGTATTCTCTACAATTTTTGAAATTATTAAACCAACCATATCAATTATTGTAGATATTTAACTTAACCTCAATGACTGAAGAAAATAAAGCAGACAAAAAAAAGTGCGGTGGCAAAGGCAAAGCTATGTTTGCCTATGGCATTATTCAACTAGGTTCTAGTGTTATTTCTGCTGTTGCTCTTGCTGCAATCGCCTTTAGTTTGTGTTCTGTGAAACAAGAATCAAAAGTGTTCAATGAATGCGTTGAAGAGATTCAAGCGACTGGCAAGAGTTCTTCTTATGCAGTTCGTTTCTGCAATGGTGGGAAATAGTTTTCAATCAATAAAGTGAGAACAGGATTACTGGGATTACAACTCCACTAATCAAGCCATGTCCTAAATGAGTGCTCAAATTTTCACCCGATTTTTTATTCCTCTCAGTTTTCCAGTATTCCTCCCACTCAAAAGCACTTGCTCAAATGATCGAGTGAGTAAATATGATTCACTCCATGTTTTAGCTCATGGAGCTTACTTGGAGCTGTTAAATAGTAAATATTTATTATTGGGTGTAAACAATTATTTGACTCTCCCTAACTCCGATCAATTTTCACGCCAAATCCTTCAGGCATCTCGTCATTGATATCTTTTAAATCCATCCATCTACTCTCCTCATCTACAGTTAAATTTTTGAACTTTCTGACATATACATCCCCTGCTAGATCGGGGTCTGCAACTCCAAAGAAATCGCATATTTCTTCTACTCTTGCCCAATGTTCAATTTCATTCGTTGCTCTTTTGAATTCAGTAATCTCAAATTTTCTTTGTTCTGCCTGACTCAATTTATTTAACACTGAGGACGAAACAGAGACAGTTGCACAATCCAATTTAGAACTATCTTCTTCCTCCAAGTCAAGATTTCTTTGATTGAGTTCTTTTAACCAAGTTTCATCCATAATCTTCAATTTTTCTTCAATCCACGCAGAGTTTATTTGATTTAGTTAATCTTTCCAGTATTCGTCCCATTCACTCTACAAATCAGACTGCGACAAAGAGTTATAGAAACCTCTCCACTTCTTTTCTGAATTAGCGTCGGTTGTTCTCAATGACACCATTTAATCTATTGTTCTTAATTTAGTGAAAAATTTTGCGTTATCTGATTTGAAAAACATTTTTATCAAGTATTCGTAGCAAACTCACTGTCAGTAGATACATTTTTATTTTTGTCTTGTACCCCAATTGATTCACTGAATCCAGATGCAAGTATTCCAGTAGGTATTGCTATTGCAGCAATACCCATAAGAGAAGTTATCGATGCGATTGTTTTTCCCACTGCTGTAACTGGTATCGAATCTCCATATCCAACAGCACTGACAGTTGTTATTGACCACCAAAGACATCTTGGAATTGATCCTAACAATTCTGGTTGAATAGATGATTCAGCAAGATACATAAACGTGCTACTGATCAATAACAGTAAAACTGTATATAAAATCGAAATTTGTAGTTCTTGACTCTTTGATCGAATTGCGTAATTAAAGTGATAGATACTTTGCTTAAATTTTTCACTTCTTCCAATTTTCAATATTCTTAAAAGACGAATAATCCTGAGGATTTTCAATTCAGCACGAACACCTATAAAAGAAGGGACGATTGCAATTACATCAATAATTGCCATTGGTGAGAGCATATAACGAAAAACGCTTTTCCACCCTTTTCCAAATTTCTTGTCAAGTGGTGCTACCCATAAGCGACAAAAATATTCAACGCAAAATAATCCACCAATAATCCAATCCAAAAGATCTATTTGATCACCAAATTGATAATCAATTGAGTTTTCAGTAACAATAACTGCAAAAAAAATCGAAATAAATATCGTAACGCCACAAATTTTATTGAATAAAGAAGTTCTTCCGTCGGGAGAGTCATTAATTATCTCCTTAAATATTCTTAGACGTAATTCATTCATCACTGCCACAGACTGAAATAGGAATGCCTATAACATAGGTAAATCTTGCTGATTTTTCCTCTGATCAACTTACGATCCCAAATACAAGAGATAGTATATCTGTTCTAAAATATTCCAAACGAAAGCAATCCTCATTAACAAAGCATCTCCGTATGACCAATTAGGAAGGCGGTTAGTTAATGTAACAACGTTTAAAATATACAGAGAAGTCATTAATAAATTCTCAGGGACTGAAACTTACGAATTAAATCACCGGTATAGAGAAAAAAGGTTTCTACGATTTCTCCGTAGAGACAGTCAAAGCATACTGCGGTGAAGTCACGGTGAAGTCACGGTGAAGTCCCTACCCAAGAAGCCTTGTCACTCTGTCACTTCAAACTAAAAAGATTCGACGATGAAGTATGTATTTTAATTTATAACTACTTTTTAGTAGTCGATGCGATTTCCACTCAATAGTTCCTACAAACACAACTAAAGATATAACTAGGTTGTCAGCGATTATTTTATCGTGAAAAGCTGATACAGTTTAGCAATACAAAGAATTGCTTCTGTACTTTGAGTTGATTTGATTAAAAAAAGAAGAAAGTTAAATGAACATTTAGCAAAGCTCGATCTATAAGCTGTAAATGACTTCACCAAGAATTAATAAGGATTGAATTTAGTTGTAAAGTAAAGAGAACCAAAAGAGAAAGAAAAAACATCAGAGAAGATGGATAGATCTAATTCAGAAGCAGAAAGAAAGAAGAAAGTCTATAAAGTAACTACATTCCCAGTGCAATTTTCTTTAGGAGAAATAAAAGAAAAAATCTCTATTTCCACTAACACTCCCTCTAAACTATCTAAAGAACAAATCATTAATCGAGCATTTACATTTCATTCACAAGGAAACATTTCAGAAGCAGCACAATATTATCAACATTTGATAAGCCAAGGGTTAAAAGAGTGCAGGGTTTTTTCTAATTATGGTGTGATTCTAAAAAATCTTGGTAAATTAAAAGAAGCAGAATTATTTACTCGCAAAGCGATTGAATTGAATCCTGATTTCGCAGAGGCGTATGCCAATCTGGGAAACATATTAAAAGATTTGGGAAACTTACAAGACGCAGAATTATCTACTCGCAAAGCGATTGAATTGAATCCTGATTTCGCAGAGGCGCATTCTAATCTGGGAAACATATTGAAAGATTGTGGTAAATTAAAAGAAGCAGAAATCTCCTATCGCAAAGCAATTGAAATCAATCATGATTACGCAGAGGGATATTCCAATCTTGGGAATATATTGAGAGATCTTGGTAAATTAAAAGAAGCAGAATTATTTACTCGGAAGGCAATTGGATTGAATCCTGATTTAGCAAAGGCGTCTTCCAACCTTGGAACAATATTGAGTTATCTTGGCAAATTAGATGAATTGATTGTCATATCAAAAGCAACAATAAAGTCAAGCTCAATCAATCAAGGACATAAGTTACTCGCTGAATTACAAATCACAATCGCTAATTTATTACAAAAAGATTTTCCAAAAACACTATTAAGTATAAACACAACTAACAATTTAATAAATCAAGGTGCAATCAATAATATTAAAGATGAAAAGAATAAAAAACATGCATCAACTTTTATCAGATTTATTACTTCACTCTATCCTCTACTTGAGAAAGAAAATAAAAATCCTAATGCAGCAAAAATACCTCATATTGGAGAAAGCCATTGTCTTTCTTTTGCTCATCAAACTCTATCTATATTTTCACAGTCAAAAACAATACAGCCTGTTTTAATCACAGGTGGGAAAGCTTGGCATTTCGCTAATAACAAAAATAATCAATGGAAAGATTCTATAACTCAACAAATAAAAAATCATCATTATAGTGACAAAGTATTTATTTCTTTTGGGGAGATAGATTGTAGAAAGGATGAAGGTATACTTACTTACTCAATCAAGCATGATAAAGATATTCTAGAAGTATGTGAAAAAACTATTAAAGGTTATATAGATTATATGGAAGAAATACTAACTCCAAATTACTCACAAAAATATTACTTTGGTGTCCCAGCACCAACAAGAAGACAAGAATTGCTTGATGAATTAGATATAAAGAGAATTAAAATGATTCAACTATACAATTCAATTTTAAAAAAAGAAATTTTATCTAGAGGTTCCTATTTCTTAGATGTTTATAAATTAACTTCTAACAATGAAGGGTTAAATAACACTATTCATATGTGCGATAGCACTCACCTTTCCCCTACATGTCTTTCTATTCTATTTGAAAAATATCTATACAAGAGTTAAGCTTCATCCACGCAAATCTCTTTATAAAAATATTTCCCAGAAGATAAAACTCAAACCAAATACAAAACTGGGTAAAGTTTGAAGAGCAGCATCCACATACCTTCAGAGAGATGTACTAGCTCTGGGCTTGTAAAACAAAAATCTGACTAACTCAAGAGTATAAAATATTTGATTGTCTAAAAAGAACTATTTTTCTACGATATTTCTGTAGAGACTAAAAAAGATCTTTTGTGAAACCTATGTGAAAAGCACACCTCAAAACCCTTGTCATCACTCTTCCCACACAAAACTAAAACAAAACCATACAAATCAAGTTATCTCTGGAAATCAGACGTTTCCACTGCTCCCACTCAATAGTCCCCACCATAGATAGAGTGTGAAAACGCAGTCATAAAAATGGTTTCTTAAAAAGATTATATCACCTGGAACTCACGTAGAACGTTTATCCAAGGAAAAGTGGGGACTCATAAACCGTAAAAATAAATCACTTATAAACCCAGTTAGCAGATACTATTTTTGCTTCTGGGTTACTTTTTTTTGCAATCTTTTTTGCTTCGTCCATATTTCCTGAAACGATTGTTTCATCAAAAGTCTTCTCCTTCTTGTCGATCATCGTGACTTGAAATCTCATTACCAATCTGAATAGAGAACATCATCCTCAATAAGGACATAAAACTCTTTTTTTGCAAGTCGCTTTTCCAATTCAAAAAATGAACTCTGACAATTAGGAGTTGGAGGTTCTCGATATCCTTTCATCTTTTTCTCACGGGTATACAACGCACCTAATAACCAACTAGCAGTTAAAGACTTTTGACCATGCTTCAATATCTTTTCTTGTTTGCCATTAAAGTTTGCTGAATCAAGTAGTTCTTGCTTCCAATCTATTTGTTCTCTCATTGCTGTTCTTCCTTTTGTTCTTTTTACAGTTTTAGTTGCTCATATATCTTCTTCAATCTTTTGTATTCCTCATGAAGTGCACCCAGTTGCCATGCGTCTCGGAATCCTCTTGGACCTTCCATTAGCAGTCTCACTACTTCGGGTTTATGTGTCTTCATTTCCAAGAACTCTTCTTGCCATGAGGTGTCATCCCATTTGATGCTCATGCTTTCCCTCCATATTTTTTAAACTCATCCAATGAACTGACAACTATGCTCTTGTAATCCTCAGGGAAGCGTGCCTTCATGATTGCTAGAATTTCCAAGCAATCTGGATAGGGGTTATACAAATAAAAAATAACTTCCTTCTCTTCCTTCAAAATAATGTAATTAGATAATTCACCTGCATCATTATTTTTTTTAGTCATTCTGCCTCTCCTTCTCTTTCAACAATCTTTTGAACTGTAGATCTATTCATGTGTTCTTATTCCTTTTTTGCAGTGTCTCATCAGTTTGTGTTTCCCTAGTGACAAAAGGTGCAGACAGGAGTAGAAATGAAATAACAGAACAACTCCTCACACAATAGTTCTGTTGTAAAAAGGCACTCGACTTCGCGTAAGTAGGGTGCTTTTTTAATGGTTGATTTTATAGAATTGGCACATGTGACAGTTGAGAAACTCATCTGCTAACACTTGAGACCCCTAGTTGCGTCTAATAAGTTGACTTTGTGAGGAGTTGAGATCCTCCGCAGTGGAAACAAGGAAACACTTGCGCCTGATCTCACAAAGAAACCGCCCTGACAGAACTGGGCGGTTTTTTTGTGCCTTTTCTAGAGTGGTCTAATGATATTTCCACCTCCCCAAGTTGTTTTTGGATTACTACTTTTAAGCACAGCAGTAGTTTTGATTTTTGATATCAGATACAACCCATTCGGAAACAGTGAGGACGATATCTAATTAGGAATTTTTTCGGATGCAGAACCTTTGTGAAATTGATTAGAAAAGGAAAAGCAGAACAACTCCTTACCAAAATTCGTTCTGTAAATGAAGAGAGGGACTCAAGGTCGCTGAAGCAGCAGGGTCCCTTTCTTGATGCAATTTAAATGAATTCAATCAGTCTCCTTTATCGTGAATATCTCCAGAATAAGATTGAGGTCCTATCTCTGGTGGTGGATTATTTCCGAAGTTATCAACTAAAGCATCTACCTCACTTGTAAAAAGTTTGTTGAACCATTGCTTAGTTGCAATAATTGCTGTCCAGATCTTGTCTCTTTTTCTGGTCATAGATATACCTCAAAAGTAGTAAGAGGGCGAGATTTTGGTCGCCCCCTTTGAGTCCATCACTCCAGACCTAAGGAAGTGCGTTGACTCCTGAGAATGTTTTACTACTACTGAATTGAAATTGCTATGGGTAAGAACACCAAAGTATTTCTACATTTGGGTTCTCTGTATAGATATTTTCTAATAAGGGGAGTAGACATAAAGAAAGAGTCATCGCACTCTCGAAGATATTAAAAAGGGGAAATGTGGATTGACTCTAAGGAGGAATCTCACACCTCCTGATGTGAACAGAGTCACCTTTCCTGCGGTCTATGCAACGGTCGGAACAACTCAAACCCCTGATTAGTTTCAGGGGGTCTTTGTTTGTGCGGTAATCAGAGTTAATACTTTAGGGTTTTTATCCTATAGATTTTTTGAATTAGGAGGAGTAGATATAAATCAAGGCACTACTAGGAGGTCAAACCATGTCATGCGGTAATCCTTTTAAACATGCAATCGAAGACGTAAAGGAAACATTCTCAAAATCTTGTGGAGTTCCTATGCAAGGGAACGATTGGTGCGATCTGGTTTCGAATTATGAAACTGATTTTGATGAGGTCGATTACGAGAATGAATGTTTGCAGTTTGGGAACTGCTCAATGGACTACTAAACAACATTGAACTAACAAGAGATCTAATTATGCAAGCAACACGTAGTTTCAGATCCAATGGGTCGAATACTCTTTCATCGATCTTTCTTTGGTTTTCTGTCCTTTTAATCTCACTTGGAACACTTCCACACCTTGTTCCTTATTACTTTCAGTTGAAATATTGAGGTAAAAATGATGATTCTCGATCTTCTCAAACTCATTCTCAGAAAACACAAAGATTATTGGGTGGTTGGTTAAACAGGAGTTTTTTCTCATGTTCACCTGATCTGGATTTGTTATTAATGAATTAGGAGTCACAGCACCTTCTGTGGGTCAAAGTTCGATAAAGGATGGAAATTTAGTTCAGTCAGTTGAGTGCTTGACTCAAAGGGAGCGACCAAAATCTCGCTCCCTTCTTTAATGAAAAAATAGGTGACTTGACCTAGTAGACAAATATAGTACGTTTGTACTAGTATTATCCCCATCACTAAACCAACAAAAAAGCACGAAGTGAGCATCGTGCTTTTTTGCCTCTTCTCACAAGGAGAACCAAGATGGATCGAATTAAAACACCAAAAGTTGTTGCTCCAGTTGAAGCACTTGAGCATCCAGATGAGTGGAGTTATTTCACTAATCTGGAACTGGTGAAGTCCAGAGGAAGTTCAGTTTGTCTTACATGTGAACACTTCACTTATACGTGCGATAAATCATGCGTCACTCTTTTGACTTGTCCACTTCACCAACGTCTTATCCCTCAAGGTGAACATCTCACAAAGCGTTGCCTGAATTGGCAAAAGAAGAGGGTATTACAAATTGGATGGTGTCCAGAAGTTGCATAAAAACCAAAAATTATTTCCTCAAAACCAATGAATTTAACTACCACTGCTGATTCTGTGATGATATTTTGCATCATCGCTTCAATGGCAATTTTTGATGCCTTCTCAACTCTTCTTTCGATCCTAAAGAAAGGGATATTTGTTGATCAGAAATCGGTACTGATGCAAAAGACCAATAGCGAATTGAGGGCAATGCTGGTTGGCATAGACAAAATTTCCAAACTCAATAAAAAACAATTAGTCGATTTAGTAATAGAAAAAAATGAACTTTTTTGATACTAAGAACTTCTCATTGCGTAGAGAAGTCGTTCATAGATTCTTAACAACTAAATCGGAGACATTGAAACAACGAGTGTAGAGAAAATGAACTATCTACGATGTCTTTACAGAGAAAGTGACAAGGTGACACGTGGAAGTGACATTTGAAGTCCCTGTCACTTTGGCACTTAAATTTCTACGTGGAAGTCACGTGGAAGTAGATTTTTGAGTGGTGGACTGGGATTTGCCCCCCTAATTTACCACGTGGAACACACGTGGAACTTGTTTTAAAGTAAATATTTTGCTTTTTTATACACACTCCATGGTTGATCCACCCCCAAAGAGATGGATTCTTAGATTTCATCGTCACCAAAATCTAGTCTTCACTTCTTATCTTTTCTTGGATCTGGCAGATTAAATTCTGGTGCTTTACCAATTTCTTTTGCTGCAATTAGACCTGCTTTCATATAATTAACATCATCTACCAATCCTTTTTTATATCTTAATTCTCTTTTTCTCCCTCTTATTTCATACGCTCTATTAATTATTTTAATATCGTGAGGAGTTAAATATCTTGTAAGGACTCTTCCTCCTTTACCTTTGTGTTCCATATTAAAAAAATAACTAAAATATTTTTTTATCTCTTTATCTTTTGAATAGGCATTTAATACTGAACTAGGAAATTCTAATTCTTCTAATGTTTTTTTTCCTATTCTCCTTAATTCTGGGAAGTCTATATTATTTACCTTTGCATATGCAGCAAAGAAACCAGTAAAATGATGATAACCCTTTACATAAAATTAATAACAATAATGCAAAAAGTTGATGTCTTTAAATGATAGAAGGGGATCGCCATTTTCATTGCCTGCTCCATAATCAAGGAAATGATTTATTTGAATATCAGGAAGATTTCTACACTTATAATTTCGCCACATCATAGTGCATTTAGGATAATAACTTGATGGAACATTAAATATCTGAGCAAGATCTTTGGGATAATAAATTGGGGTAACATCAGGCAAAGTTTTTTGATATGCCTTAAGTCTTTCTGATGATGGAACAAAAGCATATATTTTCTTTAAATTTCTTACTTCAATTCTTGGATGTATTGCTCCACCTTTAATATATTTTTCAAGATAAGATCAAGGTCCATTATAAATTGTAGAAATTTCACCATTCGTTTCGTCTCTTCCAAAAACCAATAAGAAATCTGCCTCTTTGTATGCATTTTTAGTTTGATTGGATCCTCCTCTTAAATGAAGTCCTCGATATTGATTAATCTCCCAAAGCATTTTTATTGATACTTTCTTTCCATCAGACGTAACAGCATCAAATCCACTTTGACCATATTCTGCTGGCGAGAGTTTGTAGGTCTCAATCGCAAAAACCTCTCCTATGTCTCCTTTTTCTGCGACAAATTTAAAATTAGGGTACTGAACTCGTAATTTATCTTTGATTACTTCAATATCTTTAAGTGCATTAAAAATATTGATGCCTTGGTATTCATTACCCATAAATACCCAATTAGATCACTTCGAGTTACAACCTATTCTGCAAGATCTCATCAGTTTGTCTTATTAGCAGTAACGAAAGATTCATACAACTTGAGTCAGGTTTTCCAATGCTCATCCCATTCATTTTTTAATTCACTCTGCGATAAAGAGTTATAGAAACCTCTCCATTTCTTTTCTGAATTTGCGTCAGTTGCACTCAATGACACCATTAGGTCTATTGCTTGCTCTTTGCTAAAGGATTTTCCGTTATTTGATATGAATGTCATTTACGAAGCAATCTCTTCCCAAGGATCACGTGAAGATAGTTCCTTGAATGGTATCAATTTAAAATCACCTCTCCTGATGCCACTGCAGATCAATCCATCTGGATGTTCTTTCTTGAATATTTCAACTGCATCTTGTTTTCGTTCTGATGGAATAGTGACTTTATAAATCACATCACCTGAATCACGAATCTTATAAACAAAAATCCAATCATATTTTTTACTATCCATCATCAGTTCATGCTGACTAACTGAGTTTTAACTCACTTTGGTCTGATGAACCATTACACAAAGTCAGGTTTTGAAATGTACCCAAGTATTAGTGTCATATCGGAGTAAGTAAAGGTGTAGAAAATATTTTGCTTTTTAAAATCCATAGCACTTCTAATACTGTCTAAATTGCTTGTTATTAGATGAGAGGAATCCTATATTTTTTATTAGTGGTAAAGACGAGCAATGAGAATCAGACCATTAGTTCTAACTGTGATGCTTCTTTCTCCAATGGCAGCAATGGCAGATGGATACCATCACCAGAGAAGATATACAACTCAACGAACTTGCTACAAAGAAATCTATAGAGAGGAATATGTTTCTGGGAATAGAAGATCAAAGGGATATGTGAAGTCGTATTTGGACAAGGTCGAAGTGCCTTGCTCTTCATTGAGTTGGAATTCGCCAGTTCGCAAATACCCTCACCGTCATAATCATGGTTATTACCGACACAACCATGCTCATTACTTCCCTCATAGTCATCGCAGACATAACAGACCATCTCATCAGCAAGTATTAATTTCTCGTAGTTATCGAACCAGTGGAGGAAGTTGTAGTTCAGGCAATGCCACCACAGGTGGATTGATAGGAGGTGGTCTTGCTGCTGCGATCTCCAAGAAAGATGCTTATGCGTGGTCTATTCCTCTAGGTGCTGTCCTTGGCATGGGCATTGCAAATGCTGATTGCTAATTAGGAAAAGTTTCGGCATACCTAACTATCAAAAATCGTAATCGGGTTTTCTTTTGCATTTCTTTCTTAGGTCTGCATATCTGTTGTACATCTCATAATCCTTAAAAACATAATTGCCTTCTTTTTGTTCGCATATCCCCCCCTCACGTTTCATATATTTGGAAACGGTTTTGCAATTTTCAATAAACTTCAAAAACTTTTTGAAGTCCATTTTCTCAATGTAGTAATACCACTCCTCATCATCTTTATTGACTTCCCATTCCTCAAGTAGTGCTGCTTTCACCTGTTCTGTGCTTTCTTGAATGACCTCTTCAAACTCTCTACAAGTTTCCTCTGAATTAAATAGTTCCCCGTTCCATGCCTAGAAGACTTTTCTTTCTTGCATTTCGATCGCTCAGATAAAACAATTTTATAGGAATAATTTCTGATGCTTCCCCTTTCTAGGTTTGATTAGAAAGGTAAAAGCAGAACTCTCGCAACAAAAATTAGTTCTGTAACTGAAGGGAGGGACTCAAAGTCGCTGAAGCAGCAGGGTCCCTTTCTTAATACCCAGAATTCGATAAAAAAGATAATGAAAGATTCACACGCTTGACGACCTACCAAAGATTTAATAGTATATCTGTACTAGGACGTCTCCTCACGCAATCCGTCCTACTCAAAAAGCATCTATCCAAAAGGGTCGCGTTTGGAAGGGTGCTTTTTTGATGCCTTGAAATTAAAGGAAAGAAGTATGAATCAACCAATCAGAGAAGCAATCCCTACGCCAACAGGATGGTTGGTATCACCTACTAGAGAATTTTGTATGTTCTTTATTCGTGATCCGAAATCCGAAATGGCATTTCCGAGAGTCTATACACAACTCTGGTATTGCCTTGAGGATGGCACTCCAACCAAATTAAAAAATACAAGAAGAATTGATCTCGAATCTGCTATTGAAACTTGGCATGAACTCTTAACTCAAGATTGGGAATTAATGGAACATCAGATAAGTGATGCTGCTTAAGTGTGGTAAATACCATAGATATTTTCATGTGATAGGAGTAGAAATAACTCAAGAGTCAAAGCACTCTCGAAGTTATTTAAAAGGGGAAATGTGCATTGACTCCAAGGAGGCATCTCACACCTCCTGAGTGGACAGAGAACACCTTTCGTGCGGTCTCTGCAATGGTCGGAACAACCCCAACCCCTGTTTAATTTCAGGGGTTTTCCTTTTTCATTTTCCTTGCAATTAAGACCAAAGATACTGCTCCTGAAACAAGAATAATATCTATAAGTAAATAATAATTAATGTCCAAAATTTAGTAAAAATACTCTGGTGTTTTTACCTCTAGTCTTATTCATTCTGATACGTTAAAAAGGTCTCAGGAGTCAACGCACTTCCATAGGTCTGGAGTGATGGACTCAAAGGGGGCGACCAAAATCTCGCCCCCTTCTTCATTGGAATTTGTAGGAAAGCACTACCTCAACCGAACAGCGAGATTAAAGAAGTACTTTCTAAATTATTAAAAGATTGATGGCGTAATACGGAAGCGACATCAAATTAGATCGGGGGACAGTCGGTGAAATCCTGTCCTCTCTTCGCAACTCAAAAAAGTTCATTAGGTCTGCACTTTTTGAGAATCTGAAGGGGTGGATTGTTCAACCTTTTCCCTTTAAAACATCCTCACGCAATTTTAGTTAACCCTCCTCTAAGAGGGTTTTCTTATATGAATTCAACTAGCAAAGCATCATTTGAAAAGAAGGCGTTTAAGGTTCTTCCTTTTCTTATAGGGGGAAAAATTATATTTGCCGTTTGGTTTGTTAACCACTTGGTTCAACTATAATCAATGAGAAAGAAAGAGCATATTGAAGACTTAATTAGTTCCTCTCTGACAAAGATTTTAGAAAGATCAATGACCCTTGATAGGAAAGATCAAGTTGCAATTTATCAAGAGTTTAAAGAGTGGATTCATGGTGATACAAAAGAGGAAGACATTTGGGTTATCGATCGTCCAATCAAATAATTAAATCTTCAATCCCTTTTCAACTAATAGTGAACACCATATTCTTCAAGATCTAATAACTCAAAACTGACATGCCTTCCATCTAAATCTTTTGCTAAATCCTCAAAGTATCTCCCGTCTTCATCGTCAAATCCCAAATAATCTTTTTTATAGACATCCTTGTATTTTTCAAATGTTGCTTTCCGTTCCTTAGGAAGTCTGTCGAAAAGAATCTGACTGATCAGAACGCTCGTTACTCCTGATAAAGATGGGTTTGCCACTCTGCATATTCCTCCGTAAATCATCTCAAAGTGACCATTTCTGGAGTAGTGCATTCAGTTGGATATGAGATCACATTCTTTGCTGTAAATCCTGCACCTATCGCAACAAGTCCAATTACAAAGATCCATTTAGATCTCTCACCAGAGAGCAGTCTGTTCATAAAATTTACGTACTGATGTGAAGTTTCCATCAACGATAACAATAATGTTTTTTACCTAATGGCCTTTAGAACTTTTAGAAGTATTTGTATTAGTTGCTTCGCACTCCTACTTTTTCTCTACCCTTCAAAAATAGATGCTTTATCACCTGAGTGGGTTGCAGTTCCAAAGAGTCAGTTTGGAGAGCAGTTATGGGATAAGAACAGCGTGCAAAAAAATCAAGATGGATCCATACGAGTATTCAGCAAATTTATTCCTAAAAGCACTACTGACATTACCCAAGACATTCTGTATACGATGGATGTGAACTGTTCGGAAAATTCTTTTAAAGACGTTGCAGTAGGAGCAAAGGAATTTAATGAGTTTAAAAATAACGATTCAGAGTGGAAAGATCCCAATGGAGACAAATTGATTTTGGGTGTTATCGAACAGGTTTGTACTTTTGGAAATTAAAGTCAAAAGTAGACTATAAACGTCTAACAAATTGCGACGATATGTCTAAGATGTACCTTTCCTCATCACTTGAAATTCCCTTGCCTGATTAAATTGGTGGAGTTAGTTCAAGACCTAATTTGAAAATTACGACTAAAATAAAACGAGTTGCGACTAACTTGTGACTAAAATGCTCTCTCAAGATTTCAGTATTGATAGGCAATTGAAAGAATATCAATAGTCTAAATCCCAAAGATGCGTATCAAGAAACAACATAGTTCTCAAATACGTTTTCTCTACAAGTTCTCTACGGTTCAGGTGTAGAGAAAATGAACTATCTACGATGTCTTTACAGAGAAGGTGACAAGGGGACACGTGGAAGTGAAGTGGAAGTGACATTTGGAATCCCTGTCACCTTGGCACTTAAATTCCTACGTGGAAGTCACGTGGAAGTGGGTTTTTGAGTGGTGGACTGGGTTTTTCCCCCCTAAACTATTCCCACTCAATGGTTCCTGGTGGTTTGCTTGTTATATCCAAAACAACTCTATTAACTCCTTCAACTTCATTAACTATACGGTTAGAAATTTTTTCTAAAACTTCATAAGGTAAGCGAGACCAATCAGCGGTCATTCCATCTTCACTTGACACACAACGAAGAACAATAGGCCAGGCATAGGTTCTTTGATCTCCCATCACTCCAACAGAGTAAACAGGTAGTAAGACTGCAAAAGCTTGCCAGATCTCATTATATAAACCAGCTTTATTCACTTCTTCTCTCACTATTAAATCAGCATCTCTTAAGCAATTGAGTTTTTCATGAGTAACTTTCCCTAAAATTCTTATAGCCAATCCTGGGCCTGGAAATGGATGTCGGCGAACTATCTCATCAGGCAATCCGAGTGATTTACCAACTTTTCTAACTTCATCTTTGAATAAACGTCTTAGGGGTTCTACCAGTTTAAATTGTAAATCCTTGGGCAAACCACCGACATTATGATGACTTTTAATTTTTACCGCTATCCGTTCACCAGTTTTTGGGTCAATATTTGTTCCTGCACTTTCAATCACATCTGGATAAAGCGTCCCTTGAGCCAAGTAATCAAAAGGCCCTAGGCGAAGACTCTCCTCTTCAAAAACCCTAATAAATTCTTCCCCTATAATTTTTCTCTTTTGCTCAGGATCTGTGACTCCTTTTAATTTTGAAATAAATCTTTCTCTAGCATTGATATATTGAACATTAATATTAAACTTTTCGTCGAAAAAAGACATAAGAAATTCTGGCTCACCTTTTCTCATAAAACCTTGATCAATAAACATGCAGGTCAATTGAGACCCTATTGCTTTATTTAATAAAAATGCAAGAGTTGATGAATCCACTCCACCCGATAGAGCTAATAAAACCTTTTTATCTCCTACCTGTTGCTGCACTTGGGTAACAGCTTCATCAATGAATAAATTTGTTGTCCAATCTGGTTCACATGAACAAATTTGAAATACAAAATTTCTAATTAAAACCATGCCATGAGTGGAATGAACAACTTCAGGATGAAATTGAACTCCATAAAAGCTCTTATCATGAAGAGCGATAGCTGCTTCTGAAGTATTAGAAGTATGAGCTAATCTGACAAATCCACTAGGTAATTTTTCAACCGAGTCTCCATGACTCATCCACATAGTAGAACCGCTTATCACATTAGTTAATAAAGCCGTGTGATCATCAACTTCTAAAGGAGCCTTACCATATTCAGCTTTACCAGTAGCAGGTTTAACAGAGCCCCCTAACTGATGAACCATTAATTGCATTCCATAACAAACACCAAGAATGGGAATACCTAAATTGAAAATATCTGGATCACAATATGGAGCACCTTCTTCATAAACTGACCCAGGACCTCCACTTAAGATTATTCCATTCGGCTTGAGAGACCTTAATCTCTCAGCAGAAGTTGTATAACTCATTACTAATGAGTAAACCTCTGTTTCTCTGATCCTTCTAGCAATTAATTCTGAATATTGAGACCCAAAATCGAGAATCACGATTGCTGGATTACGTTTGTTCTCTGAAATCATTGAAGCCATATCAACCTGATGAATCCTTATGAAACATTCCTATCAAATAGACTAATTAAGAGCATAGGAATATGCCTATCACTTAAGAAATAACCCTAAAGAATTAATTTGTTTTAACCCCTGAAAACCGGCCCATCGAATTTGTCTTTTTCGATCAAATAAAACAGATCCTATTTCCATTGATGAAGAAAAATATCGATTTACATAGTTCCGACTTGTGGTTTCGATTTCGTTTGCAATCCTGCGCCAAAGCAAAGCAACTTCATCTGGGTGATTTGTCTCAAGTGCTAATAAAGCATTTTCCATAGAAGTTGATTTACTTATTAATTGAATCAATTCCAAAGGAATACCTTCTCTAACTGCTAGTGAAGTAAGTATTTCAAGTCTTCCATCTGCCAGATGATGATGGGTATGAAAAATACCTCCAGCCAGTTTTACTAATTTGCCATGGTAGCCAAAAAGTAAAAGATTTTTTACTTCACTTTCGGCAGCAGCGACAAGGAGAGGTCCTAACCAATTACCTGTTTTAATAATTTGCTTATGTGGAAGTCCGAACTTTAGTGCTAAATCCATTCCATTTTCACCAATTACAAAAGTCAAAGATCCATCAAATGCTGACTCAGAACACCTATGTCGCAAAACCTCTTTACAGTTTTTTAATTGCTCAGGAGAAGCACTAATTTGAACCTCAGCCTGGGTCCCGATGAGTGATAATCCATCCACAACGCCAAATGCTTTATTACTTGTCTTTAAAGCACGTTCTTCCCCTTCAGGTAAAACAATCTCTACTTTAAATGCATAACCTTTGGGTAATAAGGGATAAAGATTGATACATAACAAATCACGAGCAAACTTAGAGATACATGGCTGACCGGATGATTCGAATTTACCGACTCCATAACCGGCATGAAAATCAAGCCAATCAGGAAAGTCATTTTTAACTATCTTCTCAGAATGAGAACTTGCTTTATTTAGTTGAATGTAAGCCCATATTTCTAATCCTCTTGTTACATCAAGAGATAATCCAGATTGACAATGACTAACCCCTAACGATCGCTTCCCATTATCAAGTAATGCAGCAGAAGAAATAGGAACCTTTATTGACTCTTTTTTATTGGGTAAATCAATTGACTCAGTGTCTTTGAAGTTATTTCCAATGAGGATATTCGTTGCAGACTTTGCAGCCGCAACCACCCAAACTGGAAGAGTAAATTCATTCAAATCATTCGAAGAGCTGACGATAGAGGAAATTCCTTAAATAATTTTTTAAAATAATAATAATCAAGATTTAAATAAGTTAATGCAAGACAAACTGAATCTAATGATTCCTGGACCAACGCCGGTTCCGGAAAATGTTTTGAGTTGTATGAGTAAACACCCTATCGGTCATAGAAGTGCCGATTTTCAGGAAATTGTTCAAAAAACTACGGAGCAACTCAAATGGCTTCACCAAACAACTGCAGACGTCCTCACAATTACAGGAAGTGGGACAGCAGCAATGGAGGCAGGAATAATCAATACCTTAAGCAAAGGTGATGAAGTCATCTGCGGTGAGAACGGCAAATTCGGAGAAAGATGGATAAAAGTTGCAAAAGCGTATGGCTTAAATGTAAAAGTCGTAAAGGCTGATTGGGGACAACCTCTAGATCCCAATCATTTCAGGAGATTACTTGAAGAAGACACTCATAAAAAAATAAAAGCTGTTATTTTAACTCACTCAGAAACTTCAACAGGAGTAATTAATGATCTTAAAGCCATCAATAATGAAGTTAAAAATCATAGCAAGGCAATTACTATTGCAGATTGTGTGACAAGCCTTGGTGCATGCAATATCCCAATGGATGAATGGGGAATTGATGTAATAGCTTCAGGTTCTCAAAAGGGTTATATGATTCCACCTGGTCTCAGTTTTGTAGCCATGAGCAAAAGAGCATGGGAAGCCAATGCTTTATCTGATTTACCTAAATTTTATCTAAACTTAAAACAATATCTAAAGACCGTAAATAATAATAGTAATCCTTTTACTCCTGCAATTAATTTATATTTTGCTTTAGAAGCCTCACTAACTATGATGCAAAAAGAAGGGTTAAATAACATTTTTAGGCGTCATGCTCGTCATCAAAAAGCTACAGAAGAAGGAATAAAAGCTATGGGTCTAAAATTATTTACAAGAGAAGGTTTTGGAAGCCCAGCGATCACAGCTGTTGAGCCTGAAAATATAGATGCTGAGAATATAAGAAAATCAATAAAAAATAATTTTGATATACTCCTAGCTGGAGGTCAAGATCATTTAAAAGGCAAAATATTTAGAATTGGTCATTTAGGATTTGTCAATGATAGAGATATTGTCAGTGTGATATCTGCTTTAGAGTGCACTTTAGATAAAATGGGCAAACTCAAATCTCCAGCAGGACAAGGAATTGCGAAAACAATCTCAGTCCTAAATAACTAGTAATATTTTCAAAATCGATGCAATTATTATTTAGTTTTAATTATTTGAAGCACTTGAGGCCCTCCCCAACCAGGCCTTCTCTCTTTATCAAGTGCTTTCAAAATCAACCAGCTGAGGATTGTAAATCCCCTTCATTGGCATGGTTTTATGCATGTTGAAAAAATAGCCAGCTTCTTTTAAAAATGCTTATTTTTTTACTTGTACTTCATTCATTCTAAAATTTTTAAGTACAAACAATTTTTATCAAATCAATATATCAAAAGATAGATAGTTTAGTAATCTTAAAAAAATAAGCAGATTCAAAAGTAAACATTTAATTAATCGATTTATCAAAAATATTTGATAACAACTCAAACTTTATGAACATTAAGTAATAAAGCAGAAATATTAATACGAACTTAAGCTAGACAGAAGAAAGAAAAATAGATAATTTAATATTGATAATTCTCTTAAAATCATGCCATTTGGGATAAAGCGAAACTTCTTACCTATTTCAATAATTTGTTTGGTATGCGGTACTACTTTAGGATTGAAAACTAACGCAGCAGTAACAAACGGAGCAGACATATATTGTTTCATGAGGAACGGAGGAAATCCTCATGAACCAAGCTGGCAAGCAGCCTATGAATTTATTAAAAATAAAAAACAAGGTTTATTCAAAACTTCTCCTAAACAAGCTGCCTCATTAATTGTCGAAGAAGTAGTTCAAGATCCAATAAAATATGAAGATTGCATTAATTATTTAGGCGATTTATATACAGGTGACTCTAGCGTTAAGATTAGTAATGACATAGAATTAGAAAATAAAGTAAATTCATCCATAGACAATACAGAGAAAAATCCTAAAGGAAAATATATAGATCGTTATGATTATTAATTAAAGTTATAAAAATATAAAAAACATCATAATAAATCTAACTAAATAAAAAAATTCTTATAAATTCTAAAAATGCATTTTTCGATACATTGACTTATTGGTCTATCAAGGCAAAATTGAAGTAGTTAATAAACACGTATGCATAACAGGGATGCGGTTTTCTTAGAAGATCTCTGCCCAAAGCTACGAGACAGAAGATGGCGCAAATCATTACATGAATTCACTAATAAAAGCTGCATATATTGTGGAAAAAACTCAGAATCTATTGATCATGTTTTACCACGAAGTAAAGGTGGATTAAGCATCACTGAAAATTGTGTACCGGCCTGCCTCTCCTGTAATGGCAGGAAAACAGACAATGATGCTTTTGAATGGTATAGAAAACAACGTTTTTACGATCCAAGACGCTCTATGGCTATTAGAGCATGGACAGAAGGGGATATACGTTTAGCGTTGAGACTTCTTAAATGGGCTCAACCTAAAAATAATGGAAGCATTGAAAAAACAAAATCGCGATTGAATGAAGATTATTATTGGCAAGCGGCTTAAAATTCTACCAAACTTGACAAGCAGCAGAGGAATTATATTTTTCACATATAGAAGCTAAATTAGAGGGCTTCTCAGGGATTACAACTAGACACAGAAGAAAGCAAATTGAAGCAAGAAAAGGCTTTATGAAGTTTTGATTGTTCTTTTGAACAAATAATCTTTTGTCGTTCGTTAACTTGCTATTACCTTTAATGGATTTGAGACTAGGCTTTAAATAAGAAGCAATCATTCCTAAATAATCAACATAATACATTTGTACTAATGATTGAAGATATTGTCAAGCGATTGGATCCTCTGCCACCCAAGTCTAAATTAATAATATTTGGAGGCGGATTTAGTGGTCAAAGAATCGCAAGCGTAGGAAGACATTTAGGCGTACAAGTACTATGCAGCAGGAGACAAGAAAATAGTAGAGGGGCTGACTTCATATTTAATTCCGATAAAGATTTAACGAATGAAGTTTTAGTAGGAGCAACCCATGTCTTAAGTTGTATCCCCCCTTTATCAAATGGAGTAGACCCCGTATTATTTAAACTCAGAACTCAATTAATAAATGCAAAAAACCTAAAGTGGGTTGGTTACTTATCCACTACTGGTGTCTATGGAGACACAAAAGGAAAGTGGGTAAATGAAAATACATCTCCTAATCCGATACAAGAAAGAAGCATTCGAAGATTATCTTGCGAAAAACAATGGTTAGAAACAAATCTTCCTGTTCAGATTCTGAGATTGCCTGGTATTTATGGACCTGGAAGATCTGCATTTGAAAGCCTTTTAAAAGGAACAACAAAAATGGTCGATAAGCCTGGTCAAGTTTTTTCAAGAATTCATGTCGATGATATTGCTGGAGCTGTCTTATTTTTAATTAATCTCTATTCACAAGGAAAGAATCCATCAGTAGTGAACGTAGCTGATAACTTGCCAACCAACAATATTGAAGTAATTGCTTTTGCAGCAAAAATAGCTAAAAAATCTCTACCAGAAACTGTCCCTTTTGAAATTGCAAAAGAAACAATGAGTCCAATGGCATTATCTTTTTGGCAAGAAAATCGAAAAGTTGACAACAAGTTATTGTGCAAAACACTTGGGTATTCTCTAGTTTATCCCAATTTTAAATCTGGATTAAAAGATTGTTTCTCAAAATTAAAAATAAATTTATAGTCTTTATTTTTTAGATTATCTTTATTCACTATTATTTAAAAAAACTAACTTAGGTTTAATGGATAATTAGAGCCTAGTAACATAAATCCAATTTCTTAAAAACTTACTCAAATTTTTTAAGCAGAACCTAGAACCTAGTAAACGCTTTACCCAAACTAAAAAAATTACAATCAACAATTTACATCTCAAATGAAAGAGTTTAAAAAATCAAAAAATAAACTTATTATTTCATTAGGTGATCCTGCAGGAATAGGAACTGAAATAATACTAAAAGCTCTTGGTTCTAAATGCTTAAATAAAAATATAAAGCCTTTACTTGTAGGGTGTAAAAATAATATTTTTGAAACATATTCAAAATTAATTAAACATGGTGTATATAATATTCCCAATCCAAACAAACTTGAAATTTTTGATATCCCTCTAATCAAAAAAGTTATTCCAGGAATAGTTGATGAATATTCTGGCTCAGCAAGCTTTAATTGGCTTTTTAATGCAACTAATTTACTTTTAGAAGAGAAAGCTGATGCTCTCGTCACAGCACCTATTTCAAAAATTGCGTGGCATAAAGCTGGTCATAAGTTCGCAGGACAAACTGAACTATTAGGTAAATTAACCAATAAAAAAACATCTATGCTTTTTACAGCAATATCACCAAATAATGGATGGAGATTTAATACTTTATTAGCTACAACACATATACCTCTTAATAAAATAAATGACAATTTAACCAAAGAATTGATTAAAGATAAATTAGATAGCTTATTAACTTTCTGTCGCCAATTCAAAGAGAAACCCACATTACAAATAGCCGGCTTAAATCCACATGCTGGAGAAGAAGGAAAAATTGGTATAGAAGAACAAAGCTTAATTATTCCTACTTTAAATGAATGGAAATTAGATAATCCAGCTATAAAAATTAGTGGGCCTATTCCTCCAGATACATGCTGGATTTCATCAGCCAATGCATGGAAAAACTCCTCAACTGAAAATAATGCGCCTGATGGAATCCTTGCTTTGTATCACGATCAAGGTCTCATACCTGTAAAGCTGATTGCCTTTGATGAAGCAGTGAACACAACTCTTGGACTACCTTTTGTAAGAACATCTCCTGATCATGGAACTGCTCTTGATATTGCAGGTAAGTTCAAAGCAAGAGAACAAAGCATGATTGCAGCAATGAATAACGCTTGGCTTCTTTCTCAATAATAAAATTTTTAAACAGGTTTTAATCTCATTAATACTTGACCAAACTCAACGGGCGTTCCATTCTCAACAAGAATTTCAATTACTTCCCCACTTACCTCTGACTCTAATTCATTCATTAATTTCATTGCCTCAAGAATGCAGATGGCTTGGCCCACATTGATTCTGGATCCAATCTCAACAAAAGGAGGCTCTTCTGGGCCTGGTGCACGATAGAAGGTCCCTACCATAGGAGCAGTTACTTCAACCAAGTCTGAGCGTGATCCAGGCACTGAAGGGGGAGGTGTGCTTGGTGCTGTGGAGGCCTCAATTTTACGTTGAGGTGGTGGTGAATCAATCTCTTCTGAAGAAATTCTCTTTTGAGAAGCTATTGAATCTGAAGAAGTCCCTAAATTACGTTTAACTTCCAAGCAAAAGTCTTCTCCCTCAAGCCTAAACTCTTGAATATCGCTCTCAGCTAATGTTGCCAACAAGCGATGAAGCTCTTCGTGATCAAGATTCATTGTCATTGTGTTTCTCGGCCTAGATAACTGTCATTTCGAGTGTCGACTCGGATTTTCTCACCAATTGAAATAAATAATGGGACCATTACTTGAGCTCCTGTTTCCAAGATTGCAGGCTTTGTGCCTCCAGAAGCAGTGTCACCTTTAACGCCAGGATCAGTTTCTTTTATTTCTAAAACAACTGAGTTAGGCAATTCTACTTCAAGAGGTTTTTCATTCCAAGACACTACATTAACCTCCATACCTTCCTTTAGATACTTCCTACTGTCACCAATTTGTTTAGCTGTTAAGCGTGTTTCTTCATAAGAAGTCATATCCATAAATACAAAGTCATCTCCATCCATGTATGTATGTTGCAACTTTGATTTCTCCAAAAGAGCTTGCGGAACCATTTCTCCAGCTCTAAAAGTTTTTTCAACAACACTACCGCTGACAACAGCTTTTAATTTGGTCCTAACAAACGCAGAACCCTTACCAGGCTTGACGTGTAGAAATTCAATAACACGCCAAACTGCACCGTCTAACTCGATCGTAGTGCCAGTGCGAAAGTCGTTACTTGAAATCATTCACACAAAAGATACCAATCGATCATAAGTCTGTGCCAAAGTCATGCAAAACATAGAATTAACATGGCAAAAAAGATTTGCATTCTTGCCCTAATAACAATCCTATTTTCTCTAAGCTCTCCATGGATTGACCCTGCTGTTGCAAGCCTTCCAAATGGTAATCGCCTAAAAGATCCATATGCAATATTAAGAAATTCTTTACCGATTGACCAAAAAGAATTACGTGAATTACAAAACAAACTGGAAGATACCAGCGATGATCTTCGAGGAAGTAGATGGTCAGCTATCAGCAAAGCCACCTCAAGAAGTCAATTCTTAGTAAGTAATAGAAAAAATCAAATTCTTGATTCAATACCCAAGGAAAATAAAGAAAAAGCAGTTTCTCTTCTCACCAATTTGAATGAAGAACTTGATGAATTAAGGCAAATAGCAAACGAAAAAAATAAAATCTCATTTCTTGACGTCAGACGTCAAAGCTTAAAAACAATTGATGATATCGAATCTCTTTTAATCACAAATAATTTTCCATATAAAATACCTAGTGAATATAACAATTTACCAAGACTTTTAGGTAGAGCAAATGTAGAAATAAAAACATCAAAAGGAAATATGAACGCAATTATTGATGGTTATAATGCTCCTCTAACAGCAGGGGCATTTATAGATCTTTCAATGAAAGGCTTTTACGATGGTTTGCCAATCAATAGAGCTGAAGAATTTTTTATTCTTCAAACTGGAGATCCTAAAGGAGAAGAGATTGGCTATATAGATCCTGATAATAATGAATTGAGAAAAGTTCCATTAGAAATAAGAACACCTAATTTGGAGGATACACTTTATGGTGAAACTTTTGAGGAAGTTGGTCTTTATACTGAAACCCCAGTTCTTCCATTTGCAACTTTAGGAACTCTTGGCTGGGCGCACTCTGATGCAGATTTAAATGATGGTTCATCTCAGTTTTTCTTCTTTTTATATGAAGCTGAATTAAATCCTGCTGGACGTAATCTAATTGATGGAAGAAACGCAGCTTTTGGCTATGTGATAGAAGGTTCTGAAATATTAAATAAACTTGGAGTAGATGATAAAATTATCTCAATTAAAGTATTAAATGGCTCAGAAAATCTTAAACTCAAAGCTTAAATTTAAAATAAAGTGACAACTACAATTAAAGATTTAGGTGAAGTAGAATTACTGAATCGTTTAAAAAGATTTGTGCGATCTGGGCAGATAGATGATGATCTAGCAGAAATAAATACAATGAATAAAAGCTTATTGGTTAATACTGATTTACTTGTAGAAAAAATTCATTTTTCTGACAAAATATCTAACGCGAAAGATATTGGCTGGAAATCTATTACTACAAATATCTCTGATCTGATATGCAGCGGCTCAGAAAAAATAATTTCTTTTACGGTTGGGCTGGTTTTACCACCAAAAACACATTGGGAATGGGTAGAAAACCTATATGAAGGGATGTGGGAGGCAATGCAAGAATTTGGAGGAGAAATAATTGGTGGAGATTGCTCTTGTGGAGAAACAAAAATGATTTCAATTACGGCAATTGGAGAAAAGAGCACCCCCCGGCTACATAGAGGAAATGCTTTGCCCGGAGATTATATTGTCAGCACTGGATTCCATGGATTAAGTAGATTAGGTTTAGCGCTTTTAACCTCAGAGCAACTACCGAGTAAAGCCCAAATAAGTCGGGAGCTTACTAATAGAGCTATCCGCGCACATAAACGTCCGTACCCAGCCTTAAAGGCACTCAAGGCATTAAAAGGGTGTAAGCCTGAATCAACTAGTTGGAGAGCCGCAGGAACTGATAGCAGCGATGGACTTCTTGAATCAATTAGAGGAATTTGCCAAAGCAGTAATTGCCAAGCAGTTTTGTTAAAAACTTCATTTCTAAAAGACCCTGACTGGCCAGAAGATTCGATCTGGGATGAATGGATGCTAAATGGGGGAGAGGATTATCAATTGATACTTACTCTACCTAAGGAGTGGGCAGAGGCTTTGTCAAGAAAATTCAAAACCGCCCAGATTATTGGGTTCATAAAAGAAGGTAAACCCAATATTTTCTGGGAAAATTTTGAACCAATTAATATTGAAAAATCAAGTCTATTTCAACATTTTAAGCAATAAAACTTATATTCATTTCCATTTTTGAGCGACAATTTCTGCCAAGTCAACAACCCTTTGGCTATAACCCCACTCATTGTCATACCAAGCTAAAACTTTCACCATATTTTCATCTATGCACATTGTTAAAGCCTCATCAACAATTGTTGATTCATTAGTTCCTGCATAATCAGTAGAGACAAGAGGCAGGTCGCCATATTTAATGATTCCTTTCATTTCGCCCTGTGAGGCAGTTTTTAATAATGAATTTACCTCTTCAGCACTAGTTTTACGACTTGATTCAAAAACTAAATCAACTGCAGAAACATTAGGAGTAGGGACTCGCATCGCAATACCAGTTAGTTTACCTTTCATTTCTGGGTAAACCAGAGCAACAGCTTTTGCCGCTCCGGTTGAAGTAGGAACCAAATTCATTGCGGCCGCTCTCGCACGACGTAGATCTCTATGAGCATTATCTAAGATTCTCTGATCTCCCGTATAACTGTGAATCGTGGTCATTAGACCTTTATTAATCCCTAACTTTTGATCTAAAACTTTTACTATTGGAGCTAAACAATTTGTAGTGCAACTTGCATTGCTGAGGATATCAAAATCTTCATGAGAGTAAGTATCAGCATTAACTCCAACCACATAAGTACCAACACCATCACCTTTCCCTGGTGCAGTAAGAATGACCTTCTTAGCTCCAACTTGTAAATGCTTACTAGCACCAACATCTGTATTAAATACGCCTGTTGACTCAATTACTAAATCAATTCCCCACTCTTTCCAAGGAAGATTTAAAGGGTTTCTATCTGAATAACATTTAATAGTTTTGCCATTGATTTGAAATGTATCATCAGTATGTGATATTTCAGCGTCATTTATAGCACCCAATATAGAGTCATATTTCAGCAAATGAGCGCAAGTTTTAGGGTCGGAAGTGACGTTAATACCAACCACCTCAATATTTGTATTTGCCCCCCTGCTGAGCCAACAACGCATAAAATTGCGTCCAATTCTTCCGAATCCATTAATCGCTACACGCAAAGTCATTTCAAAAACGGTAAAACCGCATAAGCTACTGGCCGCTGATCATACAGAACGATGATCATTTTCTGTGCATTTTGAAAAATAATTGAAGCGTTAAGGAAATAAAAAGTACAAAAACTCTCGAATTCTTTAAAAAATGTGCCTTTAGATGGATGAAGAGTTATGTTTCACTCGACACTGAAGAGAAATTGAAGAAGACACAAAAGTTACCAACTCATATCCACTTTATTGGAATAGGAGGTATTGGCATGTCGGCTCTGGCAATGATTCTCGCTAAGAATGGATATTCCATATCTGGCTCTGACCAAAAAAAAAGCCAAATTTTAAAAGAATTAGCCGGAAATAAGATCCATATATTTCAAACTCAAGAAGAGTCGAATATTGACGAAATTTTTAAACTTTATGGAAAAAATATATTAGTTGTTAGAAGTTCAGCAATACGTGAAAATAATTTAGAATTATGCAAAGCGAAAAAATATAATTTAACTATCAATCATCGTTCCGAAATATTAGCCTTTTTAATTGAACAAAAAAGATCAATAATCGTCTCAGGATCTCATGGCAAAACAACAACAAGTACTTTCATTACAACATTACTTTCTTATGCACAAAAAGATCCAACCGCGATTATTGGCGGGGTTGTACCACTGTACAAAAAAAATTATAATTATAGTGACGGTGAATTATTAATCGCAGAAGCAGATGAATCAGATGGATCTTTAGTAAGATTTAATCCGAATATTGGAGTAATAACGAATTTAGAGCTAGAACATGTTGATCATTATCTAGATCTAGAAGACTTAATAAAAACAATGAAGAAATTTGCTCAACAGTGTAAGTGCTTAATCACCAATTATGATTGTAAAAATCTTAAAAATAATATACAAAATTCTAAATTATTTTCAATTCAAAAAATTAATGATATAGATTTTGCATTAATTCCAAAAGAATCTAATGGATGTGAAATTATTGCTGAATATTATGAAAATGAAAAATTTATTGAAATCATCAAAATACCTATTCCAGGAATACAAAATTTAAGTAATTCTATAGCTGCTATAGCTGCATGCAGAATAGCTGGGATCCCTTTTAAAGATATAAAAAAAGGGATTAATAATTTACAACTACCTTCACGAAGATTTGATTATAAAGGATTATGGAAAAACAGATTAATAGTTGAAGATTATGCTCATCATCCTAGTGAAATTGATGCCGCGATATCAATTGCTTCTACTATTATTAAGACAAAAAATAACTTTTCAAAAATATCACCTAAGAGATTAGTTACAATATTTCAACCTCATCGATTTAGTAGAACTAAAAAATTTCAAAAAGAATTTGCAAAAAGTCTAAGTAAATCTGATTTAGTATTTATATCTCCAATATACTCTGCTGGAGAAGATGCGATTGAGGGATTAAATAATCAGACTATTGGATATGAATTGAAAAAATTAAAGCCTAATATAGAAATGTATACTCCAGATAATAATCAAAATTTAATAAAGCTTATAAAACAACATACAATTGAAAAAGACTTAATTTTAATTATGGGCGCAGGTGATATTAATATAATATGTAAAAATCTATTTTTAGAATTAATAAATAATAAAACAATAAAAAATAATTTAGTCGCTTAATTAATGAATTCTATTCAATTGGAAAAAAATATTTCATTAGCAAATTTTACTACGTGGAGAATAGGTGGTCCTGCAGAATGGATTGCTCAGCCGAAAAATATTGAAGAAATTGAATATTTAATTAATTGGATAAATAAGAAACAAACTAGCTGCAATATTATTGGTGCTGGCTCGAATCTGTTAATAAATGATAAAGGTATTAAAGGTTTAAGCCTATGTATGCGTAATTTCAAAGGAATTAAAATTGATAAAAGTAGTGGAATTATTGAAGTCCTGAGCGGTGAAATGCTTCCAACTTTAGCCAGAAAAGCAGCTGCAAATGGACTTCATGGACTCGAGTGGGCTGTAGGAATACCAGGGACGATAGGTGGAGCAGTAGTTATGAATGCAGGAGCACAAGAGCATTGCATATCTAACTGTCTCGAAAGTATTACAACGCTATCTTTGACAGGCGAATACAAAATTCTCAAAAGAAAAGATCTGAATTTTGGTTACCGACACAGTCTTCTTCAAAATGAAAAATTAATTGTCATATCTGTTCGACTGAAGCTGGCATTTGGTCATGCAGAAAAAATTCGAAAGATCACAAATGAAAATCTAAATCACCGCTTAAAAACTCAACCCTACAAAGCCCAAACCTGCGGTAGTGTTTTTCGAAATCCAGAACCTTTAAAAGCTGCAAAACTAATTGATGAACTTGGTTTAAAAGGATTTCGTTATGGTGGAGCCGAAATATCCAAAATACATTCAAATTTTATAATTAACGCAAACAAAGCCTCATCTTGTGATGTCAAAGAATTAATTAAATATATTCAAAAAAAGGTTTTGGATGCGTATGGAATCTTGTTAGAAACAGAAGTCAAACAATGTGGCTTTTAAGTTTAAACCCTAAGATCAATAACAATAGGAAATTCTCATGGCTGGATTCGGACTACCAAATTTTGGACAACTAACTGAAGCTTTTAAAAAAGCACAACAAATTCAGCAAAATGCTCAAAAACTTCAGGAAGAGCTTGAGATTATGGAAATCGAGGGTTCAAGCAATGACAATCGGGCTAAAATCTGGCTATCAGGTAATCAAAAGCCATTACGAATAGAAATTGATCAATCTTTACTCTCTGAAGAAAAAAAAATAATTGAAGACGCAATTCTAGATGCTATGAAATCTGCTCATGAAATTTCAACTTCGACTATGAAAGAACGAATGGAAGATTTAACCGGTGGATTCAAGCTTAACCTGCCTGGTATGGGAGAGGAGAATTAATCATTTCCTCAATGTTCTCAAGATAAAAAGGATACCTTTCAAGATCTTTATCAATTACGCAACCAGGTTCATCTCTATGCAAACAATTACGGAATTTGCATTGTGACTTAGTTAATTGCTTTCTAAACTCTGGGAACAAATAAGCAAAATCAGATGGATGACATACTATTTCTGGACGATTAAACCCTGGAGTATCAGCAAGACGTGATCCTTCTCCTATCACAAAGAGTTCGACGTGTCTGGTCGTATGTGTACCTCTCTTTAATTTTTTTGAAACAGATGATATTGGTAGAGAAACAGTTGGAATTAAATGATTAATTAAACTTGTCTTTCCTACTCCAGAGGGACCAGCAAGCACAGTTAATTTTGTTTGTCTAAATCTCTCAATTAATAAATCGATGCCCTGAGAATTCTGAGTGGATACTGGTATACAATCGTAACCCCAACATTTTAATTTATTTACATATAAGATCAAATCATCCTTTGTAATTAAATCTATTTTAGTTAAAATTATCAATGGTTTTATATTTGAACATTCAGCTGTTAATAAAAAACGACTTGCTTGTTCTACATCAAATAGAGGCTCTTCAACTGAGATACAAATAGAAACTAAAGTAACATTTGCCACGGCTGGACGTTTTAAAAAACTTGTTCGCGGCTCCACCTGAGATATTACAGCTCGTTTATGTTTATAATCAATAGATTCAACACTAACTATGTCACCTACATCTATAAATAAACCTTGATAATCTAACTTAGCTCTTCGTGTGCAAAGCAATTTAATTTTTTTTGAAGATATCTTAAATGACTCTTCTTTAAAATCATGATAATCAATCTCTACAATTAAAAAATTTGCCTTAAGTGCAACAACGATACCTTTTAAATTCTTAGATTTATTTTTTTTCACCCGATATTAGTAATGTTACTTCTTTTAAATTTTTACAAAGTATATTTACTTTATATCCCTTATCCTGTAATCCCTCTATAACACTTTCTTCTGATTCCCCTGTGTCTATATCTACTTTTAAAATATCATTTGAAGATAAATTCTCCAAAGCCAAACAGCATTTTACAAAGTTGACTGGACAAACAAGGCCTCGCAAGTCCAAATAATGATCAGTTAAAATATTTTCTGACACTATTTATTTCCAAATAATTTACTAAACAAACCACTTTTGTGATAATGATGTTGAGTTCCACGAGCTGAATAATGTCCAGCTAATTCTTCTAATAAATTTCTTTCAGAATCTGACAATTTTGTAGGTAATTTAATCTTTACTGAAACTTGATGATTTCCTCTTGCTACGGGATTACCAAGCTTTGGTACTCCTTTATTCTCTAAACTCAAAATAGAATTTGGTTGAGTTCCTACTGGTATTTGTAATTTAGTAGGACCATCTACAGTATCTATTTCAATAGTATCTCCTAATATTGCCTGAAGATAACTTATATTTACCTCAGATAAAATAGTCAATCCATCTCTCTTAAGATTTGAATGGTTTTTAACTTTTAAAAATACATATAGATCTCCAGATGGACCACCTTTTAACCCAGCATTACCTTCTCCTGAAACTCTTAATCGTGTTCCACTATCAACTCCGGCAGGAATATTAATTTTTAATTTTTTTCTTACTTGTTTCACCCCTTTACCACCACAAGAATTACAAGGATCCTTAATCACTTGTCCAGTAGCGTTACAATTTGGGCATTCGGCGACTTGGGTAAAGCTTCCAAAAGGTGTGCGCGTCGCTCTTCTTACTTGACCTGCACCACTACATGTAGAACAAGTAACTGGACCAGTTCCTTTTTTAGCCCCATTACCTCTACACACATCACAAATTTCTAAATGAGGAACAGTGATCTCTTTTTCTTGTCCAAAAATAGCTTTATCAAAATCAATCGTAAGGTCATAACGTAAATCATCTCCCTGTTGAGGTCCTCGCCTTTGGGGACGAGAACCTCCAGGTGAACTAGCACCACCGAATCCATTAAAAAAGGTCTCAAACAAATCAGCAAAGCCTCCCATGTCTCCCATGTCTGGCATACCAGCTGCCCCGCCTAAACCAGCTTCTCCAAACTGGTCGTAACGAGCTCGCTTTTGAGAATCGCTCAAAACTTCATATGCTTTGCCTATTTCTTTAAACTTGTCCTCTGCACCTACCTCCTTATTCACATCAGGGTGATATTTGCGAGCTTGTTGTCTATAAGCTCTTTTTAAAGTGTCAGCATCAGCATCTCTGCTAACACCCAATAGTTCGTAAAAATCAGCCATTAGTACATTTAAACAAATTCTCTTCCGTTTCGATCACCTTATAGTGAATTCTCATCTTTAGTTGAAACCTCTGACGATTCATTTTGCAGATTAGTAGAGGCACTCTGATCAGAAATGTCTTCATTTACAGCTTTCGGTCCTGGTCCCATAGAAACTTTGACCAAAGCATGCCTTAAAACACGACCATTCAAGTGATAGCCCCTTTGTAATTCTTCTAAAACAATATCTTCAGCCTTTTCATCACTAGGCTCTCTCATAACCGCTTCATGCAAAGAAGGATCAAAAGCCTGATCAACTACTCGCATTGGAGCAACACCTAATTGTTTAAGAACTTCAACTAATTGTTTGTAAAGTCCTTGGTAACTTCTGTGTAATGCTTGAGCTTCTTCACCCTCAGGATTTAATTGCTGCCTTGCTCTTTCAAAATTATCAACAACAGGAAGTATTTCACTAAGCGTAGTGCAAGTAAGTTGGATTTTGAGATCATCTTGATCACGAGTCTGACGCTTACGAAAATTGTCAAAGTCAGCAGCTATTCTCACATATTGGCTATTTAGAGTTTCATACTCTTTTTCTAATTGCTGTAATCTTGATTCAGTATCTGGAACTTTAATTTTTGAATCAGGACTATCTAGTGATTGATCGTTTGCTGTTTCTACAGAATCATTGTTGACTTTAGGCTCTAATTCAGAATTATTAGAAAGATCTGATTGATTTGAAGATTCATCAGTTATTTGAGAATCTGAGGAATTTTCAATTGAATCATTTTGTGATGAACCATCCTGAGATAATTCATGTTCTGAGGAGGGAACGTCTGAATTCATATAGTTGATTGACTCTAATACATGTTGATAGCAAAGGGTTTTTTATACAAGCTACGGAAGCCCACACCTATTAAATAATTAAAAATTGTTTACGCATCTGCATCAAAAAAAAGAGCAACTCCATTATTGCAATACCGTTTACCTGTTGGCCTCGGACCGTCATTAAAAACATGCCCTTGATGCCCACCACAACGTCGACAATGATATTCAGTTCTTGGAACGATTAATTTAAAGTCTGTTTTTGTATCAATGGCATCAGGTAAGTGATCAAAAAAACTAGGCCAACCTGTTCCACTATCAAATTTTGTTTTTGAAGAAAATAAAGCAGTCCTACATCCTGCACATCTAAAAATTCCGTTCCTTTTTTCATCATTCAAGGGACTTGAAAAGGGCCTCTCTGTTCCTTCTTTACGCAACACGTAAAATGCATCTTTAGATAAACGATTTTCCCAGTCTGCATCAGTTAAAGTTTTATAATTTTCCATAGTTTTAGAAGCAGCAAAAACACTGTTAGGTTTAATGATAAAACCAAACAAAGTATTTAAAAATCCAATCATTAAAAATCTACGATTCAAGATAAATTTTTCAATTTCGTCAATACTAATAAATTTACTCCCTAAAAGTTGAAAAAAATTTATTGATAAACAATGATTTCCAACACTTTGAACAACAGTCAATTAGCTAACCACACGTTAAGTATTGCTCCAATGATGGATTGCACAGACAGACATTTTCGTGTCCTTATGCGTCAGATAACAAAAAAGTCGCTTCTATATACAGAAATGATTGTGGCCCAAGCACTTCATTACAGCAAAAACAGAAAAAAATTATTAGATTTTGATGAAATTGAACATCCAATTTCCATACAACTAGGAGGGGATAATCCAATACTTTTAGCTGAAGCAGCTCAAATGGCAGAAGATTGGGGATATGACGAAATTAATTTAAATATTGGCTGCCCAAGTCCAAAAGTACAATCTGGCAACTTTGGAGCTTGTCTAATGGGAAAACCAAAGATAGTGGCCAATTGCATAGAGAAAATGAAAAAGTCATGCAATCTCCCAATAACAATCAAACATAGACTCGGTATTGATAATCTCGACAATGATAATTACCTTATGCAATTTGTTGATAATTGTTCATTTGCAGGCGCAGACAGATTTATAATTCATGCAAGAAAAGCTTGGCTAAATGGATTAAACCCAAAAGAAAATAGAACAATTCCACCTCTTCAATACGAAAGAGTTGAAAAATTAAAAAACAACAGACCTGAATTAATAATCGAACTGAACGGTGGAATAAATACAATAAATGATTGTATTAAAACTCTCAAAAAGTTTGATGGGGTGATGGTAGGCAGAGCTGCATACTCACATCCTTTTCTTTGGAGAAAAATAGATTCAATGATTTATGGAGATCAGGAAGAATACCTATCAAGATCAAAAATAATAAAAAAAATTATTCCTTTTGCTCAAAAACATTTAGATAATGATGGACGTCTCTGGCAAATTTCAAAACATATATTAAATCTGATTGAAAATATACCTAATGCAAAATTATTGAGACAAGAATTAAGTGAAAAATGTCAAAAGCAAAAAGCTGATATTTCAATTTTAAAACAAATTGCCCAACAACTTGAAGATGCTGGGCATTAACAACCAGCAACAGAATCTTTAAGATTCTGCGCCACCATAATCTGCAGTAGAGTCATCGGCCACTTCAGGCGAAGCACCTCTTCTTCTTCTACTACGACCTTGATCAAAGCCATTTGCATCTTGAGAAGCATTGCCATGACTACGATCCTCCCAACCTTTTGCTCCAGAAGGTCTGTCTTGAGCTGATTGATCAGGTTGGCCGCCGCCATAACCGCCACCGCCGTAACCGCCGCCTTGGCCGCCACCGCCATAACCGCCGCCTTGGCCGCCACCGCCATAACCGCCACCGCCGTAACCGCCGCCTTGGCCGCCACCGCCATAACCGCCACCGCCGTAACCGCCGCCTTGGCCGCCACCGCCGTAACCGCCACCGCCGTAACCGCCGCCTTGGCCGCCACCGCCATAACCGCCACCGCCGTAACCGCCGCCTTGGCCGCCACCGCCATAACCGCCGCCTTGGCCGCCACCGCCATAACCGCCACCGCCGTAACCGCCGCCGCCTCTTCTTGGAGCACTGCCTCTAGGTTCAGCTTTGTTGATTCTTAAAGGACGACCCATAAGTTCTGCACCTTGGAGAGATTCAATTGCTGAAGCTTCAACTGCTTCATCAGCCATCTCAACAAAAGCAAAGCCTCTTTTGCGTCCTGTATCTCGTTCTAAAGGTAAAGAACAATTTGCCACCTCCCCAAAGGGAGAAAACAATTCAATGACATCTTCCTGCTCAGCGCGGAAGGGTAAGTTGCCGACAAAAATACTCACTTGAAAATTGGACTGAAAATAAAATGTAACCAATAGGCTATAAATAGCCAAAATTAATGACTCTAAAATGAGTCATCATTAAACACTTTAATACCGAAAGCCCTCAAATAGATTGAAAACAATTTTTTTACTTAAATAATTTCTGACGCCAAACTATGAGTTGTTCTTGGACTCTCTGAAATCCAGTTCCACCTGCACTCAATCGAGACTCAACCACAGATGAGGGCAAAAGCTTTTCATAAATATCTTTTTCAAAAAATTTATGAAATGTTTTCCATCTTTCCAAAGGAATATCTTTTAATAGAATGCCTTCTTCCAAAGAGCTCTTAACAATTCGCCCAACTAATTGATAGGCCTCTCGAAATGGTATGTCCTTAGCCACTAAATAATCAGCAACATCAGTAGCATTTGAAAAGTCTGATGAAACAGCATGATTGAGTTTTTCTTTTCTAAAAATCAAACCTTCTTCAAACAAAATTGATATGGCAACTAACGAATTTTTAATTGTTTTGACACTATCAAAAATTGCTTCTTTATCTTCTTGAAAATCTTTATTGTAAGCTAAAGGTAATCCTTTGATCATTGTAAGCATAGCTTGTAAATGTCCAAACACTCTCCCTGACTTACCTCGAACTAGTTCTGGAACATCAGGATTCTTTTTTTGAGGCATAAGACTACTTCCAGTAGCACATCGATCTGTTAATTGAATAAATGCAAATTCTTCAGATGCCCATAAAATAACTTCTTCTGATAATCTACTTAAATGAGCCATAATTAACGCTGAAGCTCCTAAAAATTCTACGACAAAATCTCTATCACTCACAGCGTCTAAACTGTTAGAATAAATATCTTGAAAATGCAATTCTGAAGAAGTAATCTTTCTGCTTATAGAAATAGAAGTCCCAGCCAAAGCAGCTGCTCCTAATGGGCAAATATTAACTCGTTTTCTTACATCTTTTAATCTGTTTCTATCTCTTTGTGCCATCTCAATATAAGCCAATAAGTGATGAGCTAGAGATACAGGTTGTGCTCTTTGTAAATGCGTATAACCAGGAATAAGAGTATGAAGATTTTTTTCCGCTAATAAAAAAAGAGATTTTTGGAAACGTTCCAAATCCATATCAATTTCATCAATACGCTTTCTAAGCCATAATCTTAAATCTGTTCCAACTTGATCATTACGACTACGACCAGTGTGAAGTTTTTTACCTACAGGGCCTATTAAATCTATTAATTTTTTTTCTACTGCAAAATGGACATCTTCATCTGAAATATCAGGATGAAATAATCCATCAGAGGCCTCTTTACGAATCTGTTCAAGACCAGATTCTAATTTAAGAGCCTCTTCCATACTAATAATTCCTTGAATTCCAAGCATTCGGGCATGAGCAATTGATCCATCCAAATCTTCTTCTAATAAACAAATATCAAATTCAATTGAAGCATTAAATTTTTCTATAAAAGGATTAAGTCCTTTATCAAATCTATCGCTCCACGTTTTGGTCAATGCATTTTCCAAAGTACTAATATAAATAAAGCAAGAGTCTTAGCAATTGTCAGGAGATTTATTAAGTTAATTGAGGAAGCGTTGATTCTTCATTAACTTTTAAAACCACCATTGATGCATCATCTTCCAGATGATGATCACTAACACCAACAAAGCCATCTAATCTTTCAAAAAGTTTATTCAATATTTGTTTGGCTTCTAAACCTTCCCTGGCAAATTTATCTAAAAAAGTTATTAAACGACTTTCATCAAAACGTTCACCTGATATACCAGGTGCCTCAGTAACGCCATCGGTGTAGTAAAGGAGAACATCACCTGGCTGAAGGACTACCTCTCCACATCCATATTCAGCTTCAGGTTGAAGACCAATCAATAAACCAGGAGCATCCAATCTATTTATTGATTTTGACTTAGCGCTCCAAAGTAAAGGAGGATTATGTGCCGCATTAGCAAAACGCAATTTTCTTGATTGCGCGTCAAAGTCCGAATAAAACAAAGTTACAAAACGATGTGATTGAGTCAAGTCTTCAAGAGCCAATTGATTCAAGTCATGCAAAATAGAATCAGGTGGCAATCCTGTTAAAACTTCAGCTCTGAGCATTCCTCGCAACATAGTCATCAATAACCCAGCGGGAATACCTTTACCCATAACGTCACCAATCACAAAAGCCCAACGACCAGAAGATTTTGCTGTGTCAATCAAATCTGGACGAGTAGGCATAAAATCGTAATAATCACCACCTACTTGAAACGCAGGCCTACAGCAAGCAGCTAATTCAATTCCTTCAATTATTGGACACTGATCAGGTAATAATTGTGATTGAATTTCAGCACCAATACTTATTTGTCTATCGACTTTTTCATGATTCCGAATAACCTGAAATATTACATCATTCTCTATTGCTACTCCAGTCAAATCAGCAACTATTTGAATATGTTTCCGATGAATATTACTTCCAAAAACAATATCTTTTTTATCAAAAACATACAATCTTCCTCGCTGTCTACCTCGAGAAACTATTGATGTAACAATTACATTAGACGAGTCAAAATGTCTTTTAACTAAACGATCTAACATTACAATATTTTTTTCTTGCATACCAAATCCGATTTTCTTTCCCTCCTCTAAAAGAAATAATTTTCTAAATAATTCCTGATCTTCTCCCTGAGGAATAACTTGCAGTTGCTCATGCCAAAGACTTCCATCATCTTGAAAGGGAATTAAAAATGCACCTTTAACACCAACTAATTGAGTAACAAGCAGTGGAATTAGTTCAAGAAAACGCTGTAAATTTGTAAAACTTCGCAACGCAAAGCTCAAAGAAAGCAATAAATCTTGATTACTAATTTGTTCTTGAGAAAGGCTATGAATTAGATCTGTTAATGATTTAGACGCAGCACTTGAAAAGGAATGAGTTGAATGTAGATATTGTTGATCTGAAATTGGAGAATTTTCTTTCACTATTCTCCGTCAATAAGTAAATTAAATTTAGCAAAATAAACAGAAAATTTCTAATATATTATCGAGTAGATAAAAGTGCCTCTATAAATTCAAAACTATTAAATGGACGTAGGTCTCTCATTTTTTCTCCAGCACCTACAAATCTAACAGGAAGTTTCGCTTCTGATGCTACAGCCATCGCTACACCTCCTCGAGAAGATCCATCAAGTTTTGTAAGTATTACTCCTGTTAATTCTGCTGAATCAGCAAACGCTAGTGCCTGCTTAAGTCCATTTTGACCTTGACTAGAATCAAGAACTAATAAAGATTCAACACTTGCTTCAGGAGCAAGCTTATCAATAATTTTTCGAATTTTTTTTAATTCTTCCATTAAATTATTTTTAGTTTGTAATCTACCTGCAGTATCTACTAATAATAAATCTATATTTTTTGATTTACTTGCCCCAATAGCATCAAATACTATCGATGCTGGATCAGCATTCTTAGATTCGTTTGCAATCACTTCAACCCCTGTTCTTTCGCCCCATACCTTTACTTGTTGTACCGCTGCAGCTCTAAAAGTATCTGCAGCGGCAATTATTGCTGAGAAACCACTTCTTTTTGCAACGTTTGCCAATTTACCAAGGGTCGTAGTCTTACCAACCCCATTAACACCTACTAACATCCAAATATTTAAACAACCTTTCTTAGGAGAAAGCAAATCAACACCACTATCTTTTATTGGCTTTTCTAAAACATTGACTAATTGCTCCTTTAAAAAACGCAAGCCCTCAGATGCTTCAACAACTTCTTCATTTAACTTTCTTCTTAATGAGTCTAAAATTTGATCTGTAGCTGAAACTCCCGCATCTGCTCTAAGTAAAAGATTTTCTAAATCATCAAGAACTTCAGGCGTCAGTGGATCATCACCAAATTTATCTAATAAATCAGTAACAAATCCTTTACGAGTTTTTTCCAATCCTTGTTTTAACCGACTGAGCCAATCAATTTCATCTAAGGAAAATTGACCAATTTTTTTACCTTGTGCAGCTAAAACTTCAGCTGACCATTTAAAATCATCGTCAAAATCGCCCAGTTCAGGCTCTTCTTCTTCTAAATCTTGAATAGCTATAGGTATATTTTCAACTGAAAGACTTGGCTCAAGATCATCTCTTATCTTGTTTTTTTTATTAACTATTTCTTCTTCTTCAATTTCTTTCTGAAGTAATTCTTTCTCCTCTTTTTGCTTTTGTTTTAGTTGCAAATAAGCTTGTTTTGCCCAATCTAAAGAATCATCATTAATAGATGAAGTATTATCTATTTGAGTTGAATTAGTAGGATTTTTTTTATCCTGAGAAATATTATCTTTCATTTCTAATTTAGTTTTAAAGTAGAATTTTGAAGTTTTCTTAAAACTCCATTAATCATTCTACGTCCTTGTTCATCACTATAACGATTAGCCAAAATTACAGCTTCATTACAAGTAACTGCAGTAGGAGTATTAAAATCGATCAAATCAACTAAAGCCAATCTTAAAATATCTCTATCAATTCTAGGTAATCTTTTTAATCGCCAACCTTCCATAACACTATCAAGATTGTTATCAATCTGATCTTGTTTTTCCATGACTAAATGAACACGTTTTAAAGCTAGCTCACGTATTTTCTTTTGATCAGCTCGTGCTAATAATCTAGGTAATTCAATACTTTCAGATAAGCTATTAAGTATATTCTCGGAGTCGGTTAAGCAAATTTTTAAACAATTACGAGATTTATTTATTAATCCAGCATCTTCTTGCAATTCACTATTCAATAGTTCTTGATTTGCCTTTTCTAATTTTGAGGCACAAAAGTCTAATTGATCTCTCCAGTGTTGAGTTAAAGATTCTATCGCCTTGCTAAGTAAGCTTTCAATATTAATATTATTAATATCTTTTGTTTTAATTTGTCCAAGAAGTAAGAGAGCTAATTCTCTAGAAATTGATTTTAATTGCATAAGTACAAATCAAAAATACTTTACGATGATGAAGCTCTTAACTGAGAAAATAAACTAGAAAAAGAAGTATTTGTAGAGTTATTTCTGTCATCAGGATTTACAATTCCAGCAGAAATAATTGTTCTAAATGCATCTTCAACAGATATATCTAAATCTTTAACAGAACCTTCTGGCACTAAGGTGTACCAACCAGTTGTAGGATTTGGTGCAGTAGGAATGAAAACACTTAACAAAGGTTTATCTGGTTCAGTTTGAAGAGATGGTCCAACAATACCAGTCACAAATCCGACACTAAACAAGCCTTCACGAGGATATTCAACTAAAACAACTCGGCGAAATCTAGTTGAGTTGTCTCTCAGAAAAGTTTCTAAAAGTTGTTTAAGGGTTTTATACACTGACCCCGCAAGAGGTATACGTGAAAGAGTTCCTTCTCCGAACTCAAGCAACCATCTCCCTACAAAATTTCGAGCCATAAGACCGATCAATAAAATTCCTAGTAGTGGAACCGTTAAACCCAAAGCAAGATTGATCAAGTCTTGTAATAAAGGATTAAGAGTAATAAAGGGATTTAATTGTTTTGGTATTGAAGTTAATATTGCCAGAACAAAGCGACTGACAATTGTAGACAACCAAATAGTGGTAGCTAAAGGAATAACCACCAAAAGACCAGCTATAAGGTCATTTTTAAGATCCTGCTGAAGCCTTGAGCCAAGAGACAGGTCTTCCTTGGGAGAGGACTGCACCAAATAAAGAGAGTCCGATAATTTACATAACTATAATCTAACCAAATTAAGTGCATTAATTAAATAATTTAAGCTATTAATAGAAATAAAACATTAAAAGAAAACACTTTAAGCCCAAATCAAAGCTCAATTGACTAGAGCACCTTTTTATTAAAAGAAAAAAATTATTCATGTAAAAATCATTGTGAACTTAAAAAAAACTCTTGTTTTAACGAAAAAAATTAAAGAAAAAGCATTTGAAGAAGGTTTTGATGCAGTAGGTATTGCAAAAGTTCCAGGTTCTTCGAGAATCAAACTTCGATCCGATTCCTTAGAAAGATGGCTGCAAGCTGGGCATCAAGCAAAAATGGAATGGATGAATAGTCCTAGAAGAAAAAATATCGAAAACATGCTTGAAGGAGTGCAAAGTGTTATTGCAGTTGGACTTAATTACTACGTAGAAACCAAAAGAACACCTAAAGACATATCCATTGCCAGGTACGGTTGGGGGAAAGATTATCACAAAATTATTGAAAAAAAATTAAAAAAAGTTGCCCAATTTCTTGAAAAAGAAAAGCCAAACTCTAAATGGAAAATATGTGTAGACACGAGCGCATTTTTGGATAAAGCATGGGCAGAAGAAGCAGGTATTGGCTGGATTGGAAAACATAGCAATATAATTAATTCCAAAATTGGGTCTTGGATGTTTTTAGGTCATCTTTTATCTACTGAAGCTTTGACAGCTGACGAACCTTCAAAACCTATATGTGGTGAATGTGAAAAATGTATTGAAGCCTGCCCAACCAAAGCAATAGAAGAACCATTTATTGTAAACTCAAACAAATGTTTGGCATATCACACCTTAGAAAACAGAGAAAAAAAATTACCTGAAAATATTATTAGTAAGATGGGGAATTGGATTGCAGGTTGTGATATTTGTCAAGAAGTATGTCCCTGGAATCAAAAAAAAATTCCTAGTACTTCTGAACCGGATCTTCAGCCCTCTGAATGGATACAGAACATAACTAAAGAAGATGCTTTATCATGGAGTGATTCAAAATGGAAAGAAAATTTAAACAGCTCAGCATTAAAACGAATTAAGCCGTGGATGTGGAGAAGAAATATAAATTCAATATCAAATAATCCATAAAAATGAAAAAAATTACTACAATCTCTCATTACCTATTTTGTTTATTAATCTTTGAATCTTTTCTTATAACAAAATTATCAAATGCTTTTTTTCCTATAATCAATGAACCAAATCAAAAAGAATTAGAATCTACATCAATACAAATAGGGAGAACCGCTATACAACTAATTCAATTTGGTCAAAATGATGAAGCAATTAAACTTTTAGAATTAGCTATAAAATTAAATCCTAAAGAAAAAGACCTTTGGGTAAGCCTTGCAGAAGCTCAAGTTAGATCAAATAAAAAATATCAAGCATTATTTTCATTAAATGAAGCAATAAAATTAAAACCAAAAGATCAAAGTATTTATTTCAAAAAAGGTTTAGTCTATATGGATTTGAATGATCCAAAAAATGCTAAGATTTCTATCACAAAAGGCTTATCAATTAATAAAAATAGTGAAAAAGGATATTTTCAACTAGGTAATGCTGAAATCATGTTAAATAATTATAAATTAGCGTTAATTGCGTTTAAACAATCATCAAAAATTAATTCAAGTTTTTGGCAATCTATTAATAATGAAGGTCTTGTTTTATATGAATTGAATAATTCTAAAGAAGCTATTTCAAGATTTGAATCAGCACTTAAAATTAGCAATGATGCCGAACCAATGTTAGCTTTAGCAGTAGTCCTATATTCATCAGAAAAGAAACATATTGAATCATTAAACTTAGCAAAAAATGCTTTAAAATCTAATCCTCAATATGTTTCAAAAGACTATCAAGCAAAGCAATTATGGGGAAAGAAACTACAAAAATCAGCGCAATTTTTATTTAAAGACAAAGAAATGAAAAAAGTAGTTAAAGAAGCTATAGAAAAAAGTCGCTGAATTAATGTTTAACAAAAAACTGGTTTTTAACAGATTAGTTAGTAGCCTAAATAAAGAAATATAGGCCTCTTACAAACTCAAAGATGGCCAAAGAACGCCTAAAACCAATATCGTTGCATCAAGAGATGCAACGTTCTTATCTCGAGTACGCAATGAGCGTAATCGTTGGAAGAGCATTGCCAGACGCCAGGGATGGATTGAAACCGGTGCAAAGAAGAATTCTTTTTGCAATGCACGAATTAGGACTTACACCCGATAGACCTTATAGAAAATGTGCACGTGTTGTAGGAGATGTCCTTGGTAAATACCATCCACACGGAGATCAAGCCGTTTACGATGCACTTGTAAGACAAGTACAAATTTTTAGCTCAAGATATCCAATTCTTGATGGTCATGGGAACTTTGGATCTATTGATGACGATCCACCCGCTGCAATGAGATATACAGAAACACGACTATCTCAAATATCAAGCGATGCAATTTTAAAAGAAATAGATCAAGAAACTGTTGATTTCTCGCCAAATTTTGATGGGTCACAACAAGAACCAGAGGTTTTACCAGCTCAGCTACCATTCCTTCTTTTAAATGGAAGTGCAGGCATTGCTGTTGGAATGGCCACAAGTATTCCTCCACATAATTTGAATGAAGTGGTGGAAGCTTTAATAGCAATAGTTAAAAAACCCTCTTTAGAAGAAAAAAGATTATTAGAAATAATACCTGGTCCTGACTTTCCAACAGGGGGAGAAATTTTAATTAGTAATGGAATAAAAGAAACTTACACAAAAGGAAGGGGAAGTATAACCATGAGAGGAATAGCTCATATTGAGGAAATTAATCCAGGTAAAGGAAAGCATAAAAGAAGTGGAATTATAATTACAGAACTGCCATATCAATTGAACAAAGCTAGTTGGATTGAAAAGCTAGCTGAGCTCGTAAATAATGGAAAGGTTTCTGGAATAGCAGATATAAGAGATGAAAGTGATAGAGATGGTATGCGAATTTTAGTAGAGATAAAAAGAGATTCTGATCCAAAAAAGATTCTAGATTTTTTATATCAAAAAACTAGTCTACAAAGTAATTTTGGTGCAATTTTACTTGCATTAGTTAATGGTCAGCCAGTACAACTAACATTAAGAAAACTATTAAATAATTTTCTAGAATTTAGAGAAGAAACTATTTTACTTAGAAGTAATTATTTATTAAAAAATATAAAAAGAAGACAAGAAATAGTTGAAGCTCTGATCCAAGCTATAAATAATTTAAGAGAAATAATTAATTTAATTGAAAAATCTAAGGATACTGCTGAAGCAAAAAATAGTTTAATTAATAAATTAAAGATCAATGAGAGACAAGCTGATGGAATTTTAGGCATGCCATTAAAAAAAATTACTAGTCTTGAAAAAAATTCATTAAAAAATGAGATAGAAGATCTAAAAAGTAAAAGAAATGAGCTTGAGTCAATAATTAACAATAAGGAAAAATTAATGAAAGTTATGATTAAAGAATTAAAAGAATTGAAGAAAAAATTTGGCAGTGCTAGAAAAACAAAATTGATAGAGGGTGGAGATGCGCTCATTGCTGAAAAAATGGCAAATCAAAGACCAAATAAAGAATTGCAAAGAATAAATGCTTTAAAAGAATTATCAAAAGATTCAGAAATTGTTATTCAATCAAATAATGAAATAAAAATAATCCCTTCAATAACGATAAAAAAATTAAAACTAAAAGAAGGTGACCAAGAAAGAAAAGATATTATACCTACAAAACTAATATGGCCAGTTAAAAATGAACCAAAAATATTAGCTGTAAGTAAATTTGGAAAAATTGGTCTTCTTAAATGGGAATTTGCAGGACAGAAACCTGGTCCTCTTGAACACTTTTTACCAGCAGGTTTAGAAAATGATGAAATAATTAATTTGATTCCATTGCAAGACAAAAAAGATATAAGTTTAGCTTTAATAAGTAGTGACGGAAAATTTAAAAGAATCTCAATGAATGAAATAAGTGATATTTCTAATCGATCAACAACAATTTTAAAATTAAAAAAGAATATTGTCCTTCAAGCTTGTCTATTATGTGAAGAAAATAGTTATATTTTTTTAATAAGTGATATAGGCAGAATTATCAAAATAAAAATAACAGAAAATGAGTTTCCATGTATGGGGAAATTAGCTCAAGGAACGAGTATCATGAAATTATTCCCCCGTGAAAAAATAGTTGAAGCATTAAGTATTCAAGAAAAAGAAGTAAAAGACTTAATTTTAATCACAAACAAAGGTAAATTTATAAAACATAATACTAAAGAAATAAAAATATGTCATAAAGGAAATTTAGGAACAATGGGAATAGTTTTTAAGAATAATAAAGAAATCAAAGATAAAGTGATTAATAGTTTTATAAATAATGACCACGTTTATATCAAAACTAATAAAGAAAGATATGAAAAATTAAAAACAGATCAGATTAATAATAGTTTATATAAAAAAGAGAAGCAATTGAATATAAAATTAAACAATAATGAATTAATTAAATCTACTTTTTCTATGATCTTGCCAGAGAATAGTTAAGATAAAGATGTTTTTTCAACCCAATTTAAATATTCATCTGTAACTGTTCCAGTTACATATTTTCCGGTAAAACAAGATAAATCTAATTCATTGAGTTGAGAACCGTTAGTAATCGCTTTTGAAAGATCTGCAACTTCTTGATAAATCATTTTATCAATCAACAAAGTATTTTCTATTTCATTTATATTTCTATTATACGCAATCAATTCATTTCTACTTGGCATATTAATTCCATAAACATGTGGGAATCTTATTGGTGGTGCAGCAGAAGTAAAAGTAACTTTATTAGCTCCTGCACTTCTTGCCATTTGAACTATTTGCTGAGATGTTGTTCCTCTAACAACTGAATCATCAACTATCAAAACATTTTTATTTGTAAATTCAGTGCTCATAGCATTTAATTTCTGACGCACAGATCGTTTTCTTAAGGATTGACCAGGCATTATAAATGTTCTCCCAACATAACGATTCTTAAAAAAGCCTTCCCTGTAATCAAGTCCTAACTGTCTTGCTACTTGCATTGCAGCAGGTCTAGAAGAGTCAGGTATGGGCATTACTACATCTATATCTCCAAGGGAAATTTGTTTTTTTATAGTTTCTGCTAATAAATCGCCCATTCTTAATCTTGACTCATAAACGGAAATTCCATTCATTATTGAGTCAGGTCTTGCTAAATAAACATATTCAAAGGAACAAGGAAATAGTTGAGGATTATCTGAACATTGTTTAGAGAAAAACTCACCATCAGAGGTAATAAAAATAGCCTCTCCCGGTTCTACGTCTCTAACAATTTTATAATCATTGTTTTCAATAACTAATGATTCACTTGCAATTATCCATTCAGGTTTATTCTTTTCACTCAACCTTTTACCAATAACCAGAGGGCGAATTCCAAAAGGATCTCTAAATGCTAAAAGACCATGACCTGCAATTAAAGCAATTGAAGCATAAGATCCCTCAACCCTTGAATGAAGTCTTTTAATAGAATGAAAAAGATCATCTGGATTTATATCTTTTCCTTGTATTGAACTATTTAATTCCGTTGCTAATACATTTAATAACATCTCTGTGTCACTTGAAGTATTTGTATGCCTTCTATCAACTTTAAAAAGTTCTTTTTCTAACTCTCTTGTATTGGTTAAATTTCCATTGTGAACAAGAATAATCCCATAGGGCGCATTTACATAAAAAGGTTGTGCTTCTTCTTCTCTATGAGCAGCTCCTTTAGTAGCATACCTGACATGTCCTAAGCCAGTCTTTCCAATTAAACTCCTCATATCTCTAGTCCTATAAGCTTCTCTTACTTGACCTTGAGCTTTATTGATATGAAAAACACTACCATCCATTGTTGCTATGCCAGTTGAATCTTGACCTCTATGCTGAAGTAATAACAAGCTGTCATAAATTTGTTGATTACATTGATCAGAAGAAACAACACCTACTATTCCACACATAATTATATTTCCTCGTTAAAAAAAGAATTTTTAATTTCAAAATTATAAAACATAGATATATTATTTAGATATTTTTTTATATATAGTATTTTGATATACATCTTTTAAATCTAAAATATTAGCATCTATCAACAAATTATTAGATTGATATACTGATAGTTTATTTTCATTATTTACAGTACCTAAATGAGATAGAGAAAAACTAATAGATTCTTGTAAAGATATATTTTTATAATATTTTTTTAATTCTATACTTTGATTCTTTGAGCAACTAATTAAAACTCGTGCCCCTCCTTCAGAAAAAAGAAGACGATCCAATCTTGATTGACTTGGAGGAAGCTGAATATTAGCTCCATATCCTGAAGAAATACAACACTCAGCTATTGCAACTGCTAAACCACCGTCACCCAAATCGTGTGCTGAATTAATAAATCGTTTTTGTATTATTTTTCTTAAAAATGACTGAACTTGTTTTTCTAAGTATAAATCAATTTCTGGAGGTCTGCCGGTTTTTAAGCCATGAATATATTCTAAATAAGATGTGGCAGCTAATGAAATTCGATTATCTTCATTATTCTTAGTTTCTAACGGTAAACCTATCATCCATATTTGATCATCAGAATTAAGCCAAGATTTTTTACAAATATTATTCAAGTTTTCTATTAATCCGACCATACCAATTACAGGCGTTGGATGAATTGGTATAACGTTATTATTTGTTAATTTTGTATCATTATACAAAGATACATTTCCTCCTGTGACAGGAGTATTTAATATTTTACAAGCAGTACTAATTCCTTCACAAGACATTGATAATTGCCAAAAACCGACTGTTTTTTCTGGAGAAGAAAAATTTAAATTATTAGTAATAGCTATAGGTTCGGCTCCAACACAGCTTAAGTTTCTAGCTGCTTCGGCAACAGCAGCCATGCTTCCACGTTGAGGGTCTAAATAAACCCATCTATCATTACAATCTACTACTGATGCTATTCCTCTATCTTGATTTAATTTAACTTCAAACTCATTTTGCGGACGAATTCTAATAACAGCAGCATCAGCCTCTCCTGGACAAACAACCGTATTAGATTGAACTTGATAATCATATTGTTTATATATCCAGTTTTTTGAAGATATTGAAGGAGTATTTAGTAAATTTAATAAAACATTTTTCCAACTACAAAATGAATTATCTTTCAAATTAATAATTCCATTATCTAAACTTTTAGGTAACAAATCTTCTTTCCATTTCCAATGTTCTTGTAAATATTCAGGAAGTGAATTTAATAATAAATGTTCCTCTATCGGTGTATCATCAGCAAGTGAAGATGCTGGTAAATCTGCTACTACTTCTCCTTTATGTAAAACTCTAACAACTTTTTCTTTTAAAACTTTTCCAACAACCTCAACATATAAACCCCATTTCGTAAATAGATCACTTAATTCTTTTTCTGAACCAGGTTTCACAACAAATAACATTCGCTCTTGTGATTCGGATAACAAATATTCATATGCAGTCATTCCTTTTTCTCTAGCTGGAACAAGATCAAGATTCAATTCTATGCCAACATCACCTTTTGAAGCCATTTCAGAACAACTACAAGTTAGACCTGCAGCCCCCATGTCTTGAGCAGCAATTACATTTCCTGTTTTAAATGCCTCTAAACATGCCTCTATTAATCCTTTTTCAAGAAAAGGATCTCCAACCTGAACAGCAGGGCGATCATCTATTGAAGTTTTTGAAAGTTCAGAGCTAGCAAAACTTGCTCCTCCCATTCCATCTCTCCCAGTAGTGTTTCCTACGTATAAAACTGGAAAATCTATTCCACTCGCTCCAGAGCAAACTATCTCATTTGTTTCCATCAAACCTAAGGCCATTGCATTAACCAAAGGATTACCTGAATAACTACTATCAAATCCCACTTCTCCTCCAATAGTAGGAACCCCTACACAGTTTCCATAATGAGAAATTCCTGCGACTACGCCTTCCAACAAACTGATATTTTTTTCATTTTCTAAAGGTCCAAACCTTAAAGCATTTAATAAAGCTATTGGCCTGGCTCCCATAGTAAAAATATCTCTCAAAATCCCACCAACACCTGTTGCAGCACCTTGAAAAGGCTCAACAGCTGATGGATGATTATGACTCTCAATTTTAAAGACTAATTTTTGTCCTAAACCAATATCAACAACTCCTGCATTTTCTCCAGGACCAACAAGAATACGTGAACCTGTAGTAGGAAATTTTTTAAGCAAAGGACGAGAGTTTCGATAACAACAATGCTCTGACCACATCACCCCAAACATTCCTAATTCGTTCCTGTTGGGAGGTCGATTCAATCTTCTACATATTTCTATATAGTCGGCTTGTTTTAAACCTTCTTGAAGAAGAGAAGACGATACATCATATTCAACAAAAAATTTTGATGAATTTATTAACTGATTAAAGTCTTTATTCTCTGCTAAAGATTTCATTAATTAAAACCAGGGATCAACATCTCTTCCATTGTTTAAATTTGTTTTTCTATTTCTTTTATTCATTGTATTAAATTTTTCAGAACTATCTATATCAAGGTTATCTATCCAATCATCATGTGAAACAGTTGTATTTTGATATTCATTTAACTGATCTTCAAACTCATTATCATTATCATTTTCATTAGTTTGATCATCTATCCATCCTTCAAGTCTATCAGAGGCTTCATAAGTAAAATCCTGAAATTTTGTTTTCCATTTTCTGCTTTTATTGAGAAATTCTTCTCTTAAGCTTGCTTTCTGTATAACTAAATCTTCGAATGTATTAATTTCACATGAAATAGAACCAGGTTGTTTGTCAATTATTTTAGATAAATCTAAACGCCATCGACTTGTTCCAGGTATTAATGGATTTGATCTACTAACTAGATAATATTGAATATTTCCGCTTTTTAAATCAAAAACAAAATCAGCGATTAAACCTAATTTTTTCCCATTTCGATTAAAAACATTTGCATTAATTAAAGAGGGAAAGCGGTCTAAAGTTTGTTGATCAGATTTAGATGGGAGACCTTTTACGTAAACTTCATGATCATTAATTCCTTTTAATTGATCTAACCTCCAAACCTCTCTTATTAGTCTCAAAGTAGAAGGTCGAGTTACCCATCCTAATATTCTATGAACAGGAGGATGCATCCACACTGTAACTCCTGGGCCATGATCAATTCCATTCTCACAGCGAACATTATGCTTTAATAAATCAGTTAATAATAATTTAGTTGGAATAGACAAAATTAATTTCTTATTTGTATAGGCATTACTAAATAGGTAAAATTAACATCACTATTAATAGGTGAAAAAACTGCGGGAGTTGTAGGCGCATTACAACTTAATTTAATTAAATTTGAATCTATCACTTTTAATCCATCTAATAAATATCTTACATTAAAAGCTATTTGAAATGATTCGCCTTTAAAAGAAACTGGAAGAGACTCTGAACCAGTTCCTATATCTTGCGCGTCAGTGGTGATATTGATTAAATTCGATGAACTATCTGTAGTTATTTTAATGACATTATTATGTTGATCAGCTAAAACACCTATTCTTTCTAAAGAAGCTATAAAATCTTTTCTATCAAATTCTAGAATTTTTGAAAATGTATCTGGTAATAATTGTGAGTAATTTGGATAAGAACCTTCTAAGGCCCTTATAGTTATAATTTCATCTGCAGATATAAAAACTACTTGACCATTATCAATAAAAAAATTAATTGGTTTATTTTTATCACATGTAGTTAAAAACTTATCAACTTCTCTTAAAGATTTAGAAGGCAAAGTAATAGAAAATTTATCTAAATTTGAAGAAGTATTAAATTCTTTTGATTGAGATAAAATATTATTCAAATTTAGAACAGCTAATCTGTGACCATCTGTAGCAGCTGATTCAATTCCATAACCATCAAATGTGAGATTAACACCTGTTAGTAATTGTTTCGCATCATCTGTACTGCTTGCAAATAAAGTAGATTTAATAGCGCTAGATAATAATATTGGATTTAATTGAAGTGAAGTTCCACTTTCAACCAAAGGTAAATCTGGAAAATCATCTGCAAGCATTCCTCTCACTTGATATGTCCCGTTTTTACTTGTTAATTCTACTTGTTGACTAGTATGTTCAGAAGTTAAGATTAATGGAGCATCATTTGATAATTTAGAAACAATTTCTCCAAATAATTTAGCTGGTAAAGTGATAGCACCACTAGTTTCTATAGAAGCAGATATTGAAGTTTGTATTCCTAAGCTTAAATCAAATCCAGTTAAACGAAGCTTACCTGTCACTTCATCAGCTGCTAATAATACATTTGCCAATACAGGGTGTGTCGGTCGATTAGAAACTGCTCTGCTAACTAACTGTAAAGCAGAATTCAACTCTGATTGTGAACAAGTTAACTTCATCCGCTTATTTCAAATAAAAATCTATTGATATAAGAATTTCATAGCTATTACAAAAAAGCAATACCGTTAAAAAAAACAAAATTTTTTTCTCTTCTATTATTCTTTTTATTCTTTATATGAAAATGAACTAGTAGTAGTAGGTCTTGTGGTTTTTGTGGTTATCAAAGAAAAAGCAGTTCTCATCAGGTTTTTTTAAACTCTTAACATGTGGAAAATTTCTTTTCAAGGTGGATAGAAATTGCTTTATCCACCAAATCTTAAGCCTGTGGAAAAAATTATAATATTAATCAGGGTTTTTTATTTTTTATCCACATATAAAAAAACAGATAAAACACGATTTCAACAGACACTTTTTTGTCTGGAGCTTTAAATATCTTAAAATCCCATTTTCTTTGTTATTGAATTTAGTTCTGCTTCTACACCAGTATGAAAAATAGAATCATTATTTTTTATTGCGCAATCAGGATCTTTTAATCCATTACCAGTAAGAACACAAACGACAGTAGAGTTTTTTGGCACTTCATTTTTTAGTTTTAATAAACCAGCAACAGAGGCTGCGCTGGCGGGTTCACAGAAAATACCTTCTTCTTTACCAAGAATTTTATACGCGTTTATGATTTCAGAATCTTGTAAAGAAGAAAATTTACCATTGCTTTCTTCTCTCACCAGAAGAGCTTTTTCTTTATTGACAGGATTACCTATTCTTATTGCTGTAGCAATTGTTTCTGGATTGCTAATCACTTTACCTTCAACTAAAGGTGCAGATCCACTTGCCTGAAAGCCCATCATTATAGGAAGTTGTTTAGATTTTTTTGATTTAAAAAATTCTTTAAACCCCATCCAATAAGCAGTTATGTTTCCTGCATTTCCCATTGGAATACATAACCAATCAGGCGCATCTCCAAGATATTCAATTATTTCAAAAGCAGCTGTTTTTTGTCCTTGTAATCTATAAGGATTAACAGAATTAACTAATGTTATTGGATATTTGTTTGATAAGTCTCTAACGATATCTAAGGCCTTATCAAAATTCCCTTTAATTGCTAATACTTCTGCTCCGTAAACTAATGCTTGAGCTAATTTTCCTTGAGCTACATAACCATCTGGAATAATCACAAACGCTCTCATATTTCCTTTCCTTGCATATGCAGCTGCAGAGGCTGAGGTGTTTCCTGTGCTTGCACAAATGACAGCTTCACAACCAGATTCTTTAGCTTTACTGATTGCCATGGTCATTCCTCTATCTTTAAATGATCCTGTTGGATTTAGTCCGTCATATTTGACGTATACTTTTACTCCTCTTCCTATTCGATCAGATATAGATTTTACTTCTATCAGAGGAGTTGCACCTTCTTTTAAAGTAATGATTGGAGTTTTTTTTGTTACAGGTAACCAGGGTTTGTATGCTTCTATAAGACCATCCCAATTGTTTTTTTTGGGACTAGAAGTGAAAAGTTGTTTTAATTTTTGGGAAATTGCCACTTCTTTACCAAGTATTTTTAAACAATCTAAGTGCTAGACCTTCCATCTTTAAGTTTTTTAAAAGGGGAATCTGAATAGAATTCTATCAAGTCTTTTAGGGATTCTACTTTTTTCAAGGTTTTATTCAATGCATTAAGATTAATAGCAAGATTTTTATTTGGGTAAGCTTTAAAAAAATCTACTAGATTAATTTTTTGATTGTTACTATAAGAACTTAAGATAATTCCAGATCTCATCGCTTTTGTGCTAATTTCTTGATTTGAAATTTTATAGGGGTGAATAATTTTAGTCAGTCTACTTAAAAAAACCTCACCTATTTTACTATTCATTAACTTGCTGCTAGTTTTTAAAGGTATGTCTATTTCATAAGACAAAATTTTATGAAGTTTTTTCTCTTCTTGATTGGTAATTTTAATGAGATTTTTTAATTTTCTATCTGCTATTTTTGTCTTTTGAAACTTAAGTAGTTTTTCTATTTTGATTGATCTGCTAAAGGTGCCTTTATAAAGGAATAATGTTTCTGCCGCTTCTACTGTTGGAATTAAAAATAATGTAAAGATAATAATAAGATTATGTTTTAAATTCATTTATTGCTCAACACCAGCAGCAACTTTAACCAATCTTACTATACCTTTTTCTGATGTTTTTTTGATAAGTCCATACCCCATTTTGTAAGTATCTTTAGTTATTAAGATTTTTGGAAGTTTATTAAATATTATTTTTCTTTTAAAACCAGGTTTCATTTTTGATGTATTAAACATTTTTTTAATCGAAGATATATTTAAATTTTTGTTAATAATTATTTTAGATGATTTTTCTATAGTTTTTGACCTTATTTTTGCTGGCAGCCTATTATTTATCTTTATTAATATTTTCCATCCTATTGAATCCAATTTTGTAGCTAAAATATTAACTAATTCATTCCTGACAACAAATCCTTTTTCAGAAAATAAAAAATCAATTGTTTGATCCAATATTTTATCAATATCTAGTTGTTTTTCTTTTGTTGCGCTTGTCAGAAGTTCATCTAACCTTTCTAATTTTAAATTATTTTTATCAAAAAGCATTTCTTTTAAGCTATTTCTTAGTTCTGGATTTTCATCTTCAATCAATCGTCTCGCAAAATAAGGGTAAGCTGCTCCGAGTATTTTAAAATTTGGATCTACACTAAGTGCTATCCCTTCTAAAGTAATTAATGATCTAATAATTAACGCATAATATGGTGGTAATTTAAAAGGAAATTTATACATAATTCCCGACATATCATCTGTTACCGCTTTAAAGTCCATTTTGTTAACTCCGATTTCTAAAGCGCTTGTAAAAACGCTTTCAAAAGCTGGTGCTATGGGCTTTAAGTCTACTTCTTCTGAGAGGAATCCCAATTGAACAAAATCATAAGAAAGTTTATCAAATCTTCTATTTACAAGATGAACAACTGCTCTTATTAAGCCAGTCCTTGATTGTTGTGTAATATCACTCATCATACCAAAATCTAAATAACATAATCGACCATCTTTCAAAGCTAAAATATTTCCTGGATGGGGATCTGCGTGAAAAAAACCATGTTCAATAAGTTGTTGAAGACTGCAACTTACGCCAATTTCTATCATTTCATTTGGATTTATTCCTAATTCTTTAACAGCTTTTATGTTTGTTAATTTTATCCCATCAATCCATTCCATTGTAAGCACTCTTCTACTTGTCGCTTTTCTGTAGATTTTTGGAACTGCGATTTTATTATTTTTGCTATGAAGTTCTTTAAATTTTTCTGCATTGTTGGCTTCATTTATGTAATCCATTTCTTCAAAAATTCTTTTACCAAGTTCATCAATCAATGCCACTAGATCACTCCTAATAATCCCGATATTATTCTTAAACCATATAGCTATATTTCTCACTATGTACAAATCTAAGGTTATTTGTTCCCTTAATCCTGGTCTTTGAATTTTTACAGCAACTTTTTCGCCTCCTTTTAATATTGCTTTATGCACTTGACCGAGAGATGCTGCTGAAATTGGCTCTTTCTCAATCGATGTGAAAATCTTTTCTATTTTATCTCCTAAATCTTCTTCAATACACGCCATAGCAAGCTCGCTTTCAAAACCTGGTAGTTGGTCTTGAAGCTGTGCTAATTCCTCTAGAACTATTGGAGGAACTATATCTGGTCTTGTAGATAGTGCTTGCCCAGCTTTTATAAACGCGGGTCCTAAATCTACAAGCAGTCTTGTAAATTCTTTCGCTCTAAAGCTCTTTCTTTCATTTTTTTCTAATGAACCAATTAATTTTTCCCAACCAACGCCAAGTAAAAATAATCCAATAGGTAAAAGTGTCTGCCAAAGTCTTCGAAGTAGACGAATTGGATTTCTTTTGTAGATTGAGTCAATAGCCACAGGGTCATACTCAAGTAGACCTGAGGCTTCAATAAAATCGCTTAATTCTTCGGCCATTTTATTATGGCAATGTTCTACATCTCTTCTAATTCATTTTACGCCTAGTTTGCGTCTTTTTGATTCCATTGAATTATGCTAAACAGCCTACGTTTTCAGAACATAGCTCTATTTGGTAATTTAGAGATTGACTTTGATAAAGGATTTACTGTATTTACTGGTCAGACTGGCTCAGGTAAATCAATATTCATTGATACATTAAATGCTTTATTGGCGAATAAAAAAACTTCTTTGGATAATCGATTGGTACCTAAAACATCTTCTTTTTCATCAATTGAGGGTGTTTTTTCTGTTCTTCAGAATACAAAAGATTGGTTAATTGACCAAGGACTTGATGTTGATGAAGAATTAATTGTGACTAGGGAGTGGCGTTTAAAAGAAGATAAATATAAATCTAGATTCAGAATTAATGGTGTATTGGTGAATAGATATCAAATATCAGAATTAAGATCACTTTTGTTTGATTTTACTTTACAAGGAGATATTTATATTTTAAATAATTCATCGTACCAATTAAGCTTGTTAGATTCATTAGGTTTAAAAGAAATTAAAAGATCTAATGCTATTGTAAATCAAGATTGGAAAATATGGAATGAATCTAATTTAAGATTAAAGCATGCAAAAGATAAGATTTTTGATTTTCAAAAAGAGCTTGAAGAAAAGAATTACATATTCCAAGATTTAGAAAAATTAGAATTAGAAGATCCAAATGAGCAAACTAAGTTAGAAATTGAAGAAAATCGTTTATCAAATCTTCTGAGATTAAAAGAGGGGATTAAATCTTTATTGATTCGTTTAAATGAAAGCTTAGACGAGTATCCATCAATATTAGATCATACTAACTTTTGTATCAATGAATTAAAATCTTTATCTCAAATCGATTCTTCTTTGGATTCAATTTTTCATAGTTTTTATACATTAACCCATAATCTTAATGATATAATTTATCAAATTAATGATTACGAAAAAACATTAGATATTGATCCAACTTTTTTAAATGATTTACAAGTTAGATTGTCTAATCTTAGATTTTATCAAAAAAAATATAAAAGAAATTTACCAGATCTTATAAGTTATAAAAATGAGTTGATTAATTATTTATCTATTCAAGATAGTTCTAATAATATTAACGAACTTGCTTTTGATGAAAAGAAAAAAAGAACTATAAGAGACAAGTCTAATCAAGATTTATCTGATTTAAGAAAAGCTATTGCTTTACAACTTGAGGATAAATTAATTCGAAGTTTAAAACAACTAGGCATACCTAATGTTCGCTTTAAAGTTGTTTTTGAAGAATGCGAACCAACAATTAATGGAATTGATAAAGTTGATTTTATGTTTTCTGCAAATCCTGATCTTCCCTTAACGCCTCTTGCAGATACAGCCTCTGGTGGAGAAAAATCTAGGATTCTTCTTGCAATTAAGGCAATTTTTTCTTCGTTTGATCCAACTAATGTATTGATTTTTGATGAAGTAGATGCAGGAGTTAGTGGATCAGTTAGTAGCTATGTAGCTAATTTGCTTTGTGAATTATCAAATTATCGACAAGTTTTTTGCGTAACACATCAGCCTATAATTGCAGCATTTGCTGATAATCATTTTGCTTTAAAAAAGAGAGTTATCGATGGTAATACAAAGTCTATTCTGATTAATTTAAGGGAAACCGTAGATAGGCAGAGGGAATTAGCTCTCTTGGCTGGGGGTGAAATCGTTGAAGCGAATGCTTATGCGGCGAGCTTGCTGGAACACAAAGCTGCATGATGAGCATATTTTTTTATACAATTGATTATTAATATTTTTCCCTAATGGGAAGCCCAAAATCTAATTCTAAAAAAAAGACATTAAATCTTGGTTCTTCCAGTGAAGAAGTCATAACTATTCGTGGTGCAAGGCAACATAATTTAAAAAATGTTGATTTATCAATTCCAAGAAATAAACTTGTGGTTTTTACAGGTGTTAGTGGAAGTGGTAAAAGTTCATTAGCCTTTGATACCATTTTTGCAGAAGGACAAAGACGATATGTTGAGAGTTTGTCCGCTTATGCAAGACAATTTTTAGGACAGGTTGATAAACCTGATGTTGATTCAATCGAGGGGTTATCTCCAGCAATTTCTATTGATCAAAAATCAACAAGCCATAATCCTCGTTCAACAGTAGGAACTGTTACTGAAATACAAGATTATTTTCGTTTGCTTTTTGGTAGAGCTGGTGAACCTCATTGCCCAGAGTGTTCTAGGCCGATTAAGCCTCAAAGTATCGATGAAATGGTTGATCAAATTAAGACTCTTCCAGAAGGAACTAGATATCAATTGCTTGCACCAGTTGTTAGAGGAAAGAAAGGAACACATTCGAAACTTTTGTCTGGACTTGCTGCCGAAGGATTTGTTCGAGTCAGAATTAATAAAGAAGTTAGAGAGTTGGCAGATAATATTGAATTAGATAAAAATCAAGTTCATTCTATTGAGGTAGTAGTTGATAGATTGATTGCGAGAGAGGGGATTGAAGAGAGATTAACTGATTCATTAAGTACTACTTTAAAAAGAGGAGATGGTTTAGCAATAGTCGAAGCAGTACCTAAAAAGAATGAAGAACTTCCAAAAGGTATTGATAGAGAAAGATTATTTTCTGAAAATTTTGCTTGCCCAGTTCATGGGGCTGTGATTGAAGAATTATCTCCAAGGTTATTTTCCTTTAATAGCCCGTATGGTGCTTGTCCTGATTGTCATGGTCTTGGTCACTTGAAGAAATTTACTTGTGAGAGAGTGATACCTGACCCATCACTCCCAGTTTATGCGGCAGTTGCACCATGGAGTGATAAGGATAATTCATATTATTTTTCATTATTATTTTCAGTTGGCGAGGCATTTGGCTTTGAGATCAAAACTCCTTGGAAAGATTTAAAAGAAGAGCAAAAAAATATTTTATTAAATGGTAGTAAAGAACCAATTTTAATTAAGGTAGATAGTAGATATAAACAAGATTCAGGATTTAAAAGACCTTTTGAAGGTATTTTACCTATTTTAGAAAGACAGCTACAGGACGCAAATGGCGAAGCTGTTCGCCAAAAGTTGGAAAAATATCTTGAATTAGTTCCTTGTGCAAGTTGTCATGGCAAAAGATTACGTCCTGAAGCCCTTGCTGTAAAACTTGGATCTTTTGCAATAACTGATCTAACCTCATCAAGTGTTTCTACCACACTTAAGAATGTTGAGGATTTAATGGGTCTTAACATAACAAAAAACTCAAAGGAATTACTTTCTAATAAACAAAAAAAGATTGGGGAATTAGTTTTAAAAGAAATTCGATTACGTCTTCAATTTCTTTTGGATGTTGGACTTGATTATTTAACCCTAGATAGACCAGCTATGACGTTGTCAGGTGGGGAAGCTCAAAGAATACGACTTGCTACGCAAATAGGTGCAGGTTTAACAGGAGTTCTTTATGTTCTAGATGAACCTAGTATTGGACTACATCAAAGAGATAATGATCGATTATTATCTACATTAAAAAAGCTACGTGATTTAGGCAATACTCTAGTTGTTGTTGAACATGATGAGGATACTATAAGAGCTGCCGACCATTTAGTTGATATCGGTCCTGGTGCTGGTGTTCATGGAGGCGAAATCATAGCTGAAGGGTCTTTAGATAGCTTGTTGACAGCAAAAGAGTCATTGACTGGTGCTTATCTTAGCGGGCGTTCATCTATCCCTACTCCTGCAAGTAGAAGAGACTCAGTACAAAGAAAATTACGTTTGATTGATTGTGATAAAAATAATTTAAAAAATGTTTCAGTAGACTTTCCTTTAGGTAGATTAGTTGCTGTTACTGGAGTAAGTGGAAGTGGGAAAAGCACCTTAATAAATGAACTACTCCATCCTGCTTTAAATCATTCTTTAGGCTTGAAAGTTCCTTTTCCAAAAGGATTAAAAGAGCTTAAAGGTATTAAATCTATTGATAAAGTTATTATTATTGATCAGTCTCCAATAGGTAGAACACCAAGATCTAATACGGCGACTTATACAGGTGCATTTGATCCTATACGCCAACTTTTTGCTACTTCTGTCGAAGCAAAAGCGAGAGGTTATCAAGCAGGTCAATTCAGTTTCAATGTTAAAGGTGGAAGATGTGAAGCTTGTCGTGGCCAGGGTGTAAATGTTATTGAGATGAATTTTCTTCCTGATGTCTATGTTCAATGTGATGTATGTAAAGGAGCTCGATTTAATCGAGAGACATTACAAGTTAAATATAAAAATTATTCAATTTCTGATGTATTGGAAATGACTGTTGAGCAAGCAGTTGATGTTTTCTCTGCAATACCTCAAGCGGCAGATCGATTAAGAACACTTTTAGATGTTGGTCTGGGATATATTAAGCTTGGCCAACCTGCTCCGACATTATCTGGAGGAGAAGCTCAAAGAGTAAAGCTTGCCACTGAGTTATCTAGAAGAGCAACTGGCAAAACACTTTATTTAATTGATGAACCTACAACTGGTTTAAGTTTTTACGATGTTCATAAATTAATGGATGTCATACAGAGATTAGTAGACAAAGGAAATTCAATTATTGTTATTGAGCATAATTTGGACGTTATTCGATGTTCAGATTGGATTATTGATATGGGTCCGGAAGGAGGTAATCGAGGAGGTGAGATTATTGCTATGGGAACTCCTGAAGAAGTTGCAATGGCTTCAAATAGTCATACAGGTAATTACTTAAAAAAAGTTTTGGAGTTACATCCTCCAAAAAAAAGTTGAAAAAATTATTATAGATATTTCTTAATATTGATGATTGAGATGCCTGTTTCTAGTTTTGATAAACTCTGAAAATCAAGTGATAGAGAGAAATTTAAATATTGATATTGATTTTGATAAAATATAATATTTTCTTTAGGTTTAATAGGTCAAAAATCAGTTATTCATCCATCATTCTCCTCTTGAGTTTACTTGGCACTAAGACTTTTACATTTAAATTTGCATGGTTTAATCCGCTCACATGATCTTGAATTGGGCAGAGATTCAGATACTGGAGGGCAGACTTTATATGTTTTAGAATTAGTAAAAGGACTTGCTGCAAGACCAGAAGTTGAAAAAGTTGAACTTATTACTAGATTAATTATTGATAGGAAAATTTCCTCTGACTATTCGAAGCCTATCGAAAAGATATCAAGTTGTGCTGAAATCATTCGATTACCTTTTGGTCCAAAGCGTTATCTTAGGAAAGAATTGTTGTGGCCTTATTTAGATGATTTAGCTGATCAAATAGTTCAAAGATTACAGAAAGAAAATAATTTTCCTGATTGGATTCATGCTCATTATGCAGATGCTGGCTATGTTGGGGCATTAGTAAGTAGAAGATTAGGATTGCCTTTGGTTTTTACTGGCCATTCATTAGGCCGGGAAAAACTTAGAAGATTATTGGCTGCTGGAATAGATCATGATCAAATAGAACAAACTTATTCGATTAGTAAAAGAATTGATGCAGAAGAATTGGCTCTAGCGCATTCAAACTTACTCATAACAAGTACTAAGCAGGAATCTGACGAACAATACTCCCGTTATGGAAAATTTAGTTCGAGAAACGTAGAAATAATTCCACCTGGTGTTGATTTAAATCGTTTTCATTCCACAGAATTTAATTTAAAGCAAGAGGAACAAGAATTACACAAACTTTTCAAACCCTTTTTGAGAGATATAAATCTTCCTCCTCTTTTAGCTATATCAAGAGCAGTAAGAAGAAAAAATATTCCTGCATTGATTGAGACTTATGGACGTTCCTCAATTTTGCAGCAAAGACATAATCTTATTTTGATTTTAGGTTGTCGAGAAGATTCACGACAGCTTGAAAAACAGCAAAGAGAAGTTTTTCAGCAAGTTTTTGACTTAGTTGATAAATATAATTTATATGGAAAGGTTGCTTATCCAAAACAACATAAAAGAGAGCAAATTCCCTCAATTTATCGTTGGGCTGCACATAGAAAAGGACTATTTGTTAATCCTGCATTAACTGAGCCATTCGGTTTGACATTATTGGAAGCTGCCGCGTGTGGGTTACCTATGGTGACTACTGATGATGGTGGACCAAGGGATATTTTGTCTCGTTGTGAAAATGGTTTACTTGTAGATGTAACTGATTTACAAGCTTTTCGAGATGGTTTAGAGACTGCTGGTTCAAATTCTTCTGTATGGAAAACTTGGAGCAATAATGGAATTGAGGGAGTCTCCAGGCATTTCAGTTGGGATGCTCATGTTTGTAATTACATTGCATTGATGCAGAAGCGTGTGAAATTTCTTGCACCTCGACATTGGACATTGGGAACTGCTAATGAGACAAGTCCTCTTGGTAAGAAATTATTACTTCTTGATTTAGATAACTACCTTGATCAATCGGAAGACTTATCAATATTGATAAATAGGTTAAAAGATCCTTCATTAGAACTTGATTTTAATTTGGGAATTTTAACTGGAAGATCAATTAATGCTGCTAGGCATAGATATGCAGAAATGCATTTACCTAGACCAGCAGTTTGGATATGCCAAGCTGGTACCGAAATTTATTATGCTGATGAAAATAAATCAGACATTTTTTGGCAAGATTCAATAAGTGTTGATTGGAATCGAAAAGGTATCGAAAAAGTTTTATTTGATTTAAAAGCTTATTTAGAGCTTCAATCAATTGATCATCAAGGTTCTTTTAAGATTAGCTATTTATTAAAAGAACCTAGTGATGCGATTTTACCTTTAGTACGTAAAAGATTAAGACAGTCTGGACTTGCTGCTACTCCACATTTGAAATGTCATTGGTACTTGGATGTTGTTCCTTTGCGAGCATCACGAGCAGAAGCTATTAGATTTTTGACTTTGCGTTGGGGCTTATCTTTAGAAAAAGTTTTTATTATTGCAAGTCAACAAGGTGATAGTGAGTTAATAAAGGGATTGACTACTAGTGTTATTCCTTTAGATCATGATTCATCATTAGATGGATTGAGATCTCAACAAAGGGTTTTCTTTTCTGATTCTCAAAATGGTGTTGTTGATGGCTTAAAATATTTTCGATTTTTTAAATCTAATTAATATTGAATTTTTATTTATTTACACTTTAAAAATTAAATTAATTTATTTTTGTTTACTCTTCAAGTATTAATGTAAGTTGTTTATAGGGTGGCTCTTCACTAACGAATCCCCAATCATTGAAAATTTTGGAGTTTATATGTGTGATGATTTGACGTTTATTTCTATTTTCTACTTTAAATCCTTCAGCCGACATTTTTCTCATAAGTCTTGCGGATTCTTCAAACCTAGCGGCCATAGAATCAAGAGTTTCACAGTCTTTGGTTAAACCTTCTTCTTTCCAGGTAAAATACGTCATCAGTTGAATTTGAAGATCTAAGGTTGATTTAAAAATATTAGATTGATTATTACTAATAATAATGTAATAAACCAAAAACTACCTACAATTTGACTCTCTTTGTTACCTTTAATTTCAAAATGGTGGTGTATCGGAGTCATTAAAAATAATTTATAACCTTTCCCTTTTATTCTTTTAAAAATTTTGAAAACACTTACTTGAATTATTACTGAAATAGACTCTGCTGCAAGTATTCCTCCCATAATTAATAAAGACCAAAGATTATTTGATATCAAAGCAATACCACCAAGAGATGCTCCTATCGCTAGAGATCCTGAATCTCCCATAAATAACTTTGCAGGATATTTATTTAAGAAAAGAAATCCCATACAACAACCAGACATTACCATGCAAAAAGGAGCTAGTGTTTCATTAATACTTTGATTTTCTATCGCAATAGTTAAAGCTAAACCTGTAAATATTAAGGCGCTGCATCCACTTAATAAACCATCTAAACCATCAGTTAAATTACTTGAATTACTTTCCGAAAGCAGTACAAATATACCTAATGGATAAATTAAATTTCCTAGGCTAATACTTTGATTTGCTACTTGAATAGTATTAGGAATTAAATTATTTAATCCACAAAAAATAATAAAAATAAGACTTATAAAAAATTGTAAAATTAATTTTTGATTAGAAGTTAGACCAGTATTAAATTTTTTTTTCAAACTAATTAAGTCATCAATTGCACCTATTAACATGAAAAGAATAATAAGTACGCTTAAAGTTAGAATAACTTTGTAATTTTCGTTATTAAAATATATAATATTAGTTATTATTACTCCTGTAGGAATAAAAAAAATCCCACCCATAGTTGGAGTTCCTTCTTTAAGAAAATGTTTTTTTGGACCCTCTTTTCTAATTATTTGTTTAATTTTGATTTTTTTTAATATTGATAAACTTGACAAAGTAATAATAAATGAGATTAGAGTTGAAATTATAAAAAGAACAGTTAAAATACTATTTTCAAAATAAAAATCAGAAAAGATACAAATTAGTATTATTAATACTAAGAGAATCAATATTTGTAGATTAATATTATTTATAAAAAATGATATGCCTTTTTTATTTAAAACCTTTAGAGATTTTTTCAAGATTTAAGCTAGTAGATTAGTCTTCCCATTCTTCATCTGTAGTTTCTTCTTCAGCTTTATAGTCTTCTTTTTCACCCATTAAAGCTGAAAGCTCTTCTTCTTCAACAGTACTTATTTCTTGATCATTTGAATCTTCATCAGAAATTAATCTTCCACTGGTCTCTAACCATGACAATAAATCAGGTTCCTCTCTCAGTGGGAGAACAGGTGCTTGCTCTTCCCTGCCATAGCGAGTTAGTGCTGGGTTAATGCCGTCTAAATTAGATAATTTGATTTGTTTTAGATCGCTCATATCAAAAATTTTAGTCGATGAATTAACATAATGCATTATGGATTAATTTTCTAATCTTTATGCTGACTTCAAAGCTGATATTAATAATTTTTACTTGGGTCATGGCTTTATTAGTAAGTATTTCTCTTCGCTTAGTTGGTATTATTCACCCTCAACCTTTCTACACAAATCATTTGTTAGTGTGGTTTTTGGTTTTTGGTCCTTCTCTATTCCTTTTAATTTATTTTTTGGTTAGGAGGTCTTTTCCGATAGATCCTTTAATTTGAATTGTTTTGAAGTGATTTTAAAGTTTTCACATCACTATTTTATTTTCACTTCAAATAATGATGTTCATGATTTATTGATTTTTGGTCATGACATTGATACTTGGTTAATTTATGTACTTATTTTTTTTGGACTTACTTCTATAGCTTTTGTGTTCGTGTGGTTCATGGGTTTTGTAGGTGAAAGGCAATCAGGAAAATCGATTAAGCAGCCATGGGAATAAATTTTGGTTTTTCTGTAGTAATTTGATTTTAAAAATATTTGAATCAGCATTGATTATCTAAATAAGAAACTTCTCCAATAATTCTCTATATTTACTATGGATTATTGAATTTCCTTAAAGGAGACAACCATATGGGAAGAGCTAAAAAAGTTGTTTTGGCTTATTCGGGAGGAGTGGATACCAGTGTTTGTATTCCTTATTTGAAAAAGGAGTATGGAGTTGAGGATGTAATTGCTTTTGCAGCAGATCTAGGGCAGGGGGATGAACTTGATGAAATTAAAAAAAAGGCTATTTCTTTTGGTGCTTCTGAATCACTTGTTGGCAATTTAGTAAAACCTTTTATTGAAGATTTTGCTTTTCCAGCAATTAGATCTAATGCTTTGTATCAAGGTAAATATCCGCTTTCAACTGCATTAGCTCGGCCATTAATTGCAAAAAAACTTGTTCAAATTGCAAGGGAATTAAATGCTGATGGAGTAGCGCATGGGTGTACGGGTAAAGGCAATGATCAAGTTCGTTTTGACGTAACTATTGGAGCTTTAGCTCCTGATTTGAAATTGCTTACACCCGCTCGTGAATGGGGAATGAGTCGTGAAGAAACAATTGCTTATGGAGAAAAATATGGAATAGTCGCTCCTGTGAGTAAAAAAAATCCTTACTCTATTGATTTAAATCTTTTGGGTAGAAGTATAGAAGCTGGTCCTCTTGAAGATCCATTTGAAATGCCATCAGATGAAGTTTTTGGAATTACTTCTTCTATATCTGATGCACCTAATGAGCCCGAGATAGTGGAAATACTCTTTGAAAATGGTAATCCAGTGGCCATTGATGGTGAATTGATGGAGCCAGTATCTCTTATTAAGAAGGCCAATAGCCTTGCAGGAAAACATGGCTTTGGACGTTTGGATATTATTGAAGACAGAATAGTAGGAATTAAAAGTCGAGAAATTTATGAAACACCAGGATTGCTTTTACTAATTAGAGCTCATCAAGAAATAGAGAGTTTAACTTTACCTGCTGATTTATTAAATACTAAATTTAGACTTGAAAGACAATGGGCCGATTTGGTTTATCAAGGTTTCTGGTTTAGTCCCTTAAAAGAAGCTTTGGATGGATTTATAAATCATTCTCAAAAGCAAGTTAATGGAATTGTCAGAATAAGGCTCTTCAAGGGCAATGCGGATGTCATTGGCCGTAAGTCAAAAGACAATAGTTTATATATTTCAGATATGTCTACTTATGGAAGCGAGGATAAGTTCAATCATAAATCCGCAGAAGGATTTATTTATGTATGGGGTTTGCCAAGCCGAATTTGGTCATGGATTAACAAATAAAATAGTTAATTTTTAAATTTTCTATTTCTATTTCATAGAACTTATTCCTTAACCTCGTCTTTTTTTTCTTCTTCAGTGGCAGATTCAACTTTCTCTTCAGTGGCAGATTCAACTTTCTCTTCAGTGGCAGATTCAACTTTCTCTTCAGTGGGTTTTATGCTTTCCTTATCTGATTCAGATTTTTCAGGCTCACCATCACCATCTTTAGAAGTTGATTTTGGAGTTGGTAAAGGTCCATATTGTTTAACTGTTAGATAACGAATAACGTCTTCACTCAATCTCATGGCTTTCTCTAGCATTCCAATTTGTTGCCCATCCCCTTTATGGCTTAGTTGGACATAAATTCCCTCTTTATGTTTAGCAATGGGATAAGCAAGTCTTCTTTTCCCTCTCATTTGACTATCTAAAACCTCTGTACCTGACTTCTCAAGCATTTCACTATATTTTTTTAGATGGCTATTAACTTCCTCTTCCGGTATGTCCGGACGAAGAATGTACATAGTTTCGTAATAGGGTTTTTCAGACATAGAAATTTCCGACTAGGACTTTATGGCTCAAAAAGAGCGACGGACTTTTAATCTTATACTGAAGTGGTAACTTTTCACAATTGCATTTTTGTTGCTTGGCTGATTATGGGCAAATTCGGTTCATTTCCTTGTGTGCATGACCAAATACAATAAGTAATCATGGAAAAAAGACTTATTAATAAAGTACTTGATAATGTTCTTATAATTAAAGAGTTTCCAAAAGGACTAAGAAAAATTTCGAATATAAAACCAATTATGATTATCCCAATATTGATTAATAATGATTGAAGTGCATTGAATCGTAAAAAATAAGATACTTTATTATTTCTTACAAGTCCAATGAAAATAGCTAAAAACAATAATAAATTTCCAAAAGGTATTGATCGTTCTATTATTAGAATAGGAATAGAAGGTATTTTAATAATTTGAGTAACCGGATATTTAATATATATATGATTACCAAACATAAGAGAATCAGTCCATGGAATCATATATAGAAAAAATCCTAATATTTTTTCTCCTATTGAAGGCATAAGTAATTTTATTTTTTTCAGATTAAACCATTAAATGTTTTTTTGCAGATAATTTCATTGTCTCAACAGGCACGTTATTAAAACCACTCCAAAGCTTTATTGATAAAGCACCTTGCTCAACGAGCATATCAAGTCCATCAATTGTGAAACAATTTTTTTCTTGTCCGAGTTTTAACCAGTTTGTCGGTCTTGGGGTATAAATCAAGTCATACAAAATAGTTTTCTTAGATAAACTCTCCCAAATTTTATGACCAAGTGGAATATTTTCTACTTCATTTTTTTTGCTATTCATCCCTATTGGAGTGGTATTAACAATTAAATCAGCTTCTCCAATATGTTGCGTAATATTGAATTTAATATTATTAACACCTTCAATAAATATATTGCTATTTAAGAATAATTTTTTCATGCTATTCACAAAAAAATTTAATGAATTTTCATTGCGACCTATTATTGTTATTTTTTTAATATTTAAAGTGCTTAAACCCATAACTACTGCTCTTGCGCTTCCCCCGTAACCAATTACAACAACATGCTTATTTTTTAAATCTTGATTTTTTAATGGCATTAGGAACCCCTCTACATCAGTATTTGCTCCAATCCATTGATTATTTTTTTCGGGTATTAGTGTATTAACAGCTTGTATATCACTTGCAATTTTACTTAGTTTGCCACAAGCTTTTAAAGCTTCTTGTTTATGAGGGATAGTTATATTTAATCCTTTGCAGTTTGTGAGTCTTAAAGCTGATATAACTTTATTTAAATTTGTTCTATCGCAGGGCATTGCTACATAGCACCAGTCAAGTCCCATTTCTTCATATGCGGCGTTATGAATAATTGGTGAAAGAGAATGATTTACTGGTTGTCCAAGAAGTCCTACAAGATTAGTTTTTCCAGTGATAGTGATCATTTTATGCTTATGTTTGCTCAAGAGAGTTACGTGACTGTTCGGGAACCACGCCTCGCCTCAAATAGGTTTAACTAACGAGGATGTTACCTAAAGAAAGAATTTTTTTAGGAGCTACTAACTCATGGGGAAGGTTGTTGGAATCGATCTAGGTACTACCAATAGCTGTGTTGCTGTTATGGAAGGTGGTAAGCCTACTGTAATAGCAAATGCTGAAGGATTTAGAACAACTCCATCAGTGGTTGCTTATACAAAGAATCAGGACCAATTAGTTGGGCAAATTGCTAAACGTCAAGCGGTGATGAATCCAGAAAATACTTTTTACTCCTCAAAGAGATTTGTTGGTCGTCGAGTCGATGAGGTAAATGACGAATCCAAAGAAGTAAGCTATGGAGTGGAAAAAGCAGGTTCTAATGTTAAATTAAAATGCCCAATACTTGATAAGCAGTTTTCTCCTGAAGAAGTTAGTGCTCAAGTACTGAGAAAACTTTCTGAAGATGCTGGGAAATATTTGGGCGAATCAGTCACTCAAGCAGTCATTACTGTACCTGCATACTTTAATGATTCTCAACGCCAAGCTACTAAAGATGCAGGGAAGATTGCAGGCTTAGAAGTTCTCAGAATCATTAATGAGCCAACTGCTGCGGCCCTAGCATACGGATTAGATAAAAAAAGCAACGAAAGAATATTAGTCTTTGATTTGGGTGGCGGCACATTTGATGTATCTGTTTTAGAAGTTGGTGATGGAGTATTCGAAGTTCTTTCTACATCTGGTGACACTCATTTAGGTGGAGATGATTTTGATAGAGTTATTGTTGATCATTTGGCTTCTACTTTTAAAAGCAATGAAGGTATTGATCTACGCCAGGATAAACAAGCACTACAACGCTTAACTGAAGCGGCAGAAAAAGCGAAAATAGAACTCTCAAATGCCACTCAAAGTGAAATAAACCTCCCATTTATCACAGCTACGCCCGAAGGACCAAAGCACCTTGATTTAACTCTCACAAGGGGAAAGTTTGAGGAATTAGCTTCAAAGCTTATTGATCGTTGTAGGGTTCCTGTAGAACAAGCTTTAAAAGATGCAAAACTATCTACCGGTGAAATAGATGAGATTGTCATGGTTGGAGGTTCTACACGAATGCCAGCAGTCAAAGAGTTAGTTAAAAGAGTTACTACTAAAGATCCAAATCAAACTGTTAATCCTGATGAAGTAGTTGCTGTTGGAGCGGCTATTCAAGGCGGAGTTCTTGCTGGTGAAGTTAAAGATATTTTGCTACTTGATGTAACTCCTTTATCCCTCGGAGTTGAGACATTGGGTGGGGTTATGACAAAAATGATTTCAAGAAACACTACTGTTCCCACGAAAAAGGCAGAAACTTATTCAACTGCAGTTGATGGTCAAACAAATGTAGAGATTCATGTGTTACAAGGTGAACGCGAGATGGCTTCTGATAATAAAAGTTTGGGAACCTTTCGGTTAGATGGAATACCTCCAGCTCCTCGAGGTGTTCCTCAAATTGAAGTGACTTTTGATATAGATGCTAATGGAATACTTAGTGTCAACGCAAAAGATAAAGGTAGTGGTAAAGAGCAAAGTATTTCAATAACTGGTGCGTCTACTTTGTCTGACAACGAAGTTGATAAAATGGTCAAAGATGCAGAAATGAATGCTTCTGCTGATAAAGAAAAGCGTGAAAAAATTGATATAAAAAACCAAGCTGAAACACTTGTCTATCAAGCTGAAAAACAAATAGCTGAGCTTGGCGATAAAGTTGATGATGCAGCAAAAAGCAAAGTTGAAGAAAAACGCGTCAAGTTGAAAGAGGCCACTGAAAAAGATGATTATGAAAGTATGAAGCCTCTAGTTGAGGAACTGCAACAAGAATTGTATTCCTTAGGAGCTTCTGTATATCAACAAGCAAATGCTGCTTCACAAGCTGCTGATGATTCGAGCACTGAGAGTAAAACTGATGGAGATGATGTGATCGACGCTGATTTTACTGAATCAAAATAAATAAATATTTATTTAAAATTTAATATTTATTAGTTTCTATTTTAAGTCCAATCCATTCAGCACATGAAGGAGCTAATAAAATCCCATTTCTGTAGTGGCCTGTATTGATTAATAATCCAGGTTCTAATTCTTTTAATAATGGAGAAGCTTCATTCTTCGGTCTCGCTCTAATACCATGCCATTCATGGCATACTTTTGCTTGTTTCATCCATTTCGGGGCAGAGTTATTCATATTTAACATTTCGTTTTTATGAGATAAACTTGGCTTACTTCCATTTTCCACTGTTGCTCCAATAATGATATGATTTGGAAATTTATGTATAAAGTTTATAGATTGATAATTTACTATTGCAGGCCATTCATGCCAATTTGCAGTTTTATTTGCTAATTCTAATTCAATAACTTGTCCTAATATTGGTTCTAAAAGTATTTCATGACCTAATGGTTTTAATAGTTTTTCAGTATTCAATGCAGAACAAATGACGACATAATCTTGATTAATAGATTGATTATTTTCTAAATATACTTTCCATCTTTTATCATATGAATTGCTATTTTTTCTTATTTTAATAACATTATTTTCAATTTTATTTATCTTAATTTGGTCAAGACTTTCCATTAATGACTTTATTAAGTCTGTAGGGTTTAATCGACCGTCTTCATGAGATATTAATCCGCCTATTAATTTTGTCTCAAAGATAGAATTCCAGAAGTTTAAAGAATTTTTATCTAAAAGTTCAATTCCGTATATTTTTTTGTTTTTACTTAATTCAATCATTGATTGATATTCATTTTCAGAACTTGCTATTTTTATTAATGGTTTTTCAAATATCTTGTTTGACTTAGAATAGTTAATTTGAGTAAGCCATTCTTTCCATAAGCTCATACTTTTATTGCGTAGTAAAAAAGCTCTTCCTTTTGATCTTTTGTAGATATTTCCCATAAGAACACCTAAACTAGCTTGTGTTCCATTTTTTGGAGTTAAATTATTTATTTTTGAATTTACTGTTGGGTCGATTAAATTTACTTTATAATTCTTTTTTCCTAGATAGAAGGCAGTTGTAATTCCTGCTATACCACTACCAACAACTGAGATTTCTATTTGCTTTTTTTTTGCTTTTTGGCTATTCATTTGCATAGATACTATGAAATTTGCTTGTTAATTTTCAACGAGTGCTCTAAAAAAGAGATTAGTTTAGGGATATGGATGAAGTGAGCATTAAAACAGTCATCTTGCAGTTCATTTGCCCTGATAAACCTGGACTTGTAAGTGATTTGGCAAGTTGGATAGCTAGTAAAAACGGCAATATTAGACATGCTGATCACCATACAGATGAAGATGCAAAATTGTTTCTCAGTCGCATTGAGTGGGATTTAGATGGATTTCTGCTTGATAAAAATGAAATAAACTCCGAAGTAATTTTACTTGAGAAGAGATTGAATGGAAAAGCTGTATTGAGCTTCTCTGATGATTTTCCTAATGTTGCAATATTTGTTAGTAAGCAGAGTCATTGCTTAGTTGATCTTTTATGGAGAGTTAAGGCTGGAGAATTATGTATGAATGTTCCTTTAGTTATATCAAATCATTCAGATTTAGAGGAAATTTGCACAAGTTTTTCTATTCCTTTTAAGCTTATAGAAGTAGATAAAAATAATAAAGCAGAATCAGAAAGTAAGATTTTAGATTTACTAGTTGAGTATAAAATTGATCTAGGGGTTTTAGCTAAATATATGCAGATATTAAGTTGTTCATTTTTAGAGAAGTTTCCTTCTTTGATTAATATTCATCATTCTTTTCTTCCTGCCTTTAAAGGTGCTCAACCATATCATCAAGCTTGGGAAAGAGGAGTAAAGTTAATTGGTGCAACAGCGCATTATGTTACTAAGGATCTTGATGCGGGACCCATCATTGAACAGACTATATCTAATGTAAGTCATCGTGATGAAGTATCAGATTTAATAAGAAAGGGTAGAGATTTGGAGCGAGTAGCTTTAGCAAGAGCCTTAAGATTGCATTTAAAAAGACAAGTTATTGTTTATAGAGGTAGAACGGCTGTCTTTACATGATTAATAATGCTTATTTCTTTAATTTAAAAAATAATTTTTCAGAAAAAATTGGCTGGAGTTGTTTTCAGTTAGGTTTATTTTGTTTGCCTTCTAGTGCCTTAATTTCTTATCTATTTTTGCTTGTAGCTCTTTTTGACGGAAGTCTTAAAAGAAGGAATCTTTATTGGAGGGAGTATTGGAATTATCCGCTAGTGCTCATAACTTTTTTGATGATAATTGGTTGTATTCGTGCTCATACTGGTTGGTTAGCTTGGCTTGGTCTTTTTAATTGGTTGCCATTCTTTTGGTGCTTTTGGGGCTTGCAACCATATTTGTTAACTCCTGAAAGAAGAATAAAATGCGCTTTTTGTCTTGTATTAGGAAGCCTCCCTGTTTTGATCACGGGTTTTGGTCAGTTATGGTTTGGATGGGAGGGACCTTGGGAGATTTTTGATGGTTTAATAATTTGGTTTATTTCTCCAGGAGGAGAGCCTTTAGGCAGATTGTCTGGGTTGTTTGATTACGCGAATATTACTGCTGCATGGTTATCAGGCGTATGGCCATTTTGTTTGGCTTCCGTTTTGCATCCTTTTATCTTTGGTAGAAATCGAGTTATTCCTTTTGTTCTTTTAGTGGCCTTTGTTTCAGCAATGATTTTGACTGAATCTCGCAATGCATGGGGCGCAATTTTTTTAGGATTACCGCTAGTTCTTGGTTCAGCATCATGGAGTTGGTTAATACCTTTAATGCTTATTTTCTTTTTCCCAGTACTTATTGCTGTTTTACCAGTTTTTGATTTTGGAATTCAGCAATTTGCAAGAAGTATTGTGCCTGAATTTATTTGGATGAGATTAAGTGATATGCAGTTCATGGATACCAGACCTTTTGAAGCGACACGAATTGGTCAATGGAAAATAGCAGTTAATCTAATTTTTGAAAAACCATGGTTGGGATGGGGTGCAGCAGCTTTTTCAATTATTTATCCTTTAAGGACAGGGTTATCTCATGGCCACTCTCATAATTTGCCTTTAGAATTAGCCGTTAGCCATGGGGTAGTAGTGTCTTTATTGATTAACATATTTGTGTTTAGTTTATTATTAATTTCCTCCTGTCATAGAATATTTAATAATTCAAATGATCAAAAATATATTATAGTTGATCGAGCTTGGTTCACTTCTACTTTAATTCTTATTTGTTTTCATGCGACAGATATTCCAATATTTGATAGCAGAATAAATATTTTAGGTTGGATATTATTGATAGGTCTAAGATGTATGTTCTATAATTCTAGAAGCTATAATGATTCATTAAAAAAAATTTAAAAAATTTTATATTAATTCTTCTTCTTCAATTTTAATTTGTCTTTCATAAATTGAATGCTCATTAAATATTCTGGCAGTTAAAAAGCTAGCTATACATGTAATCAAGAGTGGTTTTAGTATTAAAAGATTTTTAGTTAATGCGAAGGCTAAAAACATTGCTGTTAATGGGGTTCTTGAGCATCCAGCTACGAATCCGCCCATTCCTGCAAAAATATATGTTGTTGGCACATGGCCTGTAAATGCTTCTACCCCAATACCGCTCGCTAACCCTATTGCTCCTCCTAGGGTGAGCATTGGATAAAATAAACCACCTGGAGCTCCAGAAGCGGCTGCTAAACCAGAAGCAAAAAATAAAACTAAAAATATACTTATTGCAAGCGTATAACTACTGCCTTCATTAACAATAATCTTTTGTAATCCTTCGATATTGTGAAAAGTTTCTGGAATTATTGAATACATTGAGCCAAGTAATAATCCGGACAAACTCATTCTTTGAATAATTTTATTTTTAAACCATTTGTTTCCTACCACTTGCATCTTTAAAACATATTTGCAATAGATTTCTGCTAACAATCCAAGTAAGATTCCTAAAACTATTAAATATAAAAAATCTATAGGAAAGAATTCGATTACTGGTGTATATGCTCTCTCTAATTGAAAACCTAAATTATTAACAAATCCACCAGCTTTTTGATCTAGTCCAATCGCTTGCAAAATATCAGCGCAACTATCAGCCCAGAATGTTGTCACTACTACTAGTAAGAGGACTACTGGTCTGGCTGAATTTAGAAGTTCTTCAATTGCATAGATAAAGCCTCCAATAGGTGCACTGAAAATTGCCGCAATTCCCGCTCCTCCTCCTGCTGCAACTATGACTCTGCGAAATGAAATAGGGGCTTTTAACCATTTTGCCATTTTCCAGGCAACAGATCCTCCCATTTGTACTGCTGGCCCTTCTGGGCCCAGTGGAAATCCACTGCCAATAGCAATGATTCCAGCAAATAGTTTTACGATCCCAACTCTTAATCCCATAGGGACTGGCTTGTGGCGAAGAAAAGCAATGATGTGACTTACTCCTGCTCCTTTTGCTGCAGGCGCAAAATTTTGAATGAGCGATCCTGAAATCAAGCCTCCTAATGCTCCTAATATTGGTAAAACTATCCATCTAGGCATGTGTGCAAGAAGATTTGATCGATAATCTTCTAATGCATGAATTCCAGTTTTAAACAATATTCCCGTTAATGCTGCTCCTAAGCCTGTAAGTATGAGAGCAAGAATTACATTAAGCCATTTCCTTTGAAGAAGTTTGTTTATGCTTTGACTTGATTTCTTTTGAACGGGATTTTGATTTTGACTTTTGATCATTTAACTGAATTTAGCTTTGTAAAATAGAGGCCTCTTCTTCTTTTGTGATTACACGGCCATCTTCGATAAAGTTTGGGATTTCATCAAAGTTTAAATATCTATATATTTCTTCAGTTAAAGGGGAAACTTTTTTGGAAGCTATTGCAAGATATTCATCAATTGTAGGTATATGACCCAACAACGCGCAAACAGCAGCCAGTTCTGCACTTCCTAAGAACACCTGGGCTCCTTTCCCTAATCTATTGTTGAAATTTCTTGTACTGGTTGAGAAAACAGTAGAATTATCTTCCACACGAGCTTGATTGCCCATGCATAGAGAACAACCAGGCATTTCCATTCGGCTACCAGCTTTTTCAAAGATTTCGTAGTATCCTTCTTTTTTCAAAATTTCCTCGTCCATTCGTGTTGGCGGACATACCCACAATCGTGCCGCTATATTTCCTTCTCCTTCGAGAATTTTTGCAGCGGCCCGATAATGACCAATATTAGTCATACATGAACCAATAAAAACTTCTTGAATGGGAGTGCCTGCGACTTCGCTTAAAAGTTTGACGTTATCAGGATCATTAGGACAAGCTAAAACAGGCTCTTTGAGTTCATTCAGGTTTATTTCGATGATTTCTGAATATTGAGCATTTGAGTCCGCTGATAGTAAATCTGGTTTTTTTAACCAATCTTCCATTTCTTTGATTCTTCTACTTATTGTTCTTGCGTCTTTATATCCCCTAGCAATCATATTTTTAAGTAAAACAATATTGCTTTTTAAATATTCACTGATTGTTGATTCAGAGAGTTGAATAGTACATCCAGCACAAGATCTTTCTGCACTTGCATCAGTCAACTCAAAGGCTTGTTCTAATTTTAGGTTTGGTAGACCTTCAATTTCTAATATTTTTCCATTAAACACGTTAACTTTGTTTGCTTTTGCGACCGTTAGAAGACCTTTTTGTATGGCCATCCAAGGAATGGCATTAACTACATCTCTTAAAGTGACGCCAGTTTGTAAAGACCCTTTAAAACGTACAAGAACTGACTCCGGCATATCTAAAGGCATGGAACCAATGGCCGCAGCAAATGCCACAACTCCCGAACCTCCTGGAAATGAGATGCCCAATGGGAATCTTGTATGACTATCGCCACCTGTTCCGACTGTGTCCGGCAAAAGCATCCTATTTAGCCAACTGTGAATAATTCCATCACCGGGTTTTAATGCTATGCCTCCCCTTTCAGCAAAAAAATCAGGGAGTTCTTTTTGAGTTTTGATATCAACAGGCTTGGGATATGCTGCCGTATGACAAAAACTCTGCATAACTAAATCAGCAGAAAATCCTAAACAGGCTAATTCTTTCATTTCATCTCTAGTCATTGGACCAGTAGTATCTTGACTACCAACTGTTGTCATTATTGGCTCACAACTTGCACCAGGGAGAACGCCTTCTAAACCGCAAGCTTTTCCAACTATTTTTTGAGCTTGTGTAAACCCATGATTTGATGCAGGTGGCTCACCAGGACGAATAAAAAGAGTAGAGGGAGGCAGTTTTAATTTTGTTCTAACTTTGTCTGTCAAAGCTCTTCCAATCATTAATGGAATTCGCCCACCTGCTCTTATTTCATCAGTAATAGTTTGTGGTTTTAAGTCAAATTTTGATAGAAGTTCTCCACTATTTGTCTCATTTTCACTTCTTCTAACTTCTCCTTTGTAAGGGAAAATAGTAATTATATCTCCTGTTTTGAGATTGCTTACATCGCATTCAATTGGAAGTGCACCTGAATCTTCTGCAGTATTGAAGAAAATAGGAGCAATTTTGCCTCCTATTACAACCCCACTTCCTCTTTTGTTTGGCACGTATGGTATGTCTTGTCCTGTATGCCAAAGGACAGAGTTTATTGCTGACTTTCTTGAGCTTCCTGTTCCAACGACATCGCCAACATATGCGATTGAATATCCTTTCTTTTTTAATTCTTTGATAGTGCTTAAACCATTTGGATCTCGAGTTTCTAGCATCGCTAGAGCATGTAAAGGAATATCTGGTCTAGTTGTGGCATGAGTTGCAGGAGAGAGGTCGTCAGTATTTGTTTCTCCTTCAACTTTAAACACTGTGACTGTTATTTCTTGAGCTAAAGGTTGTTTATTAGTGAACCATTCTCCATTCGCCCAGCTATTTATAACTTTTTTTGCATAAATATTATTTTTGGCTAATTCTAAAATGTCGTTTAAAGCATCATAAATTAAAAGAGTATTACTTAATGCATTACATGCTGAAGCTGCTAATTCTTTATTATTAGATTTTAGTATTTCAATTAATGCTGCTACATTATATCCCCCAATCATTGTACCCAAAAGTTCAGTTGCTTTTAAAGGACTTACTAACGGACTTTTTGACTCTTCTTGAGCAATTGAGCTCAGCCAAGTCGCTTTGACATAAGAAGCTTGATCAACTCCAGGAGGAATTCGATTAACAAGAAGATCAAGTAAGAAGTTTTGATCGAATTCTTTATCTGGTTTTTCTAATAACTCTGTTAAATCTTTAGTCTGTTTTGCATCTAAAGGCAGCGGAGGGATCCCTAACGCTTCTCTTTCTGCAACATGTGATAAGTAAGTTTTTAGCATTTTTAAATCTCAACAGAGAATGTATTTGAGTGAGGGCCTTTTGTTTTCATTGTTTACAACTGCATGTTTCTTGAACAAACATTCAGATAATGCACTTATTACCCCCCTATGACTGATACTTCTCTAATCTTATATCTATGATCACGCTTTAAATGTCCACCTCATCATATTTTTCAATGGTGGATAGCACCTCTGACCTTCATGTGGTCGAGACTCGTCCATTAATGTCACCAGCATTAATTCATAGAGATTTGCCTTTGGATAAGGCAGCATCTGGAGTTGTTTCTACCACTCGAACCAAGATTCAATCAATTCTTCATGGTAATGATCCAAGAATTTTGGTGATTGTTGGACCATGTTCGGTTCATGATGTTGATGCTGCTATTGAATATGCAAATCGTTTAGCCCCATTGAGAGAGAAATATAGTCAAAAGTTAGAGATTGTTATGCGTGTTTATTTTGAGAAACCACGTACAACTGTTGGTTGGAAAGGACTTATTAATGATCCTCATCTTGATAATTCTTACGATATCAATACTGGTTTAAGAAAGGCAAGAGGTCTATTACTTGATTTAGCCAAAAAAGGGATGCCCGCAGCAACTGAATTACTTGATCCAGTTGTTCCTCAATATATTGCTGATTTAATTAGTTGGACTGCGATTGGAGCAAGGACTACAGAGAGTCAGACTCATCGCGAAATGGCGTCTGGATTATCAATGCCGGTTGGTTATAAGAATGGTACTGATGGGACAGCAACGATAGCGATTAATGCAATGCAAGCGGCTTCCAAACCTCATCATTTTTTAGGAATTAATAATGATGGTCATGCTTCGATAGTTAGTACTACAGGTAATCCAGATGGTCATCTTGTTCTGAGAGGTGGTAAGAATGGAACTAATTATCATCTTGATGCAATTAATTTAATTGCAGATGAATTGGCACAATTTAAGATGCCTGAAAAAGTAATGGTTGATTGTAGTCATGGCAACTCAAATAAAGATTTTCGTAGACAATCAGAAGTTTTACGGGATGTTGCCTTACAGTTAAAAGGTGGATCCAAGAACGTAATGGGCGTAATGATTGAAAGTCATCTTGTTGAGGGTAATCAGAAATTAAATTCAGATTTGTCAAAACTCACCTATGGGCAAAGTGTTACAGATGCATGCATAAGCTTTTCTACAACTGAAGTTTTATTAGAGGAACTAGCTGAATCAGTTAAATAAATTAAGCTGCTTTCTTATATTCCTACTAACCATATCCCTATACAAGTTACTCCAATAGGAACAGTTAAATTGTCAATACCCCAAGGACTTATTTGTTCTAAAAAAGTTGCTATTAGCGAGATGACTATAATTTCTAGAGGCTGTAAGCCTAAATTATTGGTAGCAGAGATAGTTGAAGTCGTTATAGCTACTACTGATCCCATTGTTAATGTTCCAACAATTGATTTCGTTTGATCTAGTATTAACCATTTTGGGGAGTTAATAGACCTTCCGATTAAACCTGCTAATCCATCACCAAAAGCCATTGATAGTACTCCTATGGAAATAGAGGATGCATAGCGAGGCCAAAAAAGTAAAAGTAAAAGTGTGATACTGATACCATATGCAATTGTTCCAAAACTTTTTCTCTCGATATCCTCAATGGCAGGTAATAAACGATACTGATAATTAATACCTAAGGCTAGGGTTATGAATAATGCAGTTAAGAAAGCTATATTTTTTGGAATATCAAATAACCAGGCTAAAAGAATTACAGGTCCTGTTCCAATATGAATAATTTTTCTACTTAACTCTTCTTTTTTTGGAAAATATCTTTTACATAAAAATGCAATTAACAAAATTATAATTATCCATAACGCAATAACAAAAATAGCTATTTGAATAGGCAATGGTTAAGCAGCGTTTTGATGAGTAGTCATTACCCTCAATTTCAAAATGGCTTTTGCCTCAAGCTGTCTTACACGTTCTCTCGAAACATTTATTTGTCTTCCAATTTCAGCAAGAGTAAGTGGTTCTTCTCCATCGAGGCCAAAGCGAAGTCTCATAATTTTTTGCTCTCTCTCATTTAATTGAGATAACCATCCTCCAAGGTGTTCTTTTTGAATACTTCTATCCATTCCTTCCATGGGCTCATCAGAATTTGGATCTGGAATTAGTTCTCCAAGAGTACTTCGATCTTCTTCGCCTCTTGCATGAGCATCAAGAGACGCACATGGCGCGCTTTGCGACACTAAATCTTCAAGATCTTGAGGTTCAATTCCCATGGCGTTTGCCAATTCTAGTCGATTTGGTTGCCTACCAAATCGATGAGATAATTCACGCGATATGCGACGCATTTTTGAAAGTTTTTCGCTGATATGTATTGGCAGTCGAATAGTTCTAGCACTGTTATCAATGGCACGAGTCATACCTTGTCTTATCCACCAGTAGGCATAGGTTGAGAATTTATAACCCATTGCAGGATCAAATTTATCAACAGCTCTTTCTAATCCAATTGCACCTTCTTGAACTAAATCGAGTAATTCGAGACCTTGGTTTTGATATTTTTTTGCAACACTTACAACAAGTCTCAGATTTGCAGCCATCATTCGATCTCTTGCCCGCTTACCCATTTTTATTTTGTGTTTCTGGCGGCTGGAGCGTTCTTCAAGAGGAAGGCTCAACAAATCTTTCATTTGTTGCACATGATGAGCAAGCTCAATTTCTTCCGCAGGAGTAAGCAGTGGGACTCTTCCAATACTTGAGAGATAGAAACCTATTGCATCAGTAGCTAGACGATTACTTTGTCTTCTAGAACCTCGAGATTTTTGACTACTTACAATTGATGCAGATAGTTTTTGGCTTTTGCTTGCCGAAATAGATTTCCCTGATGAAACATCAGAAATTTCCTTGGCAGATTCCAGCGGGATCCCCATCACCCTGGCCTCTTGAAATTAGATTTATTAAGAAGTTAGCACTTATAAGGAGAAGTTGACTAATTGAAACGAAAAATTTATGACTTTTTGCCTAATTAGGTATAAAGCGCATCAAAAAAATAGATTAAATGTTTTGACAAAAGCTTTGAAATTTTTCAATTTTCTTCTTTTTTGTATAGCTTAATAATTTTTTCTTGAATATATTTATTCTTATCATTCACAATTTGATTTTTGGTGTAGCTACCATCACTTTGCATGTTCCAAGAGTCTTTACTTGTTTCTAAATAAGAATCTAATAAATGTTTAATTTCTTTTTTAATTTTATTGTCTTCAATAGGTGTAACTGCTTCAACTCTTCTATCTAAATTACGCCTCATCCAATCTGCACTACCAATAAATACTTCTGCATCTCCATCGTTATTAAACCAAAAGATTCTTGAATGCTCTAAGAATCTACCAATAATGCTTGTTACTTTTATATTTTCGCTAAAGCCTTTTTTCTGAGGATATAGGCAACACATTCCTCTAATTATAAGTTCAATTTTTACTCCTTCTTGTGATGCTATATAAAGTAGTTTTATAATTTCTGGATCCACTAGGGAATTCATCTTGGCTATTATCCTTGCCGATAAGCCATTTTTTGCGTAATTGATTTCTCTTTTTATTAGCTTTTCTATTCCATTTCTAAGAGTTACAGGTGCAACTAATAATTTTCTGTAGGATTGTTGTTTAGCAAATCCAGTAAGATAATTAAATAGTTCAATAAGATCTTGACCGAGCTCAGGTTGACAAGATAATAACCCAAAATCTGTATATGTTTTAGATGTTTTTGAATTATAATTGCCTGTCCCAATATGAAAGTATGTTCTTAATCTGTTTTTTTCTTTTCTTATGATTAAGGCGATTTTTGTATGAGTTTTCAGTCCAATGACTCCATATACAACATGAACTCCAGCCTGCTCTAATTGTTTTGCCCATTGGATATTATTATCTTCATCAAATCTTGCTTTTAGTTCAACGAGAGCCATTACTTGCTTGCCTTTCTCAGCAGCTCTTATAAGTGCATCAATAATTAAAGAGTCTTTGGCAATTCTATACAAGGTCATTTTAATTCCCATGACTTGCTTGTCTTCCGCAGCTTGATTAATAAGCTCCTCGACTGACGTCGAGAAAAGATTGTATGGGTGATGTACTAGTAAATCATTACGGCGAATAATGGAGAATATACTTTTAAAATTGCTTTTATTTCTAGGATCTACTTCTTCTTGTTCTCGCAATTGACTATTTTTGAGTGAATTATGAGTGATACCTTGATGCTCTTTAAATTTTAATTTTGGAAGATTAAAAGTTGTTAATTCTATTAATTCATCTAATGCTAGTAACCCTTCAATTTGGTATAAATTTTCTTTGTCAATATTCATTCCTTCTTGTAAAAGATCAAGAATTACTTTTGGCGTATTTGTAGAGACTTCTAGCCTAACTACTTCACCTCCTTTGCGACGTTTGCGTAACCCTTCTTCTAGCGCGCTCATTAAATCATCAGCTTCAATGTCTCGAAGCTCTAAATCAGCATCTCTTGTAACGCGAAAGAAAGAATATTCTTTAACACCCATTCCAGGGAAAAGCATGGATAGATTATTTGCAATGATTTGCTCAATGGCAATTCCTGTGTATTTTGTTGATTCATTATCATGTAGTTCAACTGGAATACTTATAAATCTAGAAATACTCTCCCCAGGAATTTTTATACGGGTAAATTGTTCTTTATCTGATTCACTATCTACGATAATTGCAGCTAAATTTAAACTAAGATTACTTATAAAAGGAAATGGATGAGATGGATCAACTGCCAAGGGGGTTAGTATAGGAAAAATTGCAGTTGTAAAATAATTATCTATCCAAACCTTTTGTCTTTCATTCAAATCTTTATATTCAAGTATGAATAAATTATTTTTCTTGAAGTCCTTTTCTATATATTGTCTTGTTTTATATTGCTGCGTTTTTAAAATAGGATCTAAATAATTTCGAATATCGACAAGTTGCTCTTCTGGAGATTTACCATCTTGGCTTCTTTTTGAGATTCCACCTTCTACTTGTGATATTAATGAAGCAACTCTAACCATAAAAAATTCGTCTAAATTATTGCTAAAGATTGAACTGAATTTAATTTTTTCTAGTAATGGCGTTTCCTCTTCTACAGCAAGTTCTAACACACGTTTATTAAAATCTATCCAACTTAGTTCACGATTTATATAAGTTTCATTATTGATTTTTGGACTAGTCATTTCTATAACCAATTTATTCAATTTCTAATTATTATTTTAATATCTTGATCAACTATCAGTCTAGGAGATTACTTTTTGCTTGTTATTACTACTGTTGCCTGAAATTAGAAACATAACAAATAGTAGAAGGAATATAGTCCCAAAGAATGGACTTCTCGGTCCAAAAAGATCATATGAGCGTCCTGCTGCTATTGCTCCAAGAAAAGTCCCTAGACTTTGTAATCCTTGCAGATTGCCTAATACTGCGCCTTGACCTATTGAGCTGAGTCTTCTCGAAATTAATGCTCTTAGGCTAGGAGTTACTAGTCCAGTTCCCATTGCAAGTATTGCGACGCCACTAAATACGAGAGGAATTGATGTCTCTATATTTGCGAGAGTTAAAAGAATACATCCTGCCATTACAAAGCCAATACCAGTAAACGTTAATTTCGATTCCCCAAATCTTTTCACAAGAGGACCGATGAGTCCTCCTTGGACAATCATCGCAATAACCCCAACTACAATAAAAGCAGCACTGCATAATTCAGGACTCCATCCAAATTTCTCCTTTAAATAAAGGACTAAAACAGCAGTGAAACCATTAAATGCCATAAAGAAGACAAAAAATGATAAGCAAAGTCTTCTAGCTAAGGGGTTTTTAAATACAATTAGTAGTTGACTAATTGGATTTAAATCTCTTTTTCTTGGTAATAGATTTCTTTTGTTTTTAGGAAGTGTTTCAGGTAAAAATAAAATTACAAAAATCAGATTAAATATTGCGAATCCGCTTGCGACCCATACAGGTAAAGTTACGCTAAATTTGGCTAGAGCTGTTCCTAATCCTGGTCCTAAAATAAAACCTAAACCAAAAGCTACTCCAATCAAACCAAAAGTTTTTGCGCGATTTTCGGGAGTTGAAATATCTGCAAGTATTGTAGTAGCGGTGGCGGCAGTACCTCCACTTATTCCATCAATTATTCTTGCTAGGAATAGCAAAGATAATGGTAAAATTGATGCCCATAAAGGTAAATAATTACCCCAATTCAAGCTTACAGTAATTGCAAATAAACATATTCCTATTACTGAACCTGATACACATGTGATCATTATTGGCTTACGACCAAAACGATCACTCATAGCACCAATCAATGGTGCTGCAGCAAACTGAGATATTGCATAAGTACCAGTTAGAAAACCAAGAGTCGTTGCGCTTGTAGTGAATTGTTCTAATAAAAAAGGTAATAAAGGTAAAACAATGGTTTCACCTAATCGATCATCTAGAAGTGTTATGAAAGCTCCTAAAAGGGTGGGAATCTTTAGCCTTCTCAAAGCAAATAGCTCATAATTTATTCACCCTCTCATACTGTCAGTGAATTTGACATCTTTAGGTAGACACAGTCTAAATCGATATTTGCGACCTTGTGAGAGTTCAGATGAAATGGCTTTGAGAGAAGTTTATGAAGATGCTATTCGAACTTGTGATAAAACCTTATATAACCAAAAACAGATTGATGCTTGGTCTTCCTTGGCTTATCTCCCTGGGATTTTAGATAAACCTCTTAAGGAAGGAGTTGGTTGGGTGAGTTGTGTTAATAAGACGATTGAAGCATTTGCTTTGAGATATCCAACTAATCGTTTGGCATTACTTTATTGTCGAGGGCGTTCGTCACGACAGGGTCACGCTACAGCTTTATTACATCAAATTGAGGAAGATACTCTTAAAGATAGACCTATAAATTTAAAAACAGAGGCAAGTTTATGTAGCTATCAATTGTTTTTACGTCATGGATGGACAATTATTGCTCCTGAGGAAATTCAAATAGGAGGTGTTCATTTTTTACGATATTTAATGGCAAAAACTTTGCATTGAATATCTTTTTAAAAGGTTTTCTTAGGAATCAATATTTGCTTGTCTCCAATTGATTAATTTTTCTAGGTGCTTTAAAGCAAATCCTGAATTGATTACTTCTTTTGCTTTATTAATTCCAACTTTAATATCAGAACATAAGCCTGCATAAAAAAAGTAAATACCCGCATTCCATTCTAGTGCTTTAATTAACGGGCCTTCGCCATTAAGAGCTTGGAAAGCAAATCTCTGCCAGTCTTCGATGTTGGTCCATTCAAGATCTTGTCCTGAATATTCAAAGTCTTTGGGATGAAAAACCGCTCTAGTTCCATTTTGATTTTTATACTGACCAATTGTTGATGAGCGACTTATTGAAAGATCGATCCCACCTTCAAGTCCTTTAACAGTAATTACGTTTTCTTCATCCATAAGCTCAAGTGTTTTCCAGTGCCTTTCTTCAGTTGGAGAATGAACATAGCCACTTATATGTAGATGCTTTCCTTGATGACATGTCCAGATTAATTCCATACTGGATAGCGGTGGTCGTTTACCTATTTGATCTCTATAAGGTATTAAATTTTCAGCTAGTGGGAAATGATCTGGCTGATGAATTAAAGCCAGTTCGTTATGGTTGAAAAAACTTTGTAGTTGAGAAATTGAAAGACCAGTTAAATTTAATCCTAGGGCTTGAAAGAGTTCGTTATGTGTAACGCCGTATTTCACAGGCATACGAGAACCACCATGCAAAATAACAGGCTGTTTTTGCGTTAGTAATAGTAAGGTTGTTAGAGGATATAGAGGTGCAGTTTTTTTTCGACCATCAAAAGGCATCCCAAAAAATATAGGTTGACGTTGATTACTGGGTGATTGAATTTTTGGTCCTAGTTCTATATAGGCATCAATCATCCCGGCTAATTCTTCCGGGATAGGACGTCTAATTCTATGTGCAATCATGAAACCACCAATTTGTGCTGCACTTGCTTCTTCTTTCAGCATCAATTTGATAGCTGCTTTAGTTTCTTCACGAGTTAGACTTTTTCCTGTAAATTGCCCACTTCCTATTTTTCTTAAATAAGTTTTAAATTCTTCGTATTTATATGACATTCGTGTGTTTGTTTTGAAAGGTTAGTTTTCTATGCAAGTTCGTTGCGTTGAGTATTTTTTTTAATTTTATCTAAATCTAAAACAAGATTATCGCTTTGATTGATCGGTCTCAATTGGTCTCAATTTTTTTTAGTATTATCTTCCATTTTCTTCAATGCTCCTAATTGTTTGATTTTTGAGCATTTTCCATACTTCTTGCACTGCAAATAGGTCTCGATGAAAAGTACTTTTAAATCTTTTTCTTCTTTGGGTCTTGATAGCATTCCAACGAAGACTCCCTCCTCAAATGAAACTATTAGTTCTGAAGCGTCTAAGGTTTGTCATGATTTGGCTTTTGGTGAGTTAACTGGAATTAGTAATACATTTACAGGTATTAGTGAAGGGTTGTCTTTGTTACCGAACAGAACTGATCTGAAGACTGATCATCATTTACATTTACTTGTGCATGGCTCTAAAGGTGGGGAAATTCATTCATCTCTCATTTCCACAATAGAACAATTAAAAAGATACAAGAATAGATCTGTTTCTATAGAGGCTTTGACTCAAGAAGTTCCACCTCAAGTTGAGATTGGTAAAAAATCAATGTTATTGGTTCCCCTGTTTTTGTTACCTGGCACTCATGTCTGTAATGATGTTCCAAAAATATTCAAACGTTTTCAGGACGATGGTAAAAATATTAAATTGTTTCCTTTTTTAGGTTCTTTTCACCCATGGCTATCATTAATAGGTGATTGGATAAGTAATCATAGTTCTTTTGATAAACCTGCATTGATTCATCATCCTGTTTTTTCAGAGACCTCTAGTGTTTTCGTGAAATCATTGGAAAATGTCTTAGACATTCCATTATATTCATGGTCCAGATGGAACCAAGAAATTTTGTATGGTGAAAAGAACTATTTTCCTGTTCCTTATTTTTTAACCCCAAATAAAAATGTCGAAATTGATAGTAAAGGAAAACAGCTCAAATCTTTGCTTGAAATTGAAATGATTCATCGAGGTCTTATAAATATCTTAGGAAACTTGCCATGACCACAGAACAGCTTGGTACTGTTTATCTGGTCGGAGCAGGGCCTGGCGACCCTGATTTGTTAACAGTTAAAGCACAAAGATTAATTAGGCAATGTGATGCTCTTGTATACGACTCTTTAGTTCCAGTTGAGTTGCTAAACTTAGTATCTGCAAAGTGCCAACTTCACTCAGTTGGTAAGAGACGTGGTCACCATTCAGTTCCTCAAAGAAAAACGAATCATATTCTTTTTGATTTAGCTAAGAGTTGTTCTTGCATAGTCCGATTAAAAGGAGGTGATCCATTCTTATTTGGTAGAGGTGCGGAAGAAGCTGCCTATCTTGCTAAAAAAGGTGTGCCAGTTCAAGTTGTACCCGGAGTTACATCTGGCATCGCTGCTCCAGCTTATTTAGGTATACCTATTACTCATAGGCTTGCTGGATCTTCAGTAACTTTTGTGACTGGACATGAAGGAATTGATAAAAAGCGTCCAGCAGTTGATTGGCGCTCTCTAGCTCAATCCAGTGATGGATTAGTCATATATATGGGTGTTTATAATTTAAAATTTATCTCCACAGAGTTAATTGCTGGGGGAATGAATCCAACCACACCTGCAGCAGTGATTCAGCAGGGAACTGTTGTTGGACAACGCTTTATAAAGTCATCATTAGAGACTCTTTTTGATCGAGTAGAAGCCGAAAATTTCATCTCTCCCTCTATCGTTGTAATAGGGTCTGTTGTTGATTTCCAAGTAGAGGCTTGTTCTCCTCCACCTGCTGATGTTACGTTCCCAATTCCAATCTAGTTAAAAGCGACAATCACTCTGCAGATTTCAATAGGTTTAGCCAAAAGTCTTTAGGGTTTGTTTTGACCCTCAACTTTTTTTTATTTATCTGTTTAATTGGCCGACAACTCAAACTATTAATTAAGAACCATTCATCATTATCTTGAGGTGTGGCCTCAATGATGTTCTCTTTTATTATATTTAAATCAATTCCTCGTTGACGCATTATGCCAGGTAGACAACCACTATTAGATGGTGGAGTCAACCAATTATTTTCTCTTTTTACTAATATATTTGCTGTAGTGGCGCAACATATTTCACCTTGAATATTTAATAATATTGCATCATTAAAGCCTGCATTTTTTGCCTCTATGCGCGCTTGAATCCCTTGGTTATAGGAAAATGTTTTACAATAACTCAATCGACTAAAAGAATTTCTTCTTTCAGCTTGGCTAATTACTGTAGATATAGATTTAAAATTTGGTTGACAAGAATCCATCTCCAACCAAAAATTATTATGGCTTGTCTGACTGATATCAATTCCACGTTGTTCAGATTCTCCTCTAGTCCAATTAATACGAATGACTCCATTGTTATTATTTAATTGTGCTCGATTAATGCCATCTTCAATGAGTGAAATCAACCATGCTTTTGATGGTGGTGAATTCATTTCTAAGATACTTGCACTTTTTTCCAATCTATTCAAATGCTCATCTAGAAGCTGTGGAATTCCATTTAAAATGAAAATCGTTTCAAAGATGCCATCCGCGAAGTTCAGCCCTCGATCATTAAGTGGGACTTTTAAATCTTTGAAGACTCCCCAGTGACCATTAATCCAGCCTAATTTTTTGCTTTTATTTTCAATCATGTTAATGCTTTTAAAAGTGGCATTAATTTCCAATTCATTTCTTCAGCTTCTTTTTTGCTATCTGAATCTGCAACAATTCCACATCCAGCATGAGCAGTGATTGAGGATTCTTTAATAATTAAAGATCGAATCAGAATATTGCTATCAAGTACGCCATCCCAATTAATATTTAGTATTGATCCACAATATGGACCTCTAGCTGATGGTTCAAGTTCATACAATCTTTTACAAGCTCTAAGCTTGGGTGCTCCTGTTATTGAACCACCTGGCCAGCAGGCTTCAAGCAAGTCAACCCAAGTTTTACTTGGATTGAGTTTACCTTTAACTACTGAAGTGAGATGATGAACTTGAGAATAGCTCTCTAAAACTAGTAGATGAGGAACATTGATTGAACCAGGCTTGCATACTCTTCCAAGATCATTTCTTAATAGATCTACAATCATTATGTTCTCGGCATGATCTTTTTGACTACATATAAGCTCTGCTGCCCAATCAGCATCCTTTTCTGGATCTCTATCTCTGGGTCTAGTTCCTTTGATTGGTCTTGTTTCTACCTCGCCACTTGGTAAGGCTTTTAGAAATCTTTCAGGTGAGGTTGATATAATAGCTTCTCCTTTTGCCATTTGATCTCCGATAATTACTCCAGCAAATGGAGCGGGAGAGCATTTTTTGAGTTTTGAATATATGTCTATTGGCCTCATGGACTCGGGTAGCAATGCTTGGCATGAAGTAGTTAAATTAGCCTGAAAAATATCACCGTTAGCAATCCATTTTTTGATCTCATCAACTCTTTCAGAATATTCTTGATTTGTTAACTTCCAGTCCCAGGAGTCTAGGGGGATACTATGCCTGCGTTCTGTTTGTTTTGTTGCTTCAGTACAAGTCTTGGAAAGCTTGTGATTAAAAGTACTCTTTAGAAAATTTTCCATAATCGACAGGCGCTTTTGATCTTGGCCTTCTAGCCATAGCTCTTTCTTTTGAAGATCAAATTTTAATATAGGGTCATGAGAGGCTATCCATAAAGTTGCCATAGAACTTGTTTGCCATGGATTTTGTGGCTCTGTCCAAGATGCTGCTTCATAACTCAGCCATCCAGTCCAATGTCCCGGTGGTAATTCGCGTAAAATTTTAAAAGGATTTGAATTCTTTTTTGAAATTCCTAATTCTCTAGAACAAAACTGCTTTAAAGGATTAATTCCCAAGGTAACCCATCGACCTAAATCACTCCCATCACCATCAAGCCATATAAATCCAGCCTCTCCCCATTCTTGAATCAATTTGTGAGCTACTAGCTCAGGTGATTCCCACTGACATAGTTGTCGTTTAATGTTATTCACTAGATATCTTGACTACATAGATCTTCGCGACCTATTTCTTTTAATGCTCTATCTCTAATACGACAACTATCACACTTACCACACGGTTGCTTTTCACCTTTATAGCAACTCCATGTTTTTTCTATAGGAATTTGTAAGCGTAATGCCTCTTTAAAAATTAAAGTTTTTTCCCAATTCAGTAGTGGAGCCCACAGTTTTATACCTTTCCCTTCACGCCCTACTCTGCTGGATAAGTTGGCTAATTCTTGATATGCCTCTAAATAATCCGGCCTACAGTCTGGATATCCAGAATAATCCATTGCATTAATGCCTAATGCTATTCGATTTGCACCACGAGCCTCTGCAAGACTTAAACCAATAGCAACAAAGATTGTATTTCTACCTGGAACGTAAGTGTTAGGAATGGTATTTTTTTGTATGCCTTTAGTGGGTATTTTTTGTGACGTATCGGTTAAGGAGGATCCACCCCAAGAAGATAAATCAATCTTGACTGTTATATGATCTTCAAGATTTAAATCTTTTGCTAAATCTGCTGCTGCTTGTAATTCTTTCAAATGTCGTTGGCCATAATCAAATGATAAACCAATTACTTTTTGCCCAGCTTCCATAGCGATACAAGCAGCTGTAGCTGAATCAATTCCTCCGGACAGTAATGCAATTGTTGTCTGTTTAATCATTATTTTTTTTTAATCCAATGAAGCAAAATCTCATTAATCTAGATGGTTAGAGTACACCTAGCCATTTGTGAGTTTGCATACTTAATCTCCAATCCGGATTATTTTTTACAAACTTGATTGCGAGTGTTTGCCCCTCTTCATTGTCCCATCCTGCTTGCAAAAATAATTGAGGTTTAATGTTTCCATTGTTTTTTATTAAAGTATTCATTTTTTTAGCAAAAAGTAAATCTTCAGCATTCTGTATAACAACTTTTAATTCTTGGCAAGCGAAGAGATTATCAAGGCGTGGAGGAGAATGCCGTTTAGGAGATAATGTTATCCAATCTGGGTTGCCACTTAATCTATCTACGCCACTGGTTTCGAGATGAATTGGAATAGATTTTTTCTCTGGGTTGAGTGTAGACTTTCTAATTTCTCTGCATAGATGATCTAAATTATGATGTAATGGCTCACCTCCAGTGATTACAACAAAAGCTGCACCTTCTTTTTGAGCTTTAGCTGTGTTAATTGATAAATCTATTAAACTTTTTTGTGGGTGAAGTTCGGAATTCCATGAATGTTTTGTATCACACCAAGGACATCCAACTTTACAACTAGCTAATCTAATGAAGTATGCGCTTCTACCAGCATGTTCTCCTTCTCCTTGTAGAGAATGAAAACATTCCACTACTGGTAGAGATGGTTCCATTTATTGCTGTTCTAGAGATTTTTTTTCAATAATTTTTGATTTTGGATTGAATGCCTCATTTGGTGAGGATGGTACGCGTAATTGTGCCGCTTGAATTAAGCCACTAAATAAAGGGTGTGGTTTCCCTGGCCTAGAGAGAAACTCTGGATGATATTGACATGCAATAAAAAAAGGATGATTTTTTAATTCTATTAGTTCTACCAAGCGACCATCAGGTGAAGTACCACTAATTACATAACCAGATTCCATTAGGAGAGTCCTATATGAATTATTGAATTCATAACGATGTCTATGCCTTTCGTAAACAACTTCTTCGTTATATAAACTTTGCCCTGTTGTGTTTGTTTGAAGTCTACAAGGATATACTCCTAATCTCATTGTTCCTCCTAGATCAACTATGTCTTGTTGTTCTGGCAGTAAATGAATTACAGGGTGTTTTGAATTTGGATTTAGTTCGGCACTAGATGCATCCTCTAAACCAGCTAAATTGCGAGCCCACTCAATGACAGCACATTGCATACCTAAGCAAAGTCCTAGAAAAGGGACTCTTTGCTCCCTTGCCCATCTGATAGCAGCTATTTTCCCATTTACGCCTCGGTTACCAAAACCTCCAGGAACGACAATTGCGTCCATTCCCTGAAGTAGTTTTTCTGCTCCCTCTGATTCGATGTTCTCCGCATTGATCCAGTGAAGATCTAAAGATGCATCTTGCGAGATACATGCATGACGTAATGCTTCAACTACTGATAAGTAGGCATCATTTAATTGTACATATTTACCAACTAATGCGACTTTGACAGAAGGACCTGGATTGCGCAATTTATGAACTAATTGTTCCCAGTCTTTTAAATCACTTTCATGATCATTCAGATCCAAGCAATCTAATACTTCTTTACAAAGTCCTTCATCTTTGAGAGCTAATGGTACTGAGTAAATACTGTCAGCATCAAGAGATGCTATAACCGCATCAGAGTTAACTCCACAGAAACCCCCTATTTTATTTTTTAAATCATCATTAATAGGCCTATCACTGCGACAAACTAAAATATCTGGCTGAATACCTATAGAACGTAATTCTTTGACAGAGTGCTGTGTTGGCTTGGTTTTAATTTCTCCAGAGGTACCAATGTAAGGCAATAATGTGACGTGAACATAAACAACATCGTTTCTTTTTACATCCCCTTTAAATTCTCTTATTGCCTCAAGAAAAGGTAGAGATTCGATATCTCCAACTGTTCCTCCAATTTCTGAAATTACTACATCTGCACCACTATTGTCTGCTACACGTTTAATTCTTTCGCGAATTTCACGAGTGATGTGGGGGATAACTTGAACTGTTCTTCCCTCATAGTCACCTCGTCTCTCTTTATTAATAACAGCTTGATAAATGGAGCCTGTCGTTACACTGTTTAGTCTTGACATCGCAGTATCGGTAAAGCGCTCATAATGCCCAAGGTCTAAATCAGTTTCAGCACCGTCTTCAGTTACAAAAACTTCTCCATGTTGAAAGGGGCTCATCGTCCCAGGATCAACATTTAGATATGGGTCAAGCTTCAAAATCGAAACACTGTACCCTTTCGACTTCAGTAGTCTGCCAAGACTTGCGGCAACAATTCCTTTGCCAATGCTTGAAACTACACCACCAGTGACGAAAACAAATTTTGCCATTTACTTTCCAATCATTCTTTAAGCTACCTTGATCCAGCTAAACGCCAAGGAATTTACATATTTTCTCTTTAGGATAATGTTTTTGCTGCTAATTTCTATCAATTTAATCAGGTTCGATCCAAGTCGAGGTTATATTGAGGTCTTCTAATTGTTTGTTTTCAACCGTTGCAGGGGCTTTAGCCATGGAACAACGAGCTTGTTGTGTTTTTGGGAAAGCAATAGTATCTCTAATTGAATCTTCATTGGCTAAAAGCATAACTATTCTGTCAAGTCCAAATGCAATTCCACCATGTGGAGGAGCACCCATTGAAAGTGCATCAATTAAAAAACCAAATTGCTCTTCTGCCTCATCACTAGATAGACCAATTACTTCAAGTACAGTTTTTTGAAGTTCCGAGTTGTGAATTCTTAAAGATCCTCCACCAATCTCTAGTCCATTGAGAACTAGATCATATGCTTGTGCATTTGCTCTGGGTAATTTGTCTTTCCATAAGTTTTTTGATTCACCAATATCCTCAGGCTTCGGAGCGCAGAAAGGATGATGAATGGCTTCCAGACGATTTTCATCAGAATTGAATTCAAACATAGGAAAATCAGTGACCCAAAGAAAATTCCATTGTGTTTTTAATCCGTTCTCGGAAATAATTTTTAGATCTTGAGCTATAAATTGACGAACTCTATCTAAGGTTCTATTAACAATATTTGTGGGTCCTGCACCAAAAAGGATTAAATCACCAGCTTTCGCTTGGGTTTTTGATAGGAGTTCTTTTATCTGTGAGGTAGTTAAATTTTCTTTTATGGCTCCAATAGTATCGACTTCTTCATTATCTCTAACTCTGATAAAGGCTAGCCCTCCAGCGCCAGCCTTTTGGGCTTCGCTAAAAATATCTCCACCTGGTTTTATTCTTACATTACTAATTAAATTATTTCCTTCCTCAATGGTGATGCATTTGACGCATCCACCAGAAGAAATAGCATTTGAAAAAACTTTAAATCCACTTTTAGAAAATAAATCACTTGTGTTAACAAGTTCCATTCCATATCGAGTATCAGGCCTGTCAGTTCCAAACCGATCCATAGCCTCTTGCCAAGTCATCCTTGGAAATGGAGTTGGGAGATCAATTCCTTTGATTTTTTTCCAGATGTTTACAATTAACCTCTCATTTAAATCAATTATTTCTGTTTCCTCCATAAAACTCATTTCAATATCTAATTGCGTAAATTCTGGTTGCCTGTCTGCGCGTAAATCTTCATCACGAAAACAGCGTGCAACTTGGTAGTAACGTTCAATGCCACCAACCATCAATAATTGTTTGAATAATTGTGGTGATTGCGGCAATGCAAAAAATTCGCCACCGCACACACGTGAGGGGACTAAGTAATCTCTTGCTCCTTCGGGAGTTGATCGAGTCAAAATAGGTGTTTCAACATCTATAAATCCTTCGTTTTCAAGAAAACTTCTAGCTGCTTTGACTGTGTTATGTCTCAATCGAAGATTTTTATTCATTCTCTCTCTTCTTAGATCCAAATATCTATGCCTCAGCCTGATTTCTTCTTTAACACTCTCTTCATCATGAATTGAAATTGAAAAGGGGAGTGTACTAGTAACAGCATTCAGAATTTTTATATTTTCAGCTAAGACTTCTACTTCACCAGTTGGGATTTTTGTATTAATAGCTTCTTCAGGTCTTGCTCTTACTAATCCATTGATTTGAAGAACAGTCTCATTTCTTAGACTTTCAGCGATGCTAAAAAGATTCTGACCTTGATCTGGATCAACTGTTATTTGAATTGTTCCAGAGCGGTCTCTTAGATCAATAAAAATTACTCCGCCATGATCCCTCCTGCGATCAACCCAACCACATAGTTGAATATTTGCGCCAATTGCGGAAGCTCGTAGTTCTCCACAAGTCTTATTGCGCATGAAATTCTCAATCATCATGAATAATGAGTTTCCCATAAAAACCGGCTTTTATGCACAAGACAGTTTTTACTTGCTCAAAAATCTTTTCTGTAGAAAGGTCTTTTGACGATGATTGCAGGATGTTTTTTCCCTCTAATTTCTACTTCTAATTGAGTATTTACTTTTGCAATTTCGCTAGGGACATAAGCAAGAGCTATAGGTTCTTTCAATGTTGGAGACCAAGTTCCGCTAGTTACTTGCCCAACAGCTTCGCTGTTGTATAAAACTGGATATCCTTTTCTTGCGATTCCTTTACCCTGCACCTTAATACCAACAAGTTTTTTTCGCGTTCCATCTTCGGCCTGTTTTTCTAGAGCTTTCCTACCTATAAAATCATTAGGCATTTCTAAATGAACTAACCAACCCAAACCAGCTTCAAATGGAGTTGTATCTAAGTTGATATCGTTGCCATATAAATGCATAGAAGCTTCTAATCGCAGTGTATCTCTTGCTCCTAGCCCGCAAGGAGTAACTCCTGATGCTACAAGGCTTTTCCAGATGGACTTTGCTGTTTCTGCCGAAGACAAAAACTCGAAACCTTCCTCTCCTGTATAACCAGTTCGTGCAATAAAAATTGATTCTTGTGAGTTGATTATATTGGGATTAGAAGTAATAGTTCTGTGACCAAAACGTGGCAAATCCGATAAAGGCTCTTGTAGAATTTTCTCAAATGTATGGATTGATTCTGGACCTTGGATGGCAATTAATGCGCCCTCTGGCATGAATTCGGATATTGTGATTTCCTTGTTAGAAAGATTTGAACTCAACCATTCGATGTCAGATTCTTTTCTCGCGGCATTAATTACTAGAACTATACTTTCTTCTTTTGTTTCTAAAATACCTTGATCATAAATGATTAGATCGTCTTGAATTCCTCCATTTTCTTTTAAAAAGACTGTATAACACGCTTCACCAGGTCCTATTCGAAAAACGTCTGAGGGAACTAAATTTTGTAATGCGCTCTTGATATTTTTACCTTTTAATTGGACAACACCCATGTGAGATATGTCGAACATTCCAACATTTTTTCTGACTGCATTGTGTTCGTCGATTAACCCCGAAAAACTAACAGGCATTTCCCAATTTGCAAAAGGGACCATTTTACCGCCTAAATTTTTGCATTCTTGATAAAGAGGGGTTTGCAGTAATTTCATTTTTTGTTGAACGCTAAAAGAAATTCACAATTAATAACGTGAACCTATCAGAATTTCTAAAACTAAATTTAATGCTTTGTGGCTCGATCCGGAAAGTTTTACTACTCTATGAGTCTTGGGTTAAGACTTGATGACTGCAAAAAGATCTTGTAGGAGCTGCAATCAGTGCGTTTCAAGTCATTTTGATTCATTCTCATGGTGCAAACTTAGAAAGATAAAAATACATTCTGAGATATCTTCATTTGTTTCTTGTGGTCATTGGATAAAAAAAGAACCTAGCTTCCAAAAGATTTCTGAAAAATTTGTTCATCAACAACTCGATTTTGGAAAGATATTAGTTGAGTGAGAATTTCAATTCAAATTTTCTAGGGTCATTTGTCTAACAACATAATTAATGAACGTATAACTTTTGCAGCAAGGATGCTACTAATACCATTGTTATCTAATTTGGGAGATAATTCGACTACATCAGCACCAATTAAGTTATGAGACTTAATCACATCTATTATTGCGGCAAAATCTCGCCAGAAATAGCCTCCTGGCTCAGGAGTTCCTGTTCCAGGCATTATGGATGGATCAAACCAATCTAAATCAAAAGTTAAATAGATTGGTGTCCCTTGAAAACTTTTTAGAGTTTCTTCTAAAGATTTTGCATTCTCTCCTAAAGTATGTTGAATTAATCTTTTAGTATTATTCATTTCAAGAAATTCTGATTTTGTGCCACTTCTTATTCCTATTTGAAAAATCTTTTTGCTTGGTAGTATTTCTAAACATCTTTTCATAGTACATGCATGACTAAATTTACTACCTAACCATTCATCTCTAAGGTCTGCATGAGCATCTAATTGAAGCATAATTAATTCAGGATAATTAGTAATTATTGATTGAATAACCCCAATTGTTATCGAATGTTCTCCACCAATAATAAGAGGCTTTAAATTATGTTTAATTAAGATATCTGTAGCATCTCTAATACAATCAAGTGTTAACTTTGCATTTCCAAGGGAAACATCTAAGGAACCTAAATCAGCAAAGTTTATATCCTCTAAATCCAAATTTAATTGCGGACAATATGTTTCAATTCCATAACTATCTTCCCTAATAGATGAAGGACCAAATCTTGCACCAGGTCTAAAGCAACAAGTTCCATCATAAGGAATTCCTAAAAGCGAAACTCTGCATTGATCGATGCCTCTTTGTGCACCCATAAATATTGCACCATCGTTATTGAATACTGATAGATCTTTGCGGTTGGGTTTGGTCATATTTTTGCTAGCTCTCTTTCGATGAATGCAGGAATAGCGTTGAATGCACCCTGTTGCCATCGCTCACTCCAAATTTGACAATTTTCGGAGATCTCTTCTACTCGACTTTTTTGGGGATGCATATATTTTGGCCTCTCCATAGATGCAAATGTCCAGCTCCATAACCCGCTTGGGTATATTGATACAGATCCATACATTGGATCTGCGTAGTCAAAAATTTCACGAAGAACTTTGACAATATTTATATGAATTTGCTGAAAAGATTCTGGCGATTCACTTTGTGTTGCCAAAACCCCTCCTGGTTTAAGGATACGTTTGCAATCTTTGAGAAAAGAATTGCTGAATAATTCTTTGGACGGTCCAATTGGATCTGAGCCATCAATAATAATCACATCATATGAATTCTCTTTTGTATGTTTTACCCAATCAATCCCATTCTTGATTTGTAAATTCAATCTTGAATCAGACCATGCATTTCCTCCAATGTTAGGTAAATACTTTTGACTTAATTCAATAACTCTGATATCGATTTCAACTAAATCGATAGACTTTACTTCTTTATATTTTAAACATTCTCTTGCACTACCCCCGTCACCTCCTCCGATAATTAAAATACTATCTATTTGTATCGGACTACACAAGGCAGGATGAATAAGACATTCGTGATAATACTTCTCAGATTTTTCTGCTGTCATCCAACAATCATCAAGCAATAGTGCTTTCCCGTATCTTATGCTTTCATATATGGTAATTTTTTGGAAAGGACTAGATTCTTCTACTATTAATTTTCCCTGTAGTCCATATCTAACACCTTGATGATACTCGTCAAGCCACTCTGTTCTTGTTTTTATTTTGTAATTCATAATTATAATATTAATGCTTGAGATTGATCTTCGCTAATTCCCAGTATTTTTCTAATTTCTTTTTTGATTGCGAATGTAATTCGCCATCTATATTTTCTTCTATATATGCTAATCGTTCTAGGAATCTTTTATTAGTTTTTGCTAGTCCTTCATCTATCGATATTTTATTCCATCTTGCAATATTTATCAATGTAAATAATACGTCTCCTATTTCCGCTTCAGCCTCCGAAGTATTTTCTTTTTTTAATGCATCTTTTAATTCTTCTAATTCTTCATATAATTTATCCCATATTTGATCAATCTTTTCCCATTCGAATCCGTTCTTTGAAGCTCTTTTGGAGATAATTAGTGCTGCTTTAGTAGAAGGCTGTGGTTTTATCTTTAGTTTTAATCGGTCACTAATCGGGGTTTTTGAATTAGTTAATTGTTTTTCATTATTCTTGATTTGTTCCCAAGATTCTTCTACTTCTTCGATACTAACTTTTACTTTATTTTTAAATACATGTGGATGCCTTCGAATGATTTTATCAGTGATTATGTCAAAGACGTCTGTGATATCAAATAAGTTTTGTTCTTTTGCTATTTGAGCATGCAAAATTATTTGTAGTAGGAGATCTCCAAGTTCTTCTTTTAATTCATCAGGATTTTCTTCTCGTATTGCGTGAGCAACTTCATAGGCTTCCTCTAGAACATGTGGGACTAACGAAAGATGAGTTTGCTTTAGGTCCCAAGGACAGCCATTGATTGGATCCCTGAGAGCTGAAACTACTTCAAGGAGTTTATTCATTTTATTTTCTGTATTTACTTGGCTTGTGTTTGTCATTTCTAGTTTTCTTGAGAGAGCTGTTACTAAGCTCAGAAACGATTTTTTTTGAATCGTTGATCTAATTATGATTAATTCTCAACAACAGAGCAGCCAGAGGTATAAAGTAAATGAATTAGTCAAAGGACTAAAAATTGTATGGGCGATTAGCTCAGCGGTAGAGCGCCTGCCTTACAAGCAGGATGTCCCTGGTTCGAACCCTGGATCGCCCATCAAAATTATTCTTTATTTATGCAAAATGGTCCTGGATTAAAAATTTCAGCAACAGCAGTTGCAGAGTTAAATAGGCAAGCTGCTTTTACTGGAACTCCTGGAGTTATGCATATTGATTTATTAGATGATAAGTGTGGAGAGGGCTGGAAATATATCAGAATTAGACCTGGAAAAAACGATGGTGTTCCTCTCGCCAGGGCTGATGGGATTACTTTGTATGCGCGCAAAGATCAAATTCTATTTTTTCAAGGTCTCAAGCTGAATTATTTTGGTGATCTAAGTGGAGGTGGATTTCTGATTAGCACACCAAAAGGGGCTGAACCTTCTCCATGTGGTTCAGGCTTTAGAAAACTGTCAAAAGTTCAATAATTTTAAAATAATAATTGAATTTATTCTTCTGGAAACAAGATCGAAGAGAGCTCCTCGGAATCAACTTCATAGACGCGAGCTAAACTTGTCTCAATTGCGCTAGTTACTTCACCTGGTAAGAATCTCATAGCATTTAAAGCATCATCTGATATTTCCTCTGTAAGTAACTTTTCTTTACTATTTAATTTTTCATCATTGATTACAGCGATTACCCAGCTTTGATATGCGTAAACAAGATCGGAGAATTCAAGTTCAGGGTCGTTCAGATCCATGACAAATAAACAGATAATGAACAATAAACACTAGTTTGGCTGTAGTTGGAGAAAATGTCTTCTATGGAACAAATATCTCGCATCTCTATTCAAGCAAAAGCCTTTGAGTTCGCATTGCTGGAATTAATTTATAGTAAGCGAGATAGCTTTCAGCCTTTGTGGAGCTTAGATAGCTGGGTTAAATTTTTAATTTGGTTAAGTTTAAATTGTGGGCTTTCTGGAGAAAAAGAAAGCCTAGAAATGTTTGCGGAAGCGATGGGTTCTCCTTTAACAAGTCGAATGAGAAAAATATTTTTTGAAAGAGCTTTAGAAGATTTGTCATTACATGTGATGGCTGATCCTGCAGAATCGCAAGTTTTGATTATGCCCATAGCTTTAGATAAGAGGATTAATGATATCGACGTATTTGAAGCCTTAGAAATGATCGGCTTAACTGACAAGGTTTCGTTATCTTCGGCTGAATGGGAAAGGCACGACTCAATAGTTTCGATTCCGTGGAACGTGAAAAGTGACATTTGAATTTAGGAAAAGCAAGAATGATGTAAAACTTTTGTTGGGAATGAGTAAATTAAATTAAACACATTTTTTTTCTGTGATAGAGCGGGCAAAAACTACAAAATTATCTGAAGCCTCAGGGCTTCCTAAAACATATGATCCAGTTGGTACTGAAAATCGCTGGCAGAGAGCTTGGGAAGAAAAAGGAGCTTTTAAACCTGATCCATCAGCTCCTGGAGACCCATTTTCCGTAGTTATTCCTCCTCCAAATGTCACAGGTAGTCTGCATATGGGGCACGCTTTTAATACTGCCTTAATCGATACTGTTGTCAGGTATAAGCGATTAAAAGGAAGTAATGTTCTTTGTCTTCCAGGAACAGACCATGCTTCAATTGCTGTTCAAACTATTCTCGAGAGACAACTTAAGGAAGAAGGCAAAAATCGTCGTGATCTTGGTAGAGCTGCCTTCTTAGAAAAAGCTTGGGAGTGGAAAGAAAAAAGTGGTGGAAGAATTGTTGCTCAATTAAAGCGTTTGGGATATTCCGTAGACTGGAGTAGAGAGAGATTTACATTGGATAAGGGCCTAAGTAAAGCTGTTTCCGAAGCATTTGTTCGTTTGCATGAGAAGGGATTGATATATCGAGGAGAATATTTAGTGAATTGGTGCCCTGCTTCTGGTTCGGCTGTGAGTGATTTAGAAGTTGAAATGAGAGAAGTAGATGGACATTTATGGCATTTCCGATATCCCTTAGTCACCTCATCCGTATCAGCTGCAAAACAAATAAGTCACTTAGAAGTAGCGACTACACGTCCGGAGACGATGCTTGGTGATGTCGCAGTTGCTGTGAACCCATCAGATGAAAGATATAAAGATCTCATAGGTGAGAAACTTACTTTGCCTCTAGTTGGCAGAATCATTCCAATTATTGGAGACTCTCATGTAGATAAAGATTTTGGAACTGGATGTGTCAAAGTCACTCCAGCTCATGATCCTAATGATTTTGAGATAGGTCAGAGACATGACCTACCTCAAATAACAGTCATGACTAAAAAAGGAACAATGAATCACAATTCAGGTCAATTTGAAGGTTTGGATCGTTTTGAAGCTCGTGAAGCTGTTGTTGATTCTTTAAAGGAGATTGGTCTTTTAACCAAAATAGAAGCTTATAAACATAGTGTGCCTTTCTCTGACAGAGGGAAAGTACCAGTGGAGCCATTGCTTTCAACTCAGTGGTTTGTCAAAATGGATCCATTAGCAAATAGTTGTTCTGAATTTTTTGAGAAAGGACAACCTAAATTTATTCCTAATAGATGGTCAAAAGTTTATCGAGATTGGTTAACTGATATCAGAGATTGGTGTATAAGTAGACAATTATGGTGGGGACATCGTATTCCGGCTTGGTTTGTGATTAGTCAAACAGATAATAAAGTGGTTAATGAAACACCATATATTGTCGCTCGAACAGAAGATGAAGCTCAGAAATTAGCGCGAGAACAATATGGAGATTCAGTCAAAATTGAGCAAGATGAAGATGTTCTAGATACGTGGTTTTCTAGTGGATTATGGCCTTTTTCTACATTAGGTTGGCCTGATGAAGCTCATCCTGATTTTCAACGTTGGTATCCAACAAATACTCTAGTTACTGGCTTTGACATTATTTTCTTTTGGGTAGCAAGAATGACAATGATGGCTGGAGTCTTTACAGAGAAGATGCCATTTTCTGACGTCTATATTCATGGACTTGTCAGAGATGAGCAAAATCGAAAGATGAGTAAAAGTGCAGGAAATGGTATCGATCCTCTATTACTAATAGAACGTTATGGAACTGATGCTTTGAGGTTTGCTCTTGTTCGGGAAGTTGCCGGCGCGGGGCAAGATATACGTATTGATTTTAATCGTAAAAATCAAACATCAGCAACGGTTGAGGCCTCTAGAAATTTTGCTAACAAGCTTTGGAATGCAACAAGATTTGCTCTTATCAATCTTGAGGATCAAGATTATGAAAATTTGGAGAAATATGATTTATCGAAGTTGCAATTATCAGATAAGTGGATTTTGTCCAGACTTTCTCGGGTCAATCGTGAAACTGCTAATAGATATGAAAACTATGCTTTGGGAGAGGCTGCTAAGGGATTGTATGAATTTGCTTGGAATGATTTTTGTGATTGGTATTTAGAACTAATTAAGCGTCGATTGAATAGTGCAGCAAATCTTTCTTCTGATGAATTATTAGATCAAAAAGTTGCGAAAAGCATCTTATACAAAGTTTTAAGTGATCTTTTGATTATGCTTCATCCTCTAATGCCTCATTTGACAGAGGAGCTTTGGCATGGATTAACAGGCTTAAATGAAGATCAATTTCTTGCTTTGCAGCCTTGGCCAAAATCAAATGAACAAGACTTGAATATTGATTTAGAGAGTTCTTTCTCTGATTTATTTGCATCTATCAGATTGATTCGCAATCTACGAGCAGTTGCTGGTTTGAAACCCTCTCAAAAAGTTCCTGTCATGTTGGTCTCTGGTAAGGAAGTCTTGCAAAACACTCTAAAAACATCAATCAATGATATTGCTGTTTTAACGAAGGCTAAGGAAGTCCAAATATTATCTCCAGAGCAAGCAAAATCATTACCTTCTATGAAAGCTTTAGCAGGCGTAAGTGGAGAACTAGAGGTGGTTCTTCCTATTGAAGGATTGATAGATATAGCTTCTTTACGATCAAGGCTTGAAAAAGATTTAAATAAAGCACAAAAAGAAATAGAAAGTCTCTCTAGACGTCTAGCAAATAAGAATTTTGTTGATAAAGCTCCCAAAGAGGTTGTTGAAGAATGCAGAGCAAACTTAACGGAGTCAGAAGCGCAAGTCCGCTTAGTCAAAGAGCGTCTAATGGGATTGGATTGAACTACCTAATTATGTCTTACAACTTAGAAACTCTTGTTAATAATTTTATTCCTTTTTTAAGCAGCCCTTTTGGGATTTTGGTTTTTGCTTTGGTTTATGTTTTTTGGGTGTCTTTTTTGTTGCCAGGCTCATGGCTTTCGATGTTGTCTGGCTTTCTTTATGGCACCTGGCTTGGAAGTTCGGTTGTATTTGTAGCTGCTTTTATTGGAGCTCATCTAACTTTTTATTTAGGGAGAAATATGTTAAAAGAATGGGCTCAAAAAAAGGTCTCAAATTTTCCAAAAGTTCAAATAATGGAGAGAGCTGTTCAACGCGAGGGTCTAAAAGTCATTCTTCTCACAAGACTTTCTCCTCTTTTTCCATTTGGCTTACTTAATTTTACATATGGCTTGAGTGAGGTAAAAGTTCGTGATTTTACTCTTGGAATGATTGGTATATTACCTGGCACAATTTTATATTGTAGCTTAGGGTCTTTAGCACTCAAAGTTTCAAATTTTGGAGAAGTACTCTCAGGAAGATCTGATATTAGTTCATTTATTTGGAGTTTAATTAGTATTTTATCAACTATATCAATTATTATTTTGGTTTTACGTTCAATAAGAAAAATAAATCAGGATTCTAAATCTTTAGATTAATCATCAGTTTTTAAATTCCAATCTTCAATCGCTGCAAATACGATGAACCAATAAAGTCTTATGCGATTAAATATACCTTTTTTAGAAGCTAACATCTCATACTTTGCGCGTCCACATTCTGTTTTAATTAAAGAAAAAATTTCATTCTTATCCATTTTTAAAATCCAATTATGTTTACAATAACAGCCTGAATTCATTTTCGTTAATTATTTTTACTCCGAGCTCTTTTGCTTTTTTTAACTTACTACCCGCTTTTTCTCCTGATAGTAAAAAATCAGTTTTTTTACTAATTGAAGAGCTGACTTTTCCTCCAGCACTTTCTATTAATTCTTTTGCTTCATCTCTTGTAAGCGAATTAAGTATTCCTGTTAAGACAAAAACCTTACTATCAAAAACATTTGATTGATTTGAATTGTATTTTGAATTTAAACTCTCTTTTAGAGAAAATCCAATTGCTTTTAATTCTTTAATTAAGGTTTGATTATTAGAATCATCAAACCATTTAATTATTGCATCTTTCATTTCATTTCCAAATCCATAAATATTGCATATATTCTCGGGTGACTCCTTTGCAATAGTATTAAGTTCTTCGATACTATGAAAGTTTTTCGAAAGAGATTTAGCATTCGCTTCCCCTATGTGTGGTATCCCTAAACCGTAGAGCTGTTTGTGCCAACTTTTGTTTTTAGACTCGTTAATTTCTGTTAGTAGATTATTAGCAGATTTTTCACCAAATCTTTCAAGTTCTAAAAGGGAATCAATCTCAAGTTTATATAAATCTGCGATGGACTTTACGTATTCTTCATTTACTAATTGATTAATAATTTTTTCACCTAATCCATCTATGTTCATTGACCCTTTGCTGACCCAATGTCGTAAAAGGCCTTTTAATTTTGCTGGGCATTTAGGATTAATACATTTTGTAATCGCTTCGCTCGGTTCTAGAACTAACTTCGAATTACATTCTGGACAGTTTTGAGGAAGTTGAACTAATTTTGCATCAACTTGTCTAAATTCTTTAATTACTCGAATAACTTCAGGAATAATCTCACCAGCTTTTCGAACAATTATCGTGTCTTCATAATGAAGATCTAAAGAGGCAAGTCTTTTTGCATTATGAAGAGTTGCACGATTCACAGATGTTCCTGCAAGCTCTATCGATTCAAACTCTGCTACAGGTGTAACAGCACCAGAGCGACCTACTTGGAAAATTAATTTTCTTAACTTAGTCGCTTTTTCTTCTGCTGGATATTTGACGGCGATGGCCCATCTTGGAGCTTTATTTGTTGCACCTAAGAGATTTTGTATTTCAAATTTATCTATTTTTACTACTATGCCATCAGTTGCATATGCTAAAAAATCTTTTTCAATTTCCCAATACTTATAATAGCCATTTGCTTCATTTAAGGTTTTTTTTATTTCATATGTAGTATTAATTTTAAAACCAATATTTTTTAAAAATTCAAGTGATTCAGATTGAGAATCTGGTTTTTTAAAACTCCTATCAGTTGGCTCCCAATTTTCTGGCAAATAAAGACTGTATGCGAAGAAATCAAGTTTTCTAGATGCAACTATTTTGGGATCTAATTGTCTTAATGTTCCTGCACAAGAATTTCTAGGATTTGCAAAGAGTGATTGATCAGTATTTTTTCTATCAATATTGAGTTTATTAAATATCTTATTGGGCATGAAAGCTTCGCCTCTAATTTCAATCCAAGAGGGTGGGTTTTTTAATAGTAAACGTAAAGGGATTGTAGAAATTGTTCTGATATTAGTTGTGATATCTTCTCCGGTTTTTCCATCTCCACGAGTTGCTGCTTTAGTTAAAACTCCATTTTCATATCTTATTGAAATAGCATTTCCATCAATTTTTAATTCACATATTAGTTCTGGATTATCAACTTCTTTGATATTTTTATTCTCTGAACTAATTAATTTTTTGATCCTTTTGTACCATGCTTCTAATTCATTTACATTAAAAGCATTATCTAGACTTAAAAGAGGAATATTATGCGCAACATTTTTGAATCCTTTAGAAGGAATACCTCCTACTCTTTGGGAAGGGCTATCATTAGTAATTAAAGATGGGTAGCTATTTTCAATTTCAATTAATTCTCGATATAGTTGATCATAAACAGAATCGTCTATCTCTGGTGAATCTAATACATAGTAGGAGTAATTTGCTTTATTAAGTAAAGCTCTAAGCTCTTTTGCACGTTCATTATGTTGATTCAAGTTTTTTGAATTCACTTGTCACATTTGGCTTCATTATTTACTGGCTTTGACAATACGATCTATTTGCCAGTTTTCGTTGATTTTAATAAAAGTGAAGTCCAGTGGCATTTCATTTTTCTTATCTTCTGATTTCAAACTTAGTGTCAGTATTATTTGATTGTCTTCTATCCTTGGGCGCCCTGACTTCAAATTTCTATATCGATTTAATTGCAAGCTACCCAAAAATTTAATGAAGTCTTGTCTATTGACATGTGATTTATAAGCTTTTGTCGTAAGTCTATAAGCTCCATCAATTCGCCCAGCTGCAATTTGATCAAAAAACTTTTTCACAAGTGGATTAATTCCTCTTGCACTTATGACGAGCTTAATTGCGTTAAAAGTCCAAAAAAGGAGAAGTGCGCCAACTCCAACCAAGAGAGCTTTTAATCCAATTGCTTTGATAAGAGCACTATCCATTTTTTAATTCCGTTTAATTTAAGATTCTGACTTATTAGCTATGAGATTAGCTTGTTTGTTATTGATAGTCAGACAGAATGTTATCGAAATAATAATGCTAATGAGTGCTCTGCATCAATGTCCTTAATACCTGTCTTACCATTATTTCTGAAATTAAACAGACAATATTTTCAGAACTCTTTGTTTGAGAAAGGAGTTCCCAAAGTTTCTGTTCGTTGGAGTGATGGTCGCATGCGCACTACGGCTGGGATCTATAGGAGTAAAACGAATTTCTTTGGGGTTAAAGCTAGTGAAATAATTCTGTCTAGACCAGTATTAGAGAATCTTCCTCAAAAGGCATTGATAAGTACGTTGTGCCATGAAATGATTCATGCCTGGATTGATCTTGTTCTCAAAGTTGAAGAGGCACATGGTCCTAATTTTCATAAACGTATGGCAGAGATCAATTCTGCTCAAACTGATTTTCAAGTAACTGTTCGTCATTCGTTTCCAGTATCAAAAAAAGATCCTAAATGGGTGGCAACTTGCCCCTCATGCAAAAAAAGCTTTAGTTACAGACGTATTGTTAAAGGCGCTGCCTGTCGCAGTTGTTGTAATAATTATTTTGGTGGTCGATGGGATCAAGAATGCGTCCTTGAATTTCAGCTTTTTCCTAGAGTACTTAAATAATTTTTTCTTTAAATGGCGTTTATTTGAAGTTTGAATAATTTCATTATTAAGGTGTTTCGCTAGTTGGTTTGAAAGGGTTAAATTTAAAAGATGAGCTCATATAAAAATCGTAATCAAATTCGTCAGCGATCTCGAGCACCACTTGATCGCAGAATGGAAAAATGGATACAAACTGGAAAACAGGTGGTAGATGGAGTTGCAGGTAATCGGCCTGGTCAAAGAAGGGGAGGATTGCAAAATAAAGAGATTTCAGCAAATTTCGACAAAGTTGGTCGTTGGATGGAAGACAAGATTGATTGGTTTTTTGAGGATGATGATGATTGGTTGGATAATGAAGACTTCAATGATGAACCGCTTCAAGAAAATACAAACAATACAAAAAGACCCTTAAGTGCAATTTCTTTAAGAGTTCCTAAAGCTTTACCACCTCAGATTGAATCAAGGAGAAATAATTCAGATGAAATGGATGAATGGCCAGATGATCAATCTTTCAAATTAAATAAGTGGGAAAGAAAAGATAATTCAGGTAAGCAAAACGCACTCGATTTAAATGATTCTTTTCGAGATGAAAGAACTCCTCAAAGAAGAAATATTCCAAGATCTAGTCGAAGAAAATACTAGTAATTTTTAAAAAGCCTTTCGTGGGATTGGGCCTAACCATTTTTCTAGCTTTGGGCTGAAAACTTCTCTAATTACAGTTAATTCTTTTTGTTGACGAAAAAATCGATAATGCCTACTCCAAAAAGGACCATCTTCATGAAATTCTGCTTTCAGCCAATTGGCATTAACTAATCCCAATCCGTCAACTTCTCTAAAAAGCTCTGAGCGTCCTTGGGTCAAGCTTTTCCAGATTGGTTGATCCTTATTTTGTAGATGCTTTTCTGCTTCTTGAAAATTCCACCAGCTTTCAGCCCATGCCAGGGTTAAGTCTCCACATGTAAGCCAAACTTGTCTTCGTATCAAAGGTGGCTCTAGTTCATTGACTTCTTCTGGAACTCCATTTTGATCATTATTTTCCTTTGCCATAGATATGACTTTTATGGCAACTTCATGCCCTGTTAAAAGTTTGAGATGCCTGGTTGGGCTGCCATCACCCAATAGCATTAATTGCCATGCTCCAGAGAGTTTATGATTCCCTTTCCCTGACAGAACACTTTCTTTCGAGGCTTTCCAAATCACTTCAGGGGAAGGTAATTGAGATTGATGTGAATTCACTTTTATCAGCTTGTTATTTGTAGTGGATCTTTTCTTTCAGCTTTTTTCATTTGCTCTATTTTTAACCATACAAGAAGTGCAGTGAGATCTGCTTTGCTTACACCAGGAAGTTGAGCAGCATGTCCAAGACTTTTGGGTTGAGAAATTGTTAATTTTTCTCTCGCTTCTTTAGATAGTGTTTCTATATTATTGTAATTTAAATTTTTTGGTAATAATTTTTTACTTTGCTGCTTTAATTGATTTATTTGGGCTTTTTGTCTTTCTAAATAACCAGTATATTTAATATCTATTTCAACTCCTTCTTCAACATCTAAAGGAATATTATTAGTTGCTAAATTATACTTAATTAAGTCTTTATAGTGAATATTTGTTCTTCTGAGGAAATTTGCTAATGTTATTGAACCTTTAATAGCTGTTCCAGTCGAGGAGTATATTTCTTTTGCACATTTATCATTTTCTTTAATGCGCTCTTTTTCTAATCTTGTTTTCTCTTGATCGATTAGTTTTTGCTTATCATTAAAAATTTTCCACCTTCTTTCATCAATCAATCCTAATTTGTAACCAAGTGGAGTTAAACGCCTATCTGCATTATCACCCCTTAAAATCAAACGATATTCACTTCTACTAGTTAATACTCTATATGGTTCTTTTAAATCTTTTGTAACTAAATCATCAATCATAGTCCCTATATAACTATTCTCTCTTTCGAAAATAATTCCTTCTGTATTGTTTACTAATCTTGCAGCATTTAAACCTGCTACTAAACCTTGTGCAGCAGCTTCTTCATATCCTGTTGTTCCATTTAGTTGCCCTGCACTAAATAAACCACTTATTCTTTTTGTTTCTAGTGTTGCTTCTAATTGTGTGGCTGGTAGGTAGTCATATTCAACTGCATAAGCAGGTCGAAGCATTACGCATTTTTGCAAGCCTGGCAGAGTCCTTAGAAGTTCTAATTGTAAGTTTTCGGGTAGTCCAGTTGAGAAACCTTGTACATACATTTCTGGAGTATCTCTACCTTCGGGTTCTAAGAAAATCTGGTGTGAATCTTTGTCAGCAAAACGTACAATTTTATCTTCAATTGATGGGCAATATCGTGGACCTTTACTATCAATAAAACCTCCATAAATAGGAGTTAAATGAAGATTATTTTTAATAAGTTGGTGAGTTTCGTTTGTTGTTCGCGTGATATGACAACTCATTTGTTCCCCACTTCTCCAAGAAAGAGGATCAAAAGAAAAGAATTTATCTGCAGCATCGCTCAATTGCTCATCTAAGGAGTCAAGATCAATAGTTCGTCTATCTACGCGGGCAGGGGTGCCTGTTTTTAAACGATCAGTAGTGAAGCCTAGCTTTTGTAATTCTTCAGTTAAGCCCTCAGAGGCCTGCTCTCCTGCTCGACCTGCACTCATGGATTGATTGCCAATCCAAATTCTGCCTCCTAAAAAGGTTCCTGTTGTAAGTACAACTGCTTTTGCATGAAAAACGCTTCCAAAATAGGTTTTAATTCCCTTTATAAATCCAATACTCTTTTGAATTTCTGCTGTGTTCCTTTTAATCTTATTGGGATAATGTTCAATTTCTAGCCCAGTAACCATTGCCTCTCTAATCTTTAAATTTGGCGTGTTTTGTAGGATTTTTAGCATTTCATGTGCATATAACCTTTTATCTGTTTGTGCTCTCAATGCTCGAACTGCTGGCCCTCTGCTTGCGTTTAAGACCCTTTTTTGAAGAGCAGTTAAATCGGCTAATTTCCCAATGATCCCTCCAAGGGCATCAACTTCATGAACTAATTGACTTTTAGCTGGTCCTCCTACTGCGGGGTTACATGGTTGCCATGCGATTCGATCTAAATTGAGTGTAAATAAAGCTGTATTTAATCCTAATCTTGCTGAAGTCAGAGCAGCTTCGCAGCCTGCATGACCTCCTCCTACAACAATTACGTCAAAACTTTCATTTGAAGATTGTTTAGTAATCATCAATTAATCATTTAGGAATTGAATTTTCGAATTATTAAGCAGCAAGATTTCTAAATCTAGTGAATTGGGGTTCAAACAGTAATTTAACTGTTCCAACAGGACCATTTCGGTGTTTTGTCACGATAACTTCTGTAATTCCTCTATCAGTAGTTTCTGGATTGTAATACTCATCCCTATAAATCATTAGAACTAAGTCTGCATCCTGTTCTATTGAGCCAGATTCACGCAGATCGCTAAGCATTGGTCTTTTATTGGTTCTTGATTCAACTCCTCTACTTAATTGAGATAAAGCGATTACAGGGACTTTTAGTTCTCTCGCCATACCCTTGAGACCTCGAGTAATCCTTGAAATTTCTTGAACTCGATTATCGGGCGAAGTACCTTCCATTAGTTGTAGATAATCAATCACAATTAGTCCCAGCTCTTTACCTTGTTCAGCAATTAGTCGACGACATAAGGACCTCATCTCAAGAACACTTGAATTTGGTTTGTCGTCAATGAAGATTGGTAATTGACCAAGTGTATTAATACCTTGACCAAGTAATGGCCATTCATCTTGTTGCAAACGTCCCGTTCTTAATCGACTGCTTTCAATACCTACCTCGCTTGATAGCAGTCTGTAAGTTAGTTGCTCTTTACTCATCTCAAGACTAAATACGCAAACAGGTAGGTCATGCAGTTGCGCTACGTTTTTAGCCAAATTAAGAACAATGGAAGTTTTTCCCATTGCTGGTCTTCCAGCCACAATTATTAGATCACTCCTTTGAAGTCCTTGTGTCATTGCATCCAGATCGTAAAAATTAACTGGTATCCCTGCCACTGATGTCCCAAGCGATCTACTTTCTATTTCATTGAAAGTACTTGTCAGAATCTCTGCAGTAGGTGTCAAACCTTTGGATGGTTTGTCTTGGCTAATAGCAAAGATTTTTTGCTCAGCTTGATCTATAGCCTCTTCCATTGGGAGGCTTTGATCAAAGCCTAATTTGATGACATCATTTCCAGATTTAATTAATTGTCTTCGCAGAAATTTATCGCTAATTAATTTAGCAACTTGTTCGATTGAAGCTGTAGATGTAACCCTCTCAACCAGTTCAACTAATCGGTTATTGCCTCCTACTTTTTCTAAAGAATTTGTATCGGCTAGCCAAGCGCTCATTGCAGTTAAATCTGTCGGCTTGCCTTGGCTATGAAGCATTAATGCTGTTCTATATATTTCTCTATGAGCAGATATGTAAAAAGCTTCAACTTGAAGTAAATCAGCTATTCGTCCTATCGCATCAGGATCCAATAAAATTCCACCAAGAACAGATTCTTCTGCCTCCAGATTTTGTGGAGGTATTTGGTCAGGTTGAGCTTCAAAACGAGGCTTATCAATTTTGGAATTATTAAAAGCTCCAAAGTCTCTACCTTGTTTTGAAAAATCCCCATTATTTGAAGAGGGGGTGCTTATCATTTATCGCTTGTTGGTCAAGGACACCTACTTTGGCTTGTTCAGACAAAGATGCAACTATTAGTAACTTGTAATTTCAAGATTTATTTCAGCATTTACTTCTTTATGAAGCTTAATTTGCACTTTATATTTTCCAACACCATGGATCTCAGGAAGAGATATGTCTCTACGATCGATATCTTTTTTGGTAGCTTCCTTTACAACTTCTGCTACATCTCCGTTTGTCACTGTTCCAAATAAGACTCCATCTTCTCCTACCTGTTTTTTGACAGTAAATCTTCCAATTGTTGTCAGAGCTGTTTGGAAGTCAATAGCTTCTTGTTTTTTAGCAGCTTCTTTTTCTGCTTGTTTTGCTCTTCTATGCTCAACTTGCTTTAAAACAGTTGGAGTAACTGGTAATGCTTTTTTATTGGGTAATAAAAAGTTTCTTGCAAAACCAGGAGCAACCTCAACAAGGTCACCATCATTACCAAGACTTTTTATGTCTTCATTTAGAACAACTTGAACTCTCTTAGCCATGGATCGAAGATGAATTAATACTATTTAGTTATTGTTCATAATATTACGACGCGATAGGGAGTCTAATTTTTTTGGCTAACCCAATTGCTTTCAAAAAACGTATATGCTGCCAAGTTATATCTATTTGATTTTTTTGAAGGCCATGCTTGGCTGAGTTAGGAAAAGCATGATGATTGTTGTGCCATCCTTCTCCAAATGTAAGCGCTGCCACCCATTTATTATTTTTGGAATTATCCCCACTTTCATATGCAATAGAACCCCAACAATGAGTTGCAGAATTAACTAGCCAAGTTATGTGATAAACAAAAACCAGTCTTAGAGGAATTCCCCATAGGACCATTGCCCATCCTCCAACACCAGCTGATTGGCCAATTAAATAAAGCGTCGCGCCTAGAGGTATTTGCAAAAGTAAAAAATTTTTATTTAAGAAGCGATAGTAAGGATCTTTGATTAAATCTCCAGAAAGTCTTGGAACGGCTTTCATGGCAGGTACATCTTCAAACATCCATCCCATATGACTCCACCAAAATCCTTTGTTACTGTCATGATGATCAGCTTCAGTATCGGAAAAAGTATGATGATGCCTATGAAGACCAACCCAATCAATTGGACCATGTTGGCAACTTAATGCTCCACAAGTTGCAAAAAATCGTTCAAGCCATTTTGGAACTTGAAAAGAACGATGTGAAAGAAGGCGGTGATAACCTGTAGTTACTCCCAAGCAAGCGGTTACCCAATATAAGAAAACAAATCCAGAGAATGCTAACCAGCTCCAAAATTGAGCTTGCAAAGTAAATATTGTTAGAGCGTGTATTGTCAGCATGAATATGACTGTTCCCCATCTTCTCCTGGCCCTTTGGTTATGAATTCTTCTTGGTACATGCCCTTGGAGCTTCTTCGATGCAGCCATCGCTTTATCAGCAGCAACTGGTTTTTTTAATGGAGCCGAAGCCTCGATTAAACTTGAAACCATTAGTAATCCGTTTACTTGATGTATATAATATACGATAAGGATCCTAACCAGGCCTATTTATCGATCTTGAGTGTGATTTGTGACCTCTAGTTTTCGTGACCAATTGGCAATAGGAAGAAGGGCAATGGCTCATCTAGTACATGTATGGCATGAGCGAAATGGCTGGTCTCATAAAGTTCTTCCTGCTTTGGCTGAATGCTTGGATTTAGGCAGGGTTCATAGCTCTCAAATCTCAAATCTTCGAAATGGAAAACTTGTATCTCCAAGTCCTGAAGTATTTTTTGCTTTGGGAAGAGTGAATCAAGTTCTTTCTCGAGGCTTAGAAAATATAGAAAGTCAAATATTAAGCGTTCATCCTGAGTTGCATAGGTCACTTCAAGAATCAGCTATGGCAGTTGAAGGAAATGACAATCATCCACTTTCTGCTGGTGATTTTTTTGAGATTTTTGTTGGTTTAGCTGCTCTGCCTTCCTCCTTTGATTGGTTTATTGAGGAATCTGAGGCACCTGTCCTTAGCGCTGCTTTGGCTGATTATTTATGTAAAGGAAGATCATGGAGAATGTGTAGAGAACAAGTCATGTCAGCTTATCCAGTAAGTAAAAAACAACGAAGAGAAAGATTTGAAGCAGTTATGGCTGGTTTAAAAGATTACACAGCAGAGGAACTTGATGGAGAATTGTTAGATTTATACGCAACAAATAAATTGTTAAATACAAATAATTTGCAAGGTGCTGATGCATTTTTGGAGAATCTTCGCCAAAGAGGATTATTACTTAAAGATCAAGAAAAATTAGAAATTATTTTTTCAGATTAATTTTATTAAACTCAGTTTATAATTAATTAAAAACTAATATGTTTAAAAACTCTGCAAAAAATTTTGTTGATAATATAGAAAAAAAATTAGATTTATCTATCAAAGAAAAGACTAATAGCATAACACTTAAATTAGAAAAAGTATTAAAAGCTTTTTCTAATTCTCATCTTAATGTACAACATTTTGCCTCTTTAACAGGATATGGACATGGGGATTTAGGAAGAGATATAATTGATAAAATTTTTGCAGATGTTCTACAAGCTGAAAAAGCAGCAGTAAGGCTTCAGTTCGTTAGTGGAACTCATGCTATTACATCATCATTGTTTGGTGTCTTAAGACCTGGAGATGATTTATTATCTGTTACTGGAAGACCCTATGAATCTCTTGAAGAAGTCATTGGATTGAGGGGTAATGGTCAAGGATCCTTGATTGAGTTTGGTATTAACTATGAAGAGATCTCTTTAAAAAATGATGGAAATATAGATTTTTTAGCTTTAGAAAAAGCTTTACATACGCCTAGAAAATTAATTTTTATACAACGTAGTTGTGGTTATACATGGCGTCCATCTGTGAGCATTGATGTTATTAAAGAGATTTGTTATTTATGTCATAAGCTTCAACCTAACTGTATTTGTTTTGTTGATAATTGCTATGGAGAATTTGTTGAAACTAAGGAACCAACCTCAGTTGGTGCAGATTTAATTGCAGGTTCTTTAATAAAAAATTTAGGGGGGACTATTGTTCCTACTGGTGGATATATTGCGGGAAAAGCTGATTTAGTTGATAAAGCATGTTGCCGCTTGACTGCCCCAGGTATTGGACCTGAGGGGGGTATTACTTTTGACTTAAATAGAACCATTTTACAAGGACTTTTTCTTGCACCTCAAATGGTTGCAGAGGCTCTAATTGGTGCTGAGATCATTTCTACTACGTTTAGCGAATTGGGCTTTCATGTTTTGCCAACCCCAGGTTCTATGCGAACTGATTTGATCCAAGTGGTAAGAATAGGCGATCCAGAAATTTTACAAATTATTTGTAGGTCTTTTCAGGAAAAATCACCCATCGGATCTTTTCTGGATCCAATACCTGCTTCAATGCCAGGTTATGAAAATAACTTAGTCATGGCTGGAGGAACTTTCGTAGATGGTAGTACGAGTGAATTTTCAGCTGATGCTCCTATGAAACCTCCATTTGATCTATTTATTCAAGGAGGAGCCCATCGCTCTCATGTCAAAATTGCTTTGATTCATGCATTATCAAACTTATTTCAGGCAGGATTCATCAACTTGCCCCAGAATGGTTAAGCGTTTTTCGTTTTGACGCAATGCCTTTTTCCTTCCCAGATCATTTTCGTTTCGCTGACAGTCATGAATATGCTTTTGCCGATGATGCATTAGTTCGAATTGGTATTAGTGAATTCGCTGTAGATCAGTTAGGAGATATCGTTTTTGTTGATCTACCAGAAGAAGGCACTTCAATAGCCAAAGGAGAGAGCTTTGGCTCAGTGGAATCTGTAAAGGCTGTAGAAGATATGTATGCACCAGTTAGCGGAGAAATTATTCATAGAAATAATTCTGTTTTGACAAGTCCAGAGGAGCTTCAAAATGATCCTCATGGTGAAGGATGGTTATTAATAATTCGTCCAGATAACCCTGATCAATTAAAAGAGCTTATGGATTCTGAAACTTATTCAAAGAAAATTGTTGCATAAAATTTTACCTAATGATTTTTTCTTACAACAAAACAGGAACTTTTTCTCTACAGTGGCCTTCACTCCAATAACTTAACTTGCTTGTGCTTGAAAACAAGCTCATGTCAAAAGCAGAATTAAAGGATTTTACTTTTAAGTCTCGCCATGTAGGTCCAACAAACGTAGATGAAGCTTTCATGCTTCGAGATCTTGGTTTTGAAAATTTGGAAGATTTCATATCTTCTGTAATTCCTAATGAAATCTTTGATCTAGAAAACAGCGGTGTTTCTATTTCATGTGGATGTGATCAAAATGAAGCATTAAAAGAAATTAATATAATTTCAAAGAAAAATATCGAAAACCGATCTTTGATTGGCCTGGGTTATCATTCGACAGTTATACCTCCAGTTATACAAAGAAATGTTTTAGAAAATCCTAATTGGTATACAGCTTATACTCCTTATCAAGCAGAAATATCCCAAGGTAGATTAGAAGCCTTATTTAATTTTCAGACTTTAATAAGTGAATTAACAGGTTTGCCAATATCTAATGCGTCTTTACTTGATGAAGCAACTGCAGCAGCTGAGGCAATAAGTTTGAGTTTAGCTGTTAGAAAAAATAAAAACACTAATAAATTTTTAGTAGATCAAGAAATTTTGCCTCAAACATTTGACGTATTAAAAACACGATGTGAACCACTAGGAATTGCACTTGAATTTTTTGATCATAAGAACTTTGAAATTGATAATAATGTCTTCGGGATACTTATTCAGTTACCTGGGAAAAATGGTCGTATTTGGGATCCAACATCAATAATTAATCAGGCGCACAAATTTGATGCAATTGTAACTATTGCAATTGATCCCTTGGCTCAGGTTTTGATTAAACCGATGGGAGAATTAGGTGCAGATATTGTTGTTGGAAGTGCACAAAGATTTGGAGTACCTATTGCATGTGGTGGACCACATGCAGCTTTTTTTGCAACTAAAGAAATATATAAAAGACAAATACCAGGGAGGATAGTAGGCCAATCAGTTGACGCAGATGGGAATCAATCTTTGAGGCTTGCACTTCAAACAAGAGAGCAACATATTAGAAGAGATAAAGCAACAAGTAACATCTGTACAGCTCAAGTTTTATTAGCTGTTCTTTCTTCTTTTTATGCAGTTCATCATGGTCCAGATGGTCTTCAGAAAATTGCAAATAGGATTCTTCAATATAGATCAGATTTTGAATATATTATAAGTAATTTAGAATACCCTCTAGATAGATATTCCGGGTTTGATAGTGTTGACGTATATTGTCCAGAAGCATCAAAAGTTATTCAGTCAGCTTATGAAGAAGGATATAACCTTAGAATCCTACCTATTGGATCAGATGTAGAAAATGCTAAGGGTTTTGGTGTGACTTTTGATGAATTAACCTGCGATCAGGAAATTTATAAACTGTATCAAATACTTGCACAAGTTAAAGGAAAAAATGTGAATGATATTTCTAAGGTTATTAGTGAAAATGAATCATTAATAGATATTCCACTTCGCCAAAAACCTTGGCTTGAACAATTGGTATTTAATCAATATCAAAGTGAGACCGATTTAATGAGATACATTCATTTTTTAGTTTCGAAAGATTTTTCTCTAGTTCAAGGAATGATTCCTCTAGGGAGTTGCACGATGAAATTGAATGCAGCTGCGGAACTTTTACCCATTGGATGGAGCCAGTTTTCTTCTATTCATCCTTTTGCGCCTCATGCTCAATTATCTGGATTTCAGGAAATAATTAATGATCTTGAAAGGTGGCTTTCTGCTTTAACTGGCTTTAAGGGAGTTTCTCTTCAGCCTAATGCAGGCTCCCAAGGAGAATTTGCTGGTTTGCTTGTCATACGTTCCTGGCATCATTCTCTTGGAGAGGGGCATAGAAATATTTGCTTAATTCCAACAAGTGCCCACGGCACCAATCCAGCTAGCGCAGTCATGTCTGGTTTTAAAGTTGTCTCTGTTAAATGTGATGAATATGGCAATGTAGATTTGGATGACTTAAGAAATAAATCAAAGATTCATTCAAAGAATTTGGCTGCATTGATGGTTACTTATCCTTCAACTCATGGAGTATTTGAGCCAAATATTCGTGAAATTTGCAAAGTCATTCATCAAGAGGGTGGTCAAGTCTATTTGGATGGCGCAAATATGAATGCTCAAGTAGGTATTTGCAGGCCTGGATCTTATGGTATTGATGTATGCCATTTAAATCTTCATAAAACTTTTGCCATTCCTCATGGCGGAGGAGGCCCAGGCGTAGGTCCTATAGCTGTTGCAAGCCATTTGCTTCCTTATCTTCCTGGACATTCAATTGTTCAGTGTGGAGGCGAAAAGGCTATTTCGGCAGTCTCTGCAGCTCCATTTGGCAGCGCTGGAATATTGCCGATTAGTTGGATGTACATTCGAATGATGGGCCAAGATGGCTTACGCAAAGCAAGTTCGATTGCAATCCTCTCTGCTAATTATGTAGCAAAACGACTTGATCCTTATTATCCAGTTTTATTTAAAGATCCCAATGGCTTGGTGGCTCATGAATGCATCTTAGATTTACGACCTCTAAAGAGTCAGTTAGGTATAGAAGTTGATGATGTTGCCAAGAGATTAATGGATTATGGATTTCATGCTCCCACAATTAGTTGGCCTGTCGCTGGAACTTTGATGGTTGAACCAACAGAAAGTGAAAGTTTGTCTGAATTAGATCGTTTTTGTGAGGCGATGATTGGAATACGAGAAGAAATTGAACAAATAAAATTAGGAAAGATTGATCCTATCAATAATCCTTTAAAACAAGCTCCACACACCTTAAAAATAGTTACATCCGATGATTGGGATAGACCTTATTCTCGTAAAGAAGCAGCTTATCCATTGCTTTACCAAGAAAAATATAAATTTTGGCCATCAGTTTCACGTATTAATAATGCTTATGGAGATAGGAATTTGATATGTAGTTGTCCTTCAGTTCAAGATTTAGAAGATATTAATTCTATTTAATACTGGTTAAAACTTGTTTTATTAGTTAAATTTCAAACGAAAACCAAATTATTGGTTATCTTTGGGCTGTTTTGCAATTTTTTCTATTAATCTTTGCCGCAGCTTTAAATTTTATATGGGGACCAAATGAGCAAAAAGACATCTTTTGATCTGGAAGATCAAAAGAAAAAGAAGGACGATTTGTCCTTGCCTTCTTTTTCTAATTGTTTTGAATCTGTTTTAAAAAAAGGAGAACTTTTAGAAGTTGCAGGAACAAATGTAGTCAGAGTTCCATTTGGGGTTCGACAACCCAAGAAACAAAGACCAGCCAAGCTTTCTACATGGGCAACTTTGGTCTTACCTTTACAATCGTTTGATTCCCCTACTCCACCTCCACATGCTGCGTAGAAATTAAGCAGCAATATTTGATTGTTTTTTAGTTAGTACGTCTTTGTAATAATTTCTTAATTGTTTAGTGGCTCCTGCCCATCCCCATCTCTCAGCTTCTGATCTAGCTGATTTTCTCATTGCCGTTCGTTCTACTTCGTTGCCCAATAATTTTTGCGTAGCATTTATTAAACTTATAGCCCCGTCATTTTCGCCATCAGGATTGTATAAACATCCATTCTCTCCATCTGCAATGATGTCTGGGATTCCACCTTTATTTGCTCCTACAACTGGGCATCCAGCAGCCATTGCTTCTAGAAGGACTAATCCAAGAGTTTCTGTACTTGATGGAAATAAGAAAGCATCACCAGAGGCATAAGCACTTGCCAATTCATTTCCACTTAAATATCCCACAAAGGTAGTAGAGGTTCCCTGGAAAATTTTTTCTAGTTGTTGTCTATATGGACCATCTCCAACCAGAGCTAAACGAGTGCTTGGTAGTGCTTCAAGTACAGGTTTTATTCTTTCAATTTGTTTTTCTGCTGAAAGTCTTCCAACGTAAATCAATAGAGATCCTTCATCGCTAAAATTTCCTAAAAGACGCTTTCTCATTTTTTCATCTCTTAGTTCTGGTTTGAAGATATCTGTATCAACTCCTCTTTGCCATAAAGCGGTATTTTGAATTCCTTTTTCTGAGAGTTCTTGAACCATTGCAGTAGAAGTACACAGATTTAGAGTTGCTTGATTATGAGCAGCTTTTAACAACTCCCATAAAAGCGGCTCTAACATACCCATTCCGTAGTGCTCTAAATATTTAGGTAAATGAGTGTGATAACTTGCTACAAGTGGAATATTGTTTGTTTTGGCTAGCCAAATTCCACCTAATCCCAGCACTGCAGGATTTACGACATGTATCAGGTCAGGTTTGAAATTTTCTAATTCATCTGAAACACCTGGCCCAGGAAGCCCTAATTTAAGTTCTGGATATAAGGGTAATGGCATCGCGGGGACACCAATAACTTTTGCACCCATATAACTTGATGGGCAGCCTTCTGGACAAAAAACGGTAACCTCATCTCCTGATTGAACTAAATTTTGAATTGTTTTAGTTAGACGCGTGACTATACCATCAACTTTGGGTAGGAAAGTTTCTGTAAAGAAAGCTATTTTCACTGAGCGTGTCGTTTCAAGATTTTGTTTTAGTTAGGTTTAGGATTTATTGATTGCTTTTGCTTGGGTTGATGTCCACGCAGATACACAAGGTATTCGTTTTAAATCACAGCGATTGGAGAATTTTTTCGCGACATCAACAACTTCTGCTAAAAGTCCATTATCAAGAGTTGTGGGATCTAATCCAAGCTCAATAAAACAACGATTATCAACTATTAAATCATTTTCTACGGCTTCGTTTCTTGGGTTTGGAAGGTAATTAATTTTTGCTCCAGTTAGAGAGGCTACTTTTTTAGCTAATTCCCCAACTTGGTGACTTTCCGTCATTTGGTTGAAAATCTTCACCCTTTCTCCTCTTTCTGGAGGGTTCTCAAGTGCTAACTGAACGCATTTTACTGAATCTTGAATATGAATAAAAGCTCTTGTTTGTCCACCAGTGCCATGGACTGTTAATGGATATCCAATAGCTGCTTGCATTAAAAATCTATTTAATACTGTTCCGTAATCACCGTCATAGTCAAATCGATTAGTCAGTCTTGGGTCACGGCTTGTGATATCAGTATTTGTTCCCCACACAATTCCTTGATGAAGATCAGTGATTCTGATCAGGTCATTTTTGTTGTAGTAAAGAAAGAGCAATTGATCAAGCGTTTTAGTCATGTGATAAACGCTTCCAGGGCTAGCTGGATGAAGGATCTCTTCTTCAAAACGACTGCCGTCTGGTTGAGGTACTTCTACTTTTAAGTAACCTTCAGGAATGGTCGCGCCTCTATGAGACCCATATCCGTAAACTCCCATTGTCCCAAGATGAACAATGTGAATATCTAATTGAGATTCAACAATTGCGGCAAGGAGATTATGAGTTCCATTGACATTGTTATCAACCGTGTATCTCTTAGTTGCGCTGCTTTTCATGGAATATGGAGCAGCTCGTTGTTCAGCAAAATGAATTATTGAATCAGGCTTTTCATCTATCAATAGATCTAAAAGCTTTTGATATTCAGAGGCAAGGTCTAAATGAATAAATCGAATAGGTCTTCCACCTATCTCAGACCAAGCTTTAATCCTTTCACCAATACTTGTAATTGGAGTTAAGGATTCAACTTCAAGGTCTATATCAATTTTTCGACGACTGAGATTATCCACGATGATTACATCATGACCCTTGTCAGCAAGATTTACTGCACAAGGCCATCCGCAGAAGCCGTCACCACCAAGAACGAAAACTTTCACCCTAAACTCCAAAGAAAGAGCAAATGCTCATATTATTCAAGCTACTACAAGGCTTTCACTTGATTGTTAAAGAATATGCAATGAGCCCAATTACAAGAATAACTCCAGCAAGGGTAAAAAGCCAAGAACCTTTGTTGCCACTGCTTTCTTTTGTAAGTATTTCAATTCTTGGTTCATCTGCAAAAACGTTTAGCCTGCCTTGACTTTCTCTAGTGACTGTCATGTTTTTTTGTTTATTAGCCTATTACGTTACTAATTTTTAACGAATTACTCTAATTATTTGAAATAACTCCATCTAATGGAGAACTCGGGTTGGCAAGTAGTTGTTCTTCGAGCCTTCCAGATAGATAAGCGTCTCTGCCAGCCTCAGTTGCCTTAGAGAAGGCTTCAGCCATCAAGATTGGGTTTTTAGCTAGAGCAATAGCACTATTTATTAGAACCCCATCCGCACCCATTTCCAATGCTTGAGCTGCTTCACTGGGAACTCCAATACCTGCATCAATAATTATTGGGATTCGAGCTTCTTCGATAATCATGGCAATGTTTGCTGCATTTCTTATACCTTGAGCAGATCCAATGGGAGAACCAAGCGGCATAACAGTTGCACATCCAATTTCTTCAAGTTGTTTTGCAATTAATGGATCAGAATTTATGTATGGCAGGACAGTAAATCCTTCTTTAACTAATTGTTCTGCTGCTTTTAAAGTTCCAATTGGGTCGGGTAATAAATATTTCTTGTCAGGAATGACCTCTAATTTCACAAAATTATTATTCTCTTGACCTGCTAACTTGGCTAACTCCCTGCCCAAGCGTGCTACTCGAATAGCCTCTTCAGCATTTGAGCACCCTGCTGTGTTTGGGAGCATCCATATGTTTTTCCAATCTATTGATTCCAATAATCCTTTGTGTCCATGGTCTAGGCCTTGAATTCTTCTTACTGCAACAGTAACTATTTCACATTTTGTATTTATCAGGCTTTCTTGCATGACTTCTAAGGATGAGTACTTACCAGTTCCAACAAGAAGCCGACTTTTGAATTCTTTATTTCCTATTTTGAGAAATTGATTTGTTTTTTGCATGGATAAAATATAATGAATTAAGAATTATTTAGAAACCTTTTTTATTCAATAATTCATCTTTATTTTTTCCAATTATACGTTCAAGTCTTTTAATTTGAGAAATCGCAGTTTTGTTATTAGGATCTAGCTTTAAAACCTCTTGATAATTTTTATAAGCTTCATCTTCTTTTAGCAATCGTTGATAAGCAAAACCGAGATTATTTAGTGCAACTGGATATTCAGACTTTGCTGTCAATGCTTTTTTGTAATGAATTACTGCTGATTTAAAGTCATTTTGAGCAGCTAGTGCAAAGCCTAATGCATTTTCTATAAGTGCTTTAGCTTCTTTTGGTTCTCCATCAAGTTTCTTCAAGGCTTGTTTTAAAGTTGATGTGGCTTGTGGATATAATCTTTTCTTTAATTGAACAGATGCTAATTCATACATTTTAGCTGAATCTTCTTTTGTATTTGAATCTTCTTTCTCTAATTTTATTAGCTTCATCTCATCTTTTCTTACTTTATATAGTTGTCTTCCTACTAAAATAGCAATAACTACTAAAAGCAAACATAGTCCTATTAAGTAAGTTTGAGGAAGATTAACTATCATCATCTAAACTCAAATAATAATTTGTTGAGCATATGGTAATTATTTATTATCATTATATTCTTAATTTTTGGAATTTCTTCTTTATTCTTTTATCTTAATTCATTATTAATACAATAACTTTAAAGAAAAAGATTATTCGAACATTTTTAACCTTTTGAATTAACTGCAATATTTGTGAATGTTTTAGGATCTGTAACTGCTAGTTGAGCCAACATTTTTCTGTTGATTCTTACATCAGCTTTCTTTAAGCCACCCATAAATTTGCTGTAACTTAATCCATTTAATCTTGCTGCTGCATTGATTCTAGCTATCCAAAGTCTTCTGAAATCACGCTTTCTTCTTCTTCTATCTCGATAAGCATTACAGAGGGCTTTCATCACTCTTTGGTTTGCAGTTCGGAAAAGAGTTCCATTTCCTCCTCTAAATCCTCTCGCTAGACGAAGGATTTTGTTTCTACGTTTTCTAGCAACATTACCTCTTTTAACGCGTGCCATAATTAATAATCAGAAAAAAGAAATTGAACTAATAAACGTTTTTAAGAAGACTTATGCATAAGGAAGCATGAGGCTTACGTTTTCTGCATCACGTTCATCTACGACTGCTTTTGTTTTAAGGTGCCTTTTTAATTTAGGACTCTTGTGGTCGAGTAAATGATTGTGAAATGCACGACGTCTCATGAACTTGCCAGTGCCTGTTGCTTTGAACCGCTTTGCAGCAGCTTTGCGGGTCTTGAGCTTTGGCATTGAAAAAGCGTGGTTAGTCTACAAGAATACGTCCTTAAGCTCACTTAAGCCAACCCAAAATTATTAAATTCTTGCTGAAAGGAGATTTTTGTTGTGATTAAAAGTTATTTACAGGGTCCAAAACGTTTCTTGCTTTCTGGTTTGCTACTTTTGATTAGCTTGTATGAATCAAATAAAGTTTGCATTGCTAATACTAATAAAGTTGAGGTTTTTGCAACTCATCCTGCAATTCCTAGTACACCTTTAATTAGTCAAGAAAAAAATGTGCTACTTGTTGGGATCAAACCATATTTGGGAAAGCAAATCATTGCGCACAATAATTCGCCATCTTTGAGACTTATTAGTAATGGAAGAAATTTGATTCTGAAAGATGCTAATGGAATCATCCGAAAGGCTAAAGAAATTAATATTGGTTGGCGAGAAGAACAACTACTCAAACCAAAAGTGTTTGTTCGTCAGAAAATTGGTCCCTTCGCAAGTTTCGAGTCTGCTGAAAGATTGGCAAATGATTTAAAAGATAGAGGTATTGAATCAACGATTGCTCATCCGTTTGATTGGGAAGTTTGGGTCTCGGGCCATATCCAAATTCCACAATCAATTAAGTCGACCTATCAAAAGATTGAAGTTTCAAAGACTGTTTTACCTTATCTAGATGCAAATAACGCAAATATTGCTCTTAAAGGGCCTATTTCTTTGCAAGCCCCTGATGGATTGCGCTTGGACAAGGGCATATATTTAGGTCCGTTTTCTATTCAGCCAGATGCATATGGAAGTTGGACTTTAATTGAGCATGTTCCTATTGAGAGATATTTAAATGGAGTAGTTCCTTATGAAATTGGCGCAACCTCTCCTGAAGCAGCACTAGCAGCGCAGGCTGTTTTAGCTAGAACTTGGGCTGTCGCTAATAGTCATAGATTTAAAGTTGATGGATACAATCTTTGCAGTAATACCCAATGCCAAGTTTACAAGGATCCATCAAAAGCTAATCCAAAAATTAAAAAGGCAATTAAAAAAACTGCTGGCAAAATTCTGACCTGGAATAAAAAACCAATAAATACCGTATATCACGCAACGAATGGTGGAGTAATGGCCTCGGTAGATGAAGCATGGTCAATTAACAAAGTTCCTTATCTACAAATGCGCTTGGATGGGCCAAAAAGGTGGATTAGTACGGTTGATTTACCTCTATCAAATGAAAAGTATTTGAAATCTTTTTTATTTTCAAAGTCTGAGGCTTTTGGTTCTGATCATCCACTTTTCAGATGGGAAAGAACGTTAGAGTCTTCTCAGATATCTAAACAGCTTAATCAAGCTAAAAAAGTTAGCAGTTCTTTTTATCCAAATAAAATTAAGGTTGATCAGAGAGGAAGTAGTGGGAGAGTCACTTCATTGAAGCTTGAAGGAAAGACTGGTTCAGAAGTTTTCCTTAAACTTGATGACATTCGACGTGTTCTTAGACAATTACCAAGCACATTATTTGTTGTTAAAGAAAATAAAGATGGTAAATGGCTTTTTTCTGGTGGAGGTTTTGGCCATGGAGCAGGAATGTCTCAGTCTGGGGCTATAGAGTTAGCGAGAAATGGATGGACTACCAAACAAATTCTTTCCCATTATTATCCAAAAACTAGATATGGATTTTTGCCTTAGTGATGAAAGCCTCTTAGAGTAAAAAGTTGATAAAAGGAAAACTCCATGGCTTTAGCCAAAATCAGTGGAGCAAACCGACGCATTAAATCAATACTGTTTTTGATTTGCTGCGCTTTGGCGGGAATTTTTCCCCATTTGTTGGAGCCTAGCAAGAATTTATTTCCTTCAATCACCTTGGCTTTGATATTGGGTGGGTATGGATTAAGAGTTGTTTTAAGAGATCGCAGAGAAAATTATCAATTACAAAAAGAGTATCTATTTGAGGATGACAATTTTTTTGAAACTCTTCCCAAAGTCGATGTATTGGTTGCAGCACGCGACGAAGAAAATGTAATAGAAAGATTAGTTTCCAGACTTTTATCAATTGAATACCCAGAGGAGAAGCTTTCTCTATGGATAATTGATGATGGTAGTCAAGATCAAACACCTAATTTATTACACAAATTACGTACAAGTTTCTCTAGAATTAACGTGTTAAGTCGTCCGTTGATGAGTGGTGGTGGTAAATCAGGAGCTCTTAATTCTGTATTGAATAAAACAGATGGAGAATGGTTATTTATTCTTGATGCTGATGCGCAATTACAGAGCAATATTTTACTTAGAGCCATTAGTCTTGCGTTGCATGGTGGTTGGTCCGGTGTGCAGTTACGAAAATCAGTTGTGAATTGTGACTTGAATCCAATTGCTGCTTATCAAGCTATGGAGATGGCAATGGATGCAGTTATTCAAAGGGGCAGACTTGCTTGTGGAGGTGTATCGGAGTTAAGAGGAAATGGTCAATTAATTAATAGAAAAGCTCTTGAATCTTGTGGTGGATTTAATGAACAAACTATCACAGACGATTTAGATTTAAGTTTCCGCTTTTTATTAACCCGATCGCCAATCGTAATAATGTGGGATCCTCCTATCCAAGAAGAAGCAGTTGAATCATTGTTTGCTTTATTTCGACAAAGAAAAAGATGGGCTGAAGGAGGCTTACAAAGGTTTTTTGATTACTGGCCTTTATTGATTTCAAAGCGCTTATCAAATTTTAAAAAGTTAGATTTAGCTTGTTTTTTCTTATTACAATATGTGTTACCAGTTGTCTCATTTATAGATTTAACTGTATCAATCATTTTATTTAGAATGCCGTTATATTGGCCTTTATCTATAGTTGCTTTTGGTATTTCTAGTTTAGCCTATTGGAAAGGATGTTCTAGCTATAGTGAAGGTCCACGCTTACCTTCACCTAATTTTATTAATATACTTGGAGCCACAATTTATCTTGCACATTGGTTTATCGTCATACCATTTATAGTATTTAAGATGTCTTTATTTCGTAAGAATTTGATTTGGGAAAAAACTGATCATGTTGGTTCTTGATTAAGTTTTTTATTCAAGATTCACTATTTCTCCGTTAAAGAAGTCTGCAAATTGCTTAGCTTTTTGATCAATAGAGTTTGAATCTAAATTATTAATTGATTGCATTTTTTTCTTTTCATTTAAAGGATTTTTATTGGCTTCTCTATCAAGTTTTAATTCATTTTTTTGTTCGCTTTGGTTAGGAATGGTTTCGCCTTTTCTATCATTAGATAAGTTATCTTTTTGTTGAATTAAACTAACTTTGGTTAAGGATCCTCTTGCTTTGTAAAAAGCATCTTCAATAAGACTTTTTCGACTTTGAATCATATTTATCCATTTTTCTGAAATCGCAATTTCAGCAGAATCTGAGTTCACGTTTATTAATTTAGCTTGTTGCGAAAGTAGCATTTTGGTGGAAGGAAGCTCTAACATTGCTATCACATTTTTCCAAAGAGTATCAAGATTTACATTTTCGCTTGGTTGAGACTCTTTTTGATAAGAGGTATTTTTTATTAGTTCTTTTTTGTTATTTGATTCTATTTCGACTGCTGTATAATCCTTATTTTCAAGCTCCGAAAGTTTAGTTTTTTTTGCTTTACTCGAGGTTTGTATTTCTATATTCTTTTCTTTTGAATCTTCATTTGAGAGCATTCCTAATAATTGAATTTCTAACCATAAGTTTGGCTGATTACTATTTCTAATATAGTTTTCTGAACCTTTTAATTTAGCCTGAAGGCTGAGTATATGATCTAGAGTGATTGAATCTGCTAAGTCTTTTAATTTTTCACTATTCTCTTGTGTAATATTATATAAATTACTTGGATAGTTTGTGACTTTTTGGACAACTAAGTCTCGTAAGATTGACGCTATTCCTTGTAAAATAGCAATTGATTCTTTACCCTGATTAATTAAGCGATTGCAAATATTTAAAATAGAATAAGCATCTTTATTTATTAACGATTTTGCTAATATTATTAACTCTTCTTCTGGTACAGAACCTATTAGGTTGATGATGTTTGATTGAGTTATTGGTGGAGGAAGCAAATTTACTTGATCAAGTAAACTTTCCGCATCTCTCAATCCTCCTTGGGAATGCTTTGCAATTAATGATATTGCCTCTTTGTTGATCACAATACCCTCTTTTTCAGCAATATTGATTAAATGACTTTCTAAATCATTCAAGCCTATCCTTTTAAAATCAAAGCGCATACATCTACTAAGAATTGTAGGTAAAACGCGTTGAGGATCTGTTGTGGCAAGAATAAATACAACTTGCCGAGGTGGCTCTTCTAATGTTTTTAGAAGTGCATTAAAGGCAGCTGTTGAAAGCATATGGCATTCATCTATTACATAAACTTTCCAGCGAGCTTTTGCAGGAGCAAATTTAGACCGTTCTATTAATTCACGAATATTTTCAACACCAGTATTGGAAGCAGCATCAATTTCAATTACGTCCAATGCATTGCCTAAGTTAATCCCTGTACAGAGCTCACACTCTCCACAAGGTAAAGTTGTGGCTTTTTCACTTCGTAAACAATTTAAAGATTTTGCAAAAATTCTTGCACTTGATGTTTTGCCTGTTCCTCTAGGGCCAGAAAATATATATGCAGGGGCAATACGATTACTTGTTAAAGCCTGTTTTAAGGTAGATGTAATTGGACCTTGCCCAACTAGCTCGTCAAAGCTGGTTGGCCGATATTTATGGTGTAATGGCTCATAAGCATTTATCATTTGCAACTAAAGATATTTATGATTTTTAATATTTATTTAACTGATCATAATCTAAGTTGAAAATCATTGAAGAAAAATTTGACTAATTTAATTCTTAAAGATTTTAAGATTTTTCTAGTTTTTTTTAATAAAGATATTCAAAAAATTTATCCTTTCTAGGCAGATTCCTTAACGATTCGTTTTTCATTTGATAATAGAGGAACCACTTTTCCTCCTGTAATTTCATCAACCATTTTTTTTGTTACATTGAAGCTTTTAATCTTAGTTTGAGATGGAAGGCTATACATTAAATCTAGCATTATTTCTTCAACAATTCCTCGCAAAGCTCTAGCACCAGTTTTTCTTTTATATGCTTCTTGTGCAATTGCTTCAACAGCATCTTCTTCAAATGAAAGCTCTACATTATCCATACTTAACAAGGTTCTAAATTGTTTTACTAAGGCATCTCTTGGTTCTGTGAGAATAGATTCGAGAGCCTTAGCATTTAATGGTTCTAATATCGCACTTACAGGCATTCTTCCAATAAATTCTGGAATCAAACCATATTTCACTAGATCATCCGGCTCTAGGTCATTAATTAAGTCTGTACCAATACGATCTCGATTTGATTTGGTTCTGGCTCTATTTTCATTTGGTATGAAACCAATTGAATTTTTCCCAAGTCTTTTTTGAACTACATCATCTAAACCAACAAATGCTCCACCGCATATGAAGAGTATTTGGCTAGTGTCAATTTGAATAGCATCTCCGTAAGGATGCTTCCTGCCTCCTTGTGGTGGCACGTTAGCAACTGTACCCTCTAGCATTTTTAGTAGAGCTTGCTGGACGCCTTCTCCCGAAACATCTCTGGTAATTGATGGGTTTTCACTTTTTCTAGCAATTTTGTCAATTTCATCGATATATATAATTCCTCTTTGGGCTAAATCTACATCCATATCTGCTTTTTGTAGTAGACGTAAGAGAATGTTTTCTACATCCTCACCAACATATCCAGCTTCAGTGAGAGTCGTTGCATCAGCAACAGCAAATGGAACATCTAGCATTTCAGCTAATGTTTGGGCGAGTAATGTTTTTCCACACCCAGTTGGGCCTATTAATAAAATATTTGATTTTTGTAATTTTGTTGCCGTTAAATCAGTCTCGCCAGATCCATCCCCTTTCCATGCAAGTCTCTTATAGTGGTTGTAGACAGCCACTGATAAGATTTTTTTTGCTGATTCTTGCCCCACGACTTGATCGTCTAAAAATTTTTTAATTTCAATGGGCTTTGGTATGGACGCCAAAGTTGGAGCAGGTTTAGTTGTTGTTGTGGCATCTTTAGCTTTACGGCTTTGCTCATGTCCATTTCTTTGATGAGTTGGATTATCAATGAGTTCTTCATCTAAAATTTCATTACATAAGTCGATACATTCATCGCATATGTAAACTCCTGGACCAGCAATGAGTTTCCTCACCTGATCTTGTGCCTTGCCACAAAAGGAGCATTTAAGATGGGCCTCAAATTTTGCCATCGAGCTCTAAAAAAAACAGATTGGATAGACCGATAATTAATTTTATTCAGTCTCAAGTAATAGGATCATTGAGGATTGATGTCTTGTCAGCTTTCCTTAATGATTCATATGGAGTTGAGATTAGAAACCACTTTGTCGATCAGGCCATATTCAACCGCTTCTTGAGGAGAAAGAAAGTGGTCTCGATCAGTGTCTTCTGAAATCTTTTCAATATCTTGCCCAGTATGTTCAGCTAAAAGTGAATTAAGAGTCTCTTTTAAATAGAGAATTTCTTTTGCTTGGATTTCAATTTCCACAGCTTGCCCTTGAGCTCCACCAAGAGGTTGGTGAATCATTATTCTGGAATTGGGTAATGCAAGTCTTTTTCCTTTTGCCCCTCCAGAGAGAAGAAAAGCTCCCATGCTTGCTGCAAGGCCGTAGCAAATTGTTATGACATCCGGACTAACTTGCTGCATGGTGTCATATATCGCTAGTCCCGCAGTTACGGATCCTCCAGGAGAGTTGATATATAACTGAATATCTTTTTCTGGATCATCAGCTTCTAAAAAAAGCATTTGAGCAACTAATGCATCAGCAACTTGATCATTTACATCGGTTCCAAGAAAGATGATTCTTTCTCGAAGTAATCGAGAGTAAATATCAAATGCACGATCACCTTGACCTGATTGTTCGATTACTGTTGGCAGTACTCCCGGTCCTGAAAACAGACAAGAGTTTTTCCATAAACTATTTATGGGGTGATTTTGTCTTGCTTCAATCAACTTGAACTGTAGATAGCTATTACTTGTAATCTATGTGTAGAAACTAGGATTTGGGTGTTTTAGAACTTTTCTTTTCTTTATTCGTTTTTGTTGTTGTCTTTTTTGAACTTTTCTCTTTGCTTTTATCCTTAGTTTTTTGTGGGGTTTTCTCTATAACAGTATTATTCTCTTCAAGCCAGACAAATAATTTTTCTTGTAATAAATCATCGGTAATAGCCTCTTTGAGTCGATCTTTGTCGATATTTTTTTCGTTTGAAAGTTTGATATCAGATTCAACTTGTTCAAGTTTTGAATTGATTTCTTTTTCTGAAACTTCAATTTTTTCAGATTCAGCTAAAGCATTTAGAGCGAGTTTTTCACGAAGCTTTTTCTCTGCTTCGCCTTTTGAGGATTCCATTAGCGATTTAACCAGCTCTGGAGTAAACATTGATTTGACATCGATACCTTGCTGAGCAAAATTTTGAGCTGTCTGTTCAACAATTAGTCGCACCTCTTGGTCAATAAGACTTTTTGGTAGCTCAACCTCTAGTTCTTTGACTAAAGCGTCAAGAAGTGAATCCTGTCTATTTTTCTTTTGTTTTCTTTCAGTATCCTCTTTAAGCCTTTTTTCAAGATCTGAACGTAAGTCAGACATATTTTCTTTATCACTTGCTTGCTTTGCAAAATCGTCATTTAGTTCTGGTAATTCCTTGATTTTTAAATCTTCCAGACTGACATTAAATTCTGCTTTTCTGCCTTTGGCATCTTCTTGATGATAATCCTTCGGAAATTCACACTTTAATATTTTTTTATCGTTGATGTTCATTCCAATGACACCCTCAATAAAACCAGGAATCATTCGCCCTTCTTCAAGTTCGATTTCTACTGAATCTGCGCTTCCACCTTCAATTTCGCTTCCATCATCTAAGAAACTTCCTTTAAAGCTTACTAAAGCAATATCTCCTTTTCTTGCGGCACGATCACTAACTGGCACCTTAGTTGCTAGTTGAGATCGGGATTGCTCAATAAGCTCATCTACTTTTTTTGGATCAAAGATTAAATTCTCTACCTCTGCAGTAAGCCCTGAAGATTTTTTTAAACTTGGGATAGGGGCTATATCAGTTTCCAGGTTTAATATAAGAGTTTTGTTAGGATTGAAGTTCTCTAAAATAGTATCGAAGCCATCTTTGAGTTCAGGTTCGCACAAAGGTTCAATTCCCTCTTGATCTAATGTTTCTGTCCATACTTTTTGCAATAGTGATTCCAGTGCAGAGGCTTGTATTCTTTTTACTCCAAGTTGCTGGATTACTACTGATTTTGGGACTTTACCTTTCCTAAAACCTGGGATTGAGATAGATCTGCTGAGTTTGCTTAAAGCTTCGTCATAACTATTTTTGCATCGATTTGCTGGTACCTCTACCTCTACAGCAATTCTGCTATTAGGTTTCGAACTGGTTTTTACGTTTAATTTGGCAGCACTCATTGAAACGGAATTCTCAAATTTGGTTAGCGTAAGAAAGCGTTAATTCACTTCCAAAGCTATTGTGGCCTAAAAACCATCGAAAAATTTGTTATTTGTTGATTTTTCCAATAAGAAAAAATTTTTTGTTAAACCTTTAATTCTCTGCATCAAGTTTGAACCAACAGTTTGCTCTTCCAAATAGACCTCTTACAGTTGCGATCCTTGGATCGAGTGGAGCTGTAGGTAAGGAATTACTGACTTTGCTTGAAGAGAGATCTTTCCCTATTAAAAAATTGATTTTACTGGCCTCTCATCGTTCAGCAGGGGAAATTCAAACTTTTTGTGGAAATAAGTTGAAAGTGGAGGAAACAACTAAAGATAGTTTTGAAAATGTAGATTTAGTTTTAGCTTCAGCTGGTGGTTCCATATCTCGTAAGTGGAAAGATAAAATTCAAAATTCTGGTGCTTTGATGATTGATAACTCCAGTGCATTTCGAATGGACGAGAATGTTCCTTTGGTTGTTCCAGAAGTCAATCCTAACGATGCTAGAAAGCACAAAGGATTAATTTCAAATCCTAATTGTACGACTATTTTATTAGCCTTGGTTCTATCTCCATTGACCAGATATATCCCAATAAAGAGGGTAGTTGTATCAACCTATCAATCAGCCAGTGGTGCAGGTGCAATGGCAATGCAAGAATTAGGAAAATTAAGTCAAGAAGTTTTAGATGGCAAAATTCCAAAAAGTCAAGTGCTTCCTTATTCCTTAGCATTTAATCTTTTTTTGCATAATTCACCTTTGCAATCGAATAATTATTGTGAGGAAGAGATGAAAATGGTTAATGAAACTCGAAAGATTCTTGGAGATCCCAAACTTTCTTTGACTTCAACTTGTGTAAGAGTTCCAGTTTTCAGAGCGCATTCTGAAGCGGTAAACATTGAATTTAAAAAGCCTTTTCCAGTACAAGAAGCTTATGAGATTTTGAACTCTGCCCCAGGAGTTGAGATCCTTGAGGATTTGGGAAACAATCGTTTTCCGATGCCACAAGATGTAACTGGTCGAGACCCAATATCTGTTGGCCGTATAAGGCAGGATATAAGTAATCCCAATGCCTTAGAACTATGGTTATGTGGTGATCAGATCCGAAAAGGAGCTGCACTGAATGCAGTGCAGATTGCTGAACTTCTATTGCCAAAAAATCATGAATAAGTCAGCTTTGTTATCACCAGCACCTTTTGGAAGGATGTTAACTGCAATGGTGACTCCATTTAATGAAGATGGGAAAGTTGATTATCGTCTTGCTGCTGATTTGGCAAATTATTTAGTAGATCAAGGTTCAGATGGCATCGTTGTATGTGGAACTACAGGAGAGTCACCAACTTTAACTTGGCAAGAACAACAAAAGATGCTGGAAACAGTGAGAAACTCTTTAGGCTCTAGGGCTAAAGTTTTAGCTGGAACAGGAAGTAATTCGACCTCTGAAGCAATTGAAGCTACAAAGGCAGCAGCTGATTCAGGGGCTGATGGTGCATTAGTAGTTGTTCCTTATTACAACAAACCACCGCAGGAAGGATTAGAAGTTCATTTTCGCGCTATCGCTAATGCTGCGCCTGAGTTACCTTTGATGCTCTATAACATTCCTGGGCGGACAGGATGTTCTATATCGCCTATTATTGTAGGTAAGCTTATGGATTGCAGTAATGTAGTCAGTTTTAAAGCTGCAAGCGGAACAACCGAGGAAGTGACTCAATTAAGAAACTATTGTGGATCAGATTTAGCTATTTATAGCGGTGATGATGCTTTGCTTTTACCAATGCTTTCTGTGGGAGCAGTAGGTGTTGTTAGTGTTGCAAGTCATTTAGTTGGTCCAAGTTTGAAGGTAATCATAGAGAGTTTTTTAGAAGGTAAATACGCTGAGGCACTTTATTTGCATGAGATATTACAACCTCTTTTTAAATCTCTTTTTGCAACCACAAATCCTATTCCTGTTAAAGCGGCACTTCAATTAATTGGTTGGTCTGTTGGACCTCCTAGAAGTCCTCTAGTCTCTTTAAACAGCGAAATGAAAGAAGAACTCTTGAAGATACTCTCTTCAATGAGATTGGTTTGATCTGTTCCCTCGCTCCCAAGTGAGTGGTTCGTACTTTCATTTAGGTAACAACCAAGTTTTTTACATAAATTTTTCCATGACATCAAGTTCAATCAATTCTCAAGTTTCAAAAAATAATCAATCAAAAACTCCTTGTTTGAGGATTATTCCCTTAGGTGGGCTAGGGGAAATTGGAAAAAATACTTGTGTATTTGAATATGGTGACGACATCATGATTCTTGATGCTGGTCTGGCCTTCCCAACTGATGGGATGCATGGGGTAAATGTTGTCATGCCAGACACGACTTATTTACGTGAAAACCAAGGTCGAATAAGGGGGTTGGTCGTAACTCATGGACATGAAGATCATATCGGTGGAATTTCTCATCATCTAAAGAATTTTAATATTCCAATTATTTATGGTCCACCTCTTGCTATGTCTATGCTTAGGGGAAAGATGGAGGAAGCAGGAGTTGCTGATCGGACAACAATACAAGTATGTGGACCAAGAGAAGTAATCAAAGTTGGACAACATTTTTCAGTTGAATTTGTTAGAAATACACATTCAATTTCTGATAGTTATTCCTTCGCGGTAACGACTCCAGTGGGAGTAGTATTTTTTACTGGCGATTTTAAGTTCGACCATACTCCACCTGATGGGCAGCCTTCAGATTTAGCTAGAATGGCCCACTATGGAGATAAAGGTGTTCTTTGTCTGCTATCAGATTCAACCAATTCTGAAGTTTCAGGATTTACCCCCTCTGAATATTCTGTTTTTCCAAATTTAGACAGATACATTGCTACTGCTGAGGGCAGAGTGATGGTTACGACTTTTGCTAGTTCAACTCATCGCGTAGCGATGCTTTTAGAGTTGGCAATGAAAAATGGTAGAAAAGTCGGTTTACTTGGCCGATCCATGCTGAATGTGGTTGGGAAAGCAAGAGAACTTGGATACATGCGTTTCCCTGATGATTTATTTTTCCCTATTAAACAGATCAGAGACTTGCCTGATAGAGAAACTTTTTTATTGATGACAGGTAGTCAAGGAGAATCAATGGCTGCATTGAGTCGTATCTCCAGAGGCGAGCATCAACATGTTCAATTGAAAACTAGTGATACTGTCATTTTTTCTGCAAGTCCTATTCCTGGAAATACTATTTCCGTAATGCATACAATTGATAAATTAATAAAATTGGGAGCAAAAGTTATTTATGGCAAAGATAAGGGTATTCATGTCTCAGGCCATGGATGTCAAGAAGATCAAAAATGGATGCTTGGATTAACTAGACCTAAATACTTCATCCCAGTGCATGGAGAGTACAGAATGCAAGTTCTTCATGGGAAAACAGCAGTATCAATGGGGGTTCATCCGGAAAATGTTTTGGTTATGGAAAATGGGGACGTTGCTGAATTAAGACCTGATTCTCTCGTTCAAGGGTCTCCAGTTAAATCTGGCGTGGAATTACTCGATTCCTCTAGGACAGGGGTTGTGGATACTCGAGTCTTAAAAGAACGTCAGCAACTTGCTGATGATGGAGTTATCACGGTTCTTACTCCAATTAGCACTGATGGTGTAATGGTTGCACCACCGAGGGTGAATCTTCGAGGTGTTATTACCAATGTCGATGCTAAAACAATGGTCAATTGGACTGAGAGAGAGATTAATTGGGTATTGGAAAATCGATGGAAACAGCTCGTTCTTAAAACAGGAGGTAAGTCAGTCGAGGTCGATTGGATTGGTTTACAAAGAGAGGTGGAATCAGGATTATCTCGCCGATTAAGAAGGGAGGTTCAAGCTGAGCCATTAATTCTTTGCCTTGTTCAACCTGCTCCTGGTGGGACTCGTGCATATAAACCTCAACTTGATCAACAGCCAGACTCACGACAAGTAGTTAAAAAAACTGCAGATAAAGCATCTAAGACTACTAATACATCCCTAACAAACAAGGAGACAAGTTCGTTATCAGAACAAAAATCAAAGAATGAAATCAATTCGGACGAAATGCCAACTGGAAGAACAAGACGTCGTAGATCAGCAATTAGCTGAAAACTGAACAATTGTTTTCTTAATCAGTCTTGTTCGTTAGATAAATAGCTTTTTTATTCCATCTTATTAGGAAATCTCCGTGGAGATGGATAGTTCCAGGTGGATTACTTTGAGATGTTTTTGTATTTATTTCTTCGATCTGCAAAGCAGTTAATCTTCTTACTCCTAACATTTTTAACCAATTAGTTAGTATTATTTTTCTTATAGAGTTTTTTAAATCGCCTAGTTTTTCCCTGGAAAGAGAATTTATTTCGTCTCCTTGGCAAAACTCTATTGCTATTTTTGCTAATAATTGTTGGTCTTCGCTGTGACTTTCAAGTCTTTTAGCTAAAGAGGCTATTCTTGAATCTGCACCTTTATAGATTGAATTTAAAATCGGTAATATTTCTTTTCTAATTTTATTTCTTGTTAAATTTATATCTTCATTTGAAGGATCAATCCAAATTGGCAAATTAAACGTTTTACAAATTTCGAGAGTTTCGTTTCTATTGAAAATCATTAAAGGCCTAGTTAATTTTAAATTATTTTCTAAAGTTCTTTGTTCTTTAAGGGTACTAATCCCAATTAGATCACTCCCTCTCGCTAAGTTCATAATTATTGTCTCTGCACGATCAGTAGCTGTATGACCAGTTAATATTCTTGTACATGGAAAATATATATTTTTTGATGATAATAATTTAGCTTTAATTATTAGGTTTTTATATCTCCAATCTCTTGCTTTTTCTTCATTATCTACTTCTTTTTTTAGGGCTTTTTTAGAGTGAAATGATATTTGCTTACTCAGACACCAACTTTTTAGTTCATCTTTTATTTTCTTAGATTGTGCATGCCATTGGTGATCTCCATGCCAGATTTCGATTTGCCATTCATATAGCCTTTTTAAATCAATAATTAATTTAAGAAGGGCCATTGAATCTTGCCCACCAGATATAGCTAAAAGAAGGGTGGAGTTTCTGGGGAGTAAAGATTTATTTTGTTTAAGCCTTTTGTGCAAACGCATGTGCCATTTACTCCAAGACCTGTCATTTTCAGTGGATTGTGACATTTGCTTTGGTTTCAGAGCTCTATTCGCATTTTTTGAGTTCTTTTGCTGAGTCAGTGTCACAATCAGATTAATAGTTGATGTTTTTATGACACGTTTACGGACATTGCCAGTTTCACTTCACAAGAGTATTCAAAATAGATCTTTATTGAAAGTAATTTCTGGCTTGAATAATTTTAGTTCAGAATCAGTATTAAAAATTTCGAAAGCGGCGGGTCTTGGGGGTGCAGATTTATTGGATATTGCTTGTGAACCCAATTTAGTAGAACTAGCTGTGGAGGCCTCTAATATTCCTGTATGCGTAAGTTCTGTGGAACCAAAGCTTTTCCCTGAAGCTGTTAAAGCAGGAGCATCAATTATTGAGATTGGAAACTTTGATTCTTTTTATCCGGATGGGCGTTTTTTCTCGGCTGACGAGGTACTCTCATTAGCAGTTGAATCTCGACGCCTTTTACCTGAAGTTGTTTTGTCAGTAACCGTTCCCCATATTTTGCCTTTAGATAGCCAAGCTCAATTAGCGTTAAACCTTGTTGATAGAGGGATTGACTTAATCCAGACAGAAGGAGGGACGAGCTCTCATCCCATTAGTCCTGGAACTTTAGGTTTAATAGAAAAAGCATCCCCTACATTGGCTGGAACTTTTGCTATCGCCTCCGCTTTAAAGGAGAGAAACGATAATACACCTGTGATTTGTGCCTCTGGACTCTCTGAAGTTACTGTCCCTATGGCTATATCAGTAGGAGCTAGTGGGGTTGGGATTGGCTCAGCTGTCAATAAATTGAACAATGAATTAGCTATGATTGCCACAGTAAAAGGTCTTCGTCAGGCTTTAGATTCATTTAAATTGGCTTCCACGATTAGCCAATGATTTTTATAAGGTAATTGAAAACTTTTTGATCAAAATGTGAAGAATATGGAATCAATAAATATGTCTTTTTTAGAAATTAATTAAGTATATGCCTGAATACCAACTTCAAGCTCCCTATGTTCCAAAAGGCGATCAACCTGCAGCTATAAAAGGACTGGTTGGAGGTGTGAATGAGGGAGAAAAGTTTCAAACTTTATTAGGTGCAACTGGAACTGGAAAGACTTTTACGATAGCTAATGTTATAGCCCAAACTGGCCGGCCTGCTTTGGTTCTAGCTCACAATAAAACACTTGCAGCTCAATTATGTAATGAATTAAGGGAATTTTTCCCTGAGAATGCTGTTGAATATTTTATCTCTTACTATGATTATTATCAGCCCGAAGCTTATGTTCCAGTTAGTGATACTTACATAGCAAAAACATCATCAATTAATGAAGAAATTGATATGTTACGCCACTCCGCGACCAGATCTTTATTTGAACGAGATGATGTCATAGTTGTTGCTTCGATTAGTTGTATATATGGTCTAGGAATTCCCAGCGAATATCTAAAGGCTTCCGTTAAGTTTCAAGTTGCTCAAAGTATTGATTTACGATCTTCTCTTAGATCATTAGTTTCAAATCAATATACACGTAACGATATAGAAATCAGTAGAGGTAGATTTAGAGTAAGAGGAGATGTATTAGAAATAGGACCAGCTTATGATGACAGACTTGTTAGAATTGAATTGTTTGGAGATGAAATTGAAAGTATTAGTTATGTTGACCCTACTACCGGAGAAATCTTAAATAGACTTGACTCAATTAATATATATCCAGCAAAACATTTTGTAACACCTAAAGATCGTTTGGAATCTGCTATTAAATCAATAAAAGAAGAATTAAAAGATAGATTAGAATTTCTTAATCAAGAGGGGAAATTACTCGAAGCTCAAAGATTAGAACAACGAACAATTTATGATTTAGAAATGCTAAAAGAAGTTGGTTATTGTAATGGAGTTGAAAATTATGCTCGTCATCTTTCTGGTAGAGAACCTGGCTCTGCGCCCGAATGTCTAATTGATTATTTTCCTGAAGATTGGTTGTTACTCATTGATGAAAGTCATGTCACGTGTCCTCAATTGAGAGCTATGTATAATGGTGATCAAGCCAGAAAAAAAGTGTTAATAGATCATGGTTTTAGACTACCAAGTGCAGCTGATAACCGTCCTTTAAAGGATATTGAATTTTGGAATAAAGCCAAACAAACTGTTTTTATAAGTGCGACTCCTGGTGATTGGGAATTGACTCAAAGTAAAGATAATATAGTTGAGCAAGTGATTAGACCTACTGGAGTTCTGGACCCTTTGGTTGAAGTACGTCCAACCCAGGGACAAGTTGAAGATTTACTTTTTGAAATTAGAAAAAGAGCTTTGAAAAATCAAAGAATACTTATTACAACCCTTACGAAAAGAATGGCTGAAGATCTTACAGATTATTTATCCGAAAATAAAATAAGAGTTCGCTATTTACATTCAGAAATTCATTCAATCGAGAGAATTGAAATTATTCAAGATTTACGAATGGGAGAATATGATGTACTAGTAGGCGTTAATCTTTTAAGAGAAGGTTTAGATTTACCTGAAGTCTCTCTTGTCGTCATTCTCGATGCAGATAAAGAAGGATTTTTACGAGCTCAAAGATCTTTGATACAAACAATCGGACGAGCAGCAAGACATGTTGAAGGTTTGGCTTTGCTCTATGCAGATAACATGACTGATTCGATGGCAAAGGCTATTAGTGAGACTGAAAGACGCCGTGAAATCCAAAAGATTTATAATGTTGAGAACGGAGTAACTCCTAAACCAGCAGGAAAGAAGGCTAATAATTCAATTCTATCTTTTTTAGAGCTTTCAAGAAAATTAAATCAAGATGGAAATCCCGATGATTTTGTTGATATTGCAGATAAGTTAATTGACCATAGCGCTAAAGATTCCGATAGCACCATATCTTTAGATTCTTTGCCTGAATTAATTGAAAAATTAGAATCTAAAATGAAAACAACAGCCAAAGATTTAGATTTTGAAAAAGCTGCGATTCTTAGAGATCGTATAAAGAAACTACGACATAGATTAGTCGGTAAATAATATCTTGCTAGTTTATATTTTCTCCGAGTTTAAAGCATGAATGAATTTCATTTAATGCTTTTTCACCATATTTTTCTGAGATAATACATGTTGTTCTGATTTCACTAGTGGCGATCATTTCTATATTGATTTCTTGATTAGCTAGAGCTCTAAAAATTTTACCGGCTGTTCCTTTCGTGAAAGGCATTCCAGATCCAACTGCGCTAATTCGGACTATTGATTCTCCTTCTTCGAGTGTTGCTCCCTTCCAATTGGATATTAATTCTTTTAATGCATATTTAGCATCACTTCTATCATTTTTCTTTAATGTGAAACTAATATCTTTAGTTCTATCTTGGTGCTTTCTTTCTGATTGAACTATTGTATCTAAGCTGATATTTTTTTCAGCTAATGTTGAACATATAGTTGAAGCAGTCCCTGGTTTGTCTGGTACATGTTTCACACTGATTTGGATTTGATCTTTATCTAAAGCTATGCCTCTTACTTCTGGCTCATTGTTATTTTCAATAATAGGATTAAGAGTAATTTGTTTGTTAGTGAGTTTGAACATGTCTCCTACACTACGTAATGCTTTTTTCCCTAATTCTGCATCAATAACACAACTTACTTTTACTTCACTAGTTGCTATGAGTCTTATGTTAATCCCAGAATCAGAAAGAGTTTGGAACAGAGATGAGGTTATTCCAGGTCTCCCCATGATTCCAGCCCCATAAATACTTAGTTTAGTTAAACTCTTTTGAGAAGATATCTCGCCGCCAATAGTATTCATGATTTTTTGGCACTGATCTTGTGCATTATTTAATTCATTTTCTGCAATAGTAAAAGTAATATCGTTAGAGTTGATTTGGTGGGTTGCTTGAATAATTAGATCTACATTTACACCACCTTTTGATAAAGATTCAAAAAGTTCAGCAGCAATTCCTGGACGATCTGGAATATTAGATATAGCTACGACTGCTTGATTCTCAACAAGTTCTAAGCCATCAACAGGACTGCGATGTTCTATTCCGCTTTTGGAAAACACATGATTCTTTTTACTAGTCAGAGTCGTTCCATCAAGATTGTCCCAACTTGACTTCACTACAAGTGTTACGCCGAAATTTCGTGCTATTTCTACTGCTCGAGGATGCAATACAGCAGCTCCAAGGCTTGCAAGTTCTAACATTTCATCACAACTAATACTTTTCATTAATTGTGCGTTTTTAACAATTCTTGGATCAGTTGTTAATACGCCAGGAACATCAGTGTAAATTTCACATTTTTCGGCTCCAAGAGATGCCGCTAAAGCGACTGCAGAAGTATCTGACCCTCCTCGTCCTAAAGTTGTGATTTCAGCAATTCCTCCCATACCAAGACTCGTTCCTTGGAATCCAGCAATAACTATGGTTTTGCCTTGATCTATGAAGTGTTTTATTCGTTCTGCTCTTATCTCGAGTATTCTTGCTCGTCCATGAGCTGATTCTGTAATAATTCCAGCTTGAGTTCCAGTTAAGGAGATTGCTGGTGTTCCCAATTCATTCAGGGCCATGGTTAATAATGCTATTGAGACCTGCTCTCCAGTTGATAGGAGCATATCCATCTCTCTATGAGGAGGTTGAATTGTTATGGCTGTTGCTAGCTGTGTTAATTCATCAGTGGTATGTCCCATTGCCGAAACAACTACTACCAGATCATTCCCTTGCTCTTTGCTTGATCTGATTCTTTGGGCGACAGCTTTTATGCGCTCAATGCTTCCTAGAGATGTGCCGCCAAATTTTTGAACCAGCAAAGTCATTAAAATCTCGCTACTTATTGATTATTTCAGTTTTTAGTCGCAATTTTGCTTTCTGTTAGCAGATTATCTTTAAAGGAATCGATTGGATTGCTTCCTGATTTTATTGAGATTTCGATTTTTAAAAGTTTTTTCATCAGTTCAAGCAATGCTTCCAACGATTTACCTTTAATTTGTTTGCGTATTACAAAAATACGTTTTGGATTGGGTATCCCGGCAAGTTTAGCTATCTCTTTAACGTCCTGATTTCCCTCTGAATCTAAAAGATGTACCCAAAGCCATCCTCTTGATTGACCAGTCAATGTTGTAATTAGCCTTAAAGCTGGTTCTCCATTATTTAGTAAGGATTGAATTTTATTTAGAGCTAAAACTCTCTCTCCCTTAAGTAGTAAATTTGCAATTTCAAGGGCATTAGTGGAATTATTCTGAACTAGTTTGATGACTAAATCTTTTGAGATTTCTTGTATTTCATTTGTATTTGATTCTTCATTCAGTGCCTCTGAAAATAATGCGAGTTTTTTCAGCTCAGTATTGATTAAAGAGCTATCATTGCCTATGCTTTCTACTACTAAATCAATTGTTTCATTATTCATTTTTAGATTTAATCTATATAAATTATTCTTTACTAAGCTCCTTTGTCCATTGATATCCCATGGCAGAGGAAGATTAAAACTTTTTTCTTGAGAGAATGAATTTGATTGAATATTTTTTTGAATTAATTTAGTTGTTTTAAGTCTTTTATCAGGTTTATTTGAATTATTTAAAATCAGATGTGTATTATCAGGAATTAATTTAATTGCTTGTTCAAGCTTCTCAGCAAGCTCAATAGAACATCCGTTACAGAATGGGCTTCTTCTAACAAGTACAATTCTACCTCCGCTGCCTAAAGGAGCACTTTGAGCCTCTTCAAGAGCTCTGAGATTTTGTTTTGTATCATTTCCATCTATTTGACTATGATTAAAACTTTTCCATACAGGGTCAACAACTGTTTGAATTATTTCTTCTATTTCCCTATTACTGGCTTCATAATCATCTCCCCATATTAAATGTATTGGCATTACCTAGAGATATGTTGTTAAAAGATCCGATCTTAAATTAGCTAGACAAATTTAACAGTGAAAACACCAGAACATCCGATTTTTCTTGAAAGTATTAAATATATTAGATCAAATGTTGACTTTAATGGACTTGATCAGGTTCAACAATCAATTTTAGAACGGATCATTCATTCAAGTGGAGATTTTGGATTGAAGTCATCCATCAGGTTTAGTTCCAGGGCTTGCGAGGACGCTATAGATGCTTTGCAGAATGGGGCAACGATTTTGACAGATACTTCTATGGCAGAGGCGGCAATATCTCCTATGGCTAAAAGAACGTTAAATTCGGATGTTCAATGCATTTTAAGTATGGCTCCTACTTCGATTGATCCATCTTTGTCGACTAGAAGTGCAATTGGGATGAGAAATATATGGATAGATTTTGAGGAGAAAGATAACTTATTGAATCCTCCATTAGTCGTAATTGGGAGTTCACCAACCGCTTTAATTTCTTTATTAGATCTTGTTGAAGCTGGTTATAAAACACCTAGTGTAATTATTGGAATGCCAGTTGGCTTTATTGGTGTTTCTGAGAGTAAAATTCGACTATTGAACAGTCAATGTCAATATATTGTTTTGGAGGGGTCTAAAGGAGGTGCATCCCTAGCTGCAGCTACTATAAATGCCTTATTGAGAGCTGCAGAGAATTAAATAAAAAGAATAATTTTGTATTTTTATCTTTTAATTTATTTTGTTTACTTCAATAGTTTTGGAGCTATTTCTTTCAAGATTATTTAATATTATCTTTGCATTATCTATTACTTCTTTAGGAACTCCCGCAAGGCGAGCAGCCTCAATTCCATAGCTTTTATTAGCTCCTCCTCTTTCAACTTTATGAAGGAATGAAAGTGAATTATTTTTATATTCAACAAGAACTTGATAGTTTTCTACATTATCAATATATTCAGAAATTTGATTTAATTCATGATAATGAGTTGCAAATATTGAACGACTTTTTATTTTTTTTGCTAAAAATTCGCTCACTGACCAAGCAATAGATAAGCCATCGAAAGTTGAAGTTCCTCGTCCAATTTCATCTAATAAAACTAATGAATTTTCAGTGGCTTTATTTAAAATGAAAGCTGTTTCAATCATTTCAACCATGAAAGTTGATTGACCTGCAGCTAAATCATCTACGGCTCCAACGCGTGTGAAAAGTTGATCAGCAATTCCTATCGTGCAAGACTTAGCTGGGATCCAACTGCCGATTTGAGCCATGATTTGCAAGAGCCCTACTTGTCTTAAGTAACAACTTTTGCCACTTGCATTGGGACCTGAAAGGATTATTAGATCAGTCTCAGATCCAAGCTCTATATCATTAGGGACGAAAATTTTATCAATTAGAATTTGCTCAACCACAGGATGACGCCCATCTATAATAGATAATTTTCTTGAGAGATTTTTATCTTGATTATCAACTACTTTTGGTTGAACGTAGTTATTGGTAGCTGCTAATTCAGATAGTCCAGATAAAACATCCAAGTAAGATATTGCTTTTGCAGCTTTTCTAATAATGTTTGATTTATGTCCGACAAGAATTCTAAGTTTGCAAAAAAGTTCATATTCAATTTGCGATATTCTCGCCTTCACTTGGAAGATTTTTCCTTCTCTCTCTTTGAGATCTGGTGTTACAAAACGTTCTTCATTAGTTAATGTTTGTCTTCTGATCCAGTGATCTGGTACGTTTATAGACTTTGCTTTACTAACTGCTAAAAAGTACCCAAAAGAACGATGATATTGAAGCTTTAAATTGTTAATTTTGCTATTCTTTCTTTCTTCTATTTCTTGAGACTTCAACCATGAATTGTGATCATCAAGTTGATTTCGTAGTCCATCAAGTATAGGGTCGATACCATCATATATTAGCCCGCCTTCAGTAAGGCTCAGAGGAGGATTTTCTACGATTTGATTGTTTATTTTTAAAGCAATTTCTATTAACTCCTGATCCAAATTTATAAGAGTGTCAAAAAAATTAGTTTCCTTAAATATTGGGTCATTAAGATACTTTGCAATAATAGGAAAACGGTTAATACCTTCAGCAATAGCAATTAAATCTCTTGCTCCTGCTTGTTGGGCTCCTGCTCTACCTGCTAGACGTTCTAAATCACCCATCGCTCTTAAAACTTTTCGGATATTTCTTCTTAAGCTGGAGGATTGGACTAGTAAGCCAATTACTTTCTGTCTGTCTTCGATAGTAGTAAGATCTGTTAAAGGTTCTTCTAACCAACTCCTCATACATCTACCCCCCATTGCAGTCAATGTTTTATCAATTGCCCATAGTAATGAACCATGAAATTTATTATTTTTTTGAGTTGATGTAATTTCTAAATTTCTTCTTGTTTGATTATCTATAATTAGCCCTGCTTGATTATGTTTTACATTAGGAAAATCAATACATATATTTGTCTTCTTCCCTGTTTTTGAATTATCATTAAGATTGGGATGAGTTTTGTTTAAATATGCGATCAATCCTCCAACTGTTCTTATAGATAGAGAATCTAAATGAATACCTAATCCATCAATACTATTTAAACAATAATGATTTTTAATAGATGACTTTGCTTCTACTTTTGAAAATGATGTTTGATTAAACTCCGTTACATTTAGTAATCCTTCATACCAGTTTTTGTTTGAAATTGATTTTTCATCTGATATTACTTCAGCTACATTTAGTTTAATTAACTCTTGGCGTAAATCTTTAGTGCCTTTGCCTTCTTGAACAATAAATTCACCAGTACTGACGTCTATCTTTGCTAAAGACCAATTAATTCTGTCTTGTTTCGTGTTGGGTTCTATTAAAACAGAAGCTAGCCAATTATTTTGTTTAGCCCTTAGCATACCTTCTTCTAAAATTGTACCAGGGGTTATTAATCTAGTTATGCCTCTTTTTATTAATTTATTACCTTTTGATGGAGCAGCTTCAAGTTGATCGCAAATAGCTATGGATAAACCTTTTTTAATGAGTTCTGTGCAATAACGATCAGATGCATGGTGAGGTATTCCTGCCATAGGTACTTTGCCAATTTTTTTACCACCCTCTTTACTAGTAAGTGTGATTTCGAGAAGCTGTGAAAGTGTTATTGCATCTTCAAAAAAACATTCGAAGAAATCTCCAAGCCTATAAAGCAGTATTCGATCAGGATTCTCTATCTTTAATTGGACATAATGTCTTAATGCAGGAGTGAGATCATCAATTTCTGGCAAATTATGATGAGACCATTTTGGCTCTTCAATTTCCGAATGAGAAAACTTATCGAGATCTATTTTTTGATTTCGATTGTTAGAAGCAATTTTTTTGCGAGGTCTGAGTGATGCGTCCTCTTTCAGTTCTTGGTGTGAAAGATTCTTGTTAGATGTTTTTGAATTAACAAGTTGTTTGCTTTCATTAGTATCACTGTGCTCCTTTTCCCCAAATAGACTGCCTTGTATAGGGTTTTGGCTGGCAGCCATTTAAAGCTCTCTATTCAATCAATGCATATTAGAAGAATTAATTTTTTTTGCATGTGAAGCCTCGCTACAAATATTAAGAGGAATACGTCAAAAAAACCCTTACATGGGAGAATTATTGAATATTGAGAAATTTTCTGCAGCTTCAATTATGCTGGCTATTAATTCAATCGTCGCGAACGCACTTTTGTTCTCATCATTGCTTTTGGTAATTGGTGTTCCTGTTTTTTACATGACCCAAACCAATCCTGAGGACAATAGAAATCCCAACATTAAAAAGATCGAAATTCTTGCAGGAGTGTGGTTCCATTTAGTACTACTTCAGGCTTTGGTTGGCGAATACATCACTCATCAAATGAGTGTGTAAGAAAAACGTTTAAAAAGAATTACTTATATCGAATAATTCTCAATTCAAAGTTTTAATTTTACTCGTAAGAGGTTACTGTTAGTAAGTGTTAAAAGCCTTTAAAAAATGGCGACAATAGAGGGTACCTTTGAAAATTCATCGTCCTTAAGAGTAGCTATAGTTATAGCTAGATTTAATGATCTAATAACAAATAAGCTCTTAAGCGGATGTCTAGATTGTTTGTCCCGACACGGGATTGACATATCAGACTCGAGCAATCAATTAGATATTGCATGGGTTCCTGGTTCTTTTGAATTACCAATTATTTCTCAACAACTTGCTCGAACTGGTAAATACGAGGTTTTAATTACTTTGGGCGCAGTGATAAGAGGCGACACGCCACACTTTGATGTTGTGGTTTCAGAGGCTAGCAAAGGTATAGCTACTGTTTCAAGAGAAACTAGTGTGCCTATTGTTTTTGGTGTTTTAACTACCGATACTATGCAGCAAGCACTTGAGAGAGCAGGAATTAAAAACAATCTTGGGTGGAGCTATGCTTTGCAAGCTCTTGAAATGGGTTCTTTAATGAAGGCAGTGAATTAAAAAATCTTGTCAATTGAGAGAATTATTTGACCACAACACCTCTTTTGAGGCATGCTTAATATACAAAACACTAATGGTGTTGATGCGGATGTAGCTCAGTGGTAGAGCATCTCCTTGCCAAGGAGAATGTCGAGAGTTCGAATCTCTTCATCCGCTTTTTTAAACAAATGAAAATCACAGCTAAGTTCTTGTATTAATTAATATAAAAGAAATAAATAATTTGAAATTTGATTTATTTAGAAGACTGTTTTTGAATAAATTCAAATGTGCTTTAGACTAATTAAGACAATATATAGTTTTAAAAAAATAAATTATTTTTCATTTTTTAAAATCATAAGTGTTTGATCTCTTTCAGTTTTGAAGCCCATGCTTAAATAAAATCCCTCACAATTTGTCGTCATTATATAAATTTTTTCTACTTTAACTATTAAATTATTTTCTAATATTGAATTTACTATTAATTTACCTATTCCATATGTTTGATATTTTTTTTCAACAACTATATCCCATAAAACGGCTCTATAGATCCCATCGCTTGTGGCTCTTCCAAATCCAATAATCTGATTATTTTTCCAAACACTTACAATCGCTATACTATTTGATAACATTTTTTTAATTTCATGATTCCTTCGGCTTTTTGCCCATAAGGTATTTCTATCTAAAAAGGATTTAAGCTTTATAATTCCTCTTTGAGGTAAAAGCATTGGACCTAATCCAAATACACTTAAGCCAGGAGCACCTTTTGCATGCTTTACTAGGGTAAGATCTTTCATATCGTAAAATCTATACAAGAGAATAAATCATTACTAAGCCATCAATTTAATTTTTGATTCTATGAATGCTATAATTATAACTCAAAAGTCATTCTATTTATTATCTATTAATCTTTAATCTGATTTGATAAATACTAACTTATCTCATGTCTAAATATAATGATCATGGAATCTAACTATTACCTTGAATTTGAAAATAAATTTAGAGGAGAGCGTGAAAAGATTTTGGAAAAATTTGTAACTTATGATTCTTTGATTGATTTAATTCTACAACATGATCCATTAGCTAGTCTTCTAGATATTGGTTGTGGAAGAGGAGAGTGGCTTCAGAAATGTAGTGAAAAATTTAACAACTGCGTTGGAATAGAATCTGACTTGTCAATGATAAAAATTTGTAAAGATAACGGTTTGAATGTGATAAACGGGGATGCAATTGAAAAATTATCTAATTTCTCAGATGGATCCGTTTCTGTTATAACTATATTTCATATGATTGAGCATCTTGAGTATAAAAAGTTAGTTGAATTAATTAATCATTGCCAAAGGGTTTTGAGTGACGATGGATTTCTTATTATGGAGACCCCAAGTATTGATAATTTAATAGTCTCATCAAAAACTTTTTATGTTGATCCTACACATATTAATCCAATTAATCCAGATGGGATTTGCTTTCTTTTAGAAAAAGCAGGTTTTACTAATGCCCAATATTTATATTTAAATGGTGGCCCTTTAGAAAATGCTAGTCCATTAAAAATAACAAGAATACTGAATGGAGTTGCTCAGGATCTATGTATTATTGCTACTAAAAAACAAGAAAAATTTGATTTTATATTTTCTGATAATACACAATGGCAATCAAGCTTAAATATTGGTGTCAATACATTTAAAGCTGCCAAAGATTATGATCTCATGCTTGAAACTTTAATCAATAAATATGAGACATACAGGAAAGATTATAATGAAAAAATAAAACGGGATAAACAAGAGCTTGAAGATAAGATTTATTTCCTTAATGAAGAAGTAACTTTATCTAAAGAAGAAATTAGATTATTAAAAGCTCGATTAAAATATATTATTTATATAGCTGGCTTTTTCAGATTAATCATTAGACCAATTGTTCTTGTTTTAAAATTAATTAGAAGATTGATTCTTCTTTTATGTAATAAGATTTTTAGGATATTAGTTAAGTATAAACTAACACGTAATTTACTCACCTCAAAAAAAGTCTTATCAATAATAAATTTTATTTTGAATAGGTTATTAGGTAATCCCATAACTATTAATGCTACTCATATTCTCAATAAAGCAAATAAGATAACTAAACTTGATGATAATCTTACTAGATTTAATCAAAGATTATCATTGCATTTTGACCGCTCACCAAAGTCTAAGGAATATAGAAAAAGATTATTAGGAAGAAATAAATGAGAATTGCTATAGATCTTCAAGGTGTTCAAAGTGAAGGTAGTCGGTCCCGTGGGATTGGTAGATATTCTCTAGAGGTTATTAAAAATATTATTAAGCAACATCCAGAAGATGAAATAGTTCTTGTTGCTAACTCCTCTTTATTTGACATGAGATTAGATTTGAAAAATTATATTGAAAATGACAATGTTACTTATCTGCAATGGTATTCACCCGCTCCATATGACTATGTTTCTATGGACAAAATAAAAACTAAACTTGCTACATATTTAAGATCATATGTATTCAATTGTCTTCAGGTTGATATTATTCTAATTACAAGTTTTTTCGAGGGCTTTTCTGACAATTGCTGTGTTGATTTTGATTATGATATTTTAGATGTACCAACAGTAGCAATTTTCTATGATTTAATACCTTTAATTAATCCACACCTATATTTAACTAATAATCCAGATTTTGAAAAGTATTATAGATCTAAAATTAGAAAGATTAAAAATCTTGATGGCTTATTAGCTATTTCAAATTCAGCTTTAAAAGAGGCAAAAAAATATTTACGTTTTAATCACAATAAGATATTCAATATTTCATCTGCATGCGATAAAAAGACTTTTAATAAGTTCACGAAGATAGAGACTTCTAATTTGATTAATATTAAGGATTATACTCCTTTTATTTTATATACTGGTGCTAATGATCCCCGAAAAAATGTTAAAAGCCTTTTAGAGGCTTATAGCTTGCTTCCATCTGAACTTCATGCATATAAATTAGTTCTTGTTGGTAAATTATTAAAGGCTGAGCATGAACTTCTAAATTCTTGGATAAAATTATTTAATATTGATTCAGATAAGATTGTACATATAGGTTATGTAACTGATTTTGATTTAGTAGCACTTTTTAGAAAATGCTCTTTATTTGTCTTTCCTTCTTTACATGAAGGTTTTGGTTTGCCTGTTTTAGAGGCTATGTCTTGTGGGGCTCCAGTTATAGGTTCAAATACGACAAGCATTCCTGAAGTTTTAGGACTTGAATCTGCAATGTTTGACCCACAAGATATAGACCAAATTAAGAATTTAATCATAAGGGCTCTTGTAGATAAAAATTTTAATTACTCTCTCAAAGCAAATTCAATTAAACAAAGTGAAAAGTTTTCTTGGAAGAGTACAGCCAAGGCTGCGGTTAATGCGTGTAAAATTATTATTGATTCAAGTAAACCTAAATCAAAGTCATTAGATTGGAAAACTATTTCTATAAAGAATACTCAACAGCTCAATTTACTAATACATAAGCTTAATAAGTTTAGGTTGTTTAAAAAAATCAGTGATCAGGATTTCCATGCTCAGGTAGCTGCTTCTATTGATAAAAATACTAAGGAAATAGATTTTTTTGCTAGAAAAATCTCAACTAAAGATACTAAACTATCTTGGAAAATTGAAGGTCCCATTGATTCTTCATACAGTTTAGCCATTTTAAATAGATGTTTTATCAATTCAATGCGTAAATCAATAGATAATCTTTCAATACATATAACAGAAGGACCTGGTGACTATGAGCCTAATATTTCTTTTTTGAGCAAATATGCCGATATCTTTTCATTATATAAAAATTCTCTTAACTTAAATGTAATGACCGATGTAGTTAGCCGGAATTTGTATCCACCTAGAGTTAATGACTTGTGTTCAAAATTTAATTTGCTTCATTCTTATGGATGGGAGGAATCAGAATTTCCTTCCAATTGGGTAGATGATTTTAATAGTTATTTACAGGGAATAACAGTTATGTCTTCACAGGTAAAAAAAATACTCATTGACAATGGTGTATGTATTCCTATTAAAGTATCTGGCTTGGGTTTAGATCACTTAGATAACATAAAATCTGAAGATTTTTATGGAGGATTTACTTTAGATGATTTGGACGTAAAGAAATATAAGATACTACATATATCTTCTTGTTTCCCTAGGAAGGGCATTGATATCTTACTTAAGGCATATGAGAATTCCTTTTCAAGCAAAGATGATATTACTTTAATTATTAAAACTTTTGATAATCCTCATAACAATGTAGATGAGCAAATTGAAAAATTAATTTCTTCTAATCCTTTATTTCCTCATGTTGTATTAATTAAAAAAGATTTAAGCGATCATGAAATTAAAGAACTCTTTTTAAAAATAGATATGTTAGTAGCTCCTAGCAGAGGAGAAGGTTTTGGACTTCCAATTGGTGAAGCTATGAAGTTAGGTGTTCCAGTAGTAACTACTAATTGGGGTGGGCAGTTAGATTTTTGTAATGATGAAAATAGTTGGTTAATTGACTATGATTTTGTTCCATCTGAATCTCATTTCAAATTAGATAATTCATATTGGGCTGAACCTTCAGTAGATCATTTAAGCCTTTTAATCCGTCAAGTTTATGATGCTAATTCTATATTTTTAGAAAAGAAGACTCTTAAGGCCAAAGAGCAAATTAATAATCTTACGTGGGATGCAGTTGCTAAAAGTAATTTTAATTTCGTTAACAACGAACTTTCTGTATTTACTAATAATAAAACTCAGTTAGGTTGTATTACTACATGGAATTCAAAATGTGGAATCGCTTCATATTCTAAGAATTTATTTGAATTTATAAAGGATGACGCTTTATTTTTTACTCCTTATAATGAAGAGTTGTCTCCCATTAAGGGAGAAAAAGTTTTTCCTTCTTGGGATAGCCAAGATAATCTTTTAGAACTCTCAGAAAGAGTCTTTAGTGCCAATATAACCTCCTTAATCATTCAGTTTAATTATGGTCTTTTTGATTTTGAATGTCTATCTAATTTTATAAATATAATCCAAAAAAAAGATATTAATATATTCATTATTCTTCATTCTACAGTTGATCCAGAGGACAATGATTCGAAAAAACTTTCCCTATTATTTGATTCTTTTAGTAAATGTAAGAGACTAATAGTACATACTATAAATGATTTAAATCGACTTAAGAAAATTGGTTTGATAGATAATGTATGCTTGTTTCCTCATCCCCTTGTAACTAATAATAATCAGGATTCAAAAATAAAATCAATAGATATATCTTCTTCCACTCCTAGAGCTGTGAATATTGCATCTTATGGCTTTTGTCTGCCGAACAAAGGATTCAAAGAATTAATATTGGCAACAAATTTGCTTATCAAAAAGGGTTTAAATATCAATTTAAGTATATATTCTGCGATTTACAATTCAAACTATCAATACAGTTTTGATGAGTTAACAGAATTAGTTAAAACTTTAAACTTATCAGAATTTGTCACGATAAATCCGAATTATATGACTGATCATCAATCATTAAGCCTTTTAAGTCAAAATGATTATTTAATATTCCCCTATCAGTTCTCTAATGAATCCTCTAGTGCTGCAGTTAGATATGGTCTTTCAACTCTAAGACCTGTTTTAGTAACACCTTTACCAATATTTGATGATGTCACTGATTTGGTTCATAAGCTTAAAGGCTTTTCACCTAATGATATAGCGGAAGGAATTTTGAATGTTATCGAAGCAGCAAATATGTCTTCAAATTATTACGACGATGTGATGTCCAAAAAAATTGATCTTATTAATAATAGAAGTTTTTCTAAAGTTAGTCAAAGACTATTAAACATGATTAAGAGCTTGGAAATTAATTGAATTTAGTAGAAGATTTGTTTATTTTACTATTCAGTAGTCTTTGAATTATCTCATCAATTCTTATAGTTGTTTTCCAATTGCTATCTAAAAACATTTGAGAAGGATCACCAATACTTTTATTGATATCTTTACTCCTAAATAGAGTTTTATCTATATTAATATGCTCCTTCCAGTTCAAATTTAATTTATTGAAAGTTATTTTGATGAATTCTTCTAACTTTGTCGATTCACCTGTGCATATAATTTGGTCTTTAAAGCTTGTAAGGTTATTCATTTTGTATATTCCTTCTATATATTCTTCAGCCCAACCCCAATCTCTTTCTATATCAATATTGCCAATAGTTATTTTATGCGATTTATCTCTTGAGCATTTAACCGCTCCTGCGATGATTTTATGAATTATAAAATTTTCATTTCTGAGTGGTGATTCATGTGGAAATAGTACTCCGGTTGCAACGTTTAAGTTATATATTTCTCTATATAATTTGACTAGATACATACTCTCTACTTTGGCTATAGCATAAGGATTTTGCGGGTCGAATGGGAATTCGACTTTGGCAGCAATGTTTGTATTACCATATACCTCACTACTTCCTGCGAAAAAAATATTTCCTTTAAAAGAAATTTGTCTACATGCTTCTAATAAATTAATTGTTACTAGTGAAATGCTTTTTTGCGTTTCGATTGGATTGCTAAATGAATTGCCTACGGATGATTGTGCTGAAAAATTATAAATATGACTCGGGTTTTCTTGAATTAAAAGTTTTTTTAATTCACTTAAATCAAAAAGATTTATACTTTTAATGGGAAACTTGTCATTGATCCCAAGCAAAAGATGGTTCTTGAAAGTACATTTGTTACTTCTTGATGTGCCTACAACTTTCTCACCATGAGCAAGTAAAAGCTTGCACAAATACGAACCATCCTGTCCCGAGCATCCAATGACAAGTGCTTTGGGTCCCATAATTAATAATTCTGAATGGCGAATTGATTTCACTAATTATTCTTATCTCATTGAATCAGAAAAACACAAAGATCAAAAAAAAATCGAAAACCACTGTGAGAATTGAACAAATTCCATGTGACAGTTGAATTAGTGTATCCTTTTTTTATGGAAATTATTAGGTAATAAGCGGAATCATTTTGTCAAACTTAACAATTTCAAATATCCTTAGAGTTCTTGCTACAACATGATTTATAGATTTTTTAATGCTTTAAAGATTAAGTTCTCTGTGGTCGGTTACTACTTAATTACTTGTGTTGAAATCACTACTGATAATACGAGTTCCTATTTACTTGATCCTTTCTGCGTGTATATTTAGCCGGCCTACTGCAATAGGTAATTGCTTCATGCAATAACTATTTGCATAAATGCCAGACCCAAAGACAGGGTTCTCGGCACCCGCACCGCAATTGCGGAGTCCCCTATCTAAAAGCTCTGACTCTTTTACACTCGATGTCAACAACACTAACTACTACCCAGCTTCAACAACAGTACATCGCTTACTTTGGAAGGCCTGGAGATCCATCAGGAATTACTTTCTGGCTAGAAAGTGGCCTTACTGAAACTGAATTTGCTGAAAAAATTTACGCTCAGGACGAATATAAGAACACAACTATTGCTTCAAAGTCGACAGAAGATCAAGTAAATTCCTTATATACAAATCTTTTTGGTCGGACAGCAGATGCTGAAGGATTACTCTATTGGACTGGTGAAGTTGAGGCTGGAAGAAAATCTCTTTCAAGCCTTGCTCTTGATTTGATTTGGTCAGCTAATAATCCATCATCCGCTAACACAACTCAAGGTGCTGCTGATGCACTAGCTCTCACTAATAAGGTTGCTGCAGCTAAGGCTTTCACAGCTGATGTTAAAGCTGATACTGCTGCAATTCTTGCTTATCAGCCTGAGACAACTGGAGCGGACTTTAAAGCTGGTGCAGCTTTTGATTCTGCAAAAACATGGCTTGCAACTATAACTTCGACTGAAGCAACAGACGCAGGCGTTGATACAGCAGTCTCTAATATGACTTCTGCAAGTACCACAACAACTGGAACAACTGTAACTCTAACTGACAAAGTTGACTCAGTTTCTGGTGGTGCTTACAACGATACTTTCGTAGGAAGTAACGCTACATTGACAACTGGTGATTCACTTACTGGTGGTTCTGGTACAGATATTCTTAGATATACAGCTACTGGTACTTCTGCGGTAACAGAGAATGGTTTTACAACCTCATCAGTTGAGACTCTCAAAATTCAATCAGATGCAACTGGAGGTACTACTTTCACTGCTACTGGATCTACAGATGTAAGCACAGTTATAAACACTCTTTCTACTACTGACGTAACTGTAGACGGACTGAAAGCTTTAACAACTGTTGAATTGAAAGATGTTCAGGCTGGCGATACTCAAATTAAGTTCAATAGTGATCTTCTAACCGGTTCAGCAGACGCTATAACCCTTAACCTCGATGGAAACGTAACTACCGCTGGTGGTTCCATTGGTACTATTACTCTTGGTAATACCGCAGGTGCAGGAGTTGAGACTGTTAACGTCAATTCCTCAGGCGCTGCAAGTGAAATCACAACAATTGCTGGTGGATTAACCACCCTTAATGTTACTGGTGATAAAAACCTAACTATTTCTGGAGCACTTGCTGGTGTAACTACAATCGGTGCTTCTGCATTCACTGGAAATCTTTCAATTGTAGTTGATTCTGATGGAACAGCTAAGGATGTAGTTGTTACTGGTGGATCTGGTAATGACACAGCAGACTTCACTGATGGTTTTGAAGCTAGTGATAGCTTCACTGGAGGAGACGGAACTGACTCAATCAAATTGACTCAGGCAGTTGCTTCAGGAGCTATCAACGGAACTTTATCTGGCGTTGAGAATTTAACAGTTTCTGATTCAGGTACAGGAACTATCGATATGGATAATTTCTCCGGTATTACTAGAGTTGTATACGACGCTGGTATTACTGCAAACGGTACAGCTACTGTTGATGATGCTGTTTCAGGCATAACGGTTGAAGTTGACGCGGCAAACCTTGTAGCTGCTGATGGTTCTTTAGTTGTTGACTTGAAGACTGACGGATCAAGTGATGCAGTTACTGTTGCTATTGATGCTGTTGGAGCTGGTGAAGGAATTGCAACACTTAATGCTGCTGATGCTGAAACTCTTACCATCTCAGTCGACGATGACACGACAGACGCAACTGGTACTTTCACCATCGCAACATTGGTTGCTACTGACGCAACAAGTCTTGTATTAAGTGGAGATTCAGCAATCACACTTACTGCTACAACAGATCCATCAACAGCAGTTCTTGCAACTCTTGACGCTAGCGCTGCTACAGATACATTATCTATCTCCGGTACAGACTTTGCTAAAGGCGGAGCCACAATTACTCTAGGTTCTGCTAATGACACGCTGACTTTTGCAACTGCAACTGGTGCTGACACTATTGACCTTTCTCAAGGTGGTGACGACACTATTGTTTACACAGCTAAAGCGCAGTCAGATACTGATAAAGATACTGTTAAAGGTTTTGTAAGCGGTTCTGATGACATCGATTTAACTGGATTGGCTAGTGAAAATGTTATTTCCAGTTCTCAGTTCGGTGGAGTAGCAGCTTCGTTCGCTGAAGCTCAAGGAAAACTAGATGGAACAAAAGTTGTCGTATTTAACTCTGCAACTAACACTCTCTGGGTAGACATTGATAACGATTCACTTCTTGAAGGTACAGATGATTTCCAGATTAAGCTTGAAGGTGTTACCTCTATTGCTGCTACTGACTTAGCACTTGGTTCTGCTGTTACAGCTACTTCAAAGCAAGCAGCTTTCAATACAGCAACTAAGACTCACTTCACTGAAGGCAAAGCTCTAACAAACGAAGCTGACACTCTTGTAACTACAGTTGCTCACCTAGCTGGTTCAACAGTTGATGGTAAGGGTGGTGATGACACAATTAATGTCACAGCTGCTTCACCTAGCTCAACATTCAGTTTCGCTGGAATTACATTCAGCGACATTGAGACAATGACAATTGGTGGCAATATCTCAGGCATTACAATGGCCGCTGCAGATATGTCAGCAACTGAGACCAGTAGCATTACTGGTGTATCGGGTACTACTCAGTCATTGACTCTTGACGATGCAGCTATTGACTTCAAGCCTATTACTCTCCGTAAAATTGAGACCATAATTGCTGCTGCTGGTACAACAAAACGTATCGAGTTTGATACAGACAACCTTACTGACGTTACTACTTTAGATCTAGACGCAGGTACTGCAGATACCATTGAGCTTGCAGGAGGTACTTATGACTTCTCCTCAATCGCACTTACTACTACAGCCTCCTCTACTCTTGATTTAAATACATCGGATAACTTAGCTAAGACCTTGACTGTTGATGCCGCTGACTTTACTGGTTTCACAGTAGTAACTGGTGAAGCGACAGCAGATATCACAACTAGCATCGCTTGGAATGGTTCTGACGACATTAGTGCTATCGGGTTTACAAACATCGATACAGTTACTATTGCTGGTGCTGATTCAACACTGACTATTGACGAAGATGACATAGGTGCTGCTACTCATTTCAGTACTATTACTGGTTCAGGAACCTCAAATCTAGTCATTCATGATGAGGCTGCTGGAGACGGGGCTCTAACTTTTGCAAATACAACAATTAGTGGTTTCGACTTTATTGATATCACACAACAAGGTGCAGGTACACTCACACTTGACGCGGCTAGTTTAGGTTCTACAGCAGTGACTATTGCTGCTGACACCACTACTGACATCATCATTACTGAAGACGTCGACCTTTCTCAAGTCACTCTTTCAGCTGCTGATTTCGACGATCTAGCTTTATCAGCTGGAGTTGACCTGACAACTGATAGTGGTTTCTGGGGAACTGGTTTAAATGCCTTAGCTGGAAACACTAATGCTACCGTAACCATCAACATGGAATCAGCAGGTACCCTTGACTTGGGTGCAGTTGTTTCTACCGGAATGCTTTCAACATCTATTGTTGGTACAAGCGGTAATGACGTTATTGAAACTTACTTCAGTAACTCAACTGGTACCTTTACCATCGCAACTGGTACTGGTGTTGACGTAGTTAGAATCGCTGGTGAGGACTCAGGTAACATTCACATTGATGGTGGTACTGAATTCACAGCTACACTTGCTAACGCAGTAAGAGTTACTGATTTCGATGCTACTAAGGACCAAATTGCAGTTCTATCATCTCTTCTAGTTGATTCTTCTGGAGCTGTTGGATCAGTTGCAACTGGAACTCTCAACACAGATACAAGTCCAGGTTTTGCTCTAATTACTGGAGCTACACTTAATGACTTCACAGCTGAAACTAGTTTCTATTCAGCACTAGGTGCCGTGAATGCTACTACCAGTGACGCATCGTTTGTTGCTCTCCAAAACACAGCAGGTACTCAGGTTGGTGTTTACCACATTGATGCTGCTGGAAATACCAACGGTATAATGGACACTAATGACGACGTAACACTAGTAGCACTTCTAGATGTTACTGGTACCTTCAGTACATCTAACATGGTTCTCTACTAAATCTCAATTAACCTTAAAAACCACCCGCAAGGGTGGTTTTTTTTTGTTCTTTTTTTATGTATTCGACTATTCTTCTATTACTCGGAAAACTTCATTAGCTATTCTTCATTCGTTAATTGACCTGATACTCCTTTCTTTTTTTCCTCATTTAGAAAGTAAATCTATGAAAATTTTTATCAAATTGACGCTCAATCTATTTTTAATGGTTGCTTTTTGATGTTCTAATCCTTTATATGTTTTTATTAATTTTATATTTAATGAATAGTCACTTTTTTAGATTCCTTTATTTCTACTGATTATTTCTTGCATTAAATTTGTTCTTCTTATTCTAATTTTTACTATTAATTTATCTCTCTTAGGGAATCTGATTTGCTCTGGAATGTTCCTAAAAGTAGCTGTAGGTAAGATACTTTCCTAAGCTTTATGTTAGCTGTTACGCTCATCCCAGGTTGTAATGGAAGTTTTTCACCATTTTCAACATTTAAGGTTTGTTGATCTAGTTTTATATTTGCAAGGAACCTATATCCTTTGTTTAATCTGGGATCTGGTGCTAATGCATCAGAGCTAATTTTCACAACCTTCCCTTTTATTACTCCAAAGTCTGTGGATGGGTATGAATCTACGCTTATATCTACTGGTTTATTTAAGCTTACAAAGCCAATAGTTCTACTTTCAATTTCAACCTTAGCGTGTAAATTGTCGAATGGAACAATTTTCAGAACTGGCTGGCTTGTTTGAGCTACATAGCCTGGACCCCATGGTTTTAGATCAAACACCCTTCCATCGACTGGAGATAAAATCTTCTTGTATTTAAGGATCACTTTGCTTTCTGTTAATTGACTTTTTAAATCAATCATTTTATTTTTCTGTTCTAAATATTGAATTTCTGCTACCGCACCTTCTTCAACAAGTTTTTCCATTCTCTCAAGGATAATTTTGCTCAATTCATATCTCTGTTGAATCGATGCAAATTGGCTGTTTGTTATCTCTGAATCTAATCTGATTAATAATTGTCCTTTTTTTACTATTTCACCTTCTTTCACTAATATCTCTTTGGCGACTCCTTGCACTGGCATTTGAACATCCACTACTCCTTTTATTGGTTCTAGCTTCCCTGTGGCTATTATTATTTCTTCAGTTTTAGCAATCGACAACCATCCAACACCAAAAGCAGTGCTACCAATTAATGACCACGTAATTGCCCTTGTCCAGTATTGAGATTGAGTAAGTATTGTTTCCTCTGAGCTTCTACTGGACATTTTCTTCTCAATCCATGCCAATGCTGATTTAGTTTGATTTATATAATCAGTTGTTTTAGTTTTATCTTTTTCAGTTTGCTTTTCTGAACTATCAATTTGGTTATAGTCTTTCGTCATTCTTTTTTCTTCTGATTTTTTTGAGCCAAGACTGTCGAATTTGTTTTCAATCCATGCGAGAACTGATTTTGTTTGATTGATAAAATCGCTTTTTATAGTTTTATCTTTTTTAGATTGGTTTTCTGAACCATCATTTTTGTTAATCTCTTTTTTCATTAAGTTGACTCTTGTTGACGATAAAGTGCAAAGTAACGCCCTTTTTTATTTATAAGCTCAGTATGAGTTCCAGTTTCAGCTATTACACCATCATGAAGCATAACTATCAGATCCGCATTCTTAATGGTTGATAGCCTATGTGTAATAAAAAATACTGTTTTACCTTTGGATGATTCTCTAAGATTTTCGCATACTTTTCTCTCTGTTTCATAATCAAGAGCACTTGTAGCTTCATCTAAAATAATCATTCCTGGATTACTCATAATTGTTCTTGCAATGGCTATTCTTTGCTTTTGTCCTCCTGAAAGTCCAGAGCCTCTCTCCCCAACGTCGCTGCTATATCCCAGAGGTAAATCCATTATGAAATCATGAGCCGATGCAATCCTTGCTGCATTGACAATATCTTCACTTTTCGCATTTGGATCTGCTAAGGAAATATTTTCGCTAATGCTTCCTGCGAAAAGTAAAGGGTCTTGAGGAACAATCCCAATTTGTCGTCTCAAAGAATATAGTTCAACTTTATCTATGTCATAGTTATCTATCGAAATTTTACCTGAATTTGCTTGGTATAACCTTGGCAAAAGTTTCATCAGTGTGCTTTTACCACTACCACTTTGACCAACAATTCCTACAAAAGTACCGGGTTTAATATCGAGAGAAATATTTGAAAGTATTTGTTTATTACTTCTTGGAAAGCTAAATGAAACGTTTTTAAATGATACTTTTCCTTCAATAGTTGGTAATGTTAAATTAGCTTTGTCTGCCTCACTTGATTCTTCTGGAGTATCAATTATATCTGATAAACGTTCAAACGAAACCCTTAACTGTTGTACATTTTGCCAAATAGTACTTAGCCTAAGTAACGGTTGAGTCACATAACTTGAGATTATTCTAAACGCAATTAATTGTCCTAAAGTAAGTTGACCTTTTAAAACTAATGTTGCACCGATCCACAATACTATTAATTGAGATAACTGTTGCATCACATTACTTATCTCACTAAGACTTGTTCCTGTAATTGTTTTTTCAAATGATCTTGAAATATATTTTTTGTAAAAAGTTTGCCATTTCCATCTGCTGACTGTTTCAACATTTTGTGCTTTAACTGTTTGTACACCTGTTAATACCTCTACTAAATGACTCTGAGTGTTAGCATTTTCTATTGCGATTTCTCTAATTTGTCTTCTAATTATTGGAGCACCTAAAAGTGTCAGAGCTATTTGAATAGGGACTACAAATAATGCCGCTATTGTTAAAAGCCAGCTATACATAACCATTACAATTATATAAATAACTGAAAAAGCTGCATCAAGAATTGTAGTTAGAGCCGAGCCTGTTAAAAAGTTTCTTATTTTTTCTAATTCTGCAACTCTGCTTCCTAATTCACCAACTGCTCTTTTATCAAAGTAATTTAATGGCAGTCTTAAAAGATGATCGATAACTTCTGCACTTAATCTTATATCAATGCGATTCGTTGTTTCAGTAAATAGAAATGTTCGCAGACTGCTAATTAAACCGCCAATTACTGTAACAACAACAAGAGCAATTCCTAAAATTTGAAGAGTATCTAGACTTCTTTGAGAAATGACTTTATCAATAATAACTTGAATTAATAACGGGTTAGCTAAACCAAAAAGTTGAACAACAAAAGATGCGATTAAAACTTGTATGAGGCTTGTTCTATATTTTTTTAAAGATGGCCAGAACCAATTTACTCCAAACTTTTTATTGGGTGTTGCATTTGTTCTATCTACAATTAAAATGTCAAATCCATCAGGAAATTCATTCTCAAGATTATCTTTTTTAATTCTTATTAAGCCTTTACTAGGGGATGCTATTTCAAGGCCGCTTGAATCGCTTTTGGTGACTATTGCGAAACTATTTTTCCATGTAATTAAACAAGGTGCTTGAAGTCTTGTTGCTGCTGAATAATTGACCTTAATAGCAATTGTTGCATGTAGTCCAAGTATTGAAGCAATTGAACCACATAACTCAATAGATAGATTTTGATTTCTTGAAACACTATCTCGAAGAACTTTCTCAATACTATCTCTCCTGAATGGAAGCTTCATCAATGAAGATAGCATTTGTAAACAGGCTAGTGTTTCCTCTAATTTCCCATTTGCTTTGATGATTTTAAATGGTTGATTAGTACTATAACTTCCTAATTCGATAGCACTTACATCTGGAGTATATGGAGCTTTTGATATATTATTTTTTGAATTTAGGGGTTCTACTTTTTCTATATTTTGATTCTGATTTAGGTTTGCATTCTCAGGACTAAGTTTTTCTATTAAATATTCTACATCTTTTGAAACTTCAAGGACTCTTACATCTATTGGAGGTCTCGATTCTATCTTCTGATTATTATTTAGTATCTCTCCGGGCTTAAGGTTTATTAAGTTAGCACTACTTACAAAGCTGAAATAATTTTTTCTCGTAACACTCAATTCGTTATTTATATACGTTTTTATATTAGAGTTTGATTTGATTAAACTAAAAATACTATCTTTATTTATGCCAGATTTAAGGAATTCTATATTACATTGAGACAGGACTGAATAAATTTCAATAGAAGAAATTAATTTATTACACCAATCTCTAAATATTTTATCATTATGATAAATTTCTAGTATTAATTTATCTGGAATTGCAATAGCTGTTATCTCTGAAACTGCACTTACTTCCTCACAAGCCTCAGCACGAAGAAGAGAAATAAGACCAACAGGGGTAGGTCTTGTGAATTTATCTAATGTAATCAGCTTTTCATCATTGTTTATTAATAATCTTGCTTCACCTTCTAGTAAAAAAAGTATTTTATTAGAAATAATCTGGGAAGTTGATAATACTTGACTGAAATCATATTGAAGTACTTCAAAATTTTCTTTTATTTTTTCAATCGACTCTTCATTGATTTGTTTGAAACCCTCAATCTCCCTAAAATTTATATCGTGTTTTTTTGTCATATCTTTATGTGATTGGAGTTTTCGTCGAAGTAAGTATCTCATTGAGCATACGCTCTGTCTCATCCATTAACCACTTCTCAAAGAGTTCTGTCGTCATGGCTCGCATTGTTGACTTGTCTAAGGTCGCAGGCAGGTGTTTTTCAAGTCTAATAATTAGATAAAATCCATCTACTGTAATAGGCTGAGCTAATTCACCAGGTTCTAGAGATCTTAATGTTGCACAAACCTTAGGGCTCGCTTGGACTAGGGGGACTGGACCAACAATACCTTTCCTCATTTTCTCTGATCCTTCGGAAAACTTCGTCGCCATATCACTGAATTCAGATTCTTTTTCGTTGATTTGAACCCAAATCTCTCTTGCTTTATATTTATCCCTAACTCTTATCAAGCTATATATGACTGAATCAAGTTGTTCTTTCCTTTCTAAAAATCTATTCTCAGCTTTGATTTTGAAATTTTGATATGAGTAAATTGATTTTTTTAAGTTGCTCACTAAAGCATTATTGAGTTTATCTAACGTCAGAAAATTTATTTTCAGAAAGTGATTAAGAGATTCTTTGCTTAATAAATTCTTATTTTTGCAAAACTCTTCAAAAACAGCTTGCTTTTTTTCATCTGAAACTGAAATGTCCTTAAATAAATCTTCTGATATTTCTAAACTAATTAAAGATCTCAATAAACCATGTTTATTAAGCAAATCAATGCTTGCTTTATTAAAGCAACTAAGACTCTCCATTTTTTATTTACGAACCCTATGTAATATTATAAAGATAATAATACATCTTGAAGCTAACTAATTGTCTGCTTTAATGCATTCATATAAGCTACTTCTGAAGTCTTGTAAACAGCAGTTTGTGCTTGAAGTCTGTTTAATTCAGATTTGACAAATTGTAAACTTGCTAGATTAGCTTTGGCCTCATCAGAAAATTGATCAGTATCGTATTCTGTTCCATCGATTGTAATTTGTGGCATTTGTTTAATTAAAAATACTTAACAAAACTATTCAATTTAAAGGATTAAGTACAGATCGGATAGCCGTACTAGAGTTTAAATGGTATGCGATTGTTTAAGTTTAATAAATTTTATATTTTTAAGTACACTTAAAAATATCTAATTATTTTTAGTTTTAATATGTTTATTATTTTTCCAAAATTGAGTTGAAAAAGATTGTATTGATTTTTTGAATTACCGATAATAAGTTTAATTAGAGCTTCTAGCTTTTAGATATAATTCAACTTGAGCTTGCTTCTTATCTTCGAAAATCATTTCTTCAATCAGTTCGTCTAATGATACTTTTGGTGTCCATGACAGCTTAAGAAATGCTTTGCTAGGATCTCCAAGTAAAGTTTCAACTTCTGCAGGTCGAAAATAATTGGAATTAATTCTAATTACAATCTCTCCGGTATCTAATCTTTTTCCAATTTCATTTACCCCTTTACCTTCCCATTGTATGCCACCCCAATTTAATTTTTTAGCAGACAAATTTATAAATTCTCTTACACTAGCTTGTTGCCCAGTAGCTATTAAATAATCTTCAGGTTGATCTTGTTGTAGCATTCTCCATTGCATCTCCACATAATCCTTCGCATGTCCCCAATCTCGATAAGAATCAATATTACCCATCTCGATACATTCTTGTAAACCGGCATCAATTCTTGTTAAGCCTTTAGTAATCTTTCGGGTAACAAATGATTCTCCTCTTCTTGAAGATTCATGATTAAATAAAATGCCGTTGCATGCATATATTCCATAGGATTCTCTATAGTTAATTGTTATCCAGTACGCATATAATTTTGCCACTCCATATGGACTTCTAGGGTAAAAAGGAGTGTTTTCATTTTGCGGACTTTCTACAACCTGACCAAAAAGTTCAGAAGTACTGGCTTGATAAACTTTTGTTTTATCTATAAGATTTAATACTCTAACTGCTTCAAGGACTCTCAGTGGTCCTAATGCATCTGTTTGTGCTGTGTATTCTGGAGATTCAAAACTAACAGCTACATCACTTTGTGCCCCTAAATTATAAATTTCATCAGGTCTTATTTCACTTATAATTCTAACAATGTTAAGACTATCTGTTAGGTCTCCGTAATGTAATTCAATTTTATCTTCAATATTTTTTAACCTTGATCTATTTGAGATACTATTTCTCCTGACTATTCCATGGACAGTGTAACCTTTTTCTAATAACAATTCTGCGAGATAACTACCGTCTTGTCCCGTAATACCTGTTATTAGTGCAGTCTTCATGCAAAAAAGTTTAAAGTGTCTCTTTTTATTTTACATTATTATTGGTACTATCTAAATTGATATTTATTCCTCCTGGTCGATTTTTAAATATAAGTTGTAATTTTTTAAATCGCTTAATTCTCTAGAAACATTAAATCTATAACACTCTAATAAATACTTACTGAATCCTAGTCCTAATCATATTGCTTTACAACATTCAAGTGAAAGAGAGTATATTGTATTGATTGGTATGATTGATCCCACAACTTTAATGTTTAAGAACTTACTTGGTGATCCAAATGCTCGCAAAATCAAGCGTTACAACCCAATAGTTACAGATATAAATATCCTAGAAGAGGACATAACTCTTCTTTCGGATGATGAGTTGAGAGGGCGAACTATAAGTTTTCGAGAAAAATTTGAAAAAATTTCTTCTCTTGAAGAAGAAATTTCTTTAATGGAGGAAATTTTGCCGGAAGCATTTGCAGTTGTTAGAGAAGCCTCTTTAAGGGTTTTAGGAATGAGACATTTTGATGTGCAGCTTGTTGGTGGAATGGTTTTACATGAAGGTCAAATTGCAGAAATGAAGACTGGAGAGGGAAAGACTTTGGTCGCTACGCTTCCAAGTTATTTAAATGCCTTAACTGGAAAAGGGGTTCATGTGGTGACTGTTAATGACTATTTGGCAAGAAGAGACTCTGAATGGATGGGACAAGTCCACCGCTTCCTTGGCTTAAGTGTGGGTTTAGTTCAGCAATCCATGTCACCAGCTGAAAGAAAAAAAAATTACGAATGTGATATTACATATGCAACTAATTCAGAGTTGGGCTTCGATTATTTGCGAGATAATATGGCAGCTGATAAATCCGAAATTGTTCAAAGAGATTTTCAATTTTGTGTAATCGATGAAGTTGATTCCATTTTGATAGATGAAGCCCGAACCCCTTTGATTATCTCGGGACAGGTGGAACGGCCTCAAGAAAAATATCAAAAAGCAGCAGAAGTAGTAGAAAATTTACAAAGGTCATTAGATAGTAGTAAAGACGGGATTGATCCAGAAGGAGATTATGAAGTAGATGAGAAACAAAGGAGTTGCATCCTTACTGATGAAGGTTTCGCTAAAACTGAACAACTATTAAAAGTTACAGACTTATTTGATCCAAAAGATCCTTGGGCTCATTACGTAACTAATGCATTAAAAGCTAAAGAGCTTTTTGTTAAAGATGTCAACTACATAGTTCGCAATGAGGAAGCGGTAATTGTTGATGAATTCACAGGCAGGGTAATGCCAGGAAGACGATGGAGTGATGGACAACATCAAGCAATAGAGGCTAAAGAAAATCTACCTATTCAACCTGAGACTCAAACTTTAGCCTCAATTACATATCAGAATTTCTTTCTTCTTTACCCAAAACTTTCAGGGATGACAGGTACTGCAAAAACGGAAGAAGTTGAATTCGAAAAAACATACAAGTTAGAGACAACTGTTATTCCCACTAATCGAAAAATCTCAAGAGAGGATTGGGTGGATCAAGTTTATAAAACTGAATCAGCAAAATGGAGAGCGGTAGCCAAGGAAACTGGTGAGATTCATAAACAAGGACGACCAGTTCTTGTGGGTACTACAAGTGTTGAGAAGAGTGAGCTTCTAAGTTCTCTTTTGTCAGAGCAACAAATCAAGCATAATTTATTAAATGCAAAACCTGAAAATGTTGAGAGAGAAGCTGAAATAGTTGCGCAAGCAGGACGATCAGGTGCAGTAACGATTGCTACCAATATGGCTGGAAGAGGAACAGACATTATTCTTGGAGGTAATAGCGATTACATGGCTAGATTGAAGATTAAAGAAATTCTTAGTTCCCGTTTAGTAAAACCTGAAGAAGGGCATAAACCCCCTATTCCTCTTCAGAGAAACTCTGAATCAGTTGGATTTAAGGAAAATAATCATCAGGAATCAAAGAGTAAAAAAAAGATGCAATCACTATCTTTACAAAATATTTTTCCTGTCTCGTTGACTGATGAAACCGAACAAAAACTTGTTGCATTAGCCTCAAATTTAGTTAAGGAATGGGGAGATAGAAGCTTAAGCTCAATAGAACTTGATGACTATATTGCTACTGCTGCAGAAAAGACACCTACTCAAGATAAGAATATTGAGAATTTGAGAAGTGCCATACAGACTATAAAAAAAGAATATGAAGAGGTGCTGAGCCAAGAGGCAACTAATGTTCAAGAAGTTGGGGGGCTACATGTCATTGGAACTGAAAGACACGAATCAAGAAGGGTTGATAATCAATTAAGAGGTCGTGCTGGGCGTCAAGGGGATTTGGGTAGTACTCGATTCTTTCTCTCGCTAGAAGATAATCTCCTTCGTATATTCGGCGGAGATAGAGTTGCAGGCCTTATGAATGCTTTTCGCGTAGAAGAAGATATGCCAATTGAGTCGGGAATGCTTACTCGATCTTTAGAAGGTGCTCAAAAGAAAGTGGAAACATATTATTACGATATAAGAAAACAAATATTTGAGTATGATGAAGTAATGAATAACCAGAGAAAAGCAGTTTATTCAGAGAGAAGAAGAGTATTAGATGGTAGAGAATTAAAACTTCAAGTTATTGGATATGGCCAAAGAACTATGGAAGAAATAGTTGAAGCATATGTTAACGAAGACCTGCCACCCGAAGAATGGGATTTAAATAATTTAGTATCTAAAGTAAAAGAATTTATTTATTTATTAGAGGATCTTCAACCTAAAGATGTACTTGGATTAAATAAAAATGAATTAAAGGACTTTTTGAAAGAACAATTAAGAAATGCTTACGATGTTAAGGAAGCTAAAGTAGAACAAACACATCCAGGAATCATGAGGCAAGCTGAGAGATTTTTTATACTTCAACAATTAGATACTCTTTGGAGAGAGCATTTGCAATCTATGGATTCACTTCGTGAATCAGTTGGCTTGAGAGGATATGGACAAAAAGATCCTTTGATCGAATATAAAAATGAAGGTTATGATATGTTTTTAGACATGATGATAAATATGAGAAGGAATGTTATTTATTCTATGTTTATGTTTCAACCAGCTCAAAAAAAAGTAGAAATATAAAATAAGAATTGAATTTAGTTATATGATTAAGGTTGATTCAAATGATTTACAAAAATTATACATAGCCTATTTTGGAAGACCCGGAGATCCATCAGGGATAAATTATTGGCTTTCAAGATCTAATAAATCATTCAATTTTAGGGAAATATCTGATGAACTTTCAAGGCAAGATGAATATACTAAATATATTGCTCATGATAAATCTTTTGAATTTAAGATTAATAAACTTTATTTACACTTATTTCATAGAAAAGCAGATTTTAATGGTTTAAATTATTGGATGGAGATGATTAATCGCCATGACTATGAAATTTCAGACATTGTATGTGACTTAGTTTGTTCAAAGCAAAAACCTTACTTAATTAATTTTGAACAAGAAAAAAAGGATTATCAAGTATTGGAGAATAAGACTCATACTGCAGAATTATTTACAAAACTAATTAGCAAAAGTATTGCTTTGATTGATTTGTATCAACCTGATTCTGTATCACCTTGGCGATCAGGAAAATCATTTATTACGGTATCTAATTTTCTTAATAATATTACTTATAAGAAAGTCTCTGTTGATAAGGTTAAACATGTTATTTCTTTATTATCTGAAGCCTCAATAGGTAATCTTACAAATATTGCGATAGAAATCGAAAATGTTTCTTTGTCTATTCCTATCTATCATTTAGAGAATAGATCTTTAACCAAGAAACTCACAAAAAAAGTCATTAATATCACAGGTGGGGCATTAGATCAATCAAGGAATAGAACTAATATTATTGCTTTAAATAATATTAGTTTGACTATTGTGAAAGGTGAGAGGGTAGGCTTAATTGGCCATAATGGATCTGGGAAAAGTAGTTTTTTAAGGCTGATTTCTGGTATTTATTTGCCTACCAGTGGCAATATTAAGGTCTTGGTAGATGTTTATCCTATGCTTCAAAAGACTTTTTTGACTAGTTCAGAACTTACTGGAGTTGATGCGTGTAAAGCTCATTACTTACTTAAAAATCACAGCTTAAATGGTTTCGAATCTTTTTTAGATGAAATAATAGATTTTTCAGGACTTGGTTCATATATATCTCTACCAATAAAAACCTATAGTGAGGGTATGTCTGCAAGATTAATTTTTTCAATTCTAACTTCTAGTCCTCATGATTGTTTAGCCATAGATGAGGGTTTTGGCACTGGTGATGCGGATTTTTGTGATCGAGCGGAAGAGAGAATGAAGCAATTCATGGAATCAGCTGCAACTTTATTTTTAGCTAGTCATTCTGAAGAACTTTTAAAACAGTTTTGTAATAGAGGTATTGTTTTTAGCCATGGGTCAATTGCATTTGATGGCCCTTTAGATGAGGCTTTGAATTATTATCATACTCAAGACTATTATCGTCAAAATGTTATTTGATAACTTTAAATTTGCTTTTAAAACTAGGAAAGCATGGTGGTATACAGCTACTTCAAGATCAAGAGCAAGGTTTGCTAGGACTACCCTTGGAAGCTTTTGGTTAGGTTTTTCAAATTTATTATCTATAGCTACTTTAGGAATTGTTTATGGGACAGTTTTTGCTGTAGAAGATTTTAGGTCTTATTTTATATATTTAGGGTTTGGTTTAGTTATTTGGAATACAATCAGTTCCTCAATTTCTAACTCACCTAATCTTTTTGCCTATAATTCATCTAATATTAAGAATATGAATCTCAAGCCTATTTTTTATACTTTAGAGGAATGGTCTTTCCAATTGCAAACTTTTATTCAGTCTTTTATATTGGTTTTTTTTGTATTTCTTTTTTTTAAATTTACATTGATAAGTAATCTATTGATTTATTCATGGATACCATTCCTGAATTTATTTATTTTTACATATTGGTTTCCTGTAATAGTATGTTTGATTAGCGTTCGCTTTACAGATGTTGCTCAGTTGGTTCCTATAGTACTTCAGTTGGTTTTTTTAATATCACCAATACTTTACAGGAAAGAAAACTTAGGAGCTTTGGAATGGATTACAAATTTAAACTTTATTTACCAGATTTTATCTCCTCTTAGGGACAGTATTATTGATGGCTATATAAATTATCAGAGTTCAATTCTACTGCTGATATTCAATTTTATAGGTCTTTTTTTTACTATGAGATTACTCAATTTCGAGAGTAAAAAATTGCCTTTTTTACTTTAAATAAATGGAATTTTAGGCTTATAGAATAAATAAATTTTCTCAATCAATCATCTCCAATGAATTCAATAATTTCTTTGTCTCTTAAGCTTTGTGATTCTCCAATAATTATCTCTTCTTTTTTTCTGTTGGTTTGAATATTAATTAATAAATCTTGAAGTCCCATAATATCACTTTCTAATTGATCAATTCTTTCCATAAGGTTCCTAAGAACGTTGGCCTCTGTATCTGGCAGTGCAGAATGAGCTAAGGGATTTATTTTGACGCCACTTTGATGAACTATCCTGCCAGGTATACCAACAACGGTGCTATTTGCTTCCACATTCTTTACTACTACTGAACCAGCCCCAATTCTTGTATTAGTTCCTACGCAAATCCCTCCAAGAACTTTAGCTCCTGCGCCTACAACAACATTTGCTTCAAGAGTTGGGTGTCTCTTTCCACTTTCTTTTCCAGTGCCGCCCAAAGTCACTCCTTGATAGAGCAAGCATCGATCACCTATCTCACTTGTTTCTCCAATAACTACACCCATTCCATGATCAATAAAGACACCTTTGCCAATTTGGGCACCTGGGTGAATTTCTACACCAGTTAAAAACCTAGTGATGTGACTAAGTAACCTTGGTAGAAGAGGAAACTTGTATTTCCATAGTTTATGACTAATCCTATGAATTGATAAGGCTTGAAATCCTGGATAGCAAAATATTATTTCCCAAACACCTCTTGCGGCTGGATCTCTTTCTTTTATTATCGCGAAATCTGATTTTAGTGATCGAAACATTGATTCAAATGCAATGTTTACTCGAGGAGGCCAATCTCTTTACTCAACTCTTCAATTGTAGAGTCACTAAGATACTTTTGTGCACAATGAATTTGTGGCATTCTCATTAATTGAGATCTATTGTGCCTCAACGTATGTTCAATAACAGGCAAGCTAGGGCTATCACAAATCACATGACTAGCAGCTCTCAACAAAGCAATTAGTCGGCTTCCTACATCTGGATTTGCAGTCATCAAAAGTATTTCATTACCACGCATGCTGTGCAAGATAACCTCTGCAGCCCTAAGAATTCCTGGACTTATACTTACTATTCCGACACAACTACCTGAGCGCAGTTTTTTTAAAATATTTAGTTCTTTTTGAAAATCGCTTAGATCTACAGCTACTGCTCTCACTTTATGTCGCTTGGCTAATTCTTCTAAAGGTTGCAAGAAATATCTGCTTGTTACTACGGTGCCTTTACTGGAACTTTCTAACACACTCTCTAGTTCCTCCATTGGTACAACCTCTACTGGGACATCTAAATGAGGAGCTAATTCTTCAGCAATTAATAAGGATGCTCCAATATCTTCTCTGGGAGTACTAACAAGCAAGCGGGCTCCACATCTCAGTCTCCAATCAATTTCACGAGTAAATAACTCTCTAGTTTGTTGCAGAGTGCATCCAGCATTTAAAAGTTCATCGATACTTTTCCTTACTTCATTGTCTATGTCTTTGATGCCTTTTTTACGTATTGAATGAGAGCTACTTCTTAGTTCTTTTTGTTTTTGTTGATCTCTAACATAGATACCTGAGCCAGCAATAGCCTCAACGACTCCATCAGTTTCAAGTTGACGATACACTTTACTTATAGTGTTTCGATGTAAACCTGTTTGCATGGCAAGCTGCCTAGTACTGGGCAACCTGTGACCTGGTGGGTAATGCCTTGCTGCAATGGCAAAACAAATTTGATTATATAATTGACTTGATGCAGGGATTTCACTTTCCTGTTGTATGTGGAATCTCACGCGCTATATGCCAGGTTTGAATGTGGCCACATTAGTTAATAGAATGACTAGTGACAATTAATTCTTTGTCTAAATAAGGTTTTTATAATTTAATTTATTGTTCTCTTGGCTTTTTGGGGTTCATTGCTATCTGTCTCTTTCTTTAATAAAGGAGTTTTACGAGGGGTTAAAAACATAATCATATTTCTTCCCTCTCTTTTAGGAGATTGTTGTACTTCTGCTTTTTCTTCAAGATCCTTAGCCATTCTTATTAAGAGCGTTTCAGCAAGAGCAGTATGCTGAATTTCTCGACCCCTAAAAATTACTGTGCATTTAACTTTATCTCCAGCTTTTAAAAATCGAGTCGCTTGATTAATACGAACTTGATAATCGTGCTGATCAATTTTATATCTCATTTTTACTTCTTTAACTTCGGTTTGATGTGATTTCTTCTTCGCTTCTTTTGCCTTTTTTTCTTGCTCAAACTTAAATTTCCCATAATTCATTATTCGACATACGGGAGGAGTTGCTTTTTCGCTTACTAAAACAAGATCTAGTTCTCTGTCTCTAGCAACTTCTAGAGCTTCTTCTCGGCTTATGACACCAAGTTGTGTTCCATCTGAATCAACAACTCTTAAGCTTGAATAGCTGATTCTTTCATTTATGTTGGGCAGCTCTCTTTCTGGAGCGCGACGATCAAAACGAGGACGTGGTGGCATTCAGTGATTAATTTATGGAAAAAGTACGTTTTGGACCAATTCTAAGCATATATGAACTGATCAACCTAGAAACTCATAAATAATGGATAAAGCCTCAGGTAATGAGTTCTTATTATTTAGCCATTTAGCATTATGTTTATTTCTAAACCAAGTTTTTTGTCTTTTGGCTAATTGAGATGTTCTTTTGATTGTTATTTCTAAAGCCTCCTCAGAGTTAATCGTTCCATTAATAATAGACTTTGCTTCACCATATCCAATAGTTTTAAGCAACTGTAAATCATTGCCGTATTTAAGAATCAAATCTTCGGTTTCATCGATCAAGCCATTTTTATACATTTTTTCAGTTCTATACTGGATCCTTGTTTGTAAATCATCTGGATTTAATCCAATTTCTAAAACTCTCCATGGTAGAGATGCCAATTCTTTTTGTTTGGAAAATGGTTTCCCTGTGGCATAAAAAACCTCTAGAGCACGAATTGTTCTGATTGAATCTTCGGGATGTATCTTCTCTGCAGCAATTGGATCACAACATTTTAATAAATTATGCCTCTCATCTTTATTGATTTTAGATAGCTGATCTCTTAAGAACTTTTGAGGTGCTACGGCAGGAGGATTAAGTCCTCCAATCAAGCCTTGAAGATATAGTCCACTTCCTCCGACAAGTAAAATTAAATTTCTTTTCTTTAATTCGTTCTCCATGGAACCAATTGCAATCAATTGAAATTCATAAAGATTTATTGGGTTAGAAGGCAAGCATAAATCAATTAGAAAATGAGGAACTTGTTCTTGCTGATCTTGGGTTGGTTTCGCCGTCCCAATATTCATATCAATGTATATTTGACGAGAATCAACATTATGAATATTAGTGTTGAGTTTGTTAGCAATATCAATTGCTAGCTCAGTTTTTCCGCCAGCAGTTGGACCCATTAGAGCTATTACAAGAGGTTTATTAGCTTGCATAATTCACGCTCAGAGGGTTTATTAACAGTAAGTACATGACAATTAATTTTTTTGATTGGGTTTTGAAATTTTCCTAAGACTTTCCCTCATACCAATGTTAAATTGAAAATTCAGGAAAGGTTTCGACTAATGCTTGTATCAAAGACAACCTTGCCTGTTTGCTTTAATCCGAATGAGTAAAGATTCAAAAGTTCAAGCTGCATATGGTGCTGAGCAGATCCAAGTTCTAGAGGGACTTGAACCTGTAAGAAAGCGCCCTGGAATGTATATAGGCTCAACAGGGTCTAAAGGACTTCATCATCTTGTGTATGAAGTTGTTGATAATGCTGTTGATGAGGCGCTGGCAGGTCACTGTGATCAAATTACAATTTTACTTTGCGAAGATGGTTCGGCATCCATAACGGACAATGGTCGTGGAATTCCAACGGATATTCATCCTCGTACAGGTAAAAGTGCACTAGAGACAGTGTTGACTGTTTTACATGCAGGTGGGAAATTTGGAAGTGGTGGATACAAAGTCTCTGGAGGTTTGCATGGTGTTGGTATTTCTGTAGTTAATGCTTTGAGTGAGTGGGTAGAGGTCACAGTCCGTCGACAAAAGAAAGAGCATTTCCAGAGATTCGAAAGAGGCGCATCAATTGGTAATTTAAGATCAGAGAATCTTTCGAAATTAGATCAGGAATTAACTGGCACTACAGTTCGTTTCAAACCTGATGATCAGATTTTTACTGATGGGATAGCTTTTGAATATGGAATATTGTCATCGAGACTTAGAGAACTTGCTTATTTGAATGGAGGGGTACGTATTGTTTTTCGTGACGAGAGAAAGAATTCTTTAGATTCGAATCAAAAACCTCATGAGGAAGTTTATTTTTATGAGGGAGGTATTAAAGAATATGTTGATTATATGACTAAAGAAAAAGACTCACTACATCAAGAAATTATTTATGTCAATTCTGAAAAAGATGGAGTTCAAGTTGAAGCAGCAATGCAGTGGTGTGTTGATGCTTATTCAGATAGCATTTTGGGATTTGCTAATAATATTCGCACGATAGATGGTGGAACTCATATTGAGGGATTAAAAACAGTTTTAACAAGAACTTTGAATTCGTTTGCAAAAAAAAGAGGTAAAAGAAAAGAGGGAGACTCGAACTTAGCAGGAGAAAATATTAGAGAAGGATTAACAGCTGTTCTATCTGTAAAAGTGCCAGACCCAGAATTTGAGGGTCAAACAAAAACTAAATTAGGTAATACTGAAGTACGAGGAATTGTAGATAGCTTGGTTGGTGAGTCTCTTAGTCAATATTTAGAATTTAATCCAGGTGTTATTGATTTAATTTTAGAGAAAGCTATTCAAGCTTTCAATGCCGCTGAAGCAGCAAGACGAGCTAGAGAGCTTGTTCGTAGGAAAAGTGTTTTAGAAAGTTCAACATTGCCAGGAAAATTGGCAGATTGCAGTTCAAGAGATCCATCAGAATCAGAAATTTACATAGTTGAGGGTGATTCTGCTGGTGGATCAGCGAAGCAAGGAAGAGATAGGAAATTCCAAGCAATATTACCTTTGAGAGGCAAAATTTTAAATATTGAAAAAACTGATGATGCGAAGATTTATAAAAACACTGAGATACAATCTTTAATCACAGCTCTAGGATTGGGAATAAAAGGAGAAGATTTTGAAGTTAAAAATCTGAGATATCACAGAGTAGTGATAATGACTGATGCTGATGTTGATGGTGCGCATATTAGAACTTTACTTTTGACTTTCTTTTATAGATATCAAAAGGCTCTTGTAGAAGGTGGTTATATATATATTGCCTGTCCTCCTCTTTACAAAGTGGAGAGAGGAAAAAATCATACTTATTGTTATAACGAATCCGATTTGCAAAAAACTCTTTCAAATTTTGGGGAAAAGGCCAATTATACAATTCAAAGATTTAAAGGTTTAGGAGAAATGATGCCAAAACAGTTATGGGAAACAACGATGGATCCTACAACTAGAATGATGAAAAGAGTTGAGATAGAAGACGCTCTTGAAGCTGATAGAATATTTACAATTTTAATGGGTGATAAAGTTGCACCTAGACGAGAATTTATTGAAACTCATAGTGTTGAGCTTGATCTTGCGACTTTAGATATTTGATGAATTTACTTAGTACTTTTATAGTTTGGACTTGGCTTTTAGGCATTGCATTAGTAGTTCCCACCACATTGCCTGCTGGGGGCGCTCAAAGATCAATAGTTCAGCAAAGAAAAGATAATATTACAGCTCCATTGATTGCATTAAGGGAATTTAATTTGCTATCTTCAGTCTCTAATAATTCATCCATATTAACTAGAGTTAAATCAGGAACCCCAGTTAATATTATCAAAGTTTGGGATAGTTCTGAATACGGAAAATGGTTGTTTGTTAATGTTATAAGTCAAGATTCTTACCAATTATTTTACAAAAAAGGATGGGTAAACATTAGAGATATTTTGTGAATTGAAACATATTATTTTGGTCTCTTTAGGTGCAGCATTAGGTGCTAATTTGAGATTTTTTTTGTATAACAAAATTGGAAAATTAAAAATAGCTAAGGATCTAACTATTTTAATAATCAATACTGTTTCTTCTTTTTTTCTGGGTCTTTTTCTTTCTGCTTTACCCAAGGTTAGTTCTGTAAATTTTGCTTATGAATTAGCATTGTTTTTTTTAATTGGTTTTTTAGGAAGTTTAAGTACTTTTTCGACATTTATTTATGATTTATTTTATTTATGTATGAACTTTAAATTTTTTAGAGCATTAAATTTATTAACTATTTCAATTTCTTGTGGAATATTTGCTTTGGCATTTGGATTTTTATTAGGTAATCAATAGAGTGGATATTTAATTGAAAAAAAATGATTTTCTTATTATTTCCATCGGCGCAATTCCTGCTGCTTTATTTCGATGGCAAATTGATGAAATTTTCACAGTCAATATAATTGGTTGTTTTTTATTAGGTTTTTTTAATGCATTGCCAATTCATAGGAGGTTGAAATTGATTTTTGGATTTGGTTTTTGTGGGTCTTTGACTACATTTAGTGGATGGTCTTTTCAGCTATTTGAATTAATCAATAATGGTTTGTATAAATTATTTTTTTTAAATCAATTCTTAATTATATTTTTTGGACTTCTTGCTGTTTTTTTAGGCAATTGGGCTGCTAAGAGAATAATCAATTAGCTTAGTAAAGCCTCAATAGCTTTTTTGATCTCATTACTTTCGGGTTCTATTGAACTTTTAAACCTCGCGATAGCCTCTCCTTCTTGATTAATTAAGAATTTTTCAAAGTTCCATTCCACCTCGCCAACGGGACTGACTTTATTCAGAGTTGTAAACGGCTCTGTTGTATTACCTTTTGCATGAACCTTTTGGAAAAGTTGGAAATTCACCCCAAAAGTCATTGAACAGAATTTTTTGATTTCCTCTAATTCGCCAGGTTCTTGGTTCCCAAAATCATTGCAAGGAAAGCCTAAGACTCTAAAACCTTTAGAACCGTAGTGGTCTTGAAGATTTTGAAGTGCTTTGTATTGCTTGGTAAATCCGCACTTGCTGGCGACATTGACAATTAATAAAACATCTCCTTTGAATTCTTCAAAAGTTATTTTTTCATTATCGAAAGAGACCACCTCAACTTTGCTGATATTTACGGACATGGATATGGAGGTAACAAAAGTGAATGTTAGTCATAAAATAATATAGGCTTACTGCTCCAAATATGAAAGAAAAATTAGGGGCATCCGGTGATAATCGATCTTTGGAGAATGGTAGTTTAGTCGCTGAGGCAGTTGCAGTTCAATTGGAGGCAATGCTGTCTGCAGGTAATTACGATGGCGTCAAATCACTACTCAATCCTGTCCAGCCTGTCGATATAGCTCAGGCTATTGGGACATTGCCAATGATATTGCAAGCTTTGGCATTCCGATTATTGAATAAAAATGAAGCAATTGAAGTCTATGAATATTTAGATCCTTCAGTTCAACAAAATCTCTTAGATCGTTTGAGATCAAATGAAGTACTGGACTTGGTGGAAGAGATGTCACCTGATGATCGAGTCCGTCTTTTTGATGAGTTGCCTGCCAAAGTTGTGAGGCGCTTGCTTTCCGAACTCAGTCCTGAAGAAAGAAGAGTAACTGCTCAACTTCTGGGTTATGAATCTGAGACGGCAGGCCGATTAATGACCACTGAATTTATAGACCTGAAAGAATTTCTTAGTGTCTCACAAGCATTGAAATTAGTTCGACAGCGGGCCACTTTTTCTGAAACCATCTACAGCCTTTATGTTACCGATAAAGAAAGGCACTTAACTGGAATTTTATCTCTAAGGGACTTAGTGGTTGCCGACCCTGAATCGCGTATTGGAGAAGTTATGACAAGGGAAGTTGTTAACGTGCGAACAGATACAGATCAGGAAGAGGTTGCAAGAGCAATTCAAAGGTATGACTTTTTAGCTTTACCGGTTGTAGATCGTGAAAAAAGACTTGTTGGCATTGTCACAGTTGATGATGTGATCGATGTTATTGAACAAGAAGCAACTAGGGATATTTATGCGGCTGGTGCCGTTCAAGCAGGAGATGAGGATGATTATTTTCAAAGTAATTTATTCGTTGTAACCAGACGACGTATCGTTTGGCTTGCTGTTTTGGTCTTGGCTAATGGATTAACAACTCAAGTTATTGCAATGAATGATGAGGTTTTAAAACAAGTAGTTTTATTGGCAGCTTTCATTCCTTTATTAATCGGTGCAGGGGGCAATGTTGGAGCTCAAAGTTCGACAGTTATTATTAGGGGTTTAAGTACTCAGAGAATTCAGCGTCTTGGTCTTGTTAGGGCAATAGCAAGAGAGGCATTAGCAGGAGCTTTACTAGGAATTTTGATGGCTGTATTTGTTGTGCCTTTCGCTTGGTGGCAAGGACAGGGACCTTTGGTCGCAACAGCTGTAGGAATAAGTTTGATGGCTATTACAACTTTGGCTGCTACTGCAGGAGCGTCATTGCCTTTGCTTTTTCATCGAATGGGATTAGATCCTGCGCTAATGTCTGCTCCATTTATTACTACTGCCACAGATGTTGCAGGAGTGTTGATTTACCTGAAAACAGCTTCCTGGCTCTTGGGAAGGCTGGTGTAGAAGCCGAATGAGTGTTTGTACTCAAAGTGCGGTAAGCCGAGCTCTACGTAATTGATCTTTACAATTCTTAGTAGTATGCTTCACAAAACTCAACAAACTTATGGCAACGGTAGTAGAAGCTATTCAGACAAAAAAACCACCTACTGCTACTTCAGTTAAATCAGTATCAGATATAGATTTAGTTCGTTCATATTTAAGAGATATTGGAAGAGTACCTTTGTTGTCACATGAACAGGAAATAACTTTAGGGAGACAAGTTCAAGAGCTAATGGTTCTTGAAAATCTTGAATCAGAATTGGAGAGTGACTTAGGTGAGAAACCTGATCTCACCTTTTTTGCCGAGAAAGCTGAACTTTCTACGATTCAATTAAAAAAGAAGTTGAAAAGTGGCAAAAGAGCAAAAGAAAGAATGGTTGCAGCCAATCTTCGTTTGGTTGTAAGTGTTGCTAAGAAATATACAAAAAGAAATATGGAATTATTAGATTTAATTCAAGAGGGCACAATTGGATTAGTCAGAGGTGTAGAAAAGTTCGATCCCACTCGAGGATATAAGTTTTCTACCTATGCCTACTGGTGGATTCGACAAGGTATCACTCGAGCAATAGCTGAAAAAAGCAGATCAATAAGGTTGCCAATTCACATAACAGAAATGTTAAATAAGCTTAAAAAGGGCCAAAGAGAATTAAGCCAAGAACTTTCCAGAACTCCAACGATAAAAGAGCTTTCTGAATATGTTGAGCTTCCTGAAAGTGATGTTAAAGATCTAATGAGCAAAGCTGGACAGCCTGTCAGCTTGGAAACAAAAATTGGTGACGGTGAAGACACTATTTTGTTGGATTTATTATCTAACGAAATTGATATGCCTTCTGAGCAAATCGAAAGTGATTGCATGAAAGGTGACTTGGAAACATTATTAGAACAACTACCTGAATTACAAAATCGTGTTTTAAGAATGAGATATGGCATGGATGGCGATGATCCAATGAGTCTTACTGGTATTGGAAGAGTTTTGGGTATCAGTAGAGATAGAGTTAGAAATTTAGAAAGAGATGGTTTGCGCGGTTTAAGAAAAACTGGAGATTCAGTTCAAGCTTATATGGCTTCTTGAATTATCTTATTAATAATAGGATTAACTTTTTCAGGCATCTCATCATGGGGGCAATGTCCTGCCTCTGAAATAATATCTAGAGATTTTATACAATCAAAAGTTGCAAACCATTTTTGAGCTTCTGCAACAGGTTCCCATGGATCTTTTTCACCCCATATTAAATGTACGGGTTTATTTATTTTCTTTAGTAAATCTGGAGCAAGATAATCATCAAAAAGATTAATAAATCCCCTAAAAGCTTCAGGAGCTCCTTTCCCTTGGGTAGGCCTAAAGAGTATTTCAATTAACTCTTCATCCACATTAGAACCACTTGGATAAGCAACTTTTAAAATTTTTTTAATAAAAGCTGGATTTGCTGCATTTTTAAAAAGATTTGAACTTAAAATTCTTTGTCTTACTAAAGTTTTAAGTACTGGTCTAAGAAACCTCATCAATAATGATTGTTCCGCTAAGCGCTTATCATCCATTGTCCTTTGTGCACAATCAATTAGTATTACTCCTAAGCATTGCTGAGACAATTTTATTGATGTATTTAATGCAATGACCCCCCCAATTGAATTTCCTATTAATAAGACAGGCTTTTGGATTATTTCTTGACAAAAATCATTAACTTGTTGACTCCAGTTATCGAAACAATAGCTAAAATTGTGAGCGTTTTTATTTTCATATGAAATCTGTGAATTTGGCTGACTACTTTCTCCAAAACCTATTAAATCTAATGCATAGCATGGTGCAATTGAGCTGATATTTTTTTGATTGAATCTCCAATGATCTTTGCAAGCTCCAAAGCCATGAATTAACAATATTGCAATTTCAGAAGTATTTTCTTTCTCTTCTACTTGCCACGCTATTCGATAATTTCTCCAATTCCAGACTTTCTTCATAACTTTAAAGAGGTATTTAATTATTTTTGCTTAAAGAGATATCATTGGTAAAGTAGATAACTTTTTTATTCATATCATTCGATGCATTGACTATTTATAAAGTATTAATTTCAGTCGATAAAATCATCAAGAAAATGATATTATATTAAAAATATATTTGTAAATTTTGATTTATTTTGATGGGCATAATTGTTTCTCCTCAAAATATCCAAAATACACTTCTGGAATGGTTTTTAGAGAATGGTCGACACTGGATACCCTGGAAATTGAAGAAAGATGGTTCCACTCCTAAATTAGGTGAAAGTATATCCCCTTATGGAATTTGGATTGCAGAGGTAATGCTTCAGCAGACTCAATTGAAGGTAGTTATTCCTTACTGGGAAAAATGGATGAAGGCTTTTCCCTCTTTGACTTCTTTAACAGAGGCTGATTTAGAGAACGTCCTTATGCTATGGCAAGGTCTTGGCTATTATTCCCGTGCTAATCGTATACATAAATCTTCTCAAATACTAATTGAATTTGTTGGAAAAAATACTGATCAAGATCCACATTCTTGGCCAAATAAAATAGATCATTGGATGTCTCTTCCTGGTATCGGTAGAAGTACGGCAGGTAGTATCGTCTCTTCTGCCTTTGATCTGCCTACACCAATTCTAGATGGAAATGTAAAAAGAATTTTTTCTAGATTGCTTGCTACTGAGCGAAAATCTATTAAAGATGAGAAAAAATTATGGGAAATTAGCTCTTTATTGATTTCTAGGACTAGTCCTAGAAATTTCAATCAGGCTTTGATGGACTTGGGAGCCAATATTTGTACTCCCAAGCAACCAAGTTGTTCTTCTTGCCCACTACAACAATTTTGTGTTGTTTATGCACATTATGATCCTAATGATTTTCCTAAAAAAGAAATGGCCAGAATAAAACCCATTCAAGAAATTGGTATTGGACTTGTTTTTAATAAAAATGGCGAATTGCTAATAGACCAGCGATTGGAAAGTTCTAGTATGGGTGGAATGTGGGAATTCCCAGGAGGGAAAAAAGAAACCGGTGAATCTATTAAAAGTACTATTGAGCGAGAATTGAAAGAAGAACTAGGCATTGTTGTCAAAGTTGGTGAAAAGCTTTTATCTTTTGAACACGCTTATACCCATAAGAAACTCTATTTTATTGTTCATATATGTGAATGGATATCAGGAGAGGCTAAACCTTTAGCTAGTCAAAAATTAGTTTGGGTGAGTCCAGATAAACTTTTTAATTTTCCTTTCCCTGCTGCTAATACAAAAATTATTTCTGAATTATTTAAACATCTTGGTATTGAAAATAAAAAACTATAAATCGTCAATAATAACTTCATTGACAATTAATCAGACATGAATAATGGAAGTGTAATTGCAATTGGAGAAGCTTTGATAGATCGTCTTGGTCCTTTAGGCGGTGATCCATCTTTCGATTTGCCAGTAACAGATTGTTTTGGTGGAGCTCCAGCTAATGTTGCTTGTGCATTAAGTCGTCTAGGGGTGAATGTTTCTTTTATTGGTTGTTTAGGAAATGATGATTTTGGGAGAAATTTGCATAATTTATTGATTCAAAGAGGAATTAATACTTCTGGATTGCAGCAGGATACACTTCGTCCTACAAGAGTTGTATTGGTTCGCCGAGACTCTGATGGTGAAAGATCTTTTGAAGGATTTGAGGGTGATAATGGCTTGGGATTTGCTGATCAAGCCATATTAAGGGAGAAGATTATTCGAGACTGGCCATTGGTTAAAGAAAAGGCGCAATGGTTAATTGCGGGAACAATTCCTTTGGCTTCAGAAATATCATCTAAAGCCTTTTTGTGGTGTATCAAAAATGCCGTAAATTCAGGAATAAAAATTGCATTAGATCTGAATTGGCGTCCAACTTTTTGGAGAAGCCAAGTTTCAACGCTCCTAGAGCCAGAGCCATCTACGAAAGAAAAAAATCAAATACTTTCAATTTTAAAAAACGTTTCATTAGTAAAACTCGCAAAAGAGGAGGCCCAATGGTTTTTCAATACTTCTGATCCAACTCAAATTTCTTCATATTTTACTCAGAGACCATCTGTTGTTGTGACTGATGGATCAAATCCTATTTCATGGCAACTGAATAATCATACTGGCAAATCATTTGCGATATCGCCTTCGTCTGTGGTTGATACGACTGGAGCTGGTGATGCATTTACAGCAGGATTGATTTATAAACTGATGTCTGTTGATTTAGATGAAATAAGTAAACAAATTGCTGAAGATATTATTCAATTTGGAATTGCATGCGGTTCTCATGTTTGCACTGGAATAGGAGCGATAGACCCGCAACCTTACCTGAAAGATATTGAGAATTTATTGTCTTAATCCATTGGAGGAATTAGCTGAAAAAGACGGGATTGCTTGTTTGAGGAATATTTTAATTTTCCTCTCCAAGCGTCAGGCATTGTTAGAGATAATCTCTCTGGCCATTCAACGACCATCAAAGCACCCATTGCTTTTGATTCCTCTTCTTCTTGTAAGAAAAATTCGTTTGCAGCGTTTGAATCTTCAATTCTATAGAGATCAAGATGTATTAATGGAGGGGTTCCAAAAGGATAATGTTGGGATAAAGGAAAAGTTGGAGAAGTTATGGGCTCTTGAATTCTTAGACTTTTTGCAATTCCTTTAACTAATGTGGTTTTCCCTGCTCCAAGAGGCCCATTTAAAAGGAGAATGCTTAGATCTGGAAATTTTTTTGTTAATGTTGAACCTAATGACATAGTTGATTCAGGTTTGTCCAGCGTCCAGCAGAAATTATTAGTTTGCTGAGCAAATGAATTAAAAACCTCGAATTGTTTTTCAGTATTTTTTTCCACAATCTCCAATAGAGAGTTCTACTTATTATGTTCGCAGCAACCAAGTCAAATCTCAACAGTATTGAGAAGAATACTGATTACGTAGTTAACGATATATCCGAAGCAGAATTCGGGCGAAAAGAACTCTTGATAGCTGAAACAGAAATGCCTGGCTTAATGGCACTCAGGAAAAAATATGGATCTCAAAAACCACTAAAAGGGGCATACATAGCAGGTAGTCTTCACATGACTATCCAAACAGGAGTTCTCATTGAGACCCTTGTTGAACTGGGCGCAAAAGTTAGATGGGCTTCATGTAATATTTTTTCTACTCAAGATCATGCCGCAGCTGCTATTGCAAGTACAGGAGTTCCTGTCTTTGCTAGAAAGGGTGAGACTTTAGATGAATATTGGGAATATACGCACAAAATTTTTGAATGGAGTGAGGGTGAAGCTGCAAATATGATTCTTGACGATGGTGGTGATGCGACAGGCTTGATAATTTTAGGGAGCAAAGCGGAAGAGGATATTTCAGTTCTTGATAATCCTTCAAATGAAGAGGAAATAGCTTTATTTGCCTCTATCAAGAAAAAACTTTCTCAAGATCCAAATTTTTATTCAAAAGCTAAATCTTTTATAAAAGGAGTTACTGAGGAAACTACAACCGGAGTAGCTCGTCTTTATCAAATGGAAAAAAGTGGAGAACTTGTTTTCCCAGCAATTAACGTGAATGATTCTGTGACAAAGAGTAAGTTTGACAATCTTTATGGTTGCCGAGAATCTTTGGTAGATGGAATTAAAAGAGCTACAGACGTAATGGTGGCTGGCAAGGTAGCTCTTGTTATGGGGTATGGAGATGTTGGGAAAGGTTCTGCTCAGTCTTTAAGAGGTTTAGGCGCGACAGTAATGATTTCTGAGATAGATCCAATATGTGCTCTTCAAGCTGCAATGGAGGGCTTTAGAGTGGTAAGACTAGATGAAGTGGTTGAAGATGTAGATATTTTTGTTACTGCTACTGGAAACTTTCAAGTTATTCGTCATGAGCATTTGATCAGGATGAAAAATGAATCGATAGTTTGTAATATTGGCCATTTTGATAATGAAATAGAGGTTTCCTCCTTAAAGTCTTATAAATGGGAAAATATTAAACCTCAAGTTGATCACATCACTCTTCCAAGCGGTAACAAAATAATTCTTTTAGCAGAGGGAAGATTAGTCAACCTTGGATGTGCTACTGGTCACCCAAGTTTTGTTATGAGTAATTCTTTTACTAATCAAGTATTAGCTCAAATTGAATTATTCAAATATGGAGTAAAATATTTGAATAAAGTTTATGTTTTACCAAAACATTTAGATGAAATGGTGGCTATTCTTCATTTAGATAAGATAGGAGCAAAGTTAACTAAGTTAACTAAAGAACAAGCTCAATATATTAATGTTCCAATTGAAGGCCCTTATAAGACTGATCAATATCGTTATTAACTTTTTTGTATAGTTTAAAATTAATGGAAATCACAGAATTTATATCTTCTTTACCAGTACTAATAGGAAATGCAGTAGAGACTAACCAGTGGATTGGTTATGGAGCTATCTTATTAGCAATGTTTTTGGAAAACTTAATTCCTCCAATTCCTTCGGAATTAATAATGCCTCTTGGTGGTTTCTATGTTTCTCAGGGGCAATTAGATTTTTTTCCTGTTGTTATAGCAGGCTTAATAGGGACTGTAATCGGCGCTTTGCCTTGGTACGGAATTGGCAGATTAGTTAACGAAGAAAGACTTGAAACATGGCTTGAGAAGAATGGACGTTGGATTGGAATTAAACCTCTTGAACTTGCTCGAAGTCGTACATGGTTCAATAGGTATGGGGTGTCTTTAGTGTTTTGGGGAAGATTAGTACCTGGAATTCGGACTTTGATTTCAGTACCTGCAGGGGTTGAGTTAATGCCCATAACTCCATTCCTGATTTGGACTACTGCAGGAAGCCTGATTTGGACCTTGTTCTTAACAATTACGGGGTTTTATTTGGGCGATAATTATGCAAACATTCAAAACTGGATTAGTCCTTTCTCAAGTATCTTTAAAATAATAATTATTTTAATTATCTCGGGTGCTTTAGTATCTTTAATTTATCGAACTCTTCGTAAACTAATTAATAATTAAAAAAGCTATTTTTTAAAATGGAATTTCGTCATGACTGGGTTGTTGATTAAATGAATTGTTGTTTTGGAAATTACTATTTTCTGAATCTCTTTTAGATCCTAATAATTCAAGACGATCAACTCTAACTACGGGCTTACTCCTATCTTCTCCTGTATTACGATCTTTCCAGCTGTCCAATTTGAAGCTACCAGTTATACCAATTAAGGAGCCTTTTTTTACGTAATCAGCAGCGACTTGGGCTTGTTTACCCCAAATTTCTATATTGAACCAATCTGGTTCATCATCTCGATTTCTTCTATTTACAGCCATTGTTAGATTTGCTACTACAGTTCCAGACTCAAAATATCTAACTTCAGGATCTCTTCCTGCTCTGCCAACAAGAGTGACTGAATTTATTGCCATCATTAACTCCTCTCTTTGCTAGTTGCTGAATAATATATTTTTATCTTAGTTCAACTCTCTTTATGATGGCTCAAATGATTGAAATCCGTGTTTTTTAACCGTTTCAAATTCTCCCGCGATATTGGGATTGATTTAGGTACCGCAAATACCTTGATTTATGTTTCCGGTAAGGGAATCGTATTGCAAGAACCTTCAGTTGTAGCGATGGATTTAGAGGAGGGGATCCCTCTTGCTGTAGGCGACGATGCGAAATTAATGTTAGGGCGAACACCAGGAAATATCCGAGCAGTTAGGCCTCTCAGGGATGGTGTAATAGCTGATTTTGATGCAGCTGAGCAAATGCTTAAGACATTTATTCAAAAGTGTAATGAGGGTCGAGGAATCATTGCGCCCCGATTAGTTGTTGGTATACCTAGTGGCGTGACTGGTGTGGAAAGACGGGCAGTTCGAGAAGCTGGTCTTGCGGGAGCAAGAGAGGTGCATTTGATTGATGAACCTGTGGCTGCTGCCATTGGAGCTTCTTTACCAGTTACAGAGCCCATTGGAACAATGATCGTTGATATTGGAGGGGGAACTACCGAAGTAGCTGTTTTAAGCCTTGGCGGAACAGTTTTAAGTGAATCAGTAAGGGTTGCAGGTGATGAAATTAATGATTCGATAGCTACGTATTTAAAAAAAATACATAACTTAGTAGTTGGTGAAAGAACAGCTGAAGAGATAAAAATTAAAATTGGATCAGCTTTTCCATCTAATGAATTTGATTTGCAATCAATAGATGTAAGGGGATTGCATTTACTTTCAGGTTTGCCTCGTTCAATTAATTTGAAAGCAGGCGATTTACGTGAAGCTATGTCAGAGCCTCTTAATAAGATTGTTGATGCTGTAAAAAGAACTCTAGAAAGAACTCCACCCGAACTGGCTGCAGATATTGTTGATAGGGGGATAATGCTTGCAGGAGGGGGAGCACTAGTTAGAGGAATTAGTGATCTCTTAAGCCATGAAACAGGAATTTTTACTCACGTAGCTGAGGATCCATTGTTATGCGTTGTAAATGGATGTGGCCTGGTTTTGGATGATTTTAAATCAATGAGAAGAGTTTTAGATACGCCTGATTTTGCTAGAAATGTAATTAGAGATTGAAAAATGATTAAAGCCCGAGGGAAAATAGGGGTTCATTTGCTTTTGAAAAGTAAATTTTGGGTAATTTTTTTATTTGTGGCTTTGTTATTTGGGATTCGTTGGACAAAAGGAGCAGGATATTTAGATTTATACTCGATTTTATTAAAACCTATACTCCCAGGAACGGCTCAAAGAGAATGGATTAAGGAAGGAGAGAATATTGAAAGAACCATTCGATTAAAATTACTTGAGCAAGATAATATTCGTTTAAGAAGAGCTCTTGGTTTGCAAGACTTTAATAGTGATGAAAGAATTTCAGCTGCTGTGATATCTCGATCTTCTAGAAATTGGTGGCAACAGCTAGAAATTAATAAGGGCTCAAGAGATGGTGTTTTGAAAGGGCAAACAGTAATTGGACCAGGAGGCTTGATTGGTTTAGTTGACAGCACAACCTTACTTACCTCAAGAGTTAGATTATTGACAGACCCTGGTCATCAGTTAGCAGCTTGGATTAATCGAACTAAGCGTCATGGGATTTTGACTGGGATGGGCACAAACAGACCAAAGCTAATCTTCTTAAATAAAAGTAGTTTGGCTGAAATTGGCGATGCTGTAACTACATCTCCAGCAAGTACTTTATTACCCCCAAATTTGACCATAGGAATCGTTCAGTTTGTGAACGAAAAAGCTTTACCGTCTCCATATGCAATAGTGCAATTAACTGCATCGCCAGAGGCAATTGATTGGGTGCAAATTTTGAAAAATGATGGCTAAAAATACGAAAAATTTATTCATCTTTTTTATTATAATTTTTTTACCAGCTTTCATAATTATCACTCCTGACTGGCTTAAAATAAATGGAATAACTCCATGCTGGCCAGTTATTTTATTGTTACCATTTTCACTTAAGAATCGTCCTTGGAAAGCTGCTTTGGCTGCTTTTTTATTAGGAATTTTTATGGATTCTTTTACAATTAGTGATGTTTCTTATATCCCTGCCTTGGTTATTCTGTCTTTAGTTTGGAGCACATATGGATTGCATAATAAAAAAATCGAATTTTTTTTTAATATTGGTTTGATGGCTATCTTTGGAACTTGCTTGGTTGGACTTTCTATTTGGGTTCAAAAAATTATTTTTTATAGTGTTTTGAGGAACAATTGGTTCCATTCTTGGTCAATTTATGTATTGATTTCTGAGGTCATAATTACTGGATTAGTTGCTCCGTTTTTATCTTCTTGGCTCCTCCTTACTTATAAAAAAAGCTAATAAGAAAATTTTTAAAGCTTAAAAAAATTGAATAAATACTTATTTTAGTAGTGACTCTGTCTTTTAAATTAGTCAAAGGGCTTTGAATACCTGACTTGAAGATGATATCTTCATATAACAAGAAGCCATTTCGATATAAAATTTCGATGGTTTTGTCATTAAGGCAACAGCTAATCTCATGACCTGCATTTTGGTTGTAGATGATGAACCAGCAGTATTGAAAGTCTTGGTGACGAGGCTTAATCTTGCTGGTTATCAAGTTTTATCTGCACAGGACGGAGAGCAAGCACTAGAGGTGTTTCATAAAGAAGCACCAGACTTAGTGGTTCTAGATGTAATGCTGCCTAAGATGGATGGTTTTGCAGTGTGTCGAAGAATAAGAGCAGAGTCTTGTGTCCCAATAATATTTTTGACTGCTCTTGAAGCGATTTCAGAAAGAGTTGCGGGTTTGGACTTAGGAGCTGATGATTACCTGGCCAAACCATTTAGCCCAAAGGAGTTAGAGGCAAGAATAGCGACGATTTTGAGAAGAGTTGGACCTGCCCCGACAGTTGATGAGCCTAGAGAGGTCCCATCAGGTCAAGGAGTGATGAAGCTTGGTGATCTTGTTGTAGACACCAATAGAAGGCAAGTCAGTAGAGGAGGAGAAAGAATAGGCCTCACATATACAGAATTTAGCCTGCTGGAGTTATTATTTCGTGACCCTGGACGTGTCGTTCCTCGAGCAGAGATTTTGGAACAGCTTTGGGGTTACCCTCCTAGAAGAGCGGCTGATTTAAGAGTTGTTGATGTCTATGTAGCACGTTTGAGGGGAAAGCTTGAACCAGATCCACGGAATCCGGAATTGATTTTAACTGTACGTGGTATTGGGTACGCTTCTCAAAGAATGGGAGAATTTCCTACTGCTATTGCCAGTTAAAGATTAATAGCTCAAAATTGATAGGTTTTTCATTTGATCTCTTTTATTTCTGTCGTATGTATGAATTGCCTTGTCTGAATTAAGAGATACCCGCCTTGAGAAGGCAAAAGCCCTAAAAAGCCTAGGGCTTGGTCCGTATGGTTTGAATTTTCGGCCTACTGACTCCGCTGATCATTTACAGAAAAAATATGCAGACTTGCCAAATGGTGAAGAAAAGAAAGACAAAGTATCGATCGCAGGGCGTGTAACTTCTCGAAGAGTAATGGGAAAACTTGCTTTTTTTACTCTTGCAGATGAAACAGGTACGGTTCAGCTGTTTTTGGAAAAGGCGACCTTAAATTTTAATGACAATAGAGAAAAGCAAAAGAATAATTTTGAGAACATCACCTCTCTTGTTGATTCTGGTGATTGGATAGGAGTAACTGGAATATTAAGGAGAACTGATAGAGGTGAACTTTCTATCAAAGTTTTCGAATGGTCAATGCTTTCCAAATCTTTACAGCCTTTACCAGATAAATGGCATGGACTTGCTGATGTAGAAAAGCGATACAGACAAAGATATTTAGATTTGATTGTGAATCCGCAGTCCAGAAAAACTTTTCGCACCAGGGCTTTACTAGTTAGTTCAATTCGTCGTTGGTTAGATGAAAAAAACTTTCTTGAGATTGAAACACCGGTTTTACAGTCAGAGGCAGGAGGCGCCGATGCAAGGCCTTTTATTACTCATCACAATACGCTTGATTTACCTTTGTATTTGAGAATTGCAACAGAATTGCATCTTAAAAGATTAGTAGTTGGCGGTTTTCAAAGGGTTTATGAACTTGGAAGAATTTTTAGAAATGAGGGAATCAGTACTCGTCATAATCCTGAGTTCACTTCTGTAGAAATTTATGAGGCTTTTGCAGACTATTTCGACATGATGGAACTAACAGAAAATATGCTTTCGTCTGTTTGTGAAAAGATTTGTGGATCGACCAAAATTAGCTATCAACAGCAAGAAATAAATTTGAAACCTCCTTGGAGAAGAGTGACGATGCATCAATTAGTTCAGGAGTTTACGGGGATTGACTTTGAACTTTTTGAAGATAGGTTTGAAGACGCCAAAGCTGCAATGCTTCTTAAGGGACTTCAAATACCAGATAAAGCTGACAGCGTTGGTAGACTTTTAAATGAAGCTTTTGAACAAGTTGTAGAGCCTAATCTGGTGCAACCTACATTTGTTATGGATTACCCAATTGAGATTTCTCCATTGGCGAGAAAACACAGAACTAAGCAAGGCTTAGTTGAAAGATTTGAACTTTTCATTGTGGGAAGAGAGACTGCTAACGCTTTTAGTGAATTAATTGATCCAATAGATCAAAAAGAACGTTTACTTTTGCAGCAAGCAAAAAAAGAAGCAGGGGACCTTGAGGCGCAAAGTGTCGATGAAGATTTTATTAATGCTCTTGAAGTAGGAATGCCTCCAACAGGAGGATTAGGGATAGGAATAGATAGGTTTGTAATGCTATTAACTGACAGTCCTTCCATAAGAGATGTAATAGCTTTTCCACTTTTGCGGCCAGAATCAAATATAAAACAAACTGGAAAGTGACCCATCACAGTGGATAATAGGCGAGTAAGGATTTTGTTCAGATGAGTGGCGAGAGAGTTGGTTTTCGTTTCAAGCACGCCGATGCTGTTGTGAAACGTAATCCCCAAGGGCGTTCAAGACGCGGATGGGTCATGGAACCTGTTGAGCAAACGACAAGCAGGGGGACAAAAATGCCTGCTTATCGCATTAGATGGAGAGATAGTGAGCGTCCCGAAATTGTTTTGCAACATATGCTCATTGCTGATCCTGATCCAACACCTCCACCCGAAAATGTTAGTTTGGATGTTAATTGATAATTAATAATTAATAATTAACTATTAGCTTTCTGAAAATAACTTGCTGCAAAAAAATAAAATATTTTCCTTTAAAAACGTTTTAGAGCATTGGCTACATCTCTTTTGGAGTCATTAATTTTCTCTTGATTCCTTTTGTCATGTAACTTTTTACCTTTCCCTACTCCAATTTTTAACTTAATCCATGAGCCTTTAAGATAAAGACTTAGAGGTATTAATGCTAGGCCTTTTCTATCTATATTTATTTTTAATTTTTCGATTTCTTTTCTATGCGCAAGAAGTTTTTTGATTCTTAGAGGTTCATGATTGAAAAATTTACCGGCATGATTATGAGGTGATATATGAACGTTATGAAGTTGAATTTGATTCTTCTTAATTAAACAAAATCCATCTTTTAAGTTAACTTTTCCAGCCCTAATAGATTTAACTTCAGTCCCAAGAAGCTCTAATCCAGTTTCTAGTGTTTCTAGGATTTCATACTCATACCTTGCCTGTCGATTTTCAGCCAGGCGACGATTTCCATCAATTGAGGAATCTTTTTTTGATTTTTTCTTTCCTTTTTTGCTCATTCTTCTATTTAGCTACATTTTTTTTGAGATGCCACTACCCTTCGTTCATGGCAATTGTGTCTTCAATTACTAATCACTCTTCTCTTCCTAATGATAAAGGAGAGGAAAGATTAGTTGGTTCCACCCTCTTAAAGGAGGAACTGAAATTATCTAAAAATGATTCACTTAGGCCAAAATCTTTTGATGAATTTGTAGGTCAATCTGAGTTAAAGAAAGTTCTTGAAATTTCAGTTAAAGCATCATTGACAAGAGGAGAAGCACTTGATCATTTAATGCTTTATGGGCCGCCTGGATTGGGCAAAACAACCATGGCTTTAGTCATTGCGGAGGAATTAGGTGTTAAAGCAAGAGTTACAAGCGCTCCTGCACTTGAACGGCCAAGGGACATTGTTGGATTATTGATCAATATGGAGCCACGTGAATTAATTTTTGTAGATGAGATTCATAGACTTAATCGGATATCACAGGAGCTTTTATATCCAGCAATGGAAGATAGAAGGTTGGATTTAACTGTAGGTAAAGGCACGACTTCGAGAATGCGATCAATCGAAATCCCTCCATTTACTTTAGTGGGTGCTACGACCAAGCCAGCAGCATTGAGCTCTCCTATGCGAGATCGCTTTGGAATAACTCAACGACTAGATTTTTATAATCATTTGGATCTTGAAAACATAATTAAAAGATCTGCAAATCTTATTAATTTATCGATTTCAGAAGAAGCATCTCATCAATTAGCCAGAAGAAGTCGAGGTACGCCTCGAATTGCAAATAGACTCATACGAAGAGTGAGAGATTATGCAGAAGTCCATTCCTCCTCAAAAATGATTGATGTTCAAGTTGTTAATGATGCACTCGATCTACATCGTGTAGATCAAAGAGGATTAGATGCAACAGATAGAAGTTATTTAGGCTTGCTAGTTAATCAATATCAAGGTGGTCCAGTAGGAATCGAAACTTTAGCTGCTGCGCTCGGAGAAGATTCAACTACTCTTGAAACTGTAGTTGAGCCTTATCTAATGCAAATTGGTTTTTTACAAAGAACTGCTAGGGGAAGGGTTGTTACTCCAGCAGCTGAAAAACACTATTTGCTAACTTCTCCTAATAAAAAAGATAAATGATAAAAATCAGAGTTTTGAGAGTTCTACTTTTATTGTTAATTATTTTTGTACCATTTGCGTCGGAGGCCAAGTCCTCTCCTAAATTTTTATTCGAGAAGGCCCTTCAAGAGAGTAATGACGGCGATTTCATTCAAGCTGAAAAAGATTGGAGCTTTTACTTGAATGACAATCCCAATGATGCTGCTGCATTGAGTAATAGAGGCAATATTCGTCTTGCTCTGGGTGATCCTCAGGGGGCTATAAGAGATCAGACTATGGCAATAAGAATTTCGCCTGAAGATCTAGATCCTTACCTGAATAGAGGCATTGCCGAAGAAGCTTTGCAGCTTTGGGAGGACGCCAGTAAAGATTACCAATACGTTTTAAAGAAGAATCCTAAAGATGTTTCAGCTTTATATAACTTAGCTAATGTAATGGGATCTATGGATAATTGGATTGAAGCCAAGAAATTGTTTTCTCAAGCTGCCTCGTCAAATAATGCCATAGCCATGGCCAGGTCGAGTGAAGCGCTTGCGATTTATGAATTGGGTGATCTTGAACTCGCTGAAAAGAAAATACGAGTATTGATTGGTAAATATCCTTTATTCGCAGACGCCAGAGCAGCATTAAGTGCGCTTCTATGGCGTAAAGGCTTCACAGGTGAAGCTGAAAGCAATTGGACTGCGGTTGCTGGGCTAGATATTCGATACCGTGAGAAAGATTGGTTGCTGAATATTCGCCGTTGGCCTCCAAGACCCACCAATGATTTGATTGCATTTCTTGCTTTGGAGGATAGATGAACGATTTTGGAAAAGAAATTGACGTTTTGTCTAAGGAGTTACTGCCTGATTTGATTCAATTACGTCGTCATCTCCATGCTCACCCAGAGTTAAGCGGTCAGGAATATCAAACTGCTGCTCTTGTTGCCGGGGAGCTAAGAAAAACAGGTTGGGAAGTAAAAGAAGCAGTTGGGAAGACGGGAGTAGTTGCTGAAATGGGTAATAAAAGCGGCCCTGTTTTTGGCTTACGGGTTGATATGGATGCTTTGCCAATCGAGGAGAGAACAGGTTTAGATTATTCTTCTGCTATTCAAGGCTTGATGCATGCATGTGGTCATGATCTACATACTTGTATCGGTTTGGGAGTGGCTAAAGTATTAGCGAAAAATAAATTTATAAATTCTCGATTCCGAATCATTTTTCAACCTGCAGAAGAGATTGCTAAGGGGGCAAATTGGATGAGATCTGAAAGAGTTCTCGAGGGAGTTCAAGCTCTTTTTGGTGTGCATGTTTATCCAGATTTGTCAGTTGGCAAAATTGGAATAAGAAGTGGTATCTTTACCGCTGCCGCGGCTGAATTGGAAATAGATATTATTGGTAATGGAGGGCATGGAGCTAGACCTCATGAAGGTATAGATTCAATTTGGATTTCTGCACAAGTTATTAGTGGACTTCAAGAGGCTATTAGTAGACGTTTAGATGCTCTTAAACCAGTAGTGATTAGCTTTGGGAAAATTTCAGGAGGAAATGCTTTTAATGTTATCGCTGAGAGAGTTAAGCTTTTAGGCACAGTAAGGTGTCTTGACAGCAACCTTTATGAAAAATTGCCTCAATGGATTGAGACAACAGTACAAAATATAGCATCTAATTTTGGAGCTCAGGCTAAAATAAAATTCAAGTCAATCGCGCCTCCAGTTTATAACGATCCAGATTTAACTGGTTTGTTGTCTACCTGTGCAAAGAACTTTATGGATGAAGAAAATATTGTTTATTTAGAATATCCTTCATTAGGTGCTGAAGATTTTGCTTTCTTTTTGCAAGATGTTCCAGGGACGATGTTTAGATTAGGAGTTGCTGGAGATCAAGGTTGTGCGCCATTACATAGTGGCCAGTTCTCTTTGGATGAAAGAAGCCTCGAGCTAGGAATAAAAATTTTGTCTCAAACATTATTGATGGCATCGAAAACTTCCCCAGACATCTAGGCCCTTAATTTATGAATAGATTAGGTAACCCATTAATCTCAATTTCAGCACCTTTGCTGATTTTATTAGCAATTACGGGCTTTTTGCATAGAGAGGGCAAAGATAAAATCCAAGCAATACCTGCTTTAGTTGTTGGAAGTGGATTGGTTTTGACTGGAGCCGTTAGAAGATTTAGGCGACGACGAATGTTGTTTCTAGAGATGAAAAAAGATATTAATGATCAAAATTTTTAATTCAAAATTTTATCTATAAAAACTTTAGGGTTCAATAGCTGATTTCGAGCTACTTTGTATTTATCACTAGGGGTGCCATATCGTTTTGCTATATGGCTGAGATCACACCCTCTGAACTTGATCTGGCTTGAACCAGTGTAAGGAAAGTGAAATCTTGTGATCTTTATGCATATTGCTCCTTGTTTATTCAATAGCTTTTTAGTTTATGCGGAATTCATGGGTGGCTTCCAGAAAAGGTAAAACCAATGTTTCTCAGATGCATTTTGCCCGCAAAGGTGAAGTTACTGAAGAAATGGTTTATGTGGCAAAGCGTGAGAATCTTCCTGACTCACTAGTTATGGAAGAGGTCGCGCGAGGCCGAATGGTTATTCCGGCAAATATTAATCATACGAACTTAGAGCCAATGGCAATAGGTATTGCCTCCACATGTAAAGTCAATGCAAATATTGGCGCTTCGCCTAATGCAAGTGATATTAATGAAGAATTAAAGAAGCTTGAGCTGGCAGTAAAATATGGCGCAGACACTCTTATGGATCTCTCTACTGGAGGGGTTAATTTAGATGAGGTTCGAACCGCAATTATTAATGCCTCCCCTATACCGATTGGAACAGTTCCAGTTTATCAAGCTTTAGAAAGTGTTCACGGTTCTATTTCGAGGCTAACTGAAGATGATTTTTTACACATAATAGAAAAGCATTGTCAACAAGGAGTTGATTATCAAACTATTCATGCAGGCTTATTGATTGAACATTTACCTAAGGTTAAAGGTCGTATTACTGGAATAGTTAGTCGCGGCGGAGGAATTCTTGCTCAATGGATGCTTTATCACTACAAGCAAAATCCTTTGTATACGCGTTTTGATGATATTTGCGAAATATTTAAACGATATGATTGCACTTTCTCTTTAGGTGACTCACTACGGCCTGGCTGTCTGCATGATGCATCAGATTCAGCACAACTTGCTGAGTTGAAAACCCTGGGTGAATTAACTAGACGTGCTTGGAAACATGATGTCCAAGTAATGGTTGAAGGGCCTGGTCATGTACCCATGGATCAAATTGAATTCAATGTTAGGAAGCAAATGGAAGAGTGTTCAGAGGCTCCTTTCTATGTCCTAGGTCCATTAGTAACAGATATATCTCCTGGTTATGATCACATTTCAAGTGCGATTGGTGCAGCGATGGCTGGTTGGTATGGTACCGCGATGCTTTGTTACGTAACACCGAAGGAACATCTTGGGTTGCCAAATCCTGAGGATGTCAGGGAAGGATTGATTGCTTACAAAATTGCTGCTCATGCAGCAGATGTCGCAAGACAAAGATCAGGAGCTCGTGATCGTGATGATGAATTAAGCAAGGCTCGTAAAGAATTTGATTGGAACAAACAGTTTGAATTGTCCTTGGATCCAGAGAGAGCCAAGCAATATCATGACGAAACTTTACCTGAAGAAATTTTCAAAAAAGCAGAGTTTTGTTCAATGTGCGGTCCTAATCATTGTCCAATGAACACAAAAATCACAGATGAAGATCTTGATAAATTAAACGATCAAATAAATTCAAAAGGCGCAGCTGAATTAACTCCGATAAAGTTAAACAAAGAAAATTAGTTCTTTGTTTAACTTTTTTACTTTGGATTTAATTTAGTATTAATAATTAAGTGGTGAATTTTATTTATTGAGAAGATTTCTAGATTTCTCTAGTACGTTCTCAACTGTAAATCCAAATTTTTCCATACATAATCCACCTGGAGCAGATGCTCCAAAGCTATTCATAGTTACGCTGTCGCCATCAAGACCAATATATTTATGCCATCCGAAGCTTTCTGCGGCTTCAACTACTAGACGTTTTCTGATGTTGGAAGGTAACACTTCTTCTTTATAGCTTTCGCTTTGTTCTTCAAAAAGTTCAACGCATGGCATAGAAACTACACGCACTTTTTTCCCTTCTGAAGTAAGCTTCCTAGCCGCTTGCACACATAAATCAAGTTCAGTTCCAGTTCCTATCAGTATCAATTCAGGGGTACTATTGCAATCTTCAAGAACGTATCCACCTAAAGCAACTTTATCTACTGATGAATTTTGTTGATTGACCATACCTTGTCTGCTTAGGCATAAGGAACTTGGTCTCTTACGATTTTTAATCGCAACTTTATAAGCACCACTGGTTTCATTGCCATCGCCTGGGCGGAAAACCATCATATTTGGCATTGCTCTCAATGATGGAATAGTTTCTATTGGTTGATGTGTTGGGCCATCTTCACCAACACCGATGGAATCATGGGTTAGAACATAAATAACGCCAAGCTCACTGAGAGCTGAAAGACGCATCGATCCTCTCATGTAGTCTGCGAAGACTAAGAAGGTTCCACCATAAGGAATTAAACCACTATCGTGATAAGCAATACCATTCAATATGGCTGCCATAGCATGTTCTCTAACACCAAAATGTAAATAACGTTTTTCGGGACTTTCATATTGAAAAGATCCAGTTTCACCTTTTATATCTGTGTAATTTGAATGAGTTAAATCTGCAGAACCTCCAATTAGTTCAGGAATATTCGGACCAAGAGCTCCTAGACATATTTGAGAATGTTTTCTAGTAGCAACCCCTTTATCATCGGCTGAATAGGTTGGTAAATCTTTATCCCAACCTTGAGGGAGTTCGCCCCTCAACATGCGCTCAAATTCAGATGCTTCACTAGGGTATTTATCTTTATAGTTAGCAAGAGTTTTATTCCACTGTTCTTCGAGTTGTGAACCTTTTTTAATGGCTTGACGATATTGATCATAGGCATCTTGAGGGACCTCGAAAGGTTTGTAAGACCAACCTAGTTGTTTTCTTGTCAGTTCAGCTTCTTCTTCACCTAATGGAGCTCCGTGAATACCCGCAGTATCACTTTTATTTGGTGAACCGTAGCCAATGGTTGTCGTTACTTTAATAATTGAGGGCTTATCTGTTACTGCTTTTGCATTCTCAATAGCTTTTGATATGCCTTCTATGTCTGTATTTCCTTCAGGAATCTCTTGTATATGCCATCCATATGCTTCATATCTTTTTAAGACATCCTCAGTAAATGAGACATCTGTTCTTCCATCAATGGTGATGTGGTTGTCGTCATATAAAGCTATTAATTTTCCAAGTTTCAAATGACCAGCTAAAGAACAGGCTTCTGAAGATATACCTTCTTGATTGCATCCATCTCCCATGATTACGTAGGTGTAGTGGTCTACAACTGTTGCATCAGGTTTATTGAATTTTGCAGATAGATGAGCTTCAGCAATTGCCAATCCAACTGCATTTGAAATTCCTGCTCCCAGAGGTCCTGCAGTTACTTCAACTCCAGGTGTTTCAAAGGTTTCTGGATGTCCTGGAGTTTTAGCTCCCCACTGTCTAAATTCTTTTATATCTTCAATGGTGACAGAGTCATATCCAGTCAGATGAAGAAGTGCATACAAAAGCATGCATCCGTGTCCGGCTGAAAGAACAAATCTATCTCGATTAAACCATTTTGGATTTTTTGGATTATGACGTAAGTGTTTATCCCACAATGCATAACCCATAGGCGCACAACCCATAGGGAGCCCAGGGTGACCACTTTTTGATTTATTAATTGCATCAACAGCGAGCATCCTGATGCTGTTGACGCAAAGTGTGTCTAGAGAAGTAGTCAAGGCAACCATTTTGAATTAGTGAGTGGTGAAAAAGAAATTTAAGTGGAAAGTGAAAATGAAATTAATTTAGATCATTTGTCGAAAAGCTAGACAGACATTGTGACCGCCAAACCCGAATGAGTTAGATAGTACGACGCCTAATTTTTTTTCTCTTGCTGTGTTGGGAACATAATCGAGATCACAATTTGGGTCTGGATTGGAATAATTAATTGTTGGCGGAATTATTTCATGTTTTATTGCCAAAGCACAAGCAACAGCCTCGATGCCTCCAGAACCTCCCAATAAATGTCCTGTCATGGATTTGGTTGAGCTAGTAGGCACTTGATACGCATAATTTCCTAAAGCAGTTTTTATTGCAGATGTTTCATTGCTGTCATTGGCTGGAGTGCTAGTTCCATGAGCATTTATGTAATCCACTTCTTCTGGATTAATTTGTCCATCCAGTAATGCAAGCTTCATAGCTTCAGCACCTCCGACTCCACCTGGTGTTGGAGAAGTAATGTGATGGGCATCACATGTTGTTCCATAACCAATTATTTCTGCATGGATTGTTGCATCTCTTTTTAAGGCATGGTCAAGAGTTTCTAAAACTAATATCCCAGCTCCTTCTCCAATCACGAAACCATCTCTTTGAGAATCAAACGGCCTACTTGCTGTTGATGGATCATCGTTTCTAAATGATAGGGCCTTGGCACTGGCAAATCCTGCTACCCCTAAGGGAGTAATACTTGCTTCTGCTCCACCGCAAACCATTGCATCCGCTTTACCTAGTTGGAGAAGTCTAAAAGCATCACCAATAGCATTTGATCCAGCTGCACAAGCAGTTGAAACTGCTGAACTTGGGCCTTTAGCGCCCAGTGCAATTGCAGCTAGTCCAGTTGCCATGTTGGGAATCATCATGGGAACAGTAAATGGACTAACCCGACTCGCTCCCTTGTTTTCTAAGACGTGAGCTTGAGTTTCCATAGTTAGCAATCCGCCAACTCCAGAACCAATAATGACTCCAATTCTTGCAGCATTTGAATCGTCAATTATCAAACCTGAATGATTCAGTGCTTCTTTTGCTGCAACTACTCCAAATTTTGAGAAACGATCCCATCTTTTGGATTCTTTTGGTTCTAATTTGCCTGCCGGGTCAAAACTTTTCACCTCTGCGGCAAATCTACATGCATGGGATGAGGCGTCAAAAAGGGTTATTCCATCAACCCCATTGAGCCCTGATTGAAGACCTTCTAGGTAACTTTCGAGGTTGTTGCCAATTGGAGTTATTGCTCCAAGACCTGTTATAACAACTCGATGGAGTTTCTCCATCATGTAAACCTCTAAGACTGTTTGTCTTCGATGTATTTGACTGCATCCCCAACAGTGGCAATGCCTTCTGCGGCCTCGTCAGGGATCTCAATGTCAAATGCTTCTTCGAGAGCCATAACTAGTTCGACTGTGTCGAGAGAGTCTGCACCGAGATCATTTTGGAAGTTTGAATCCGGTTTTACTTCACCGGCTTCAACACTGAGTTGTTCTGCGACGATAGAACGAACTTTTTCGAGGATTGCTTCCTGGGACATAACCTTCTTAGACCTGACTTCCAATCTTACGGGTTAAAGTGTCGAGTTAACAAAAGTGACGGCATTGCAACTATTTTTTTTTATGTAGCGAAACGTAGGTATAGTTTTATACACTAGGAAATATGGGTTGGTAATTTGTCACACGCCGTCAAAATCTATGACACCTGTATTGGTTGCACCCAATGCGTAAGGGCTTGTCCATTGGATGTTCTTGAAATGGTGCCCTGGGATGGCTGCAAAGCTTCTCAGATAGCATCATCTCCAAGAACTGAAGATTGTGTTGGATGTAAGCGATGTGAAACTGCTTGTCCAACTGATTTCTTAAGTATCAGGGTCTACTTAGGTGATGAAACAACTAGAAGTATGGGCTTGGCTTACTAAAAAATTAGTGTTTTTGTTAACGAAGGTTTATTTTATATAAATAATTTTTGATAATAATTTATATATTATGTGTGGCATATTTGCTGTTATTGGCTCAAGAGAAGTTTCATCTTTACTTATTGATGGATTGAGAAAACTGGAATATCGAGGATATGATTCAGCGGGTATAGCAACAATTGATAATGTAAAGAACGCTCAAATTGGACAACTAAATGTCACAAAATCAGAAGGAAAGCTGTTTAATCTCTCAAATTTAATTAAAAAGAACCCCCCACATGGTCATGTTGGTATTGCCCATACAAGATGGGCTACTCATGGCAAACCAAATGAAAGGAATGCCCATCCTCATCTTGATTCCTCAGGGCAAATTGCAGTTGTGCAAAATGGGATTATCGAAAATCACAGAAAGTTATCTAAAAGCCTAAAACTTAGAGGAATTAAATTTATTTCTGAAACTGACACTGAGATAATTCCCCATTTAATCGGGCTAGAGCTAGAAAAGTCTCTGGCAAATGGACTTCCTGCTAGTGAACAAACATTATTATTTTCCGTTCAAAAGGTTCTGAAAGTACTAGAGGGCACTTATGCAATAGCAGTGATTTGGTCTAAGGCCCCCAATGCTCTTGTGGTTGCTAGAGGACAAGCACCATTGGTTCTTGGCTTTGGTGAAGGTGAGTTTTTTTGTGCGAGTGATACACCAGCATTAGTTGGCTTTACACGTACATTTTTACCTTTAAGAGATCAAGAAATTGCACTTTTAACTCCATTAGGAATTGAACTATATGATGATGATGGAAATAGGCAACATAGAGCACCATCTCTTTTAAAAGGTACAGAACTTTTTGCTGATAAGAGAAATTTCCGTCATTTCATGCTTAAAGAAATTTATGAGCAGCCAGAGACAGCACAACAATGGATAGATAGATTTTTACCTTTGGATTTGCCTTTGGGAAATTTAGTTTCTATGCCGATAGATAAACTTGTATTGGAGAAGATAGAACAAATACAAATACTTGCCTGTGGTACAAGTAGGCATGCTGGAATGGTTGGTGCTTACTTGTTGGAACAGTTTGCAGGAGTTCCTACAAAGGTATATTTCGCAAGTGAATTTCGATATGCCCCACCTCCACTTTCCAAAAATACTTTGACAATAGGAGTAAGTCAATCGGGAGAAACTGCCGACACTTTAGCTGCATTAAGGATGGAAAAGGAGAGACGAGATTCCTCCAAAGATGCTAATTTTTCTTTTCATCAATTGGGAATTACTAATAGGGTTGATAGTTCACTAGGTCGCGAATTAGAGAATGTTATTGATATTGGATCGGGCATTGAAATTGGTGTTGCAGCAACTAAAACCTTTCTTGGTCAAATGCTGGCCTTTTATGGATTGACACTTTTATTTGCTTCTAATAGACAAAAAAGAAACCCTCAAGAAATTGAAGATCTCTCTAATGACTTGAGATTAATTCCTAAACAGTTGACAGACCTTATAAAAAAACATGATTCTCTCTCTCAAGAAATAGCACATTTGTTTGTTGAAACAAAGGATGTAATTTTCTTAGGTAGAGGAATAAATTATCCAATTGCACTTGAAGGTGCTCTTAAGCTAAAAGAAATAAGCTACATACATGCTCAAGGATATCCAGCTGGAGAGTTAAAGCACGGTCCAATTGCACTTTTAGATCAACACGTTCCAGTAGTATCTCTTGCTGTTCCTGGAGTGGTTTTTGAAAAGGTTCTCAGTAACTCGCAAGAGGCTAAAGCCAGAGATGCTCGTTTAATTGGGGTTTCTACAATTGGACCAGAATCGGAAATGTTTGATAAATTATTTACTATTCCAAAAGTTAGTGAATGGGTTAGTCCTCTTTTGACCGTTGTACCGTTACAGCTATTTAGTTATCACATAGCAGCTCATAAAGGTTTAGATGTTGATCAGCCTCGCAATTTAGCAAAAAGCGTTACTGTTGAGTAAAACCTTAAAATTTAACTTTTTCTAATAAATTTCAAGCAGCTTTTAATAAAAAACGATAGCTTTTTTTAACTAATGTTTTTTATTCTGCCATATGAATCTTCAAAACGAATGATATCTTCTTCATCTAAATAAGTTCCGCTTTGAACTTCAATAAGCTCAAGTTTCATTCTTCCTGGATTGCTTAATCTATGCTTGCAACCCAGAGGGATAAATGTACTTTCATTTTCACTTAAAAGCTGTTTTTCTCCATTTTTTTCTATTAAAGCAGTTCCATTCACTACAACCCAATGCTCAGCTCTATGATGATGCATTTGTAAAGAAAGAGAAGCATTTGGCTTTACTTCTATTAGCTTCACTAGCCATCTATTCCCCTCAACTATTGTAGTGTAATTGCCCCAAGGTCTATAGATTCTTCTATGCATTTTACCTTCTGGAAAGTCTTTTGAACTGAGACTTTTTACTATATTACCAATGTTTTGAGATTGATCTCTATTAGATACTAATATAGCATCATTTGTATCTACAACTATTAGATTTTCTATTCCTATTCCTACAATTAGACGTTGATCACTTTTGAAATAACAGTTTTTACTTTTTTCAACTATTACTCTGCCATTTATATAGTTTCCATCATTATTTTTTTGACTAATATCCCATAAAGACTTCCAACTTCCTATGTCACTCCATCCAGCATTTAAAGGAAGAACGGTTCCTAATTTTGTTTTTTCCATCACTGCAATATCTAAAGATATTTTTGGACATTTCTTGAATGAATTTGCTTCTAAACGTAGAAAATCAAGATCTTCTATGTCTTTTTCAATAGCAATTTTGCAATACTTGATTATTTCTGGAGAGAATTTTTCTAATTCATCTATTATTGCACTCGCTTTAAAAAGAAACATACCACTATTCCAAGTATAGCGAGAATCTTTGATTAATTTCTCAGCTATATCTTTACTAGGTTTTTCTATGAATTTATTTATTTCTAAACCAGTTATTTGATCTTCTTCAGTAGGAAATTCTTTTGCCTCAATGTAACCATAACCAGTCTCTGCGCATGTTGGAACGATACCAAAAGTCACTAGTCTCCCATTGTTTGCATGTGCTTTTGCTGAATGAATTACTTTTTGAAATTCAACTATATCTTCTATCAAGTGATCAGCTGCCAAAATTAACAGTAAAGGATCTTTTCCTAAAGAAATTGCCTGAAGAGCAGCAACTGCGATTGCTGGAGCAGTATTACGTCCTACGGGCTCCAGAATAATTGCTTGAGGATCAGTATTGATCTCTCTAAATTGCTCAGCAACTATAAATCTATGATCTTCATTACATATTAATATTGGATTTTCAAGTCCCTCTAAACCTAGAAGCCTTTCATAAGTTTTCTGCAAAAGAGTTTTCTTTGTTCTTGAATCTAATGCTAGAAATTGTTTCGGATAACTTTCTCTAGAAAGTGGCCAAAGTCTTGTTCCTGATCCACCGCTGAGAATTACAGGAATTATCGATTTATCAGTTATTTCCATAAAAAACTGGATAATCCATTTTTGGTGTTCTGATTACAAGCCTGAATGATTATTAGAGTTCCAATAAGCCAGGGGGTGGATTGATTAGCAGCCATTTTTCTTTGATTTCTATTTCTGGGACAATTTCTTTAACAAAAGGTACCAAAACTTTTTTACCTTCTACTAACTCTATCTCTAGAAGGTCATTCCCCCCCTTGATTAAGTCAGTTACATAACCAATTAGAGTTTTTTTGGTTCCTCTTCTTGCTTCTAAACCAATTAAATCAAAGTAATGGTACTCATCTTTACTCAATCTTGGTCTGCTATCAACTGGTATGACAAATTTCCAACCAATGATTTCCTCTGCAGAACTCCGATTAGATACTCCCTCGATAGATAGAACATAGACTGATTTACCTGGAATCAACTTTCCTTTTTTTAATTTGATTTCAGTGGGCGCTTCATTGTTTTTTTGAATCCATCGTTTTCCTGGTTTTGTAAATCTTTCAGGAAAGTCACTGCTGGGTTTAATTCTAATATCTCCTCTTAAACCCTGGGGAGCAACAATTTCACCTATTGACATCCACTTCTCTTTTTCGATCATTTTTATGAGTAGACTTTTTTTAAATTTTATTTGAACATGTTAATTATGACTGATACACAAGATCCTATTCTCCCTGGAACAACCGTAACTGTTAATAACCAAGAGTCAATTTACAATGGTTATGAAGGGTTTGTTCAAAGAATAAGTGGTGATAAAGCTGCAGTGCTTTTTGAAGGAGGCAATTGGGATAAATTACTTACACTTCCTTTAAAAGATCTGATGAAAAATTAATTAAAAATTTTTCAAAACCAATTTTTTACAGATCAATAGAATTTTTATCTAAAGAATTCAAAGCTTTACGTGCTGCATTTTTTTCTGCTTGTTTCATTGACTTTCCCCAACCTTCAGCTACTGATTGATTTTTGATAAGAACAGTACAAAAAAATCTTTTTGGATTGTCATGCCTAGTATCAATCTCAATTGTTTTGTATATGGGAAGTAATAAGCCTTTACTTTGAGTTAATTCCTGAAGTGCTGATTTGTAGTTTTTTCTATATGGATCCGATAAAATTTCTTTGCTCTTATCATCCCAGAATGGAATAAGCCAATTTTTTATAGGTTCTAAATTAGTCAGACTTTCATACAAAGCTCCTATTAATGCCTCAGTTGCCTCTGCTTGAATGGTTGTTTTAGCTGATTTGTCATTAAGTGCTTTTTCCCCAATAATTAATACACTTTTGATTTTAATTGCGTTGCCAACTTGTGCTAGCCATTGATCACTTACAAGATGTGAACGCAGTTCAGACCTTTCTCCAACTTTCATGTATTGATATTTACTCTTTATAAAATCTGATGCAATTAATCTTAGAACTGCATCTCCGAGAAATTCTAGTTTCTCATAATTTATCTCACTATTTGCTGAACTATGAGTTAGTGCTTCATTGATATATAAAAGATTTTCTATTTTTTCATTAGTAAATTCTTTTTGATATTTTTTATCTAAATTCAGACCGTTAATGAATTTTAATATTTCTTCTACTCGTTTACTGGAGATATTCATAATTATTGCAAAGGTATACTTTAATTGATTAAGTAATAAGATTTTCAGTCTAATCTCTCTTCGTAAAATTAATAAAGTGAAAGCAGGTCGTAAGCCGGGTTCTGTTCATTTTTCTTTTGTTAGAAAGTAAATGGGTAATCATCTATCTGGGACTATCGTTGCCGACAGCCTCAAGCGGCTCTAATTAGGGGCATGGCCTGTGGCCTCCAGTGTCCCTCGCCTTGCTCCTAGCCGGGGTTTACCTAGCCAGCACCTCTCGATGCTGCTGGTGCGCTCTTACCGCACCTTTGCACCCTTGCCATGCATGTTGGGATTTCCCCATGAAGCATTAGGCGGTGTATTTCTGTGGCACTATCCTCACGGTCACCCGCACTGGGAATTACCCAGCAAGCCTGGCCACATAGGAGCCCGGACTTTCCTCAATTGAATTCTTCAGCATTTGCTGAATATCAATTGTGATTACCTCCCCTGCTTTCAACTCCATCATGCCTCAAGGCATAATTAATTTCAGGGGGCTGTAGCTCAGTTGGATAGAGCGACGGTTTCCTAAACCGTAGGTCGTGGGTTCGAGTCCCGCCAGCCCCGTGCAAAAAGGAAGCAAAACAAAAATAATTAAGTCCCATATGTAGTGGATGTGCACAATTGCTACTCTCTCGCTAGCGTTGGTGTAGTGAAACAGTCAAGATGGCCCAGCTTCACGATCTTCGCTTGCGATTACTTGTTCAACAGGAAAGTGAGCACATAACTAATTCACAACCAAGTGATTTAGATCTATCAATTGTTCAAGCTAGATGTTTATGTTGGTTAACACTTCTAGCTGAAGCACATGAAGATCAAGCTAATGATGCGGAGGGAAGAGGTGATACAGAGCAAGCAATGGGATGGTTCGCAGACTCAATGAGATTGCGTGATGTTATTCAAGTAGTTACTAGCATTGAAATACCCCTTCCTGAGAGCTCTGATTTGGACAGTAAAGATTCTGGAGAAGATTTATTTAATGGTGAGCCTCCTATGACGGCCTAATTAATGCAATGATGGTTTTTAAGCTGCCTTTAAGCAGGTGCCTGAAGAACCATGCCAATGTCCCGATTGCCTCAGATTTTATAGGGAGCATGATCGTTTAATTAGAGAGTTCCCCACTCTGCGTCAACAGCAAGAGATCAGTTGGGCTTCGCTTCAATCTTTTAGAACTTTATGTGGAAGAGTTTTAGAAGATTTGCAGAGGCAAGTTAATTCAAATTCATCTAATCAAGCTGATGAGAATTTAAAAAATGGAACTATTGAAAAAAAAGAAAAATCTATTACACAAGTAATATCTGATCTGGAAAATATTAATGCTCATTTGTATTCTATTGAAGCTCTTATGGAAAGAATATTTGATGTTAAAGTTCCTGAAGAAGTTGAGGATAAATTTCGAGAGGTTTCTGGCGAATTAGCTCCCGATCCATTAAATGTTGATCGATTAAGGCTGAATAGATTATTACATCAAACCCCAGACTTACCTGATAAATAGATCTTTATTTTTCGCAACTTATTTCTACTGGTAATGGTTTAACTTTCCAGATTGATTGACAATATTCTCTAATTGATCTGTCTGATGAGAAAAAGCCTGATCTTGCCGTATTTAATAATGCCATACGGTTCCACTCTTGACTATTTTTCCATGCTTTACTCACATCATCTTGTGCACGAAGGTAATCATCAAAATCTGCCATAACAAAGAAAGGATCATTTCCTGTCAAAATATTTATTATTGGTCTAAATAGCTCACTATCTCCGTTACTAAAATGCCCAACTTCTATTAATTTAAGAGTTTCTTGTAGTTCGGTTGATTTTGAAATAAAGCCATTGGGGCTATACCCTCGATCTCTTAATTCCATTATTTCTGATTCTGTCTTTCCAAATAAAAAGAAATTTTCTGATCCTACTCTGTCTCTTATTTCTACATTCGCTCCATCAAGGGTTCCAATTGTTAATGCACCATTCATTGCAAATTTCATATTTCCAGTTCCTGAAGCCTCTTTACCAGCAGTTGAAATTTGCTCAGAAAGATCAGTAGCTGGATAAACTTGCTCACCTAGTTTTACATTATAGTCCGGAAGAAAAACTACCCTTAGCAATCCATCCATATCAGGATCTGCATTAACTACATCTGCTATACCATTGATAAATCTAATCATTAACTTTGCCATGAAATAACCTGGCGCAGCTTTACCACCAAAAATGACCGTACGAGGTGCAATGTTTTTTGTGATTCCGTTTTTAATTCTTAGATATTGTGCAATGACTTGCAAAGCATTTAAATGCTGTCGTTTATATTGGTGAATTCTTTTAACTTGAACATCAAACAAACTTGAGGGATCTACCAGAACACCAGTTTGTCTATGTATGTAGCCAGCGAGTTTCCTTTTACCAGATAATTTCGCAGATGCAAAAAGATCTAAAAAATTAGGGTCTTTTTCTTTTTTTTCTAATTCAAGTAGTAGGTCCATATTCGTAATCCAATTGGGACCAATTTCTTTGTCAAGAAGTTTAGAAAGTTCAGGATTTGCTAAAGCAACCCACCTACGTGGAGTCACACCATTAGTGACGTTAGTGAATTTTTCAGGCCAGAGTTCTGCAAATTCAGGTAGAAGTTGTCTCTTGATTAAATCAGAATGAAGCGCAGCTACTCCATTGACATGATGTGCTCCAATTGTTGCTAGATGTGCCATACGAATAGCTTTACCACCTTCTTCATCAATAATTGAAAGCTTTCTCAAAATTGAGTCATTGCCAGGATACTTAAGTCTTACTTGTTGTAAAAACCTTCTGTTTATTTCATAGATAAGTTCTAGATGTCTAGGTAATAAGTTTTTAAACAGACCAAGGTCCCATTTCTCGAGAGCTTCAGGCAACAAAGTGTGATTTGTATAGGCTACGGATCTATTAGTAATTTCCCAGGCTTTATCCCAATCCAATCTATGTTGATCGATTAAGAGTCTCATTAACTCAGCAACTGCAATTGCAGGATGCGTGTCATTCAGTTGAACTGTCCAGTGATTTGGGAATTCCTCAACAGCTATTGAACGCTTTTCTAAACTTCGAAGCATATCCTGCAAGGAACAACTCACAAAAAAGTGTTGTTGCTTTAAACGTAATCTTCTTCCTTCGTCAGTTCCATCATTGGGGTATAGAACTTTTGAAAGAGTTTCTGATGCTACTTTCTCTTCAACAGCACCGTAATAATCACCAATGTTAAAAGCGTAGAAATCAAAACTTTCGGTTGCATCAGCTCTCCATAGTCTCAATCTATCGCAGCTGTTTACTCGATAACCAAGCACAGGCACATCATGTGGCACACCTATCGCGTGTTCGCTGGGAATCCATCTTGAGCGATAGTTCCCATTGTCATCCGTGTAGCTCTCAGTTTGACCGCCAAAACCTACAAGGCAAGCTTCATCTGGTTGGGGTAATTCCCAGGGCCAACCACCTTTGAGCCATTTATCAGTAACTTCTACTTGCCAACCATCTCTTATTAGTTGGTTGAAAATACCAAATTCATATCTTATTCCGTATCCCACTGCAGGGACCTGAAGACTTGCAAGTGATTCCATATAGCAAGCCGCAAGTCTCCCTAATCCTCCATTCCCAAGACCAGGTTCTTCCTCTACTTCTAAGATGTCATTTAAAGAATCAATGCCAAACCTTTTAAGAGCTTCTTCTGCTTCTTTTTTGATTCCTAGGTTTAATAAATTATTATTTAGTTGAGGTCCGATTAGGAATTCAGCTGAAAGATATGCAACTGTTTTTTGAGGTCTTGCTCGGATTGTCTCTTGACTTGTCAAGTATCTACTCATCAATCTATCTCTCACAGCAAAGCTCAATGCCATATAGAGATCTCTAAGACTTGCCGATGTAGCTAGTTTGCCAAGAGTGAAAAAGAGATGCTCAGTCATTCCATCGAAGACTGCATCAGCATCCATGCCAGCCCGAACAGGATCCGCATAGCATCCTGGGGTCGGCAGACGCAGGTCTATTGACTGGGAGCTGCTCATAAAGGCATCAACTGTTTCTGGACGCTAGCCAATAAAGCCTTAGTAATCAGTTAGTAACTTCAGATCCACACCTTATTAATTAAGTCACCTTTGATACTTCTGCCAAATATGCCCTGTGATTAGGTAATTTATGTCTTAAAGAAAAGGCTTTTTTAAAAAACCTGATGGTATTAACTCCTTTAGTCTCAGCCCTAAATACGCATGATGTTGAGGTCGCAGAGACACTTATAGGGGTCATTAATTTCTTAATGATCTTTGTTGCAGCAAGGACTTTGGCTGAAATTTTAGTTCGCCTCAGTTTGCCTACAATTGTCGGCGAACTTCTTGCGGGAGTTTTAATTGGTGCTTCAGGATTACATCTTTTATTACCGCCAAGCGCTCATGCTGAATTAAATCAAGGTTTTGTTTCTGTTATTAGCACACTTGCTTCAGTCCCCAAGGAAGCAGTCCCGGATATTTATTTTGAAACTTTTCCATCATTGCAAGCCGTAGCAACTTTAGGACTATATGCGTTGTTATTTCTAACTGGTCTGGAAAGTGAATTAGAGGAACTCGTAGCAGTTGGAGCACAAGCTTTCACTGTTGCCATGGCAGGCGTGATTTTGCCATTTGCTTTTGGAACTTTTGGATTAATGTTTATTTTCCAAGTAGATATCATCCCTGCGATATTTGCTGGTGCATCGATGACCGCGACCAGTATAGGAATTACAGCAAGTGTTTTTGGTGAGCTTGGTTATTTAAAAACTCGTGAGGGTCAAATTGTTATTGGCGCAGCTGTATTAGATGACATTCTTGGAATTGTTATTCTTGCAGTTGTAGTAGCTCTAGCAACGGGAGGATCATTGGAAATTGCTCCCATTGTCAAATTAGTACTAGCTGCAACTGTTTTTGTATTTGCTGCAATTGCTTTGAGTCGAACAGCAGCTCCTGCCTTTGATTGGTTGCTTGAAAGACTGAAAGCGCCTGGAGCTGTAGTTGTGGCTTCTTTCGTGATACTAGTTTTAAGCTGTTTTGTTGCTACTGCTATAGGTTTAGAAGCTGCTCTGGGTGCTTTTGCCGCTGGATTAATACTAAGTAGTTCAAAAAATAATCATGCAATTCAACAATCTGTTTTGCCATTGGTATCGCTATTCGCAACTATTTTCTTCGTGCTTGTAGGAGCAGGTATGGATCTTTCTGTAATAAATCCTCTTGATCCACAGAGTCGCTCTGCTCTAATTGTGGCTGGTTTCTTGTTTATTGTTGCAATTGTTGGGAAAATTGCTGCTGGTTGGTGCTTTGTCATTGATAAGCCAACAAACAGATTAGTAGTTGGCTTGGGAATGATGCCTCGAGGTGAAGTTGGATTGATTTTCCTTGGATTGGGAACAAGTGCTAGTTTGCTTACTCCTTCCCTTGAGGCTGCAATATTATTGATGGTTATTGGAACAACATTTTTGGCTCCTGTTCTTCTTAGAGTTGTTTTGAAAGATAAACCTCCCTCAGGAGGTAATTCTATTCCTGATGAGATTGCAGCTGATCCAGTTGGATTAGTTTAGGAATCATCGAAAACTCCTTTCAAAAAGGTGAGGAAATTTCGAAAAAAAGAAATAAAATCCCTAATTTTTTTCTATCAGTGATTTACTAAGATCTACAAGCGTCAATTCCTTCTTAAATGGTTTCCTCAGTTGCAGAAACAAATCTTTCTGATTGGAAATTCTTAGGTCATTCTGTTCACAGTTTGAGCGTTCTACCTGAAGCTCATAAAAGCAAAACCATTGAAGAGAAAGGTCCAGCAATTCTTTTAATTCATGGCTTTGGTGCCTCTACTACGCATTGGAGGCATAACTTACCAGTTCTAGGAAAGCAGTATGAAGTTCACGCTTTAGATCTGCTTGGCTTTGGTAAAAGCTCTAAACCTAGTGGCCTTGCTTATGGAGGCCCACTTTGGAAAGATCAAATAGTTGCTTATGTTAAAGAAAATATTGGAAGACCAACAATACTTGTAGGTAACTCTTTAGGGGGATACGCCGCACTTGCAAGTGGTGCTGCATTGGGTTCTGAAGCAGCGGGTGTGGTTTTATTAAATGCTGCTGGTTATTTCAGTGAAGACAAAAAAACAACTACAGGATTTTGGGCAACAGCTAGAAAAACTGTTGCTGGTATCTTTCTCAAAAATGCTCTACTACAAAGATTAATTTTTGAAAACCTTAGACAGCCTTCAACAATTAAACGTACTTTAAATCAAGTTTATATTGATACATCAAACGTTGATGAGGAACTAGTAGAGGCAATCCGAAAACCATCTTTGGACGCGGGAGCCTTTAATGTCTTCAAAAGTGTTTTTGATCCAGCAGGACCTCAGGGAAGACCACTTGATGAGTTATTTGCTCAGTTGAAGTCACCATTGTTGTTGATCTGGGGCAATAGAGATCCTTGGATGAATGCCCCTGGCAAAAGAGCTACTTATAAAAAACATACTCCTGAAAATACAAAAGAAGTTGTTTTAGACGCTGGACATTGTCCACATGATGAAGTTCCTGATCAGGTTAATTCTGCTCTCTTAGAATGGATTAATCAGCTTTAATCGATGACCGTAAGTTTTGAAAAAAAGATCAATCCTTATCCTCACTGGGAATATTCAAATTCTAAATTTGATTCATTAATAAAAGTTGTTCCTGAGAGAGGAGGTTTGATTACTGAATGGAGAAGCAAAGGGAAAGAACTTTTGTACTTTGATTTAGAGCGTTTTCTAGATCAAAATAAGAGTGTTAGAGGTGGCATACCAATCCTTTTCCCAATATGCGGTGATTTATCTGAGGGCTATTCAGTATCTGGTAAGAAGTATTTTTTAAAACAACATGGTTTTGCAAGAGATTTACCTTGGTCAATATGTCTGTTAAAAGATAAATTAGGAATAAGGCTAAAACTTACTGACACTGACGAATCTCGTCTTTATTTTCCTTTTTTCTTTACTCTTTTGATGGATGTTTACCTAAAAGAAAAAAGTCTTCAAATATCCGTTGAAATTTATAATCACGGTCATGATTCTATGCCCTTTAGTTTCGGCCTTCATCCATATTTTCAGATTTCAAATTTACAAAAAATAAAAATAGATGGCTTACCAAAAAAATGTATTGATCAGACTAATATGAAAGTTACTAATGTTTCTGATCAGATTAGAATTTTAGATAAAGGAGTGGATTTCCTTTCATACCCTTCTTGTTCGGTTAAACTTTTCGATTATTTATCTAGGAACTTAATTGAATTAATTCATCAAGAGCCAATGGATACAACTGTAATTTGGACTGATCCTCCTAGACAAATGGTTTGTTTTGAGCCTTGGACAAGCCCAAGGAATGCACTGGTCACTGGAGATAGAAAACTTGAAATCAAGCCAGAAGAATATATAGAACTATCTACCACTTTTAAGCATGATTCTTTTTAGTTATTTAAGTTTTAGAGGAGTATAGTTTGTAACTAATTTGATCTAATTTATAGATTTTTCTATGACAAATATTTCAATATTTTTTTGTTTTTGCATCTATGATCAATATATTATAGATTCTTTATTCATGATTTTTTGATGAATAATGTTAGGAGCTGATGTTTCCTCTCCAGGCGTACTTAATATTGATGATCTTAGGTCTAGAGCGAAAAATCGTCTACCGGCAATGGTTTTTAACTATATAGATAGTGGTGCAGATAGAGAACAAACACTTTCACAGAATTGCAATGCATATAATGAAATTTTATTTAGACCTAGATGTGCAGTCTCTGTTCCATCGTGTGATCTTAGAATATCTGTTTTAGATCAGAAATTCCAACTTCCTTTCTTGTTGGGACCAGTCGGGAGTAGCAGAATGTTTTATCCCCAGGGAGAAGTGGTTGCAGCTAAAGAAGCAGGGAAAGCTGGAACATGATATACTTTGTCGACTCTCTCAGGCTGTTTATTAGAAGATGTTAAAGCTGCTACAAATGGGCCAGCTTGGTATCAGCTTTATTTGCTGGGCGGTAAAGACGTCGCGTTAAAAACAATTGCTAGAGCTAAAGAAGCAGGATTCTCAGCAATAGTTGTCACTATTGATACACCCGTTTCTGGTTTAAGGGAAAGAGATATGCGATCAGGAACCCAACAGCTTTTATCGAGGAATCCTTTTGAGATGCTTCCATATATTCCTCAAATGTTAGTTAAACCATGCTGGTTGACTCAATGGTTAAGTGATGGAGGCTTAATGAGTTTTCCAAATGTTCAACTTGATGATGGCCCTATGGGATACACGGCAATTGGTCCTGCTTTAGAACAATCAGTTGTTACTTGGGATGATCTTCAATGGATACGCGAGGCTTGGGGTGGAAAAATTATTGTTAAGGGTATACATATCGGTGATGATGCAAAAAAAGCGACAGAGCTAGGAGCTGATGCGATAGTTATTTCTAATCATGGAGCTAGGCAACTTGATAGTGTTGCCCCCACGATCCGTGTTTTGCCCGAAATTTTAGCTGCAGTTGATGGGAAAACAGATGTTTTGCTAGATGGAGGAATTCGCAGGGGTAGTGATGTCGTTAAAGCTTTATGTCTTGGTGCGAAAGGAGTTTTGATAGGTAGAGCATATGCGTATGGACTTGCAGCTGCAGGAGGGAAAGGCGTTGCAAGGGCTATAGAAATTCTTCGAACAGATATAGTTAGAACTATGAAACTATTAGGATGTGGGTCTATTGCCGATTTAAACAGATCTTATATACAATTTCCTGACAGTTGGGAGAGATTTGAATAAATATTTGATTAAAATAGATTAATTTTTTATGAAAATAATTATCTTTGATGATGATCCGACTGGGTCTCAAACTGTTTATGGATGCCCGTTATTATTAAATTGGGATGAACAAACTCTAGAGAAAGCATTTGCAAAAGGTTCGCCTTTGATATTTATACTTGCGAACACAAGATCTTTATCTTCTGTTTTAGCTGTTAAAAAAACCAGAGAAATATGTTCATCTATTAAGAAGTTTTTTTTAAGAAAAGGTTATTCTAAAGATGATTATTTCTATATTAGTAGAGGTGATTCAACATTACGTGGTCATGGTGTTTTGGAACCTGCAATTCTTGCGGAAGAATTAGGACCATTTGATGCAACATTTCATATTCCAGCTTTTCTGGAAGGAGGAAGAACAACTGAAAACGGTATTCATTATCTAAATGGAATACCTGTGCACAGTACTGACTTTGGTCGTGACAATATTTTTGGATTTTCTACTAGTGATTTAGCTAAATGGATTGAAGAAAAAAGTTTTGGCAAGATACAGGCAGATAGCATCTTGCACATTGAAATTAAACAATTAGATATAGCTTTTAATAATGAAGAAGGTTTTAAATCTCTTTTGGGATTTTTGTCTAAATTAGAAGATAATATTTCAGTAGTTGTAGATGCTAAATTACCTCAACATTTAGAAACAATAGCTAGGGCGATTAAAGTAGTTTCTAAAGAAAAAAGATTTCTTTTCAGAACAGCAGCAAGCTTTATTAATTCTTTATCTAATTTACCACCTAACCCAAAAGATACTGCAGATTTAGTATCTTTAAAATTAAAAAATAATGAGTTTGAATACAAGCCAGGTTTGATAATGGTTGGCTCCCATGTGAAATTAGCGACAGATCAATTAGAGGTTTTATTGAAAGATAATTCCTGTGAAGGTTTAGAAATACCAGTCAGGAAATTGGCTGATATTTTTTCTTTAGAAGATTGTCAACAGGAAATCTTAGAGCTGGAGGAGATTTTATTATCGAAAATAGATGATATTTTGAAGATAAAAAAAGTACCTGTTATATATACTACTCGAGAAGAAATTAAGTTTTCTTCGTACTCTAAAAGAATGAATTTTGGACTGGAACTAGCTGAGTTTATGGCAATTCTAGTTAGAAAAAAAACTAACAAGTTGGGTTACATTATTAGTAAAGGAGGTATTACAACACAAATTCTGATTCAAAAAGGTTTGAATTTTAACCAAGTAAATTTAAAAGGCCAAATATTACCAGGATTATCAATAGTAACAAGCAATTCTGATAACTATAATTTACCAGTGGTTACTTTTCCAGGTAATTTAGGTAATGAGAAAACACTTCTAGAATCCTATCTATTGATGGAGTCAAATTATTAATTATTGAAAGACTCTAAACAATATTTAGTTAGAATCTTTCAATAATTGATTTCGCAAAATCACTACAACTAAGAGGCTCTACGCGTGGCTCCATTAATCGTGCTAGATCGTATGTAACTTGTTTATCTGAAATAGATTTGCTCAATCCATTTGTAATGAATTTTGCTGCCTCATTCCAGCCTAAATATTCCAGCATCATGACTCCACTAAGTATTACTGAACCTGGATTAATTCTGTCCAAGCCTGCATGTTTGGGAGCTGTTCCATGGGTGGCCTCGAAAATAGCTGCTCTATCTCCAATGTTTGCTCCTGGTGCCATACCCAGCCCACCAACAATTGCTGCGGCCGCATCTGATATGTAATCACCATTTAGATTGAGAGTGGCAAGTATGGAATACTCTTGAGGACGAGTTTGAATTTGTTGAAAAATACTATCTGCTATTCGGTCATCAACCATCACCATATCCTTCCATTTCCCATTGCCATGACTAGTTCCAATATTTGTTAGAACTGAATAAACCTCATCACAAATAGCTTTCTTTTTCTCTTCTGTTAAAGATGAAAAACCTGGCTCAATCAACTCAGCATTCTCCTCGTAGGAGATGCGAGGATTTTTAGCTAAATTATCTAAAATCCAACTTTCTCTCTCGGTTACGCATTCATTTCTGAATTCTGTGGTTGCTAATTCGTATCCCCAATCTCTGAAAGCTCCTTCAGTAAATTTCATGATGTTTCCCTTATGAACTAAGGTCACATGTCTTTTGCTCCCCTTAAGGTTGAGAGCATGCTTAATTGCTCGTCTGATATGCCTTTGACTACCATTTTTGCTAACCGGTTTGATTCCAATTCCTGCTCCGCTAGGAATTTCTCTGTTTTTTAGTTTTTGGCTGGCTGGAATTATTTCATTATTGAGTTGTTCAATCAATTTGATGCATTCGGGATCCTCAGATTCCCATTCAATACCCATATAAATATCTTCGGTATTTTCTCGATAAACAATTACATCTAAATCTTGCGGCTTTTTATGAGGGCTTGGAGTCCCTTCGTAATATTTGCAAGGTCTAACGCATGAATATAAATCAAAAATCTGTCTTAGAGATACGTTTAAAGATCTAATCCCACCTCCTACAGGCGTGGTTAAAGGTCCTTTGATTGCTATCCCATAAGTTCGTATAGCCTCAAGAGTATCGTTTGGTAAGTATTGATAAGTTCCATATAAGTCGCAAGCTTCATCACCTGCATAGATTTTGAACCATTCAATGGATCGATTTTTTCCATAAGCTTTTTCAATAGCTTTATCGATTACTAATTGTGTGGCAGGCCAAATATCAATGCCTGTTCCATCACCTCTTATAAATGGAATAATTGGATGGTTTGGGACTACTGGGTTTCCATCCACAAAAGTAATTCTTTGGCCTGCTGATGGAGCAATCAGCTTTTCAAAATTTGCCATAATTTTTTTTTCATCGATTAATAGATCTAATGTTGAGCTTATGTCTAAGTGGTAAGTTTTGATTAAATGATTTTGAACTCATGGCAGTAGCCTTTGCTAGGCAACTTCGTGAAGGGACTAAAAAGTCTCATACGATGGCTGAAAATACAGGTTTTATAAGTTGTTTTCTCAAGGGAGTAGTTGATAAGTCCTCATACAGAAATTTATTAGCTGATTTATATTTTGTTTACTCTGCGATGGAGGAAGAGATAGAAAAACTTTGTGAAAACTCTCATCCGATAATTTCTCAAATTGGATTTAAAGAGCTTTTTCGTAAGGAAAAATTGGAACAAGATTTGTCGTTCTACTTTGGTAGTAACTGGTCTGAATTGGTAAAGCCCTCTAAACCAGCCGTCGAATATCAAGCAAGAATTAGAGAAATTGCTCAAGATAATCCTGAACTTTTGATTGGGCATCATTACAGCAGATATATAGGTGACTTGTCTGGGGGGCAGCTTTTGAAAACTATTACTAAAAAAGCTATGAATTTATCTGGTGATGAGGGACTTCGCTTTTATATTTTTGAGCAAATTAGAGATGAAAAAGAATTTAAAATCAAGTATCGAAATACTTTAGATAATCTTCCTATAGATCAAAAGATGGCAGATTCAATTATTGAAGAAGCTAATCGATCTTTTAAATATAATATGGAAATTTTTAATGAATTGGAAGGAAATTTAATTTCTGCTATTGGAAAAGTTTTATTTAGATTTTTTACAAATAAAAAGCGAAAAGGTAGTACCGAGTAATGAAATTCATTTTTTCTCAAGACTACACCTTTGTTTATATTTATTATCTATTAGAATAGTTTCATAATGTTTGCATGTATTCTTTTTTAACAGATTAAATTACTTTAATGGAGAGAAAATTATTTAATCCTCTAAGGAGATGAATGAATATGTTTGACGATCTTCTAAGTGAGTTAACAAAAAATATTCTTGAACATGACGGTAAGGAGTTGATTGTTCGGGATGAATTTTGTGAACGCGTTTCTAAAAAAGGCAATTATAAACTGAATAGCTGGTTATGGGATGTTCCTGAATTTAGAAGATGGAGAGTAACCAGATTGGACGCAGGCGACCATCTTCAAGTATTAAATTCAGTTGCTTACCCTCATAATGAAAATGATATGCCAATTATGGGTATTGACCTTTTGTGGTTTGATAAAAAAGAAAAGCTGGTTGCTATTCTTGATTTTCAGCCTCTTGTTCAAGATAAAGAATACTTAGATAGATACTTTGATGGCTTAAAAAGTTTAAAACAATGTTTTAATGAGTTTAATTCTGATATGAAAAGTAATATATATGATCCAAGCAAGTATTTCTCTCCATGGGCTTTATTTTGCAAAGGCGGTAATTTTGAAGCGGAAACTATTTTACCAAAAGTTTTTACTTCTTTTCTTAAATGTTATTGGTTAACTCTTGATTTATCAAAAGCTAATGAAAATTATATTAAATCCCAAGAGGTAAGCTTATTGCATATAGATTATGATAAATATAGTGCTGAAAAAGATCCAGCTCATGGTTTATTTTCTGGCTTTTTTGGTAAAGAATGGTCAGAGAAATATATGAATGAGTTTTTATTTCCATTAAGCCTAGAAAATATTAATTCTTCATTTTAGTTTTTAAATGCAACTTAAACGAAATAATAGTCTTGATCCTGTTTCAATAAATAATTGGCGTTGGTCTTATTTCTTAGATGAAACTATAAATAAGTTTTCTATTTTTCAACCTACTCTTTATCCCATAAAGAATGATTTTCTTTTTAAAGAATCTTTTTTTGGCTCAAGTTCTAATCCTAAAAAAGTTATTTTGGAAACATGGGGTCTAAAGACGGAAAAAATCCGACAGGCTAGATGCTCTTGCCTACAGGCTGGTGAAATAACCTCTGTTATGAATTTGGTAATTTCACCTTTAAAAAATTATGATTTACCCTTTTTTGGAGCTGATTTTGTAACACTTCCAAATGGACATCTTATTGCTTTAGATCTTCAACCTGTATTAAAAGATGACATGATTCATACTGAATACGTTTTAGGAAAATTAAAATCAATACACGAAAATTGGCAATCTAAACTTCCTTCAGGGGGAGATATTCCACTGGAGGCCAGACAATATTTTTCTCCAGCTTTTCTTTGGTCTAGAATTCCTTTAGGAGCAGAAGGTGATAAATTAATTAGTCAGATAATCAAACCAGCTTTTGATGATTATTTGAATTTTTTCTTGGATCTAGTGGCTAATGCAAAACCTATTCCATCAGAAAGATCTGCAAAGATACTAGATGGACAGAAAAAATATATGCGATATCGAGCCGAAAAAGATCCTGCAAGAGGAATGTTACGAGGCTTCTTTGGAAATGCATGGACTGAAAGTTATATAAATAATATTCTTTTTGACTTACAATAAATTTTAAATTTGAAGATTATGGTAAAAAAAATTCTCTTTGTTTGTTTAGGAAACATTTGCCGGTCTCCTGCAGCAGAAGGCGTCTTTAACCAAAAAATTAAAGATAGAGGTTTAGAAAAACTTTTTGTAGTTGATTCGGCAGGAACTGGCGGTTGGCATGTTGGAAATCTTGCTGATCCACGTATGAGAGAAACAGCATTATCAAGAGGTATCGAACTGACCAGTAGATCCAGAAAAATTGAAGAAAATGATTTATATGAATTTGATCATATCTTGGTTATGGATAATGATAATCTTGACGCTGTTAAATCATTAATAAGAGATCATAAAAATCAAGTAAATTATAAAATAAAACTTATTTTAAGTTACTCAAAAAAATCTCAATTAGATGAGGTACCTGATCCTTATTATGGTGGTCAAAATGGCTTCGATAAGGTTATGGATTTACTGGATGATGCTATGGATGGATTAATAGATAGTCTCATTGATTAGGAGTTGGCCAGACTTCTTCTGGAATCTTTGATCTGAAAATATAAATCAGTTCTTTTAAGACATCTTCAATATTCATACCATCTGTTACTAGCTCTATTGCATCTTGAGCTTTTTTTAAAGGAGCGATTTTTCTTTCACTATCTTTCTTATCTCTCTCTTTAATTTCTTGTTCAAGAGCTTCAATGCTGGAGAATTCATAACCTCTTTTTTGTAAGTCAAAAGCTCGTCTTTTTGCCCTTTCTGTTGGAGAGGCCGTAAGAAAAATTTTTACATCTGCATCTGGAAATACAGCTGTGCCGATATCTCTTCCTTCTGCAACTAAGCCCCCATCATTGCCAATTACTTGTTGTTTTTGCGTAAGTAATTCTCTTACAAATTGTTGTTTAGCAATTTCAGAAACCATTGAAGTCACTTCTGGTGATCGTATCTTCTCAGTTACGTCAATATTATTTATGTATATTTTTTGCTCAACAAAGCTTGAGTTTTGAAATTCTAATTTTGAATCTTTCAGGATATTTTTGATTTCAACCTGGTTGGTTGGAGCAATAGAATTACTGAGTATTAACCAAGTTACTGCTCGATACATTGCTCCAGTGTCTAAATAGATAAAACCAAGTCTTTTTGCAAATGCTTTAGTTACTGTACTTTTACCAGCACCAGCTGGACCATCAATTGCGATAATTGGTTTTCGATGCATGAGAAAAGTGTGATCAATGAGCCTTGTTGAACCACATTTTACGGCTGCGGCTAAAAGGCATATACCATTTATATTTTCTATTTCACTCAATGAAAATGCATCAACGATTTTTATGTATTCGATTTCTAAATTGTTTTGTTTAAGTCTGGATTCTAATTTTTTGAGATTAATTATCTTCTCTTTCACAAAATCATTTTTAGCTTCTTGAATTACCTGGGGTAAACCCTGAGCAAGTAATCTTTCAGAATGGCTTAGGTAAGAATTTCTTGAACTATAAGCAAATCCATTTTGATCCCTTTTTGTTGCAAAGGATTCAATTTTTATAGGTATTGAAAGTTCTTCAAATAGTTTTCTAATAATAATTAACTGTTGCCAATCTTTTTCTCCTAGAATTAATTTTTCTGGTTTGACAATTTTGATCAGACGAATAACAACGGTTGCAACTCCATCAAAATGACCTTTCCTTTCAGCACCACATAATTGATTGTGCAATATTTGTGGAACTTGAATTTTAAAATGTGAATCTTCTCCTCCAGGAAAAACTTCAACATAATCTGGAGCCCAAATTGCATCTGCTCCTGCATTAAAAGCTAATTCAGCATCTCTTTTTATATTTCTGGGATATTTTTTGAAGTCTTCACCCTTGCTGAATTGTAATGGATTTACAAAAATACTGACAAGAATAATTTGGTTTATTTTTGATTTTCTTTCTTTTGCTTTCTCAATTAAATATTGATGACCAGGGTGAAGTCCTCCCATCGTAGGGATGAAAATTATTGCTGGATTGTGTTCACTAAGCCAATCTTTTAATTCAGCATTAGTTTGGAAGATTTTTTGTACCACTATGTTGGTAAATAAATTAATTTGATCAACTTATGATTGAAATGAAATAAGTTGATTGCATACTGATCCCATATGGATTTCATATTAGGGTTCATATGTTTTGAATAAGAAAGCTTTTTACTGATGGATTACAAAACTGCGGGAGTTGATGTTACTGCTGGAAGAGCCTTCGTGGAGAGAATTAAATCATGCGTTGAAAAAACTCATAAAAGTGAGGTCATCGGGGGGTTAGGAGGTTTTGGAGGGTGTATAAGAATTCCAAAAGGCTATGAAAGTCCTGTCTTGGTATCTGGGACGGATGGTGTTGGTACAAAATTGGAATTAGCTCAGCAATATGCTTGTCATTTTGGAGTTGGAATAGACCTGGTTGCAATGTGCGTCAATGATGTAATAACTAATGGGGCACGCCCTTTATTTTTTCTTGATTATATAGCCAGTGGAACTTTGACTCCCCATGCTTTGGCTGAAGTGATAGAGGGAATTGCAGCAGGCTGTGGTGAATCGGATTGTTCTCTTTTGGGAGGAGAAACTGCTGAAATGCCTGGTTTTTATCCCAAGGGAAGATATGACCTGGCAGGCTTTTGTGTTGGGATCGTTGAAAATCATCATTTAATAGATGGCACACAAATTGATCTTGAAGATCAGATTATCGGGATAAAAAGCAATGGTATTCATAGCAATGGTTTTAGTCTTGTTCGTAAAGTCCTTTCCATGGCGAATGTGGACGAGAATACTCTTTATGGGAAAAATCAAAGGAACTTGATTCAAGGTTTGCTAAAGCCGACCGCAATTTATTTCCAACTTGTTGACAAATTGTTGAGACAAAATATACCAATTCATGGAATGACCCATATCACAGGTGGAGGTTTACCAGAGAATCTTCCTAGAATTTTTCCCTCTGGATTGGTACCACATTTAGATATGGCTAGTTGGGAAATATCTGAAATCTTTACTTGGTTACAAAACGCAGGCGATATTCCTGAAATTGATCTTTGGAATACTTTCAATATGGGGATAGGTTTTTGTCTAATTGTTCCAAAAAATCATGTGAATTCTGCTTTAGAAATATGTATGAAAAACGATTTTGAAGCATGGAATATAGGACAAGTGGTTGAAAGGCAGAGTGATTCCAAGCATATCGATATCTTAGGAATACCTAGGTGAGGTTTTAAGCGGCGTTTTATAAAAACCTGTAGTATATTTTTTTCAACAAATTAAATGAAGGTTAAAAAAGATTTTCTATAACGGAAAAAAAACAGTAAGATATAAAGAAACGCAAGCCGGATATTAGTTCGGGTAATGCGAAGTTAGATCTTAATTAACACTATGCCTTTTGAAAATCAACAGCGTCTGACGCGCAGGAGAAGTTCTGCAGGGCCAACCCCTCCAAAAAGGCCTTTAGGAGGGCAAGCCGATTTGGGCCTGAGACAAAATGGAGGCCCAAGACCAACTTTCCTCACTTTAAGAGATCATGGAAAAGTTTATGTAGCTGATTTACCAAACTTGTCTGATGGACAGCTTTCTCATATTGGGAAAGAAGCTGATGAAGTGCTTACGAGTTTAGAAAGTAGAATAAATGACTTAGAGCAAGAAGCAACTAATGGGCAAAGAGATAATGATACTTTGATTAAAGCGTCGACTAAGCATGAAGTGACGCTAAGATTTATTCGGGCAATTCATGACGAACAAGAGCATAGAAAAAATAATCCTGCATTAAAAGATGCGGCATCAGAGTCTTTACCACTTACATTCCTTGAAGTCGCGAGGCATAGATTGCCAGGCGCAACTTTTGACTCATTGTTGAGAGAAGCATTAGAAGCTTGCGCAAAAGATGAGAAAGAGCCTGAGAAAGAAATAATTGAAAAAAACGCAAATTCACAGCCCATTCCACCAGCAAAAGTGATTAGTCTTCCTACTTCTTCAGATTCAATGAAGGTTATTGTCAGCCCTGATATTTGAATTTTGATTAGGGACTTGTGAAAGGGTTTTGAGGCATATTTGCTAGACATTTATTCCTGTAATAATCCAGAGTTTCTTTCTCACTTTTAGTTAAAGACCAATTAAGTGCAGAACTTGCATCTTTAGCTTGAAATGGAGTACGAATACCGACTATTGGTTTTGCCCCATGAGACCTTACCCAATTCAAGGCAACTTGTGCCTGGGAGGCTGAATACTTTTTACCTATATTAGCTAGTAATGTTCTCAATTCTATAGTTTTTGGAAGTACTCTTTGGAATAACTTCTGTCGCAAGAATGTTTTAGGTTTAGGAAATTTATTTGGTGGAATTGTTAGGACCCCCAGTCCTAATGGACTGTAAGCTAAATATTCAATTTCATTATCATCACATATATTTTTGATATTTTTATCCTCTAAAGATGGTTTGGTTAATAACGAAAGTTGCATTTGTATACTATTAATTTTAATCCCTCTTTCTTTCATTTTTTGATATAAGAAGGTCAGTCTTTTGGGACCAGTATTAGAGAGTCCGATTTCTTTGATTAAACCTTTTTCATATAAATCCCCTATGCCATTAAGTAACTGCTCTTCTTGCCAAGGTGCATAACGATAAGTACTCCAATGAAGCTGTACTCTGGTCATTTTTCCTTTTAGTCGCTGATTGCTTTCTTGAAAAGCTTTGTTGAGACCATTGCGACCAATTCTCCATGGAAAGGGTGCGAGCTTGGTAGCGATAGTAATTTTTTTGAGCTTTCTCCTTGGTAATTCTTCAAGGAAATTGCCAATCAGCTTTTCGCTTTGCCCAAATAAACTACCAGTGCCGTAAGAATCTGCACTGTCCACAAGATCTAATCCCCTGTCTATGGCATCAAAAAAAGTTTTTTTAAGTAAAATATTATCTGTCTCAGCTTCGTAGCCCCAAACGAGCTTATTCCCCCAGGCCCACGTTCCAAAACCAATCCCAATTTTGTTCTTAGTCATGATTCATTTATGTTATTTCAACTAAAGAAAACTAATATCATTATTTTACATGAATAAATTAATTAGTTTTAAAGATTCTTCTTTTGAAAAAAATAACAAAGAAAATGAAAGTAATGATGATCAAGAAAAAGTTCTATGTCATCATTGTGGAAGAACTTCTAGTAATGGAATAAGATGTCTAGGTATTTGTGTGGCAGATAATGATTATTAATACAAAGCATTAATCTATATTTAATACTATTCAATTACATCAATAATCCCCTCAGTTATATATCTTGCCATTTTAGTTATATGCTTTCTTATTTCACCCTCTTTAATATTCCACTTATTGGACATTTCCTTTACTTTTTTGTTTTCTTTAATGTACTCAATCATTTTATTTGCAAGGTATACAGGTAATTCTTGTTGATTTGTAGAGGCTAAATTTTCCCAGCCTTCTTTATCGATAAGTCCAATTGCCTTGAGATCTTTTGTATTCGTGAAATTATATAATTCTGTAATACCTATAGAGAGATAAAGAGATCCTAATTCATCAAGAAAACTTTTCGATTTATTACCATCTTTGAATTCATTAATTTTTTCATCGAGTAAAGATATTTGTTCAGATTCACCTTCTTTAATTGAATTTAATAATTTATAAAAAGAACTGAATTCAATTTGATCAGACACTGTTCCTTTTGGTTAATATGATTAATATTAATCTATGAATAATCTTTCTATGCGAATTTTTCTACTTAATTGTAATGAAAAAAAACCTTAATAACATGGATAAAAAATATTCAATCAAGTAGTGAATATAATATGTATATATTTCTTATCCTCATTATTTACAAGCTTTTCTCTAGTGGTTCTTTTAGAGGCTAACTGTAAGAATGGATATATGCTCAATATTGAGATCCATTACCAAAATTACTTTATTAATTTCTGAACCTTCTTGAAACTTGCTACTCGCTACACATGGAGCATTGTGCTGGAGGGCTTCCTCAGGAAAATTAAACGAATAATAATGAAGGCGGCACCCAGATTCGAACTGGGGATAAAGGATTTGCAATCCTCTGCCTTACCACTTGGCCATGCCGCCGAAAATGAAATTTTCATTTCCACTTCAAATCGTATCAGTCAAGCCGAACAAAATCTTTTGTTTCTTTGTAATGGACATGGAGAAGACATTATTGCTTGCAAGGTTATGGAAGCTCTCCATGAAATGAATCCAGATATCTCTTATGAAGTTCTCCCGATGGTTGGAGATGGGAAAGCATTTTCAACGCTTGTGAGAGATGGCTGGCTTGCCAAGATTGGTCCTTCAACACTTTTGCCAAGCGGGGGATTTAGTAATCAGAGTTTTAGTGGCTTGGTTTTAGATTTAAAAGCTGGTTTATTAGTAAGTCTCTGGAGGCAATGGACTTTGATTCATAGATCAGCTAAAGAAGGAAGAATTATCGTTGCAGTTGGAGATTTATTACCTCTTCTTTTCGCATGGGCTAGTGGTGCAAATTATTTTTTTATTGGCACTCCTAAAAGTGATTACACATGGGCTAGCGGGCCAAGATCCTCTTTGAGTGATTTTTACCATCGATTGAAAGGAACTGAGTGGGATCCATGGGAATATTGGTTGATGCGATCTAGTCGTTGCCGGATGGTTGCAGTAAGAGACAAAATAACCGCTCGAGGTTTGAGAAATCATGGTGTAAATGCACTATCGCCGGGGAATCCAATGATGGATGGTATTTCTAATAAAGAATGTCCTAATGACTTTAAAAGATATAGACGTTTGATTTTGTTATGTGGAAGTCGTTTGCCTGAGGCGTATCAGAATTTTAAAAAACTTTTAATTGCAATTCAGTTTATTGAAATTACATCTTCCATCGCAGTATTTGTTCCTTTAAGTTCTTTTGCAATGAGAAAAAAAATAGAATTAATATTGATGGACTTAGGTTTTAATCCTACTTATCACTCAACAGGTGAAAATGGGATTTCGGAAATATGGAAAAAAAACTCCTTACTTATATTAATTGGCTTTAACCAATTTTCTTGTTGGGCTAAGTGGGGAGAAGTAGGAGTAGCTAATGCAGGTACAGCTACAGAACAATTAGTAGGTTTAGGTATCCCATGCGTCTCCATGCCAGGAAAAGGACATCAATTTAATTTCAATTTTGCTAAACGACAAAGTCGTTTATTAGGTGGTGCGGTAGCTGTTGCTGAGGGTGATCAAATTTTCGCAAAACAAGTGGGCTTTTTACTGAATTCTGATTCTGATAGAGAGATTATTGGCCTAAGAGGGTCTAAAAGAATGGGTTCTGAGGGTGGAAGTCATGCTATAGCTCTTAGTATTTTGACTCACTTGTCTAAGGGTTTGTAGTGCGGTGTAATCTAGTAAAGGATTTTTTATGAAGATTTTCTATTCAAGCTTCTGCATATGCCACTAATTGAAGATCATAATTATCTTAAAATTTGTGCTCGGTTAGCATCTTCTTTGAGTATAAGTATTTCAGCCGCTCGACGAAAAGTAGAGGTAGCTGCAGCTAAAGAAGGAAAAAAAGATTTGCAATCGAGAAAGGAAATTGCTCAAAAAATTCTTGAGCAAACTTTAAATGAGGATAACAAACAAAGTGTTTCGGCCTCTGCATCATTTGATCAATTATTAAAGGCTCTAAAAGAAGAGGAGAATTTTATGCTTGAGGATTAATCGATCTTGAAGTTGAAACAATTAATGATCAAAAATATTTGTAAATCTTCTTCTATCAAGCTCTGACAAAATAGGTACGCATTGGAAACATTTTTTGGCTAATTCCCATCTTTTCTCGCGTTTCAACATCTCCTCAAGTTTGTTTTTTGCTCCTAGTAAATATCTAACATCATTTGCTGCATAAATAAGTTGTTTTTGAGTTAAATCACCAACTTTTCCCCAGTCACTGCTTTGAGCTTGTTTATCTAATTCCACTCCAACAGTTTCCATAACTACTTCTTTCAACCCATGCCTAGGACTGTAAGTTCTACCTATTTTACTTGCTATTTTTGTACAAAAAATTGGATTAACGTCAATATTTAGATTACTTGCTAGAGCAGCAACATCAAATCTTGCAAAATGAAAGACTTTTTCAATTGTGTTCTTCTCAAGAATAGATTTTAAGTATGGTGCTGAATGTTGATCTCGTTCTATACGAATACAGATAACATTATCAAATTCATCACATATTTGTATTAAACATAGCCTGTCTCTACCATGAATTAACCCCATGGCTTCGGTGTCAACTGCTAAAGCCATAGATGAGCTTAAAGCAATTTCAGTTTCATTATCTATGTCTTGCTCAAAGATCTTAAATGTCGAGGGGGCATCAAGTTTTTTTTGCATAATAAATTTAATGAGAATTAAATTTTCAGTTATTTCATTATGATCTAATTCTAATACCTAAAATAATAAAAAATATTTATTGAATTCATCGATTTTATCTTTTCTAAAATCTTTTAATTTTTTTAGCTCACTTTTGTAGCTATGTTTTCCAGAACAATTAAGATAAAAGGGATCGTATTATTGAGATGCAATCTGCATTCTCCTCAACTTTGTTTCTCACTATCCTATTAGCGATAGGTTTAGGATTTTTTCTGCGAGCTGCAAGTAAGGACCGCACAACAGTTGTAGATGTTCAGTCTCCTTTGCCTCCTCTGGAAGTTTTGAAAGGTATTAGTTTTTGGTTAGAAGAACGTGGTTGGAAAAATAATGGAGGCAATGCTGAAGAGAAATTGTTAATTTTTAACGGCAATGTTGCTTCTAGTACTTTTTTGGTGATCTTTTTGGCTTGCCTTGGAGGACTAGGCTCAGCTTGCTTGGGACTTGTTTTAATTCAGCTATATCCTTCTTTGGATTGGTGGCCTTTACTACTAGCTGCAATTGGCGCACCTCTTGCTGGAATTATTTATCGTGTTAAATCCAAACGAGAGGAATCATTAGAAGTTAAGTTATTAAGTTCAGATCTATCTGATATCAGTATTTTACGAATCAAAGCTCATCGTGATGAGCTTATAGCAATTCAGTTGGAACTAGCTGAAAGTCTTAAGCTTACTAGCGAAAACTCTCTACTTTCTTCTCCTATTTAATTAGTATTGTGGTGAGAAATAAAGTATTAAATAATTTAAAATTTATAGTACTTTTAATTGTTTTTTATTCTTTTTACCATTTTTACTATAATAGAAATTTTAATTTTACTGAAGATTTTGAATTAATTATTGGTGAAGGCTCAAAACTTCCTGCAACTTGGGTTGGGAGTAAAGATGTAGATAAAAATATCCCTATTTTAATATTGGCTGGCCATGCAGATTCTCAGGGATTGGCTGGTGCTGGCACACCTGGCGAAGCTGTTGATAAGTTTGGTTTGAATCCAATGAATCCTGAAATAAGTGATGAACTTTTTTGGAATTTAAAATTACAAGAATCAATTGTTAAGCTTGGCAAAAAGAAAGGTTTAAATATTAGATCTTATGACCCAGGAGTGAGAAATATAGATGATCATAATGATCCAAGAACAAATTGGTCAGTGGGTAGTAAATTCGCTAAACGCGGTGGGTATGCGATTGAGATTCATTTTGATGCATATGGTAAGTATGGTGTTGGTTCAGGCTTGATCCCTCCTTTTTCTGAGACGCCAAATAAAATAGACGAGTCAATCGCAAGAAAATTCGGACGCTTTCCTGTTTTATTTAGAGGAGGTTTAGGTGCTCCAAGAAGGAAAATAAGGATTCTTGAAATAGCAAAATTAGAGGGTCTGCTAGAAAAAAATCTTAGAAATTTAAAAACCAGGCAAAAAACAATAGAACTCCTTGCCAATGAGATAATTCAAGCTTTTTTAAATGGAATAATCTAGAAGAGCAGTATCTAATCCAATGCTTGATGAGGTAAACACCTTTCTTCCAGAGATTTATCTGTGAACCAATCTTGAGGCTTAGTAAATAAATCTGTTAACAGCGCTTCACGTGAATTTTCTTCTGGCTTATATCCATACTCCCATCTTGCTAAGGGGGGTAATGACATCAATATTGATTCTGTTCTTCCATTCGTTTGTAATCCAAAAATTGTGCCTCTATCCCATACCAAATTGAACTCAGCATATCTACCTCGCCTATAAAGTTGAAAGTCTCTTTCTTTAGTTGAAAAGCTCTGATTTTTTCTCTTTTTGATTATTGGCTCATATGAGGGTAGAAATGCCTGCCCGCATGCTTTTGCAAGTGAATAAAGATTTTCCCAATTCAAAGAATAGTTCCCTAGCTCTTTTGAGATTTTAGAGGCGTTCCCATTGGCATTTTGTCCTTTATAAAGCAAGCCTGATCCATCTTGATAGTCATAAAAAATACCTCCAACACCTCTTGTCTCATTTCGATGTTTTAGAAAGAAATATTCGTCACACCAAGGTTTGAAAACCTTATGGAGATCTTTGTTGATTGTGTCACATGCAGCTTTATGGCATGAGTGAAAGTGACGCGTATCAGATAGATATGGATAGAAAGGGGTTAAATCAGCCCCTCCGCCAAACCACCAAACTGGACCTGCTTCGAAATATCTGTAATTAAGATGAACAGTTGGAATGTAGGGACTTTTGGGGTGTAGAACCATTGAGGTTCCTGTCGCAAACCAAGAGTGACCTTTTGCTTCGGGTCTTTGGCTAATAATTGAGGATGGAAGTTCATTGCCATGTACTTCAGAAAAATTTACCCCTCCCTGTTCAAAGATTTTTCCATCTTTCAAGACTCTTGAGCGTCCCCCACCACCCTCGGGCCTCTCCCAAGATTCTTCTATGAATTTGCCCTCTCCATCAATAGTCTCCAAGCCAGCGCAAATTTCATCTTGAAGCGCTAAAACAAGCTTTTTGGCTCGATCTCTTGAGTTGTTTGCCGGTAAATTGGCTTGATCTTTTGAGGAGGACAAAATTAAGTGTATTTTGCTTTACTTAAAAAAATACTTTCAAATGATGCAAATTTCGCACTAATATTGGAAAAGTTTGTATTGAGAATAGTTCTTACTTATTACTAAAGGCAATATCATTGGATAATTAGGTGGAATATGTGCCGATTTTTTTACTATCATCGAATGTAATAGAAAATAAGAATGAAAACCAACGAGAAGGTTTTAAAAGCGTTTAATTCAATCAAGGATGTTGGAAGTGAACGATCTATTGTTGAACTTGGGTGGTTAGAAATAGTTTCAGTAAAGCCACCGAAAATTGTTGTCAGACTCAATCTTCCTAATTTTGCAATAGCTCAAAGAGGTCAGATAGCAGATGATATAAGGGAAAGCATTAAGTCATTGGAAGGAATAGAAGAAGTACAAATTGAGATTGGTGATTCATCTCCATCTAAGGAGTCTCCTATTGGTCAAGCCGGCCATGGTGCTCAATCTCAGGGATTAACTCCAATACCAAACGTGAAAAATGTTATCGCCATAAGTAGCGGGAAGGGTGGTGTCGGTAAAAGTACTGTTGCCGTGAATTTAGCGTGTGCCCTTGGTCAAACGGGTTTCAAGGTTGGCTTGCTCGATGCAGATATCTATGGACCAAATACGCCTTATATGCTTGGTGTTAGCCAAATAACTCCTGAAGTTAGTGGCTCAGGTGCAGAGCAAAAAATTATTCCCATAGAAACATGTGGAATTGGAATGGTTTCAATGGGATTATTAATTGATCAAAATCAGCCAGTAATTTGGCGTGGCCCAATGCTTAATGGAATTATTAGGCAATTTTTATATCAAGCTTGCTGGGGTGAACGTGATTTTTTAATAGTAGATCTTCCTCCCGGGACCGGAGATGCCCAACTTTCTTTAGCTCAGGCAGTCCCCATGGCAGGTGTGATAATAGTAACTACTCCGCAAAATGTATCTCTTCAAGACTCAAGAAGGGGCTTGGCAATGTTTAAACAAATGAATATTCCAGTACTCGGAGTGATAGAAAATATGACTTATTTTATCCCACCAGATCAGCCACAAAAATCATATGAGATTTTTGGTTCAGGAGGAGGTAATCAATTAGCTAAAGAGAATGATGTCCCTTTACTCTCTCAGATACCAATAGAGTCAGATACTTTTTCAGGTACAGGTAAGGATCTACCAGTCGTTCATACATCTCCAGATTCAATCACAGCAAAAGTATTTTTAGAACTTGCTGGAACTTTATGTAAAACATTATCTGTTAAATAGTGATTTAAATTAATGATGGGTCTTCGTCGAAAAAAAATATCTTCTTTTAAAATAGTCAGAAATAAAAAATTTTGGAAAGATCTAGATTTTATAATTTGTATTGTCCCCTTTATTTTAGTACATTTATCTTGTGTATTAATTGCAAGTACCCAAAGAAATCTTGGAATTACAGATTGGTATCAACATGCAATTATTGCTTATATAGGTTCTTTTATTGCTTATTTTCTAGCTCAATTTCCTTTGCAAGATTTACGAAAATATATTCTAATAATATATTTTTCGACTATTTCAACACTTTTGTATGTGAATTTTAGTGGTACTTCTGCATTGGGAGCACAAAGATGGTTCAGCTTCGCTGGTTTGTATATTCAACCCTCTGAGTTTGCAAAATTAACCTTAATACTGATCTTGGCTTCTATTTTAGATCGAAAAAGGTTTTTTGATTTATCTCATTTAATTAAACCTTTATTAGTGTCCTTTTTGCCTTGGATTTTGGTTTTTATTCAACCTGATCTTGGTACATCTCTTGTTTTTGGGGCCATACTTCTTGGAATGTTGTATTGGTCGGGGATGCCATATGAGTGGGCATTTATTATTTTGGCTACTTTTCTAACAGGATTAATAGCCTATTTATATCAATTTGGACTTTTTATATGGATTCCAATAATTGGTTTTTTATGTTATCGATCTCTGCCAAATAAAAAAAAATTACTAACGTTATTTGTTGTCTTTTATCATTTGTTAATAGCGAAAATGTCTCCTTGGTTTTGGGAATCTGTTTTAAAAGATTACCAAAGAGATCGACTAATCCTTTTTCTTGATCCTAGTCAAGATCCTTTAGGTGGTGGATATCATATGCTCCAAAGTAAAATAGGCATTGGATCTGGAGGATTGATTGGATCGGGTCTGATGCAAGGCCAATTAACTAAATTAAAATTTATCCCAGAGCAACATACAGATTTTATTTTTAGTGCTCTTGGGGAAGAGACAGGATTTTTAGGAACTTTATTAGTCTTATTTTTATTTTTTATTCTAATTTTTCGATTAATAAAGATAGCTATTGAGGCGCGTAGTGATTTTGAATCTTTGATTGTGATTGGAATAGCTTCAATGTTTATCTTTCAAATTATGGTGAATATATTTATGACTATTGGCCTTGGTCCTGTGACTGGAATTCCTCTTCCTTTTATGAGCTACGGCAGAACTGCGTTATTTGTCAATTTTATCAGTCTGGGTTTTTGTTTGTCTGTGGCTCGACGAGGACAGTCAATAAGAAAAAATCTTTGATTAGATTTTTTATGTTTTTTATAAACGCATTAATTGAGGAAAAATAGAGCTTTGAGACTCACTATGGTTCAGATCCTTTACCATCTTGAGGTTAAGTTTTTTCATCTATGTAAAGGAAGGAATCCTCACTCTCAGATTAAACATTAGTTTCATTTAATTAGTTACTATGAAAATTATTGGTATTAAAGGTTTTCTTCTCACTAATCCTTACTTAAGACTAGTTGTTCCCATGATCTTATTTTTGTCTAAGGAGACTTTCTTGACCTATTAAATGAATGATAGTGAAATTCTCAATCCATCTATTTGAAAAAATTCAGTTTAGACACCTTTAAGAGTTGCAATTTTATTTACATGCTTTTTTATCCTTTACAACCTAATGAGCCAAATGCATTTAGAGGATCAAAGGAGGTTTGGAGGAATTCGTGACCAAACCTCTGATAACTATAAAAACTTTGCAAGAAAGAATGGCTCAAGGAGTCCCTCATGCCAAATGCAGTGAATCTGCAGTTAGGAGAATGTGGTGGGCAGCTCTAGATATTCTCCAGTCAGAAATTTTGCTGCCAATGAACCTTACGAGAGGTTTATGGCTATCCTCTCCTTTACCAGCTTTATACGAACCTAAATTACTGAAGAAATTTCAAGGATGGGTTTGGGCGCCAAAGGACTTGTTGAACCTAAAAAATCCTTCTATGGGTATGTTGCCACCCAGTCAATCAGCTTCGATGGATTTCCAAAATGATTCTACTGACTATGAGCGCTTGACTCTTCTAGAGGAGGATGGAAACGATCCATTGCTAATAGTTATTACTCCTGAAATTCAAATTGCTTTAGCTTTAGAAGGGCAATCTCATGAGAGAAAATTATTAATGCGGAGTGACCCTGAAACGTTGAGTGATCTTTTGACGCTATTAGATAACAGATTAAACACAGAAAATGTTGAACAAGCAAATAGTCTTAGAAATGCTCTAGGAGAGATGGGTCAGCTTAAAACAAATGATGATTTATCTAAAGTATTTTGGCCTCTATTATCACAACGACTCGCAGATATTGCACCGAGTTTGAATATTCAGACTTTGCCAGATAACGTAATTAATGACGACGAATCAAGTGCAAAAAATAGTGAAATCTCCTTACTAGAAGCTTTAACTCATGAAATTAGAACTCCATTGGCAACCATAAGAACATTAATAAGATCTCTCCTTAGGAAGCAAGATTTACCAAAAGTGGTAGAAAGCCGTTTGAATCAAATAGATATTGAATGTACAGAACAAATTGATCGCTTTGGTTTGATTTTTAATGCAGTGGAGTTAGAAAGAAGCAAACCTGAACAAACAAATTTAGCTTTAACAGATTTAGGTAAAATGCTCACCATGCTTTCACCACTCTGGCGCAATCAGCTAGAGAGAAAAGGCTTGAAACTTATTCTTGATATAACTCCTGATTTGCCTAAGGTTTTGAGTGATTCTGAAGGGCTTGAATTAATGTTGACCGGTCTTATTGATCGGAACAGTCGTGGATTACAAACTGGTGGAGAATTAACTTTGAAATTAAGGCCAGCAGGGCAGAGACTAAAACTTCAAATTTTAACTCAGCTCTCCACAATTTCCGACTCTGGAGTATCAGAAAATGTTTCCAATGAAGAAATTGGGCCAGTACTGAGTTGGAATCCATCTACAGGTAATTTACAGCTTAGTCAGGCTGCGACACAAAGGCTATTAAAAAGTCTTGGTGGGCGACTCACTAATAGGAGAGATAGTGGAATGACGATATTTTTTCCTATTTCTGAATTTAAAGAGCTTGATCTGCTGAATTAATGTTGACGCGTGTGAAGTTGACGAGAAATGAGTCAAAAGGCACAAAATAAAGTGCTAATTTAAAAATATAAAGAATAAGTTGGTTTAATTGAAAGCATGACTGAAGTATTACCTGGAGCACTCCCAAAGCACATTGGTAGCACTGGTGGACTTTTAAACTCGGCTGAAACCGAAGAGAAATATGCAATTACTTGGACAAGTAAAACATCTGAGGTCTTTGAACTTCCAACTGGAGGAGCTGCAGTAATGCATGAGGGAGATAATCTTATGTACTTTGCAAGAAAAGAACAGTGTTTTGCTTTGAATACTCAATTGAGAGGATTTAAGCCAAGAATTGAAACAAGTAAAATATATAGAATCTTTCCAGGAGGAGATAGAGAATTACTTTTTCCAAAAGATGGTGTTTTCTCTGAGAAGCCAAATGAAGGGCGTCAAAAAGAAGGATACAATAATAGGCGAATTGGTGAAAATCCTAATCCAGCAAGCTTGAAATTTAGCGGGAAACGAACCTACGATGCATGAGTCATTAAAAATTAAATTTTGTTCCCTTTAAATATATTTATTGGGCTGCCATTATGCAGTCATGCTTAGTTTAGATAAGGAACAATTTCTTTTATCTGCTTCCAGAGGGGCAAACTATATTCCCTTGGCAAAAAGTTGGCCAGCAGATTTAGAAACCCCTCTTACAACATGGCTTAAAGTTGGCAACGATAGTCCTCCAGGAGTATTGCTTGAATCAGTAGAGGGGGGAGAAACTCTAGGCAGGTGGAGTGTGGTGGCATCAGATCCTCTTTGGAAGGCGACAGTTAAAGGAAATGAATTGATTAGATGCTGGAGAAATGGAGAACAAGAAAAGTTCTATGGAAGTCCAATTCAAATACTTAGAAAAATGCTTGACCCTTATAAATCTGTTTCTTTGTCTGGTTTACCACAACTAGGACAACTGTTTGGAATGTGGGGGTATGAATTAATTCAATGGATTGAGCCCTCAGTACCTACCTATCAATTAACTGATAAAGATTTGCCCGATGGGATTTGGATGTTTATGGATAAAATTTTAATTTTTGATCAAGTTAAACGTCTCATAACAGCTGTTGCATATGGAAATTTAAGTGATGGGGTATCTCCCGAAAACGCTTATGAAACTGCCTGTGGACAAATAAAGGAACTTCAAGATTTGATGTCTGCACCTTTAAAGCCCATAAAGTCTTTAATGTGGAATGAAAAAGGCAGTAGATCAATTGATATGAAAGCTAATGTATCTAAAGATGAATTTGAAGATAGTGTCAAATCTGCAAAAAAATTCATTAAAAAAGGTGATATTTTTCAGTTAGTTATTAGTCAAAAATTGGAGTCGAATGTCACACAAAAACCTTTTGAATTATACCGAAGCCTGAGGATGGTTAATCCCTCCCCATTCATGGCATTTTTTGACTTTGGCGATTGGCAACTTATTGGTTCTAGTCCAGAGGTAATGGTTAAGGCCCAGCAAACAGATAAGGGAATTCAAGCAAGTTTGAGACCAATTGCAGGTACACGCCCAAGAGGAAAAAATGATCTGGAAGATTTAACTCTAGAGAAAGATCTTTTAAAAGACCCTAAAGAAAGAGCGGAGCATGTGATGTTAGTAGATTTAGGACGAAATGATTTAGGTCGAGTTTGCACACCAGGTAGCGTTTCTGTAAAAGAATTAATGACTATAGAAAAATATTCTCACGTGATGCACATCGTCAGTGAGGTAGAGGGAATTCTAGAAAAAGAAAAGGATATATGGGATTTGTTAATTGCTTCTTTCCCCGCTGGGACAGTTAGCGGAGCCCCAAAGATAAGAGCTATGCAATTAATTAATAAATTAGAAAAACAACGAAGAGGGCCCTATTCAGGCGTTTATGGCTCTATTGATTTAAATGGAGCATTGAATACTGCCATTACTATAAGAACAATGGTTGTCAGAAGAAAAAATCAAAATGATTTTACTGTCCAGGTCCAAGCAGGGGCTGGGGTGGTTGCAGATTCGATCCCTTGTAATGAGTATCAAGAAACTTTAAATAAGGCCAAGGGGATGTTTACTGCTTTAGCTTGCTTAGAAGTCCATGATTTATGACCAACTTAATGCTTTTAAAGGGGTTTGAAGTCGAGCTTTTTACTGGCACATTTGCTGGTAAAAATGTAGGTGTTGCATCTGCCATTACGCATGAGCTATCAGATTTTGTTAAAGAACCGGATCAAAGAAATCTTGAGTACATAACTGTTCCAGATAAAAGATATGCAGTTTTAAAACATGCACTTTTAATACCAAGACAAAAACTTAGGAAATGGCTTGATTGCAAAAAATTGACAATTCTTCCAGGGAGTACTCTAAGTCTTGGAAATATAAAAATTTTTGAAAGGTCAGATTCAGAAAACTCATATCATTCTTTTATAGAAAAAAAATATGGAACAAATGTTGTAACTGCAAGTGTTCATATTAATTTAGGTATTGAAAATTTATCCTTACTTTTTTCTGCCCTCCGGTTGGTTAGATGTGAAGCATCATTATTTCTAGCATTAAGTGCTAGTTCTCCTTTTTTAGATGGAAATGCAACGGGTGCCCATTCTCAAAGATGGATTCAATTTCCTAAGACACCTTCCAATGTTCCTATGTTTTTGGATCATGCACACTTTGTGACCTGGGTTGAGGAGCAACTAAGCAAGGGCAAAATGAAAAATGAAAGACATTTGTGGACATCAGTAAGACCCAATGGTCCAGAAAGGCCGCATATTTTAAATCGATTAGAGCTAAGGATATGTGATTTGGTCGGTAGTGTTGATTTGCTTTTGGCGATAACTGCTTTATTAGAACTCAGAATTATTAATCTTCAAAAAAATATAAAAAAATATGATCCAATTGAAGCAAGTTCTAAAACGCAACAAGAATTGGCTGTAATGGCAGATGAAAATGATTTGATTGCAGCTAAATCTAGTCTTGATGCAAATTTATCTCATTGGAAAACTGGTGAACAAATCAATTGCCGTGATTGGATTAAAGAACTTCTCCTAGATGTAACTCCTTTAGCTAAGGAGCTTGATATGTTTGAGTTACTTCAACCTATCGAATCTGTTTTATTAAACGGAAATCAATCAATGATATGGCTTAACTCTCATTCTAAAGGTGTATCAATTCAGTCTTTGCTTCAGAAAGGTATTAGTGAAATGGAACAAGAAGAGACAACTTTCCTTCAAATGAAATCAACCTACTAGTGACTAAGTCGGTAGAACTGCTTCATAATACGTTTATGTTGAAAAACCCTCCTAACGAAAACATCTCTAATCACTCGACAGTAAGTGTTGAGGATCAAGATCCTGGATATTTATTGCAGCAAAGGCTTGAACTTGTTGAAGATCTTTGGAAAACAGTTCTCAAAAGTGAATGTCCTCCTGATCAAACAGAGAGATTATTGCGTTTAAAACAATTAAGTGACCCAAGTAAGTCAAAACAAGATAATTCCTCGCAAGCAATTGTCCAATTGATTACAGAGATGGACTTGGCGGAGGCGATATCTGCGGCTAGGGCTTTCTCTCTTTATTTTCAGCTAGTCAATATTCTTGAGCAACGTATAGAAGAAGATAGTTATTTAGACAGTATGAAAAAAGGAAAGCTAGAGAACGATAAAAATAAAATAGATCCATTTGTACCTGCATTAGCTAGTCAAACTGCGCCAGCAACTTTTAGGCAATTATTTGAGCGATTACGTAGCTTGAATGTCCCTCCAGCTCAGCTTGATGCTTTGATGAGGGAAATGGATATCCGTCTTGTCTTTACAGCTCATCCAACTGAAATAGTTAGACACACTGTGCGTCACAAGCAACGTAGAGTAGCAACCCTTTTACAACAACTTCAATCCAATAATTCAATTTCTGAAACTGAGAAGGAAATATTTAGGTTGCAATTAGAGGAGGAGATCAGACTTTGGTGGAGAACTGATGAGCTCCATCAATTCAAGCCAACTGTTCTTGATGAGGTTGACTATGCGCTTCATTATTTTCAGCAGGTTTTGTTTGATGCCATGCCTCAATTAAGAAGAAGACTGACTACTGCACTAGCTTCAAGTTATCCAGACGTAGAGATTCCTAATGAAGCTTTTTGTACATTTGGCTCTTGGGTAGGTTCAGATCGTGATGGAAACCCGTCTGTAACCCCTGAAATCACATGGAGGACAGCATGTTATCAAAGACAATTAATGTTGGATAGGTATCTTGCATCAGTTCAAGAGCTAAGAGATCAACTGAGTATCTCTATGCAATGGAGTCAAGTGAGTTCCCCTTTACTAGAATCATTAGAAATGGATAGAGTTCGTTTCCCTGAGGTTTATGAGGAAAGGGCTGCTAGATATCGTCTAGAACCTTATCGTTTGAAACTTAGCTATACATTAGAGAGACTAAGACTAACTCAACTACGTAATAAACAGTTAGCTGATGCTGGATGGCAATTCTCTCCAGAAGGGAAGCCTTTAATGTCTACTAATAATAGTTTTGATGAGTTTCTCCACTATAGATCTGTAGATGAATTCAAGAATGAATTGGAGCTTATTAGAAATAGTTTAGTTAGTACAGATCTAACTTGTGAACCCCTAGATACTTTGTTGAATCAAGTTCATATCTTTGGTTTCTCTTTGGCGAGCTTAGACATTAGGCAAGAAAGTACAAGACATAGTGATGCATTGGATGAACTTACTCGCTATTTAGATCTACCTGTTTCATATGGAGAAATGGATGAGGAAAGCCGAGTTGAATGGTTAATGAAGGAATTGCAAACTCGTAGACCACTGATTCCGCCTGCATTTGAGTGGTCTAAAAGTACTCAAGATACTATCTCAGTTTTTCACATGCTTCATAGGCTTCAGAAAGAATTTGGTACTCGTATATGCCGCTCGTATGTCATATCAATGAGTCATACAGCATCAGATTTATTAGAAGTTCTTCTTTTAGCTAAAGAGTCAGGCTTAATTGATCCAACTTTAGGATCTGCTGATTTTCTCGTTGTTCCATTATTTGAAACGGTTGAGGATTTGCAACGTGCTCCTTCTGTAATGGAGTCGTTACTTCAAACAGATGTTTATCGTGAATTACTGCCGCGTGTAGGGGAAAAAATTCAACCACTTCAGGAACTTATGCTTGGATATTCTGATAGCAATAAAGATTCTGGTTTCCTTTCAAGTAATTGGGAAATTCATAAGGCCCAAATAGCACTCCAGGATCTTGCTAGTAGACAAGGAATAGCATTACGTATTTTCCATGGAAGAGGAGGGTCTGTAGGTAGGGGAGGCGGACCAGCCTATCAAGCAATATTGGCTCAACCGAGTGGTACAATTCAAGGCCGGATAAAGATCACAGAGCAAGGAGAGGTTCTTGCATCAAAATATAGTCTTCCAGAATTAGCTCTCTATAATCTTGAAACTGTAACTACAGCTGTTCTTCAGAATAGCTTAGTTACCAATAAATTAGATGCTACGCCAAGCTGGAATGAATTAATGACTAGACTTGCAGCTTGTTCGAGGAAGCACTATCGAGCTCTAGTTCATGATAATCCCGAATTGGTTCAATTTTTTCAAGTAGTGACTCCAATAGAGGAAATAAGTAAATTACAAATTTCTAGTCGTCCTGCTCGAAGAAAAACTGGTGCAAAAGACTTATCAAGTCTACGTGCTATCCCATGGGTCTTTGGTTGGACTCAGAGTCGATTCCTCTTGCCAAGTTGGTTTGGGGTTGGTACGGCTTTGGCTACTGAACTAAAGACAGACCCCGACCAAATGGAGATGTTACGCATGTTGAATCAGAGATGGCCATTCTTCAGGATGTTGATATCTAAAGTAGAGATGACACTTTCAAAAGTTGATTTGGAGGTTGCCCATCATTACATGGTTAGTTTAGGTGGCAATGACAATCGAGATGCTTTTGCTCGTATTTTTGAGATTATTTCAAGTGAATATAGTTTGACGAAGAAATTAATTCTAGAAATTACTGACAAATCAAAATTATTAAGTGCAGACCCTGCTTTGCAATTGTCTGTAAATCTTAGAAATAGGACTATTGTCCCTTTAGGCTTTTTACAAGTTGCTCTTTTGAAACGATTAAGAGATCAGAACCGTCAACCACCAATTAGTGAGGATTTGAGTATTGACTCTTCTCAAAGTTCGCGAACATATAGCCGTAGTGAATTATTGCGTGGAGCTTTGTTGACGATTAATGGTATCGCTGCAGGGATGAGGAATACAGGATGACATGCTTGGATTAAATTCATCAAACAAATGTCCTCAGATTCCTGAGGGCTATGTTCTTTTAAGGAGTGAGTTTGTTTCTGTACGAAAAATAAATAGTCTACTTTCTAGATGTAATCAAGATACTCATCAACCAAGGAAGTTGGAATTAGCATTGAACAATAGCGATTTTTATTTATCTCTCCTTCAAAAGACTTCTGAGAGACTTGTAGGTTTTGTACGTGTGACTAGTGACAAAGGTTTAAATGCAAATTTGTGGGACTTGGTAGCCGAGCCTGGCGATCAACAAGAAAAATATATGTCTATTGTGGTTTTTAAAGCAATCGAAATCATTAGACGTGAGTTGCCAGGCTGTAGCATTTCTGTTGCAGCTCCCAATATTTCACTTAAAGCATTAAAAGCAAATGGATTTTTATTAGATCCTAATGGTATCAAAACAATGGGATTTAGACTGTGAAATTTCATTTCAACGAGCATGGAGGGACTCGAACCCCCGACTCTCAGAACCGGAATCTGATGCTCTATCCAACTGAGCTACATGCCCAACAAAGGGTTGTTATTAAAAAAGGCCAAATACTGAGACCTTATTAAAATTAGCTTACATACAAATCCCACAAAGAAACATTCAACTTCACCAGTTAGAGCTTAATTATTTTCGAAATTATCAACGTTTTCAGGTTAAGTTTACTGAAAATCGTTTGATAGTAATAGGGCAAAATGGAATTGGAAAATCTAATCTACTGGAATCTGTAGAGCTCTTGTCTAGTTTACGTTCTCATCGATCCAACCGAAATCAGGATTTGATTTATTGGGATCAAGATAAAGCTTGTTTAACTGCGATGATTGAGGATGATCAAAAACTTTCTTTAGAATTGAATAGAAAAGGTGGGAGAAAAGCCTACAAAAATGAAAAACTTTTAACTCGTCAAATCGATTTGATTGGACCTCTGAGAAGTGTAGGGTTTAGCGCACTTGATCTAGAATTAATAAGGGGAGAACCATCACTAAGAAGAAATTGGCTGGATAGAATCGTTCAACAACTCGAGCCTATATATTCTGATTTGATAGGAAGGTTCTCTAGATTGCACAGGCAAAGAAGTCAGCTATGGCGTAACTTAAGTCTTAAGTCGAATAAGGATCAAAATATTCTATTAGATTCTTTTGATAAGCAGATGGCCTTGGTGAGTACAAGAATTCATCGAAGACGGAGGCGTGTCTTGAATCGTCTACTTCCTATTGCTGCAAGTTGGCAACAACATTTAAGTAACAGTAAGGAAAAACTGAATATTATATATTTGCCTGGTAGTAAACTTGACGCTGAAGAAAGTGAAAGACTTTGGAGGGAGAGTATTGAACGTCAACTTTTAGAAATGAGGCCTGAGGAAGAGATGACGGGTAATTGTCGGGTAGGTCCTCATCGTGATGATGTTCAATTTTTAGTTAATGGAATGGATGCTAGACGTTTTGGCTCTGCTGGCCAACAGAGGAGTATTGTGTTGGCATTGAAATTGGCCGAATTAGAGTTGATTAAATCTGTGTATGGTAAATCTCCAATATTGCTTTTAGATGATGTTTTGGCTGAACTGGATCCTAAACGACAATTATTGCTTTTAGATGCCGTCGGTCAAAAACATCAGTGTTTAATCAGTGCAACACATGTGGAATCATTTGAGGGTGAATGGGTACGAAATTCGCAATTAATGCAATTAGATTCCTTTTGTTGAAACTATTGGTCGGTTATTGTGGGAGTGATTTTTTGAATAGATATGGAACCTTTCTTTCCAGAATTGCATCCAAATCCTGGATGGCATGACTCTTGCAAGTTAAATGATATAGAAAACTTACATATTAATTCTCGTGAGAATATAGGCAGGCACTGCATACTTGAACTTTATCAATGTGATCATGCGAAGCTTAATGATGAAGCTTTTATAAGGACAACCATCACATCATCAGCAAAAATTTCAGGTGCAACACTACTAAATTTGGTAACACATAGTTTTAAGCCCCAGGGAGTTACGGGATTGGCTTTGTTAGCTGAATCTCATATCTCAATCCACACTTGGCCTGAGATTGGTTATGCAGCCATAGATGTATTCACCTGTGGTGATCATACGATGCCTGAAAAAGCTTGCAAGTTACTCATTAAAGATTTTCTCGCTAAGAATTTTTCGTTTAAAAATATTGAAAGAGAGATACCTTCAGGAATCCAAAATTTGCATCGTGAGCCTTAATTAACTGAAGAATGAAAGTAAATCAACAATCATTTCATCACAAGATTTTATTTTTATTAAGTCTTTATGTCTCTAGTGAGTTTTCCACTAATTAACCCCTCTAGATCGAGACTGATTGAATGAAAACCTAAATCTAAAAAATATTTAACTAATTTATTCCTTTCAATGAGTTGAAGAAATTTATCTATCTCATCTGCGGGCAACTCGATTCTGGCTGATAGACCTTGACTTCTTACACGAACTTGAGAAAAACCTTGATTAATAATCCATTCCTCTGCTAAGGCAATTTGCTCAAGTCTTTTCGAACTTATTTCCTCTCCAAAAGGAATGCGAGAGGCTAAACATGGCTGAGCAGGTTTATCCCACCAAGGTAAACCCAATGATTTAGAAATCGAACGAATTGATTTTTTATCTATTTTGAGTTCGGCCAGAGGTGATATCACTCCTGCGTGATTCGAGGCTTTAATTCCTGGTCGGAAGTCGTGAAGATCGTCATGATTAACTCCATCGAGCACCTGCGCATTATTGAATTTTTTTGAAATTTGACTTAAATGTTTGTGCAACTCTTTTTTGCATGCAAAGCATCTATTTTCAGGATTCTTAAAGTAATTGGGTTCATTGATTTCATTTGTTTGGCATTCTTCATGACGAATACCAATCCAAGCTGCTTGAAGACGTGCTTGTTGACGTAAATATGGAGCTAAAGAAGGAGAGATGCCAGTCACAGCAAAGGCTTTTGAGCCCAGTTGCTCTTGAGCTATTGTCGCTACTAAAGAACTATCAACGCCTCCAGAGAATGCAACACAAGCATTATTTATATGTTTAATAAACTCTCTTAACAATTTTAATTGCTTCAGTTCTGATTCAGATAAAGATTCAAGCTGACTAAAAAACACTTTTTTAAAAGATCATAAATTTGATGAAATTGCAATTTCTACACTCTTTCATCTTTGTATGTATTTCGCACATACTATGACGTCTAATGAAGAAGAAGTTAAGTTGCATGTATAAGAAGCAGAATTTTCGATCGTGGCATTAAACGGTATAGGAATTACGACAGCATCGGAAAGCCAAGAACGTAGTCACGGACAATTACATGTTTATGACGGAGAGGGGAAAGGAAAGAGCCAGGCGGCTTTGGGGGTGGTTTTGAGGACTATAGGTCTAGGCATATGTGAAAAAAGACAAACAAGAGTATTACTTCTGAGATTCTTGAAAGGACCTGGTCGCTCGTATGACGAGGATGCAGCTATTGATGCTTTACAACAAGGTTTCCCTCACCTTATTGATCAAGTTAGAACTGGCAGGGGTGAATTTTTTAATGCTGACCAATCAACAAAATTTGATTATCAAGAAGCTCAAAGAGGATGGGACATAGCAAAGGGGGCCATTGCTAGTGCCTTATATTCCGTTGTTGTCTTAGACGAATTGAATCCTGTCCTAGATCTAGGATTATTGCCTGTTGAAGAAGTTGTTAAAACACTTACTTCAAGACCAAATGGTATGGAAGTTATCGTTACGGGAAGAGCAGCACCAAACCCTCTGATTAAAGTTGCGGAACTTCACTCTGAGATGAAAGCTCACAGACGCCCCGAAATTAATAACGACGAAATTCTTTTTGAGAATAATATTGGTGGGATTGAAATATATACCGGGGAAGGGAAAGGCAAATCTACCAGTGCTTTGGGTAAAGCTTTACAGGCTATCGGAAGAGGGATTAGTCAGGATAAAAGTCATCGAGTATTGATTTTGCAATGGCTTAAGGGTGGTAGTGGTTACACAGAGGATGCCGCGATTGCCGCTCTTCGAGAAAGTTATCCTCATTTAGTCGACCATCTTCGATCTGGTAGAGATGCTATTGTTTGGAGGGGGCAGCAAAAGCCAATTGATTATGTAGAAGCTGAGAGAGCATGGGAAATTGCAAGAGCAGCGATTTCAAGTGGTCTTTATAAAACTGTGATTTTGGATGAGTTAAATCCAACTGTTGATTTGGAACTCCTTCCAGTTGAGCCGATTGTTCAAGCATTGCTTCGTAAACCTTCCGAAACTGAGGTGATAATTACAGGAAGATGCAAAAATCAACCTATATATTTTGATTTAGCAAGTGTTCATTCGGAGATGGTGTGTCATAAGCACTATGCAGAAAAAGGAGTTGATTTAAAAAGGGGAGTTGATTATTAGTTTTAATTAATTTTTTTCGTTATTCCAGGCTTCAATACCTCCTTGAATATTAATACCTCTTATTCCAAATTTGTTTAAATGCTTTAAAGCACGCAATGATCTTTTTCCACTTTTGCAAAATACATAAAGATTTTTTTTTGCGGTGAGAATTTTAATTTCATTAATAGCTTTCCCGTTTTCAATAGTGCTAAGAGGTATGAGCTTTGAACCTTCAATTGAATGTTGATTGTATTCATTTTGGTTGCGAACATCTATTAATAGTATTTCTTTTGAAGATTGACTATGGAGTATCTTGAATTCCTTCATTGAAATACTTTCTATATAACAATCTGCCTCATTTTTAACTGTAACTTCTGAACAGAAACTTTTATAATCTATTAATTTATGGATATTTCTATTTTCTGGATTGGATTTTAATGTTAGTTCTTTAAATTGCATTTTTAATGCATTAAAAATGAGGATCCTGCCGTTTAGTGGATAACCAATATTTGTTATTATCTTTATGGCTTCTGCTGCTTGAATTGTACCAATAATTCCTGGAAGAATTCCCATCACTCCTGCCTCAGAGCAAGATGGAATTAATTCTTGTGGAGGCGGTGTGGGAATAAGATCGCGATAGTTAGGGCTGTCTTCCTTCAAATTAAACACACTTACTTGTCCTTCGAATCTTGCAATTGAACCATATATGTATGGCTTGTTAAGTATTAGACAAGTATCATTAATCAGGTAGCGAGTTGGGAAATTGTCTGAACAATCACATATCACATCATAAGCTCTAAGTATTTCCAAAGCATTACTACTTGTAAGCTTTTGATTGAATAAATCAACTCGACAAGAAGGATTTATTTTGAGTATGTGTTGTTTGGCAGAATCTGTTTTAAATAAACCTATTGAATTTGTTGTATGAATTATTTGTCTTTGTAAATTTGAGTATTCAACGACATCAAAATCAACTATTCCGATACGTCCAATTCCAGCTGCTGCAAGATAAATTAAAAGTGGAGAACCTAGTCCTCCTGTCCCAATGCAAGCAACTGAGCTTGTCTTTAATTTTTCTTGGCCTTTGATACCTATCTCAGGAAGACTTATATGTCTAGCATACCTAGCAATTTCTTCAGAACTTAAATTTGCCTCATTCTGGCTTTGCTCCATTAATCAAACCTTCATGATTAATTTACATTAAAGAAAAAATTTTAATTTTCACGCTATGAAAGTTAAATTTATTTTTAATCCACCATGCTTTTAAATCTCCATCCTTATTTGAAATAACCATTAGACCAGGAGATTGGTGCAATAGTAAATCTATTTCTGAGGGTTTGTTTTCATTTGAAGGATGAGAGTGAGCACAACATAAAACTTCTAGATTGTGCTCTCTTGCCCATTTGTGAGATGCAATTTGATCTTTAGCGTCTATTTCGAAGCGACTTTGTTTGGAAAATTGCATATTTTTTTCATTAGAAAAGGCTCCTATATTTTGATCAATTAATTTCGATCCTTGTTCTCCCCAAATATTTCGACAATTCCAGATGTGAGTTACTTCCCAAATATCTCTTTTGTGATCTTTAGCTGAGTTGTTTGTTTTGCCAATTAACATACAACAGCCCTCCTCAGGCTCTGCCGCCTTTAAAAATCTAGATAGAATGCAATTCGTTTCGTTATGGAATTCAATATATTTTGGAATTTTCATGAAAAAAAATGATTTGATTCGGCATCTACTCTATTTTGGTTCGGACTTATCTCTATCTAGCCTATGGCATTTATTAAATTAATTCGATACGCTCAGTCCATATTTGCTTAGTAGCTTGTGTTCATGTCTGATGTAAATCCTGATTCAAAAGATGAATCAAAGGCAGGGAAAACAGAAGGTGTTAATTTTTCAGAACGTTACAGTGACGTAATGGGAAAAGTTAATGAATCTTTGAGCAAAATTGATTGGACTCAAATGGGTAAGTATGGCAAGGCGGCAGGGATCATTGCCGTTGTTGTTTTGGCTCAAGTTTTAATCAAGGTTGTTATTGATACAGTTAATTTTTTCCCAATTCTTCCTGGTTTGCTAGAACTTCTTGGAATTGTTGTTTTAGGCCAATGGAGTTGGCAGAACTTAACAACCAGTGAAAAAAGAACTGCTGTATTTGACAAAGTTCAAAATCTTAAAAAAGAGTATTTAGGATAAGTCAATTAGAGAGAGAACAATAGATCTGAGCTTTCGTTACATACGAGATCTCAGATCTTTTAGTATTTTTAGTGAATTTTCTTTGTAGGATCCACCAAATATATTTGCGTGATTAAGTAAATGGTAAAGATTATAAATATCAGTTCTATCTTTTGAGAATTTATCTAATGGCCAAATCTCTTCATATCCTTTATAAAATTCTTTATTAAAACCACCAAATAATTTAGTCATTGAAATATCTACTTCTCTATCAGCCCAATAACTGGCAGGGTCATAAAGACTCCCTAAACCATTTTTAGTATTTCCACAATTACCGGACCAAAGATCACCATGAACTATTGAGATTCTTGGGTGATGTTCATTTAGATATGAGCTTAAATATATTAAAACATCCTCATAATCATCAATTCTGACCCCCCATGCTTTTGCTTGTAAGAGTTGTGGTCTAAGACGAAAATTTATAAAGAAGTTTCCCCAATTACTGTCCCACCCTCTCACTTGGGTTGTAGAACCTATAAAACCGTCTTCTTCCCATCCGAAACTTTTTTGGCCCCATTCACTCGAAGATTTATGCAGTAGTGCTAAGCCTTTCCCAAGGAGATTTTGTTGGGATTGTTTTAGATCTATCCATTCTAAAAAAAGTATGGATATATTTTGATAACTTATGAGATCAAGTGTTTTAGGAACGCAGATATAGGATTTATTAGCAAATCTTTTTAGAACTGAAAGACACTCACTTTCAAACTTAAACATATTAATATTACTACTACTATTTGATTTGGCAAAAACTCTCTTGCCATTTTTGAAATGAATGCACCAAGCTTTATGGATGCAACCTCCACCCACAGGAATTATTTTTTCTATTAGTGAGTTTTTTCCTACTTTATTTGAACTTAAGAGAGCCTTTTGGATTAATTCCTCCATTCACAATCTACTCGTTTGATAATTTTTTATGTCTGAAGAATCTATCATTGTTGTTGGGGGAGGGATAGCTGGCTTAACAGGAGCTGCTCTTCTCGCTAAAGAGGGTTATCAGGTGACTTTGGTCGAAGCACATAGTCAATTAGGTGGTTGTGCAGGAACTTTTAAAAGAGGTTCTTATACTTTTGATGTAGGGGCCACACAAGTCGCTGGTCTTGAGAAGGGAGGAATTCATCATCGTTTATTTAATTATTTAAATATTCCGTTACCTGAAGCAAAAATTTTAGATCCTGCATGTTCAGTTATTCTTGGTGATGGGAGCAGGCCCATCAATCTTTGGCATGATCCATTGAGATGGCAGAAAGAAAGACAAGAACAGTTTCCTGGGAGTGAAATCTTCTGGTCATTATGTTCTAAAATTCACGAGAGTAACTGGGAATTTGTCGAAAGAGATCCAATACTTCCGGTCAGAAATTTTTGGGATTTTAGTCAATTAATTAGAGCCATACGTCCTTCAAATCTTTTAACAGGTTTTTTGAGTAAGTTGACTATTGCAGACTTGCTTGCATTAACTGGTTGTCATAAAGATAGACGTCTACGTAGTTTTCTTGACCTTCAATTAAAACTTTACTCTCAAGAGCCAGCAAGTAGAACGGCAGCGTTATACGGTGCAACTGTTCTTCAAATGGCCCAATTTCCAAGAGGCCTATGGCATCTCCATGGATCAATGCAAATTCTTAGCGATTTGTTGAAAGATAGTTTTTTGAGAGATCGTGGAAGCCTTTTAATTGGGCATAGAGTAACCAAAATATTAAGTAATAAAAATTCAAATATTTTTGATGTCAATGTGATTGATAGAAAGAAGAATTTGATTCAGCTGAGAGCAACAGATATTGTTTTTAGTTTACCTCCTCAATCTCTTTTAGATTTAATTCCTATTGATGGAGGTTTATCCAAACCATACCGTGAAAGTATAAAAAAATTACCCAAACCTAGCGGCGCCCTTGTGTTTTATGGAGCTCTCCGTCGTGCTGCCTTGCCTGTTGATTGCCCAGGGCATATTCAAATATTCGATAAGAATTTAGGCTCTTTATTTATTTCTATAAGTATGGAAGAGGATCAGCGTGCACCAGCTGGAATGGCTACTTTAATTGCAAGTGTATTTGTTGATATTAATCAATGGTCTAATTTAGATAGTCAATCCTATGCCAGAAAAAAAAATATTTTATCAAAACAGATTAGAACTATTTTAAATAAAAAGTTTAATTTGCAAGATACGAGTTGGGATCATCAAGAACTTTCAACCCCAAGAAGCTTTGAAAAGTGGACAGGACGTCCTGGTGGCATAGTCGGAGGGCTTGGTCAGCATCCAGATCAATTTGGCCCTTTTGGCTTGGCAAGTAGAACCCCTCTAAGAGGTTTATGGCTTTGTGGAGATTCAGTTTATCCAGGAGAAGGTACAGCTGGCGTAAGCCAATCAGCCATGATGGTTGTCAGGCAACTAATGGAATGTAAAGGTAGGCATTTGAATATTCCTGTCTTTAATTAGTAGGTTTTAAAATGAAATTCTGTCTTTCTATCTGTGTATTGACTAGTATTCTTTGGAGCTCACTCCAGTTCTCTTCAAGTAAATATTTTTCAAATAGATCTAAAGAATGTCTATAAGATGCTAAATGTCTCTCTATATTTTTCTTGTTGAATTTTGCCATAGAGACTCCTAGCTCTGGGTTGCCACCTCCGACCCTAGAGGTGTCAGCAAAACCGCTGGATGCAATACTTTTTGCAAGTGAATATAAGGGAGGCTTTACATCTGTACTAAGTGTGTTGAGCAATGCTGCGCTAATTAGAACGGGTAAATGTGAAATCAAGCCAACAGCTTCATCATGTATTTGAGCTTCAGAGCTTATCCATTGACTCCCAAGTGATAAAGAAATTTGGTGAACTATTTCGAGGGCTTTTTGATCAGTTTCTTTATTTGGAGTAACGACCCATGGCTTATTTTTAAATAAATCATGCTGACCTGCGTTAACACCAGACTCTTCCGTTCCTGTCATTGGATGACTGGCTACAAAACGCGGATGTAGCTTGTTCCAAGTATTTAAAATAGGGACTTTTACAGATCCAACATCAGTAACAACAGCATTCCTAGGAATGGCATTGATTAAAGCGGATGAAGGATTTAGGAGTTGCTCAAGTGGTAAAGCAATGTAAATAAGAGAACAATTTTTTAATACACTTGGATCAGTACTAACAATTTGGGCTAGTTTTCTTTCTCTGGCTTTGAGTGCAGTTTTTTCTCGATGAGTAATCCCATAAACTGTATATCCAAGCTTTTGTAGATCTAAGCCTAAGGAGCCTCCAATTAGACCTAATCCAACAATTCCAATATTCTTAGAGGGTTTTGTTTTAAGATCCATAAATAGTATTGTTCTATATCTTTATTGATAGGGCAACATGATTAAAAGAATTTATTGATAAAAGGTCTCACTAATGCTTGAGGTGAATTCACATAAACATCTAAAAAAATACTATCAAAACAATCTTGCTCTATGGCCTCATAATTTGACCCTAACTAGATTGATCTCTAGAAGCTTAAGTCGTAAAGATAATACTTTTATTCAATTATCAAGTGATAGTAAAAATTTTTGGTGGCCTGGCCTTTTGATTCCACTTTGCTTGCATAATAATAATATTGTGCTGATTCTTTCAGAGAGACAACATCGACTCTTGTTTGAAGTGGAATTACCAAAGTTAAGATCTAGTCGATTAGGTTTTGATTATGTAGAAGGAATAGAATTAATTCCTTCAGATGAAAAAATTTGGGTTCTAAAATACCAAGATCTTATTTTTGCAAATGAGAAAGATTTATTAAAAAATCGCCAATTAATTTTTCTTGAATCTGAGTTTATTTCTAGTGAGCTTAGAGAATCTATGTCGATCAAAATTACTCCAAAAGATTGGGAGAATTTAATTGCTTCTCACTCACATTTTGAAGCTCCAATTATTGAAGTTCATGAGCGTTTAAATCGAATTTTTTTCAGTCATTCCGTAAGTTCTGATGCTGTCATAAGAATTGACTATAGGGAACTTTTAGCATTAAAAGAAATTCTCAAAGATGACTTGCCTTCAATAATGCCTTGGAAACGAGCTCTTAACGTCGTCAACAATGAATGGGTAACATGGGCGAAACTAGATAATCGAAAACTTAGTTGGGATTGGTATATTGAACCTTTGCTTCCTTTACAACTTCTCTCAGGTCTGCTCTCGGAAAATGCTCTTTTGATGCTGCATAACTCAGGTCAAAGTGATTCTTTCTTTTTAGATTTAAATAAAAAACAATTTACTTTCAATGTGAGGGTGAATTTAGGAAATAAATTTGATCAAGAATCTACTCCTTTGTTTGTTCCTAAAAGACAACCTTTGCCAAATACGTCTCATTTTTATCGCCATATTATAAGACAGTGTCAAAGATTAATTCTTGGTCGTACTCATCCAACTATTGTTTTGGTAGATGATTTGCAACTACGACTTCAGATAACTAGTGAATTAGCTGGAGAATTTGGGTTGAGAGTCGTTCATGAAACTACTAATATTGAGATGAATGGGATTATTTGTTGTAGCTGTAATTGGTGGATTATTAATCAGCACAATTTGCCAACCCCAGATCAATTGATTTTCCCAGTGATTCCATTGCCTACTTTAGAATCACCTTGGATTGCCGCTAAAGTTGAAATGCTTAAGCATCAAGGTCGTGACTGGTTTCGAGAATTCCTTTTCCCGGAAACCCTTACTACCCTTCTTAAATCCCTTGCAATTGTTAGGGGTAAAGATGTTAGAGTCGCCATCCTTGACGGCCGTATGCACTATAGGAGTTGGGGAAAACTAATATTCGAAGCTCTTGAACCGTGGGTTGCTTTAGAGCGTTTATTGCCTTATTAAAATCAATCTCTTAGATTAAAAAATATTTTTTTTTATAATGGGAGAAGCTCGCCGAAGATCTGAGCAAGGATTAAAACCTCGTAGCAAGAAAAGCTCTAGGAATGAGTCACCTCGTATTGTCTCTTGGTTTCCTGTTACGCAAGCGCAAAGAGATCAATTTATACAATTAAGTATTCGTGCAGGATGGATAGGTATTGCTGCTTTAGTTATTCTTTGGGTAGTTGTTCGCTTTGTTGGACCTGCTGCAGGGTGGTGGATTCCTGCAGATATCAGATGAAGTATAGGATTTTTATCTTTAACCGTTCGCTGAAACTTGGCTTAGGTTTGGTCGTGATGAAGACTGACGAGCAGCTGCCGCTAATGGTCTCATTGAATTAGCACTTACTTCTGAGCCTTCAGTTAATTTTTCTTTAACTAACTTTTCAATTATTTCTTTTGATTCAGGGTTTTGTTCAAGCCAAGTAATGGTATTGTCTCTCCCTTGCCCAATATTGTCACCTTCATAGCTATACCAAGCTCCTTTACGAGTGACGACATTAGTCTCATCTGCTAAATCAAGAAGACAACCAAGAGTGCTAATTCCTTTTCCAAAAAGAATATCAAATTCGGCTATTCGAAATGGAGGTGCAACTTTGTTTTTTGCAACTTTGACTTTTGCACGAATTCCATATTCTTCAGTTCCTCTCTTTAATGTTTGAATACGACGAATATCTAATCTTACAGAGGCATAAAATTTAAGAGCGTTTCCACCGGTTGTTGTCTCTGGATTCCCATATGTAATGCCAATTTTTAGACGTAATTGATTTAAGAAAATCACTGTGCAACCAGACTTGCCAATATTTCCAGTAATTTTTCTCATTGCTTGACTCATTAGACGAGCTTGAGCACCTACTGAGTGATCACCCATTTCTCCTTCTATTTCTGAACGGGGCGTAAGTGCAGCGACTGAATCAACAACAACTAGATCGACTGCAGCAGATCTAATAAGTTGGTCAACGATTTCCAATGCCATCTCTCCTGTATCTGGTTGAGAGACGAGAAGATTCTCGACGTCAACACCAAGAGAAGCTGCATAGACTGGGTCAAGAGCATGTTCTGCATCTACAAATGCAGCAACTCCGCCGTTACGTTGAATCTCGGCTATTGCATGTAATGTTAGCGTTGTTTTCCCAGAACTTTCGGGACCATAAACTTCAATTACACGCCCTTTTGGATAGCCGCCACCTAGAGCTAGATCAAGAGTTAAAGCACCTGTAGATATCGTTTCTACACGCATTTTTGATGCGTCCCCAAGACGCATAATCGAACCCTTCCCGAAATTGCGTTCTATTTGCCCAACCACTAAGCTCAAAGCTTTTTCTTTCTCTCCAGATTTTGCGTCTATTTTCTTAGATTCAGTTGATTGGAGTGACTTACCTTCGTTTGACATGACAAATAACTTTAATTCAGAGGGATAACAAGAGACGTTGGGATTGATAATGAAATACTCAGCTCCTCAACGAATAGCAATTAAACCGATAGTACAGACGTACGCTATTAAGTCAAGACCACTTAGGAATAGGTTCTTGTAAAGTGTCTAAATTTAGTAATTTAATGCCAGAAGGAAGATTATTTCGATCATTAGGTTTCAAGTATCCCCAGTTTGCTAAGTAACAAGGAATAGATTTCAGATTGGGATCTTCCAAGACTTTTTCTAAAGTAGTTCTACGATCTTCAATAAACCCTCGAATTATTCTTTTCTGCAAGAGTTGGTTCAAGACATCGACTTTGCTTCCTGATTCGTGACCGAACACAAGCTTTGGCTGAAGATCGAAACAGTCCAAAAGTTTTTTTGTGAACTCGATACTTTTTGTTGTTAAAACAGCAAATTCAATGCCTTCCTTCTCAAGTGTCTTGAGGCGTTGAGTGACTAAAGAAAAAGGCTGATGCAAATTTAACCATTGATTGAAATTATTTGATATTGCTTCTCTTCTCGTTTGATTTAAAGCTTCTTGTAACTTAGAAGGCGTCCAACTCCATCCATTCAGTGCTGAAGCGCAATCTTTTGCGTAATTTTTTGAGTAACTCTCAATACCTTTTAAGTTTAGTTGACTAGTTTTATCTGAGCATTCAGCAGCCAAGATAACCATTTCCCAACCATGATTAACCCAGGGCCTCAGGGCTTTAAAAGCTACGGGAATCTCTCTAGGAAAAGAAATTATTTCTTTTTCTTTGTCAGAAAGTATGTTGAGACAAGTTTGACGAGAACTAAACCAATACTCCTCAATGCCGTCGACGATGACACCATCAAAATCCAGAACAAGTAAAGGTTTTTCTATCACTAACTGTTGAAAACTGGGCCGCTAGGATTCGAACCTAGGAATGTCGAGACCAAAACCCGATGCCTTACCACTTGGCGACGGCCCATTGTTCCAGATCTATGTTTGCAGTTGAGAGACAAAGATTTGGATTCTTTCTATTAGATAATTGCATATTTGATTCAACCCTGTCATGTCTTTATCCAGTTTTTTTTAGTTAATTGGAAAATTTATTCATCAATACAGCCCGAATTGGGCTTGCGATTGATCGATTTAGCTAGGAAAATTCAATTATAAAGATTTTCTTACAAGCCAAGGATTGATTAGCCGCTTTGCCTCGGAAAGAGCAGCCTCCCAGCCTTCGGGCCACTCTCTAAGACTAATTCCTTTTTGTTGAGCTTCTTCTAACCAAGGTTGGATTATCTTTCTTGCTTTCCCTCCAAAAGCCACTCCTTCAGGCCCTTTAATCTCTGGTAGATACTTAATTGTCGATTCATTAGTCCCTCCAGCAAGTTGTAAGGGTCCTGGTGGTGCTATTGGGCGTATTCTTTCCCAAAGTTTTACTGCGATTTTTGCCGCGCCTTCTCCGAGATCTCCACTCATTCGACGCCCATCAATTTGCCAAAGAGGTTTTTGATTATGAATTCTCAGAAATTGATGTCGAAGCCAAAGTTCTTCTGCTAATTGCTCATGGTTTATTCCGTGGCCTTGTAAACCGCAACTAACAGATAATCGTTTTAGTTGCAGGTCGACTTTAAAAATTTCTTTGATTGTTTTTTCAAACTCTTTGCCTCTTCCGGGAGCCGTATGAATTTCTACCGCATCAGGTTTGATAGTAGTTAACAATGGACCAAAATCTTTCAGGGTTAATCTTCGATCTTTTTCTTGAATAATACCTAACGGGCATGTATCAATACATCTGCCACATCCATAGCATTTATTAGCCTTTACACCACCTTTGTTTTCAATTGCGTGAGCTGGACAAATGCCTTGGCAAGGTCTTACGCAATTCGATGGGCATAGGTCTGGATTAAACCAAGCTTTGCGAAAATGTGCATCTTTTCCATCACTTAAGCTGATCATCAGCCAAGGTTTTTTTCCATAAGTTTCGAAAACCCAATTAATAGCATTGCGAGCTGCATTGATAACAGCTTCGTCGGCAGCGAGGTCAATGCAATGAACCCCTGCAGCTCCATAAATTGAGCAAAGATCAGTGATGGAAGGTAAGTCTTGATTACTTGCTCCACAAATTAATTTTACCCAGTTACCTTTTTTGAGAGCTTCAGAATTGCAAATCGATTTTTGAGTAATCACCGTGATGAATTTCTAATCTTTATTGATGAATTCATTTAATGGTTGCCATTTAATACTTCGAGCCCCTCCCATCTCAATAACAATTTTGATGCGAGGTTCCTTTTGGCAGAGATTATTTATTGCTAATAGTTCTGACTTGGATAAGACTTGACCCTCTAATAACCATAAAACTAAGGGTTTATCTTCGACTAACAATTCATTTAATTGAGGAATAACTTGTTGAACTTCTCCTAAGGCCCCATTTCTCCCAACATTTTGATGCCCCAAATGTGGTGGTCTGATTCCATGTAATTGGGTAAGAAAGACAACTGGATCTCCTAATCCTCTGGCGGAAGTTATCTTTGTTTGATATCCGCTAGCTCTAAGTCTTCGAAGTAAACGAGTTTCTGCTCCACCTTCTAATGGACTAAGGATGGCAAGGCAGCCGAATGATTCAAGATCAGTGCGAAATTTCTGACCAGAGAGTAATAAAGGCATCCTTAAATCAAATTCTTTATCTTATTCAACTGAAGCATCACACAAAATGGGTGTTAATAGTGTAATCTTTTAAGTTGCTAAAGCTTTTCTATGCCCGCCCGCTAGCCGGGCCTCTAGACACTTGAGCAGACTAGGCGTTTGCGTTTAGTCTTTTTGGCCTGTGCAGAAGAATTTATTTTCTTTTGTCGAGATACTCTTTGAACTTTTTGAAAAGTTTGAAAAAGTCTCAGCCAGCTGATTGTCGCTAGCATTTTTCCAAATAAATTGAACTTCAATTAACTTCAACTTTTTTGGCTAGATAGGCGATTTAATTCAGATTCCAAGTCTCTCTTACAGATTGACCTTTTAGCTGGTGTTTATTTAACTCATGTCTTTAGGAATCTTAGGTAAGAAGTTGGGTATGTCCCAACTCTTCGATGACCAAGGCAGAGCCGTTCCAGTCACTTTGATCGAAGCGGGTCCCTGTCGAATCACTCAATTGAAATCTGCTGATACGGATGGCTACGCCGCTGTACAAATTGGCTTTCAATTAATTCGTGAAAAACTTATCAACAAGCCTTCAAAAGGTCATCTTGCAAAATCAGGAGATCACCTTTTGCGTCATCTTCGAGAGTACCGAGTAGAAAATTCTGGTGAATTTCAGCTTGGTGCTGCAATAACTGTTGATGATTTCGAAAAAGGTCAAAAAGTTGATGTTAGTGGCGACACAATGGGTAGAGGATTTGCCGGTTATCAAAAGCGACATGGTTTTAGCCGAGGCCCTATGAGTCACGGCTCAAAGAATCATCGATTGCCTGGTTCGACAGGAGCGGGAACAACTCCTGGTCGTGTTTATCCTGGAAAAAGGATGGCTGGTCGTATGGGCGGCAAAAAAGTCACTACTAGAGGCCTTGAAATTTTAAAGATTGATACAAATCACAATTTATTAGTAGTAAAAGGATCTGTGCCAGGGAAGCCTGGATCTCTTTTAAACATAAGACCTGCCAAAAGAGTTGGCGTCTCTACCCAGCAAGGAGGTAAATGATGACTAACTGTACTGTTCTTGATTGGCAAGGTAAGGAGGCTGGAGAATCATCAATTGATTTGAAAACCGCCAAGGAATCTTCCGCAGCAGATTTATTACACCGTGCTGTTTTGCGTCAACAGGCTCACAGTCGCCAAGGGACTGCAAGCACTTTGACTAGGTCTGAGGTTCGAGGAGGCGGACGAAAACCCTATAAGCAAAAGGGTACTGGTAGAGCAAGGCAAGGCTCAATTAGGACTCCTCTGCGACCAGGAGGTGGAATTATATTTGGTCCTAAGCCTCGCAAATATAACTTGGAAATGAATAGGAAGGAAAGAAGACTTGCTCTTCGGACTGCTCTAATGAGTAGGATTTCAGACTCAAAAATAATTAAAGACTTCGGTTCAAAGCTAGAAGTTCCTAAAACAAGCGAAATTCTTTCTCTACTTAAGCGAGTAGGAATTAATGCTGATGGGAAAATTCTTATTATTCTCAATAAGCCATCAGAAATTGTAAAGCGCTCAATTAGAAACTTAGAAAAGATAAAGCTTATCTCTGCTGATCAACTAAATGTGTTTGACCTTCTCAATGCCAATTCTTTGGTAATAGGCGAAGACGCATTATCAACCATTAAGGAGGTCTACGGTAATGACTAAATTTTTTGATGAACGACTTACTGATGTGATTAAGCGTCCTTTGATAACTGAGAAGGCCACAAAAGCTTTAGATCTAAATCAGTACACTTTTGAAGTCGATCCAAGAGCAGCTAAGCCTGACATAAAAGCTGCTGTGGAAAAGATGTTTGATGTCAAGGTTCTTGGTATTAGTACTATGAATCCCCCAAGAAAAAGCAGAAGAGTTGGTAGGTTTTCTGGAAAGAGACCTCAGGTGAAGAAGGCTGTGGTTCGCCTAGCAGAAGGCAACTCAATACAGTTATTCCCAGAATCAGAGGAGGATTAAAACAATGGCAATAAGAAGTTTCAAACCTTACACACCTGGTACTCGTACAAGAGTAGTAACTGACTTTAGTGAAGTTACATCCAACAAACCTGAGCGCTCACTTGTCGTATCCAAGCATCGCAAGAAAGGGCGTAATAACAGAGGGGTAATTACTTGTCGTCATAGAGGAGGAGGGCATAAAAGGCTATATAGAATTGTTGATTTTCGTCGAAATAAGCATGGTGTTTCGGCCAAAGTTGCGGCAATACATTATGACCCACATCGGAATGCAAGGCTTGCGCTACTCTTTTACTCTGACGGTGAAAAGAGATACATACTTGCACCTGCGGACATAAAAGTTGGACAAGAAGTTATTTCAGGTCCAGATGCACCAATTGAAACTGGTAATGCTTTACCACTTTCTTCAATGCCTTTAGGTTCAAGCGTTCATTGTGTTGAACTTTATCCAGGTAGAGGCGGACAGATGGTTCGTACAGCTGGAGCTAGCGCTCAAGTCATGGCTAAAGAAGGAGATTATGTTGCGTTGAAATTACCTTCAACTGAGGTTCGTTTAGTCAGAAAGGAATGCTATGCCACCCTTGGAGAGGTTGGTAATTCTGAGATTAGAAATACAAGCCTTGGAAAAGCTGGAAGAAGAAGATGGCTTGGAAGACGACCTCAAGTCAGAGGAAGTGTCATGAATCCATGTGATCACCCTCATGGAGGGGGAGAAGGAAAGGCACCTGTTGGACGTGCTGGTCCTGTGACCCCTTGGGGTAAAGCTGCTCTTGGTTTGAAAACCAGGAAGAAAAATAAGCCCAGCAACAAGTACGTTCTTCGAAAACGACGCAAGGTATCTAAACGGAGTAGAGGAGGTCGCGATTCATGATTTCTATCTTTCTTTACCAATTCTTTTAAACAGTTATGGGACGTTCACTAAAAAAAGGGCCATTTATTTCAGACAGTTTGCTTCGTAAAATCGAGAAGCAAAACTCTAATGACGATAAAGCTGTTATCAAAACATGGTCTAGAGCCTCAACAATTCTGCCAATGATGATTGGCCATACAATTGCTGTTCACAATGGAAAGAGTCACATACCTGTTTTCATAACTGAGCAAATGGTTGGACACAAGTTAGGAGAGTTTGCACCAACTCGAACCTATAGAGGTCACATCAGAGATAAAAAAGGAGCACGCTAATCATGACTACTTCAACTTCATCTACCAAAACGACAGCCCAAGCCTATGGGCGTTATATTCGCGGATCTGCTTCAAAAGTACGACGAGTTCTTGATCAAATAAGAGGAAGAACTTACAGGGATGCTTTGATCATGCTTGAATTCATGCCTTATCGATCAACTGAGCCAATAACAAAAGTATTGCGATCAGCTGTTGCGAATGCAGAAAATAATCTTGGTCTTGAACCTTCTTCCTTGGTAATTAGCACTGCTACAGCTGATATGGGCCCACCAATGAAACGCTATAGACCTAGAGCTCAGGGCAGAGCATTTGCAATTAAAAAGCAGACATGCCACATCAGCATTGCTGTTTCGGCCATTCAATCAACCAATTCTGAGGACTCTGACTGATGGGACATAAAATTCACCCCACTGGAATTAGGCTCGGTATCACTCAAGAGCATCGTTCTAAATGGTACGCACCAAGTAAAACTTATCCTTTACTACTCCAAGAAGATGATCGGATCCGTACTTTCATCAAGAAAAAGTATGGAGCAGCAGGCATAAGTGATGTCTTGATTGCTCGAAAAGCAGATCAACTTGAGGTTGAATTAAAAACTGCTCGGCCAGGAGTAATAGTTGGCAGGCAAGGTAGTGGTATTGAAGAACTCAGATCTGGTATTCAAAAAACAATCGGTGATAGAAATAGACAAGTACGTATCAATGTTGTTGAAGTAGAAAAAGTTGATGCAGATGCTTATCTTCTTGCCGAATATATTGCGCAGCAACTAGAAAAGCGTGTTGCCTTTAGACGAACTATTCGAATGGCTGTCCAAAGAGCACAAAGAGCTGGTGTCTTAGGTCTAAAAATACAAGTAGGCGGAAGGTTGAATGGCGCTGAAATCGCACGTTCTGAATGGACACGAGAAGGAAGAGTTCCTCTCCACACTTTGAGAGCAGAAATTGATTATGCAACCAAAGTAGCCACTACAACCTATGGCGTTTTAGGAATCAAGGTATGGGTTTTCAAAGGTGAAGTTCTTCCTAAAGAAGAACAGCCATTACCTGTTGGTTCTTCTCCTAGACGCAATAGGGGTAATCGAAGACCTCAACAATTTGAGGATCGTTCCAATGAAGCTAAATAAGGAGTTTTAATCATGCTTAGTCCCAAAAGAACCAAATTTCGCAAACAACAGAGAGGCCGTATGCGCGGCGTTGCTACTAGAGGCAACAAAATCGCCTTTGGTCAGTTTGCATTGCAAGCTCAAGATTGTGGTTGGGTAACCTCAAGACAAATCGAGGCAAGTCGACGTGCCATGACTCGTTATGTAAAAAGGGGAGGACAAATTTGGATTCGTATTTTCCCTGATAAGCCTGTAACGATGAGGCCTGCTGAGACAAGAATGGGATCTGGTAAAGGTAACCCTGAATTCTGGGTTGCAGTTGTCAAGCCTGGTCGAATCTTGTTTGAAATGGGTGGCGAAGAAATTACAGAGGAGATTGCAAAAGAGGCAATGCGTCTTGCTCAATACAAGTTGCCAGTAAAAACAAAATTTATTTCCCTAGAGGAAGATCTCAATAAGGGAAATTATAAACCTGCTAAAACGCAAGTTACGGCAGATAATTCGGAGTCATAACTATGAGTAAAACAACCATGAAAGATATAAGGAATTTCTCTGATTCCGAGATATCAGAAAAGATTGGAAATCTTCGTAAAGAACTTTTTGATCTTCGTTTCAAGCAAGCTACTAGACAGCTAGCTAAAACTCACCGTTTCAAAGAGGCACGAATTGAATTGGCTCAAATTTTAACGGTTTCTAATGAGCGAAGCCGCTCAAACACATCATCTTGATTTTTTAGTTATGGCACTTAAGGAAATGGTCGGCACTGTCGTCAGTGACAAAATGCAAAAAACAGTAGTTGTGGCTGTGGAAAATAGATTTCCACATCCTATCTACCAGAAAATTATTAGTCGTACGACTAGATACAAAGCTCATGATGCAGAAAACCATTGCAAAGTCGGAGACAGAGTTCGTATTAAAGAGTCTCCTCCTATGAGCGCTCATAAACGATGGATGGTTACAGATGTTCTCGTTCAGGGTATGAAATCTAAGGAGGCTGCAAAATGATTCAGCAAGAAACGTTCCTAACCGTTGCAGATAATAGTGGTGCTAAGCGTTTGCAATGTATAAGGGTCTTGGGATCCAATCGTCGTTATGCCCACGTAGGCGATGTGATAGTTGCTTCTGTTAAAGATGCTATGCCGAATATGGGAGTCAAAAAATCAGATGTAGTGAAAGCTGTTGTTGTTCGTACTAGAGCAACAATGCGTAGAGAGACTGGGAATTCAATTCGCTTTGATGACAACGCTGCAGTTCTTATAAATGATGACCAAAACCCAAGAGGAACTAGGGTATTTGGTCCCGTAGCACGAGAATTAAGAGAGCGCAATTTCACTAAAATTGTCTCCTTGGCTCCGGAGGTTATTTAATCATGCCAGCAATTAACAAAAACAAAGCTTCTTCTGATCGGATCAAAATGAAAATCCGTAAAGGGGATACAGTTCAAATTATTTCTGGAAAGGACAAGGGTAAAACTGGTGAAGTCCTTCAAACACTTCCCTATGAAAATAGAGTTGTAGTTCAAGGAATTAATCAAAGAACAAAGCATGTAAAACCATCTCAGGAAGGAGAAACTGGTCGAATAGAGACTAAAGAAACTTCTTTACATGCCTCAAATGTAATGATCTACTCAACTAAGGAAAAAGTTGCTAGTAAGGTTGAGATTTTTGTAGATAAAGATGGATCAAAGAAACGACGATTAAAGAAGACAGGAGAATTAATTGATTAATTAATTCACTTTTCCTTTGTCTGAATTAACTAAAGCAGACTTTCTTTCCTAATTGAATTCTGACCAAGACCAGAATCAACTTTTTTTCAGCCATGTCACTAAAAACCCGCTATCGAGAGACAATTAGACCAAAGCTTTTAAAAGATCTTGGTTTAAAAAATGTTCATCAAGTTCCTAAGGTGCAGAAAGTCACTTTAAACAGAGGTCTTGGTGAAGCTGCATCGAATTCAAAAGCTTTAGAAGCTTCTCTAGCTGAGATGGCAACAATCTCTGGGCAAAAAGCTCTTGTTACAAGAGCCAAGAAAGCAATTGCTACCTTTAAGATCAGACAAGGAATGCCCATAGGTTGTTCAGTCACACTTAGAGGCGATCGTATGTACGCATTTTTGGAAAGGTTCATTAATTTGGCACTTCCAAGAATCAGAGACTTTCGTGGTGTGAGTCCAAAAAGCTTTGATGGCCGAGGAAATTACACCATTGGAGTCAAAGAGCAACTTATTTTCCCTGAGATCACTTTTGACAAAGTCGACACCATTAGAGGCATGGATATCACAATCGTGACCAGTGCCTCCTCTGATGAACAAGGTAAGGCTCTTCTTAGTGAAATGGGAATGCCCTTCCGTAAAAAATGAGTTTGATTAGCTAAATACTATGGCCAACCACGATCCAATTTCAGACATGCTCACTCGTATAAGAAATGCAAGTGAAAAGCGTCATGAAAAAACTAGAGTCCCTGCTTCAAGAATGTCTCTTAGTATCGCTAAGGTTCTTCAGCGTGAGGGTTTTATCGCAGAAATCAATGAAGAAGGAGAAGGCTTTCGAAAGCATCTCATTCTTGGATTGAAATATACTGGTAAGCATCGCTCACCCATTATTCGTTCAATGCAGCGAGTGAGTAAACCAGGATTGAGGATTTATAAAAATACTCGAGGATTACCAAAAGTTTTAGGAGGCCTTGGAGTTGCAATAATTTCTACCTCTAGGGGAGTCATGAGTGATCGTGATGCTCGCAAGCAAGGAGTTGGAGGAGAAGTCCTCTGCTACGTATGTTGATTGATTAGGTATTTATTATGTCTCGTACTGGAAAAAAACCAATCTCCCTTCCTGAAAAGGTAGATGTAAAACTCGAAGGACTTTCCATCACTGTAAAAGGTCCAAAAGGGGAACTGCAACGAACTCTTCCTGATGGAGTAAGCCTCAGTAAGAATGACAACACAATTATTGTTAAACCCATAAATGAAAAGCGACAGTCTAGGGAAATGCATGGACTCTGCAGATCTCTTGTCGCAAATATGGTTGAGGGGGTGAGCAATGGCTTTACAAAAAAACTTGAGATTGTTGGTGTTGGTTCAAGAGCCCAAGTAAAGGGAAAAACTCTTGTTGTTAGTGCTGGTTATAGTCATCCTGTTGAGGTCGTTCCTCCAGAAGGTATAACTTTTAAAGTTGAAAATAATACAAATGTGATTGTAACTGGACCTGATAAAGAAGTAGTTGGCAATGAAGCTGCAAAAATAAGAGCAATTAGACCTCCAGAACCTTACAAAGGCAAAGGAATTAAATACGAAGGAGAACAAATTATTAGAAAAGCTGGTAAGTCTGGCAAAACTTAATTTTGCTTAGTAGTCTTTTTAAATTTTTTAAGCCATGTCAAAACTTTCTAGAAAACAACAAACCCAAAAACGACATAAACGCTTGAGAAGAAACTTAAGCGGAACAGAGGCTCGACCAAGGCTTGCTGTTTTTCGTTCTAATAACCACATCTATGCTCAGATAATAGATGATGATGCTCAAAACACTATATGTGCTGCATCAACTTTGGATAAAGACTTAAAAGCTTCTCTAACAGCTAATGCTGGAAGCTGCGATGCTTCGACAGCAGTAGGAGAGCTTGTTGCAAAAAAAGCTTTATCAAAAGGCATCAAACAAGTTATCTTTGATAGGGGTGGGAACATCTATCATGGCAGGGTTAAAGCTCTAGCCGAAGCTGCCAGAGTGGCAGGGTTGAACTTTTAATCATTGCTTTAATAATGACAGATTCTAAAAACCAGTCCCAAAATAAAAAAAACTCTGGAACATCAGGTGCCCCTCCTGCCGCAGATGGCAGGCAGGAAAACCGTCGCAATAGGGGCGAAAAGCGAGGAGGAAGGAGAGATAGAAGAGGTCAAGAAAGAGATTCTGAATGGCAAGAGCGCGTTGTACAAATTAGAAGGGTCTCCAAAACAGTTAAAGGGGGAAAGAAAATGAGCTTTAGGGCTATTGTTGTTGTAGGAAATGAAAAAGGTCAAGTTGGTGTTGGAGTAGGGAAAGCAGGAGATGTTATTGGAGCTGTTCGTAAAGGTGTTGCTGATGGGAAAAAGCATTTAGTACGTGTTCCTTTAACAAAAAATAACTCTATTCCAACTCTTTCCAATGGAAGAAATGGAGCGGCAAGTGTATTGATACGTCCTGCAGCGCCTGGTACAGGTGTAATTGCAGGGGGTTCAATTCGTACTGTTTTAGAGTTGGCTGGAATCAAGAATGTACTTGCCAAGAGATTAGGTAGTAAGACACCTCTTAATAACGCTCGCGCTGCAATGGTTGCATTAAGTGAGCTACGCACTCATAAAGCCACAGCAAAAGAGCGCGGTATTTCACTTGATCAGATTTATTCTTAAAAATCATGACTATTAAATTGGAATCCCTTCAACCCAATACAGGATCTAGACGTAAAAAAATGCGGAAAGGTCGAGGGATAGCTGCTGGCCAAGGAGCTAGTTGTGGGTTTGGTATGCGCGGGCAAAAGTCCCGATCAGGAAGGCCAACTCGTCCAGGTTTTGAGGGTGGTCAGATGCCTTTATATAGGCGAGTACCAAAGTTAAAACATTTCCCAATAGTTAATCAGAAAAATTTTACTGTTCTCAACGTTTCCAGTTTGAATGAATTGAAAGCTGGAACTATTGTTAATCTAGATTCCTTGGTAAAGGAAGGTATTTTGACAAAGCCAAAAAATCCTCTAAAGATTCTTGGTAACGGCAAATTAGAAGTGAAATTGACTGTTCAAGCTGCAGCGTTTACAACATCTGCCAAAAAGAAAATTGAAGATGCTGGAGGGACATGTGAGTTATACAACTAATTTTTCTCATTAGAAATTTAGTTTTGTACATTAGAATTAAATAAATTTTCATAATTCAATGTTAATTAGTCGTGGTCGTAATCCCAGTGCAGCTGAAGTAATTAGCCAGCTTTTCAGCAACGAGGAACTTAGGGGAAGAGTTTTTACTACCTTGGGTTTATTATTAATTGTTCGATTAGGAATTTATATTCCTATGCCTGGGATAGATAGGGAGGCTTTTAAAACCTTTATTGATCAAGGCGGACAACTGATTGGATTTCTTGATATTTTTACAGGTGGTGGTATTTCAACTTTGGGTATTTTTGCATTAGGTATTCTGCCATTCATAAATGCATCAATAATCATACAGTTGCTTACTGCCTCTTTGCCTCAATTAGAAGACCTTCAGAAAAATGAGGGGGAGGCAGGCAGAAGGAAGATTGCTCAAATCACAAGATATGTCGCCTTAGGTTGGGGGTTAGTTCAAAGTACAGTTTTTGCTCTGATTCTTAGACAATATTCAGTAGAAGGCCTTGGTGAAACTGAATTTGTTATTCAAACATCTCTGGCATTAGTTACTGGATCAATGATAGTTATGTGGCTCAGTGAGATCATTACTGAAAAAGGTATAGGTCAAGGTGCTTCTTTAGTTATTTTCTTGAATATTGTTGCAACTTTGCCTAAGGCACTTAGCTCGACTATTGAGAAAGCTCAGACTGGTGATCGAGCAGATGTTCTTGGAATAATAATTCTCTTGATAGTGTTTTTAATTACTATAGTAGGTATTATTTTTGTTCAAGAAGGTGCTAGGAGAATTCCAATCGTAAGTGCAAAAAGTCAAATGGGAGGAACTGGGCTTTTGCCAAGCAGACAAAGTTATCTTCCTCTTAAGTTAAATGCAGGTGGTGTTATGCCCATAATTTTTGCCTCCGCATTGATTTTTCTCCCAATAACAATTGCAAATTTTACTCAAAACCCCATACTTATTAAGGCTGCTAGTTCACTTAATCCAGGTTCATCTAATCCATGGCCATATGCAATAACTTTTTTTGCATTGATTTTGGGATTTGCTTATTTTTATGCTTCTTTAACAATTAATCCAATAGATATTGCATCTAATTTAAAAAAAGGTGGTGTCGCAATTCCAGGGGTAAGGCCAGGAAGTCCTACTTCTACTTATCTTTCAGGTGTTCAAAATCGTCTAACTTTACTTGGTGGATTATTTCTTGGCTCCGTAGCTATTGTCCCTGCTGCAGTTGAGAGAGCAACTAATGTTCAAACTTTTCAAGGGCTTGGGGCTACTTCATTATTGATTTTGGTAGGAGTTGCAATAGATACATCTAAGCAGGTTCAGACTTATGTGATATCTCAAAGATACGAGGGATTAGTCCGTCAATAAAATCTTTAGTATGATTTCAAAATGAAGAAGAAACTATTATTCCTTGGTCCACCTGGCGCAGGTAAAGGCACCCAAGCAAATCTTTTTTGCAATAAGTACGGATTAAGCCATCTTTCAACCGGAGATTTGCTTAGAGATGAGGTCTCATCTGGGTCTGTTTTAGGTCATAAAGCTGCCGAGATTATGAATAAAGGAGAATTAGTAAGCGATGAATTAGTTTTATCAATTGTTGAGGGAAGATTGCAAAATATTGAGGATGGTTGGTTACTTGATGGTTTCCCTCGAAATATCAATCAAGCCAATTCTTTAAAAATTCTTTTAGAAAAAATTAATCAACCTATCGAAGGCGTGATATCAATCAAAATTGCCGACGATTATTTAATTAAAAGACTTTTAGAGAGAGGAAGACAGGATGATAATGAACAAGTCATAGTTAATAGACTTCAAATTTATAGAGAAAAAACTGCACCTCTTATTAATTTGTATAAGAACCAAGGAATTCTTGAAGAGATAGAAGGTAATGCTGACATTGATGTTGTTTTTTCATCTATTGAGAAAGCTTTAGGCAGATGATGTAGTAAAGTTATAGTTTGGAAATAGGAGAGTCTCGCCCAATGAAGGTTAGATCCTCAGTCAAAAAAATTAGTCCTGACGATCAGATCGTGAGGCGAAGAGGCCGAATCTATGTCATCAACAAGAAAAGGCCTCGAAACAAACAGCGTCAGGGCTGATTCCTGACTTCTCATTGAAGCTGACTTTATTTTCGTTTGCTTCTAAATAAAGGTCATCATTAAATTATGATGATTTTAATTGTCCTCCTCGACTTTATTCCTAAGTGGCACGGATTTCAGGCATCGACATACCGCGCGAAAAGCGGGTAGAAGTTGCTCTTACATACATCTATGGCATCGGCTTAACTAGAGCCCAGATAATCCTTGAGAAATCAGGAGTTAATCCTGATATTCGCGTCAAGGATTTAGAAGATAGTGATGTTCAGAAGCTTAGAGCTGTTACTGAAGAATTCACACTTGAAGGAGATCTGAGGCGTCAAGAAGGAATGGCGCTGAAACGGCTTCAAGACATAGGATGTGTTCGTGGACGAAGACACAGAATGAGTCTTCCTGTGCGTGGACAGCGAACCAGAACTAATGCTCGTACTCGTAGAGGAGCCAGGAAAACTGTTGCAGGAAGAAAGAAATAATTTCTTTAATATCCTGTTAATACTTGTTAATTTACTAAATCTTTTTTAAATAAGGCACAGCCAAATGGCTACAACCTCAAAGAAATCCGGTTCTAAGAAGTCAAAGCGCAACGTTCCAAATGGAGTTGTGCATATTCAAAGCACCTTCAATAACACCATTGTCTCAATTACTGACACTTCTGGTGAAGTCATTTCCTGGTCATCAGCAGGAGCAAGCGGATTTAAAGGAGCTCGAAAAGGTACTCCTTTCGCTGCTCAAACCGCTGCTGAAGCTGCAGCTCGAAGGGCTTTAGAGCAGGGAATGCGTCAAATAGAAGTTCTTGTTAGAGGTCCAGGCTCAGGTCGGGAAACCGCAATACGAGCATTGCAAGTAGCCGGTCTTGAAATTACTTTAATCAGAGATGTAACTCCTCTCCCTCATAACGGTTGTAGGAGGCCTAAACGCAGACGCGTTTAAATTCTATTCACTTAAGTGAACTTTTCTTATTTTTCCACATCGCATTAGACCGTGTTGCAATACCAGATTGAAAGGATCGATCATCAAGTTTCTAATGATCGTTCCCAAACAGGCGTCTTCCTAATTGGACCTCTTGAAAGAGGCCAGGCAACAACTTTGGGTAATTCTTTACGCAGAGTATTAATGGGCGGACTCGAAGGCAGCGCAGTTACTGCCGTAAGAATTGCAGGCGTAAATCATGAATATGCAACCATCCCTGGCGTAAGAGAGGACGTATTAGACATTCTTTTGAATTGCAAGCAAATTTCAGTTGATAGTCGCAGTCAAGAACTTGAAATAGGAAGAATTGTTGTCACTGGCCCAGCTGAAGTTAAAGCAAGGGATATTCAGTTTTCTTCTCAAGTTGAAGTTGTTGATGGTGACCGTCCAATAGCGACAGTACATGAGGGTCACAACCTTGAGCTGGAATTACATGTAGAAAGAGGTGTTGGATATCGACCCGTTGACAGAAGAAATGAAGAAACAAGCGCCATTGATTTGCTTCAAATTGATGCTGTCTTTATGCCAATAAATAGAGTCAATTTTACTATTGATGAAACTGCTGTGGCTGAGGGAGGTTCTAGTAGAGAAAGATTGAAAATGGAGCTAGTTACTGATGGATCGACTTCCCCTGACGATGCATTGGCAGAAGCTGCAAATCAATTAATCGAACTTTTCCAGCCTCTTGCAACTGTATCAATGGTAGAAGAGATACCTGAAGAGCCAGAACCTGCTGCTGAGGCTCAAATACCCCTCGAAGAGTTAAACTTATCTGTACGAGCTTACAACTGCCTAAAACGTGCCCAAGTTAACTCTGTTTCAGATTTGATGGGTTTCAGTTATGAGGATTTGTTGGAAATTAAGAACTTCGGTTCTAAATCTGCTGATGAAGTTATTGAAGCTCTAGAGAGAATTGGAATTTCTATTCCGCAAAGTAGAACTTCTGCATGACTTTCAGTTTTATTACTACTACGTTTAAAAGCTAAGCAAATGCGCCATCAACGTCGAATTCCACAATTGAGTCGTCCTGCTGATCAAAGGAAGGCACTGCTAAGAGGATTAACAACTCAACTAATTCGTGAAGGTAGAGTTACAACAACTAAAGCAAGAGCAAAAGCTTTGAGAGATGAAACTGAAAGAATGATTACCTTGGCAAAAGATGGAAGTCTTTCTTCAAGAAGAAGGGCTATTGGTTATGTATACGATAAGCAATTGGTTCATGCACTTTTTGAGAAGGCTCAAGAGCGTTATGGTGATCGTCAAGGTGGGTACACAAGAATTGTAAGAACAACTCCAAGGAGGGGTGATAATTCTGAAATGGCTATCGTTGAGCTTGTATAGAGCATAATTCTTTTCAAGATTAATTAAGATTTTTCTTATTTGTTCACTAATTTGACTAATAGAATAGCTCTTGTTATTCAATACAATGGTTCAGGTTTCAGAGGTTGGCAAAATCAAAAAGATTCAGTAACTGTTCAAGGAACCATAGAAAAGAAAGTTGAAGAACTTGATCCCATAAGACCAGTCAAAGTAATAGCTGCAGGCAGAACAGATTCAGGTGTTCATGCTTCTGGACAAGTTGTTCATTTTGATTCTGCTGGTCCAATCCCTATTCATAAATGGCCGTCAGCACTGAATGGAAGGCTTCCATCATCAATAAAAGTTCTTGAAGCAGCAAGCGTGCCTGATGATTGGCACGCCTGCTATTCAGCAAAATATAGAAGGTATAGATACACTATCTTCAACGGATCCTCTCCAAATCTTTTTCTTCAAAATTTCAGTTGGTTTAAATATAGATTTAGATTAGATGAAAATCTCATGAATCATGCATTGAATGATTTATTAGGTTTACATGATTTTTCAGCGTTTCAAAAAGCAGGAAGTAATAGGGCTAATTCATTTACCACAGTGCAAGATGTTTCTGTTTGTCGTGATGGGGACATAGTATCGGTTGAAATACAAGCGAGTGGCTTTCTATATGGAATGGTCAGACTCTTGATGGGACAATTAGTTGCTGTAGGAGAAAAACGACTTTCTTTTGAAAAATTTAAATACAGGTGGAGAAGAGGTTTGCGCTCTGAGGTTAAGGAGGCTGCTCCACCTCATGGTTTGTGTTTGATTCGAGTTGGTTATGAGAACAAAATCTTTTCAAAAGAAAAAAGTTTTGACACCTTTCCTCATTTCTCTCTCCCAATATATGATTCTTCAAAAGATTCAAGATATTAATTATTAGTAAATAAAAAATTGGAATTTTGTTAAATCAGTAATTTAATTTTTATGCCAACAAAAAGGCCTGTTTTTAGCCATGAAAGTGTAGAATTGTTTTTCTGAAGAATCAGATCAATTATTTGACTTGATAACTTCCTTAAAAAGCATTATCAAAACGATAATGTTCATTCAGTGTTAAAGGCGTTCAGGAAAAATGAACAAGACATCCGTTCCATCTCCTGATTCCATAGATCGCCAGTGGTTTCTGGTAGATGCAGAGAATCAGACTCTAGGTCGATTAGCAACTGAAGTTGCTAGTGTGCTTAGAGGTAAGACAAAACCGAATTTTACTCCACACTTAGATACAGGTGATTTTGTTATTGTCGTAAATGCAGAAAAGATTAAAGTAACTGGCAGAAAATCTGATCAAAAACTTTATCGCAGACACTCTGGACGTCCTGGAGGATTGAAAGTTGAAAACTTTAGGGCTCTTCAGTCAAGAATTCCAGAAAGAATTGTTGAAAAGGCAATAAAAGGAATGCTGCCTCACACAAGGCTAGGGAGGCAATTATTTACTAAACTCAAAGTTTATAAAGGCTCTGAACACCCTCATTCAGCCCAAGAACCAAAAATTCTCACTCTAAATCCTGAATCTGTTTCGAAATGACCAGTTCCACAAACAAAGTAGTTTACTGGGGAACCGGTAGACGTAAGACATCAGTTGCGAGAGTAAGGTTAACCCCTGGAAAAGGTGAAATAGTTATCAATGGTCGGCCTGGTGACCATTATTTGAATTTCAATCCAGCATATATTTCAGCTGTTAAAGCTCCCTTAAAAACTTTAGGCTTGAGTGAATCTTATGATGTTTTAGTTAATGTATATGGTGGCGGTTTGACTGGTCAGTCTGATGCCATTAAGCAGGGTGCTGCCAGAGCTTTATGTGACTTATCTCTAGATAACCGTAAGCCTCTTAAAGTAGAAGGACATCTAAGTCGTGATCCTAGAGCAAAAGAGAGACGCAAATATGGTCTCAAAAAAGCTCGTAAAGCTCCACAATTCTCAAAGAGATAAGTTTACTCTTTCAATTTCTATCTTTCCTTTTTTATCTCATGCCTAAATCTGATATACATCCAACTTGGTATCCAGAAGCAAAAGTTATTTGTAACGGTGAAGTTGTGATGACAACAGGTTCAACACAGCCGGAAATACAGGTTGATGTATGGAGTGGAAATCATCCTTTCTTCACAGGGACCCAGAAGATTTTAGATACGGAAGGAAGAGTAGATAGATTCATGAGGAAATACGGTATGGCTGCATCAGACTCAAACGATGAAAAGGACAAATCCTCAAAAGAAAAAAAAGAAAGTTGATAGCCGTTGATTACAAGATTTAAGTAGGGCATACAGAGAATGGATTCTTCAACCCTAATAAAACGTTTAGAAACAGCTAAAAGTAGTTTTCAAAATTTAGAGTTGCAACTTGCAGATCCTGATGTTGCATCAGATCCTAAACAGTTAGAGAAAATTGCTAGAGAGAGGTCTCGATTGGAACCTTTGGTTAATGATTATATAAAACTCAAAAGAATAGAAAGAGAATGCTTAGAAGCTAAAAGTTTAGTGAAAGATAGCAGAGATGATAAAGAAATGGAACTTTTAGCTAGAGAAGAGCTCCAAAATCTTGAACTTTCAAAAAATGAATTAATTCAAAAATTGACTTTAGCTCTTTTACCCAGAGATCCTAGAGATGAACGAAGTGTGATGCTCGAAATAAGAGCTGGAGCAGGAGGAAATGAAGCTTGTTTATGGGCTGGTGACTTAGCAAGAATGTATGAGAGATATGGACAAAAATTGGGTTGGAATGTAAAACCTATTAGTTCAACAGAAGCTGATATGGGTGGTTTTCGAGAAATGATTATCTCAGTTAAAGGTGAGTCTGTTTATAGTCAATTAAAATTTGAAGCAGGAGTGCATAGAGTCCAAAGAGTTCCTTCCACTGAATCTCAAGGGCGTGTTCATACCTCTACGGCAACTGTTGCTGTTATGCCAGAAGCTGATCCAGTTGAGGTAAAAATAGAATCTACAGATCTAGAAATTAGTACAGCAAGGTCAGGTGGGGCTGGTGGGCAAAATGTAAATAAAGTAGAAACTGCTATTGATTTATTTCATAAGCCCTCTGGTATAAGAGTTTTTTGTACGCAGGAACGCTCTCAATTACAAAATAGAGAAAGAGCTATGGAGATTTTAAGAGCTAAATTATTAGAATTAGAAATAGCTGAGGCCAATGCAAAAGAAAGATCTGCTCGATTGTCTCAAGTTGGGACAGGAGACAGAAGTGAAAAAATAAGGACTTATAACTACAAAGATAATCGAACTACGGATCACAGATTGGGAATTAATTTTCCCCTTGAACAAGTTTTAGCAGGACAATTGGAAGATGTTATTGGAGCATGTGTTGCAGAAGAACAAAAAAGACAAATGGAAGAGCTAAGTAATCAAACTGAAGAGTAAAAGAAACTAAGCTGCCCATCCAATTACATATTTACTCCATTCCTTATGGCGACCAGAATGAATTTGTTTTGTAGTTTCAAAACTCATATTATTTAATGGTTTATAAGGTTTTGTTTTTAATGGCATCTTTGCCTCTTCGGGAGTTCGATTACCTTTCATTACGTTGCATTGAAGACAAGCCGTAATCACATTCTCCCAATTGTCCATTCCACCTCTACTTCGAGGTAAGACATGATCAATAGAAAGTTTTTTATTTTTCTGGCCACAATATTGACAGCAGTTATCATCTCTTTGAAATATATTTTTTCTAGAAAGAGGAATATCTCTATATGGAACTCTAATAAATTGTCTTAATCTTATTACAGTAGGAGCTTTAAAATCTTGTCTAATATTGTGTTCAGAGTCTTCTTCAAGACTTTCAGCCTTACCTTTAAGCATTAAAACAGTCGCGCGTCGCCATGAAGTGATGTTCAATGGCTCATAGGACGCATTCAAAACAAGAACTTGACCCATGCAAGCAAGCTATTTAAGCGGCATGCTAGTGGTATTACGAACTTGTTGCAGTTTCCCTTATTACATTGATTGCATGTTGAATATGTCAAAGATCAAAAGAAGTCAAAAAATTTTCCCTTTTGATGGGACAACTGAAAATGTAATGAGCCCTGATCCTCGAAGTCGTGCATGGGTTGAGGTTGATTCGAAAGCAATAGAAAATAATTCAAGAGTCTTGAAAAATTTTATTGGCAAAGATTGCTTATTAATGGCAGTTGTAAAAGCTGATGGATATGGACATGGGGCAGAGACTGTTGCAAAGGCTGCTTTGTTTGGAGGAGCTGATAGCCTTGGAGTGGCAACTTTAGAAGAGGGGATCCAATTAAGAAATGCTGGTTTGAAGTGTCAGATATTAATTCTTGGAAATCTTATAAATGCAGAAGAACTTTATTCCTCCTTTTGCTGGAACCTTATTCCTACGATTAGTTCAATTCGTGAGGCACTAATTTGCAATAATATTGCTGAAAATAATAAAAAAAAATTTGATATTCATTTAAAAGTTGACACAGGTATGACAAGACTTGGCTGTGACTGCAATGAAGTGGAAGAATTGATTTCTAGGATTGATTGTTTAGAAAACTTATCTTTAAAAGGTATATATAGTCATTTGGCAATTGCTGATAAAGATCTAGAAAACAATACTTCAATAAGCTTTACTCGAATTCAGTTGAATAAATTTGAAGAGGTTTTAAAGAATTTAGGCAAAAGAAAAGAGTTTCTATGTAGACACCTAGCAAATTCTGCGGGAACACTATCTGATAGTCGTCTTCATTTTGATATGGTCCGGGTAGGACTTAGCTTGTACGGTTACTTTCCAATAAATGATTTTGAGTCTGCTTTGAACCTTAACCCAGCGTTGAAAATCAAGGCGAGAGTCACTTTGGTTAGAGACGTGGAAAAAGGGGTTGGAGTGGGGTATGGACATTTTTTTAAAACTCAAAGAAAGAGTAAGCTTGCAGTAGCTGCTATTGGTTATGCAGATGGTGTAAGCAGGACTCTTTCTGGGAAAATATCAGCCTCGATAGATGGGGTTTTAGTTCCTCAAGTCGGTTCAATTGCAATGGATCAAATGGTTTTTGATATAACTGATAAACCAGATATTAAAACAGGTCAGGTTTTAACACTTCTTGGAACTGATGGTGAAGTTTTTCTTTCTCCTCAACATTGGTCTGATTTGTCTGGATCAATTCCTTGGGAAGTTCTTTGTAGTTTCAGAAATCGACTTCCTAGAATTGTCACTTAAAATTTGTAGAGGAGAACAATCTAATTTTTTTGAGCGTTGACTTGATAAGGTAATTGGAATGGAGAGGTGGCTGAGTGGTTGAAAGCGGCTCCCTGCTAAGGAGTTACAGGAGGTAACTTCTGTCGAGGGTTCGAATCCCTCCCTCTCCGTTTCTAATTTGGTTCAGGATGCTTCATAAGGACTCAAATGCTTTCGGTGACTAGATAAAACGAAGTTGATTAATTCAGGCGTTTCCATACTGTTTCATACAGTTCAGTTTTTTGTTGGGTGAGAAACAATCTTGTGTTGGATGGTATCAGTTGTCTTAAGTATTAGTTAGTAATTCCTTGAGATCCATTTATTTGCTGCAACCAGTTTTAAAGAATCTCTTGTTGGTATATTTTCCTGGAACCAGAGAAACTATTTGAATTAATGTTTTTTTGGACTTTGATTTTTATGAAAACTAGAAAATATATACCCAAAGAAGATCTGGAAGATATAGATTTTCTACTACTTAGCAAACTCCCTAACAAGATTCTTGGATATAGAAAATAAAGAGTTCATTTCTCTTGGAGGTTTCAACGAACTAATTAAAATGAGAGATGGTTGGATGGTTAATAACAAGAATGATGAATTTGTTGGGAAAAGCATCAAAGAATATGGGGAATGGTCGCTTGGAGAAATTGATCTATTAAAACAAATTCTTATACCTAATGATTTAATAATTGAAGTTGGTTCAAATATTTGAAGTCTTACTGTTCCTCTTTCTAAAATTGTTAATCAAGGTAGGATTTATGCGTTTGAACCACAGAATGTGGTTTTCCAAAATCTTTGTGCAAATATTTCTATTAATTCAATAACAAATTGTTTTTGCTTTCAATGTGCTTTAACAGATGAAATAGATGAAAAATTATATAATATAAATTATGATTTTAATGTAGAGCAAAACTTTGCATCAATGTCTTTTATTAAAAACAAAAAATATTACGAAGAGAATTTAAGAGATGCAAATGTTTTTATGAGGTAAATATTAATACTTTGGATAATAAATTTGCAGATTTAAATAGATTGAAATTATTGAAAACAGATGCTGAGGGGACGGAAGTTAATGTTATTAAAGGGGGAGTTGATTTAATAAAAAGAACTAACCCAATTTTACATGTAGAGAATGATTTACTTTATAAAAACAAATCGCAAGATTTGATTGAACTCTTATGGTCCCTTGATTATAAATTATTTTGGCATATCATGCCTTATTATAATGAAAATAATTCTTTTAAAAATACCAATAATATTTTCAAAAAACTTGCTCACTGTAATATGATCGGATTCTAGAAAGAAATCAAAACTAAAATAGATTTGATGGAAGTAAAGGATTCGTCTTTTCATCCTTTCGTCTCTAAATGAGAACAAGATGAAAAATAAGTGAGTATGGGCGTATCTCAATTCACCTTACTTGTCTGATACGCATTTCCAATAGAAGTTGCCTAGACGGATTAATTCCTACCTCTTTGATATTTATTGGGATACCTGATTTATCTCCTTGAAGAGAAATTTTATTTTGTTTAAATCGACTTCTTTATTAACTGAAGAGGATTTTGCTGCTGCTGTTAAAGAAGGAATTGTTAGTTCCACTGCATCTTTAAGCGTCTTCTGCCCAAGAAGTTCTAGTTTTTCTTTGCGTTTGAAATCTTTTGGAATCCGTCCTGTTTCCTTAGACCAATTTTTACATTATAAGAGGGTATTTTGATATTTTTATTTAAACTTTCCTATTTCTTTAAGTCCATTTGTGTCTTGTCTTTTTGTTAAACTCCTATTAATTTTACTGCGACTTGCATTGTAAAATAAGAAACTGCTAACACTTCATAAGTTAAATTATTATTAGAGCAAAATTCATTGAGTGCTTTATATTCATCTTCCTCCCAACTTTTATTTACAATAAACTCATCAAATATTAAAATAGTATCCTTATCTATTACAGGTTTTGAATAATTCAAGGCACAGAGAGTAGAAGAATAAAGGTCCGCATCAAAGTTAATAATTGATGCCATCGGTCTAGGTTTGGAATAAAAAGTTGGAAGTGTTTCTTCAAATTTACCTGCTATAAATGTTCCACCATCAATTTTAGGAATGAGTCCGTCTGCTGAATAGTTACCTTGCCTCACGTCATGCCAATCTTCTGGTAATCCTTCAAAAGTATCAAATCCAAAACCTTTTTTGAAAGTATTAATGAGATACTTAAAGGATTCACCTCGCCACACACCAAACTCATAGAAAGGGCGATCTTTTTTACTTTTGTTAACCATACTGTCAAATAATGCCCATCTATGAAAAACCAATTCAGGTAACTTTGGTAAAGTAGAAACCCATTTGATTGAGCGGGTTATAGAATGATCTTTATTGCTTGATTTCATTAGATTATCAAATAATGATTGATCACCTTGATGTAATTTCAGAGCACTTAGATTGAGTTTTGCGTCTAAATAATTTTCATCTATTTTCAAGCATTGATTAATCCTTTCTTCTGCTTCCTCAATAGTGTTTGCTAATCCATATAAGTTCCAAGCAGCACCTGCAAAATCAGGTTTGAGTTCAATTGCTTTGCGTAGATAAAATTCTGCTTCTTTTAATTTGCCAAGATCTTTCAATATACTCCCTAAATTCGAATGTGCTATTGCGAAATTAGGATTAATTTCAATAGCTTTTCGATATGAGTTTTCTGCTTCTTTTAATTTGCCAAGATCTCTCAATATGCTTCCAAGGTTGGAATATGCGTCTGCGAAATTAGGATTTAATTCAATTGCTTTACGAGTCGATAATTCTGCTTCTTGTGATTTGCCAAGATCTCTCAATATGTTTCCAAGATTGGAATGAGCATCTGCGAAATTAGGATTTAATTCAATTGCTTTGCGAGTCGACAATTCTGCTTCTTTTGATTTGCCAAGATCTTTCAATATGCTTCCAAGATTGGCATGTGCCATTGCGTCATTAGGATTTAGTTCAATTGCTTTACGAGTCGATAATTCTGCTTCTTTTAATTTGCCAAGATCTCTCAATATGCTTCCAAGATTGGCATGTGCCATTGCGTTATTAGGATTTAGTTCAATTGCTTTACGAGTCGATAATTCTGCTTCTTGTGACTTACCAATATCTTTTAATATGCTTCCAAGATTGGCATGTGCCATTGCGTCGCTAGTATTCAGTTCAATTGCTTTACGAGTCGATAATTCTGCTTCTTGTAATTTGCCAATCCCTTTCAAAATTGCACCATAATTAGAAAAAACCCTGTGATCATTACATCCTTGATTTATCACCTGTTGATAGTATTTTGCTGCTGCTGAAATATTTCCTTGTGAATGCAAATGAAATGCTTGATTGATTATTTCTTCATTAGAAGGTTTGGAAGGAGTATTAGAATTAATAGTAAGATTTCCTTGATTTTCTTCTAAGGCAAATGGAACTGGATATGTTTTTGCTTCGGTAATTTTTTTCTTTCCTTCTTGTTCTCTCACAGATTCTTTCTTCTCTTGAACGCGTTTCAATATATAGTTTAGACTATTTTAGATAGTTAAAATCAATAATTTACGAGATCTATAAGAACTATTTGCTTGCTTGAGACTTATTCTTGAAGGTGAGCATGTTAGGAATAAATCTCAACGGTGCAATTATCAATGTCAGTGTCATATATGACATATGCAGTGAATAATCCAGAAATGACAAAGGCTTACAAAGAGTATTCATTGGTATCTCAACGGGTCACAAAGTCCAATATTCGTTCTCAATCGTTAGTCATTTATGTCTGAGATTTGTTGCTTTTGCTTTTGCTTTTATTTTTATGGTTATTTGGTGTCTGATTCATTGGTTTTAGTTAGAAACTTTTTCTAGAATCCATATTGGTTTTGCTGGTAAATATGGGACTTACTCAAAATTCATAAAGCTCCGATAGAAGAGTTTAAACAAACCTTTGACTATGGGGTAAAGGACATAACTAAGTGGGATGACTTTAAGCAAGTAGTTGATTGGGACACCAGTTTTTTTACCAACCAAGCAATCTTTCATCTAGCTCTATGAATTACGTCAAAATAATATTACTAAGAGTTTAAAATAGAAATATAGTGGGTAGTAGAATTACTGAGATAGAAGTTCTTAGAAGATAATGGGATCTAGTGATAAAGATCAAGGAAAAAAGAAAGTCACTAAAGTTCAAACATTCTCGGTTCCATTTGCCTTAGAAGAAAATCAAGGAAATCTTACTATTAATTCTAATACTCCTTCCAAACCTTCTAATGAAGAAATAATCAATCAAGCAATTCAGTATCATCTAAGAGGAAATATTTCAAAAGCATCACAATACTATCAACAGATAATAAATCAAGGATGTAATGATCACAGGGTTTTTTCTAATTATGGAGTAATTTTGAAAGGGATTGGCAAATTACAAGAAGCAGAAATATTTACTCGAAAAGCAATAGAATTGAATCCTGATTTAGCAGATGCATATTTAAATCTTGGAAGCATATTAAAAGATCTTGGTAAGTCACAAGAAGCAGAATTATCGACTCGTAAAGCAATTGAATTGAAGCCTAATTTTGCAAATGCTTATTCCAATCTTGGAAACATATTGAGAGATCTTGGCAAATCACAAGAAGCAGAATTATTTACTCGAAAAGCAATTGAACTGAATCCTAATGATGCAATGGTACATGCCAATCTTGGAAGCATATTGAAAGATCTTAGCAAATTAAAAGACGCAGAAAACTCATATCGAAAAGCAATTGAACTGAATCCTAATGACGCAATGGTACATGCCAATCTTGGAAGCATATTGAAAGATCTTGGCAAATTAAAAGACGCAGAAAACTCATATCGAAAAGCAATTGAACTGAATCCTGTTTTTACAAATTCTCATTATAATCTTGGAATTATATTGAAAGATCTTGGCAAATTAAAAGACGCAGAAATGTCTTATCGAAAAGCAATTGAACTGAATCCTAATTTCACAGAAGCGTATTTAAATCTTGGAAGCATATTGAAAGGCCTTGGCAAATTAAAAGAAGCAGAATTAGCTACTCGCAAAGCAATAGCAGTGAATCCTAATTTGGCAGATGCTCATCTAAATCTGGGAAATATATTGAATAATCTTGGTAACTTAGATCAAGCTCTTTTATGCTTTAAGGTGGCAATTGATATTGATGAAAATCTTGAAAATGCTTTAGAGGGAATGGGACAAGTACTTTTAAAGAAAGGTAATCATTCAGATGGTATTCTGAAACTAAGAGAGGCAAATGGTTCCATTGGTTTTAATCCTAAAAAGTCCTCTATCACAATTTATTAAATGAAGAAAGTAGCAATAGCTTCAGGGAATAAAAATCCAAACTTTATTGGCTCTTGGACTATAGAACCAATCTCTATTTGTGACGATCTTATCTCCTACTTTGAACTTAATATTAGAAAGCAAAAAAGTGGTTTAGTAGGAAGTGGTTTAAATCTGGAGACAAAAGATAGCGTTGATATGAGCATTAAGCCTAAAGAGATTATGCTTCCAGGCAATGAGGCCTTTAAAGCATATTTTGATCAACTGTTTGAATGCTATAAAAATTATGTAGAGGATTGGACTTTTTTAGAGGAAATATCTGAAAAAGTGGAAGTTGGTTCTTTTAATTTACAAAGATATAAAGTTGGTCAACATTTTAAGAAAATACATACGGAAAGATTTTCTTTAGAAAGTCTTCATCGTATTTTTGCTTTTATGACTTATTTGAATGATGTTGAAGAAGGAGGTTCAACATTTTTTAGTCATTATGACCTTGAAATACAACCGAGAAAAGGATTAACTTTAATTTGGCCTGCTGAATGGACTCATGCACACAGAGGTGATATTCTAAAACAAGGTTCAAAATATATCATTACTGGTTGGATGAATTTTTGCTAATTAACTGATAATCGTGATTATTTAATACTTTTAAAAAGATTTATCCGTTTGGACTTCAAGTTTCAGATGATGTAATATATGGTTTTCAAAATGTTATTGGTTGATTAAATTTTATTATTGAATATATAAATATAAATTACTCAAAAATTTATTTAAAATAGTTTTATAAGATGAGAAAAGTGTTCATCTTTAAAACTATTTTTAGTAAGATCTAATATACCTATTATTAGATGTAATCAATTCCTTAGATTATGGAAATCAATTTTAAAGAAAATTTAACAAGTGGCTTTCTTTTACTAATAAAATTTGTTTTTTAATGACTATTTTTTTCTACTAATTCCTTGAATTTATCCTCTAGATCTCGTGTAAATAATTCTGAATTATAAAGTGGTGATGTTTTTCTTAATTTGGCTAACTTAGATTTCAATCTTTTAAGCTCATCAGGATTTCTAGCTAGAAATAAAGCCTTCTCTTCATATTCTTCTTCAGTATTGGTAATTAGTTCGGAAATTCCCAAAGAATTAAGTATGCTAGCAGAGACTCTTGCGGCAAAACTTTCTCCCATTTTTGTTAGGACTGGTAATCCTGCCCATAAAGCATCAGAGGTTGTTGTGTGTCCATTATAGTTAAAAGTATCGAGTGCTAAATCTCCAAGACGATGCCTCGCTAAATGTTTGTTTAATGGCAATCTTGTGGCGAAAACTATTCTTTTTGGATCGACATTTCTTTTTTCTGCTTCATAAGTTAAGTTATTTGCAGAATATTGATTAGATTGGTATAGCCAGAGAATACTGCCTTTAATTTTTTTTAGTAATCTTATCCAAATATCAAATTCTTTTGGAGTGATTTTGTTGTTAGCACAAAAAGAAGTAAATATAAATCCTTCATCAGGAAGATTGAATTCTTTACGTGAAATAGGTTCTTTACATATTTCTTTTTTATCATCATTACATTGATAGCAGCTTGGCATTCGTATTATTTTTTCATTATAAAATTTCTCATATCCTTTTGGGATTATTATCTTATCAGCGATAAGATAATCAATATTATCAGCACCAAGAGTTCCAGGGTAAGCTAGGTAATGAATTTGTCTAGGAGCTACTCTATAAGAAAATATATTCATTCGGCTTCCCTTAACATATCCCATTCGATCAATAGCTATATCTAATTGGTCACTTCTCGCTAATTCAACTGCTTCAATATCACTTAATTCTTTTATATCTCTAAATATACATCCTGACTCTCTAGCTAGTTTAGTATACTTATCTTCTTTCTTGACAAATGAGTATAAGTATATTTGGAATTTAGATTTATCGTGTAACTTAAACATAGAACCCATTAGATACATCATTGGGTGAGCTCTAAAGTCAGCGGAGAAATAACCAACATGAATTTTTTTATTCTTAAAATTAGCTATAGGTTTTGATTTTTTATAGTATCTTTCTTTATATAATTTCTTCGCTATTTTTAATTGTTTTAATGGATTATCTTCGAGATAAAATAAACCTAGTGGATGTACAGCTGAACCTTCAATCCCAAGTTTCTCCAGCCAAATAGATTGAGTTTCTTGATCACTCCAGTCGCATATAAGGCCTTTAGTTTCAATTAAGCTAGACTTGGCAGTTGATAGTTTATTGTTCAATTCTGTCGCTTTCTTGTAGTGAATAATGGCATCATATAATTTGCCATTACCTTTCAATATGCTTCCAAGGTTTAAATGAGCCTGTGCGTAATTCGGATTAAGTTCAATTGCTTTGCGAGTAGCTAATTCAGCTTCTTTTAAGTTGCCAATATTTTTCAATATGCCTCCCAGATTTGAATATGCCATTGCAAAATTAGGATTGATTTCAATTGCTTTGCGGGTAGCTAATTCAGCTTCTTTTAAGTTACCGAGATCTCTGAAAATGCTTCCAAGATTTAAATGCGCTTCAGTGAAATTAGGATTCAGTTCAATTGCTTTGCGAGTAGATTCTTTTGCTTTTTCTAATTCTTTTAGATCTCTCAATATGGTTCCAAGATTGTAATGAGAATTTGTGAAGCTAGGATTAATTTCAATAGCTTTGCGAGTAGCTAATTCAGCTTCTTTTAATTTTCCAAGCTCTTGTAATAGTGTTCCTAAGTTTGAATGCGCATCAGCATAATTAGGATTAATTTCAATTGCTTTGCGAATTGATACTTCTGCTTCTTTTAATTTACCAATCCCTTTTAAAATTACTCCATAATTAGAAAAAATCCTGTGGTCATTGCATCCTTGATTAATTAACTGTTGATAATATTGTGATGCTTTTGAAACATCACCTTTTAGATGAAACTGAATTGCTTGATTAATTAGTTTTTCTCTAGAAGGCGTAGAAGAAGAATGAGTGGAGACAGAAATATTTTCTTTTTTTTCTTCTAAAGCAAATGGAACGGAGAATGTTTTAACTTTAGCGACTTTCTTTTTTCCTAGATCTGTATTATTCGATTCCAAAAAAATCTAAAAATATCAGCTTTTAAGTAGATTAGCAATTTTTCTTTAGATTAGCTTTCCTTTATAGATTAGTTAGTTGTAATTCTTGGTTTATGAAAGAGCTACAGTTTAAAACTTGCTATTCGATCTTCCTGAAGATCTCTATTACTTATGGAAATTTTGATAGGATATTTATCCACTTTCCCCGCAGCAACTATTTTCAACCCGGTTCGTTTTTTTCTAATCGGAATTATTATATCAATATAATTTTTAGCAATTAAAGAAGATCGAAATTAACGTCAACCCACCTGATTAATAAAAGTTAAGGCTTACTTATCAGCAGTTTAATTTCATCAAACTGCAGAAATTTCTATAAGGAGAATATTTCTATATAAATTTTCTCATTTGGCAGGATTTAATATGAGATCACATCTTTAACCTATTTCTTTTTGTATTTCATTTGATACTCTTTCCATCACTGGATACCAATTATGTCGTTCTTTTTGTCGGAATAATCTCATGGATGGATACCAAAATGTACTCTCTTTTTGAAGTCCCCAAGTCCAAAAAGGTATATCTATTAATAGTAACCAAACTTTTTTGCCCATGCCTCCAGCTAAATGTGCAATTGAGGTATCACAAGTAATAATTAAATCACATGCCTCAATAATGGCAGCATTTTCAAGGAAATCCCATGTTGAATCAATTTGAGGTTGGCATTTAACAAACTTATTTCTGAATGAGCAATTTTCTAATTGCTCCGATCCAAAGCCTTTTTGTAGAGAAAGTATTGCTATGTCATTTTGGTTAAGGAGGATTGAGAATATTTCTAAAGGGATTGATCGTCCTTGATAAGTTGTTTCCATTTTTGGATTTCCTTGCCAATTAATACCAATAATCGGCTTTTTTTCTTTAGCAAGAATATTGTTCCACTTTTCCTTGAATTCAGTTATCGAATATATATATGGTTTAGTCACTATTGGATTTTCTGGATTTATTTTTAGATATTTAGGTAAGGACAATAGTGGTATCCATTGACCTGTAGAAATAGTTTTCGCTTGTTCTGGAGTCAATGGATTTGGATCAATATCTGATGCCTGTATTAATGAATGTAGTTTTTCTTGAGCACAAAAAGAAATATCAAAACCTTGATTTCTGAGATATGGTATGTAGCGCATATATTGAAGTGTATCGCCTAAACCTTGCTCACTAATCACTAAGAGTTTTTCTCCTTTTTGTAAATCTTGACTATCGATTCTTTTGATAATTGGATTTCCATGTATAAGTGGAGGATTTTCCTTTTTTAATCTAAACTCATAATTTTCTAGGCCAGATTTATATTCTCCTTTTAGAAGTTCTAAGTATGAAAGATTGAAATAAGAATTAGCGCAATTAGGTTCTATTTCAATTGCTTTTCTAGTGGAGATTTCTGCTTCTTTTAATTTGCCAAGATGTCTCAATATATTTCCCAGATTTGAATGTGCTTCTGCGTAATTAGGATTGATTTCTATTGCTTTGCGTTGTGCTGACTCAGCCTCTTTTAGTTTGCCAAGATCTTTTAATATGATTCCAAGATTTAAATGAGAATGTGCGTAATTAGGATTAATTTCTATTGCTTTGCGAGTAGCTAATTCTGCTTCTTTTAATTTACCAATCTCTTTCAGTATGATTCCAAGATTTGAATATGCCATGGCAATTTTAGGGTTAATTTGAATGGCTTTACGAGCATGAATTTCTGCTTCTTTTAGTTTGCCAAGTGCTTTCAATATCATTCCTAGATTTGAGTGAGCTTCTGCATAATTAGGATTAATTTTAATAGCTTTGCGAGTAGCTAATTCTGCTTCTTTTCTCTTCCCTAGATCTGTCAAGACGATTCCTAGATTTGAGTGGGCCTCAGCGAAACTAGGATTAATTTCAATTGCTTTGCGAATTGATACTTCTGCTTCTTTTAATTTACCAATCCCTTTTAAAATTACTCCATAATTAGAAAAAATCCTGTGGTCATTGCATCCTTGATTAATTAACTGTTGATAATATTGTGATGCTTTTGAAACATCACCTTTTAGATGAAACTGAATTGCTTGATTAATTAGTTTTTCTCTAGAAGGCGTAGAAGAAGAATGAGTGGAGACAGAAATATTTTCTTTTTTTTCTTCTAAAGCAAATGGAACGGAGAATGTTTTAACTTTAGCGACTTTCTTTTTTCCTAGATCTGTATTATTCGATTCCAAAAAAATCTAAAAATATCAGCTTTTAAGTAGATTAGCAATTTTTCTTTAGATTAGCTTTCCTTTATAGATTAGTTAGTTGTAATTCTTGGTTTATGAAAGAGCTACAGTTTAAAACTTGCTATTCGATCTTCCTGAAGATCTCTATTACTTATGGAAATTTTGATAGGATATTTATCCACTTTCCCCGCAGCAACTATTTTCAACCCGGTTCGTTTTTTTCTAATCGGAATTATTATATCAATATAATTTTTAGCAATTAAAGAAGATCGAAATTAACGTCAACCCACCTGATTAATAAAAGTTAAGGCTTACTTATCAGCAGTTTAATTTCATCAAACTGCAGAAATTTCTATAAGGAGAATATTTCTATATAAATTTTCTCATTTGGCAGGATTTAATATGAGATCACATCTTTAACCTATTTCTTTTTGTATTTCATTTGATACTCTTTCCATCACTGGATACCAATTATGTCGTTCTTTTTGTCGGAATAATCTCATGGATGGATACCAAAATGTACTCTCTTTTTGAAGTCCCCAAGTCCAAAAAGGTATATCTATTAATAGTAACCAAACTTTTTTGCCCATGCCTCCAGCTAAATGTGCAATTGAGGTATCACAAGTAATAATTAAATCACATGCCTCAATAATGGCAGCATTTTCAAGGAAATCCCATGTTGAATCAATTTGAGGTTGGCATTTAACAAACTTATTTCTGAATGAGCAATTTTCTAATTGCTCCGATCCAAAGCCTTTTTGTAGAGAAAGTATTGCTATGTCATTTTGGTTAAGGAGGATTGAGAATATTTCTAAAGGGATTGATCGTCCTTGATAAGTTGTTTCCATTTTTGGATTTCCTTGCCAATTAATACCAATAATCGGCTTTTTTTCTTTAGCAAGAATATTGTTCCACTTTTCCTTGAATTCAGTTATCGAATATATATATGGTTTAGTCACTATTGGATTTTCTGGATTTATTTTTAGATATTTAGGTAAGGACAATAGTGGTATCCATTGACCTGTAGAAATAGTTTTCGCTTGTTCTGGAGTCAATGGATTTGGATCAATATCTGATGCCTGTATTAATGAATGTAGTTTTTCTTGAGCACAAAAAGAAATATCAAAACCTTGATTTCTGAGATATGGTATGTAGCGCATATATTGAAGTGTATCGCCTAAACCTTGCTCACTAATCACTAAGAGTTTTTCTCCTTTTTGTAAATCTTGACTATCGATTCTTTTGATAATTGGATTTCCATGTATAAGTGGAGGATTTTCCTTTTTTAATCTAAACTCATAATTTTCTAGGCCAGATTTATATTCTCCTTTTAGAAGTTCTAAGTATGAAAGATTGAAATAAGAATTAGCGCAATTAGGTTCTATTTCAATTGCTTTTCTAGTGGAGATTTCTGCTTCTTTTAATTCGCCAAGATCTTTTAATATGATTCCAAGATTTGAATATGCCATTGCAACTTTAGGGTCAATTTGAATGGCTTTACGAGCATGAATTTCTGCTTCTTTTAGTTTGCCAAGACTTCTAAGTATGATTCCCAGATTTGAATATGCTATTGCAATTTTAGGGTCAATTTGAATGGCTTTACGAGCATGAATTTCTGCTTCTTTTAGTTTGCCAAGTGCTTTCAATATCATTCCTAGATTTGAGTGAGCTTCTGCATAATTAGGATTAATTTTAATAGCTTTGCGAGTAGCTAATTCTGCTTCTTTTCTCTTCCCTAGATCTGTCAAGACGATTCCTAGATTTGAGTGGGCCTCAGCGAAACTAGGATTAATTTCAATTGCTTTGCGAATTGATACTTCTGCTTCTTTTAATTTACCAATCTCTTTCAATATGAGTCCAAGATTAGTATGTGCTATTGCATAATTAGGATTAAATTTAATTGCTTTACGGGTATATAATTCTGCTTCTTTTAGTTTGCCAATATCTTTTAAAATTCCTCCATAATTAGAAAAAATCTTATGATCATTAAAACCTTGATTAATGCAGTATTTGTAGGATTTTACTGCTTCTGAAATTTTACCCTTTAGATGAAATTGTATTGCTTGATTAATTATATCTTCCTTGGATTTTTGAGATGAAGTCTTGATTTCAACTTTCTGTCTCATTTCTTCGAAGGCCAATGGCACTTTGAATGTAGTGACCTTAGTGATAATTTTTTTCTCTTGATCTTTTTTATTAGATTTTTCCATCTTCTCCTTGAAGATCTTTTAATGGTTTAATTCTACTACTAACTTTAAAATTATTTTTATTTATTGTTAGTAGTCATTATATAATTTTTCTTCTACTAGATCAGAATTGTATGTATGGTTTATTTCTTTTTTTATAGAAGCCCTTATATCATTTTCTTTATATACTGATCGCGCTAGTTGAATAAAATCTTGGTCGAATTCTTCCTTACTTTCTTTGATCCTGATTTTATCTTCTATTTTCCAAAGACTATTATTTATTGCTTTAAGACGATTTACTAAATCAATATTAATTTCTAGATTATTATCATCAAGAATACATTTTAGTAATTCCAGTTCTTTATCGACATTTTTGAGCTTTATACCAGTCATATGGGTTTTTTTTATTTCTAGAATTGTGATTTTATCTATTAGTTCTCCTATAGAGACTGGAGCGAGAATATTAGATAAGTATTTAGAATTTGAAGTCATATCTTTAAACCTATTTCTTTTTGTATTTCATTTGATACTCTTTCCATCACTGGATACCAATTATGTCGTTCTTTTTGTCGGAATAATCTCATGGATGGATACCAAAATGTACTCTCTTTTTGAAGTCCCCAAGTCCAAAAAGGTATATCTATTAATAGTAACCAAACTTTTTTGCCCATGCCTCCAGCTAAATGTGCAATTGAGGTATCACAAGTAATAATTAAATCACATGCCTCAATAATGGCAGCATTTTCAAGGAAATCCCATGTTGAATCAATTTGAGGTTGGCATTTAACAAACTTATTTCTGAATGAGCAATTTTCTAATTGCTCCGATCCAAAGCCTTTTTGTAGAGAAAGTATTGCTATGTCATTTTGGTTAAGGAGGATTGAGAATATTTCTAAAGGGATTGATCGTCCTTGATAAGTTGTTTCCATTTTTGGATTTCCTTGCCAATTAATACCAATAATCGGCTTTTTTTCTTTAGCAAGAATATTGTTCCACTTTTCCTTGAATTCAGTTATCGAATATATATATGGTTTAGTCACTATTGGATTTTCTGGATTTATTTTTAGATATTTAGGTAAGGACAATAGTGGTATCCATTGACCTGTAGAAATAGTTTTCGCTTGTTCTGGAGTCAATGGATTTGGATCAATATCTGATGCCTGTATTAATGAATGTAGTTTTTCTTGAGCACAAAAAGAAATATCAAAACCTTGATTTCTGAGATATGGTATGTAGCGCATATATTGAAGTGTATCGCCTAAACCTTGCTCACTAATCACTAAGAGTTTTTCTCCTTTTTGTAAATCTTGACTATCGATTCTTTTGATAATTGGATTTCCGTGTATAGATGCAGGCCCTTCCTTTTTTAATCTAAACTCATAATTTTCTAGGCCAGATTTATACTCTCCTTTTAGAAGTTCTAAGTATGAAAGATTGAAATAAGAATCTGCATAATCAGGTTCAATTTCAATTGCTTTTCTATGCAATAATTCTGCTTCTTTTAATTCGCCAAGATCATTTAATATGATTCCAAGATTTGAATATGACATTGCAATTTTAGGGTCAATTTGAATGGCTTTACGAGCATGAATTTCTGCTTCTTTTAGTTTGCCAAGACTTCTAAGTATGATTCCCAGATTTGAATATGCTATTGCAATTTTAGGGTCAATTTGAATGGCTTTACGAGCATGAATTTCTGCTTCTTTTAATTTACCAATTTCTTTCAATATGAGTCCAAGATTTGAGTGAGCTTCTGCATAATTAGGATTAATTTCAATAGCTTTGCGAGTAGCTAATTCTGCTTCTTTTAATTTACCAATTTCTTTCAATATGAGTCCAAGATTTGAGTGAGCTTCTGCATAATTAGGATTAATTTCAATAGCTTTGCGAGTAGCTAATTCTGCTTCTTTTAATTTACCAATTTCTTTCAATATGAGTCCAAGATTTGAGTGAGCCTCAGCGAAACTAGGATTAATTTCAATTGCTTTGCGAATTGATACTTCTGCTTCTTTTGATTTCCCAATCTTTGTCAATGTGTTACTCAAGTTGAAATGAGCATTAGCGAAATTAGGATTAATTGCAATCGCTTTACGGTATGAAAATTCTGCATCTTGTAATTTACCAAGATTCGTCAATATGATCCCGAGATTATAATGGGCATTAGAAAAATCTGGTTTAATCTCAATAGCCCTACGAGTAGAGATTTCTGCTTCTTTTAAGTTTCCAAGATCGATAAATATTATTCCAAGATTATAATGGGCATGTTCACAGTTAGGATTAATATCAATGGCTTTTTGAGTAGAGATTTCTGCTTCTTTTAAGTTTCCAAGATCTTTTAATATCTTGCCATAATTAAAAAAAACTCTGTGATCATTAAATCCTTTTTCGATAAAATATTGATAATATTTAGCTGCTTCTGAAATATTACCTTGTGAATGAAAATTAAAGGCCTGATTAATGATTTGTTCTTTAGTAGCTTCGCTAGATTGATTAATGGAAAGTGAAATACTATTTTCCCTTTTTTCTACAGTGGCGGGGATTGGGAATGTTTTGATTTCAGTGATTTTTTTATTCCTTTTATTTTTATAACTAGATTCCAAAATCTTCTACGACCTTATGATGATATTAATTCTACTACTAACCATATTGATCATTAAGCTATTTCGAAGATTATTTTTAATTAAAAGATTTATATGAATTATTGTTAGCTCTAAATTAATAATTTACTGATTTGGAGCAAGGTTGCTATTTTTAGGTCAATATTCATTCCCCTCCTATGCCATTGCTTCCTTTAGCTTCTAATTGAATCAATCTTCTTTTTGATCAGGATAAAAGGTCTATATGAGGTAAAAAGCAAATAATTCATTTACATTACTTCGTTTCAACTAGCCAATTTTTTTTAAATCATTGTGATTTAGATGCTTGAATAAGACAAATTTTTGGATTTAAAGTGCAAGCGAAAACAGCTCAAGCAGAGAAGAAAGCTTTAGCAGAGAAGAAAGCTCAAGTAGAGAAGAAAGCTCAAGCAGAGAAGAAAGCTTTAGCAGAGAAGAAAGCTCAAGCAGAGAAGAAAGCTTTAGCAGATAAGAAGGCTTTAGCAGAGAAGAAAGCTTTAGCAGAGAAGAAAGCTTTAGCAGAGAAGAAAGCTCAAGCAGAGAAGAAAGCTTTAGCAGATAAGAAAGCTTTAGCAGAGAAGAAAGCTCAAGCAGAGAAGAAAGCTTTAGCAGATAAGAAGGCTTTAGCAGAGAAGAAAGCTTTAGCAGAGAAGAAAGCTTTAGCAGAAAAGAAAGCTTTAGCAGAGAAGAAAGCTTTAGCAGATAAGAAGGCTTTAGCAGAGAAGAAAGCTTTAGCAGAGAAGAAAGCTTTAGCAGAAAAGAAAGCTTTAGCAGAAAAGAAAGCTTTAGCAGAGAAGAAAGCTTTAGCAGATAAGAAAGCTCAAGCAGAGAAGAAAGCTTTAGCAGAGAAGAAAGCTTTAGCAGAGAAGAAAGCTTTAGCAGAAAAGAAAGCTTTAGCAGAAAAGAAAGCTTTAGCAGATAAGAAAGCTCAAGCAGAGAAGAAAGCTTTAGCAGATAAGAAAGCTCAAGCAGAGAAGAAAGCTTTAGCAGATAAGAAAGCTCAAGCAGAGAAGAAAGCTTTAGCAGAGAGGAAAGCTCAAGCAGAGAAGAAAGCTCAAGCAGAGAAGAAAGCTCAAGCAGAGAAGAAAGCTCAAGCAGAGAAGAAAGCTCAAGCAGATAAGAAGGCTTTAGCAGAGAAGAAAGCTCAAGTCAGGAAGAAAGTTAATTCTCGAACTCAAATTGATTCACAAGAGAAACGAGATTCAAGAACTGAATTTTTAACAGTTTCAGTCTCTTTAAATACTGGGAAGATCGTGACAATAGCTTCTCTAGGGATTTTGGCTTCGGCGGTACTTGTTTCTGCGATGGTATTTATTGCTGGGTAATTAAATTTCACGAATAACTATGCGAAAGCAACTTTTTTATTCTGACTTTCTGCTATGTTTTCTTTCTTGTAGTTTTAGATAAATCTAAGCTGTGTTCAAAGAAAGAATCCAGGAGGTTTTTGATTTCACTAAAAGTGAGTCTCCCTATAGGAAAGCTAATAAAGGATGGATTAATCAAGATATATTTTTAGATTTAAATCCATCTGCTGATAGATTTGGAAATACAAATGAAGCTGCTAAAGTAACATTCTTTTGGTCTCCAATAAATAGTTTATTATCGAATATTTTTTTGACTTTTTTTCTATGTTCAATACTTGTATTTACTTCAGTATCTTTTGCAAAAGGTAGGTTTAATTTTAATATATTTAATAACTCTGGAACTAATGATATTGTGAAATTTGATCAAAAAAAGCGTCTAGATATAAATAAATTAAAGGATATAGATTCTACTGATTCAATAATCCAACAAAAACTTCAGATCAAAGATTTAGATCAATCAAATAAAATCAATTCATCAGATGATTATTTAAATAATACAGATGAGAAAATAATAAATAAAAACATTGATAAACAAAAGACTTTAATAAATGAAAGTGAAAGTAATAAAGATCTTAAAATTTTAGAAAATAAGAAACCAAAATCAAATTTTATTTGAACTATTTTTGTTGTATTAATAAACAATTCTTAGGTTTTTTAAAAATTGTTTTATCAGATAAACTTTTTTTGTTTTTTGGTAGAGTTAGATGCTTTAATTAACGTGATTTCTATGAGTTTTAAAGGTGTCTGAAGCAAAGGGTAATCAACTCGCAACTATATCTGTTTACTTGAATACACCAATAATAGCAGTGCTTTTGGCTGTTGGATTCCTTTTGGGTTCTATTTTATTCGCTGGAATCTTAATTATTGCTAAATAGCTAATTTGTTTAATTCACTGCTAATAGCAGGAAGTAAAAATTGATCTTTGACTAATGCTTTTCCAGTTGTAAAAACAACTGTAAGCATTGGATTCTTATTAGGCGCTTGCCACCATGCGACATCATGGCGAACTTCACTCATTAGTCCAGCTTTGCTCCAAAGCTTAGACGCCAAAGGAAGTCCTGCTCCTAAAAAACCATCTACTTGATTCTCTAAATCTTGCTTGCGATTAACTGGATCGAGTGAACGTTGAAAAACTTTTTTTAAATGCTCGCTCTCTGATTTTGGGAGCATTTCAAGAGTCATTAATGATTCAAAGATCCTCGCACTTCCATCGCTTGTCATCTTGTTTCGGTTTTCATTGTTTTTTCCATAAAAATCCTTTTCCCTACCAAAAGGCCCATCATTCCATGTCTTTTGACTGCAGTTCCAATTTTCTATTTCAGGCCATTTAAGATCATTTAGCCATTGGTTAATTAATTGTCTTTGGATTTTCCATGCTTGAAAGTTTGACTCATTAAGTGATGGACCACTTGTTGTACCTGTCAATAGATCTAAAATATAACTTGTGGCGTCATTGTTAGAGTTTGCGATCATTTCATGTAATGCTCTTCTAAGTTCTTCGGAGTCGATGATTAAGTCTTTTTGTTTCCATACTTGGGTTGCTAATGCATAAACGATTTTTACTACACTTGCTGGATAAAACTCTTTGTTTGAATTCCACCCTGTCCCATAACCACTAGACGGAGATGGACTTTGTTTGTCATAACGTATGCATGTTATTGCAATATTTCTTTGAAGGCTTGGACGACCTTCTTTTTCAAATCTATCGAGGAGACCTTTTAGGCAATTTGCCATCTCATGGTCTTGTCGGTAGAACGCCATAGCGCTCGAGAAGAATTCAATATGACCTTAGAGGTTTTGCTAACTAAAGCTTCATTTGTATTAGGAAGTTTGTGGAAACTCCAAATAAATATAGATGGATTTAAAAGTCAAGATTGTGATGAACTAGTCACGCAAGCAAGTGTTGGTAGGACTTTTCAATTGCTTGATTATTTGAACTTGGAATTTGAAAACAAGGAAATTATCGATAAAGTTAAGGTGCGTCTTTTGGAAGATGATTATATTTGTTGGTTTAAATTTGCAGAATTAGCTCATAATGCTTCGAAAATAGAATCCTGGAAAGCTGAATTTCTGAGTGAAGAGAAAATCACTTCTAGTATTCCAAAAATCTTGGCTTGGACTAGGCTTGCGAAAACAATGAGTAATGAATATTTGTGGGGTGGAACTATAGGTCCCAATTTTGATTGCTCTGGTTTGGTTCAATCTGCTTTTGCAAGTTCAGGAATTTGGATACCAAGAGATGCTTATCAGCAGGAAAAATTCTGTAAAACTGTTGCATTGGATATTCAATCTTTAGATGGGAAATTAATACCTGGAGATTTACTATTCTTTGGCTCTTCTGAAAAATGCAATCATGTGGGATTGCATATTGAGAATGGTTTTTATATTCATAGTTCTGGGGTAAGTAATGGGCATAATGGAATAGAGATTGACGGTTTATTTCACCCGAACCTTGGCAAAATTGCTTCTTTTTACAGATCTCAATTTAGATCTGCTGGAAGAGTGATCTCTTGTTATCAGAGTGAAAAATCAAAAGAAGATTATTGACCCCTATGAGGAGTTTTGAATGAATTCTAATGTCGCGCTATCAGTAGTTGTTCCTATCTATAACGAAGAAGAAAGCCTCCCCTTTTTGGTGAATCAATTACTAGAAGTTTTAGAGCCTATGGAGGAAACTTTTGAATTAGTTTTAGTTAATGATGGTTCATCAGATAACAGCGCAGAGGTCATTAGAAAACTAAGCTTTGAGATCCCAGAATTAGTAGGAGTTCTTCTACGTAAAAACTATGGACAGACTGCTGCAATGGCAGCAGGCTTTGATAGTTCTTCCGGAGAGATAGTCGTTACACTTGATGGTGATTTGCAAAATGATCCTGCAGATATCCCTTTATTAGTTAATAAGATTAGGGATGGATTTGATCTCGTAAGTGGATGGAGATACCGAAGGCAAGATGCCGCTATCAGTAGAAAGCTTCCATCAAAAATTGCTAACCGATTGATTGGGAAAGTTACTGGAGTTCGACTTAATGATTATGGATGTTCTTTAAAAGCTTATAGGAAAGAAGTATTGATAGATATGAGATTATATGGTGAATTGCATAGATTTTTGCCTGTTCTAGCAAATATTGAAGGAGCTAGAATTACGGAGGTTAAAGTAAATCATAGAGCCCGTAAATTTGGATCTAGCAAGTATGGAATAGATAGAACTTTTAGAGTCTTAATGGACTTGTTGACTGTTTGGTTTATGAATAGATTTTTAACGAGACCGATGTATGTTTTTGGCTTTGGTGGAATTCTTGCAATTATTGGGAGCTTCTTAACCAGTTTTTACTTATTAACCATTAAACTTTTAGGTGAAGATATAGGAAGTAGACCTTTACTTTTTTTGGCTTTACTTCTTGCAGTGACTGGAGTTCAACTATTTGGTTTTGGATTGCTTGGAGAGCTTCAAATCCGTACTTATCATGAAAGTCAAAATAGACCAATTTATCGCATTAGAGAAACGTTTCGAGGAGGACGAGGAGCTTGAGATTTTTTATTTAAACCAATATTTTTTCCTTTATAAAATGAAATGCCAGCAGCAGACGCAATAACAACCCTACTGTCAGAATCCTTCAATCCTCTTCTTAAAAAAGGTAATGCTTTTTTGTTGTTCCATTTACTAACAATTTGGATGGCTAATAGACGATCACTTGGGTTGCTTGAGATTAATTTAGTTAAATGTTTTTTTGTTTCTATTGGATCAAGTGAAGGTTGATGTGAAAAAGGCTTGGAATTTTTATTAGTTAGTTTTATTGATTGTTGATTTTTTGAACTCTTTTCGATTACTAAAGCTGATGATGATACCTGTGCCTTAGAAAAAGAATCCTTGTGAAATTTGAAAAAAGCTGATGCCTTGGATTGTTTTTTTGAACTCCAAAGGATTAAAGCAATAATTAGAGCTAAACCACCAGCAAAAACTTGATTCATGATGAGAAAGAATTTTTAGTAATGCATCTTCGTTAAAGAAGATATATGGATTGAACTTTTATGTCATCAATGTGTTGTATATGGTTGGATTAGATCATAATTCTATAAAATAAAGATGGATTTATTGAAATAAGTAATGACTAGTGAACTAGCTTCAAGCTTGCTTCCCGCTATTCTGATTCCATTAGTTGGAATAATGGGTCCAGCTGTTTTCATCGTTTTGATTGGTAGGTACATAACTGCTACTGAGTAATTTCAAAAACTTAATCTTCTACCAATTCTTTTAGCCCATGACTAAATCTCAAGAAACACTTATGCAAAAATGGGCTGTGAAAACAGTCTCAGACCCAACTGTTGGCAATCTCCAAACCCCAGTTAACAGTGGTTGGTTTACAAAAATGGTTATAAATAATCTTCCTGTTTATAGAGAAGGCTTATCGCCAAACTTTAGAGGTCTCGAAACAGGTGCGATTTTTGGTTATTTACTTTTTGGTCCTTTTTCTATGACAGGTCCTCTTAGGAATACTGATTTTGCCTTGACGGCAGGTTTGCTTGGCGGTGTGGGGGCTATTCAAATATTGACTGCTCTTTTTATTCTTTACAACGCTGCAGGTAAGTCTCCGAATGTGCAACCTCCTGATGCAACAGTAGCTAATCCTCCTTCTGACTTATTCACCAGAGCAGGATGGAGTGATTTCACTAATGGTTTTTGGTTGGGTGGTACAGGAGGTGTCGTTTTTGCTTGGTTGCTAATTGGTACTTTGCATCTAGATACTATTCTTCCATTGATTAAGGAATATCATTTACTTGGAGCCTAAGATCTTTTCTAGAAGACGTTTAATTAAAAAACCCCTTGAATTAAGGGGTTTTTTAATTCTCTAAATTATTTACTTCAATTGACTGATATTTTTTAAAAACTTTAAAGTAGATGGATTTTATTGTATGCGTAATTCTTTATGAATGAATCTATTTCTGACAAATATCAATGGATAATCTAAGAAATATTATTTCCAATAAAAAAACACTGTCTTTAAAGACAGTGTTTTTTTATTGAAGCTCTTTATACAGAGTTAACCGAACTTCCCTGAAGTAGAGGCAATAACAAATGCTCCGAAGGTTACAAAGTTTCCAACAGTAAAATGAGTTAAACCAACTAATCGAGCTTGAACAATAGATAAGGCAACAGGCTTATCCCTCCATCCCACTAAATTAGCTATTGGAGTTCTTTGATGAGCCCAAACAAGAGTTTCAATAAGTTCTTGCCAATACCCCCTCCAGGAGATGAGGAACATAAAACCTGTTGCCCATATTAGATGACCAAATAAGAACATCCAAGCCCATGGGGATAAAGCGTTTACACCAAATGGGTTATAGCCGTTAATTAATTGAGAGCTATTCAGCCATAAGTAATCTCTAAACCAACCCATCAAATAGGTACCAGACTCATTGAATTGAGCCGTATTACCCATCCAAATTGCTAAATGCTTCCAATGCCAATAGAAGGTAATCCAAGCAATAGTATTTAAAGCCCAGAACATTGCCAAATAAGTAGCATCCCAAGAAGAACTATCACAAGTACCTCCTCGACCTGGACCATCACATGGGAAAGCAAAACCTAAGTCTTTTTTATCTGGAATTAGTTTTGTTCCTCTAGCGTCAAGAGCACCTTTAATAAGAATTAAAGCAGTTGTATGTAGTCCTAATGCAATAGCATGATGAACTAAGAAATCTGCTGGTCCAATAGGTAAGAAATTGGTAAGTGCATCTGGTCTATTGATCATGTCCATCCAGTAGTGATTACCTGGCATGGAATTTGCAGCTATGGATGCAGAACTTGATGCATTTGCTAGCAAAGCATTAAAGCCATACATCATTTTTCCACTAGCAGCCTGAGCGAATTGTGCAAAAACAGGCTCAATAAGAATTTGTTTTTCTGGTGTTCCAAAAGCTACAACCACATCGTTGTGAACATAAATTCCAAGTGTATGAAAGCCTAAAAGCATTGTTACCCAACTTAAGTGACTAATTAAAGCTTCCTTAGTGCTGAGGATTCTTGCTAGCACATTGTCTTTATTAAGCTCTGGATCATAATCTCTAACAAAGAAAATAGCTCCGTGTGAGAAAGCTCCAACCATCAAGAACATTGCTATGTATTGATGATGGGTATAAAGAGCAGATTGAGTAGTGTAATCCCTTGCGATAAATGCATATGAAGGTAATGCACCCATATGCTGAGCAACTAAGCTGCAAGCAACCCCTAGAGAAGCAAGTGCAAGACCGAGCTGAAAATGCAATGAGTTGTTAACTGTCTCGAAAAGACCGTTGTGCTTTATTCCGAAATAGCCTCTGTGTGGATCTTTTGGGTGACTTGTATTATGAGCTTCAACAATTTCTTTTAGACTGTGGCCAATACCAAAGTTGGTCCTATACATGTGACCAGCAATTATGAATACAACTCCTATAGCTAAATGATGGTGAGCGATATCGGTTAGCCAAAGTGATTCACTTTGAGGATGAAGTCCTCCTAAGAATGTAAATATTGCTGTTCCTGCACCTTGAGAAGTACCAAAAACCGCATCAAGAGAATCAGGATTTTGTGCATAGGCGCCCCAATTCCCAGAGAAGAATGGAGTTAAACCTTCTGGATGAGGCATAACAGTTAACCAGTTATCCCAGCCAACATGTATACCCCTTGACTCAGGTATGGCTACATGAATTAAGTGTCCTGTCCAAGCAATGCTGCTGAATCCAAATAGAACAGCTAAGTGATGGTTTAGTTGGGATTCAGCATTTTTAAACCAAGCTAATGATGGCCTGTATTTAGGTTGAAGATGCAGCCATCCTGCAAACAATAACCAGCAAACGAGAATGTTTATAAATATCGCACCTTGAAAAAGTTGCTCATTAGTTCTCATTCCAATTGTGTACCACCAATGGTATAAGCCAGAATAAGCAACGTTTACAGGAGAAGTAGCTCCTGCCTGAGTCAAAGCATCAGTAAGCCCCTGTCCAAAATGAGGATCCCAAATTGCATGAGCAATTGGACGAGTGTGGAGTGGATCGAGTACCCATTGCTCAAAGTTTCCTTGCCAAGCAATGTGAAAAAGATTTCCAGCAACCCAAAGCCCAATTATTGCTAGGTGACCAAAGTGGGTAGAGAAGAGCTTTTGATATAACTGCTCCTCTGTCATACCGTCATGACTTTCAAAGTCATGAGCAGTTGCTATGCCGTACCAGATTCTTCTGGTTGTTGGGTCTTGAGCAAGACCCTGACTAAAAGATGGAAATTTAGTTGCCATTTTATAAAAAATCAGAGAGGGTCAGCCGAGACCGATTAAGCGAGCGTGGAAGAAGGCCCAAGTTGTAGCAATTCCTCCAAGAAGGAAATGAGCTGCTCCTACTGCACGACCTTGAGTAATAGATAAAGCTCTTGGTTGGATAGTTGGAGCCAACTTAAGTTTATTATGAGCCCAAATAATTGACTCAAATAACTCTTGCCAGTAACCACGACCACTGAATAAGAACATAAGACTAAAGGCCCAAACGAAATGAGCTCCTAAGAACATCAAACCGTACATACTTATAGGTTGACCATAACTTGTTAAGACCTGGGATGACTGAGCCCATAGGAAATCTCTAAGCCATCCATTGATAGTTATGGAGCTTTGAGCAAAGTTACCTCCTGTTAGACCCCATACATCACTTTGCATCTTCCATGAGAAGTGGAAGATTACTACTGATAATCCGTTGTACATCCAGAATAATCCAAGGAATACATGATCCCATGAAGACACTTGGCATGTACCTCCCCTTCCAGGACCATCACAAGGGAACCTAAATCCAAGATTTGCTTTGTCTGGTATTAGTCTGGAACTTCTTGCGAATAAAACTCCTTTTAGGAGAATTAGCAGAGTGACATGAATTGTAAAAGCATGTATGTGGTGGATCATGAAATCAGCTGTTCCAAGGGGTATAGGTGCGATTCCAATTTTCCCCCCAACTTGACTTACAGAACCATTGAAAACCTCACTAACTAAGCCACTTTGAAGATTTACGTTTGCTCCTGCAAGGGTAGTAGAACCAGCTGCTGAATGATGAATGTTTTGTATCCACTGAGCAAAAACAGGTTGAAGTTGTATTCCTGTATCACTAAACATATCTGCAGGTCTTCCTAACGCACGCATTACATCGTTATGAATATAAAGACCAAAACTATGGAAGCCTAAGAACATGCAAGCCCAGTTTAGATGACTTATCAATGCATCTCTTGCTTTCAAGATTCGGTCAAGGACGTTATCAATATGAACAGCTGGGTCATAATCTCTAATCATTGCAATACCAGAATGTGCTGCTGCACCAACAATGAACAATCCACCAATCCACATGTGATGTGTAAATAGACCCAGAACAGTTGGATAATCGATAGACAAGTATGGATATGGAGGCATCGCATACATGTGATGAGAAATGATGATGCTTAAAGAGCCAATCATCGCAAGGTTTAGTCCTAGCTGGGCGTGCCAACTATTGGCTAAAAATTCATATATTCCCTTATGTCCATTTGGAGCAGGGAAAAGAATAGGATCTCCAGCATGATTATCAAGTATTTCTTTTAGGCTATGCCCTATTCCAAACATAGTTCTATATAAATGCCCACCAAATACAGCTAAAACTCCAAAAGCTAAATGATGATGTGAAATATCTGTCATCCACAAACTTCCTGTGACAGGATTCAGGCCACCTTTAAAAGTAAGAAAATCACTAAATGCCCACCAATTGGTTGTAAAGAAATTTTCTACTGTTCTTCCAGCAAGTCCAGGAAATATCTGACTAGCTATTGCTGGATTACAAAGCTCGTGAGGTAGAGGCATATCTGCAACTGAAGCTATTGGAATGCCATCAATAATTAGTGGCTTTCCCGCGTCAATAGCATCCATAAGTGCTGCAGTAGGTGCTCCAATGTGAATGCAATGCCCAGCCCAGGCAATTGAACCTAATCCCACAAGTCCAGCTATGTGGTGATTGAGCATAGATTCAAGATTTCTGAACCAATCGAGCTTGGGTGCGGCTTTGTGATAGTGATATATACCACCATGCAACATGATTGCAGCCATTAGAAGTGCACCAATAGCCAAAGCCATTAGCTCTGTTTCATTGGTGATGCCCCAGCCTCTCCACATCTGAAAAATTCCTGACGTGATCTGGATGCCGTGGTAATTTCCGCCTAAATCGGCGTTTAACATTTCTTGACCGACTATTGGCCAAACCACTTGAGCTCCTGGTTTGACATGAGTTGGGTCTGCAAGCCATCCAGAATAATTAGAAAAGCGAGCTCCATGGAAGAAAGCTGCACTCATCCAAATAAAGATGACTGCTAGATGGCCAAAGTGAGCAGAAAATACTTTTCTGCTGGTTTCTTGTAGATCTCCGACATGAGTATCAAAATCATGCGCATCTGCATGAAGATTCCATATCCAAGTTGTAGTTTTTGGACCCTTTGAAAGGGTCTTAGACCAAAAACCAGGCTTGTCAAGCTTGGAAAAATCTACTGGGATAGCATCAGTTTCGATAGGTCTATCGAGAACTGGTTCTTTTTTTTGTTCTCTTTCTGGTGGGCTAATGGTCATCGAGTGATTCCTTCAGGAATGTGATCGAGGTTTGGGGGGCCTAATTTTTAAAAATTAGGGTTAAATCTTTGGTAGGTAATACTACTTACTAAGCGGTATTACCTGTTGAAAGATTTTAGGAATTCAAGACCTACCTTTGAAGTTACTTGAATCCCTAGGTTGTGTGTTATCCCATAAGCATAAAGTAGACTCTCACTTACTACGGCTGCATGTAACAAATGTTCTACACTTTTTCTATGTCTTCTTGAAAACCAAATATTTTCCTAGTTAAGAAAGTCTATAGGTTTAAAAAGAAGTTAGAAAAATTTTTAAATGAGATATTCGGCTATGGTAATTATAAATATCTATTGAGTAAAATAATAGTTATTGTAATGCTTCTTGGATTTGATCGGATTTTTTATGTAGGTAAAAATACTTTTAAATTTAATTATTTAATGCTGGTTGTGGACTTAGGTGAATTTTATTGAATGCCGATTTAAAGATTTTTTGTTTTTAATAAAGCTTTCTCTAAGTGTTTTCCTAATATGAAATAACGTTATTTTTAACTCCTGTTCTGGCGAAAATATCAGTTAAAACCTCAAAAAGAATTGCCTTTGGATTTTCTTTAAGTTCTCTGCCTTTGCTTGAGAGATTAAAGGCAAGCAAACATGTAGATCAAATTTTTATATCTAATAGTTCAACTCTATCCTTAGATCAACAAATTGAAGGTTTAGTTGAATCCTTGCCATTTGATTTTTTAAAAAATCATTGGCAGAAAAGTAATAAAATAATTTTCATAGGTGCAATCGGAGCTGTAGTTAGACTCATATCTCCTTTTGTTAGATCTAAAGAAAATGATCCAGCGGTCTTTGTTATTGATTCAAAAGCTAAAAATATTATTACTCTTTTAGGAGGTCATAAGCAAGGAGGAGACTCATTTGCTAACGAGTTGGCAGCTGCTTTAGAGGCAGAAGTGATTTGTACTTCAGATTCATTTACTGAAAGAAGAATACCTTTGGATTGTTTTGGTGAAGGATGGGGTTGGAAAAGAGGAGGGGCAGATGTCGATTGGCGAAAATTAATGATTAGCCAGTCTAAAGAGCAAAAAAATATTGTTTTTCAATCAAAAGGGTCAAAATTGTGGCAGAAATTAAAAGGTTGTTCAAATTTTTCTTTTTTAGAGAAAAACGACCCAATCTCTTTTGAAGATATCAACTTATATATAGGTCAAGCAAATTCCAATATATGTGCATGGCATCCCCCATCAATAATTATTGGAATTGGTTGTGAAAGAAATACAGATGAAAAGCTAATTCAAAGAGCAATTCTTGAGTCATTGAATCAAAACGGCTTATCACTTCTTGCAATTTCTGGATTAGCAACTGTCGATAAAAAAAATGATGAAATGGGATTATTGAATTTGTCAAAAAAAAATGAGTGGCCAATTTATTTCTTTAGTGCCATTGAACTTTCAACAGTAAATGTTCCTAATCCCTCAAATGTTGTGTTGAATGAAATGGGAACTGCCTCAGTCGCTGAAGCAGCAGCAATTTTGTTAGGAGCATGCGGTGGAAGATTAATACAAGAAAAACAAATCTATTATTCCCAGGAAGATGAGTGTGGGGCTGTAACAATTGCATTGGTGGAGGTATCAACTCCTTTTGCACCTCATAAAGGTGAATTGCATTTAATTGGCAGTGGACCTGGCGAATTGGAAATGCTTACTTCTGACTCACGCCGAGTTTTAAATAGGTGCGTAGCTTGGATCGGTTATACTCCTTATTTAGATTATTTGGATTCAATTCGTCGCCCAGATCAGGTTCGCATTGATTCAAAATTAACCTTTGAAAAAGATCGATGTGAATACGCTCTTGAACTGGCAAAAGAGGGAGCAAGGGTTGCTCTTATTTCATCTGGAGACAGTGGAATTTATGGAATGGCAGGGTTAGCTCTTGAACTTTGGCTAAATGAAAAAATTGATTCAAGGCCTTTATTTCAAGTTCATCCAGGCATTAGCTCTTTCCAAATGGCTGCTGCAAAACTAGGAGCTCCCTTTATGAATGATTTTTGTTCTATCTCTTTAAGTGATCTTTTGACTCCATGGGATCAAATTGAGAGGAGAATAAAAAATGCAGCTATTGGTGATTTTGTCATTGCAATCTTTAATCCAAAATCAATAAAACGTGATTGGCAGTTAAAAAAGACAGTTGATTTATTACTCGAATTTCGCAAACCATGTACCCCTGTTGCTATTGCTCGAGAGCTTGGGAGGCCTGATGAAAGTCTAGAAATACATACTCTTGAAACTTTGCCATTTAATCAGGTCGATATGCTTACTATTTTGGTCATTGGTAATAGTCAAAGTGTCATTAAAAACAATAAATTTTTAACACCAAGAGGTTATTTTCCAAATTAATTTTTTGTTATTTCTTTAAAACCAAAAAATTGAATACTTTTTTAAGCTTATTTTTAGTTATCAACTTGAGAAGAAGTTAAAAAATCAAGTCAATCTTGAAATTCTTTCTAAAGTTAGTTTGTTATTAAAAGAACATTGCTTAAACCAGACTGGTTACGTGTTAAGGCACCACAGAAAGAGAGGATTGGCAATGTTGCTGATCTATTAGTCGATTTAAAACTCAATACAGTTTGTCAAGAAGCAAGTTGTCCAAATATTGGAGAATGTTTTGCAGGGGGTACTGCTACTTTTTTAATCATGGGCCCCGCTTGCACGCGGAGATGCCCTTATTGCGATATCTCATTTGATAATTCGAAAAGGCTTTTAGATCCATCAGAACCTGATCGTTTAGGTGAAGCTGTGTACAGGATGGGCTTAACTCATGTTGTAATAACTTCCGTGAATCGAGATGACTTAGAAGATGGAGGCGCTAGCCAATTTTTGAAATGTATTAAGGCTGTTCAAAGTAAATCTCCTTTTACCTCTATTGAAGTATTAATTCCAGATCTTTGTGGTAATTGGGATGCTTTGAAAATTATTTTGGATGCTGCTCCAAATGTGCTAAATCACAACATTGAGACAGTTCCAAGGCTATATCCAAGAGTAAGACCTCAAGGAAAATATGAAAGGTCTTTGGAATTATTACAAAGAGTTCGTGAAGGTTGGCCAAGAGTGTATACAAAATCAGGCTTAATGGCTGGATTAGGAGAAACGGATGAAGAGATTTTGAGCGTTCTTTATGATCTGCATCTACATAAAGTCGACATTGTAACTATTGGACAATATTTATCGCCAGGACCAAAACATTTACCTGTTAATAGATTTGTATCTCCTTCTCAATTTGATAGTTATCGTGTTGAGGGAGAAAATAAATTAGGATTTTTACAGGTCATTAGTTCACCATTAACTAGAAGTAGCTATCACGCTGGAGAAGTTAAAAAATTAATGATGTCTCATCCAAGATGATTTGAAAAATTTGGTTGACTTCCATCAATTGATATCCATTCTTGGAGTTCCCATATAACTAAATTATTTTTAATCATAGGATCATTTTCGATGATTTCTTTTGCTGTTAAATAATCTTTCGCTTCAAGAATTAATAAACCTCCTCCGCCGGGCTTCTTTTTTTCATTTATTAAATATCCACTATGGATATAATTACCTGATTTATTAATTTCTTTGACCCATTCTTTATGCATTAGTAAGAATTTTTTCCTTTCATTGTTAGATAATTCTAATGTTTTATTTTTAAACTTCTCTCTCTTAATAAATATAGGCATTCTTCTCTATCTATATTTTCGCTTTCTCCAGCGCTTCCTGAATACCTAATTTATTTTTCTCGCTTGGAGGAACTACTATTTTAAATAAGTTTCTCCACGAAGACCACTCTGAGAGAATATTGTTTGCTCTAGGACTTTTGGTTTTCTGATGATATTCAAAAATTAGATCCTTTAAGAATTGCTCTTGGTTAGTTGAAGTTAGATCGTGTACCTCAACAATTTCTTTGTTCATTCTTAAGTCAAGTTCATTTTTTTGATCAAGAATAAATGCTATGCCTCCAGTCATCCCTGCACCAATATTTCTTCCAGTTTTTCCTAGCACAACAACAACTCCTCCAGTCATATATTCACAACAATGGTCTCCCGCTCCTTCAATAACAGCATAAGCTCCACTATTGCGAACGCCAAAACGTTCACCTGCTATTCCAAGGGCGAATAATTTCCCACCGGTTGCTCCATATAAACATGTATTTCCAAGTATTACCTGAGCGTTAGATGTTTCATTGATAATTTCGGGGACAATCGTAATGGAACCCCCGTTAATCCCTTTGCCTACATAATCATTTGCTTCTCCTATTAAAGAAATATTCATTCCTTTTAATATAAATGCACCAAAACTTTGCCCAGCTGAACCTTTAAATATCAAATTTAAATTCCCATTAAAACCCTTATTTCCGTATTTCTTAGCTATTTCACCAGATATGCGTGCACAAACACTTCTATCTGTATTAATAATTGAGATTTCTTTAGTGATGCTCCCCTGCCTATTAATTGCTTTTGAAATTTCTTCATCTTTGAGAAGAGAGTTCTCAAGAACTTCTCCATTGCTATGAGCTTGGATTTCGTGGCTCAACCATGAACGATCTGTTGCGTTATCTAAAGGTTTGAGCAGGCTAGATAGGTCGACTTCTTTTGTTTTTGTTAGGTCTAGTTTCCTTGGTATTAATAAATCTGTTCTTCCAATAAGATCCTCGACCTTTGCTACACCAACTTGACTCATCAATTGTCTCACTTCCTCCGCTACGAAGATAAAGAAGTTAACAACATGTTCTGGTAGTCCTGGGAATCTTTTTCTTAAGCCCTCTTGTTGAGTTGCTACACCGACTGGACATTTATTTGTATGACAAATCCTCGCCATGATGCAACCTTCGGCAATCATTGCGATTGTTCCAAAACCATATTCTTCTGCTCCAAGTAAAGCCGCAATTAGGACATCCCATCCTGTCTTTAAACCTCCATCTGCTCTTAATAAAACCCTTTTTCGCAAACCATTTTCTAACAAAGATCGATGAACTTCAGTTAATCCAAGTTCCCATGGCAAACCAGCATGTTTAATTGAACTCAGTGGCGAGGCGCCTGTTCCACCATCATGTCCTGAAATTTGGATTACATCAGCATTGGCTTTTGCCACTCCCCCTGCAATTGTGCCAATACCTATTTCAGCAACTAATTTCACACTGACTTTTGCAGTTCGATTTATTTGATGTAGGTCGTGGATAAGTTGGGCAAGGTCTTCTATGGAGTAAATATCATGATGTGGGGGAGGAGAAATAAGAGCAACTCCTGGCTTGCTATTCCGAAGCTTGGCTATGTATTCATCAACCTTTGCTCCTGGTAATTGTCCTCCTTCTCCAGGTTTTGCTCCTTGAGCTACTTTGATTTCTAATTGCTTGCCGCTAGTTAAATATTCAGGGGTCACACCAAATCGGCCAGACGCAATTTGTTTAATTGCAGAACAGGCAGTATCTCCATTCAATAGTCCTTTGAGATTGGGTAAGGTCTTTGACTGATTATTTTCATCAACATCTTCAAGGACTTTGAATCTTGCAGGATCTTCTCCTCCCTCACCACTATTACTTTTGCCTCCAATTCTATTCATTGCTATTGCAAGAACTTCATGCGCTTCCCTTGATAGGGCACCGAGACTCATTCCACCAGTGCAAAATCTTTGGCAAATACTCTCAACACTCTCTATTTGATCAAGAGGTAAAGGGTGTGGAGCCTTTTTAAAAGTAAGTAGATCTCTTAGGGTTGTAGCTGGACGACTTTCTAGAAGTTGTTGATAAGTTTTGAAGTGGTCATATCCAGGACCAGCTTTCACTGCAGCATGAAGAATTTTTGACATTTCTGGATTATTTAAATGAAATTCTCCACTATTTCTATATTGAACAAATCCATTGAAATCAAGTTTTTTTTGCTCTAGTGCTGGGAAAGCTTTTTTATGAAATGAAATTGTCTCGATTGATAATTCGCTCAGAGTTAGTCCTGCTATACGACTTGTTGTTCCCTTGAAAGCTAAATCAATTAAATCTGCACCGATACCAATAGCTTCAAAGATTTGTGCTCCGTGATAACTTGCTAGTACTGAGATTCCTATCTTAGAAAGAATTTTTCTTAATCCATCTTCCATTGCTTTCTTAACATTATTTTGAGCAATCTCTACAGAAAGATTAGATAACTTCCCATCAGAAATAAGTTTTTGAGTTTTAGGTAATTGCCACCAATGACGAGTAGTTTCCCATGTCAACCAAGGACAAATTGCACTTGCTCCAAATCCAATCAGACAGGCTATGTGATGGGTACTCCAGCATTGAGCTGTATCTATAATTATCGATGTTTTTAGCCTTAGTCCCTTTCTAAGTAAATGATGATGAACTGCACCAACCGCAAGAAGAGGAGGTATGTAGGACTTATTTCGATTAATGTTTCTGTCTGAGAGGATTAGTATTTCTCCACCATTGATTACACTGTCTTCCGCTTCTTGACATAGATTTTTGAGACCTTTATCTAAGTTTCCTTCATCAAAATTGATAGGAATTAAAGTGGAAATTTCCTTAAAATTAAGCCCAGATTTTGTTATTGATGTTAATTCTTTTTCATTAATAATTGGTGATTTAATATGAATTAGTCTTGCTGATTCTGCTTTTGGAGATAATGGTGCTTTTCTAACACCAAGATACATTTCTAAACTGGTAACTAGTTTTTCTCTGAGAGGGTCAATTGGAGGGTTAGTGACTTGTGCAAATCTTTGCTTGAAATAGTCATAAAGAATATGAGATTTCTTTGAAAGGATGGCTAGTGGAATATCATCTCCCATGCAATAAGTTGGTTCTTTTGCATTTGCTGCCATACTATTAATTGTGTAATCAAAATCTTCTGCACTAAATCCAAATGCAATTTGTTGCTGCAATAACTCTTGCTTATTAAATTTATTATTTACTTCCCAATTTTGGTTGTTGAGATTTATACGATTTGCTTTTAACCAATCTAAGTATGGATATCTGTTTGCTGATTCTTCTTTGACATCCCAGTTTCGTAAAATCCTCTTTTTTTCTAAATCTACTTCTAGCATTTGCCCAGGTCCAAGTCGACCTTTTTCTTGGATTTGATTCTCATTTAATTCAACAACACCTGTTTCAGATCCCATAACAACATATCCATTTTTAGTGATGCAATAACGAGCTGGTCTAAGTCCGTTTCTATCTAGTGTTGCTCCTATATTTCTCCCATCAGTAAAAACTATTAATGCCGGCCCATCCCATGGCTCCTGAGTTCCTGCTGCGTATTCATAGAAAGCAGTTATTTCAGGCTTATTTATTAATTCAGGTTGGTCCCTAAAAGCCTCAGGTATAAGTGTTAATAAGCTATCAGTTATTGGTCTTCCACTTCGAACTAATAGTTCAAGAGTTAAATCAAGATTGGCTGAATCACTAAATAAATTATTGACAATGGGTTTTAGATCACTTGCATTGTCTCCCCATACTGAACTTATATCTGTTTCTGTTGCTTTTGCCCAATTTATATTTCCTAGCAATGTATTTATTTCTCCGTTATGTCCTAAAAGTCTCATGGGTTGAGCTAATGGCCATTTTGGCAAAGTATTCGTACTAAATCTTCTATGGTAAACAGCGTATGAAACTTCGAATCTATCGTCATTTAGATCTGTGTAAAAAGGAGCCAATACTTCAGATCTGACCATACCTTTATATACAATTGTTTTGCTACTTAAAGAGCATATATACAGTCCTAATTTATCTTCTTTTAATTCTATATTTGCTCGGTTTGAAATCCTTTGCCTTAGTCTAAAAAGTAAAGCTTCAAGATTAATTTCTTTATTCTTAATATCAACTATCCATTGTGTAATAAAGGGTTCATTCTCTCTTGCAAGTTTTCCTAAAACTTGATCATTAACAGGAACATCTCTCCATCCTTTAGAAGTTAAGCCTAAATATTCAGCTTCTTCTTCACATATATTCCTTGCTAATTCTCTATTATTTGTATCTTTGGGCATGAAAATCATGCCTATTCCTGATGATTGGGGTTCGCATTCTTTGGCAGTTTGCCAAACTTGCTTTAAATATGACCATGGAATTTCACATAAAATACCAGCACCATCACCTGAATCGCCATCTCCCCCGCATCCTCCTCTGTGCTCCATGCAGTTGAGGCCACGTAATGCTTGAGACAATACCCAATTACTTTGTTCGCCTTCTACGCTAGCTATGAAGCCAACTCCACAAGAATCTTTTTCCCCAGAAAAGGCATCTGGATAGGTGCTATCGCAGTAAGGCCAATTTGATCTTGAGAGTCGTTGATGCATGTTTTTTAACTTACTATTTTTCTTTTCTTGCAAAAGTGCTATCGGTAAGCTTTGAAATAGATGATTAGATTGATTTGATAGTTCTTAGAGTTACATCTTAAACATTTTTGTCGACCATCAAGTTTTTTATTCAATATTTTCTTTAAAATATTCTTTACTTATGCATAAACCTAGATAAAAAATAAAAATAAAATATTAATTGAAAAAAAATACTAATTTGGGTGCTTGACCAAGTAGTCTGGTGAATTGTTGAATCTGGTCGAACCTAGACCAATTATAAAATTAATGCCAACCATTCAACAGTTGATAAGAACGGAGAGAAAGACTCTCAAAACAAAGACAAAATCTCCTGCTTTGCGAGGTTGCCCAGAAAGGAGAGGAGTCTGTACAAGGGTTTACACCTCGACTCCCAAAAAACCTAACTCTGCTCTAAGAAAAGTAGCTCGAGTCAGATTAACTTCCGGTTTTGAAGTTACTGCTTACATTGGCGGTATCGGTCACAACCTTCAAGAGCACTCTGTAGTTTTGCTCAGAGGCGGAAGAGTTAAGGATCTACCAGGAGTGAGGTATCACATAGTAAGAGGAACGTTGGATACCGCTGGGGTTAAAGACCGTAAACAGTCAAGATCAAAATATGGAGCTAAATCTCCTAAGGAATAAAAACTTATTTTGATTCATTGAATTTTCCCATTAAACAAATTTAATTTCATGTCAAGAAGAAACGCTGCAGAAAAAAGACCTGTTCTGCCTGATCCTCAGTTCAATAATCGTTTGGCAAGTATGATGGTCCACCGATTGATGAAGCACGGTAAGAAATCAACAGCCCAAAGAATTCTTTCTGATGCCTTTGGTTTGATTAATGAACGAACTGGATCAGACCCGATTGAATTATTTGAAACAGCAGTGAAAAATGTCACACCTCTTGTTGAAGTTAGAGCTAGAAGAGTTGGTGGAGCTACATATCAAGTTCCAATGGAGGTTCGTCAAGAAAGAGGGACTGCAATGGCACTCAGATGGTTGGTAAATTTCTCAAGATCAAGAAATGGTAGAAGCATGGCTCAAAAACTTGCTGGGGAGCTTATGGATGCAGCTAATGAAGCTGGAAATGCAGTGAGGAAGAGGGAAGAGACCCATAAGATGGCCGAAGCAAATAAAGCTTTTGCTCATTATCGCTATTGATTTAATTCAAATTTTTCTATTTAAATCCTCAAAATATTTCTTTTTTAGCATGCTTAGTTGTAGAGTCCATGCGCATTTTAAAGCCCTTTAGTCGGAGTATTTTCTGTGGCACGCGCCTTTCCTTTGGAACGAGTTAGAAATATCGGGATTGCTGCACATATTGATGCTGGTAAAACCACTTGTACTGAAAGAATACTTTTCTATTCAGGTGTTGTTCATAAGATGGGAGAGGTTCATGATGGTGCCGCAGTCACCGATTGGATGGCTCAAGAGAGAGAGAGAGGAATTACTATTACCGCTGCGGCGATTTCGACTACATGGGACGATCATCGTATAAACATCATCGATACGCCAGGACACGTTGACTTCACAATTGAAGTTGAGCGCTCAATGAGAGTTCTCGATGGTGTAATTGCTGTCTTTTGCGCGGTTGGTGGCGTGCAGCCTCAATCTGAAACAGTTTGGCGTCAAGCCGACAGGTATTCAGTACCTAGGATGGTATTTGTCAATAAAATGGATAGAACTGGAGCGGATTTCCTTAAAGTCCATGGTCAAATCAAAGATAGATTAAAAGCAAATGCAGTTCCAATTCAGCTACCTATTGGAGCCGAAAATGACTTGAAAGGCATTATTGATCTCGTGGAAAATAAAGCATATATCTATAAAGATGATCTTGGAAAAGATATTGAGCAGACAGATGTTCCATCAGACATGGTTGATTTAGTATCTGATTGGCGATCAAAATTAATGGAGTCGATAGCTGAAACTGAGGAAGAATTGCTTGAGGCGTTTCTGGAAAATGGTGAGTTAACAATTGAACAACTCAAAACTGGAATAAGGGAAGGTGTTCTTAAACATGGTTTGGTTCCAATGTTATGCGGATCAGCTTTTAAAAATAAAGGGGTTCAGTTATTACTTGATGCAGTAGTTAATTATCTTCCTGCTCCTGTTGATGTACCTCCCATACAGGGGTTGCTACCGAATGGAAAAGAAGCTGTCAGACCTTCCGACGATAGCGCTCCATTTAGCGCTCTTGCATTCAAGGTAATGGCTGATCCATATGGCAAATTGACTTTTGTTCGAATGTATTCAGGTGTCCTTGAAAAAGGAAGTTATGTTCTCAACTCAACTAAGGATGCGAAAGAGAGAATATCTAGGTTGATAATTTTGAAAGCTGATGACCGTGAGGAAGTCGATGAATTAAGAGCTGGGGATCTTGGTGCTGTACTTGGCCTGAAAAATACAACAACTGGAGACACTTTATGCGCGTCCGAAGAGGCAATTGTTCTCGAAACTCTTTATATTCCTGAACCAGTCATTTCAGTTGCGGTAGAACCCAAAACTAAGAGTGATATGGAAAAGTTAGGCAAAGCGCTTACATCTCTTTCTGAGGAAGATCCAACATTCAGAGTCAGTACTGATCAAGAGACGAATCAAACTGTAATTGCAGGTATGGGTGAACTTCACTTAGAGATTTTGGTGGATCGTATGTTGAGAGAATTTAAGGTAGAGGCAAATATTGGAGCACCTCAAGTTTCATATAGAGAAACGATTAGAGCCAGTTCATCAGGGGAAGGAAAGTTTGCGAGACAAACAGGAGGTAAAGGGCAGTATGGACATGTTGTTATTGAAGTTGAGCCAGGTGAACCAGGAACTGGTTTTGAGTTTATTAATAAAATTGTCGGTGGATCTGTTCCAAAAGAATATATAAAACCTGCTGAATCAGGAATGAAAGAAACATGTGAATCTGGTGTTATTGCTGGCTATCCTTTAATTGATGTAAAAGTTACATTGGTTGATGGCTCCTATCATGATGTTGACTCATCAGAGATGGCTTTCAAGATTGCTGGCTCTATGGCTTTCAAAGATGGAATCAAGAAGTGCAATCCTGTCCTTCTAGAACCTATGATGAAAGTTGAGGTAGAAGTGCCTGAGGACTTCCTAGGCTCTATAATTGGAGATCTGTCCTCTAGACGAGGTCAGGTTGAAGGTCAATCTATCGACGATGGACAATCCAAAGTCCAGGCAAAAGTGCCATTAGCCGAAATGTTTGGCTATGCCACTCAACTCCGATCAATGACTCAAGGTCGGGGTATTTTCTCAATGGAGTTCAGCACCTACGAGGAAGTTCCTCGTAATGTTGCTGAAGCAATTATCTCCAAGAATCAGGGCAATTCCTGATCTCTAAAATTTACTAACCAATCCCCGATTCTTTAAAAAAAATGGCTCGCGAGAAGTTTGAGAGGAACAAACCTCACGTCAACATAGGTACTATTGGCCACGTTGACCATGGCAAAACAACACTGACTGCTGCAATTACAAAGGTTTTAGCCAAGAAAGGTCAAGCCGAAGCGCAAGATTACGCAGAAATTGATGGAGCTCCTGAAGAGCGTGAGCGCGGTATCACAATCAACACCGCTCACGTTGAATATGAGACTGATGGTAGGCATTATGCTCATGTTGATTGTCCAGGTCACGCTGATTATGTAAAAAACATGATCACAGGTGCTGCTCAGATGGACGGTGCAATTCTTGTTGTAGCAGCTACCGATGGAGCAATGGCACAAACAAAAGAACATATTCTTTTGGCCAAGCAGGTTGGCGTGCCTGCATTGGTTGTTGCACTAAATAAATGTGACATGGTCGATGATGAAGAAATGATAGAACTTGTAGAAATGGAGATTCGCGAACTCCTAACTAGTTATGACTTCCCTGGCGATGACATACCTGTTGTGCAAGTTTCAGGATTAAAAGCTATTGAAGGAGAAGCAGATTGGGAGACAAAAATAGATGAATTGATGACTGCTGTTGATTCTTCAATTCCAGAACCGGAACGTGAAATTGATAAGCCTTTCCTTATGGCTGTTGAAGACGTTTTCTCAATTACTGGTCGTGGAACTGTTGCCACTGGCCGAATTGAAAGAGGAAAAGTAACAGTTGGAGAGGAGGTTGAAATTGTAGGTATCAGAGATACGAGACTTACAACCGTTACCGGAGTAGAAATGTTTAGAAAGCTTCTTGATGAAGGTATGGCTGGAGATAATGTTGGACTTCTATTGAGAGGTATTCAAAAAGAAGATATTGAAAGAGGGATGGTTCTTGTCAAAAAAGGCTCCATTACTCCCCATACTAAATTTGAGGGTGAGGTTTATGTGTTGAAAAAAGAAGAGGGCGGCCGCCATACCCCTTTCTTTGCTGGTTATCGACCTCAGTTCTATATACGTACAACTGATGTAACAGGTCAAATTACGGCATTCACCTCTGATGATGGAAGCAATGTTGAAATGGTTATGCCTGGGGACAGAATAAAAATGACAGGTGAATTGATATCTCCTGTAGCTATCGAACAAGGAATGAGATTCGCAATTCGAGAAGGTGGACGTACTATTGGTGCGGGAGTGGTTTCTAAAATTATTGCGTAATCATTATGAGGATGACTTGTAATTTATTCAGGTCATCCTCTAGATTAATTAATCAATGAACTAATTAGTTCATATCAAAAAGAACCTCGAAAATTTAATTAACTTTTGGTAAACCCATTATGTCAACCGCAATAGCACAGCAAAAAATACGCATACGCCTAAAGGCTTTTGATAGAAGAATGCTTGATTTATCTTGCGACAAAATAATTGAGACTGCTGATACAACAGCTGCTTCAGCAATAGGGCCTATTCCTCTTCCAACAAAAAGAAAAATTTATTGTGTTCTTCGTTCGCCTCATGTTGATAAAGATTCAAGAGAGCATTTTGAAACAAGAACACACAGACGAATTATTGATATTTACAGCCCTTCTGCGAAGACTATTGACGCTCTAATGAAGTTGGATCTTCCAAGCGGAGTTGATATAGAAGTTAAGCTCTAGGTCTTTTTCTCTCAAACCAGAGATTGATTATCTAGGATATGTGTAATTAGGAATACCCATTTGAGCGAACTTTCAGTTAGGGAGCTAGCAATTTTTCCGTTGCCTGAGGTTGTGCTTTTTCCTCAGGAGTACTTGCCACTTCATATTTTTGAGACTCGTTACAGACTTATGCTTAAATCTGTTTTGCAGTCGGATAGCCGTTTTGGAGTTGTTAGATGGGATCCCACATCAAAAAAAATGGCAGATGTTGGTTGTTGTGCTGAGATTATCAAGCATCAAACTTCCCAAGATGGTAGAAGTAATATTGTCACTATTGGGCAGCAAAGATTTCGAATTTTAGAAATTATTAGTGAAACCCCTTTTATTAATGCCTTAGTTAGTTGGGTTGATGATGATAAAATATCAGATCAAAAAAAATTATTGGAACTTAAGGATTCCGTCACCACTGCTCTGAGAGATGTAGTTTCACTTACTTCAAAGTTAACTGAATCTGAGAAAGAACTTCCTGACTCTTTGCCTGAGATTCCCAGAGAGTTGTCTTTTTGGATAGCTGCTCACCTTGGAGGTCCAGTAGCTAGTGAACAGCAGAATTTATTAGAATTAACAAATACATATCACCGATTGGAAAGAGAATATGAACTTCTTGATCACACAAGAAGACAATTAGCTGCTAGAACTGCTTTGAAAGATACCTTTTCAAACGCTGATCAAACCAACAATTAATTATGCAATGGATATTGATTTTTATATTTAGTGTTTTCTTGCTAATAATATTAAGTACTCAATGGCTCAGAAAAAATCGCAAATATGAGTCTGTTAATAGCGTTGCATCCTCATATGATTCCTGGACTAATGACCGTCTATTAGAAAAACTCTGGGGTGAGCACATTCACCTTGGCTTTTATGAAAAACCAAGAATAAAAAAAGACTTTAGAAAAGCTAAGGTTGATTTTGTTCATGAGTTGGTTCGTTGGAGCGGTTTGGATAAGTTACCAAAAGGCTCGAGGATATTAGATGTAGGATGTGGAATAGGCGGAAGTTCAAGAATATTATCTAATGATTATGGATTTGACGTAATTGGTATTTCCATAAGTCATGAACAAATTAAAAGAGCAAATGAATTAACAGCCAATAAGGATTTTTGTCGTTTTGAAGTAATGAATGCGCTTGATTTGAAGTTTGAGAAAGGGAGCTTTGACGGGGTGTGGAGTGTTGAGGCTGGGCCTCATATTGCCGACAAACAAACTTTTGCAGATGAGATGCTCAGAGTCCTTCGACCTGGCGGGGTTTTAGCAATTGCTGATTGGAATAAAAGAGATTCCACAAAACATCCCTTAAATTTATTTGAAAAGTTAATCATGAATCAATTATTAATTCAATGGACCCATCCTGAATTTTCAAGTATCGAAGGATTTAAAAAAAACTTGTTAAATAGTCCTTATTGTGGAAGTTCTGTAGAGTCTTCCAATTGGACAAAATATACAATTCAATCTTGGAATGAATCAATATATGAAGGTTTTAGAAGACCTTCATCTATATTGAAATTAGGTTTCAGATCTTTTATAAAGGCATTTAGAGAAATACCAACGATACTAATGATGAGATGGTCTTTCTCAAGAGGTTTAATGAGGTTCGGTGTATTTAAATCAAGAGGATAGATTACTCAGCTTCTGAAGCGAAATAACATCCAAAATTTACTATTTGATTGCAAAGTGGAGATAACTCTTTAGTGATTTTTTCAAAGTCTTTTTTATTGGAATGATTTAAATCAAGATCTATGAAAAATATATATTCGCCCAGTTCTCTTTTAGAGGGTCGAGATTCAATTCTACTCATATTCAGACCAAGATTAGCAATGCAATTTAATGCTTTTAGTAATGCACCTGGACTATTTGACTTAAGGGAAAAAGCCAAACTTGCTTTATTTCCATCTACTTTATTATTGTTTTTACTTAGAAGAACGAATCTGGTGCAATTGCCTTCAATATCATTAATAGGGTAAGCCAGAATATTTAGTTCTTGACTTGCATCTTTTGATGCTATCGCAGCTCTAAATGAGCTACCTTTCACCATTCGGATGGCTTCTGCTGTTGAATTCGTTGGCAAATGAACGGCATTTGGAATATTGTCATTTAACCATTGACTGCATTGAGCTATAGCCTGAGGATGGGAAAGGACCTCTGAAATAGTTGAAATTGATCCGCTACTCATTAATGAGTGTTGGATAGGTAGGACGAGAGCTCTGTGAATAAATAGATTTTTATTTCTCCATAAAGAATCTAATGTTGTGGTAACACCACCTTCTACTGAATTTTCAATTGGTACAACGGCTGCTTCACAAAGATTGTTTGCAAGATTATCTACCACAGACCTTAACCCTTTGCATGGTGAGAACTCTGGCGAATCAAGCTTTTCTAAGGCTGCCAGAGCTTTTGCAGCTTTCTCAGCGTATGTTCCTTTAGGCCCAAGGTAGGCCACTCGAGTTGACATTAGATAAAAAAAATGGGGTAGATGCCGATAAGATCAAGATGAGCAAGTTTTTGATAATGGCTCTTGCCTTTAAAGCACGACAAAAGATTGATCTAGTTGTTCAAGATAATGCGGAGCAACTTCCTGATTATCTCTTACAACAGGAACGAGTTGTAGGAGCAATGCTTGATCCTGAAAAATTGACTTCTTTGGGGCCAGGTAGCTTCAAGTACGAAGTCACAAGTTTTAAGGTCTTTCAACTTCAAATAAATCCAATAGTATCAATAGGTGTAGAAAATACTGATAGAAAAATCAGAATGTACGTTACTGAAAGCCATTTAGATGGTTTAGGGTTTGTTGATGACTTTGACTTAACTTTGGATGCAATTCTTGAAGCAAAGCCATCAGGTCTTGAAGGTGAAGCTCTTTTAGGTGTAACAGTCAGTCAGCCGCAGCTATTGAGATTAATCCCTCCTAAAATGCTCGAGTCAACTGGGCAATCAATATTAAATGGAATTTTGTTAGGAATTAAGGCAAGGGTTGGGAAACAGCTCATAGTTGATTTTAATAATTGGTGTAAAGAAAATTAGTTACAAATAAATATCAATCTATTTCTAATCTGGAGAGAAAACTTTTTCTATGGAGTTTGGATACACCAGCCTTAATTAGGTTTTTCCTATGTATTTCAGTTCCATACCCCTTGTTTTTCTCGAGTCCATACGCCCTGAATTTGCGAGCTAGACGTATCATTAATTCATCTCTTGCTTCTTTGGCTAGAACACTTGCAGCAGCAATTGAGGGGAAATGACTTTCTCCTCGAACTTGTGTTTTTTGTTTTCCTGACCACAAACGGTTAGGTAATATACCATCCACCAGAAGTAGGTTTGGTGGTGATGAAAATTTTTCTAATGCTCTTAGCATTGCTTTTTCGGTAGCCTCTCTGATGCCGATACTGTCAATTTCTCTTGCCGAAGCCTGTCCTATAGACCAAGCGATTGAGTTTTTTTTAATTAAAGGAACTAAGTTATATCTTTGATGAGGACTTAATTTTTTACTGTCCCTCAATCCCTTACTTAAGAGCGTTGTTTCGTTCGCTTTGCTCAATATTACAGCTCCAGCAAAAACAGGACCAAATAAACAACCTTTCCCTACTTCATCAATTCCTGCAATTAGAGATTCCTTGGCTTCCATTTTTAAGAAGAAGCTGATGATCTTCTTCTTTTTCGCCTTGGGTCCTCATTAACTTCTTTTGATTCGGTGTCACTTAATTCATTTTTTTCGTCATCTAAAGCTACATTTGTATCGCGCTCATTGAGATTTTCGGTTTCTTCAGGATTTGTTGAATTGTGTTCCTCAAGATTGGTGCTTTTAAAACGAATAATATCTTTATTATCCGGGTTGGATTTGGCACTGGAAATGTTAGTTTTATTTTGTTTTTCTTCTTTATTAATTACTTTTTTTTCTTCTCCTATCTCATCTCCAGGTCTGATGATATTAACTGTGTAGTTTTCAGTTAGCGGAGGTTCTTCTAAAAGTAGTATAGGATCTAATCCCATTGAACTGTATACTAACTCTTCGTTCTTATTCATATTAATATTAAGTATAATCTTTTCTTTTCTGTTGTTGTTGTTATCTGCAATAGCATCTTCTTCAATGGTGTCTGAGGAGATAGATATTAAACTATTAGTCGTTAATTTATTCTCTTCGTTACTCAAGCTCGCGTCTATTTCGTTTGATTTATTTAAGCGTTTCTTTTTGATATTATTTTCTTGTAATGATTGTATTTCATTCTCGACAATTAAAGTTGAGCTGATTACTCCAGCTTCAGAAGAGATTGTTAGGTTTTTTTCTTGAATTGTTATATTTGGAAGATGCCCTTCTCCCTGGCAGTTAGTACAAGTTTTCCCAAACAATTCATATATATTTTGCCCTTGTCTTTTTCTGGTTAACTCAACAAGTCCAAGTTCTGTAAGCTGAGCAATTTGTGGTCGTGCTGAGTCTCCATTCATAGCAGATGTGAAATGTTCTAATAATTGAAGTTGATCTCTTCTTGTATCCATATCTATAAAATCAATAATAATTACCCCACCTATATTCCTTAATTTTAATTGTCTTGCTATTTCAATTGCTGCTTCACAATTAGTCCATAAAACTGTTTCTCTAGAATTTGCAGAACGAGTAAATGAGCCTGAATTAACATCAATGACTGTTAAAGCCTCGGTTGGTTCTATTATGATGTAACCACCAGATGGCAGTTCAACTCTTGGCTTTAAAGCATCAGTAATTGCAGCGATTACTCTGTATTTTTCTAAGATATTTTGTGATTCACTATGTAGCTCTATTACTAATTCCTTAGCATCCTTGCCAAGGAAATTTTTAACACGACCAACTGCTTCAGGATTATCAACGACTATATGGTTAACATTTTGGCTTGTATGATCTCTAAGAATTCTATGAATAAAATCTTCATCTCTATTTAAAAGAATTGGAGGAGTGCAATTTTCAGAGGCTTGTTGAATAAGTTCCCATTGTTTAAGAAGATTTTCAAGGTCATCTATTAAAAATTCTTCAGAAATATCTTGCGCTTCTGTCCTGATTAGAAGGCCAGTACTTGGTGGCTTAACTAGGACTCCTAATGCTCTAAGTCGATTCCTTTCACTTTCGCTGTTTATTCTTCTTGAAATATTTACACCTTGTCCATAAGGTTGAAGCACAAGATATCTACCTGGGAGAGCCAAGTTACCGGTTAATCTAGGACCTTTGGTTCCAGTAGGCTCTTTCATTACTTGCACTAAAACCTTTTGCCTTGGTTCTAGTAACTCTGTTATTCCTGCAGTAGCTTTTTTTAATCTAAGTGGTCCAAGATCATTTACATGAATAAAACCATTTTTTTCACTTTCTCCAATATTGACAAAAGCTGCATCTATTCCTGGAAGAACATTTTCAACTGTTCCTAAGAAAACATCTCCTATCTGGTAGCTACCTTGAGCTACGATTAATTCATCTATTCTCTCATCAGTGAGCAGAGCGGCAATTCGTAATTGCTCAGCAATGACAATTTGCTGGGGCATATATGATTTTGAGCTTTTTCAAGCTATTAAAAATTGAACAGCAGAAAACTGCATTATTAAGTTGTGAATTTTTGAACGCCTAAGAAACTTAAAGAGATTTTTGTTACTGTTCGAATTGGGAATTAAATATATTCCGGTAAATTTCTGGATTTGCCAGAGTTTAATCTAGTTGTCTCTTTAAGATTACTGACGTTAACTAAGCAAAAAAAGTCTTAAACCTTTTTGCAAAGTTATGATCATCTTATCACAGTATTACTTTTTAGATCTTATCGATTTGCATCTGTGGCCCCATGACATAATTTGTTCTTAATTATTGAATCGTCTACCTTTGATTATATGAAGGTGTCTAAGGGATTATCCTTAAAGAAATCTGGGTGATTTTTACGTGGTTCAAGTTAATGCTGATTACCTGAAATTAAAGGCAGGTTATCTTTTTCCAGAAATTTCTAGAAGAATTAAGGATTTTAAAGCTAATAATCCAGCGGCTGATTTAATCCGCTTAGGAATTGGTGATGTAACAGAACCTCTGCCCTTGGCTTGTCGCGAAGCAATGAAGGCGGCCATTGATGAGATGGGAACTGAGCAGGGCTTTAGAGGTTATGGCCCTGAGCAAGGGTATCAATGGCTTCGAGAGGCTATCTCGAAAAATGATTATTTATCTCGTGGTTGTGAAATTACAGCAGAAGAAATCTTTGTTTCGGACGGGTCCAAATGCGACAGCAGTAATATTTTAGATATTCTTGGGAAGGAAAATAAAATAGCAGTCACTGATCCTGTTTATCCAGTTTATGTCGACACTAATGTGATGGCTGGGAGGACAGGAGAAGCAAATTTAAGAGGTGAATATGATGGTTTAAATTATATTCCAATTACTTCAGAAAATGCTTTTGAGGCAGTAATACCAAAAGAAAAATTCGATTTAATTTATCTTTGTTTCCCTAATAACCCAACTGGGGCAGTCGCCACTAAAGAACAACTAGCCTCCTGGGTCCAATACGCAAAGGAAAATAATTCTTTGATTCTTTTTGATGCGGCTTATGAGGCTTTCATACAAGATGATTCAATACCACATTCGATTTATGAAATTCAAGGAGCTAAAGATTGTGCAATTGAGTTTCGTTCATTTTCGAAAAATGCAGGTTTTACTGGAACAAGATGTGCTTTTACAGTTATTCCTAGGTCTTTAAAAGGTAAAGCAGCTCAAAACGAAGTTGACTTGTGGTCTCTATGGAATCGTCGTCAAAGTACTAAATTCAATGGCGTAAGTTATATAGTTCAGAGAGGGGCTGAAGCGGTTTATTCCAAAGAAGGAAAAGCCCAAACTAAAAGATTGGTAAATTTTTATATGGATAATGCTCAAATTATCAAAACAAATTTAACTTCTGCCGGGTTTCAAGTATTTGGTGCAGTCAATGCTCCATATGCATGGATAAAAACTCCAAATAAAAAGAGTTCCTGGGATTTCTTTGACTTCTTACTTCAAAAAGCAAATGTGGTTGGGACTCCGGGAAGTGGCTTTGGAGCTGCGGGGGAGGGCTATTTTAGATTGTCTGCATTTAACAGTAGAGAAAATGTTGAAAAAGCAATGGAAAGGATCGTAAAATTGTGATACATATTCTCATGGTAAGTTCCTTTTCGAGAGCTATTCATGTCGGCAGTTTAATTATGGTTGACTCTGCAAATCAAACTGATGGAGACACTGCTGTTATTGATCGCGAAGTTCAGCGAGTACGAAAAGTATCTCCTAAATACAAGGTTTTACTTCATAATGATCCAGTGAATACAATGGATTATGTGGTTGAAACTTTAAGACAAGTAGTTCCTCAATTAAGTGAACAAGATGCTCTGAATATTATGTTGGAAACACATAATAATGGCATTGGACTTGTTATCGTTTGTGACTTAGAACCTGCTGAATTTTATTGTGAATCTTTAAAGTCAAAAGGTCTAACAAGCACAATAGAATTAGAAAACTGAAATTCTCCATACACATATTTTGGAATAGATGGTTGCATCAGAAAATGCAATTTGTTCCAACATTTAGTTTGTTTTTTTTTCTATATCCTTTGGGATGGTTTATTAGTCATTTTTTTTACTTAATTAAAAGTGATATTAGTTCAAATGATTTAAGTATTATAGGTACTTTAATAACATTCTCTCTGTTTTTAATCCTTCTACCTAGTTGGGGTAAAATTAGATGGAAAACTAATAATCTATGGCGATCTATAGGATTAGATTTTAGAAATAAATTTAGAGCACTAAAAATATTTTCTAGTGGATTTATATTTTCATTTTTTCTGTTATTAATTTTTTCTCTATTTTTTTTCTTGTTCGGTTGGATTGATAGCATTGCCTACATAAAAGGTGGTGCATTACTTAACGCAATATTATTGATAGTGGGCATTGGTTTTGCTGAAGAGCTAGTTTTTCGAGGATGGTTATTAGAGGAAATGGTTCTTTTGTTTGGCTTGAGGAAAGGAATTATTGTCCAATCTGCAATTTTCAGTCTCGCCCACTATCGATCTGATATTGGTTTATTAGCTTTAATTCCTTTTCTGACTGGTCTTTTTCTTTTTGGAATAGCCCTAACTTTAAGAAGAACTATTGATCAAGGATCATTGTTGGGCTGTATCGGTTTGCATGGTGGATTGGTTGGAATTTGGCATCTATTTGATTCGGGAATGGTCGTTTTTGCTATTGATACTCCTTATTTTTTGCTTGGGCCAAGCAAGGAGATGGTTAACCCAATTGGTAGCGTGATAGGTATAACATTTTTGTTAATCATTATATTTTTTCAACGAAAGTTTTTTGCAAGAACTGGACGATTTTTAGCCTTGACAGTTAAGGCTTCATCTAAAGATGAAACCCCATAATCTCTCTCTAATAAGTTCATAACTGTTCTGCCGAAATCGTTTGGATGTGTGTCGAAGGCCTCTAGACAAACCCTTCCGAACTCTTTACCCATTGGCTCTGGATTCCAGAGGAGTTTCCTAGCAGTCCAAGGCATTAAACTCATAGGATTATAACCAGGCTTTAATAAACCATTTTTTAATCCATATTCTTCTAATAATGTATGAGGCTGCAGTCCTATGAAAAATATGGATGGCTCAACAATATCAGCTCCAAAAATCTTTTCTAATTCTCTATGGTAAGCAACTGTTTGTCTTATCGTTTCTGGACGCTCGTCAATAACATTGAACGAATAATTTACTGAAACGTTTGCTTTAAAACCTGCTTTAGCTAGAAGTTCGCAATTTTTCAAAACTGTTTTTAAGTTGTATCCCATTCTCATTTTTCTGACAAGCTCTTGCGAGCCAGATGTTATTCCAATTTCGAAATAGCTCATACCTGTTCGAACCATTAATTCAGCTAATTCTTCGTCTAAATTGTCAGCTCTTATGTATGCGGCCCAATGAATATCCTGCAACCCTTCATCATAGATAGCTTGAAGAATATCTTTAGCGTTTTGAATGTGTCCTCTGGAAGGTATGAATTGGGCATCAGTAAACCAAAAGCCACGAACACCATAGTTGTATAATTGTTTAATTTCTTTAATAACTTCACTTACAGGATTAATCCTTACTTTCTTACCCTCAATAACAGTATAAATGCAATAACAACAGTTATGAGGACAACCCCTCTTGGTTTGTACTCCAATATAGAAATCTCCTCCGTCTAAATACCATTTAAATTCAGGCCAGATAGATTGAATGTATTTATAATCACATGCTGTTTTAATGATATTACTTGGTTTCTCATGAATAAGTTTTTCTCTAGGTGATTCTCCAACCACAAAACATCTCTCATCCGTAATTGATTCATTTCTAATTAATTTTTCTATTAATAACTCTCCTTCTCCTAAAGAAATAATAGTGCCTTTTGGGAGTGAATTTTTAAGTTGATTATAAAAAACACTAACAGCACCTCCACCTAATATTGCATTTGCATTTGGCTTAAATTTCTTTGCATATTTTAATCCCTTTTTTATTAATTTTTGGTTTCTCCATATTTCTCCGTAATGAGTTTTCATTAGTTGAAAGCCACCGAAGGCGCCTCGAATTTTCTTTAGAGGATTTCGAGCATAAAAGACTTCAAAAGAATTTTGTAATGGGTTACCACCTCTTCCATCTACAGGAGCATATATTTGTATATCTCTCCATGAAAAAACGATTAATGAGGGATGAAAATTTTTAATACTATTTATTAATATTCTTTCGACATCGAATATTGGTAAAGATGCTAAGTCTACGATTAATTGTTCAATTTCTGGGAAACACTTATGAATATGATCAGCTAAATAAATTGGTCCAATTGGGAAAATTGGATTACAAGGTAATCTGACATACAAGACCTTAACCTCTGATTTGGGTCCATGAATTTTTAACTCAGAAGTCAAATTTGCTTTCATCAGAACATCTATTAACAGTAAAAATAATCATCTAGAGATAAACACTAACAATTTGTTGACCTTTTTGATTGAAAATTAGATTAATGGTAAAAAGGGAGAAAATTCAATTTCATTCAAAATCGAATCAAAACGTAGTTGTAGAAGTCATTTTGACATTTTTCTGCTACTAGTAGGATAAAAATTTAAATGCAATGAAAAGTTTTTTCATGGATTTTTTAATCGATATTGATCAATTGCTTTAAAAAACAAAAAATAGATCAGACTAAACAAATAGATTTCATGCTTGGATTATGAATCCTCCAATGACTTTGATCATATACATCCTTAGCGGCGCTACTCTAGGAAGTTTGATGCTGTTAAGTGGAATTCCTGCAGCTCCACTTCTGGGATCGATTTTGGCGGCAGGTTTTTTAAGTATAAGTGGTCAATTTGAACCTGCTCAATGGCCCATAGGTACAAAAACTTTACTTGGAATTGGCGTAGGGACTGTTATTGGTACTGGCATTAATCGAGATACTCTTTCAGAGTTACAAACGCTATGGAAGCCGGCTATTTTAATTACTATTACTTTAATTCTTACAGGTCTTTGTGTTGGATTGCTTGTAGTCCGTTTATTTGGAATTGATCCTTTAATAGCCCTTTTAGGTTCTGCGCCTGGAGGAACACTTGGTATGAGTCTTGTTGGTGCTGAGCTTGGAGTAGGAGCTGCAGTGGCTGCAATTCATGCTTTTAGATTGATAACTGTTTTATTAATTACTCCTGCTGTTGTTAAGTATTTAGCGCCTATTTTTAATGTAAATGTTAATTAGATATTGGTAATGAAAACTCAGTAAAAATGATTGATTAACCCTTTTTTAAACTATAAAATTTTCCAAACAGAGTTTGCAGGTATTTTAGGCGCTTTATATTTATCTAAAGGTTCTGTAGTACTGATGCGCCATTCAGGGACGCGACATTGCACATAAGCTGGATTGTGAATAAGTACTCCTGGATTCGCATCTTTTTTGTAGGTAAAACCTCCTTTCCATACTCCTCCTTCTTGGAGTGAACCTTTAAACCAAACCCAACAATTTTCTTTTTCCATTTGATAAAGCTCAAAAAGTCTAAATATCTAAGTGTTTGTAATCTTTGATCTTTTGTTTATCTTCTTCTGCTTCTCCGCCTTTGTTGCAATTTACGCTTATATTTTTCAACAGGAGTTTCATGATGACGCAATCGCTTTAATTCTCCAAAGATGCCGGCTTTGGAAACTTGACGTTTAAAACGGCGAAGTGCTGATTCAATGCCTTCGTTTTCTCCAACAGTTACTTGTGTCAAAAAGATAAAAAATTCTATCTGATAATTTTACAGGACGATAAAGCATATTTTTGTTTTGACCTTTTTGGGAGAAAAAGATCTAGAATATTTTTTGAATTATCCAAATAGCTTTCTTCAAGTTTTGCTTATTAGCCAAATTATTGAGGTTTCCCCTTTTCGGACCATTCATTATTACTTCTTAGGTCCGTTAACCAATGACTATTTACATAGGGAATCTCTCGTTTGATGCTGAGGTAGAAGATATTGTTGGGGTTTTTAGCAGTTATGGCGAAGTTACTAATTGTAAGCTGCCGTTAGAAAGGGAGACAGGAAGAAAAAGGGGTTTCGCTTTTGTTGATATGGGCGATGATGATCAAGAACAAAAAGCAATCGATGATCTTCAAGACGTTGAATGGATGGGTAGAGCTATAAGAGTTACAAAAGCTAGACCTAAAAACAATTAATCAGATATTGAGTGAATTTTGCTATCTCTCTGCTGGCAAACTTGGCAGAACCCAATTTGATTTAAATTTTAATTAATTTTAGATTTCAGTCTATTAGCTCTTTAAGCATTTTCTCAAATTAATGCTGTAATGATAAGAAGTAAAGAGCAATGCCTTTTTAAATGGTTTACTCAGCAATTCCTTTCTCAACAATCACATTTGGCGGATTTAACCCTTTGGCTGCAATTGCAGGTCTAGTGATCTTTTTTCAGATCTCTCAAATTTACTATTATGGATTACCTGAGAATGAACCCACAGTTGAACTGTCTGATTCGGGCTCTTATAGATATCTTCAAAAACAATTTATTGGTGTTCAAATAGTCACTGCCCTTATTGCTGCCTCAGTTATGCTCGCAGGTCCTGATAAGATATTTTTCCCTTTTAAATATTTTTAAATTACAGTTAAATTTATTTTAAGTTTTAAAAAGGCAGCTAATTTAGCTGCCTTGTTTCTTAATGAAAGATTAAACTTAAATTAAAAATAATTTAAAGTAAGTAAAATCAATAATTTTTTTGATTAGCTTGTTTCGTCTTGGGATTATCACTTTGTTCATGATAAACATCAATCTATTAGATTGATGTTTTAATACTTTATATACTTAATTTCTTATGAAACTAAATCTTAAAAATTCTACTAATTCTCACAAGATAGTTAATGGAAATCAAAAGATTATTCAAGGTGAAAGTGTTAAAAATAATAATTACTTTTATCCTGATGGACATCGTATTACTCATCAAATGAGATGGTTTAAAGGGAGTAAAGAAAGAGGTTTAAAGTCTAATAGTGCTAACTAAAAAGAAGAATGATTAATAATTATTTTATATAAAAATCAAATGAGACAAACTAAAAGAAACAACAAAGTCAAGCCTGACCCCTATGAAGATGTTGTGAGTTTAGAACAACTTGATCCTTATGAATCCTTAATTAAGAAAAAATTATTTCTAAAAGAAAATAATAAAACTGTTGCATAATATAAATTACTTTATTTAATTATCTTCTCAGATTGATTTTTATATTTATTAAAAAGCCTCCTGTTTAATTTAGGAGGCTTTTTGATTAGATTTTAAGTTAAATTTAGAAGCTAAATGCAGTTTCAACAACAACACCTGTGTCGTCATCACCAGTACTTGTATCTTCAACAGTGAAGAAACCTGGAGTAAGTGTAACGTTATCGTTCAATGAATAAGTGTAAGAAACTTCAAATCCTGTTGAATCTAAAGAATCACTACCATCAACATCAGTTGAGTTGTAAGCAGCACTTAATGTTCCAGGACCAACTTCATAGTCAACACCAACGAACAAGTCAGTTGCATCAGCTCCTGTTTCTGGATCTGTTGTGTCATAAGCAACGCTGAATGTTGCATCAATTGATTCTGGGCTGTAGTAGATACCACCACCAAATGTGTCGTATCCAGCTGTTCCGCCTTCGCCGTCGTTAGAAGCGATTACAAGACCGCCACCAAAACCGTCGCCGTTATAGCCAAGTGTAAAAGTTGAAACATCATCGCCATCATCAGCACCGATTCCTACTGTAGAAGAAGAACCACCAACAGAAACGAAACTTACAGAAGCAACTACGCCGTTGTCATTAGAGTAAGCAACAGCAACTCCAGGACCAGTTTCGTTACCAGCTAGAGAATAAGGCATTGCGCCTAGTCTGAAAGCGTCTGAATAAGCAGAGGTTGTTGCGGCAACAACATCATCCTGATCAACCAAAGGTCCAACAGTTACTGAAAGATCTCCTACAGGGAAGGCATAAAATAGAGACTGAACATCTAGGTCACCTGTCTCAGCACTATCCATGCTTGCAAGTGGACCACTAGCATTACCAGCTACGATACCTGCAGAGAAAAGATCTTCACCAGTAAAGCTAGAGTTAACATCTAGTGTATATGCATACTGCATATAAAGTTCTTCTTCTGAATCAGATGTTCCGCCATCTGCAACTGAACCAGTTGTGAAAACAGCTGAACCAGAAAGAGTTGTTGTTGATGAAAATGCAGTATCTGCATTAGCTGCAAGTGGAGCCATTAGGCCCAAAGCAGCTGGAGCTACCAGCAAACGCTGAAAAAGCTTCATAGTGTCCTCACACAAATTATGAACAATTCATTTTTATGGTTAACAATTTAATTTGATGTAGTAGAAAATACATTATCAGATATATAAACGTCATAACGAATACATTCAAAAATTCTAATTTTCGATATTTTTAAGTTAATTGATTAATATTTTTTTAGTCATTATATTTCTTATTTGGCAACAATTAATCTTGTGAACTTTAGAGTATTTTGTAAACATTTATTGGATTTATGAAAATTGAGGGAATTACCTTTTTCTGATCAATCATTTTCTATTGAGTTAGCCTCTGGGCGTAAAGAAGAAATAAGCCATTCTCAGACAACAGCAGAAACACTTGAAAGTTTACTCAGGAATATCCTCTCTTCTGATGAAACTAGCTGATTATTTTCTATTCGATTAAGTATATTTTGTATTCGAATTCTTGTTGTAGTAGAAATCATGAATTTTTATTTTTTAACTAAGCAGACCTTAATTGTTAGTTCGCAATGAACTCTTTTAGAATTGTTTTACATTTAAAACTTTATTTTTTGTATAAGAAAGTACAAATACTTTTTTATTTATTTGTTTTAATTCCAAAAAATAATTTGTATGTTTATGGTCGAGTTCTCTTATAAAAACATCACCTCAAGCATGGTCATACTGAAATGCATTGGACCGGATAGATTTTTTATTGAAAGAGCTATTTTCCCTCAAGAAGTGTTTTCATCAATGGCTCCAGAAGGGTCTCAGCTTGAAATTTGGGGGATAGAGTCTTATGGGCCAAATTTAGAGCAAAGACTAAGAGTATCTGCTTCTACGGCAGAGGATCCAGTGGCAGCTTAGTTTTTTAACGATTCCATTATTAAAGTAATAGATATCTTTGTGCAAGTGGTAGCGATTCAACTGGTTCACAAGTTAAAAGCTCTCCGTTGGCAAAAACTTCGTATGTTTGAGGGTCAACTTCTATTTTTGGTCTTGCATCATTGAGTTTCATTGATTGTTTAGATATTTTTCTTGTGTCTTTAACGGCAGCATAAGGACGTTCTAATTTGAGTTGCGCTGGTATACCAGCGTCTATTGCGATCTCACTTAAGAAAGTAAGGCAAGTAGGATTCATCCCCTTTCCAAAAGAAGAAAACATTGGGTGACCATATACTGGTTGAGGAGTAGGAATGGAGGCATTTGCATCTCCCATTTGAGCCAATGCTATGGATCCACCTTTGATTACTAAGTCATGGCTAGATCAAGCATTAAAAAAAACTTTTGGTTGAAGCAATGGTTGAAAATTTTAAATCTATCCCTGCAATAGCGATAACTTTTTCGAACATAAAAAAATTAAACTCATAACTTACGATAATTTTTAGAGATAGTTAGCTAGTGGATTGTTTGTGTTATTTCATGGCCTTTTGGTTTTAGATCATCTAGGAGTAGCTCTTCATGGCATAGGTGAAATTTTTTTGCGCCTTGGGCTATTAAGCAGAAAGCATGGGACTTGGTTTTTATAGCTTTTTTATTTGGTGCATTTGATCTTTGGGGTACTTTAAAAATAGGCTTTAATTAGAAAGACAATTAGTCTAAATATTCTTATGGTTTGAAATCTGGGAGGGAGGTCAAAACCCTTCCCAGTAGTTGTGACCTCCTTACAGAAAACTTTGGAACGGCTTTTCTGATATGACAGTTATAGCTATTTTAGGTAAAAGTTAAGACTTAATTTATACCAAATTAAAAATTCATCAATAATCAATTGAAGTTATAAATTTATTTAAGTAGTTCCTAATCAGATAGAATTTTTTTGTTTAACTTTTTTTAATTCGTGCATGCTCTCTATTTGTTGGTATATAGATTGAAGTTGGTCGCAAATATGCTCAGTATTTTCTACTTTTTGTAATCTAAGTAGCATTTTCTCTATTTGCTCCTTGCATTCTAAAAAGACATGACAATAGATTGTCCCTGGCTCATATTGCATATTTAAAATGAAAAGAAGTTATTTTAAGTGAATTTATTAATTAAAAAAACTGTATTTATTAATTCCAAATACTCAAATTATATTAATTAATTATTTTAAAAATGATTAATTAATATAATATAATCTTACATTATACATTTAATGGAAATAAGTTTTTTAGTTACTGATTAACCCATCTCGGCTTTCATGGCTTCATGGATCCTCTTGCTCATGATTTCATGACCACAATATTGCAGATGTATCTCTTGTGACCCCTTGGCGGGTTTAGTTTGTGTGTACTTTAGTCCTCGGTAAGTTAGCTCAGCCATTGATGTAATTTCCATTGTTCAAGTCCCCGTTCCATGGCTTGAATCTAACTGCGACTCAAATTGAGCTGAACGTCGTTTGATGATACACAATACTATCCCAATCTGTTGAAGTCTCTTCAAAAATTATTATCAATCTAGATCTGAACTTCTGATTCATTGAAGAATTAGAGGGAATTAGATTTAATTTAAATTACCAATGAGAGGATCAGAGGATCTTATGAAATGAATAAAGAGGTAATTTACGACCTAGCCAGTCTAGAAATGTATGAATCTCTTGAGCCGGCATTGATCCATCCTGTCGCAATTGTTTTTGGATGAGTTTTATTGACTCGGCCTCTATGTATATGAGTAAGACCAGCTGGGAAAATAACTAGTTTTCCTCGTTCAGCAGTCTCATGATATTCCTGCCAGTGAAATTCTGTTCCTCCTGAATCGACATCATTGCAATAAAGAATCCACGCTAGGACTCTGTGTACTGGTTCGGTTGCTTCTTCGCTAATAGTCCAGTCACAGTGCCATTTCTTAAAACCCTCTCCAGGCGCATAACGTTGTAAGTTGAATATGGGATTAACAAAGAGGGATCTTTCAGGTGCGCATTCGCTAAAAAGCGGGCGTTCTTTTAGGTATTTTTGAAGACCAGCATTGACTCCTCTTATTATCACTTCAGACAAAGCAAATGATTCTGGATCAGTTCGATCTAAAGCAACAAGGCTGATATCAGTAGAAATTTTTGCAGGATCTGAATCATTATTTTCCCCATTACTGAAGGCTATTCCATTGCGATGCAAGTCTGTGCGACGATCGAAAAACGACATCACACCATCTGCCACAGATTCAAAACCCCTATTTCTGTAGCTAGCTACTAAATTCATAGGATTTATTTTTAGGTTTTGTGTTCTCTGTATAATTTAAATCACCTGAAAGTACCATTTTAATAAAAATTTAGATATATATTCCGTTCACTCGTGGTTGGGGAACAAGTGTTTTTAACTTAGACGAAGTTGTTTTAATTAATAGAGAATAATTAAGCGGCAGTTTTGTCTTTTAGAGACCTTAAATATCTCTTTCTTTGACCGCTACCTTCTACTTCAAAATGCCATGTAGATTTTTTGTTGTCAGTTTTTTTTAAGTTAACGCCAGGATTGCTAGTGCTGAACTTCTTATTAATCGGTGTATTCATAGGTGTATTAAAGCACATTTTCTAATTCTTTATGGTTCGGTCGTTACTTTTTCTCTCGTAAATAGCTAAAAAAAAGAGGCCCATTTGGACCCCTCTTTAAAATTAAAAACAATTTTGACTTTTACTTAGGCAATTCCTCGATTTTTATATGGGTCATCTCTGAAAGGCTGTGCTTCAAAACTTGGAGGTGAGTTATCTTTATAAGGATGAAATAGAGCATTACCCATTGAAATGAGTAATTCTTGAAGCCAAAGAATTGTTTTTTTCATTGAGTCCTCTGGTGGTACATAACCATACATAAGTTATTTGGAATGTTTATACATCAGTAAAAATCCCTCTTCTTGAATTTTTAATTTTCTAGCCAATAGCAATCAAGTAGCTTTCGAGCATCTATTGGATATCAAGAACTGTAACCTTATCCGAATCCTTGAGGTGCCGTTTTTGTCCGAACCTTAAAATCCCAAACCGTAACTCCTCCGTTTGCATTTATTGCAGCCAAGGCAGTGTCATCAGGATGCCAAGCGATTTGGCTTACAAGGTCACCTGCAAATGCACCACCAACTGGATCACCCTGACCATCGTTTTGGAGAAACCAAGAAAAAACTGAACCATCTCTTGCTCCAGAAGCTAAAAGCATCCCGTTGTGTGAGAAAGCAAGGCATGAAATGGGCTCCGTATGAAGCATTAACTCTCCTGGCACAGTGCCCTCAGGACCATCACCTTGAAAACTCCAAACCGTCACTCGATCACTACCCCCGGTAGCAAGGACTGTGCCGGTTTGATCAAAAGCTAGATGGCTTGGTTTACCTGGGTAGCCTGTCATCTCTGAATCTTGATCAGTTGAACGACGCCAGAAGTGAACAGAATTATCCTGACTGCCGCATGCCACTATGTCTCCATCTGGACTAAGCACCATAGATACCAGTGAGCCTCGCCACTCCAACTTTTGATTGATCTTGTCGCTTACTACATCAAAAAAAGTTACTTGGCCGTAGCATGCTGTGGCTAATTCATTGGAATTAGACCAAGAAATCGCGCTGACAGTGCTGGGATGCTCCTCTGATCGCCAATATTCTTGACCGTTTTCATCAAAAACATAGACGTATTTAGTAAAAACTACTGCTAAAAATTTTCCGTCTGGGGACCACTTGATGTGTTCAACCCATCCTTTACCAAGTTCCAAATTTTTAGTTGATTTACCCTCTTTGCTTTCCCATATACACACATGTCCATCCTGGCCAGCAGTTGCGAAAGTATTTCCATCTGGATGAATAGACATTGCTAGTAAACCACCTTTATGTATGTCTTTTGATTGCCAAATGAGCTTTCCAGATTTCCCCTCAAATGCGTAAAGCCCGCCAGCAACATCACCTACTAAAAAAGTTTTACCTTGTAGTGCCCAGCCGCAGACAATCGCATAGTCTTCAACTTGAGCAGACCAACCTTCATGAAGCATTCCCTTTGGACTAAATGCTTCTACAGCAGACATTTGTCAAACTCTCTACTCATTTCTGCTTCATCAAGATTTCTACCGATAAAGACGAGTTGATTACGACGAGGTTCATTGCCCCATTCTTTATCAGGTTGTGCTGTGAAGAGCATGTGTACTCCTTGAAAAACTATTCGCTTAGATTCACCCGCATAACTAATGAAACCTTTAGTGCGAAATATATCCACACCTTTCTCAGACAAAAGTCGACTAAGCCATCTATTGAGTTTCTCCGGATCTACATCACCGTCTCGCTCGATAGCGAATGAACCTACTTCGTCATCGTGTTCGTGTTCAGCTACCCAAACTCTCTCAGCAATTGGAGAAATTATGGAAATTTTTTGAGCACTATTTTTATCGTCCGCAGTTGAAGTTTGTACTTTAGTTAATTTCATATTAAATTCTTCGGCTGTATGTTGAGTGAATAGACCTATATCCCTTGCTTTATCAACATCTATGAAGAAGGACTTCGTCCCTTCGGATTGAAGTTGAAGGCTCACATGCTTACCGAATGGAACCATATCCCCTGGATTCATAAGTTGTTCTTGTTCTGCGTAGAGTCTTACGCATGATTCAGCACCTGTGTTAAGAGCTGTCTCGTCTTTGCCTTGGTCTAATAACTGGACGAGAGACATTGTGGGGTCTGGACCTTCTTCGAGCGTAAGTTCATAGCGACCTTTTTCAAGTGAAAAAACACCTGTCCACTCAAATGGGTATTCTGGTTCAAGAAAAGTTGGACGACGCTGAAGTACTTGATCTAGATCAAAAGCACTTAGATTTAGCACAGTATCAATTGAGACGTCTGCTTGTTTACTGCGTATGACACGAGCCATACGATTCATATCGCGTAGCCGTGATTCTAAGTTGTCGAGTGATTCATCTGAAACTAGATCAGTTTTATTTAGGACAAGGACGTCAGCAAAGGCAACTTGTTCCGAACTCTCATCACTTCGACCAAGTTGTTGCTCTATATGGGCTGCATCAACAAGTGTGACTATTCCATCAAGTGAAAACTCCTCACGGATTTCATCGTCCATAAAGAATGTCTGAGCGACAGGACCAGGATCAGCAAGGCCAGTAGTTTCAACTAATACATAGTCAAATTTGTCTCGCCTCTTCATGAGGTTTCCAAGTACACGAATAAGATCACCCCGGACGGTGCAGCAAATGCAACCATTCGACATCTCGAAAACCTCTTCATCAGCATTGATGACTAATCCCTGATCAATGCCAACTTCACCATATTCATTCTCAATAACAGCTATTTTTTTACCGTGTTCTTCGCTCAGGATTCGATTGAGTAGGGTTGTTTTGCCAGATCCTAGAAAACCAGTCAGTATTGTAACTGGTACTTTTTGCGTGTTGCTCATTTCTTTAATTAACGATGCGAACAATGAGTGCTATCAAGAGAAATATCAGTTAGCCAATTCTTTTGGATACCCAACAATTCAAGTGATTTTAATTCAAAGTCATCAAGCTCGTGATAGTTGTAAGGGACTTTGAGTCTTACTGTAAGCTTGCTATTCTCTTTTTTTAGCGAATGATTTGAAAATTGAAGTTCTTTTAGATTGGCATCAAAATCAGTTTCGACAGTAAGTTTTAATATCTTATCTTTATCCCATGGTTGTTTATCCATGAAACTTGCCTGGTCTTCCCAGTGTTGTTTGTAAACTTTATATCCTTTAGTTGGAGGCATTTTTTTATGCCGTCTACTTTTAAAAATGTAGACGGTATCGTATCTGTAAAAATTAAGGATTAATTAAAGTATTCCATTTACCCTCAAGTTCATCTCCCTCTTTCTCATCACATTCTCCACCAAGTGAATTAACAACTGTGCATGTGTTGTGTACTGCTACTGAAACAGTATTCCCTTCTAGCATTAGACCATCAACAAAGATTTGATTTTTTGCGATAGGAGTGGAAGTTTGTCTGCTGAGGTTTTTCAATAGCTTTGAAGGAGGCTTTTGCTCAGCAAATAATACATTTACGTTTTCTTCTTTAAGCTCGGATATTACTGTTGAAATGGTTTCTGGTCTAAGACTGGAAGAATCACCAAGAACATCTAGTAAGCTCATGGTCTTCAAGCCAAATGCATCTCCATAATATTCCATCGCTTTATGCTTAGAAACGATAGTCCTTTGATTGCTAGGAATCGTGGCAACTTGTTTTTGAGTCCATAAGTCGAGATCTTCCAAAATAGAATTAACAGATTGAGTTCTTTCTTTTAAAACTTTTTTTGTTTCTCTATCAAAAAAGGAAATTTTCTTATTGATATTTTTAGAAATGACATTTCCCATCTTGATGATGTTATGTGGATCATGCCAGACATGAGGATCTAAGCCACCATGATCATGGTGATGATGATCACCTTCATCTGGGACTTGAGCTATGGGTTCAACATCGTCGCCTGCGACATCTTTAAAGAAATGTTCATCGGCCTCAAACTCAAAAGGCATGTGCTCAGTAAAGAATGCATATTTACCAGCTTTTTTGATATTGACAGTAAATGATGTGACGTCTTTTTTATCGTTAAATGTAAGAACATATGCCTTTTCCTGAGCAATAAGCTTGTCATTATTGCGTTTAACTTCTGAATCTTTGGATCCTAATAATTCTTCTGCAAGCTCTTCTGATGCTTCAATATCACCAGAATTGAGAATAACCATTTTCATTGCAGGATCAGCATAGTCTCCATCAACTTTGGCAAAAGACCATTTGTATGTTCCTGCTGAAAGATCAAAAACACCAGCCCATTCAAAAGCTCCATCTCCATGGGAATCGCCATGATCATCGTGGTCATCATGATCGTCATGCTTAGCAGCTGAATGATCGTCATGATCATCGTGGTCGTCATGATCGTCTATTTCTATTGCACTTACACCAACGACAACAGTTAAGGGATTATCTAACCATTTTTTAATTGCAGGGGTCATCTCTGAACCAAGAGTAAATACTTGATTTGCACTTCTCAGGGTTTGAGCTTGTCTTGGAGTGATCTTGACATCATGAACGTCTTGCTTTCTGTCAATTAAGCAGGTTACGGGCGTTGAGGGTGGTGCAATCGCAGAGACAAGATCACAAACTAACGGCTCTACAGCAACAATTGATTTTGTATTTGCCTGCGCTGCCTGATTTATTCCAGAAATTAAAAATGCTCCAGCAACAAGAGAACTTTTGAGAACTGTTTTATTGATTAGGGATTTAGATTTTTTTGACTGATTTGAAAAATTCAACATTAAAAATATCAATTTAAGTAAAACGATAATCATTTTCATTCACTCATGGCAAGTGTATTATGTTTCTTGTCAGCAAATCCTTTAATTGATGCCTAGCTTGATTGCTGAAAATCTGACATATTCTTATTCGAGTAAAAATAAACCTGCTTTAAGCAAGGTTTCTCTAAAGCTTGAGCAAGGGACTTTGACAGCTCTTGTTGGCCCGAATGGTGCTGGTAAGTCCACATTGTTGAGCTTGTTGCAAGGTAGTAGCAAGCCAGATCAAGGGACAATTACTGTTGACGGAAAACCATTGAGTAATAATAGATCTCAAGTGGCTTTAATGCCTCAGAGGGGAAGACTGAATTGGAGTTTTCCAATTACTGTTGAAGAATTAGTTGCTTTAGGTCGAGTAAATCATTCTAAATCGACTTGTTGTGAATTAGAAGCTGCTCTTCAACGTGTTGGAATATCTCATTTAGCAACAAGGCGACTTGATTCTTTGTCTGGAGGTCAGCAACAAAGAGCATTACTCGCCAAAACCTTGATGAATCCTGCAAAAATATTTCTACTTGATGAACCTTGTTCCGCATTTGATCCCCCTGCAAAAGAAGATTTCCTATTAATCATCCGTCAGTTAGCTGATTCGGGACTGACGATGTTCGTTAGTAGTCATGATTGGGGGACGTCCTTAACTGCCTATGACAAAGTTGTTGTTCTAGATAAGATTATTTTGGCTTCTGGCAACCCTGAAGAGGTTCAGAAAAAACTTAGTTCAATTAATTACCTGAGATGGAAACTATAGTTGTGATTAATATTTATCAAATCTTATCAAGCATTCAATTCTTGGGAACAATTTTGGCAAAGGCCAAAGTATTCAAGAGTATGAAACAACAACTCAAATTTTCTAGAGGCTTTTTGGGGCTCATGAATTGTTTTGACGGGACATCCCTTCAATGGAGTAGTTTCTCCGCAGCTGACGCAAGTTAAATGATGAATATCTCTTTCAACTGGGGCATAAAGGACCTCGCCGTTAGGAAGGTGTCTCGAGCGGATCAAGCCTTGCTTTACTAACGATTGAAGGTTCCTGTAAACAGTCGTCAGCCCCATTGCATTGTCGCCATTATGAAGTTGTCTATGCAGTTCTTGTCCACTCAATTCATCAGTACAACTTTTCAGTTCATTGAGAAGTTGTTGCTGTCTCTTTGTGATTTCAGGTTTGCTTTTCTTCATTCGCAAGATCTTAATTGGATCTTTCTAACTGACAATACTGAATCATTAGCTTAATGTCTTTTATCAATACCAATTGGTGGATAATTCCTTTTCTTATAACTTGTTTCTCAGGAGTGCTCTGCCCGGCTATGGGAACTGTATTGATCACTCATAAAAGGCTTCTTCAAGTTAATTTAATTTCTCACTGCGTTTTGCCAGGACTTGCCTTAGCTATGGCGCTTGGAATTGACCCATCTATTGGAGGAGTCTTAAGCGGATTAGTGGGAGCTATTGCAGCAGAAAGTTTGACAAATAAAAAAAATCAAAATTATGAAGCTGTAATGAATACAATTCTTGCTGGTTCGATGGGACTTGGTGTTTTGCTTATACCTCTACTTGGAATCAGGATTGATTTAGAAGCTGTTTTATTTGGAGATTTATTAACTGCAAATTTGAGCGATTTATTAAGAACTTTGATTGCGTTCTCGGCATTTATTTGCCTACTGATTTTTGGTTACGACAAGCTTGTTCATATTGGTTTAGACCCAGAGGGAGCTGCTTCAAGTGGTGTTAATGTGTCTTTTTTAAATTTAGCTCTGGGATTTACCACTGCACTTGTCATTGTGAGCTCAATGTCAGCAGTCGGGGTCATCCTTGTGATTGCGTTACTCTCAACTCCAACTTTGTTGGGGTTACAGAAAGCAAGATCTTTAAAGATTGCGATGGTTCGATCTTCCATGTGTGGATTAGTTTTATCGACCATTGGTTTTTCTCTGGCTATGTTTATGAATTTGCCTCCAGGTCCACTTATTAGTGTTCTTTGTGTGATTTCATTGATCTTGCTTCCCAAGAATAATTAGATCAAGAAATCTCAAAATAATAACGGTTTGATTGTAGTTTGAATAAAATCGGAAATATATGATTGCTAACTCGTCCTTTTATTGATCGAATCATGAAGAGAACGCAACTCAATGTAAGTATTGACCCAAAACTTTTAGAAAAGATTAAAGAGAGTGCCAGGGTATCGGGCAAGTCATTGGTTAGTTATGTTTCTGATTGTTTTGTTAATCAAGTAAAGAACCTTCCTGTTGAATCGATAGATTCTCGATTTCAAATGATTGAACAAAGGCTTCAATCAATAGAAAAGAAACTTGACTTGCCTAATTATAAAAGCCAAAGAAAATCACCTTTTACATCTCATGAATTACAGAATTTTAATGAATTCATCAAAGCTGTTTTCAGAAAAGAGTTAAAGAGGAAGGGATATAGATCAACTAAAGAAGCATGGAACGATTTTATAAACCATATAAATTGCTTTGAACAATGGAATGAGACATGTTCTTTTAGGCTTAAAGAGTCTCTTTTTATTGAACATGCTGATCCTTTAACAAGCGAAGAAATTAATCACCTTAAAGAAGGACAAGTATGTCCTCAACCAATTCGAACAGGGATAATTAATTGGATAAACAATTCAGATAGAGGAGAATGTTGTTGCTCTGATAAAGGGTTCCCTTCGCAGCAACAAATTTGCGAAAAGGGTTCAATACTAGTCGAAGACATATATTCTTAGATCAATTAAGATCACTTTTCGAAAGTTAATTAAATACTAAATTGTTGAAAATAGGGGAGATGTATTTGATTTGTTTCTAGATATATTTACAAGACACTTATACAACAACTTTAAATTTTAATAACTTCAAGATTAATTTGGGTTGATATGGATTGCACAAGGCATCCACAATTTTCCCATCTTATGTACACCAACGCATCCGAGCTTTTTGGCTTCGATCTCTGCCTGAGCTTTAGTTGGATATGAATATATATTTTTTGAAGACGGAGAATTAGAACGATTGCTTGACTCTTGAATGGCATTATTTTCTGGACTCCATACCTTTAGTCCCATGGTCGTTATTCCCGCAGAAAATATTCCCATTCCGACTATGGAGGCATTCAATACGCCCATGGCTACAGCGCCAATAGAAACGACACCCATGGGAACAATTCCAATGCTAACAATCCCCATGGGAACAATCCCAATGGAAATGAATCCAAGTGGCGCTATTCCAAATGCAATTTTTTTTGGCTTGCTTCCACAATGTGAAGGCCCTTCGGTATCTTTTTGGTCGCTACTATTTAAAGCTGTCATTTATTGTTCCAAAATTTAGTGATGATGGTGATGTCCATCATGTGACTTGTTATTGTCTGCCTCTGCATTGGCAGCATGACTTTTACAAGGCATCCATTTGTCTCCCATTCTATGAGCTCCAGAGCAATTAAAATTTTTTGCTGCTTTTTCGGCCTCTCTTTTTGTGTCAAAAAGAGAGGGACTGACTTTCGTCTGAGAATTATCTGAACACCCTATAAGTGAAAAACAGACAGAAAAAATAATTGTGGAGAACATGAGCTGTAGTTTGTTCATGTTTCTAGTTTTATCTAGTATTCCTAGTTTTTAGCTTAATTAACTGAAGAGATTTGTCATTAATGATTGCTCAAATTCTAGAATAAACATTTTGATCAAACAATCCAAGGCTTCTTTAATTACTTATTGCAGAACTTGTTTTTGATAAAAAATGGCTTTTCAACGTCCCTCTAGCGAAGATTGAAAGAACAATTAATTGTATCTAAAAGCACATATTTTGTGCTTTTTTTACTCCAAGAGCTAATTTCGCCCTGAAAACATAGTTTAACTAGCTTAGCTAGTGATTTGATCTCGATGAGGCTCTTTTCGCGATTACTCTTGTTTCCTGTTGCTTTAGGCTTGATGGCTCCAATGGCTGTTGAAGCAGGAGGTGGTGATCATAAAAGTCATCACGATCACCATGATAGTCGCATGAAGATGGGGGATTTATACCCTTCGACAATGCTTATGGGTAAAACGACTTTTGTTTTGTGTGGAGTAGATGGCGTAAGCGATTCTGGAATGGGTGGAATGTCTACTTCTAAGGACAAGGATGGAACAGTTTTTCATTACGATACAAAGCTCATGTTTCTGACCTGTTTCACCGGTCAAGACATTCTTAAAACGGCTTTTCGCATAGCTAATTTTGGGATGATGGAGCCCTTCGGAATGATGGGTGAGGCAAGATTAGATACTGCTTTTAGTAGTAGTGATGCGTTAGACCTTCACAAGGCTTATTACCAATTCCCTGTTGGAGACGATATTCAAGTAACTTTTGGCCCCAAGCTTCGTCAAGATTATTTACTTGGTGTGTGGCCAAGTGCTTACCCAGGCGATGGAGTTTTATTTGTACTAAACCAGGCAGGAGCCAATGATACTTATTCCCAAAAAATGGGAGCGGGTGCTGGTATTACTTGGTCCTATGACAAATTAGTTGCTTCTGCACTCTTCGTTTCAGAAGACGCAGTAAATTCTTCGATTGGCTTCTTAGCTGATGAAGGCAAAGATCACATAACAACTCAGTTGGTATGGGTTGATGAGAAATTTACTCTTGCAGCGGCCCATACCCAAGCGGATAACGGGAATACTGATAATTCTCCTGATGTGAATGATTACTCTTCTTATGGAATTAGTGGTAGCTATCAATTCGGAGACGACTACAGCTTGAGTGTTGGTATTGGTTGGAAGAATCCTGAAAACTAGGATAATCCTGATACTGCAATGAATAAGGTGGAGGATTGCAAGACATGGTCTGTTGGCTTCCTATAGAATGATGCGTTTATTGAGGTAAATAAGTTTGGATTTGGTGTTGGGACAGCCGAAACTCATAGAGATTACAGTGGTTATGATGATCCTTTGGCTTGGGAAGCTTTTTATGATTTCACTGTGAACGATAGCGTCACAGTTACTCCAACTATATTTGTTATTGAAAAAGATGGCAAAGAAGATTTTAATGGAGCTTTGGTAAGAACTTCTTTCAAGTTCTGATATTAATTTCAGAGGTTTAGTGTTATTAGGGAATATTAAGTGACTCATTTTCATTGATTCCAAAATATAATTTTTTAATTTTTATTAGTTAGTTATCTAGAAAAAGCTGTTTACTGTTGTCTGATGAGTTAAAAGAATTCATGTTTTAGGCTTGGATCTTGTCTGAAATCTCTCACTATTAAATTCAACTGCTGCAATGGATTTCTTTGAAGCTTCTCGATTTCATTAAACTTTGGACTAGCTTTAACCTATTAGTCCACGTTCTTAAGCCACATCTAGACTGTCTTTTGCATGAGCAAGAAACATCACAGCTTTTACTTGGATGGAAGGAACGATTTATAGTTAGTACTTGTCTATGATTCTGATTTTGTAAGAAGTTAATATTGCCAATGAGTATGAGAGATTAACTTGCTCCTTTTTACAGTGGTTTCCATCCTTTATACTCAACTTATGAGCACCCATTGTGTTAGGGTCTCTTGGTTATTGATTTAAGTAAAGACTGCTTTCTATTTTTTCATACAAATATTATGACTTTAAATGCGACTGATAAAAGTGTTAAAGAAAAGATATCTTTCCAACTAACATCAGAAATTATTCGTCATCGGCTGAGAGAAGATGGTGCAAGATTTCATGCGAATGATAATATTTCAGATTACATTTTACCTGGAGAATTTGATACTCTTCAAGAAGAAGTTGAGATGCGTGTAAAAGAATTACTTAAGTCGTTATTAATTGATATAGATAATGATCACAATTCTCAAGATACTGCGAAAAGAGTCGCAAGAATGTACTTAAACGAAGTTTTTAAAGGTAGATATCACAAACAACCTAATGTTACGGATTTTCCTAATGCTAGGAATTTAGATGAAATATATACTTTAGGACCAATAAGTGTTCGCTCTGCTTGTTCACATCATCTCGTCCCAATTATCGGTGACTGCTGGATTGGAATTAAACCTGGAGACAAAGTTATTGGAATATCAAAATTTGCCCGTGTGGCTGATTGGGTATTTTCGAGACCACATATACAAGAAGAAGCGGTGATGATTCTTGCTGATGAAATTGAACGCTTATGTGAGCCTAAAGGCTTAGCAATTCTTGTTAAAGCTAAACATTTTTGTATGTGTTGGCGAGGAGTTAAAGAACCTAATACAAGTATGATTAACTCAATAGTAAGGGGAGATTTTAGGCATGATCCTAGCTTGAAGCAAGAATTCTTTGAGCTTGTTAAACAGCAACCTAATGGCTTGGCTTGTAATTAGTTAGTAATAATAATTACTGTCATTTTTTCATAGAATCCGAAGGGCTGGCTAATGTAGTTTTTATACTTGGAAATTTACATCTGAAAGATTTTAATTTTTCAGGTGTAAAAAACATTTGAAAAATTAAGCTATTGAATAATTTTGCTTATGCCGATGAGTGGAATCGAACCACCGACCTACTGGTTACGAATCAGTTGCTCTACCCCTGAGCTACACCGGCATTAGAATAAAGTTATCATCTTTAGATTTTTTTTTGAATAACTCTAATAAGCCTGGTTCCGATTTGGACCCTAATTTAAGGGCTAGACTTTTGAAGGAGACTAAAAATCCTTATCGGGGCTTGAGAAGAGCTGTTTGGATAGCACTCTTTGGGTCGGCGGCTCTAGGCTTATTGATTATGGTTACTAATATTATTGCGGGAGATACTGTATCTATCAATGATCTTGCAATTCAAGCCTCAGCATTAGTAATTCTTGGCTTTTTATTGTTTAAAGACAGGAGTAAGGAAGAAAAAAATTGATTAGTAAGTGAAGCTAATTAGTTAATTTTCTTCTTTGAGTAACAAGCTTGAAGGCTTCTATTTGATCTCCTTCTTCCCAATTTGCAAAACGATCACAACCTATTCCACATTCGAAACCTGTTGATACATCTTTGACATCATCTTTATTTCTTTTCAGTGAATCGATATCGCCTTCAAAAACGATTTGCTTTCCTCGTTTAACTCTTGCTCTGCAATTACGTTGTATTTTTCCATTTGTTACATAGCAACCAGCAACGGCACTTTTGCCAATTGAGAATATTGCTCTAACCTCAGCAACCCCTAAGGCTTCTTCAATCATTTCGGGCTCTAGTAGCCCCTCCATAGCTAATTGAATATCTTCTAAAAGTTTATAGATAACCTCATAGTCTCTTACGTCAACACCATTCGCATCAGCTGCGCGTTTGGCACCCGGCGCCATTGAAGTGTTAAATCCAACTATGACGGCTCCAGATGCGGCTGCTAAGTCAACATCAGTCTCAGTAATTTCACCTGGAGCTGATAGCAATACTCTTACTTGGACTTCGTCTTTGGGAAGCTGTTCTAGAGAACCAAGTATTGCTTCTAAACTTCCTTGGACATCTGCTTTTAGAATTATGTTTAATTCTTTTAGTTCGCCTTCACTTGCTTGGCCAGACATGGAAGAAAGTGATACACGTCTTGAAGCCATTTGCTGAGCAAGTCGCGCTGCTCGAGCATCTGTGGCACGTTCTCCAACCACTGATCTGGCGGCCTTTTCATCTGGGTACACCTCGAACTCATCACCGGCTGTTGGTACTTCACTGAATCCAAGAGCTTCAACAGGACAAGATGGGCCTGCTTCTTTAATTCTTGATCCATTTTCATCTACCATCGCTCTTATTTTGCCAAGCACGGGACCAGCTGCTACTACATCTCCTGACTTGAGGGTACCGTTTTGAACTAATAATGTTGCAACAGGACCTTTCGCTTTGTCTAAGTGAGCTTCTATAACTGTACCTTTTGCCAATCTATCTGGGTTGGCTTGTAAATCCTCTACTTCAGAGACCAACAAAACCATTTCTAAAAGTTTATCTATGTTTTTGCCTTTAATTGCACTAACGGGAACCATGACTACGTCTCCTCCCCATTCCTCTGACAATAAGTCTTGCTCTGATAATTCTTGTTTTACTCGGTCGGGAGATGATCCTTCTTTATCAATTTTATTAATCGCTACAACAATTGGAACCTTTGCAGCTCTTGCATGGCTTATAGCTTCAAGGGTTTGAGGCCTTACACCGTCATCAGCGGCTACAACCAAAATCGCAACATCTGTCACCCTAGTGCCTCTGGCTCTCATTGCTGTGAAGGCTTCATGGCCAGGAGTGTCAAGAAAAGTTAGTTTTCTAGTAGATCCATCATGTTCAGTTTCAATTTGATAAGCACCAATATGTTGAGTTATACCTCCAGCTTCTCCTGCCGCTACCCTCGCTTTTCTAATGGCGTCTAATAAGGATGTTTTTCCATGGTCTACATGTCCCATGACTGTGACAACGGGAGGCCTTTTGATCAGGTGTTTTAAATCTCCCTCTTCAATCATTTCAACGGTCTTCTTTGCAGCCTCTTCAACATCATCTTGAAGAACAGGTACCCCAAATTCCTCCGCAACTGTTTCGATTGTTGCTAGATCTAGCGATTGAGTGACAGTGGCAATAATTCCTTTAAAAAATAGTGATTTAATAATTTCAGAGCTTTCAACGCTCAACATATCAGCAAGTTCTTGAACAGTTAGATTGTCCTCTGGAACAACAATCATTTCAGGTCTTACAAGTTTTGCTTCTCTTGCTGCCCTTAATTCCATCGCCCGTCGTCGTTGCCTCTGACGAGTTGTTTCTTTCTTACGTTTTTTCAGAGCAGTTAAAGGCTTCCCATTGTTTCTCTTCCCGGATTTAGGCTTCGATGGTCGAGCTAAGCTCGCTGAGAGAACTACTGCTTGTTGCTCGCCTGCAAATCCGCTTGTTTCTGCAGTTAAAGCATCATCATTTTCTCCAATGATGTGGACTTTTTGACGCTGTTTTTGAGGCGATTTATTTCTTAAAGCATCCAGCTTTGCACTGTCATCCCAGTCAGGCCTCCCTGCCCTCCTTGGTGCTGTGGCAGTACCTCCTGGCCTATGAGCTGGCTTTCTTGGGGCTGCTGGGGTAGGTCTGTTAACTGGTGCCTTTGCTCCCGTTGCGTTTTCTCGTTTAGGTCTAGGACTACTTGTTGGAGAGTCAGCTTTTCTTTGAGGAGCATTTGGTCTGGCTTGAGGCTTTTGAAGTTGCATCAATTCACTTGGAGCAACTGGTTTTCTCATGCCAGATGGAACCCCTGGACGATTATTAGAGCGGTTTGGACCACCAACTGTCCTGGTAGGTACGCCAGGTCTATTTTGCCCTCCGCCTCGATTGGCAGATCCAGAGCGAACTGGTCCACTTACTCGGTTACTAGACCCAGGAAAATTTTGTCCCTGAATAGGTCGATTGGCTGCTCCACCTCGATTAGGAACTTGCCTATTTGGCGACCCAGGGCGAGTTGGCCCTCCTCCCCCTGCTCTCTTATTAGAACCAGGTCTATTTGATAATCCTTGACGATTTACAGATGCTGGAGGTTTTGGAGCTCCAGGTCTGGATGGCATTAATGGTTTTTTTCTTGCCTCGTTAGTCTGGGATTTATTTACTGGCTTTTCTCTTCGTATTGGTGCTCCTACAAGTTCAAGAGTATTTCCTTTGGTTGGAGGCTTGGGTGCCCTTGAAGGTGCGTTCTGTTTGTTTTGATTTTTGATTTTTTGGAAATTACCTGGACTAAATTTTTCAGAAGGAATTCCACCTTGATTATTTCCTGTTCTTGGATTGAGCCTATTGACTTCTATTTGTTTTTTATCCTGTATATTTATTTTTGGTCTACTTGGAGGTGCTAGTGGCCTTTTCGGCTCCTGACGATAATTAGGTTTTTCTTGATTGGTTGGCTTTTTAGCAGATTCTGAAATTAGGGTTTGATTGTTGACATTGTTATCTTTTTCTTGCTTGGTAAGAGGTATTTCTCTTTCTATTTGTGGCTCTGGCTTAGAAATAGATGGTTTTAATTCTTTTCTTGGCTTTGGAGGTAATGGTTTGTTTGGTTTAGAGGGTGCGGTTATTTGTTGTTGTTGAGAAAGTTTGGCTTTTTGAATTTTTTGGTTATTTGTGGGAGTTGATTCCTTAGCTTTAACTAAAGTTTGACTTGGTTTTAAAGGGACATTTAACTTTCCTTCTGAAGGCTTAGAGGGAACAGGAGGATTTTGATGAATTTCGGGTTTGGCGTTCTTTTGTGTTTTGGTAGGACTTTTTTTTACGGAAAGAATTTCTTTATCTAATTTCTTACTAGGTTTGCTTGTGGTTTTTAGACTATTGCTGTTTTTTAGAAAATCTTTGATTTGATTTGCTTCAAGAGTGCTTATTGAACTGCTATGGCTTTTTGCAGCAATAGCAAGTTTTCGAGCTGCATCTAGCACATCTTTATTGTCAAGGCTTAAGTCCTTGGACAATTCATAAATTCTGATTTTGCCGCTGCTGGTCATTAATGTTGTTCTTGAACTTTAGATTTGGTTTTTGAGTTAGTAGAGTTCTCTTAAAGAACATCATGCCTCAGTATCTGAATCAATGCAGGTATTAAGTTCTTTTTGGAGCATATTGAAAACGCTTGAGTGAATATCACATCTCAAGGCTTTTTGTAATCGTTTACGCTTCAAAGCTTCTTCAAAGCATGATTCAGTTGGACATAGATAGGCTGATCTTCCCATCCCGCCCGAGAGAACTACTCCATTCTGAAAATCCCTAGTAACTTTTAAAAAATACTTGCGATCAAGAACTTTTTTGCAAGCTACACATCTACGCAGAATGGGACTTTGACTCACCGGGTTCCTTCCTCTTGTGTAATTATTTTATCTTCAACAGTAAGAGATTCTTCTTTAATTTCTTCAATATCACTTTCACTAGATTCAGTTTCTGTTTCATCAGTTTCCAACTCTGATAATTGGTCGCCTTGAAAGTCTTCTTCGTCTTCTGGCAAAGGATAGAGCTCTCTTAATCTTGCGTCTTCTTCTGCTCTAGCTGCCTGTTCTGCCTCTAATCTTTGCTCAGCTTCTCTTTGTAATGACTCTTCTTCTTCTCTTTTGGAAATTAATTCTGCGACCTCAGAATCTTCAGTTGCTTGATCATATTCCTGTGAATTTTTGATATCTATTTTCCATCCTGTAAGCCTTGCCGCAAGCCTTACATTTTGTCCTTCTCTTCCAATTGCAAGGCTAAGTTGATCTGGAGGGACTAGTACATGGGCATGCTGGCCTTCCGGATCCACAAGTCTTACCACTTCAACTCTTGCAGGACTTAATGAGTTACATATGTATTGAACAGGGTCAGAAGACCAACGGATTACATCTATTTTTTCTCCGCGAAGTTCATTTACTACTTGTTGAATTCGTGATCCTCTGGCACCAATACATGCACCAACCGGGTCTACTTCTCTTTCAATACTGTCAACAGCTACTTTTGTTCTTGGACCTACTGCTCTTGAAGGTGGATTCGCTTCACGAGCAACAGCAACAATACGTACTGATCCTTCTTGTATTTCAGGAACTTCATTTTCAAACAAATAAACAACCAGTCCTGCATTTGATCTGCTTACAAAAAGTTGAGGTCCTCTTCTAGGGATTTCACTAACTTCTTTTAGAAATACTTTGAATGTGGCATTTGCTCGATAATTATCATTTGGCAATTGATCTCTTCTAGGAAGCTCTGCTTCTACTTCTGGTCTCCCTAAGCCTGAACTTACTGCCATAATTACTGATTGCCTTTCAAATCTGATAACTCTTGCAGTGAGGACTGGATCTTCTAAATCAGCAAATTCCTCTTGAATCATTCTTCTTTGTTGATCTCTAAGTTTTTGGGCTAAAACTTGCTTGGTTGTAGCCGCAGCCATTCGTCCAAAATCTTCTTTTTCAGGCGTTACATCTAGGACAACGGTATCTCCAACTTGAGCATCATCGGCAACTTGCATAACTTCAGCTATTGCTATTTGATGATCATCACTCTCAACATCTTCCACAATTATCTTACTTGCCAAAACTCTATAGCCCTCTTCTTCTAAATCCAAACCAACATCAAAGTTACTAAAATAATCTTCTTCAAAAGGATCTTCGCTGATACCTAAATAAAGAGTTCTTCGATATCTTTCATAACCTTTTAGAAGTGCTTCTCTTAAAGCAGCTTCGACAACTTGTGAAGGAAGCTTTTTTTCCTCACTAATGTCTTCAATTAAGTTATTTAAACCTGGGAGTAAAACAAGAGCCATCGATGATGGGATATAGAGATGAGAATGATTGAATTAGATAGTTGATATCTAGATTTAACCTGAAGGTGTTGTGAGTCGGACTTGAATAACGTCCTCGACTGGGATTCTGAGAGTCTTCCCCTTTTGATTTACATGTAGTTCATTATCTGTCCTTTTTAGAAGCAAACCATTAGTTTGTTGTTCAATTTTTTTTAAATCCTGATAAGTAACTTCTATTGGAAAGCCTTTAAAAATTTGAAAATCTTTTTCGCTAGTTAAGATTTCACTAATTCCTTCGCTACTAATTTCAAGAGTGAAAGGTTTATCGAGGATAGAAGATTTCTGAATAGCTTCATCAATATCTGCGCTTAAAATAGAGCAGTCATCAATAGTAATTTTTTTGTCAGGATTTTTGTGTCGAATATTAACTTGAATTGATAGCGGATTTAAGTGACTGATCATCTTAAACCCAGTTACATTAAAGCCAAAATTAGTTGCTGACCTTGCTGTAAGAATTTTCAATTCCGTAACGGTTTGATTAGACAAAAGGCAGAGTCGACGTCGGGCAGTAGCCCGAGCGGTTTTAAGATTTGACCCGCCCCTATTTAAAGAGGTACCGTCAGGCAATTAAATATTACTAGATAAAGGTTTCGGTTACCTCTAAAATCAAGTTATTCTTTTTTTTATTTAATTACTTTATTGTTTTTTAAGGGATTGAAATCACCATGCTGGGTCGTAAAAAGTTAGAAACCATGATTAGAACTAGAAAAATATTTTTGTTAGCAGTATTTCTCTTTTGCTTTCTACTGAGACCTTTAGCTTCATTTGCTTTAGAGGATTTTCAAGGAAGTGAATCTCATAGCTTTGTTGCCAATGTAGCGCGTAGGGTCTCGCCATCGGTAGTGAGAATAGACATGGAAAGGGATATTCAATCAGATGAATATGAGTCTGATTTGTTAGACCCTTTATTGAGAGATCTTTTAGGTGATTTAGGGACCTTCCCAAAAAAAGAAAGGGGACAAGGTTCTGGAGTGATAATTGACAGTTCGGGATTAGTGCTCACGAATGCTCATGTAGTTGAAAGAGTCGATCGTGTAATAATTACTCTTCAAAATGGGAATCAAGTTGATGGAAGAGTTGTAGGAACTGATGAAGTTACTGATTTAGCTCTGGTCAAAATTAAAGAATTTCCTGGCTTAGAGAGTGCAGAATTGGGTGATTCTGAAGACGTTCAAGTTGGTGATTGGGCAATAGCTCTTGGAACTCCTTATGGCCTAGAAAGTACTGTCACACTTGGTATAGTCAGTAGTCTTCATAGAGACATTAATAGCCTTGGCTTTTCTGATAAGAGATTGGATTTAATTCAAACTGACGCAGCAATTAACCCTGGCAATTCTGGAGGACCATTGATAAATTCAAATGGAGAAGTTATAGGAATAAATACTTTGGTCAGATCAGGACCAGGTGCTGGGCTAGGATTTGCAATCCCAATAAATCTTGCTTCAAAAGTTACTAATCAGCTGTTAACTAATGGTGAGGTTATTCATCCTTATTTAGGCGCTCAGTTGGTTTTATTGAATGAAAGAATAGCTAAAGAGCATAATCAAGATCCAAATTCATTGATTGTTTTACCTGAACGATCCGGTGCACTCGTTCAATCAGTTGTGCCCCAAAGTCCAGCTGAGGAAGGTGGTTTGAGACGTGGTGATCTTGTGATTAATGCAGAGGGTAATGTGATTAAGGATCCCAAGTCTTTACTTATTCAAGTTGAGAATGCTCAAATAGGCGAGCCATTTGAATTGGGAGTTCTTCGAAATAACATAGAGATCAATCTTTCTATTAAGCCAGCAGCTTTACCAGGTTTAAGCTGAAAATCTTGCTACTGTCACTTGAAACGCACGTAACAATGGATTCCCAAACTCAAATGAAACAAGCAGTTGCTCAAGCTGCTGTAGATCAAATTCAAAACGGCATGATTCTTGGTCTTGGCTCAGGATCGACCGCAGCATTGATGATTGAAGCTCTTGCTCTAAAACTAAGATCAGGTGAAATTAAGGATGTTGTTGGAGTATCTACATCTTTTCAAGGTGAAGTCCTTGCTGGTGAATTAGGAATTCCACTCAAATCTCTTTCTTCAGTTTCTGAAATTGACCTTGCAATTGATGGTGCAGATGAAGTTGATCCCAAATTTCAACTGATTAAAGGTGGAGGAGCTTGTCATGTGCAGGAAAAACTTGTGGCTGCTTTGGCTAAAAAATTTATAGTTGTTGTTGACTCAACTAAAATCGTTTCAAAATTGAATCTTGATTTCAAATTACCAGTAGAGGTCCTTCCAACTGCCTGGAAACAAGTACAAAAAACATTAGAAACATTAGGAGGAAAAGCAGATCTAAGAATGGCTATTAAAAAGGCAGGACCTATAGTTACTGATCAGGGAAACTTAATACTCGATTTATCTTTGAAGAATGGTATAGATCAACCCGAACTTTTAGAGAGTCAAATTAACAATATTCCAGGTGTTCTTGAAAATGGACTTTTTATAAATTTGACTGATGAGGTTTTAGTTGGGAAGGAAGAAAATGGCTTAGTGAGTGTTGAATCACTTAACAAGATTTAGAATCTCTTACTCGTATAGATTCTGCATGACTATGCAGCCCCTCACTGTTAGCTAATTGCACCACAGCATTTTTAGTCTCATTAAAGGCTTCTTTTGAAAAATCTATAAGCGAAGTGTTTTTCATAAAAGTTTCTACCCCAAGAGCACCTGCAAATCTTGCGGTACCTGACGTAGGAAGAGTATGATTTGGCCCACCAAGATAATCCCCAATAGCTTCTGGACTCCATGAACCCATAAATATTGCCCCGGCATTATGGATAATTTTTGATAATTCTTTTGGCTTGTTTACAAGCAACTCAAGATGTTCCGGCGCAAACGTATCACTTAATTTTGCACAAGTTTCTAAATCATCACAAATAACTATTAAACCCCAATCCATTATTGATTTTTGGCATATGTTAAATCTTGGATGATTTATTAATTGACGTTCAATTTCAGCTGGCAATTTTTCTGCTAATTTTTTTTCAGTAGTAATTAATATTGCTGAAGCTAGAGGATCATGTTCGGATTGAGCTAACATATCTGCTGCCACATGTTCTAATTTTGCAGACTGATCAGCGATTATTAGAATCTCACTTGGCCCAGCTAATGAATCAATTCCTACTTTTCCATAAACACTTTTCTTTGCCAATGTGACATATATATTTCCAGGCCCAGTAATCACGTCTACTTTTGGAATTGAATCAGTTCCATTAGCAAGCGCACCAATGGCTTGAGCTCCTCCAACACGAAAAACTTTTTTGATATCTGTTATATGTGCTGCAGCTAAAACGGTTTGGTTTATCTCTCCTTGAGAATTAGCAGGAGACACCATAATTGTCTCATTTACACCTGCAACATATGCTGGAATAGCATTCATTAAGACAGTGCTTGGGTAAGCGGCTCTTCCACCAGGGATATATATTCCCGCTTTTTCAACTGGGCTCCATCTTCTTCCTAGTGACTCACCATGTGATCCGGTATGAGTGATATTTTTTGGGACTTGAAGTCTATGAAAATTTTCAATTCTTTTTTTTGCCAATAAGAGTGAATCTTGCAGAACCTTAGGAGTATCTGACCAAGCTTTATGTATTAATTCTTCTGGAACTTGAAAATTTTCCGTTAGGAATCCATCAAATTGGTAAGTGTATTCCTTAAGAGCCTTATCTCCCCTTTCGCGAACGTTTTTAAGAATATCTTTAACCACCGTTTCCGCTTTATCTTGAACGGTCCCAGACGTTCTTTCCGCTATTTTTTTAAGCTCGAGCTGAGCTTGGGCAATGTTGTTAACTATTTTTATAGTTGATTTTTCAGAAGAGGTTTTTTGAACCTCATCTTTGTTAATTATTTGCGTCATGAACTTTTGGCTATTGGTTCAATTTGATTATCTTATGCCTTAATTTTGATTTATGTAGATCTTCTTCATGGTCTTGAGGTAGTGTGGATAAACAAAAGACTAAAACACCAAGCCTCCGTGGCAAATACCAACTCTGCTAAAAAGCGAATTCAAGTTGCGGAACGCAACCGCATCGAAAACAAAAACTACAAATCTACAGTTCGCACTTTGATGAAGCGATGCTTTGTTGCATGTGAATCATTTGAAAAGGAACCTGCTGAAGAATCTAAAGCAGATCTTCAAAAAGAATTTAATTTAGCCTTTAGCAAAATTGATAAAGCCGTTAAAAAAGGAGTTTTACATAGAAACACAGGGGCGAATCAGAAATCTAGACTTAGTGTGGCTCTTAAGAAAGTTTTGAAGGAAGTTATTTGAGAAAAATAATCTAAGATCTAAAATTGGAACAACATTTTATTTTTAATTTTGAGCGATTCTAAAAGTTCAATAATTGATAGTCACTGCCATATTGTTTTCTCTAATTTTAATGAAGATAGAGAACAAGTTGCAAAAAGGTGGAGGTCACAGGGGGTTAAAGCTTTATTACATGCTTGTGTAGAGCCGTCTGAAATCCCCGCTATTAGGTCAATGGCTGACCAATTTAACGAAATGAGATATTCAGTTGGAGTTCATCCATTGGATGTTAGTCACTGGGGACCTGAAACTTTAAATATTTTGAAAAATGCAGCTCTTGATGATAGTAGAGTTGTTGCAATAGGAGAGTTAGGGCTTGATCTTTTTAAAGAAAAGAACTTGAGCGAGCAGCTATCAATCTTAATTCCCCAATTAAACTTGGCTTTTGAATTGAATTTGCCAGTCATTGTTCATTGCAGAGATGCCGCTAAAGAAATGTTAGAAGTTTTCTATAAACTTTCTAGAGACGGTCGTTGTCCAAAAGGTGTAATGCATTGCTGGAGTGGAAATCTAAAAGAGATGAAAGAGTTCCTGAATCTTGGCTTTTATATAAGCTTTAGTGGAAATGTAACTTTCAAAAACGCTACTTATATCCATGAATGCGCGCAAGAAGTTCCTCCCAATAGGTTTTTAGTTGAGACAGATAGTCCTTTTTTATCACCTGTGCCTCATAGAGGGGAAAGGAACGAACCTTCTTTTGTAAAGCATGTAGTAGAGAAAATTTCAGAGCTAAGAGGTGAAAGTTTTTCTGAAATTGCCGAAAAAACAACTAAAAATGCAAGGGAATTGTTTGCGTTGCCTTAAATATCATCATTTCCTCTAGTTAATTATCTGATTTGAGTGTAGAGTTATTCATTGTCTTGCATAGCGTGGAATCTGCGCTTAACCCTTTAAGGTTCTACCTTTTGAGTCAGTTCGTTCGTTAATTAAGTAAATTCATTTTCAGATCTCAGTCTTTTCGGAGATTCTTTTTGTTTTTTCTTATTAAAGATCATTTTTGACCTAAAGGACAAGACATTCCCCTGTCCTCTAAATATAAACGCAGGTTCTCGAATGAGCAGAAGCGCGATTCAGGTAGCCAAAGCAGCTACATATCTGCCTGATTTGGTTGAGGTGCAAAGATCAAGTTTTAAGTGGTTTTTGGATAAAGGCTTGATAGAAGAATTAGACAATTTTTCTCCTATTACTGACTATACCGGGAAGCTGGAACTACATTTTATTGGGGCAGAATATAAGCTAAAGCGTCCTAGACACGATGTAGAAGAAGCAAAAAGAAGAGATGCAACTTTTGCTTCTCAAATGTATGTTACTTGTCGTTTAGTTAACAAAGAAACTGGAGAGATCAAAGAACAAGAGGTTTTTATAGGTGAACTCCCCTTAATGACTGAACGTGGAACTTTTATAATTAATGGCGCAGAGAGAGTCATAGTAAATCAAATTGTTCGAAGCCCTGGGGTTTATTTCAAGGATGAGCAAGATAAAAATGGTAGAAGAACCTACAATGCTAGCGTTATTCCTAACCGTGGAGCATGGTTAAAGTTTGAGACAGATAAAAATGATTTATTGCATGTTCGAGTAGATAAAACCAGAAAAATTAACGCTCATGTCCTAATGCGGGCTATGGGTTTATCAGATAATGATGTTATTGATAAATTACGACATCCAGAGTTTTATAAAAAGTCAATTGATGCAGCAAATGAAGAAGGGATAAGTTCAGAAGATCAAGCATTGTTAGAGCTTTACAAAAAGTTAAGACCTGGTGAACCCCCCTCAGTAAGTGGTGGTCAGCAGCTACTTCAAACAAGATTTTTTGACCCCAAAAGATATGACCTTGGAAGAGTTGGTAGATATAAAATTAATAAGAAATTACGCCTAACTATTCCCGACAATATAAGAACACTTACCAATGAAGATGTTCTTTCTACTCTAGATTATCTAATTAATTTAGAATTAGATGTTGGTGGAGCAACTTTGGATGATATTGATCATCTAGGGAATAGGAGGGTTAGGTCTGTTGGGGAGCTTTTACAAAATCAAGTTCGAGTTGGTTTAAATAGACTTGAAAGGATAATTAAAGAAAGGATGACTGTTGGAGAAACTGATTCACTTACTCCAGCGCAATTAGTTAACCCAAAACCTTTGGTTGCAGCCATAAAAGAATTTTTTGGTTCAAGTCAATTAAGTCAATTTATGGATCAAACCAATCCATTAGCAGAATTAACTCATAAAAGACGAATCTCTGCTTTGGGTCCAGGGGGGCTAACTCGAGAAAGAGCTGGTTTCGCAGTGAGAGATATTCATCCTTCTCATTATGGCAGACTTTGTCCTATCGAAACTCCCGAAGGACCCAATGCAGGTCTAATTAATTCATTAGCAACTCACGCAAGAGTCAATGAATATGGTTTTATTGAGACACCATTTTGGAAGGTAGAAAATGGACGATTAATTAAAGAAGGCGATCCTATTTATTTGTCTGCTGATTTAGAAGATGAATGCAGGGTCGCTCCTGGAGATGTAGCTACAGACAAAGAAGGAAAAATATTGGCAGAACTTGTTCCTGTTAGGTATAGGCAAGACTTTGAAACGGTTTCTCCTGAACAAGTTGATTATGTCCAACTATCACCTGTTCAAGTTATTTCTGTAGCAGCATCGTTAATTCCATTTTTGGAACACGATGATGCTAATAGAGCTTTGATGGGGTCAAACATGCAAAGACAAGCAGTACCTCTTTTGCGGCCAGAAAGACCCCTGGTTGGAACTGGTTTGGAGACTCAAGTTGCTAGAGACTCTGGCATGGTTCCCATTTCAAAAGTAAATGGAACCGTAACTTATGTAGATGCGAATGCAATTGTCGTGACTGATGAGGAAGGCAATGACCATACCCACTACTTACAAAAATATCAGAGATCTAATCAAGATACTTGTTTAAACCATAGGCCTATAGTTTTCAATGGTGATCCTGTTATCGTTGGGCAAGTTTTAGCCGATGGTTCAGCATGTGAAGGTGGGGAAATAGCACTTGGTCAAAATGTATTAATTGCATATATGCCATGGGAAGGATACAACTACGAAGATGCAATTTTAGTTAGTGAACGATTGGTTAAAGATGACCTATACACTTCTGTCCATATTGAAAAATATGAAATAGAAGCTCGTCAAACTAAGTTAGGCCCTGAAGAAATAACAAGAGAAATCCCAAATGTCTCTGAAGAAAGTCTTGGAAATTTGGATGAAATGGGAATTATTCGCATAGGAGCTTTCGTTGAAAGTGGAGACATTCTTGTTGGGAAAGTAACTCCTAAAGGAGAATCAGATCAACCGCCTGAGGAAAAACTTTTAAGAGCCATTTTCGGAGAAAAAGCTAGAGATGTAAGAGATAATTCTCTTCGAGTTCCCTCTACAGAGAGAGGAAGGGTTGTTGATGTAAGAATCTATACAAGAGAACAAGGGGATGAGCTACCACCTGGAGCAAATATGGTTGTCAGAGTCTATGTGGCTCAACGCAGAAAGATACAAGTTGGCGATAAAATGGCAGGGAGACATGGTAATAAAGGGATTATCAGTAGGATATTGCCTAGAGAGGATATGCCTTACCTCCCAGATGGCACACCTGTAGATATTTGCCTTAACCCTCTAGGCGTTCCTAGTCGAATGAATGTAGGACAAGTATTTGAACTGCTGATGGGTTGGGCTGCTTCAAACTTGGATTGTAGAGTTAAAATTGTCCCTTTTGATGAGATGTATGGATCAGAGATGTCTAATCAGACAGTTCAGGCTTATCTGAAAGAAGCGGCAAATCAGCCAGGTAAATCATGGATATATAACCCTGAGGACCCTGGAAAGTTACTACTTACGGATGGTCGAACTGGTGAGCCTTTTGATCAACCAGTTGCTGTTGGTTATGCCCATTTCCTAAAACTTGTACATCTAGTAGACGATAAAATTCATGCTCGTTCTACAGGTCCATATTCCTTGGTTACCCAGCAACCTCTTGGTGGCAAGGCGCAGCAAGGAGGGCAGAGATTGGGAGAAATGGAAGTATGGGCACTCGAGGCTTATGGCGCTGCATACACGTTACAAGAGCTTTTGACTGTTAAGTCTGATGATATGCAAGGGCGTAATGAAGCTCTTAATTCCATTGTTAAAGGAAAACCAATCCCAAGACCTGGGACTCCTGAATCCTTCAAGGTTTTGATGAGAGAACTTCAGTCATTGGGATTAGACATTGGAGTTTATACAGATGATGGAAAAGAAGTTGATTTAATGCAAGATGTTAATCCACGCAGGAGTACACCCAGTAGACCTACCTATGAATCCTTGGGTAAAGAATACGAGGAGTAATCGACGCAATCAAAACCAATCATCCAATCACTTTAATTTCTCATGACTAATAGCAATTTACGTACAGAAAATCATTTTGATTATGTCAAAATCAAACTAGCATCTCCTGAAAGAGTAATGGAATGGGGGCAAAGAACTTTGCCAAATGGACAAGTTGTAGGGGAAGTAACCAAGCCTGAAACAATAAATTATCGAACACTGAAGCCGGAGATGGATGGATTATTTTGTGAAAAGATTTTTGGCCCATCCAAGGATTGGGAATGCCATTGTGGAAAATATAAGAGAGTGAGACATCGTGGTATTGTTTGTGAAAGGTGTGGTGTTGAAGTAACTGAAAGTCGGGTTAGAAGGCATAGAATGGGATTCATTAAATTAGCAGCTCCTGTATCCCATGTTTGGTATTTAAAAGGTATTCCCAGTTATGTCGCTATTTTGTTAGACATGCCTCTTCGGGATGTCGAGCAAATTGTTTATTTTAATTGCTATGTTGTCTTAGATATAGGAGATAGTAAGGACCTCAAATATAAACAGCTATTAACTGAAGATGAATGGCTTGAGATTGAAGACGAGATTTATGCTGAAGATTCAACTATCGAGAATGAACCAATTGTGGGGATAGGTGCAGAGGCTTTAAAACAACTACTTGAAGATTTAAATTTAAAAGAAGTAGCCGAGCAATTGCGAGAAGAAATTGCAACAAGTAAAGGCCAGAAAAGGGCTAAGTTGATTAAAAGGCTAAGGGTGATTGATAATTTTATTGCTACAAGTGCTAGTCCAGAGTGGATGGTTTTAGATGCGATACCTGTAATACCTCCTGATTTGAGGCCTATGGTTCAATTGGATGGGGGGAGATTCGCAACTTCAGATTTAAATGACCTATATAGAAGAGTTATTAATAGGAACAACCGTCTTGCTCGTCTTCAAGAGATCTTAGCACCGGAAATAATAGTTAGAAATGAAAAAAGAATGCTACAAGAGGCGGTAGATGCACTTATTGATAATGGAAGAAGAGGAAGAACTGTTGTTGGTGCAAATAATCGTGCATTGAAATCTCTAAGCGATATTATTGAGGGTAAGCAAGGTAGATTTCGTCAGAACTTACTTGGGAAAAGGGTTGATTATTCTGGCCGTTCAGTAATAGTAGTTGGCCCTAAGTTGAAAATGCATCAATGTGGATTGCCCAAAGAAATGGCAATAGAGCTTTTTCAGCCTTTTGTAATTCATAGATTGATTCGTCAAAATATTGTCAACAACATCAAAGCTGCAAAGAAATTGATACAGAAAGCTGACGATGAAGTAATGCAGGTATTACAGGAAGTTATTGATGGTCATCCTATTCTTCTCAATCGTGCCCCAACTTTGCATCGATTAGGCATTCAAGCATTTGAGCCGAAATTAGTCGCTGGTCGAGCTATACAGTTGCATCCATTGGTATGTCCAGCTTTTAATGCTGATTTTGATGGGGATCAAATGGCTGTTCATGTCCCTTTAGCGATTGAGGCGCAAACTGAGGCAAGGATGTTGATGCTAGCCAGTAATAATATTCTTTCCCCCGCAACTGGTGATCCTATTGTTACTCCCTCTCAAGATATGGTTTTAGGCTCCTATTACCTAACTGCAATTCAGCCTCAAGCAATTCAACCTAAGTTCGGAGATTATTCATATACATATGCATCACTCTCTGACGTTTTACAAGCTCTAGAAGATAAGAGAATAGACTTGCATGATTGGGTTTGGGTAAGGTTCTCTGGTGAAATTGAGGATGATGAAGAGCTTCAGAAACCACGAAAGTCGGAGATTTTGAAAGATGGCACTCGTGTTGAGGAATGGACATATCGACGAGACCGATTAGATGAAGATGGAAGTTTAATTAGCCGTTATATCTTGACTACAGTTGGTCGTGTAGTGATGAATCATACGATTATTGATGCTGTAGCAGCCACCTCATAACTTTTAGAATAAACACCTTTCTTTCTTTCTTTAATACCTTTATTCATGACTTCTTCCTCTCCTAAAACTCGTAAATCCTCTACTAAATCAAAAGCAAAAAGAGGTTCAAAAGCAAAAAAAGCAGCAGCGATGAAAGTTATGCCAAGACTTTCTAAGACTCCTCCACCTTTTAGAAATAAAGTAGTTGATAAGAAAGGTTTGAAAAATTTAGTTGCATGGGCATTTAAACATCATGGAACCGCGGCAACTGCTGCTATGGCCGATCATTTAAAGGACTTAGGTTTCAGGTATGCAACTCAGGCAGCAGTTTCAATTTCTGTAGATGATTTAAAAGTTCCAGAAGCTAAGCAAGATTTACTTGGTCAGGCGGAAGAACAAATAACTGCTACAGAGGAATGCTATAGATTAGGAGAAATCACTGAGGTAGAGAGGCATACAAAAGTTATAGACACTTGGACAGAGACTAATGAAAGATTGGTTGATGCTGTTAAAAAGAATTTCAATCAAAATGATCCATTGAATTCAGTATGGATGATGGCAAATTCAGGAGCTAGAGGCAATATGTCTCAGGTTCGTCAGCTAGTTGGGATGAGAGGATTAATGGCAAACCCTCAAGGTGAGATCATTGACCTACCAATACGAACTAATTTTAGAGAAGGGCTAACAGTAACCGAATATGTCATCTCTTCTTATGGAGCGAGAAAAGGTCTTGTTGACACTGCTCTACGAACAGCTGACTCTGGATATTTAACTAGACGCTTGGTTGATGTAGCTCAAGATGTAATTGTTAGAGAAGAGGATTGTGGAACTACAAGATCAATTTTAATAAGTGCAGAGGACAAAAAGTTCGGTAATAGGCTTGTTGGACGATTGACATCAGAACAAATAGTTAATGTTGATCAGGATATTTTAGCTGAAAGAGATACTCCAATTGACCCACAACTATCTAAGAAATTTGAGCAATCAAATCTTCAGGGTGTCAGGGTTAGGTCTCCTCTCACATGTGAGGCGACCAGATCAGTTTGTCGTAAATGCTATGGTTGGGCCCTCGCTCACAACCAACTAGTTGATTTAGGGGAAGCAGTTGGTATTGTTGCTGCTCAATCTATTGGTGAACCAGGTACTCAATTAACAATGAGGACTTTCCACACTGGCGGAGTTTCAACAGCAGAGACTGGCGTTGTCCGCTCTACTGTTTCCGGTAAAGTTGAATTTGGTTCAAAGGCTCGAGTTAGAGGCTATAGAACACCACATGGTGTTGAGGCTCAGCAAGCAGAGGTTGATTTTAGTCTTAGTATTGTTCCTATAACTGGTGCTAAGTCTCAGAAGATTGATATACCTATAGGTTCTCTACTCTTCGTAGACAATAATCAAGATATCGATGTAGATGTGACCGTTGCTCAGATTGCTAGTGGAACTGTCCAGAAAAGTGTTGAAAAAGCTACTAAAGATGTTATATGTGATTTGGCTGGACAAGTTAGGCATGAATCAATTATTCAACCTAGAGAGGTTACAGATAGGCAAGGCAATATAACTCTTAAAGCTCAACGACTTGGTAGGCTTTGGGTCCTAGCGGGAGATGTATATAACTTACCTCCCAATGCTATGCCAGTTGTGTCTGGTAATGTCGCTGTAGACAAGGGACAGGTCTTAGCTGAAGCAAGCCAAGCAAGTGAGTTTGGAGGAGAGGTAAGACTAAGAGATTCCATTGGGGATTCCAGAGAAGTTCAAATAGTAACTACGTCTATGACGTTGAAGGATTTTAAATTGCTTGAAGAGTCGACTCACTCAGGTGAAATATGGCATCTTGAAGCAAAAGATAACACCCGTTATAGATTAAATACTATTCCTGGAAGTAAAATTGGCAATAACGAGGTCATTGCTGAGTTATCAGACGATCGTTTTAAAACTGAAACCGGAGGACTTATTAAATATGCTCCTGGACTAACAATTAAAAAAGCTCGTTCTGCAAAGAATGGTTATGAGGTTAGTAAAGGGGGGACTCTTTTATGGATTCCTCAAGAAACTCATGAAATAAATAAAGATATTTCACTATTGATGATTAAAGATCGTCAATGGATAGAGGCAGGCACAGAAGTCGTTAAAGATATTTTTAGTCAAACTGCTGGAATAGTTACTGTCACTCAGAAGAATGATATTCTAAGAGAAATTATAGTTAGAAGCGGTACTTTCAAGCTATGCAAAGAAAGTAAAGCACTAGATAGGTTTGAGGGTGATGGTCAAATAGTTAATCCTGGCGAAACTATCGCAAAAGGTATTAAGACTGATTCAATGGTTATGGTTCAATCAGTTGAAACACCAGAAGGTAAAGGTCTTTTACTACGACCTGTTGAGGAATTCACCATTCCTGACCAAGCGCAACTACCTGAATTGGATCATGTTAAACAACCTAAAGGCCCATCACTAGGAATTAAAGCATCTCAAAGACTTGCATTTAAGGATGGGGAACTTATTAAATCGGTTGAAGGTATCGAATTGCTTAAAACTCAATTGATGCTTGAGACATTTGATACAACACCACAGATGACAGTAGATGTAGAAGTTGTTAAAGACTCCAATTCAAAGGATATTGATAGACTGAAATTAGTTATTCTTGAAAGTATTTTAGTTAGAAGAGATACTACATCTGATTCAAGCCATGGCTCAACACATACGGAATTACAGATAGAAAATGCTCAAATTGTTTTAGCCGGAGATGTTGTTGCGACGACTCAGATCTTATGCAAGCAAGAGGGAATTGTTCAACTTCCTGATGCTTTTGACGGTGATCCTGTTCGTAGACTTATAGTTGAAAGGGATGAAGATACAATAACAATTGATTCCAAAGGAACCATTCTTTTGAAAGTTGGGCAAAGAGTAGTGGATGGTGACTTTGTTTCAAAAGACCAACCAATAGGTGCTTGTGGGGAAATAGAGAAGATTGATGGAAAGAAAGTTAAGTTGCGTCTAGGTAGACCTTATATGGTCTCACCAGATTCAGTCCTTCATGTTCGTGATGGGGATCTAGTCCAAAGAGGTGATGGTTTAGCCTTGCTGGTCTTTGAAAGACAAAAAACAGGAGACATTGTTCAAGGTTTACCAAGGATCGAAGAGTTGCTTGAAGCTCGTAGACCTAGGGATTCGGCTATCCTATGTAAAAAGTCCGGAACAGTAGATATTAAAAAAGGAGATGACGATGATTCTTTAGTTGTATCTATTATTGAAGATAATGATGTGATTTCCGAATATCCAATTTTGTTAGGACGTAATGTAATGGTTCGAAATAGCCAACAAGTTGTTGCTGGAGAGTTCTTGACCGATGGCCCAGTTAATCCTCATGAGCTTTTGGAGTGTTTCTTTGCAGACTTACGTGATAAAAAACCTCTAATGGATGCTGCTCAGGAGGCAATAGCAAAGCTTCAGCATAGGATGGTAAGTGAAGTACAAAATGTTTATAAATCTCAAGGAGTAGCTATAGATGACAAACACATAGAGGTAATTGTTCGGCAGATGACCAGTAAAGTTAGAATAGAAGATGCGGGAGACACTACATTTTTACCTGGAGAATTAATAGAACTCAGACAAGTTGAAGATACAAATCAGGCTATATCGATTACTGGAGGAGCTCCTTCAGAATTTACTCCTGTTTTACTTGGTATTACAAAAGCATCACTTAATACTGATAGTTTTATCTCAGCTGCCTCATTCCAAGAAACAACAAGAGTCCTGACCGAAGCGGCTATTGAAGGGAAGTCTGATTGGCTTCGTGGACTTAAAGAAAATGTAATTATTGGTCGCTTGATACCGGCTGGTACAGGTTTTAGTGGCTTTGTTGAAGAGCTGAATGATGAAGCAGGCCCTCATCCTGATATTTTGGCAGAAGATCCTGCTGGTTATCGAAGGATACAAAACCTTAGACCTGACTATACTGTTGACATGCCCTCCTCCCCAGTCGCCAAGAATACTGCTGTTTTGGATGACCCTAGTGAAGAGGATTTAGAGGCAACTAGAAGTAGACATGGAATCGACCCTACTACGAGTAATTTTGCAGCATTTGCTCGCCCAATAGGTGATGATGATTTAAATGAAGACCAAATGCCAGATCCTGCTGCTTTGGAGGGTTTGCAAGAAGAAGGATTACTTTCAGATGAATAAATGAATTTTTCTACAATACTCTTTTAATTTTTCTAATATTTAGTACCTCCACTTAATTGGCCATCGATGATTGATCCTCCTGTTGTTCCCAAACGTAAATTACCTCGGTATGGATTTCATACACATACCGAACGTGTTAATGGTAGATGGGCAATGATTGGTTTTATTGCATTAGTTCTTTTAGAATTTAAATTGGGGCATGGGTTGATGAATTGGTGACAAAACTTCCTAAACTATCAAGTAATTTCCCTTTACTTGGCTTAAGTTCGGAAGATCTTGAAGAATTTGCACGTCAGGAAGGTGAACAACCTTTTCGTGGTAGGCAAATTTATGAATGGATTTATCAAAGAGGGGCAAAAAGCTTAGACTCAATAACTGTTCTTCCAAAGAAATGGCGAGATTCATTAGAAAGTAAAGGAATAAATATTGGAAGACTTGATGAAGTTAATAGAGTTGTTGCGGCAGATGCAACATTAAAATTATTGATGGGGACTTTTGATGGTGAGATTATAGAAACAGTAGGAATACCAACAGACAAAAGACTTACTGTTTGTGTCTCTAGTCAAATTGGTTGTCCTATGGGTTGCAAGTTTTGTGCGACTGGGAAGGGGGGGCTTAATAGATCTCTTAATGTGAATGAGATAGTAGATCAAGTTATTAGTGTCCGAGAAACAATGAATAGGAGGCCAACACATGTTGTCTTCATGGGCATGGGAGAGCCACTTCTAAATATTGCTAATGTTTTAGACTCTATCGAATGTCTTACTAATGATATTGGTATTGGTCAAAGGAAAATAACTCTTAGTACTGTAGGAATACCTGATACTCTCTCAGATCTAGCAAAATTAGCTCAAGAGCGTTTAGGAAGAGTTAAATTCACCCTTGCAGTCAGCCTTCATGCACCTAATCAGAAGTTGCGTGAATTAATAATTCCTTCGGCCAGTTCTTATCCCATAACCTCATTACTTAACGACTGCAAAAAATATATAGAACTTACAGGTAGACGGGTGAGTTTTGAATATATTCTTCTTGGTGGTTTGAATGATAAACATATTCACGCTGAACAATTAGCTAATCTAATGAGAGGCTTTCAGAGCCATGTTAATTTGATAGCTTATAACCCAATTGCTGAAGAGAACTTTAAACGACCTAGCCAATCCAGAGTTAATGATTTTAGAGAACTACTAGAAAATCAGGGAATTGCTGTAAGTGTTCGTGCAAGTAGAGGTAGAGATAAAGATGCGGCATGCGGACAATTAAGAAGGAAGACAGTCGATAAAATTAAAATCAACTAATCAATAAAAATTAAAGATTTACCAGCTCTTATGACATTTATTGATTGGTTTATTTTCTTTATTTATTTATTATTTTCTTTGGCATTAGGGGTTTATATATCTCTCAAAAATCACAATGAAGCTGATTATTTTGTTGCTGGTCGCCGTCTAACTGGTTTGCTTGCAGGAATATCTATGGCTGCCACAACGTTTTCGATTGATACCCCTCTTTATGTGGCTGGCATTGTTGGGACTAGAGGCTTAGCCGGGAATTGGGAGTGGTGGAGTTTTGGACTTGCACATGTTGCTATGACAGTCATATTTGCTCCACTTTGGAGGCGTAGTGGAGTATTGACTGACGCAGCCTTTACTGAATTACGTTATGGGGGGAAACCAGCAGCTTATTTAAGAGGTATAAAAGCTTTTTTACTTTCTGTTCCAGTCAATTGTATTGGGATTGGTTATGCTTTCTTGGCAATGCGTAAAGTGGCAGAATCATTAGGAGTAGTGGATGGACATATTGTATTTGGGACGTTTACTGACACTATATTTTTAATGATTTTAGTTGCTTCGTTTGTTCTCATTTACACTGTTCTAGGGGGGCTTTGGGCGGTAGTTGTTAATGATTTTGTGCAATTGGTTTTGGCTCTTCTTGGTGCATTTGCTGTTTGCTATGTGGCTCTAGATGCTTCAGGTGGTATGACAGATTTATTAATAAAGTTACAGGCATTAGATCGACCTGAGCTGCTTTCTTTGTTCCCATGGATATTTAATAAAGATGGTTTCAATTGGTTGGATAGTTCAGGAATTAGTATTACTACTTTTTTCGCTTTTATTTCCTTGCAGTGGTGGAGTTTTAGACGTAGTGATGGTGGAGGGGAATTTATACAACGTTTATTGGCTACTAAAGATGAAAAACAAGCAACTTTGGCAGGAATAGTTTTTTTAATTGTTAATTATCTTATTCGCAGTTGGCTTTGGATTCTAGTTGGATTGGCGGGTTTAGTTCTTTTGCCTTATCAGAGTGACTGGGAATTAACTTATCCAAGTCTTGCTGTTACATATTTACCACCCATTGGACTTGGATTAGTTGTTGTTTCATTGGTTGCTGCATTTATGAGTACTGTAAGCACTTCAATTAATTGGGGGGCAAGTTATCTTGCACATGATCTGTATAAAAGATTTTTGAGACCATCGGCTGGCTCCCGAGAAATGATTCTTATGGGTCAGCTTGCAAGTATTTTGTTACTTCTAATTGGAGTCGTGACAGCTTTGTTTAATAACAGTATTGGTTCAATGTTTAGACTTGTGATTGCTATAGGTACAGGCCCAGGGGCTGTTCTTGTCCTTAGATGGTTTTGGTGGCGAGTTAATGCTCTAGCCGAACTTTCTGCAATGTTGAGTGGTTTTTTTATAGGCTTAATCACCTCAGTTTTTCCTTTGTTTATAATTGAAGATTTCGGGAAAAGACTTTTATTCACTACTTCAATTACCGCTGTAATTTGGATGCTTACTTTATTTTTTACTGAGCCAGAGTCTGAGGATACACTCAGTAAATTTGTTATGCAGGTAAAACCCCCAGGCCCAGGTTGGAACAAATTGAGGAAAAAATTGAAGATTGATCCAGTTGACTCTTTATTAGTGCTTGGATCTCGCTTCGTTTTAGGCTCAGGAATTCTCTATGGTGGCTTAGTCAGTATTGGAGCTTTCTTATTACATCAAGAGAGGAGCGCTTGGATTGCACTTTCCATTGCGGTCAGTTGTGTTTTTTTAATGAAGAAAACAAGACTAATAACTCAATAAGTTGACCCTTCATAGCCAAATGGTCAAAATTTAGAGCAGAATGAAATTCTAACTAACTTTCAACCTTGGGTTTCTTACGGACAACTCTTTTCCCTATTTTGATTGTGGCTCTTTTTGCTATCGCTTTGTTTGCAGTCAGCGCTCGAATATGGCTGCCTGGGGATATGCTTGCACCAGCACCAATTAATTAAGATTGCTCTTCGTCAGTCAGAGCTATGAATGATGCAAATCAAAATTTAAGTAAAGAAGGTTTGGCTAATTTGGCCATAGATCCTGATCTGTTGGCTCGGGAATTAGCCGCTCAGTTGGCTGGAGATCCTTTAGATGAAATCGAACTAGATAAAACTGATGAAGATTTATTGAATTCATCAAAAAAGTGCGATATCGCATTGAAATGGCTTCAATCTGGAAATGAAGAAAGACTTCAAGGTCTAAGAGTCTTCTGTGAGCATAGAGATTCCAGAGCTCCTCAATTCCTAGTCCCTTTACTTGAAGAACCTTCTCCTGTTGTGAGAATGAGTGCAGTTTATGCTTTAGGTAGAAATCCTTGTCCTAAAGCTATCGACCTTTTATTACATTTGTTAAGGTTCGATAGTAATGCTTATGTGAGAAAAGCTACTGCTTGGAGTCTTGGAAATTACTCAAATGCCCCTGTTCTAGAACCTCTAATTAATGCATTAAAACAAGATGTTTCTGCAGTTCGACTTTGGGCATCCAGTTCTCTAGCAGAAGTCGGACTTAATTCAGTAGAAAACTCTTTACCAGCAGCACATCAATTACTTGAAAGTTTGCAAATAGATGCTGAACCAATCGTTAGGAGCAACTGTATTTGGTCTCTTGGTCGCCTTTACAGCCTTTTGAGTGAGGAAATCAAATCTCACATAGTTGAGGCTTTTATTTCTGTTTTATTGAATGAGCGTGAGCCTTCTGTCAGGTATGAAGCAAGGACAGCTTTGGAGCAATTGGATAATCCAGAGGTACAAAAAAAATTAAAATCATTAATTGATGATGGTCAATTGCTTTAATTTTTGGTACAAAAACACTTCGTTGTAATTAATAATTCGCGAATCTATACTTTTTTTCTATATCATTCGTTACTTAGACCTTTATTACATGCCCCAACGCACATTGCGCTTTAAAATCCGACAAGATGGACGCGTTGAAGAAACCGTCGAAGGTCTTGTTGGAGAAGCATGTATCAATTTAACAGAGAAGCTTGAAGATGCCTTAGGCACCGTTGAGCGGAGAGAGCCAACCTCTGATACCTTTCTACGTGAAAAGGTCCAAAAACAGACTATTCCTGCAGAAATCCACTGATGTCACATTTCAGCACAGTAAAAACCCAGCTCCGTAAGAAAGAGTTCTTAAAACAGGCTCTTATAGACTTAGGATATGTTCCTAATGATGGTGAAAATTTGGTTAGGGGTTATAGAGGACAAACAGTCAAAGCTGAAATGACTGTCGAAATGAGCAAAGGAGCAGATATAGGATTTCGCTGGAATCAAAGTACAAAATCATATGAACTAGTAACTGATTTAGATCTATGGAAACAATCAATACCAGTAGAGAGATTTTTAGCTCAGGTCACTCAACGTTATGCTTTAAATACTGTTCTTGATTCAACTGCTCAAGAAGGATTTCAAGTATCCGAGCAAAAGAAAAATGTTGATGGGTCTATAGAATTAGTAGTTACTCGTTGGGACTCTTAAAGTACTAATTTAAATTGACTTTTGATCCTAGCGCCGCTTTTGAAACTAGGTCTAATGAGCATCAGCAGCTAGCTGATACTCATGATACTAATGCTGCTTTTGAAGCTTCAAATAATGAAGATTTCCAGCTTAATGGTAGAGATCCAGTCTTAGGAGGAAAATTAAGGGAAAAAGCTGTTTGGGTTGATGAGAGAAAATGTATAGGCTGTACATATTGCAGCTCAGTTGCTACTAATACATTTGCAATGGAACCTGAACAAGGAAGAGCAAGAGCGTTTAGACAAGATGGAGATAGTGATGAACTAATACAAGAAGCTATAGATACTTGCCCTGTGGATTGCATTGAATGGGTTCCTTTTGAGGACTTAAAGAAATTAGGAGAGGTCATAACAAATCATCATTTTAGGAATTTAGGTTTGCCCCCTGTTACCTGATTTTTAAAAGATTAAATTGACAAGAAATAAATATTTTAAAAATAGTTCAATTCCCAGTAGAAGATTTGGGCGAACAGAAATTCAAATGCCTGTTTTATCTCTTGGCGGAATGCGTTTTCAACAAAGTTGGAAGGATTTAGATCCTAAGGAAATCAACCAGCAACAACAAGAAATCTTGAAAAAAACTATTAATCGGGCTGCGCAAGAAGGCTTACATCACATAGAAACTGCTCGTCATTATGGGACATCAGAACTGCAAATAGGATGGGCCTTGGGTCAAATCGAAGACCCAAAAAGAATATTGCAAACAAAAATCCCACCAAATAATGATACTTCGATTTTTGAGCAAGAACTTGAGCTGAGTTTAAGTAAATTAGGCACAGAGAAAATTGATTTATTAGCTATTCATGGTATTAATCTTCCAGAGCATTTGAATATGGCTATTCGTCCTGAGGGGTGTCTAGAAATTGTTCGTCGTTGGCAAAAAGAGGGTCTTGTTGGTCATATTGGTTTCTCAACTCATGCAAAGACGGACCTGATAATAAAAACAATTGAAACAGGACTTTTTGATTATGTAAATCTGCATTGGTATTTTATTCGTCAAGAACATGAAAAAGCTTTAAAGGCAGCCAATGATTATGATATGGGTGTTTTTATTATTAGTCCAACTGATAAGGGAGGTCATTTACACACTCCGTCATTGAAACTTTTAGAGTTATGTAATCCTTTGCACCCAATAGAATTTAATGATTTGTTTTGTTTGAGAGACAAAAGAATTCATACCTTAAGTGTTGGAGCGTCAAAGCCTGAAGATCTTGATATTCATTTGCATGCCATCTCTAAAATAAATAATATAAAAAGTTCAATTGATATCATACAAAAACGATTAATAAACGCTTCATATGAGTCGCTAGGTGAAGCGTGGCTGACTACTTGGAAAGTAGGTTTACCTAGTTGGGATCAAACTCCAGGAGAGATAAATATACCTGTGTTGTTGTGGCTAAATAATTTATTAGAGGCTTGGGACATGGAAAGCTTTGCTAAAGATCGTTATGCTCTTTTAGGTAGAGGTGGACATTGGTTCCCAGGGGCAAACGCAGATTGCTTAGATTGTGAAGTGAGAGTGGATGACTTAAAAAAAGTCTTGGTTAATAGCCCGTGGAGGTCTGAAATACCAAGTGTTCTTAGAAAATTAAAAGATCGATTAGGGGGAGAAAGAAGAGATAGATTATGGGGTATTTAATAACCTAACGGCTGTTTTTTGGGTTTGCCAATAGGTCTTGGATATTCATTGGGGCATTTTTTAGTAGAGCTAATTCTAATAATATTTCTAATACCTCGATTATCAGGAAGTATAGATTCATGTATTTGTTTTATTTCTGCATTTAGTTGTTTCAAGGCTTTCTTTATTACCTTGTGCTCTGTTTGGCTCCAGGTCCCTTTGTATATGAGAGCTTGACCTCTCGAATTTAGAAAAGGCACGAGATATTCTGCTACTACAGTTGCTGGCGCAACGGCTCTAGCGATCGCATAGTCAAAACTTCCTCTAAAGACTTGGTCCTTTCCTGCTGACTCAGCTCGCTCGGTTACAACTGTTATACGAGAACTTAATCCAATTTCTTTTGAAACTTCTTTTAAGAAAGTCGTTTTCTTACTTGAAGAATCTAGAAGAGTGATATTTGAATTTGGTAAAGCTATGGCTATAGCTATACCGGGGAATCCACAGCCAGAACCAACATCTATATATTTTTGAGAAAGGATTTGAGATTGAAGTTCTTTTTTAAGTGGCAATAAACTATCATATACTTGTGCGATCCAGAAATCATCTCCATCTACTAGACGAGTAAGGTTTGTCTTCTTATTCCATTTCCTAAGTAACTCTTGTATTTGAATAAATTGATCTAGTTGTTTTTTAGTAGGCTCCCATTTAATTTTATCCCACATCATTGAATGAGTTAACTTTTTGTTGTTTTTATCAGTAGACATTTGGAGTTAAAAAAATAGTCAGGCCTAAGATATTTAGATAAAATCTGTATACATTAGATTATATTTTCTTTAATTGAAGCATTCTTATAATTGTTACGAATTGCTTGGGGTTTCTCCTTCTGCAAATAATGCAGAGCTTAGAAAAGCTTTTCGCAAACTCAGTTTGCGACTTCATCCAGATACCACCTCTCTTCCAAGTGATGAAGCGACAAAACAATTTCAAAGTGTTTGTGAGGCTTATGATTTATTAAGCGATCCTGTTCTAAGGGCAAATTACGATTTAAGTATAGAAAAAGAAAATAATTTTACAAATCAAAAAACAGAATCTAATTCAATCAAGATAGAACCTGTGCAATTTTCTAAATCTATAGGGGTAAGGCGACCATTTTCAGGTGGTGAATTGCTTTCACTTCTTCTTTTAATAACTTCTATTCTCTTGAGCTTGGCTCTAGGATTGTTGATTGCTCTTTTAAGGGGAGGAAGCATAGGATTTACTCCAAGTTGGTTGATGTGATTTATTTATGCTGTATGTATAACAAAATGAATTTATTGTTTCACAGAGATTGACTTTCTATTTAATACTATCTAAAAAAACTAAAACATACTAGGAGAGAGAGTTTAAACCCTCCTGGATTCCAAAATAGCATTTCTCTAGTTCTTCATCGGTGATACAAAGTGGTGGCATGAGATAAACCACATCTCCTAATGGCCTAATGAACACACCAGCCTTCATCGCATTGGTTTTTATGATTTTTCCCACTGAATTTAGGTATCCTTTTTTACCTTTAACTTTAATATTGAAAGCAGCAATAGTTCCTGTAATTCTTGGATATTCAATTCTTGAATCTTTAACTATTTTTTGTAGATGAGGTAGATGACGTGACTCGAAATCTAAAAATTTATAAGGGGATTTTTCTAGAAGATCTAAGCTGGCATTGGCCGCTGCACAGCCAAGTGGATTAGCTGTAAAACTATGCCCATGCCAGAAAGTATGCTTGGGATCCTCACCAAGGAACCCTTCCGAAATACGTTTGCTTGACATAGTTACTCCCATCGGAAGGAAACCACCCGTTAATCCTTTTGAGAGTGATATAAGGTCAGGCTTTAATTCAGCTCTTTGAAATGCAAATAATGCTCCACATCTTCCAAAGCCAGTCAAAACTTCATCTGTAATGAGTAAGGAATCGGCCTGGCGAATTCTTTTCTCTACTTCTACTAAAAATTCTGAACGAACCATTCTCATCCCTCCAGCCCCTTGCACTAATGGTTCAAGAATTACCGCAATAGTTGGCGTTTTCAAAAGGCGCTCAAGAGTTTCTAAAACTTCTTTTTCTCTTTTTTCAAAGCTTTCATCCCCCAACCATGTTTCAGGCCAAGGCACTCTACTAACAGGAAATAGCATTTGATCAAAAGGCTCACTAAATATATTTCGCTCTCCTACTGCCATTGCACCAAATGTATCTCCGTGATAGGCACCTTCAAATGCAATGATTTGAGATCTATTGTCACCCTTGTTTTTCCACCATTGACGGGCCATTTTTAAAGCAACTTCTACGGAAGTAGAGCCATTATCTGAAAAAAATAATTTTTCTAGACCTGTTAACTTACTTAGTCGATGAGCTAATAATTCAGCTTGTGGATGAGTGAAATCTGCAAAGATAATTTGCTCTAATTGCTCTGCTTGTTTTGCGATAGCTTTGGCAATATATTCATTTGCATGACCGTGTAGGGTGACCCACCAGCTACTAATACCATCGATTATTGGAGTTTTATTTTTAGGAAATAAAAGGGCATCTTTTGCTTTTTCAACTAATAATTGAGGTTTTGACGATGTAAGTTGTGTGAAAGGTGGCCAAATATGAGGATTCTGAAGAGTTTTATTCGAATTTTCTTTCTCATTCATTAAATTTAGTTTTCCTCTTATTTCATTTAACTTGATTAGAGTCAAAATAATCTATTGATTAATAAAAAAATAAAATTTTAATTTCAAATGTATTGTTTAAGCTTTTGACCTAATTGTTGTTTTTTCCATTCTTGAGAGAGAGCTTTTGAGCTGACTTCTTCAAAGATAGGAAGCCTTGCAAGAATTTTAGTACCTCCAAATTGTTCTAGAGTTTTTGGGTTGTCATTATGCGAAGGGCCGTTCAATACTATTCCTAATACATTTATATTTCTATTCCTTAAAGCCTCTAGGCTCAATAAAGTGTGATTGAGAGTACCAAGACCAGTTCTTGCTACAAGAATAATAGGTGATCCCCAGACTTTGATTTGATCTATTTGTAGCCAATTTCGATTTAAAGGAACCATTAGCCCACCTGCAGTTTCGACAATTATTAATTTGTCTAAGTCGGGTAAGTTTAAATTATTTGGTTCTATAAATCTAGATTCTTTTTCAGCAGCCCAATGTGGAGAGACTGGAGCCTTAAATTTATATTTTTCAGCAAGATGACGGTTAGGTGAAAGATCCAATAGCTTACAAACAGTTTGTGTATCTGTACCCTCATCGGTCCCGCTTTGAATGGGTTTCCAGTAGATACCATTAAGACCTTGGACGAAAAAACTACTGACTATTGTTTTCCCTACATCTGTATCAGTACCACAAATAATAATTCTTTTTGAGAAAATACTCATCGTTTTATTAATAAAAACTGAATAGACCAACTAAGGCTTACTTGTTTATCCTCATTGCAAACTGGCCAACAAGACAATAGATGGCGCCAATCTGAAATACTTAATTGTTTCTTGTCACTGCTGTGTGCTCCGACCTTAATCATCGGTTTCAATAATGAAGTTGCACTTCCAGCTGTCTGTTTGATAATTTCAACTTTGTTGTATAAAATATTTGGATTTGGAATGACTCTTAATAGTGAGTCGTGTGATGGTAACTCAAGAGCTGTACATTGTAATTCTGCCTGCTCTGCAGCTTCATACCACTCAGGAAAACTTCCTTGAATTGGGATTGCCAAAGCAATCCATCCATCTGGCCTGAGAGAGTTAAACCATTCCTTCAGTTGCTTTTGTGGGTTGTCGAGCCAATGTAATACAAAACTGGAAGCTAATAAATTTGCTTGTCTAGACCATTTAGGTAACCCATAATTTAAATCCCAAATTTGTATACTACTCTTTGTTGAATGTTGATCAAGCATCTTTTTAGAATTATCCAATCTCATTACATATTGGCTTGGATGCAGGGCCTCTAATGATTTTGCGAGGAGACCAGTGCCAGAACCAAGGTCAACCCACAGTCCATTTTTAATTGAATAATGTGAACATATCTTGGCGAGTTTGAAAGCAGTAAGTTTTTGAATTGATGCTGATTCGTTATAACTTAATGCAGCTTCGCTAAAGTTTTTATTAACTAGGCTAGACCATTGTTTTTGCATAATCAGATTCTAGCCAGTCTTTTATTCTTTTGATATTTTTGATTCTAGAAATAGAATGACCTTCTTCCTGAAGATTGATTATTGTGGGTAATACTTCTAAGTGTTTTTTTAAATCTTCAGCTAGCTTTTTTTTTGTTTGATTAGCTAATATATAGTCTTGCTTACTGTTAACAATAAGTACTTTGGCATTAGTATTTAAGCCAATTGGTAGAGAACCAGAATTCATAAGAAGTTTTAAATCACTTTTGAGTTTCACCCTTCCTGAGTCAGATATATGGAGGTGACTTGATTCTCTTGACTCAATGTCTATGTGATTAGGTTTATATGCTTTTATATGAAATTTTCTTAACATGGATGCTTCATTAGGTGTATCAATTGTATTCATCATCCTATTTAGAGCCATTGTTACAGAGCTACTCTCTTTGCCACTTGGAATAAAACGACTAAAACTATTGATTAAGACAACATGAGTAGATGTATTCAAAACTTGATTATCTATTAAATGTAAACCAAGAGAGTGACATATAGCAACTTTTTTTAGTTTGGCTGAGTTTAAGTTGTTGTTCCATTTGGGTGCATATGGACTTATCTCTTTATATCCGCGTTCACCAGTTTGCCATTGCCAATTGCAACACTTAAACAACTCTATCCAACTTGACCATTGATTGCTATCACCAGCCCACCCATGCATGGCAATAATTTCTTTCATTTGCTTTTAAGAACTTTGATGATTCTTTCAAATGCCTCTACTGGAGTATTTCGTTTGATAACTAATCTTAGTCTCGACTTCCCTTCAGGGACAGTGGGGGGACGGATCGCAACAGTAAGGAGACCTTGAGCCTCAAGTCTTTTTTGGTAATCGATAGCCAACTCGTCTGAACCTAAAATTATGGAGATTATTGGACCTTCTCCGAGAGGTCGTTGCCAACCAATTTGAGTTAATGTGTCTCTTAGAGATCTTGATTTCTTTTGGAGTTCGCTACCCCAGCGAGGATTGCTTTCAATTAGATTTAATGCAGCTAAAGCACTTGCACAGAGTGGAGGAGCCAATGCAGTTGTATAGCGAAATGCCCCACAGTTTTGTATTAGATTTTCTCCTCTTATCTTGTCTGTTGCCAGAAATGCTCCTCCACTTCCGAATGCTTTACCGAAAGTTCCACTGATCATTGAAATAGGTTCTTTTAGTCCAAATGACTCGCCTCTTCCCTCTGAACCCATAACGCCAAAAGCATGAGCTTCATCGACCAATAACTTTGCATCATATTTAATACATAGCTTTGAAATTTTCTTGATGGGAGCTGTTGTTCCCTCCATGCTGAAAAGACTCTCAGTAATTACTAAAGGTTTTTTCTGAGGATTACTTTGCCTACATTTATTTAAAAGTGTTTCTAATTCAAGTAAATTGTTGTGCTTGAATCTAATTAGCTTTGCTCCACTTGCTTTGACTCCAACGAGTAGAGAATGATGTATTAGACGATCACAAATAACAGGAGTATGACGGTCAGTAAGTGCTAAAACTGCAGCAAGATTAGCCTGGAAACCACTCGGGTAAAGTAGGACAATGTCACGATTAAGCCATTCAGCAAGTTTTGTTTCAAGTTTTTGATGAATATTTCTACTACCAGTAATAAATCTTGATCCTCCAGAACCAACTCCATCAGTTTCTAAAGTTTGTCTGGCTGCCTCAATTAATAATGGATGTCTTGCTAGATCTAGATAGTCATTGCTTGCCAAGTCAATTAACCTAATTTGATTCTTATATTCATCTACACCAATTAATTCTGATGAACTCTTTCCTGGCGTCCAAGTTCTGAGTTTACGAATTCTAGCTTTAGGGATTTCTGGCATATTGTTATTTGGGTGTTTGAGTTTGAAGATTTGAGTGTTGGCTTAACATTTTTTTCTTTAGTTTCTTGATTTCATTATGTATCCACGTCAATAATGATGTGGTCATAGAAAAATCCCCTAGGATTTAGCAATGACTTCATTAGAAAGAGATACGTCTGAGAACGAAATCCACCAAAACAATTTAAATCCAAAGGAAATCTTTCCTTTTGCATTGGATGAGTTTCAACTTAAAGCAATTGATTCACTCAATCAAGGGCATTCTGTGGTTGTCAGTGCCCCTACAGGATCAGGCAAAACATTAATAGGTGAGTATTCAATTTATAGAGCTATTTCTCATGGAAATAAGGTGTTTTATACAACGCCTTTAAAAGCTCTATCTAATCAAAAGTTAAGAGACTTTAGGCAGCAATTTGGGTCAAGCAATGTTGGCCTTTTAACAGGTGATTTAAGCCTGAATAGAGAGGCTTCGATTCTTGTTATGACCACTGAGATTTTTAGAAATATGCTTTATGCAGCAGCAGATAGAAATGATGATCCGTTGCTTGATGTAGAAACTGTTGTTCTTGATGAATGTCATTACATGAATGATGCTCATAGAGGGACAGTATGGGAGGAATCAATTATTCATTGTCCTAAATCGGTTCAGTTTGTTGCGTTATCTGCAACTGTTGCAAATGCTGGTCAATTAACTGATTGGATTGAGCAAGTTCATGGACCAACAGATCTTATAGCTAGTGATTTAAGGCCAGTTCCTCTGGAATTTAATTTTTGTAGTGCTAAAGGACTTCATCCATTACTAAATGATAAAGGGACTGGATTACATCCAAACTGTAAGATTTGGCGTCCAACAAAGTCACATAAGAAGAGAGGACGTATCTCCAAACCTAGTCAACCTGATGCTCCTTCATTGAGTTTTGTAATATCGAAAATGGCAGAGAAAAAAATGTTGCCAGCTATTTATTTCATATTTAGTCGTCGTGGTTGCGATAAAGCTGTGAAAACAATAGCTAGTACTTGCTTGGTTAACCAAGCTGAGAGAGATTTAATTCAAGCTCGATTCGAAAAGTATTCAATTTTAAATTCAGAAGGTCTTAGAGATGATTTGCATATAAGAGCTTTATTTAATGGGATTGCTTCTCATCATGCAGGTGTTCTGCCTGCATGGAAAGAATTCATTGAGGAATTATTTCAAGAAGGATTGATAAAGGTTGTATTTGCAACTGAAACATTAGCTGCTGGAATCAATATGCCGGCTAGAAGTACAATTATATCTACGTTATCTAAGAGATCAGATAATGGACATCGACAATTAATGGGGAGTGAATTTTTGCAAATGGCTGGTAGAGCTGGAAGAAGAGGTCTTGACCCTAAGGGGTATGTTGTCACAGTACAAACTCGATTTGAGGGAGTTCGAGAAGCCGGTCAATTGGCTACCAGCCCTGCCGATCCATTGATTAGTCAATTCACTCCAAGCTATGGAATGGTTCTGAATCTATTACAGAGATATGATTTGGATAAATCAAGAGAATTGATAGAAAGAAGCTTTAGTAGATATTTAGCTAGTTTGGATTTAGTCGAGGAGGAGAAAGAATTATCAAGATTAAAAAAGGAGTTTAAAGAATATAAAATCTATGCCGAAGAGGTACCTTGGTCAGATTTTGAAAGATACGAAAAAATAAAAAGTCATTTAAAGGAAGAAAGACGACTCTTGAAAATTCTCCAAAAACAATCTGCTGAAACTTTATCTAATGAACTGAGCTTGGCTTTAGAATTTGCAAATAATGGAACTCTTATAAGTTTAAAAACTGCCCAGCTACGAGGGAAAGTTACACCTGCTGTTATTGTTGAAAAAATACAAAAGGCAGATAAGAAATCTCAGTTATTGTGCTTAACAGATGATAATATTTGGATACTTATTTCTTGTAGGGAAGTTGTTAGTCTTTATGCTGATCTAACTTGCTTAGACGTATCACAACTTACGTCTCCTAAAATCATGAGATTGGGTGAAATATATCATGGTGATTTAATAAGTAATGAAATAGCTTCAATAATTTTCAATTTGGCGCAGAAAAATGATATGAGAACACCTCAGTATGATCTTGCAAGTGAAGTTTTGTCTCAAGCTAAATTAGTTAAATCCCTCGATGATGAATTGTTGCTTCAGCCAGCTCATCGCTGGGGAGATAAGAAAAAATTGAAGAAACATAGACGTAGGATGGGCGAATTAGATATTGAAATTCATGAACGTGAGGAGAGGTTGTATGACAGATCTAATCGTCACTGGGATACTTTCTTATCATTAATAAAAGTTCTAAACCACTTCGGATGCTTGGAAGATTTAACACCAACTGAAATCGGTAGAGGTATTGGGTCTTTAAGAGGTGAAAATGAGTTATGGATAGGTTTGGTTTTGATTAGTGGAAATCTTGATGAACTTACTCCAACAGAATTAGCTGGAGTTATTCAGTCAATTACTACGGAAGTTAATCGACCTGATCTATGGTCTGGATTCATTCCTAGTGCAGTTGCTGACGAGGCTTTTAATGATTTATCAAATATCCGAAGGGAATTGTTTAGAGTTCAAGAACGATTTGGTATAGAAGTCCCAATTTTATGGAGTTCAGAATTAATGGGTTTAGTAGAAGCCTGGGCAAGAGGGAGTACTTGGATTGATTTGATTGCAAACACTTCTTTAGATGAGGGAGATGTTGTAAGAATTCTCAGAAGAACAAATGATTTACTCTCACAAATCCCATATTGCGAGGCGGTGAGTAGGCAGCTTAGAAATAATGCTAAAACAGCGATGAAATTGATGGATAGATTCCCTGTATGTGAAGCTGAAGATATTAATCAAGCAAAAGAAAAGAAAAATGAAATTATCAACCCAGCAACTGAAAGAAATAATGAAATTAAAAAGTAATTTTTCAATTACGTCAAATCATAGATTTTGGATCAATAAGTCTATCAAATTCTTTTTCATCTATAAAATTGAGTTGATTGGATGCCTGTCTTAAACTGATATCCTTCTCATATGCTAATTGGGCAATTTTACTTGCTTTTTCGTATCCAATAGATGGTGCTAATGCAGTTACTAACATTAAGGAATTATCAAGATATTGTTTGATTTTTGGTTTGTTGGGTTTTATCCCTTCAATCATATTTTTTCTGCAACTTTTACATGAATTTTGAATAAGATGAATACTTTTTAAAATATTATAGCCAATTAATGGTTTATAAACGTTCATTTGTAGATGTCCCCCACTTCCTGCTATTGATACTGAGGTGTCCATTCCAATTATTTGAGTACATATCATTGCCATGGCTTCACATTGAGTAGGATTAATTTTCCCTGGCATTATTGAGCTTCCAGGCTCATTCGCTGGCAGCTGTAGTTCTGACAATCCAGCTCTTGGTCCACAAGATAAGAGCCTAAGATCATTAACAATCTTTAGAAAAGTGACTGCTAATAACTTGAGTTGAGACATGATATTTACTAGACCATCATGGCTAGCCATAATGGCAAATTTATTAGAGGCAGTTTTAAAAGGTAAATTTGTCTTTTTAGCAATATCAAGAGCAATAAGATTATCGAAATTTTCAGGAGTATTTAGCCCTGTCCCAATAGCGGTTCCACCTAATGGAAGGGGATAAAGTTCTTCAATGTTTATTTCTATGCGTCTTAACGCTGCTTCTAATTGAGTCTCCCAAGCAGATGCTTCTTGTCCAAGTGTTAGAGGTACAGCATCTTGAAGATGAGTACGTCCTATTTTTATTATGTCCTTCCATTCATTGCTTTTTTGATGGAATAGATTAATCATTTTTTTTAATTCAGGTATTAATGAGCCTTTTAGACTTTTTATTGTGGCGATCTGGATTGCTGCTGGAAAAACATCATTTGTAGATTGAGAGCGATTGACATGATCATTGGGATGTAATGGATTATGGCTACCTAAAGGATTGTTTAAGCGCTTTGAAGCAATATTGCTTATCACCTCATTGACGTTCATATTAGTTTGTGTCCCACTACCTGTTTGCCATATTTTCAATGGGAATTGATCATTATGCTTCCCTTCAGTAATTTCTGAACTTGCTTCGATGATCAATTTTGTGACTTCTGTATTTATTAGACCTAGATGATTATTTACTCGAGCAGCAGAGGCTTTAATTTGGGCAATTGCATGAATGATTTCAAGAGGCATGACCTCATCACCAATAGCAAAATTAGATATTGATCGTTGAGTTTGAGCTCCCCATAGCGCATCTTTTGGAACCTCAATTGAACCAAGGCTATCTTTTTCAAGTCGTTTCATATTGGACATTGATCTTGGGTTGAAATTTTTAGTTTTCTGATGGCTAAAGGTTTTAGATAAGTATCATGCTATCCACCCTTCTTTAGTCTAATAACTGATGGTAATCGATTTGGCTTTTGAAGTTATATACCAAGTCTATCCCAAATAACTTTCAATTTCGATTGATGTAATTCAGTTGAAAAGCAGTCAGAAAGTTTTTCTGGTGAGAGACTATTCATTACTTCTGGATCATTTTCAAGGTTTTTTTTGAAGTTCCCTTCGGGTTGATTCCAGGCTGAATGAGCATTTTTTTGGACAAGTCGATAAGAATCTTCTCGACTCATTCCATTCTCAACTAAAGCTAAAAGAACTCTTTGGCTAAAAACTACTCCTCCATAAATGTTCAAATTTTTAAGCATATTATTTGGATAAACCCCAAGACCTTTAATTATTGCGGTCATTTCTGTCATCATAAAATGAAGAGTAATAGATGTGTCTGGCAGCATTAATCTTTCATTGGAGCTGTGGCTTATATCTCTTTCATGCCATAGAGCTACATTTTCAAGAGCTGCAACCACATAACTTCTTAAAATTCTGGAAAGCCCACTTACTCTTTCACTTCTTATGGGATTTCTTTTATGAGGCATTGCGGAGCTTCCTTTTTGGCCTTTAGCAAAGTTTTCCTCTACTTCAAGAACATCCGTTCTTTGAAGGTTTCTTATTTCTGTAGAAAAACGATCTAATGAAGATCCAATCAAAGCAAGAACCTGTACATAATTAGCATGCCTATCTCTTGAGATAACTTGGGTACTAGCTGTATCACACTCAAGCCCTAAAAGATCGCAAGTTATTCTTTCTATCTCTGGATCAGTATTTGCATAAGTACCCATAGCCCCGCTAATTTGTCCAACCGAGATGTCTTTCTCAAGAATGTTTAGTCTATCTTTATTTCTGAGAGTCTCAGCTAGCCATCCCGCCAACTTGAATCCAAAGGTAATAGGTTCTCCATGAATCGCATGAGAACGTCCAATCATTACGGTTTGCTTATGCTGCCTAGCTAAATCTCTAATAGCTTCTTCAAGTAATAAAAGTTCTTTCCTTAGAAGCTTTACTGATGACTTTAATTGAAGTGCAAGACCAGTATCGAGGACATCGCTGCTGGTCATCCCAACATGTATGTAGCGACCCGCATCCCCAACATATTCATTTACATTTGTTAGGAAAGCAATTACGTCATGTCGAACTTCGGCTTCTATTTCGAGTATTCGCTCTGGTGTGAAATTTGCCTGTGATCGAATCTTTTCCATTGCATTAGTAGGGATTTTTCCCAACTTGCAATTAGCCTCACATGCAGCTATCTCTACATCAAGCCAAGTTTGGTATTTGGCCTGCTCAGACCATATATTTCCCATCTCTGGGTTTGTGTAACGCTCAATCAAAGTGCTACAAAGTTAAAGGTTAATTTAATTTAGTTCGTCAAGGTCAAGCTGACTTGAGTCTATTGTGTTCAACCTCCCAATGGACATATCTTCCCCAAGCTTGCTGTCTTACCCTGCATCTACCTCCTTTACAGTCAATTACTTGAAAGGGAGGCAAATCACTTGGTTGATTTGCAAATTTAGCAAAACTTCCTGGAGGCAGAAGTTCAAGGACTTCTCCTGTTTTGTGTTCTGGGGGTAAATGAAAATGGCCATGGCTAGATAGCTCATTGTCATTGGTTGGATGTCTGAGCTTTTTAGACAAAACCTTTGGTCAGTTGATTAGATTCTCTATTGAAAAAGAGAATTAGCACGAGTTCTGCGGTTTTTGTTCCGTTTCCTGTTTGTTTTTGTAAACAAATGACTAAAAAATCGCGATTAGATCTTCACTTGCTAACTAAAGGGCTGGTTAAATCTCGTCAAGAGGCACAAAGGCTTATAAGAGCTGGCAAAGTTAAAACTACTAACGGTCAAATCCTTGATAAGCCTGGTCAAGAAGTTTTAAAAGACCTTGAGATAAAAGTTACACAACCCTTGAGGTATGTATCTCGCGGAGGTGAAAAGTTAGCTGAAGCATTTAAACAATTTCCTCTCGATATTAAGAATCGAGTTTGTTTAGATGCTGGTATTTCAACTGGAGGTTTTACGGATTGCCTTTTGCAGTTGGGGGCATCAAAGGTATACGGAGTTGATGTTGGTTATGGCCAAACTGCATGGAGTATTAGAAATGACCCAAGAGTGGTTCTTATGGAACGAACTAATATTCGATATTTAACTCCTGAACAATTATTTAATGATGGAGATCCAAGACCAGACTTCGCAGTTGCAGACTTATCTTTTATCTCTCTTAAACTCGTTTTGCCTAGTCTTAAATCTCTTCTTCAAAAAGCTCGATCAGAACTACTTGTTTTAGTGAAACCTCAATTTGAGGTTGGTAAAGATAAAGTTGGTAAGGGTGGTGTAGTTCGTGATAAATGTCTGCATCTTGCAGCTATTAATGCTGTAGTTAAGGAATCTAAAAAATATGGATGGAGACCAAAAGGATTAATTGCATCTCCTTTAAAGGGACCTGCTGGTAATCAAGAATATCTTCTTTGGATGGGTGATGAAGTGAATGGAAATTTTGAAATCGAAAAATTGATAGATTTTGTGTAAGTTTAAAGAGCTGTTTCGTTCCTATCACCTGTTCTGATTCGAACTACAGAATCAATTGGGGTAATGAATATCTTTCCATCACCAATCTCACCAGTTTTGGCTGCATCAGCAATTGCTTTTAAAACAATTTCAGTTTTTTCATCTGGGACGACTACTTCAATTTTAAGTTTTTGAAGAAATTCGACGGTGAATTCTGAACCTCTGTATCTCTCAACTTGTCCTTTTTGTCTGCCAAATCCTCTCACTTCGCTTACTGTCATACCAACAATTCCTGCATTTACTAATGCAATTTTTACATCCTCCAATTTAAACGGACGTATTATTGCCTCTATCTTTTTCATATCGCTCAGAGTAACTGTATGGATATTAGATAATTTTTGATCAGAATTTGTCTATTTGACTTAGAGAATTGATGAAATTTATATTTAATCCGGCTTCTGTAGCATCTTCAGAAAGAATTTGTGCATCTTGGTTAGGAATTATTACTAAACCATCAATGATTGATTCCCAATGCTTGGATTCAAAATGAGTTTGCAACCATAGGATGCCATGAACACTATGCGCTTCTATTTGGGTGCCGTTTCTTTTTTCAGAAAGACTAATGTCCATAAAAATCCTTGTTTATGATCCTATTAAGGGGCATTGCGAGGATTTGTTTTGTGCTTGATGATACAAATTAGCTTTTTAACATCGTTTGGATACTTATGATTAGGAGAATTAGTGAAATTTAAATTTTAAATAAGCTTTTTATGTAGGCTGTACTTAACACGCTATTTAAATGTGATTAAGCGAGGAAAAAACACCAAGGATGAAATTTTGTATGGAGAAAGAGAAATAGCTGACGGTAATTTGATTTGTTTCCCAAATCCCAACAGTAATAGAGACTATGAAATTTTAATAGATTTCCCTGAATTTACATGTAAATGTCCTTTTTCAGGTTATCCAGATTTTGCAACCATGAGGATAATATATCAACCAAACATGAAGGTCATAGAACTAAAAGCGATTAAGCTTTATTTTAATAGTTTTCGTGAAAAGAAAATATCTCACGAGGAGGTTACTAATAAAATAATAGATGATTTTGTTGAGGCTTCTGATCCTAAGTGGATGCAATTAGTAGCAGATTTTAATCCCAGAGGAAATGTTCATACTATTATCAAAGTTTGTCATGGAAAAAGAAATAATCTAGATCTAATTTTGTAGGCAGCTAATAAATTGAGGCAATTCTTTTGACAGACCAAGAAGATTTCTATTGCTCAAGCCACCTATATAAATCTGTGATTTTTCCTTTTCATATAATACCCAGATTTTTTTAGTGGAGATTATACTTAATGAACCCCCTATAAGTATTATAGCAAAACTAGTATATACAAGCGGTACTCCAGGATCACGTTTTAAAAGTAATCCACTACTTGGAATTATATTTATTATCTTTATTAGCTTATCTTTGACTTCTGCTTCATTGTTTATACTTAAGCTTGCCAATTTCGTACCATTTTCATCATAAATTGTTACGGGTCCAAGTTCACTCCCTACTGTTAATAAGACTGGTTCTTTCCCATCTTTTTTGGTAGGTATTATTGTCCCCCAAACTTGTTCACCTAGATCAGGAATAGCTTTTATTGGGATTTGTAATTTTGGACTATTTTTAATCTGAAGTGTGATTGCTGCTAATGCCCAGTCGGCTTGATACAATGTTAATCCTTTGTATCTTAATGGATAATTAACACTAATCTCCTTTTCTTCATTATTGCCATTTGTTTCAATAATTTTTACTATCGATCTATATTGCTCAGCTCTTCCTAAGGGGTCTCTTTCGATTTGGAACTTTTGCAATTTAATAGTTAATCTTTTCTCATCATTATTGTTTAATAAATCTATTGATCTTCCAGGAGCTAAGAATTTTTCTATGGTTATCCCATTTAATGATCCGTATGTGGCACCTATCATTAATAGGATCATACCGAGATGAATTAATATAGGTCCTAATCTCCCAATTACTCCTTTTCTTGCAGCTATCCTTCCATCTGTTTCTCTAATATTCCAACCCTTTTTCTTTAAATTAATTGTCAGTTTTTCTAAGCCATTTGAAGGATTATCTGTTTTAATTGTTTGAGAAATAGAAAGCTTTGCTATTTGACTAGGCGATTTATAATCGATCCAATTTAATGCTGATTTAAGTATGGGTAATTGTCTTCTAAAGCTACAAACTGCAAGAGCTAAACCAAGCCAAATGAGTAGGAATAAAAACCAAAAACTTGTAAAAATATGATTGAACTCAAAAAGTAGTAATATTTTTCCATTGATTATTCCTAGAAAAGGATTATTATCAAAATTATCATAGTAGAATTGATCTGATTCTTGTTGCGGAATTATCGTTCCAGCTGCGCAAGAAATTGCTATCAATAATAATAGTAATATCGCAATCTTTAAGCTAGAAAGCCAATTTAAAACTTGGCTGAGTTTTCTCATCTATTTTATATCCAAAATGAAAAAAGGCTTATAAGACCTACAGTTAATAAAATAAATCCGCTAATTGGTGGAACCCACTTCCCAATAGGCTTTAATGATAATAATTTCGGAATACTTGCAGCAAAACCGCCTGCGACAAATAAAGGAACAATTTGTCCAATTGCAAAGCTTCCAAGTAAAATTGTCCCAGTAAGAGGGTTCCCCTGTTTAGCAACCCAGGCGAGAAGAACCGCTAGGACAGGAGTTGTACAAGGTGAGGAGGCTAGCCCAAAGGCCAATCCTGCTGAAACTGGTGCTAATGAAGGAGGAACTCGATTTGTCCAAATTTCAGGGTCAGGACCAGATGGAAGTGAGAATTTTAAAAGTCCAAGCAGATTAAGACCCATAATTATTGCTAGAAAACTAATGAATACTGAGAAAAAGCCTGGTAATTGCCCATAAATTTTCCCAGCAAACCCGCTTAGACTGCCCAATAAAATAAGTGATATGACTATACCGCTGCAGAAACTAATAGTTCTTTGTAATGGGTTTTGGTTGTTTTTAAATCCAGCTAAATATGCAACTGTTATTGGTAAAAGTGACAATGAACAAGGCCCTAAACTTGTCAAAAGTCCTCCTGTGAAAACTATTAGAAGTGTTAGGGGGTTTGGATTGTTTAGCCCATTATTAATTAACTGCTCGCTATGACGAGTCAAATCAGAAAGAATTAAACTTACAGAAGAAATGTTCAAAAAAAGATTCGCCATTACATATCAATACTCTAGATTATCTATTCAAAAGACTTTTTGAGGGATTTTTAACTAATAAATCTGAAGATTCAATCGAGGATCTCACCAATAAGGCAGCTATTAGTAAGCTTGAAATTAATGAGTTTCCCCCATAACTAATCAAAGGGAAAGGCAGACCAGTTGTAGGCATTGCACCTGATGAAACGGCTATGTGCATAATTGATTGGCCAACTAAAATAGTACCTGATCCAATAGCAATTAGCTTTGAATAATTACTTCTACAATTAAGAGATATTTTAAGAGTTAAATATGCAACCACAAGCAGAAATGATAAAAGTAAAATAGATCCGAAGAAACCAAATTCTTCAGCAAAAACTGCAAATATAAAATCAGTACTTCTATATGGTAGGTATTGTAGCTTTTGCATTGAAAGGCCATAACCTTCTCCAAATAAGCCTCCCGAGCCAATAGCATAAAGACTCTGTATTAGTTGGTAACCACTTACTTGTGGATCTTTCCATGGATTAATAAATGATAAAACGCGACTTTGTTGATAAGCATTAAAAAAAATACTTATTGAACCAATAGTTAAGCCTGTTAGAGCTGTATTAAAAAGATAGCGGAAATCAATACCAGCGGCTAAGGCAATCATCCAAAGCAATATTCCTATTAATGCAGCGGTACTTAAATTTGGTTGTTTTATAATTAATAAGATAATAGATGCAAAAATAGTTAGCCAAAATATTTTTTTTTCTGAATTTATTCTTTCCCATTGACCAAAAAGTTTTGCACTTTGGAGAATAATAAAAGGTTTGATTAACTCCGATGGTTGAAATTGGATTGGGCCGATAATCAGCCATCGAGTAGACCCATTAACAGTGCTACCGAAAAAACTTGTTGAGGCAATCAGTATCATTCCAATTAAAAGGCATGGTCCTGAGAGTCTTAGCCAGCTTTTTAGGTTGATTTTGATTGCTAGGTAGAAAATGCTCCAACTAGCGACCAGCCATATTATTTGTCTTTTTATGTAATAAGCACCTTCACCCATTTCTCTGGTAGCTACCCACCAACTAGCTGATCCAAGTATGAAAACTCCTGATATGCTCCAAAATGCAATTAATCCAATTATTAAGCGTCCTTCTTTGGGCCAAAAAGGCCAAGGCAATGGAAGTATGTTGTTGTTTATTAAATTACCAATATAATCTTTTGGTCCCTGAACATGTTTCACTTGGGAGTCAGTTAAAATCTTTTTATTAGAAATATTACTCAAAGGATCTTTTGCTTATATTCCATTGAGCCGCTTTATTGCCGTTTTGCCAAGTCTTTTGAAATTAACGAGTTTACCTTTTTATGGATTTGAACAAAATTCAGTGCTTTTTATGAGTCATTTTAATTGTTAATTATTTAGAGAAGATTAAAAAAACAGATCTATTATTAATTATCTAATTTTTATATCATTACGATTAAATTTTTAAATATTATTTATTGATTTGTTTTGAAAAGTTAAAACTTTTCTTAAAATAATTTGATCTTAATTAGTAAATTAACAAACTTTATCGATTTATGAAAAAAAATTTTTTTTGTTTTGATGCAAGTCTCGTGATAGATTCCCCGGGCCTTTGCAGAGAGCTTAGGTGTCTTGTTTGCAAAACAATTTTTCAGTTGCACAGAGTATCTTCACAATGAGGAATTTTTGTGGCATCTGAGATTTTTGAAAATTGCTCAAGTCTTGATCCTCTTCTGGATATTGACTCGTCGGATTCATCTTCCGGAGTCAAATCAGACGAATATCTTGAACTGCAATTTCGAGTATTACGTCTGGCATTTTTATTGACCATTTTTTCTGTTGGCATAGCTGGTTTCTTTTGGGGAATTCATGCTAGTGCAAGCCTATTTATTGGTGCTTTATCAGGGATTTTTTATTTTCGCTTGCTTGCTCGCGGAGTTGGAAGATTAGGTACTTCATCAAAAATTGTCGGTAAAATCCAGTTGTTAGTTCCGGTCCTTTTGGTTTTGGTGTCTTCTAGATTTCCTCAACTTGATTTGATTCCGGCTTTATTAGGATTTTTGCTTTATAAACCAGCGTTAATTATTCAGTTTCTCTATATGCCATAGAGGCTTATTTAGAAATCAAATTTTTAAGTTTTGTTTGTTTGGCTTTTATTTTCTACGCAACCTAACTTCCAGATAAATGGGTTTTTTGCCATTTGTTTTTCCTTTGGCTGAGTTAGAGGTGGGTCAACATCTCTATTGGCAAATTGGAAACTTTAGAATTCACGGCCAAGTCTTTATGACTTCATGGCTTCTAATAGGCGCTTTGCTTGCCTTAGTTGTCATTGGTACTAAAAAAATGGAACGTGATCCAAAAGGTGTTCAGAACCTTTTGGAATTTCTTTGGGATTACATACGTGATCTAGCAAGAACTCAAATTGGTGAAAAGGTTTATAGAGATTGGATGCCTTTCATCGGAACCCTCTTTTTGTTCATTTTTGTGAGCAATTGGGGCGGAGCACTAGTTCCGTGGAAGCTGATCGAACTACCAAGTGGTGAACTTGGAGCTCCTACAGCTGACATAAATACGACTGTTGCTTTAGCACTACTGGTATCTCTCTCATATTTTTATGCGGGTCTGAGCAATAAAGGTTTGCGTTACTTCGAGTACTACGTTCACCCAACGCCAATAATGCTCCCATTCAAAATTGTAGAAGATTTTACAAAGCCTTTATCTCTCTCTTTCCGTTTATTTGGAAACATTTTGGCAGACGAACTTGTTGTAGCGGTTCTTGTTTTTCTAGTACCCCTTGTTCTTCCAGTTCCAGTTATGTTTCTAGGCTTGTTTACTAGTGCTATTCAAGCTCTGATTTTTGCAACTCTTGCTGCTTATTACATCGGGGAAGCAGTTGAAGAGCATCATTAATCATTATTTTTTGCTACTGAATTAACTTTTCAATGGCAAATTTCCTGCTTTGAGGCCTGAAATTCTTTCAGTATCATCTCAAGAACTATGAGATGCACCCCTCGCAGGTATAAACTCCCGTTCACAACTCTATAAGCGTTTAAAGCGCTACACATCTTTAGCAGAATTATGGATTCCATTACCACCGCCGCATCAGTTGTTGCAGCTGGTTTAGCTGTAGGCCTTGGCGCAATAGGCCCTGGTATCGGTCAGGGTAGTGCTGCACAAGGAGCAGTAGAGGGTATAGCCCGCCAACCAGAAGCTGAGGGAAAAATCAGAGGTACTTTGCTTCTTTCTTTCGCTTTCATGGAATCACTTACCATTTATGGCCTTGTGGTTGCATTGGTGCTTCTCTTCGCTAACCCTTTTGCTGGTTGAATATTTCAAAGAAGGGCTGATTTAGTAAATCAATCAATTGATTAACTTTCAGCCCAAATATTTGAAAATTCTTTAGCAAATTTCAAATGCCGTTATGCGGCTCGCTTAAATTCTTGCACCCCTAGCTAATGCCAACTTTGTTTTTGTTTGGTGCCTCTGAGGGAGGTCTGTTTGATTTCGATGCAACTCTTCCGCTGATGGCGGTTCAAGTTGTATTGCTTACTTTCATATTAAACGCTCTTTTTTTCAAACCTGTTGGACGGGTAGTTGAAGAAAGAGAGGGTTATGTAAATACAAGTCGGGCAGAAGCAAAGAAAAAAATCGCTGAGGTTGAACGACTTGAGTCTGAACTCAAAGATCAGCTAAAAGAAGCTCGTCTTGAAGCTCAGAAAGTCATTCTTGAGGCAGAGCAGGATTCTGAGAAGCTTTATAAAGAAGCTCTTGCTCTTGCTACCTCAGAGGCAAATGCATCGAGAGAGAAAGCTAGGCGTGAGATTGATTCACAAAGAGATGAAGCTCTTAATCAACTCAAAAGCGAGGCTGAAAATCTTGGTGATTTGATTATTGAAAGACTCTTGGCAAAAAAATGACTTCTTTAATTTTCGCTTCCGAAGGCTTTGGCCTAAATTTAAATATTTTTGAGACCAACATTATCAACTTAGCAGTTGTTGTTTTTGGTCTCTATAAATTCTTGCCAGGTTTTTTAGGAAAAATTCTTGAAAGACGAAGAACCACAATTCTTTCTGACTTGAAAGAAGCAGAAGAGCGTTTAGCTCAAGCACAAGATTCTCTATCAAAAGCCAAAGACGAACTTGCCTCGGCTAAGCAAAAAGCAGACAAAATCAGAAATGATTGTAAAGCGAGAGCAGAAGCTATTCGTCTAGAAAGTGAAAAAAGAACAGTTGAGGAAATGGCAAGAATTAAACAAGGCGCTGCGTCTGACTTAAATTCTGAAGCTGCAAGAGTGACTGCTCAATTAAGAAAAGAGGCTGCAGAACTTGCTATTGAAAAAGCATTAGCAATGCTTCCTAAAAAGTTAGATTCGAATACTCAAGATAATTTTCTTAAACAGTCAATTAAAAATATTGGAGACAACTAATGCCACTACTTAATACTATTACTACTCCATATGCTGAAGCGTTTCTTCAAGTTGCTGAGAGCCGAAACGAAGTGGATGAAGTAGTAACTCAAGCTAAATCTATTTTAGAACTTTGGAATACTTGCCCTGAATTTAGTGATGCGATGGCATCGCCAGTTTTAGAGGTTAATCAGAAGAAAGCAGCTTTAGAAAAGCTTTTTGCTAGTCAGGTCACACCCTCTTTCTTAAACCTGCTAAAACTTTTGGCAGATCGACAGAGAATTGGATTGTTGAATTCTGTTCTTGAAAGATTAATGGAAATCTACCGAGAACAAAGAAATATTGCTTTAGCAACTATTACTTCAGCTTCGGCTTTGAATGAAGATCAACAATCTGAGCTACTCAAGAAAGTACAATCTATAGCTGGTACAGATAATTTAGAAATCGATCTCAAAGTCGACTCTGAATTGCTAGGTGGCTTTGTGGTCAATGTTGGATCAAAGGTCATTGATGCCAGCATCGCAGGGCAAGTTAGGCGACTTGGTCTTGCTTTGGCCAAGGTCAGCTAATACTTTACTGACTTTCTTCCTCTTCTTCCTCCCTTTCATCCTCCCCAACTTAAGTTAATCCCATGGTTTCCATACGTCCCGACGAGATCAGTTCAATCCTTAAACAGCAGATTGCTGATTACGATAAATCAGTTTCAGTTAGCAATGTAGGTACTGTTTTACAAATTGGTGATGGTATCGCAAGAGTTTATGGCCTAGAAAAGGTTATGGCAGGTGAACTAGTTGAGTTCGAAGATGGAACTGAAGGAATTGCTTTAAACCTTGAGGACGACAATGTTGGTGTCGTGTTAATGGGTGAAGCTTTAGGAGTTCAAGAGGGAAGCACAGTTAAAGCAACTGGAAAGATTGCTTCAGTCCCGGTTGGTGAGTCAATGCTCGGAAGAGTAGTTAATCCTCTTGGACAGCAAATTGATGGAAAAGGAGAGATGGCTACAACTGACTCAAGATTAATTGAGTCAATAGCTCCTGGAATTATTAAAAGAAAGTCAGTACATGAGCCTATGCAAACGGGAATCACATCTATTGATGCAATGATTCCTATTGGAAGAGGTCAGAGAGAGTTGATTATTGGAGATCGTCAAACAGGGAAAACTGCAATAGCTATCGACACAATCATCAACCAAAAAGGTCAAGATGTTGTTTGTGTTTATGTAGCTGTTGGTCAAAAACAAGCATCAGTAGCAAATGTAGTTGAAGTTCTTAAAGAAAAAGGAGCTTTGGATTACACGATTATTGTTAATGCAGGAGCATCTGAAGCTGCAGCTTTGCAGTATTTAGCTCCTTACACAGGTGCAGCAATTGCTGAGCACTTTATGTATCAAGGGAAGGCGACACTAGTTATTTATGACGACTTAACAAAGCAAGCTCAAGCTTATAGGCAAATGTCATTACTTTTACGTCGTCCACCTGGTCGTGAAGCATATCCAGGAGATGTTTTTTATTGCCATAGTCGCTTGCTTGAGAGGGCTGCAAAACTCTCTGACGCGATGGGGGCAGGATCAATGACTTCCTTGCCCATTATTGAAACGCAGGCTGGTGACGTTTCTGCTTATATACCCACCAACGTTATTTCAATTACTGATGGTCAGATTTTCTTGAGCTCAGATTTATTCAACTCTGGATTAAGACCTGCGATTAACGTTGGTATATCAGTTAGTCGAGTAGGAGGAGCTGCACAAACGAAAGCTATTAAGAAAATCGCCGGTACGTTAAAACTTGAACTAGCTCAGTTTGATGAACTTGCAGCATTCTCTCAATTTGCTTCAGATCTTGATGAGGCTACACAAAAGCAGTTAGGTAGAGGAAAAAGGCTTAGAGAGCTTCTTAAGCAACCTCAATTTGATCCTCTAAATTTAGCTGAACAGGTAGCTATTGTTTATGCAGGTGTGAAAGGATTGATAGATGAGGTGCCGGAGGAGGAAGTGACAAAGTTTGCTCGTGAATTGCGTGATTATCTAAAAACAAATAAGGCTGATTTCATTAAGAATGTTCTCTCTGAAAAAGTCTTAAGTGAAGCATCTGAATCAATGCTTAAAGACGCTATTGACGAGGTTAAATCCTCCATGCTTGCGGCTTAAATACAAATCGAAAGCTATCCTAAGAGAGACAATCACCTATGGCTAACCTAAAGGACATAAGAGACAGAATTGTATCTGTCAAAAACACTCGGAAAATTACAGAAGCGATGAGACTCGTCGCTGCTGCCAAAGTTAGGAGAGCACAGGATCAGGTCTTACGAAGTAGACCTTTCGCTGATCGATTAGCGAGGGTTTTAGAAAATATACAATCAAGAATGCAGTTTGAAGCGGCAGACTCTCCTCTTCTGAATAGGCGTGAAGTTAAGACAATTACTCTTTTGGCTGTTACTGGAGATAGAGGATTATGTGGGGGCTACAATGCAAATATTATTAAGCGAACAGAGAAACGCTATGCCGAATTAAAAGGTCAAGGATATAGTCCCGATCTAGTTTTAATTGGTAAGAAAGCTATAGGATACTTCGAGAATAGATCTAGTCTTTATAACATAAGAGCTACTTTTAAAGAATTAGAACAAGTCCCTACTTCAGAAGATGCAGGATCTATTACCAGTGAAGTATTAGCAGAATTCCTCTCTGAAAGTACTGATCGAATTGAGGTCATTTTTACCAAGTTTGTAAGCTTAGTTAGTTGTAATCCAACAATACAAACTCTTTTACCTTTGGATCCCCAAGGGATAGCAGATTCAGAAGATGAAATTTTTAGATTAACTACAAAAGATAGTCAATTAATCATTGAGAAAGATTCTGCTCCTTCGAATGATCAGCCGACATTACCATCGGATATTGTTTTTGAACAAAGTCCTGACCAACTTTTAAATGCTCTTTTACCTCTTTATTTGCAGAATCAATTACTACGTGCATTACAGGAGTCTGCTGCTTCAGAGTTAGCGAGTAGAATGACTGCAATGAATAACGCTAGTGACAATGCGAAGGAATTAGCTAAAAACCTTACTATTGACTATAATAAGGCGAGACAAGCCGCAATCACCCAAGAAATTTTAGAAGTTGTTGGTGGCGCTGCAGCATAGTTTCTTCTCTATATCCTACTTAGCTAATTCTCAAAGTATTAGTAATTAATACAGTGAATCTTGAATTTATAGAGTTAGACCTTGATTGGCCTTCTGAATTAAGCGTATTTGATTTGAAAAGTTATATTTTATCTAATTTAATAAAATATGGTGAACCTTTGAGGTGGGCCATTACTTCAGTGACTTCTCATCCTCAGAAAAAAATCCAGATAATATCTGTAGAAGTTTTGGTGATTATAAATCAAGATAACGGGAAAGGTATTAATCCTGAATTGAATTGATTTCTTTATGAATAAGATTGATCCTTTGCCAACATTATTGATTATTCCTACTGGCATAGGGTGCAGTGTCGGTGGATATGCAGGGGATGCAATCCCTGCCGCAAGATTATTGGCTGCTGCTAGTGAATGTTTAATAACTCATCCCAATGTTATGAATGGTGGATCTTTATATTGGCCAGATTCTTATATCCAATATGTAGAAGGGTATAGTTTAAATCTTTTTGCAGCTGGAGAAGTTTTTCTTAAACCAGTAAGACAACAAAAAGTAGGTTTGTTATTAGACGCTGGCTTAGACTCTGATTTAAAAAAAAGACATTTACAAGTGGCTGATGGCTGTGTCGCAAGTTTGGGGCTAGATATTGGCCCAGCAATTACCACTGAAAGAGCGATAGGAATTAATCTGAAAAAAGGTTTAAGTGGTTCAAGTTGGGGGAATATCGAAGAACCAGATGTTCTTTTAAGAGCTGCTGAAAAACTGAAGAAAGCTGGTGCCACTGCAATTGCTGTGGTAACTCGCTTCCCTGATGATAGTGATGAATTAGATACTAAACTTTATCGGCAAGGTAATGGTGTCGATATGATTGCGGGGGTCGAAGCTGTAATAAGTCATTTCCTGGTAAAACATTTATTGATTCCATGCGCACATGCACCGGGATTAGCGCCGTTACCAATTGATTATGATCTAGATCCTCGAACCTCAGGAGAGGAGATCGGATATACATTTTTGCAAAGTGTTTTAGTTGGTCTCAGTCGTGCACCCGATCTTATCTGTAAGTCAGCAATAAAAACTAAAGAAAATACTTTTTCACATGTGGAAACTTTATTAAAGAATACGGATTTAGGAGCGATTGTAGTGCCACAGGGCGCATTAGGTGGCGAAGCAGTTTTATCTTGTATCGAAAAATTTATTCCTTTGATAGTAGTTTCTAATCAAGGAGTATTAAATGTTAGCTCTACAAAGATGAGGCTAGATTGCTTAAGTGAAGAAAATAATAATATTTTGTATGCTGAAAATTATGTAGAGGCTGCTGGATTAATAACAGCTTTACGTTATGGGATTAATATTAAGTCTTTGCGAAGACCCATTCACTGCTTAAAAGAATTGAATGAGGAATAGAAGTAAATTTAAAATTTATCTTGAGGCTATTGGCTTTTTCCACCCACTTCCAAAAGCTTGATTACTAATTTTCAATAAAGGGGGTGCTTGATAACGTTTGAATTCGGCGTTTTTTAATAAGTTGGCTACTTTATCAACAATTGTTTGATCAAATCCTTTTTCTATTAAAACTTCTGTTGGTAAGTGCTCTTCAATTAATCCTTTTAGTATTGGATCAAGAATGAAATAATCCGGCAAAGAGTCGCTATCTAACTGTTCTGGTCGTAATTCAGCACTGGGAGGCTTGTTTCTTATTTCAGAGCCTATTATTTCTCCCGTTTCTGGGAGAAATAAATCATTCCTACAGCTGGATGATGACTCACTATCTATCCAATTACACAGATCAAATACACTTGTTTTATACAAATCTCCAATGACAGACAATCCTCCGTTCATGTCTCCGTAAAGGGTGCAGTATCCTACGGCCAGTTCTGATTTATTTCCTGTAGATAGAAGCAAATGCTTTTTTTGATTTGCAAGAGCCATCAAGATTGTTCCTCTAATACGAGATTGTAGATTTTCAGCTGTGATACCGGTTGGTGTGCCCCATGCTGAATTAGATAAAACATTATTAAAACTATTCATTACATCTGAGATCGGAATCTTTTGATGATGTATTCCAAGTCTATTAGCTAATGTCGTTGCATCATTTACAGACCCTGCTGAACTCCATGGAGATGGCATTAAAATCGCATGAACTTTAGAGATGCCTAAAGCTGCTACGGCAATAGTTGCTACTAGTGCTGAGTCGATACCCCCACTTAACCCAATAATGGCACTATTGAAATTACATTTTCTTGCATAATCTTTTACTCCAAGAACTAACGCTCTGAAAAGAACTTCTTGTGAAGTTGTGGGCTTACTTGATATAGACATTTGTTGATTGAGGGACGATATATCACAAATACCAACTGTCTCCTTAAAGGCAGGAAGTTCTTGTTGTAACGTGCCTTTTTTATTCAGCACAAAACTAGAACCATCAAAGATTAATTCATCATTCCCTCCTACTTGATTGACATAGACCACCGGACATGCAAGACGAATAGCTGCTTTTGATGCTACTTGTTGACGTAATAAACTTTTCGATTCAATAAATGGAGAAGCTGAGAGATTGATAAGCAAGTCTAATTTTTCTTTTTCTAAGGATTTTATAGGATCTTTCCCTAGGATTTTTTCATTTTGTAGGTTTTGTTCAACCCATATATCTTCACAAATAGTTATTCCGATCTTCCAAAGTTTTTCTTGGTAATTAAAGTTTAAAACACTACTATTGTCTGCAGAACGAAAATATCGTTTTTCATCAAAAACATCGTAAGTTGGTAGGAGTTGCTTCCTCGCTACGATACTCCAACTACCTTTTTCTAGAATAACAACTGAATTATACAGTTTAGGAATCTCTATATCTGGAGTTGCTTCTGCGATACCAATTAATACAGATAATTTTTGACTAAGATTACTTATTCTTTTGCTTAAATTATTTAAGATGTCTTTTTGTTCTTCGAAAAGTCTTGGATTAAATAATAAGTCTTTTGGAGGGTAGCCGATCAAAGAAAGCTCAGGTGTTATGACTAGATCGACATTCTTGTTTTTGATCTCTTTACACACATCAAATATTTTCTCGGCATTACCATCGAGATCTCCAATAACTGGATTGAGTTGGGCTAATGCTAATTTCATTATCTGTTATCTGCTAGACCGTATAGATTCTCTTCAAGTAGTAATGGGACAAGCTCCTCAGGTATAAGAACTTCTTGAGGTTTCTCTCTGAATTTCGAACTTGATGATTCAGGTATATGAAATGGCAAGAGATCAATTTTACCACCAAGTTTTTTAATCTCCTCTAATTGTTGATCACTAACTGGCCATCCATCTCTCATCGCGATAGCTATTGTTGCTTTACTGAGAATAGACTTAGCATTAAGCCACTTTGGAACTTGAACAGCTAAATCACTACCAATAACAAAACTAAAACTCGCCTCAGGCCATAGTTGGAAAGCTTTTTTTAGAGTATGAATTGTCCTGGGACTACTCAACTCTTGAACTAGTTCTAATTTAGGATGTGATATTTTTTTTACCAGAATTCTTAAAAGCTGAGTTCTTTTTAGAAGAGGAATTTGATGTTTTTTATCAGGGTTATCACTTGCCCATGTTATAACTTTTGGGAAGATTTTTGTTAATTCACTCAACAAGGCCTGGTGACCCAAAGTGGGTGGATCAGCGCTGGTTCCAAATAAGGCTATTGAATTTATTTTGACTTTCATGGCAATAAATAATTTTTATTTTTTGTCGTATTTGGTGTGATAAGTTTAAAGTCACCGAGTAATATTTTTAAGTCTGAATTTTTTTTGAGAAGATAGTCCAACATTAATCGAGGTCGCCCATCTTTTTTATTTGTATCATTAAGAAATTTATAAGCTGCAAGACGACCTATGAGTTTTGTTGCATTAATAGCAAGAGCTGCTTGTGCAATGGCTATCGGAGCAGTAGGTGCAAGACTTAATCCTCCTGTAAGAGGTGCAGCAAGAATCAGTATTTGCTTGAAAATATTTAGAGTAATTTGTATACCTATTTGTGCACCACCTAGTAATGAATTTTGAAAACTAAGTTTTTTTACTAATTGTCTGGCTGAAGACCCCCCTACCTCTAAACCATATAATTTACTTAGTTGTATAATAAGAGCACTATCAAAAGCTAAACCGGTAATCAGGTCAATCATTAAAAAGGGATTAATTGCTACTCCTGAGGCTTTTAGAGTTGCATATTTCCCAATTAAACTTTGTGCTTCTGCTTTCTTCTTTAGGAGTCGAGTCTCCTTGAGTGATTTGTAGAATTGATCTGCAATTCTTAAACTATTTATATAAAGAAGTAATTCACCACTTTGATCAATAATATCTTTCAGTTCGTTCTTTAGAGTATCAACTTTAGGCTTTTTTTGTTCACTTCTAACAGTTCCGTCTGGTTTTATTTTTGCTTCCCTTGGAGACGAAGACACCAGCGCAATTTTAAGCTTTTGTTTGCAGAATGATAATTTTCTGTGAATACTTGAAAGTATTAGTTTTGTCTCTCTTTTATCCCATTGATCACAACGATTCAATACTAGTAGTATGGGTTTGTTATTACTTAATAGCTTTTCAATGTAATTCAAATCGACTCGTGTTATGTCACTATCAATTACAAAAAGAATTAAATCTGTATCTAATACATAATTAAAATTTATTTTTTCTTTGTTAGAATTATTTATTTCATCTATACCAGGTGAGTCTATTAGCTCAACCTTGTCAAAGTTTTGAAAATTTTTGGACCAAATATAAGATTTACTAGTTTTTGTATTGCCGTTAATTATATCTGTTGGAAATATTTGCTTTTCAATTAATGCATTTAATAAGCTTGATTTGCCAACTCCTACTCGGCCATAAACTGAGATGTGTAGCTCTTTCCGTTGTGATTTGTTTATTTGAAAATCAAGTTGATTTAAAATGTCTTCAAATTTTGTTCTTTCGTAATTAGTAAGATTTAAGTTTTCTTTCCATTGATCAATGGAAAACTTGCATTTTGTGGGTATTTCCCTTTTGTTAATCATTTAGTTGATTTCCTCCACCAACCAGCTAAAACGGCCAAGACAGCTTCTGCTCCTATTAAACCAACAAATCCACCAAACTCATCTACGACGACTCTGACTCCGTTTTTATCTTGATTAAAACCAAGAAGTAGTCTATCTACTCGAATCATTTCTGGTACAAATTCTACATTTTCGCTTAGGTCGTAAGGTGTTAAATGAGAGTCTCCTTGAAGTAAAGAGGCTAATAGCTTTTCGCGGTTAGCGACGCCAACAACCTTGTCTACTTCTTCACCTAAGACTACCCACCATGTTGCATTATTTTCTAATAAGTTTGATTTCACGGATTGCAAAGAAACTCTTCCTGGAAGTGTTGGAGCAGCAACCCTTGGAGTCATTAGATCTTTAGCAGTAAGATCATTAAGCTGAAAAACTTTGGATATCATTGCAGCCTCATCTGCTTCTATTTGACCTATTTGAGATCCAAGTTTAGCCATTTGTCTTATTTCTTCTTCGTCTGTTGTTAGCTCGCTCTTGGCAGTGATAATTGGTAGTAGACGTTCAAGAATTATTAGCAATGGACGCATAACTATACTTAAGAAATCAAGCACAGGAGCACTTGTTAAACTTATTTGCAATGCAAGCCTTGTTCCAAGTGCTTTAGGCACAATTTCTCCAAGAAGTAAAACAAGAATGGTTAGACCAATAAAAAATATTGGTTTTACATTGCCGATCCTATTTTGAAATATAAAACTTGCGTAGCTACCAACCATCAAACTTCCAAAAATGTTGAAACTGTTATTAGCAATTGTTACCACAGTAAGAGTTCTTCCAATTCGGTGACGTAATTTTTCTAATTTTCTAGCTCCAAGTACTTTTGGTTCTCTTCTAGCAAGCTCATGCACGCGTAATGGGTTGACAGCCAATAATGCTGCTTCTATCCCTGAGCACATTGCAGAACCCATCAAAATAACTGTAATAAGAGCAGTTAAGAGCAGAATGTCTTGGCTCATCCTCTAAAGATTTTTTTAAAAGTAAGGATCTTTTGCTTTTATTTTTCCATTAAGTTCCTTCTCTTGCCATCCTTAAGAGTAAATAGGATTATTTTTGTGGCTGATTCAAGCGTTTTTCGTCGCCGTAGAGACATATTTTTGTCACATTTAGGCGAATATGCGGCCATTATTCCCGCTGCAGAACTAGTTACTCATCATGCAGATTGTGAATATCCGTTCAGGCAAAATAGTGATTTTTGGTATTTAACTGGTTTTGATGAGCCTAATGCAGTGGCATTGTTTTTACCTCATAAGCCCAAGGGGGAACAATATGTTCTATTTGTCTTACCTAAAGAGTCTGCCGCAGAAGTTTGGACAGGTTTTAGGTGGGGAACAAAAGGAGTTTTAGACAACTTCGATGTTGATATATCGCATCCTTTGAATGAATTACCAAACCTTTTGCCTCATTATTTAAAAGGCGCTGAAGGGATTGCTTTTCGAGTTGGGAAATATCCACATTTGGAGCCTTTGGTTTTGAAAACTTGGTCTGAGCATTTACAAAAACTTCCTAGAAGTGGAGTCGCTCCGTTTTCAATGATTGCGCCTTGCCCAATACTTCATGGCCTGAGACTTCGTAAGGATGAGTTTGAAATTGAAAGGATGCGTATTGCATCAAAAATTTCTGCGGAGGGCCATGAAATAGCTAGAGAATTTGCCCGCCCGGGGATGAATGAGAGAGAGATACAGGCTCAAATAGAAAAATACTTTCTTGAGAAGGGGACAAGAGGACCCGCTTATGGCTCAATAGTTGCTTCTGGTGATAATGCATGTGTACTTCATTACACTGCAAATAATTCACTCATAAGAGATGGAGAGCTTGTTTTGATCGATGCAGGTTGCTCTTTGGATGATTACTACAATGGTGACATAACAAGAACCTTTCCTGCTAATGGCAGATTTTCTGGAGAACAAAAAGCTTTATATGAAATTACTCTCACAGCTCAAGAAGCTGCAATTCGATGTGTTCGTCCAGGTGGCAATGCGGAAAATGTCCATATGACGGCTTTAAAACATCTTGTTGAGGGTTTAGTTGATATTGGCTTACTTGTTGGTGACGTGGATTCGATAATTGAACAAGAAGCTTATTCTCATTTATATATGCATCGAACTGGGCATTGGTTAGGTCTAGATGTCCATGATGTAGGGGCATATAGACTTGGTGATTATCATCTAAAACTTGAACCAGGAATAGTTTTAACAGTCGAACCTGGTATCTACATTAGTGACCGGTTAGCAGTACCAAATGGTCAGCCAGAGATAGATGAAAAGTGGAAGGGTATAGGAATTCGCATTGAGGATGATGTTTTAGTAACAAAAGATTCTGTAGAAGTATTGAGTAGTCATGCTGCGAAGCATGTGATTGATTTGGAAAATTAATTGAGTTTATTTAGTGATTTCTTAGAAAATAATTTTAATTAAATTGTCCATTTTGAATTGAATCTACTCAAATATTTTTCGCCTTACACAATTTCATAACTATAAAATAGTAGAAAAAATTTGAATTCCTGCTGTAGTAATTCAAATAGGTCCTAGTTCCTGTTAAGTTAGTAGATTGTTAGCTAGTTGAAAACTTAGAAATGATGGTTTCTGAAGAGGCTGGTACTGTTCAAGAAGATTTAACAGGTACTGAGGCAGGCACACAATCTGAAAATCAAGGAAAAATTAATTCTGAAGAAACCAAGTCAGGTCGGCCAAGTGCACTTGGAGGCGCTGCAGCATTGGCGACCGCAACCATAGATGCAGATGGCGTACCTTCTGGACATACTCCAAAGGCAGATGAGGGAAGATTTTTGCTAAAAATTCTTTGGTTGCCAGACAATGTGGCGTTGGCTGTTGATCAAATTGTTGGAGGTGGTCCTAGCCCACTTACAGCTTATTTCTTTTGGCCAAGAGAAGACGCATGGGAAACGTTAAAGTCTCAATTAGAAGAAAAAAGTTGGATTACTGATAATGAAAGAGTCGAAGTACTAAATAAAGCGACAGAGGTCATAAATTATTGGCAAGAGGAAGGGAAGGGTAAAACTTTGGAGCAAGCTAAAATTAAATTCCCTGATGTGACTTTTTGCGGTACTGCATAAAAAAATCCTTGAACAAAGTTATTGTTCAAGGACCTAAAAGTTTAATTAATAAAAATTATTCTGATTTTGATGCTTGAAACCAAGCTTTTGCTTTATTTAATGTTTCTTGAGCTTTAATTTTTTCAGTTGAAGTTTCTTTATCTGATGTTTGGCTTAATTTATTTTTTGCCTGTTCTAATTCAGCCTCAGCTTTAGTTGAATCAATATTTTTCCCCATCTCAGCCTTATTTACTAAAACTGTAACTTCATTGGATTCAACTTCTGCGAAACCTCCAGTTAGGGCAATTGAATCCCAATTACCGTTTTTTAAAACCCTTAAAACACCAAAATCAATAGCAGTAACCATTGAAATATGACCAGGCAATACTCCCAAAAGCCCTGTTGTGCTTGGGAGTATTATTTCATCAGCAGTGTCGTCAAACACGCTCTGATCAGGTGCAAGCACTCTTAAAGTTAAAGTCATTTCTTCAGGGTTTTAGAAAAACGTTGAGTGGGGTATTTGAACAGAAGCAAAATATTTAGGCTTTTGCTTCAGATTCTATTTTTTCTGCTTTGGCTTTCACCTCATCAATACTTCCAACAAGATAAAAAGCTTGCTCAGGAAGATGGTCTAGCTCACCAGCAAGAATCATATTGAAACCTTTGATTGTGTCCTCCAGTTTCACATATTTACCTGACATGCCTGTAAAGATTTCAGCAACAAAGAATGGCTGAGAGAGGAATTTTTCAATTTTACGGGCACGATCAACTGTCTTTCTATCTTCTTCTGATAGCTCGTCTAATCCCAAAATTGCAATGATATCCTGCAATTCCTTATACCTTTGAAGTGTTGACTGAACTGCTCTAGCTGTGCGGTAATGCTCATCGCCCACAACAGATGGCTGTAGCATTGTGCTGGTTGAGTCAAGTGGATCAACAGCAGGATAAATTCCCTTAGCTGCAAGAGCTCTTGCCAAAACTGTAGTTGCGTCTAAGTGAGCAAAAGTAGTGGCAGGCGCAGGGTCTGTTAAATCGTCAGCCGGTACATAAACAGCCTGAATGGAGGTAATAGATCCCTCAAGAGTAGAAGTAATCCTTTCTTGAAGCTCTCCTACGTCTGTTCCTAATGTTGGCTGATATCCAACTGCAGATGGCATACGTCCTAGTAATGCTGATACTTCTGAGCCAGCCTGAACAAATCTGAAGATGTTATCGATGAATAAAAGAACATCTTGCTTATTTACGTCACGAAAATGCTCAGCCATCGTCAATGCAGAGAGGCCCACTCTCATCCTTGCCCCTGGAGGCTCATTCATTTGACCAAAGCAAAGAGCTACTTTTGACTTGGTCAGATCTTCTGAATTGATAACTCCAGATTCTTTAAATTCCTCGTATAAATCGTTACCTTCTCTGGTTCTTTCTCCAACCCCACCAAAAACTGATACACCTCCATGTTCTTTGGCAATATTGTTAATGAGCTCTTGAATTAGAACTGTTTTACCTACACCTGCTCCTCCAAATAATCCGACTTTTCCTCCTTGACGGTATGGAGCAAGTAAATCAATAACTTTGATACCAGTCTCAAATACTTTTGGTTTTGTTTCTAGGTCTGTAAGGCTTGGAGCTGAACGGTGGATTGGTGAAGTGGTTACGTTCTTAAGATCTCCCTGTTCATCTACAGGTTCTCCAAGAACGTTGAAAATTCTGCCAAGTGTAGCTTCACCGACAGGTACAGAAATCGGGGCTCCAGTGTCTATAGCTTCCATACCTCTGACCAAACCATCAGTGCCGCTCATCGCAACGGCTCTAACTCTATGATCACCTAATAATTGTTGAACTTCTGCAGTAAGTGCAACATCTTGCCCAGCTGGATTCTTGCTTTCAATTCTTAACGCATTAAGAATGGAAGGGAGTTTTCCAGCGGGAAATTCAACATCTAAAACAGGGCCAATTACTTGGCGAACTATACCCTTAGTTCCAACAGTAGAGGTAGCAGAAGCGGCCATAAGATAACTAGAAACTTTGTGAGCATGCTCTGATGCGCATACTCTTATCAGCGGCTTAGACTACCACTCCACAGGCATTTTTTTTTAGTGTTCGGTCAACCGCACAGAATATATGTGGTCTAGAGCGTACTTAGATGCATAAATTAATACCGTTGGTAATGAGTAATACTCTTTATCGAGCAGCGCTAAGCGCTTTTGTTTTTTTTGCTACTGCACTAATTTATGGCAGCTGTATCTCTCAGCGTCTCCACTGTAAAGCCACTTGGGGATCGTGTATTTGTAAAAGTTTCTGAATCAGAAGAAAAGACGGCGGGTGGCATATTGCTTCCCGACACTGCTAAAGAGAAACCTCAAGTCGGTGAAGTTGCTCAGGTTGGTCCTGGCAAACGCAACGAAGATGGTTCCCGTCAATCTCCTGAAGTAAGTGTTGGAGACAAAGTTCTCTATAGCAAGTACGCAGGTACTGATATCAAGCTTGGCAGCGATGAGTATGTTCTTCTTTCTGAAAAAGACATACTTGCTGTCGTCAATTAAAACTCAGCTTCTAGCTGTAGTCCAAACCAAAAAACTTTCGAAATTAAAGGAAATCGCCTCTTATGGCTAAGCGCATCATTTACAACGAGCAAGCCCGCCGTGCACTCGAGCGAGGTATTGACATTTTGGCTGAATCAGTCGCTGTGACTTTAGGACCCAAAGGTCGTAATGTCGTTCTAGAGAAAAAGTTTGGTGCACCTCAAATAATCAATGATGGTGTAACAATTGCTAAGGAGATAGAACTCGAAGATCACATTGAAAACACCGGCGTTGCTCTAATCCGTCAAGCTGCTTCTAAAACCAACGATGCGGCAGGAGATGGTACAACCACCGCTACTGTCCTTGCTCATGCAATGGTCAAAGCAGGTTTAAAGAATGTCGCAGCTGGAGCTAATGCAATTACCTTGAAAAAAGGGATTGATAAGGCAACTGAATTTTTGGTTGAAAAAATAAAAGATCATTCCAAACCAATTAGCGATAGCAATGCAATTGCACAATGCGGAACCATTGCTGCTGGCAATGATGAAGAAGTTGGCAAAATGATCGCTGATGCAATGGACAAAGTAGGTAAAGAAGGCGTTATTTCTTTAGAAGAAGGTAAGTCAATGACCACCGAGCTAGAGGTCACTGAAGGAATGCGTTTCGATAAGGGATATATATCTCCTTACTTTGCAACCGATACTGAAAGGATGGAAGCAGTGTTGGATGAACCTTACATATTACTTACTGACAAAAAAATAGGTCTAGTTCAAGATCTTGTTCCAGTTTTAGAACAAGTTGCCAAAACTGGTAAACCTCTTCTAATCATTGCTGAAGATATAGAAAAAGAAGCTTTAGCTACTTTGGTTGTTAATAGACTTAGAGGAGTTTTAAATGTTGCAGCGGTTAAAGCTCCTGGCTTTGGTGATCGCAGAAAAGCGATGCTGGAAGACATGGCTGTTTTAACAAATGGTCAACTCATAACTGAGGATGCAGGATTAAAACTTGAAAATGCCACGCTTGATATGCTTGGAACTTCAAGGCGAGTCACAATTAATAAGGACACATCCACAATTGTTGCTGAAGGAAATGAAGTAGCTGTTAACGCTAGGTGTGAACAAATCAAGAAGCAGATGGATGAGACAGACTCAACCTATGACAAAGAAAAGCTTCAAGAAAGATTAGCTAAACTATCCGGTGGCGTGGCTGTAGTGAAGGTAGGGGCTGCAACTGAGACTGAGATGAAAGACAAGAAACTTCGCTTAGAAGATGCAATTAATGCAACTAAAGCTGCAGTTGAAGAGGGAATAGTTCCTGGGGGTGGTACTACACTTGCACATTTAGCTCCTTCACTAGGGGATTGGTCCTCAGCTAATCTCTCAGGAGAGGAATTAATCGGAGCAAATATTGTTGAGGCTGCTCTTACTTCTCCACTCATGCGCATAGCTGAAAATGCTGGGGCTAACGGAGCAGTTGTTGCTGAGAATGTTAAATCTAAGCCTGTCAATGATGGGTATAACGCCGCAACTGGTGAATATGTAGATATGCTTTCTGCGGGAATTGTTGACCCAGCAAAAGTAACCCGCTCAGGTTTGCAAAATGCTGCTTCAATAGCCGGAATGGTTCTCACAACTGAATGTATAGTTGCTGATTTACCTGAGAAGAAAGAAGCATCCCCAGCAGGCGGCATGGGCGGAGACTTCGATTATTAATTAATCTCTAACTGATAGTAAAAGTAAAAGGAGAGATAGATTATTTCTATTTCTCCTTTTTCTTTTCTTAAAAATTAAAAAGATAAGTATTTGATTATTCTCTAAACAATCCTTTGATATTTATAAACTTTAGTAAGAAAATATATAACTTACTAAGGAAAAAACACTATCTGGTTGTTATTGATTTTATTTTAACCACCCTGCACTAAGAATAACAGCAAGGGCTAGAAATAATATTAGACATGCCCATGTAGCTCTATTTAAGGTTGCCTCGGCACTACTGGCACTTGAGAACATAGAACTTCCACTTGATGCTAGTCCACCCATCCCATCGCCTTTTGGGCTATGAAGAAGAACTAAAAGTATTAAAAAAACCCCTGAAATTGCCCATGCCCAAGATAAAAGAGGAATGATCATTTTTTTGTTATTAATTATGCGGGTTGAGGAATAAGATTTGGTTTCTTAGGTAAGTTAATTGGCTCAATAAGAGTTGAACCGGTCATTGCTTTTGGTTTTGGTAAATTTAATAGGTGTAAAATAGTTGGCGCTAAATCAGATAATCCGCCTCCAGATTCTCTGAGTTTTATATCATTTCCATATCCATTCAATTTACGTTTTTCACCTTCAACAAGTATTACCGGTACAGGATTTGTTGTATGAGCCGTCCATGGTTGGCCATCTGGGCCAACCATAACTTCAGAATTACCATGATCAGCTGTTATCAATATAGATCCTCCTAGCTTTCCTATTGAATTTAATAATTTCCCAACGCAGCTATCAACTTTTTCATTAGCTTTTTTTGCCGCTGAAATTATTCCAGAATGTCCAACCATATCAGGATTCGCAAAATTAATTACCACTAATGAATATATTCCAGTTTCAATTGCTTTGATGCAACTGTCAGTGAGCTCATCAGCTGACATCTCGGGCTGAAGATCATATGTTGCCACTCTTGGAGAAGGCACAAGGTGTCTTGCTTCTCCTTTTAATGGTTTCTCAATCCCTCCATTTAGAAAATATGTTACGTGTGGATATTTTTCTGTTTCAGCTGTCCGATATTGTTTTAAACCGTGATCAGAAACTACTTGACCTAATAAATCATTTAATGGCTCAGGTGGGAAAGCAACTGAAACTGGAAGACCCGATTCATATTGTGTAAATGTAAGGACGTCAATATCTATTTTGTTTTTCCGTTCAAAGCCATCAAAATCTTTTAATTTAAGCGCCTTTACTAATTGCCTAGCTCTGTCAGGGCGGAAATTAAAAAAAACGACTCCATCTCCATCCATTAAGGATGAGGAGGAAAGTCTAATGGGTTCAATAAATTCATCTGTTATTCCTTCTTGATAGCTTTTCTTTATACTTTCTTCTGCTGATAAATCGCTAATTACAAAATTTGGATTAGTCAGCAATTCATAAGCTTTTGAAGTCCTTTCCCATCGATTATCTCGATCCATAGCCCAGTATCTGCCGCAAATAGATGAAATCTCTCCCACCCCTGTTGATTTGATTTTGTTTTCTAGTGTTTTTATATATTTAGAGGCGCTTTTTGCGGAAGTATCCCTTCCATCAGTGAATAAATGTAATGAGACATTTGAGAGCTCCTTTTTTGCAGCCCATTCAATTAATCCACATAAATGATTGATGTGGCTATGCACTCCTCCATCAGAACAAAGTCCCATGATATGCAGAGTTCCTCCATTCTCTTTTAAGTTTTTGGAAAAATCATTAAGAGCAGTATTTTCAATTAATTTATTTTCTTTGACTGTATTAGATATTCGAACCAATTCTTGCTGAATTATTCTTCCTGCTCCAATGGTTAGATGACCAACTTCGGAGTTCCCCATTTGCTCATCTGGAAGCCCTACATCTGCACCGCTTGCTTCGATAAGAGTATGAGGATAGGCATGCCATAAAGCATCAAATACAGGCGTTTCTGCCTGTTTTACAGCATTATGTTCAATTTCATCTGAGTACCCCCAACCATCAAGTATCGCCAATACTACTGGCGCTACTTTCTCTTTGCTTATTGAAACAGCGGGATTACTGCTTGACATTCAAAGAAATTGATTCCTAATAATGGTTGCTTTCGTATTAAATTACTTCCTAAATAGGTCAACAGGCTAATACTTTGATGTTTGGTTAGCTTTTCCCTATTAGATTTAAAAAGTATTTCAACTATTCCTAAGAAAAAATAAAATTTTTAGGACTTTAAAATATGTCTGAAGAAGCAATACAAAAAGAGATAGAGATCCTATCTAAAAAAGAATTTGATAGAACCATAAAAAGATTGGCTTCTCAAATACTGGAAAAGGTTCCAAATACTAATTCATTGTTGCTTGTTGGGATACCGACAAGAGGAGTTTATTTGTCTAAATTATTAGCAATGTATTTAGAGGAATTATCTGGTCAACAAGTCGAGAATGGATGTTTAGACCCTACTTTTCATAGAGATGATCTTGAGAAGGTTGGTACTCGAATAGCACAAGTCACGGATTTGCCCTCTACTCTCGATGATAGAGAGGTCGTCTTGGTTGATGATGTTATTTATACAGGGAGAACTATTAAAGCAGCATTAGAAGCTCTACATTTTTGGGGGCGAGCAAAAAGAGTGACGCTTCTTGCGATGATAGACAGAGGCCATAGAGAAGTTCCAATTCAACCAGACTTTTGTGGGCGGGTGGTTCCAACAAGTAAAGATGAGACTATTGATCTTAGATTGAGAGAAGTTGATGGCGAAGAGGGAGTATTTTTATGTAAAAAAAATAAAAGATAGTTATCTTATTTTTCCAAGATTTTGACTTGTGATTACATTATTATTTCGTAAATCAAAACCTTTAATATCAAGTTGACAATTTTCATTGATATTAAAATTTAATTTAATACAATCCTCCCCAATCTGACCAGGAGGGTCAAGAGGAATTGAAATAACAATATTATTTATTTTTTTAATTTTATCCTTAGATTCTATTTTTTTTAAAGTTGGTAATCCATTAATGTAGATAATCTCATATGAGCCTTCTTCCTGAGGTTCTCCAATTATTAAATCTATGCTTAATTGATTATTTACACTTGCGGCCAATATTATTTCTAAAGGTTTACTTGTTGGCCATGGTTGACCTGCTAGGAAAAGAGGATGCCATATATGTTTTTCATTTTTTTTATTCCAGCACCTCAGACTTACGCCTTTATTGAGAACATCTTTTACTTGAACTCCTGGAGTAAGATTTAATGCTCCTAATGCAATTGCTTCAATAGGTGGGGGAGTTAGAAAAGGGATTGAATCGCAAAGAATATTTAAATAATTTTTAATCAAAGGTATTTGTGATCCTCCTCCCACTAAAACAACACTATCAAGATCTTTTAATTCAAATGAATTTCTTTTAGCACTATTAATTGTTTGGTTAAATAATATTTTAATACTTTCTAAAAGTCCTTTATTAATAAGTAAATCTTCCAGTCCTTTCTTTGATAGACTTAAAAACTTTTCTTCATTTTGGTTAGTTTTTATTTTTTTTGAAATAACTAAGGTTTCCTTTATGCCTCCCTTACTTAAATTACATTTGAGTTCCTCTGCGATACTCAAGAGTGAATTTGTTGGCTTTTCATCTGGTAATAAATGATTAGCTATCCATCTATCTATATCTTTACCCCCCATACGAATTCCTGCTTTGCCAAGCACTTTTGCAGTGCGTAGAACCTGAGTACTTTTTCCTTCGAGATTATTTCCATCAAATCTAACTAGTTGCGCTATTGGAGAAGCTTTTCCCTCTCCTCCCTCTAAAGCAACAATTGACATGTCAATTGTACTTCCCCCAAAATCTAAAACAAGTAATGTTGACCCTGGCTCTAGTCCAGCGCCCATTGCAGCAGCAGTAGGTTCATCAACTAATGCAATTTCCTTTACTTTTAAAGAATTACTTATGTTGACTATCCAAGATCTATATTCTCGATATGTATCTACTGGAGCAGTTAATACAAGTCTTTTGATGTTTACTTTCGCTGAGGCTTTTTTCCAAATATTGTGAATTAAAATCTCACCAGCTTTTTCTGGAGTAATTTTTGAATTATATACTGGAGCAATTTCGGAAGATCCTATCCATCTTTTGAAATCTTGACTTAAGTTATTTTCGTTTTCTTCATTAATGAGTTCTAAATCTATAATTTGCTGTCCTATTAAATAGTTTTCTTCTTTTTCTGTTGTTTTCCAAACCAAACTTGGAATTTCACCGGGGGAACGACTAATTGGAGATAAATCTAAAAGTTCTGGAGATTCCCCATGCTCTTTCTGAAAAACAACTACTGTAGTTGAACTACCTAAATCAATTGCTAATGTTCCAGAATTATTTGTATTAATTTCAGATGACTTGATGTTTTCTAATTGATTTATTTTTTTATTCTCCATATTTCTTAGTGGTTGTTAATTGGGAGCAATCAGAATTAGTAAAAACCAAGTGATTATCAAAAACTAACACTATCGTTATTATTTGGCGAAAAATGTGGAAATGAACGATTCTCGCCTAGAATAAACCAACAATAAAGTTTTAAGTGTGATTAAATCAGGTTCAGGAGTAAATTCCAAGGATTTAGCAAAAAGAGGCGAGAGTCTTATCAGGCAGTCAACTAATCGCTACCTGACAACTGTTCGTATTGCTTTTAGAGCAAAGCAAAGAAGATTTGATGATTTTGACGGACTTTTAGAAGAATCAACAGTCAAGCCAGTACAAAGAGCAATAATTGAACTGAGTGATGAACAAGATCAACCTGATCTTTTGCCAGGGTAGGTGATCAAAAAAGAAGGTCCGGGTTGGAGAATAATTACAGATAAATCAAGAGGAAACTTTTCTGCGCTTATAGGTGGGGAAACCTGGGCAATTGAATTGAATCAATCTGAGTGGAAAAAATTAGTAAAAATAGTAATTCAATTGTCCGATCAATATTCATATGTTAAAGATCAATTAATGGGCAATGAGGATATAACTCTGGAATTAGAACGTAGCCCTTGGCTAGCAATTTTGAAAGGTGATCAATATGGATGGAACCTTAAATTGATTTTAAATCAAAGTGGTTTATTAAATCGAGGAGCAGAGGTCTATTGGCCTAGAAATGTGACTAAGCATGTCGCTAATGCAATGAGAACAATGTGGGATTCAGGCTATTTGTGAAAGAACTTAACTAAAAGTTTTTCAAAATTTCCCCAAATCAAACTTGCTATAACTCACAATTTTTCCACAGAATTAAAACGATTAACAAAGTCCTGACTATTTACTGTGGAAAAAGGCTGCTTTCGGCAGGCATAATTCGATTAACATATAGAACAAACACTTTAGATAAGAAAAACTTATAGCTTTTTCCTGAAGGTAGGTGGGCGCTAGGTCTGAAGATGAGACGGTTCGAGAAAGCGTTTTTTCATATTTGATTTTGATAGTAGTTTGCATGTGGATTTAAAATTTTCAAAAGCCTATTAAATGAACAATATTGATTTTACTAAAGAAAAAAGCTCGATCCAGGGTTCTGAGGTTTTGGAATCTGAGGATACTATTAGTTTTCAAACAGAAATACCCAAGCATATTCAACAAGCGATGAAGGTTTTTATTGAGAAACATCCGAATTGGGATCAATACAGGCTTTTACAAGCTGCACTTGCAGGGTTCTTGATCCAAAATGGTATCAGTTCCAGATTAATAACACGTCTTTATATTGGAAATATGTTTGGATCTCACTCTTTTTAAATTAATTTTTCACGAGCTTTTTTAAAAGTTCTAAAGCGATATCTTGTTTAATTGGCATTATTGACAGCCTATTACCTTTACGAACTAGAGTTAGATCTTCAGCCGTATAAGTTTCAGATAGCTCCTTTAATGTGATCATATTTTTAAATTCAGAGATATATTTAGTCTTTACGCAATCCCAGCGAGGATTGTCTCTATTAGATTTTTGGTCATAGTACTTTGAACTTTCATCAAACTGATAAGGGTCGACTAGATTTGTCCCAATTATTTCCATTAAACCTACTATGCCAGGTGGTTTCGTATTTGAATGATAAAAAAAAGCTTTATCTCCAATTTTCATTGACCTCATAAAATTTCTAGCTTGATAATTTCGAATTCCATCCCAAAGAGTTTCTACTTCATTCTTTAAATCTTTAATACTGTAAGCATCTGGCTCACTTTTCATTAGCCAATAGTTGATTTCTTTCTTTGACATTGATCTTGGGAGAAATACGGAGTTTGAGTAAAGTTTGAGTAAATCAGCGTCTAGTTACTCACATGCTTTCTTTGGTTATGTGAACTCTAACGTAGATCTATCAGGACAAACAGATCGCACAACACACAAGAAATAAATCTGGATAGCAGTTTTATCTATGTAATCCTTGGCCACAGTTTCTTGATTGATGAGCCAACATGTTCACACGTTGGTTACCAGTGAGCAGGATGCCAATGAGAGTTGAGGGAGCTGTTCTTTGCATCAGCTTCCTCATCTTGTTACGTGACCACTTTGATGTGCATAACTGTCAACTCATCAGTTACGCAAAGGCACGGATAATTCAGATATAGATTGATTTGATGAGTCATCTTTTGACGCTTCGCGTAGATGTTTAGCGTTTTGGACGCTAATTGGACAGGAATCTGGACGTAAAACCACCAATAATAATACAATTGTACTAATAATCAACCCCGCAGGATGAAGCGTGACGGATGGCTTAAGGAGCCGAGTGGAGTTTGGATACTGAGGTTTAGATATGATTGGTCGAGCTGGGATCAGAATCCAAAGGTCATTGTCGACAAAGGTAGGCTTGAACGTAATGGTATACCTCTACTTAAGAGTCGTAAGAGGATGCGTAGAAACCTAGCGATTCAGTTATGGAAGAACCTTTTGGCTAATGGCTGGCGAAGAATCAAACCTCAATGGGAATAGCCACATAAAAAAAGATTAATACCCTTACATATAAACAAGACCTACCCACCCCTGTGGGGGACATTCAGTCCTCGCCTTATACGTTATTAGGGTTCACAAATTTATTTTGAATTTTTAAGGCTATTAAATACGCCATTTTCCACAATTCTGAATTCAATACGTACACAATATCTATTTGATTCGTAGACAAGGTGTAGAAGATTTGTACCCAATATGGACATATTTAGTGTTACTTAGGGGTCAACCCTTGTCATAGTAAGGATTATTTAAAAATCAATATTGTCTACAAGTTTCCACAGGCTTTGCAAGTATTTTCCACAGGGTAGTAAATAAATTGTAGACAAGATATAAAGGGTCAACCCCCAGTCACGGTATACCGTAAAGGAATATTTCTTTATTACTTTTTGAATTCTTAAATATGTTGACAGTGTGTGTATAGTAAATTCTACAAATACATTTTCCTGTGAAAGCCATGAAGAATGGAACCAACACCTCTAAAGATTTAAAAGCACCAAGTTCTGAGAATGTCGATGCTTATAAAATGGGACCATCAGGTAGTCAGCCATTAATTAAGAAAGACATTGATTCTTCTGAATTGATGACTGAGGAGTATAGGGAAATTCTTCAGGATAATTTTGATAAAGATCAAGATGCTGGAAATCTTGCACAGCTAAATCAACGAACAAAGCTTCTACCTTCAATACGTTTAGTTCTAGATGAAATAAAACATGAATTCAAAACGGAAATGAAAGATATCAAAGAGAGACTCAACGCAATTGAAAACCATGTTGCTCAATTTGCAGAGGCAGAGAGAGGAGTGAATAGAGCAATAACTAATTCCTGCAATGAGCAAGCTCGTATGAGGAAAAAGAATAGAGAGGGATTTGAAGACACTCAACAAATGGTTCTACTTAAAGGTGAAGATGTAATTGAGGAAGTCCAATATCTTTCAACTGCAGTTAATAAGCTACAAGCATTACTCATTTGCCAAGACGATCAAATTCAGTGATAACTACCATTCTTTTGATCGCTTGGAAGTCGAGAGAAAATGAATAACTTTCCCTTCTACGTCTTAAGTCGATTAATCCTTTTCTGTGTCGTTGGCATAGTTATTAGACAGCAAAAGAAAAACTGATGTTCGTGAAGGGCTCAGAACATGGACAAGAGATACAGGTGTAATTGTCAGGATGAGAACCGATTCTGTAAAAGCTGTTAGTCCTAAGGGGGAGTATGGGCGTTATTTAGAGTGGACTTATTCAAGAACTGGTGAAGGTAACGAGAGTGGTTCAAGTTGGAGTGTCCAAGGAGATTGTCAAGATTTCACAGTGAACTGGGAAGCAGATTCAATGGGCTGGACATCAGTAAAAAGCCCTGAAGAATTTTTGAAAAAACGCTTTCCATTTCCCAGCCCTCAATGGGGCGAAAAAATGTCACCTTTATTTAGTCCTGCAAAAGAGGCAAAAGATGTTCTTTCAGAATTTTGTCCTCAAATGGATCGGCTTGTCAGAGAGGCAAACGAAGATTAATGAAACGTTTCTTACTATTAGTCCTAACCACTGGGCTTCTCTCCCCTATCGCTGCTAAGGCTGAAAGTATATGGCTAGTCCTTGGTTGGGCTGGCTCATATCAGATGGCTCTAGAAAAAATTGAGATGAAGAACATGTCTCAATGTAAGGAGCAAGGTGAGTTATGGATGGCAGAACTTGAAGATAAAAAGAGAAGAATGCATAAAGGATCTTTTCAAAGAGAACTACGGTATCGCTGCATAACAGGTAAATAAATGAAACGCCTACTACTTACATCTCTAATACTTGTTCTTGGGTTACCTGTTCATGCTGGTAGTCCAGATTTTTTTGACGATCAGCAAATTAAGGACTTCCTCTCGAAAGCTCATGGTCGAGTAATTTCTGATGAAGAGGTTAAAGAATATAGACAGGCTGAATGTGTAGGAATTGAGATGGGTATTCAAGCAAGACTTGATATAAATTCAGAGAATCCTACTAAAGGATTCGATAAAAAAATAATCAAATATTGCAAAATAGATAAAGCCAAAATCAAGGAACTCAAACAAGGAAACGAAAAGATCAAAAACAGCCCATCAAGAGTGGAGCGTTATCCTGAAAATTACGTTTATAAAGGCAAAACATATTGGGCTAGCAGAGTTTGTGAACCACCCAGAAGAATGGAAAAAAATAGCTAAATGGTGTAAGAAGGAAGACATACGGATGAGACTTGAAGGTAGACATCCAGAACAACAAAAGAAAAATACTTAAACCTAATTAAAGATAATCAAACTAAATATTGATTCCGTACTGTCCAGCAATACCCTCAAGATCATCCATAGAAAGATCAGAGAAATAACTACTAATACATTGAAAGGCGTGAAAGCTTTCTAGCTTTCCTCTCCCTCTGTAGATTTCTCTAGCAATTTTTTGTGCGAGCTGTTCTTTTGTCATTTGATTAAGCCGCCTCGGGACACCATCCAATCTTTCTCTCTAGTCGCTGCATCTAACAAAGACACTTTGAAGTTAGATGATCTCCATGAGGTATAAGACGTTGATGGAGATGACAAGTAAGGATCGTTCTGCAATGCCTGTCGCAGCAATAATTGAAATGTTGACATGTCATGCAAACGCTAGCTGAACGTGTGTGTTTAAGAGTGTCTTCTTCGAGATAGTCCCACTCCTCTGCTGGGTTGTAACGCTTCTGGGGTAAAACTTTTTGGGTGCGATACGAAGACATTGCCTTAATCCAATAGGTTCTGCTACCACTGAATTCCAATCTGATGCACGAAAAACGGCATAGGGTGAGGACGTTGGAGCCATGTGTCTGTAGCAGTACATCTGTACTAGCAATGGTAAGGAGACGTTGTCAAGTATTAATTAATTGTTTTTCATTAGATTCAGCGATTAATCATCAGATCTTTTTTGTTCAGGATTTGTTGCTTTGACTTGATTTGAAGGTGTCGAAGACTCCCAGTGATCGATCTCAGTATTCCTCTCTAGGAATGCCTTAACTAATGAGTAAGCGTACTTTGCATAGTTTGTATTGACTGAATCGGTCTGCTGTTCAAACTTCTTTAGTCCTTCTAATACCTCACTCCAATCTCGATTGAAGACCTATTCAACATCTTCTCTAAAACGTTGATCAGGTTTCCCGTCATCGTTGGTTGGAGTAAATATTCTTTTTAGTTCTGACATTATTTACATCCTGTGTTTTTACCTTCTTGAGTTGTCTTCACTTTGGAGAGGTTGTGTATCCGCCGTTCTAATTGCCTCTAGCTAATAGGGTTGAAATTATAGGTATTACCTGAGATTCCTTACATCTTCAGTTCCAAGGCTTCAACCAACCATATCATGAGCTACTTCTTTAGATATTCGCAGATACCCATTTCTTTATTCTCGATGCCAATCGAGTGCGAGATAGTGTAAATGCTTCTTTCTCTATAATAATGGCAAGTTATGGATCAATAGATAAAAGCAGCATTTGAGGCGTTGTCATCGCAAATTATTAAGAAGAAATTTTCAATAGATCTTGATGACTTATAAAGGAAAAATATAAGTACAAATTTTATTGTCTCTTTAACTGAAACAAATATATGGAAAGATCAGATAAACAAGAACAAAAAAAGAATCAATTCACTGATATAAAGATTTTCAATGTTCCATTTAATTTAGGTGAAACCAAAACCAATATTACTATTAGTACCAATACTACTTCTAAACCTTCTAAAGAAGAAATAATTAATCAAGCCTTGAAGTTTCATTCACAAGGAAAACTCAAAGCAGCAGCAAAATATTATCAACATTTCATCAATCAAGGGTTTATAGATCAAAGGGTTTTTTCTAATTATGGAATCATATTAAAAGGTCTTGGAAGATTACAAGATGCAGAATTGTCATACCGCAAAGCAATTGAAATTAAACCTGATTACGCAAATGCACATTACAATTTGGGTATCATATTGAAAGAACTTGGCAAATTACAAGATGCAGAATTGTCATACCGTAAAGCAATTGAAATTAAACCAGATTATATAGAATCTCATTACAATTTGGGCAATTTATTGAAAGAACTTGGCAAATTTCAAGATGCAGAATTGTCATACCGCAAAGCAATTGAGATTAGACCTGATTTCGCGAAAGCATACTATTCAATATCATTAATTAAATATTCTGATAAAGATAAGGTATGGCAGGATCTACTCTTTTCTAATAATATCTTAATTAATAAATCACAAAAAGATCAAGTTGATATTTATTTCGCAAGAGCAAATATTCTTCATAAAGAAAAAAACTATAGAGAAAGTGCAAAATATCTAAAATTATCAAATAACCTTAAACTCGATCTTAATCCGTCTAACTCTATTAGTTTAATCAATAGATCTAAAATATTACTCATTGAATCTGATCAAAAAAAAATTAATACAAAAGAATATAGAAATTCTTCTAAAAGTATTTTTATTGTAGGAATGCCTAGAAGTGGATCTACATTATTGGAATCAATTCTTAGTATGAACAATGATGTATATGATCTAGGTGAAACTAATATTCTAGAAGAATTATTCCTAGAGCATAAGAAGTCTAAACAAGTTATAAATCTTGCTGAATCTTATGCACAAAAAATTAATAATAAGACTAAATTGAATATCACAACTAACAAATGGTTATACAACTACCAATATGTAGGTATTATCTCTAATCAAATACCACATTGCAAAATCATTCACTGCTATAGAAATCCTTTAGATAATATTCTTTCAATTTACCGAGCACATTTTGGAAAAGGAAATCAATATTCCTCTTCCTTAGTTGATTGTGCAAAGGTTTATTTACATCAAGAAGAAGTAATGACAGAATATAAGAATAGATATAGATCAAAAATATATGACTTAAACTATGACTCATTAGTTAGCAAACCTCATAAAGAGATTCAATCTTTGATCTCTTGGTTAGGTTGGAAGTGGGAGGATAAATATCTATCTCCTCATCTAAATCCTCGATCAGTTAAAACAAGAAGCAATGTTGAAGTTCGGTCCCCAATCAATTCAAAATCAATTGGTGGATGGAAAAACTACAAAGATATGCTGAAACCTGCTATCGAAATACTTACTCAAAATAGTAAATATAAAGACATCACCACCTAAAAACATTTACAAAACTGGGCAAGATATAAGAGCAACATCCCAACATTTCAAAGCAATGTATCTTTTCTGGGTTTGAAAGCGACGATCAGACCTCTTCACAAGTATGAAAATAATTTGTTTTTGTAGAGAAAAACATCTTTCTACAATTTCTCCATAGAGATGGTAAAAGTGTGCCACACAAAAACCACACAAAACCAGCACCTCAAAACCCTTGTTATATCGTCATCACTCTTCCCACACAAAACTAAAACGAAACCATAAAAATCAAGTTATCACTGGAAAGTGACGTTTCAGTCACTCCCACTCAATAGTTCCCACCTCAAATATTGCTTGTAATCCCTGTTCTTCACACAACTATTTTTCTACACTTCTCGTGTGAAACATGTGTGAAAAGCATAGGAGACATATCTGCCCTCTAATATTCCCGTTTTAGACATTTATATAGATATTACGTAAATCAAATTACATACTCTTTCCGTTTGGTGACTTTGTCCCCTTGTCCTATGTTTTCTACGTAGAGAGATACTATAAATCTCCTTATTGTTCTCACTTTAGAGATTCAAGAATCATTTTAGAAAAAGTCAAGAAAAACTACTGTAGGAGTAAAATACAGAGGAGTAAAGCTAAAAGCGGCATATATGGAGGAATCTGATTTAACAAAACGAATCAAAAAAAAAGTCGCTAAAGTTAAAATATTCCCAGTGTCACTTGCTTTAGAAGAAAATAAAAACAACATTACTATTGTTTCTAATAGTCCTACTAAATCGTCTAAAGAACAAATTATTCATCAAGCATTTAAATTTCATGCACAAGGAAACATTTCAGAAGCAACAAGATATTATCAACATTTCATCAACAATGGATTCAAGGATGAGAAGGTTTTTACAAACTATGGAGTAATTCTAAAAAATATTGGGAAACCACAAGAAGCAGAAATCTTATACCGCAAAGCAATTGAGTTGAATCCTGGATACGCAATGGCACATTTAAATCTGGGAATTGTATTGAATAATCTTGATAAAATTGAAGAAGCAGTAGTATCAATTCGCAAAGCAATTGAACTTAAGCCTAATTACGCAGAGGCATATTGCAATCTGGGAGCCATATTAAAAGATCTTGGCAAAATTGAAGAAGCAGAAGTATCAATTCGCAAAGCAATTGAGCTTAAACCTAATTACGCAGATGCTTTGTTCAACCTTTCATATTTAGAGCTTTTAAAAAGTGATTACAAGTTTGGGCTAAAAAATTATGAGTTTAGATTACAAAAAGAAAAACCTTCTTCCATTCACGGAAATCCAAAAATAGAAAAAGTAGCTAATGAAGAATTTCAAAAAGGAAAAAAACTATTAGTCATAAGTGAGCAAGGTTTTGGCGATACTCTGCAATATATGCGCTACATACCTTATTTAAGAACTTTAGGTTTAGATGTTTCTTTTTGTGCTCAGGCAAAATTACATTCATTGATAAAAGCATCAAATATTGATCACAATCCATTAACCCCAGAGCAATCCACTTTAGTTTCAGAAGGTCAGTGGATTCCTCTTTTATCTTTACCTCTCTATCTAAAAATAAGCCCAGAAAAACCAATCCTTAATGAATCTTATATCTATTCAACAGATGAATTAAATAAAAAATGGAAAAACATACTCTCGAAAGAAAAAAGACCAATTATAGGACTTAATTGGCAAGGCAATCCAGCGATGGAAAAGACTTATCAAGGACGTTCGATCTCGTTAGAAACGTTTTCAATACTTCCAAATAAGAGTGAAATTACAATGCTTTCTCTACAAAAAGGATTTGGTTCAGAGCAATTAAATGATTGCTCATTTAAAAATAAGTTTGTTGAATGCCAACCACAAATTGATAAAATTTGGGATTTCCTTGAAAATGCTGCCATCATTGAAAACTGTGATTTAATTATTACTTGTGATACTTCAATTGCTCATTTAGCAGGAGGAATGGGGAAAAAAGTGTGGTTACTTCTAAAAGATATCCCTTTTTGGACTTGGGGACTGGAAAAGGAAAATACATTTTGGTATCCATCGATGAAATTATTCCGACAAAAAGAGCGAGATAATTGGCAAGAGGTTTTAGAGAGAGTTTCAAATAAGATAAATTTAGAAATGTAGTGTTGCGTTATGAATCAGTTTTTTTATTTGCAGTCGAGCATCTAATATATAAAAGTTGCTAAATTATAAAAATATTATTTTTATGTACCTATATTTTGTGCTTGAGGTAGCTTTTGATATGCAGACAACAAAGAAACTTACGTGAATAGCTTGCCTTCGCAAAGCCTCCAGCATCAACTCGTTTCTTATGTCCAGCCAGCCAGTCATCCAAAGCTTTTTTGACAGTCATCTTTGGTTGCTCTTTCTTTCTTTCTTTCTTTCTTTCTTTCTTTCTTTCTTTCTCTCTTCTCTAGCTAGTATTTCTTTCCTGCTAACTAACTTCACTTCTCGTTGAACCAATGTGAGGGTTCCAGTTGGAATCTTTTCTTGAGGTATCGCATCTCTTAATTTGTGAAGAGGTTCATTTTCCCTTAAAGCAATCATGGCTTCCATTGCCATGTCTTCAGCTTGCTCAATATTTTCTGCACCTTCTAATTTCTTGTTTCTATATCTTTTGGTCCCTTCGATCTTTTCCCTGTATAACCATTGACCAACGGCATTACCATTAGCATAAGTGAGAACAACACCACGCCCGCCTAAGACTTTCTTTTTCTCTTTGATCTTCAACTAAAAAGTTTGAATAAATCATATCAAATCTGTCAAATGCTAGTCACTTACTTAACTTTAACTTTTCATTAACCAATAGTTGATTTCTTTCTTTGACATTGATCTTGGGAGAAATACGAAGTTTGAGTAAAGCTTGAGTCAATCAGTTTCTAGTCGCCCACATGCTTTCTTTGATTAAGTGAAGTCTAACCTAGATCAATCAGCAGAAACAGATGGCACAACAGACAAGAAATAAATCTGGATAGCAGTTTTATCTATGTAATCCTTGGCCACGGTTTCATGATTGATGAGCCAAAATGTTTGTACGTTGGTTACCAGTGAGCAGGATGCCAATGAGAGTCGAGGGAGCAGTTCTTTGTATCAGCTTCCTCTTCTCGTTATACGACCACTTTTACATGCATAATGGTCAACTTATCAGTTACGCATGACTATGGATAACTCAGATATAGATTGATTTGTTAAATCATCTTTTGATACTTCTTGTGATTAAAGTTGCTTTTGTTCATTAATTGGGCATAAGTCTGAACAAAAATTACATATAATAATACAATTGCACTAACAAGCAACCTTAAGTAAGAAGCGTGATGGATGGCTTAAGGAGCCGAGTGGGTTTGGGTATTGAGGTTTAGGTATGACTGGTCGAGCTAGGATCAGAACCCTAAGGTGCTGAGAGAGAAAGTAAGAATGGAAAGGAATGGCATACCACTCTTGAAGACCCATAGAAGGATGAGAAGAAACCTAGCTATACAGCCATGGAAGGATCTATTGGCAATTGGCTGGAGACGTATCAATTCTCAATATGATTCAGCCAAGAAAGAAAAAACATTCATTCCTTCTTGGTTAAAGAAAGTTCGAGATGATTAATTTATCTTTCTTTCGTTTTCATATTTATGTTTGATCTCATCCATAGTTAGTGCAAATCCATTTTGCTTCTTATAAGCCTGTTGATAGTCCTTCTTGCAGTACTGGAGAACATGCTCAAGGTACTTGTCAGTATCTCCTCTCAATGGGCTCGTTCAAGTATGTAGAATATAATCTTATCTAATATTTCACCTCTACTTTTAATTGAGTTTTAAGAGTTCAATTTCTTTTATTATCTCTTTAACTGAAATAAAATATATGGAAAAATTAGATAAACAAGAACATAGAAAGAACAATGTCCCTGAAATAAAAACATTCCCAGTTCCATTCGCTTTAGGAGAAATTAAAGAAAATATATCTATTTTTACGAAGATTCATACTAAACCATCTAAAGAAGAAATAAGAAATCAAGCATTAAAGTTTCATTCACAAGGAAATATAACAGAAGCAGCCAATTATTATCAATATTTAATAGACCAAGGTTTTTGTGATTACATGGTTTTTTCGAATTATGGAGTCATATTAAAAAATCTGTACAAATCACAAGAAGCAGAATTTTTATACCGCAAAGCAATAGAATTGAATCCTAATTTTGCAGATGCACATTTCAATCTGGGAAACATATTGAGAGATCTTGGAAACTTAGAAGAAGCAGAATTATCGACTCGTAAAGCAATAGAATTGAATCCAAATTTTGCAGATGCACATTTTAATCTGGGAGGAATATTGAGAGATCTAGGCAATTTAGAAGATGCAGAATTGTCATACCGCAAAGCAATTGAAAACAAATCTGATTTCGCAGAAGCACATTCTAATCTGGGAAACATATTGAGAGATCTAGGCAAATTACAAGATGCAGAATTGTCATACCGCAAAGCAATTGAAAACAAATCTGATTTCGCAGAAGCACATTCTAATCTGGGAGGTATTTTGAGAGATCTAGGCAAATTACAAGACGCAGAAATATCCACTCGCAAAGCAATTGAAAACAAACCAGATTTCGCAGATGCTCATTATAATCTGGGAATCATATTGAGAGATCTAGGCAAATTACAAGACGCAGAAATATTCACTCTCAAAGCAATTCAACTGAATCCTGATTTCGCAGATGCATACTATTCACTATCGTTACTTAAATTTTCTGATGAAAATAAGATTTGGCAGAATAAACTCTTTTCTAAAAGTATCTTAAATAACAAATCGAAAATAGATGAAGTAGATATTTACTTTGCAAGAGCAAATATTCTCCATAAGGAAAAAAAGTATAAGGAAAGTGCTAAATATCTTATATTGGCAAATAAATTAAAACTTATTCTTAAACAATCAAACGCAAATACTTTAATCAAAAAATCTAAACTGCTATTAATCGAATCAGATAAAATAGAAATTAATCAACAAGAATATGCAAAACCACCAAATAGCATTTTCATTGTTGGTATGCCGAGAAGTGGTTCTACATTATTAGAATCAATTCTTAGTATGAATAAGAGTGTTGATGATTTAGGTGAGACTGTTATTCTCAAAGATTCATTTCTAGAAAATAAAAAGGTTGATCAAGTATTAACACTTGCTGAGCTCTATTGGAAAAAAATAAAAGACCTTAAGAAACAATCCAACATAACAACTAATAAAAATCTGTATAATTATCAATACACAGGTATCATTGCCAAGCAAATACCTAACGCAAAAATTATTCACTGTTTTCGCGATCCTTTAGATAATATTCTTTCAATTTACCGAGCACATTTTCCTAAAGGGACTGAATATTCCTCATCCCTAGTGGAATGTGCAAGAGTTTATTTAGATCAAGAAGAAGTCATGACAGAATATAAGAATAGATATAGATCAAAGATATACGACTTAAATTATGACTTATTAGTCAGCAATCCTAATAAAGAAATTAAATCTTTGATCTCTTGGTTAGGTTGGCAGTGGGACGATAAGTATTTATCACCTCATCTAAATCGACGCTACGTTTTAACAGCAAGTACTGTTCAAGTTCGTTCCCCTATCAATTCAAAATCAATTGGTGGATGGAAGAATTACAAAGAGATGATGCAACCTGCTATTGAAATCCTTACAAAAAACAAAAAATATCAAGACTTAATTGCTTAAATAATCAAAGACAGCACAATGTATAGAACTAATCTTTTTATAATATCGCTAAATAGTTTAATCTTAGCCCCATTTGCATATTGATTGCAAATATTTCCCTCAAAACTTGAGGAAGTATATATAGTCTCTTTAATTACCAGATATGAATAATCCTGTATGTCTACTGTTCCGAGCCGATAGTAGTTACTTCGCCTTCTCCAGAAAGTATAGTTGAGGAATTAGTAATTAAAAACTGGCCGATATGAACTTGTGAAGCGAGTCCTTTTGATTGGACTTATGACGACAAAGAGATATTCTCATTGCTTGAGGGTGAAGTAACTGTGACTCCTCAAGGTGGAAAACCTGTGAGTTTAAGTGCAGGTAACCTAGTTGTATTCCCATTGGGAATGAACTGTAGATGGGCTGCTTACTAATCGGTTCGAAAGCATTATCGATTTGGTGATTAAATATTGATACCTATCTATTAATAGAATTCAATATTTTAATGATTGATAAACTGATGCACTATCAAGGAGATTAAAACACCGGTCCAGATCCCTTTAAATAGTGTTGGATAATTGGCTTGGTTGATATCATTATCAATTGTTATTTGACTTAGATCTTTATTCATATTTAGAAATTAAGTTTTTTATTTTATTGCTTAGATATTTTACTTACTTTATTATTAAATACATACTATTAATAAATACATGACTTAGTCTTATTTTATACCTGCTAGATAAAATAATTAATATTATTCCTTAGTCTAGGCATTTGAGATGGAGATGAAATCCATGTTTTGACTGTATTTTGGACGAAGTTACACTCTGATGAGTATTTTATTACGTGAGATGGAAGTATTTGTTATAACAAGATTGTGAAAAAAAAGTTAATACTAAGTCACTTCGACTTCTAGGGAATCGCATGAGCAATTTTAACGATTTTCGAACAATGATACATAATTTGAATGAAGAAAAATTATCAGAACTTTGTGAGGAATTTCTTACTAATCATGAGGCTGCAATGAATATATTATTTAAATATTGTAGTGATTTTGGATTGGTATTTGATAGTCAAGAAATTAAAGATAATATGACAATCATGCATCAGAATGGAGACTTTGATGATATTGTCTGTTTTGGTATTGAATTATCAGAGAATCAATTATATAAGAAGTTTCATCCTTCTTGAATCATGTCTTATGATTCTTTTTCAAGCTCTTTTAATTTATTATTAATATCACATATTCTATTTTCAGCCATTGAAATATATTCTTTAGCACCATATTTACCTTCAAAAGTTTGACTTTTTTTCTTTAGAAAATTGTTATACATTTCTATATCTTCTTTCCACTGTTGCTTAGCTTCATTTAGCCTTTTTATCTCTTTATTCATTTTAGGAATTTAATCGATCTTAATTAATTTTGTGGAAATCAAAATTGTAGTTACTAATCCAATTATCTTAGCGCTAAACCTTCCCATAGGATTAGAAATTAAAAAGGATCTCTCCAATTTTCTAATTAGATATAATCTTTCCTGCCTCAAAGTCTTTTCTCCTCTCTGAATTAAAAGAGTTTCAATCATTTCATGTATTTGTTTATGTATAGGATGAGAGCTATTAATGCTCCAATATTCATCTAAAGCATGCAACTTACGAGTACTAAAAAATCTTATACTCCCATAAAATAAGTCTGAATTTTTTATAGGTAAGACCATATATACTAAAAGATTAAAAAATCTAAATTTTATTTTCGCTCTTTCCAAGACGAAACGTCTATTAAAAATGAAACAAATTTATGCTTATAAATTACCTTTGTCTTGATCAATTATGTGATTCTGTAATTTTCAAACCAGACCATTCTTTTTTTATTCCAGTAATCACTGTTATTTAAGACTTCTTCAATGCTTCTCTAGCATTTTAATAATGATTTGCTTTGGACTCAACTAAAACCAATCAACTAGCTTATCCTAGTGGGAGTTTATGAAAAAAATAAGTATCAGATTGATAGTAAACGAATTCACACCGTTGCGAAAATATACTAATTCAATAATCATTGATTTGAAGTCGAATTAATTTCAACAATGATCTCGGGTTTACGACTTTAAAGAAAGAACCATAAGCTCATGCGACTCTTATCGGATTTGTTGTTAAATGCATTCCAATAAATGATATCTAAGATAAATGCAAAATCTAAATCACAAAAGATTCAACTGGAAATCTATATCATAAGTAATTAAGATTCAAATTAAGAACATATTTGATCATTGATTATAAATAATTTGTACTCGAACTTATGAGCTGAAGCATATGCTTCAACATCAGTTTCTATTGAGCTGAGTTTTTATTGAATGTTCAGTCTGCAAAGAAATGGAGATTTGATTGCTAATTTTTACTCTAAATCAGATCGCATGTTAACCGCAGATGTACTATTAATCTAAATTGATTACCTTTATACAAATGCATTTATTTCTTGAATTAAATCGATTAGTTTATAAGTTATACAATCTTTTGAATTGTGTTTTGATCTTTATAATATATGTTTTGATTGACAATTATTTTAATTCCTTAACATATTATATATTTCAATAATATGTTTTATAAATCTTTAAGTCGCAAATATAGTTGCTAATAATATCTTTTATTTAACTTCATATTTTGTCTTAATCGTCATTATCATATTTTGAAATCTGGAGATAAAATTATGTTTGGATACTTATAATTTGATTAACCCATTAAGCATAGATAGTATTAATAAAACTTATTCGACTTGCTCGGAAATTAATAATTAAACTTTATTCTATTTTCATATCATATTCTATATCTATGATTGTATTTTCATCTAAAGGATAAAAAGTTGAAGTTCTAGCTGATTTTAGAGCTGCATTATCAATTGATTCAATTCCACTTTTAGTAAGTAATTCAGCTTTAGTAACTTTACCATTTGTGTTTATCCATATTTTTATTATTGCTTTGCCTTCTGCTCCTCTTCTTAGTGCAATCGAAGGATATATAGGACGAATACATTTTAAACATCTAACTTTTATTGTTCCTTTGCCTTTCAAGCTTCCCTTCTCTGGCTCATTATCCTTAATAAGATCTATCGAACCGCTACTTTTAACTTCTTTTGATATAGTTTGATTTATAGTATTTGTTTTTGAATTATAGTTCTCAATATTTTTTCTCTTAATAGCTTTATTTATTTTTTTATCTTTTGATAATTTAATTTGATCTAAAGTCTCTAGGTTCCTTTTGTATTTTTGGGGGTTTTCTTGTAATGAATTTCTCTCCGTAATTCTTTGAATTTTTTTTAGAGCTTCGCCAGTTTCTGATTCTATTAGATTATCAATCACCTCTATTGGAATAATTTTCTCTCCTAGAGTTACGTCTTTTTCATTTTCTCTAAATAAAAACAGTAAACAATGAATCAATATTGACAGAAGAATGTAGTAATTAATCTTGTCGATTTTTAATCTATACATTTTTCTCCTGTATTACAGATTTGTTTGGCTTTCTCTGACTAGTATTATGATAGAAATGTTTAGTATAACTCTTCTTGTTAGATCTTTTTAAATCTGGTGGTATAGTTATGTGGCCACTAATGATGATTTCAATCATTTCATTAGCATGTATATTGGAACGACTTTCATTTTGGCAAGAGTCGATTATAAGAAATGATAATCAACTAAATTTTACTGTTGAAAAATATTCAACTACTAATTACACAAATTATATCAAGAAAAAAAAGGCTGTTCATATTCCTCTTGAAAGAGTATTAGTAGATGCATTGAAAATGCTCGATAATAGTGTTTTAGATGATAAAAAAAATACTGATATTAAATTTGCTTTAGAAATATCAATCCAAGCAATGCAATCTGAATTTGGAAGGTTTAGCAACTTATTCTCTACGATTATTACTGTTTCTCCTTTACTTGGCCTATTGGGAACAGTTTTGGGACTTATCAATTCTTTCTCATATATAAGGCTCGGAGAATCTGGTGTTAATGCTCTAGAAGTTACTGGCGGAATAAGTGAGGCACTAATTTCGACAGCCACTGGACTAGTAGTGGCTATTATGACACTTATTTTTTCTAACTATTTTAATAGTTTATGGAAGAAACAAAATTCAATTTTAAATCAGTATTGTGGTAAATTCGAAATGCTATATAGAAAAAATAATTTTTCAAGTACGCTAAAATAATGCTTTACCTTAAAGAGGAAGATATTAATATAAAAAATAAAATCGATATTTTACCAATGATAGATATTATCTTTGCTATTTTGGCTTTTTTAATAATTTCTAGTCTTTATTTAACTCGTGTAGACACTATTGCTGTTGATTTACCTCAGGCAAGCAACTCTATCAAGCAAAATAATAATAAATTTATCAATATATCAATTGATAAGTTTGGTAATATCTTTATAAAGAAGGACAATATTAAATTAGAGGACCTTAAAACAGAGATTCTTAACTTGATTGATGAAACTAAGAATTTTATTGTTCTAAATGCAGATAAAGATATTTCGCATGGTTATGTGATTGATGTTTTAGATGTTCTTAGAAGTATTGATGATTTGAATATAGCAATTTCGACAAAGTCAGTAGATAAATTGAATTCTATTCCTTAAAGATTATGTTTATATCTAGTCAGAAAATACAACATTTTAGAACGCTTATATTTGTTTCTAGATTTCTTTTCTTAAGCCATTGGTTTATCGACTTGTGTCTATGAGATCTCAGCCAAATTAAGGTTTTAGTAAGCCTGATTAAACCCTTGATGGTTTAGGTTCTCTTTTTAAACTATCTCATTATGAGCAATATATTTTAGCCCTATTCGTAATATGAATTAAAAAGAATATTTTCAAAAACTTAAGAATCCAACGCAACTATTTTGATTATCAAATATATCTATTCCCCTTTTCTGGAATTCTATGAGTGATCCTCAATAAAGAAAACTACTATTTACTTAAGGTACTTGTATGTATTTTCTTATACTTTCTTTTTCTAGTATGTAAAAACTTTTTTCTTTAATATTTTATCGAATTTTCATAGAAAGTTTAAACTATAAGCTTGATTGAATTTGAACATATCCGTCAAATCTACAAATTATTTGGCTAAAGAATTGAGCAGGTCTTAAGATTGAAAACTATAAAAAACTAATCAATTATTAGCAGAAGAAACTCATGCCGCAATTCTTTCAATATCTAATAGTTTGGCAATATCACTATCTACTGCATCACCTTCTTCTTTACGTTTGACGAATTTATCAAAGTCAATCACATTACAATTTCTTCTCTTGAGATCAGCACTTTTATTTAAATAATCGAGCGACACTAGAAATACAGGAATAACACAGAATGGAATAACTAGGATGTAAAACTCTAAAGGCATTTTAATTTATATTAATAAATTCACCTTTACTTAAGTAGCCATTAATCGCAATAGGGATGTCACTTGATTTGCTGTTTTCCATATAATTTGTTGGATTTTAGCCATTAAATAAATTGGTATCTCATTAGTTTGCAGCTAAGGTTCCCCAAGCAGCATTCATGCGAATCCTGTTAAGCAGCTTGATCCTCCAGCTGACCATACCGATACCTCATCATGTCTATAACTTGATCCTTTGTACTCCAAGCTTTAATTCGATCCTTAATGCTAAGTAGTTCTGATTCAGTTAGTTCAAGGCGAGCTTTTTCCTGATGTTTCATTGAATTAAATACTTGTGGTGGTGATGATGATTTTAAGGCAGAGAAAACAGCAAAGAATAACTATTAATCCTCACAAATTTTGGATGAATTGATTCTCACACGTCTATATAGTTTGTCAATTCTTTTGGTGAATTAAGCAACAACCACTAATAGTGGGCTCGTACGTTATTGATTCAATCCAAGCATTATCAGTCTTTACATCTTAATCATTAAAGCTAATTTCAACTATTGAATCAGAGGTTTGTCTATGAAGGACGCTATATTAAGCAGCTTTAGAATCTTCCTTTTCTTGTAATACCTTCTTGATCTTGGAATACTTCCTCCCAATTTTATATTGCCTATGGAATAGATTTAACTGATTGCTGTCAACATTCGTGGCTTTAGTCTTAATCTCTGCTATGGGCTTAGTCATTTGACTCCATACAAAAAGCATAGCAAGTGCAGATACAAGTAATGGAAGGTAAGCTTTGATTAAGCTAACGACTACTAGAGTAGTTATAAAACAAAGAGAAAAGAGAGTCCATTCAGGAATTCTGCTATCTGCTTGCTTTTTCTTTTTTGATTTTAAAGAAGAAATGATTGGTAGATTAGGAGTCATTCGTTATTGAGTTGTAGGTGTATTGGCATAGAGGATGTACTAATTGTTTTATCTGTTCTAATAATTATCTGTTCTGACAATCAGCTTTATTTGATAAGCGTTCTTTTGCCCGATTCAAATAGTTTAAAATCTTTGGCCCGTAGTGATATCGAAAATACGGAGTTTGATAATGACACAGAGGTTATATTCTAACTAGATGATTTTTAACAAATTCAATCCAACTTGTAAATGTTTTTGGATGAATCCTCAATTGATTGAATCTTCTTCGCCCCTTTGTTCGAATGTCAATGAATTTTTATCTGCTCTCTTGCTTTTTATTTGCTAAATAACTAAAATTTGTAAATAAGTTATTTTGCTCCCTTCTAATTATTTTGCTTTTTAAATAACATAATCAAAGTAATTAGAAAGTAATTAGACCTTACATTAAAAAAACATTAGATAAGTTTAGATTAATTATTGATCATTTTCTTTTGCTCTACATTATAATCTCCTTATTCACGCCTTTGAAAAATGGATAATTTAGAGAGGAGTAATATTATTCCTAATGAATATAGATGAAATACCTCGATACGAAAAAATTTTTGAGAGTCTTCTTTGTTATTGCTTCTCTTATTATCGCCTTATTGCTTGGACTTTTGATTAGTATTAATTTTATTGTTAACCCTATTGTTTATTGGATTGCATCAACTGAAGGAGCTAGAATATTCTTAGGTTGTATTTTATCTTGGTTAGGCGTATCGAAATTATTTGATTTGTATTACAAGCGTTATAGGCGTAGAAAAAAACTTCAAAGATTCAATGCTCTCAACGTACCTTATCCGCGTACTTTTAAGGGTAGGAAATAATTGAATAAATCTTGCATGAAGAAGTAAGCTTGGTTGTATGAGGTTTAGAGGTTGTATAAATTAGTCTTTATCCCATATATATTATTTATATAATTGCGAGTAATTACTTAAGAGGGTTTTAACTTAGAAATTATATCAACTACTCAATAGTGTCGTATGGTGATTTGACAACATAAATTCTTAATTGATAGATAATAAACTCAGCCCCAATTTATCTAAATGATTTTTTCTAGGTCTGATCTCAATGCATCACTAAGCTTCATTCATTGTTTTGAAGAAGGCTGTGCAAATACATATAGATTGTAAAAAGGGATAAATGAACAAAAAATCCATAAAACTAAGTTTTCTTTACCTATATCTCTAAGTCTTCTTACTAATAAGGCTAAAAACACTAAAAATGAAGGAATACTGTACAAATAACTCCAGTCGTATACTTCTGCGATTGAATAAAAATTGTTAGGATCATCAACTAGATTGTTATTGGATAATACTGAAACTAAAGCTCCTATTAGCCCATCAAGTATAAAAAAGTGCCAAAATGGTATTCTACTTGTCTTGTCTTTATAATTAAAAATCTGGCTCCAAGCCAAAAAGTAATTTGAAAGAACTCTCTCTAAAAAATTCATAATTACTCTTATGTGTATTTATAGTTATGTAAGATCTTACTCATAAAAGGCTCTATGAGTTTTTCTTCTTATAAAAGATAATAATGAACCGAATTTTGTTGATACCTCTTTCTCTTTCTTTTGCTCTTATGTCTACGATAGCTGTTAATTCTGATGATCGAATTTATGAAACTAAGAATATTTGTGGACGATATTATGCAGTAGAAATAAACGGTGGAGATGCAGCAAGGTTATTAGGATTAAAAGATTCTGGTAGAGTTAGCTCAAGAGTTGAGCAGTACTGTAATTTCTTTCGCTAGATTCTTTGATTACGTTTTTCCCCTATGTCTAAATTCTATCTTCAGTAGTTGATTTTTTTTTATAGATCAATTGTTGGTTTTTTATCTAATCATAGAATTTACTTCTAAGTTCCAGTTAGGTTCCCTGGCTTTCCCCTAAGCATGTATAAAACCTGCTAATAAGTTTGAATATAAAATTTAATCTTTTGTAAATATCTGATGGGAAAGATCCAGGTGAATGAAAATTAAGTTATACGTCTTTTATAAATTTTATGATCAAGAGTAAAAAAGATCTAGAGGCTAAAGGGGTATTATTTAAGAGGAAGCATTATTTTGGATGTGAGGGCATAAGCTGTGTTGATTAGTCTTGTTAATGCTTCAACAGACTTTGGAATTAAAAATCTTTTTAAAAGTTTAGATCTTCACATAAATAAAAAGGAGAGACTTGGTTTGATTGGTCCAAATGGATCTGGTAAGTCAACACTTTTGAGAGTACTTGCAGGAATTGAACCTTTGATGGAGGGACAAAGGAGATGTTTATCATCTTTGCGGATCTCTTTAGTAGGGCAAGAGACAAGGTACAACAGCGAAAAAAGTATTTTGGAAGAAGTTCTTGAAGGATGTGGCGAAAAAAGAAAATTATTACTTAATTTCAGTAAGCTAAGTAGAAAAATTGCTCAAAATCCAGAAGATGAATATCTTTTGAAAAAGCTAGGTCAGGCGAGTGAAATGATGGATGCCGCTGGGGCATGGAATTTGGAACAGGATTGCCAAGATGTTCTAAGAAGACTAGGTATAAAAGATTTAGACAAGCGAGTAAAAGATCTTTCAGGTGGTTACCGCAAAAGAGTGGGACTTGCGGCTGCACTTGTCTCTAAACCTGACGTCTTACTTCTTGATGAACCTACCAATCACCTTGATGCATTTGCAGTGGAATGGCTTCAAAATTGGTTAGACCATTATGAGGGAGCTCTCGTTTTGATAACTCACGATAGATATGTTCTTGATCGAATTACTACTCGGATGGTCGAAATCAATAATGGAGTAGCGCGCAAATATTTGGGAAATTATCGTCAATTTCTTCAACAAAAAGTTGAACAAGAAAAATCAGATGCATCTACAAAGAAAAAATTTCAGGGTGTTTTAAGAAAGGAATTAGCTTGGTTAAGACAAGGTCCTAAAGCAAGAAGTACAAAACAAAAAGCACGTGTTCAAAGGATTGCTGAAATGCAAGCGAAACCTAAAAATCATGTCAAAACTAAATTAGAAATGAATTCATTGAGTAGAAGAATTGGAAAAATAGTAATTGAAGCTGTAGGAGTAGGACTCTCTTTAACTGATAAAGAGAGTAAGTTGGATCTTTTACATGATTTCACTTATAGCTTTAGTCCAGAGGATCGAGTAGGTATAATTGGTCCAAATGGAAGTGGTAAATCGACTCTTTTAGATCTAATTGCAGGTAAAAGATTGCCTACAAGTGGGGAGATAAAACTTGGAGAGACTGTTCATATTGGCTATCTTGATCAACATACAAATGATTTAAATCATGGGAGTGGCTTAAACCGTAAAGTTATCGAATTTGTGGAGGAAGCTGCATTACGCATTGATCATGGAGGAAAACAAATAACTGCATCACAACTCTTAGAAAAATTTCTGTTTCCACCCAGTCAGCAACATAGCCCTCTACTTAAACTTTCAGGAGGAGAAAAAAGAAGACTTGCTCTCTGTAAAATGCTCATACAAGCTCCTAACGTATTGTTGCTTGATGAACCTACAAATGATTTAGATATACAAACTCTAAGCGTGTTGGAAGATTTTCTTGAGGACTTCAAAGGTTGTGTCGTAGTCGTATCACATGATAGATATTTTCTTGATCGAACTATTGATCGAATTTTTAATTTTGAAAATGGCTACCTACGAAGATATGAAGGTAATTACTCTCGTTTTCTGGAACAAAAAATTTTAGAAGAGCGAAATAATGAAACCAAAGAACGAGATAAGATAGTTAATGATTCACAAAACAAGCGTAAATTAGAAATAAAATCAAATCCAAAAAATAATACGAGAAAATTGAGTTTTAAAGAAGCTAAAGAATTAAAGGAACTAGATCTGAAGCTACCGATGTTAGAAAAACAGAAAATATATTTAGAAAAAAAAATAATTAACAGTGATGTAGATATTAATGAAATAAGTCATCAATTAGCAAAGCTTATTGAATCTATTCAAGACCATGAGGATAGATGGCTTGAGCTAAGTGAGTTGTCTGAGTCTGCCAAGTAACAATGTAATGTTTCTCGTGATGCAGAAAAATAGATATAGATCAAATCGACACTATCAATATCTTGTGTATAACTATTAAAAAAAAGAATTTAGTGTTTACTACTTAATCATTCGATTTTCCAATGTAAAGCTCATTTCGATTCAAGCTACTGGAAGAGAACTTGAGTGCTTTTAAGGAATATGAATCATAGTCAATATTTATTGTAATGGAAGATGATTTTATATTGTGATCTTCTTCAGAGGCTCAAACAAATTTCACTAATACGTGATTGGTTTATTTGATTTAATCTCTTGCCTCCAGTAATTTAATGTATCTCAACCTGCTCATGTTTTTAGAATAATATTATCCTGTTTTTATGCCTATTAGAGATTATTGAATTGGTGGAGCGATATTTTCGCAAATTTCAAATGACGCATTTTCGTAGTTATTAATAGAAGACTAATAAGATTATGGTCATTTTTAGATAATTAGTCTTGGAGGCTCTGCATATAAACATATCTTACGATAATAAGAAATTCTATTATTAAAATAATTTCTGATGTGCAGTTCTTAACTATAATAATTCTATTGTAGACAGATGAATTGTGAAGTTGATTAAATTGCATAAATCTTTTGTTGAACGTGTTCAAAAAGAAATGGGGATATCCAACTATGCCCTTTATTGGTTTGGCTTCCTTGAGGGTGCTTTAGTTATGTGGTTACTCATGAAAGTTATTTCTGCTGTTTGGATGAAATCTGAGTTTCCCTTTTAATAAAGATGTTTTTAACAGGCAAATTATGGAGTTTCTAAAAAAAATACCTCCCAAAATCTATTTAACTTTTTCTTTGATTTTCATAACAACAGCTATTGGATTTCTTTTCTTAGGGAAATTTATTTTTGCCATCATATCTTTGGTAATTGGACTTATTTCATTAGTAGCATGGACTTTTTTTGGATTATTTGAAGAAACCAAAAACTCATAGATGCTTCAGTGATTTTTATATAAAGATTTGCCTAACAACAAATTCTCATGATTTCAGTATCCGTTAAGTAGGTTATTTTCCTTTTGAATGAATTTATTGTGTGTAAAAATTATTTGTGAGTTAATAATGGCTTTTATCCAGAGGTGATTTCTCCTTCAAGTAAAAAGGCAGCAGAGCAGGTAGAGATGCCTTGAATTGGCAATTTATAGCACTGCCGGGGGCTTGGTTTTGGTTTTAGTTGGGTTGTTTAAAACCCTTCTCCTTTTAATTGGAATGGCTTTTTTATTGGCTTTCATCTGGTCGGAATCAATAATTAACCGAAGATACTGAGAATTCTTTTCTCCAATAATTAAAGTCTTGCTCCAGGTGATTTTTGAGTTATCTCCCGATAATGAAATGGTGAACAGAGGGAACAGTTCTATAGAGAATATAAATAATAAGAACTAATAAATTTCCTCCAACAACCGCAGCTCCTGCTGCGAAGTTTCCTTCTTTAGTGGTGTAATCCCACTTTGGCTCGTTATCTGTCATGGTTGAATTATCAATCACTTTATTATTGCCATTTATTCTCTGCGATCAACAAATATAACTAATAAAAGAATAAAGAAACTCCTAATTTTTTCGAAATTCAAAATCTAATTTACTTTTCTTGAAGGTAAATGAGTTCTATATAAATGGGTTGAGAGTTTTTGAGACTTCAAATATGAGTCTATGACTACATTTTATAAAAAAAAATTATGATTCCTCTTTAGAAACCACTTCGGCATCAACAACTTCTTTTGAATCAACAAATTCGTTTCGTTTTCTATCTAACCAGCTATTAATACCAAATACAAGAGGCTTTGACCCTCGATAGATAAAAATGGCGGTAGGAAGAACACTTATTATTCCAACAGCAGGGTTTTTGAATATAAGTCGTCCTGCTTTGACATTAAAAAGAATAATTAAGAGAGAAGGAATTAAAACACTGAGAATAGTCTTTAGAGCTTCAGTCCATCCAACACGATAAACCCACCAAATTGAGGCTATACCAGAAATATATAAGATTAAATATGTCATGAAATATTAATTACCTAGTAAGTAAACTCTTATTATTTCAAGTATTCTAAGAACTTCTTTTACTCTTTGAGTTTCTATTCTCAAGAATGTAAACACTAAAAGCTACCAATAAAGTTAACAAAATAGATGCAGCCACCCAACTTAATTGACTTGAGGTCATGCCTAGGTAAGGGCCATCAATAGGTTGCTCAGACCAAGTGCCAGGTAAGTGCCAAACTTGTGGATTCGATAGAAAAACCATACGATACCTTTCCGTTGCTTTATGATCGAAGTTTATATTTAAAATGTATAAATGCTATGAATAATTACTTATCGTTACTTCTTTTGAGAATCAAAATTGATGAATAATTTGATTTTTAATTACTAACGAATATATTAATCCTTTAAAAATAATAATTACTCATGGCTAAGCCATAAAAGATAAGCCATCTTTAAGTTGAATTCATTTCGAAGTTACAATGTCTAGAGCTGTGAACTGGGTTTTACTTCAGTTGGCTATGAGTTATTACGGAGACTCAATGAAAGAGTTTCAAGTTGATGATGATTAGATACCTAAAAGTTTTGGATGTTTTTTAATCTCTAATCACTTTCATGAAATTACTCACTCAGTTCAGTATTCCTAATCCATGCAAGCTGATTTGGCTAAAATGAATAATAGATCTTCAAAAACACTGTGAAAAGCAGCTAAACAATAAAATCTTCATTTATTTTATGGGCAGTGTTTCTTTACCTGAAAATGTCTTTATGTTAATCACCACCTTTTAGTGGTTAGAAATACTTTTAATGTTGATTTTTGGCAAAAGAATACATATTCAATTAATTTAGCTTTTTTCTCAGGATTTCTTAATTGCTGGGGAATTTGAATTTTAATTTCTAGCTTTGATTAAAATCCTGGAGATTTGATGGCATATTCAAATCTGGATAGTGATCAATTCTCAATTTTAGAAAGCTGATAAGATCCAATCAAAAGTCGCGAAACCGTCTTTGGTCTGAAATATGAGTGTCACACTGGATTGTTTAATCCATTTTCAAGACAAGAATTGCAAATGTATTAATTATATCCTTTTTATACGTCTACTGTCTCGTATGATTTTATCCATATGTCTACTTTTAGTTAATAAATCACTCAAATATTTTTTAATTAATATATGTTGAAATATTATCTTTATTTACTACAGATACATTTGATTCAAGTTTAGTGTTCTTAGAGAAGCCTTTACAATCTAATTTTACTCTTTTTATTCTTTCTTTTTCCCAAATCCAGTAAACCGGATGAGCCTGCCGAGCCTTTTTTTGTTGTTTGTTTGATCTTAAACTAATAGGCAAGAATTCTTTTTTTGATCAAATAAAGCATCTCTACTTGGTTGATTCAAAACAATACTACCTTCTTCCCCTGATTCTGATCGGTAATAAGTTCCAGTTGGTATTTGAATTGCACCCATTGCTCTATTTAAAAAAAATCACATGGTACGGCTCATCCCATTTTGGATTGATAAGAGTGAATTTTCGACTACCTTCAATCACTAAATTGTGATCAATTTGGTGATGAATATAATACTGCTCAAAATTTCCGTCATCATCGGGAGATATGGCATATTCATGATGGATAAAAACATCAGCGCCATTTGATCTGTTTACACCTGTATCAAGAATGATACTTGTGGTGTTTCACGAAAAACACGAATAGGGACAAAGTGAAGAAGCATTTGTAAACCTCCTACCCTCATAGTTCTCTCATAATCGAAAACAATTAATTTATAAATCTCGGTTTTCACCTAGGCAGATATTTGTATATCAATTCTGATTCTCGCTAAGATTTAATGGATTAACCTTGCTTAGAGCTAAGACTTTTTAACTCCGAAAAAGAAAATACTTGTTTATTTATTATTGAACCTTCTGAGGATTCTTGATGTATGGATCTAGAAGATAAAACCCAAGGTCCTCCTTCGAATAAAGGGATAAAAGTATCTTCGTAAAAACTTTTTCCCTTTAAATCTTTTTTAGAAATTGGATCAAGATATTGGCTAGAATAACTCTTGCTTAAGTAGCCATTACCAGTATCAGTCACCTCTTTAGTGAGGATGATTATTAGATTTCCATGAATATGCCTGTAAACCATCGTAACAACATTGTTTTTGACCCTGTATTTGTCACCTTCGTTTTTCCCCCCAACTATAACTTCAGAGCCAATTTCGTTTGTATTTCCATAAGTAAAGGTATTTTTACCATGAGTTTGTTCAAATGATCTTCTAACTCGATGAATAGCAACTTCCCAAAGTTGTGAAGAAATGGCTTTGTGTATTTCTTCATCATCTATTTCATTAACAGTTGCTTTTAAATCTTGTCCTAAGGAAAATATTCCTTTTAGTTCTATTTCGCCATCTGTCCAAGAACATCTACCTTCATAACCAGGGAAACTTGATTCCCACGTGTAGCGATTTTCATAGGCAGACTTAAATAAATGCGTACAATCTGCTCCTATCATTTCGTTGTTTGGCATAAAACTTTGTTTGATTCTTATCTTAGTCAATTTGATTTATTAATAAACTAATTAAAAAAATATTTACGAAACCAAATTATTGATAGTTATCCATGGCATTTTTTATTAACAATCAACACATATAAATTACTTCCAAGAACTAATGTTTAATTGCATTTTACTTAAGTTATTTTGTTGCTAGCCCATAACATGCAAGAAATGGTTATCTCGCAAAAGCATCTTCCGAGTTGGAACTTTTAATATATCTCTCAAAAATTTGTAGATTACATGATACACATCAACGCAAATCATTTGACCTTATTAAGGATTAAATGGATTATTCGTTATTTTTTTCAACTAAGGACTGTCTGTTTGATGAGCGTAGAGACTCCTCCTCGCTATCAGCTTTTTCATCCCACCCCCAGCCTCGTTTGATTTCTTTCAGTGAACGGCCACTCTCTCTTTGCTGTGGACTTAAGGGAATCCAACTCCAATCAATTAAAAGTGTGGCGGCAACTCCAAAAAGGACATGTCCGACAAGTACCCCTACTACATCAACCGTAGTTAGTGATTCTTGTCCAATCGAGGGGTCGTACAAATTCTTTCTTGATTCACTTATAAATTATAGGAAATCAACAAGTGGTTCAAAAGAATGTAAGTAGTTTTTGTTTCTTGTATAGATTTTTCTAATGTATTTGATCACTTTTACTAGTATGTTCGGTTGACCACCATCAGCTAAAGGCGCAAATAGTTTACATTAATTTACATAAATTAACTTATTTTAAGATGACACCTGAAGCAGAAAAGTTTAACGGTTGGGCCGCAATGCTTGGCTTCGTTGCAGCCTTTGGAGCATATGCAACAACTGGACAAATAATTCCTGGAATCTTTTAGTTTCTAATCATGCAACCATCTAACAAGACGATTTTAGAAAGAAGTATTGGAAGGCCAGCCATGATGGCTTTCGTTCTTTTAACAGGTATCTACCTAACAACTGGTCAACTTATTCCCGGAGTTGTGTAATGTCTTCTCAAGAAAACAACAAAATAAACATTGATCCTGAGAAGGTTACCGCTGAAAGACTTAACGGCTATGCAGCACTATTTGGTTGTATCGCCTTAGTCGGTGCATATGCAACCACAGGTCAAATTATTCCTGGTTTTGTATAACTTTTTGAAAGATATCGTTAATTGACAGATATTTGATCTAAGTTTGGCAATTTTGAGTCCATTTACGAAGCCATTGATAAATCATTCAATGGCTAGGACCTCAACAAACAGATTTTTTAAGAATCGATTTAAGCTCTCGAAATTGAGAGCTTTTTTAGTGCTACATAATATCAATTAATTAAAAATTCAAAGGAATATTCCTCTTGATTGAACAAAGCTGTGAAAAGCTGGATTATGAAGATATTCAATATATAGTGCTATTAAAATTGCACCACTTAAGCAACCACTAGCAATTATTGCCCCAAAAATAAAAATTTGTTTTTTGTTTACATCTTTCTTCGTATCAACAAATACAAATCTCTTTGATCTTGAGATAGTCATTTAAGATTTTTCCAACTACTAATTAATTAGCTATAGCTTGTCATAATGATTTCCTGCTTAAGGGTTTCTTTATGAAACACTGTTTTCAGTGAAAACAGCTTTACAAGAAAATTCTTGAATTTCACCATTAGGTAAGAGATGAGCAAATCTTGGTTCATCCATTCTTAAACCATTTTTCTCATCCTGATAACTCCATAACCATTTCTTGTCAGTGAATGATATGTCACCGACCTTAAAAGATACTGGGAGCATGAGTTTTATATCTCGCCAATTAAGAACTATAAATGCTCCGTTATCAATATTTTCCAGATCATCAGTTATTGCGAAATCTCCATTTAAATTATTTCTAATAACTGCAGTTAGTCTATCTCCATCGCAATTGAAGTCCGAGGTGGGATGAAGAGTAATAAGTAAACTTAGAAAAAATGAAATAAAAACCATTATTTTAAGTGTAAGGTAAATTTTTTGTAAAAAATAACTTATTTTTTGTTTTTCATCATGATTGCTTTGCTTTTGATAAAAGTAAATTATTGGATACTTGATGAGAGCATAAATTCGGTAAGATAATATATAGATTATCTCCTTCAAATTAAAAACTCAAAAGATACTTATTTAAACTCTACGAAAATCAGTTGCAACTATCTTGGGGATTTGCACACTGAAGCAAAACATTCTCTTTCCGGAAGTGTTATTTATACTGATGCACCTAAAGACCATGATGGAGAAGGAAGAGGTTTTGCTCCAACTGATTTATTAGCTTCTTCTTTGGGAGCTTGTGTAATCACAATTATGGGTATTGAGGCAAAAAGTAGAGGGTGGGACCTTGGTAAGATTAAGGTTGATGTTTATAAGATAATGACGACAGAGGGTCCTAGGAAAATAAAGACTCTTGTGCTAGAAATTTTTATGCCATCTGAATTAGAGGTTCAAAAGTATAAAATCCTTAAAAAAACAGCTGAGAATTGTCCTGTAAAGCTTAATCTTGAGCCCTCTGTGGATATTAAGTTGAACTGGCACTATAAATAAATTTAAAATTGAAGCGGTTTTGTTGCTAATTTTTTAACTGTCTGTTTATTAAAAAGTACTTTGAGTGATGTACTTTTTGCATTGCTTAGACCAAGTACTAATCCTCTATTAAGACCAGCATTCATTAATACAGCTTTTGTTTGGAAAGGAGAGAAATGAAATATAAAGTTGTTGGGACTATAAATATTAGTAAAAGATAAGCCCTTAATCTTTGTTTAAATCCTGAGATAAAAGTATTGAGCCAAAAAATAAACAAACTATAGCCAAAAACAAATAAAATGGAGCCAAGGTAGGGGGTATATTTTTATTTATTATAATTCCATTAGTCTGCTCGAAGTATATTATTTTGCCAGGAATTGCATAAATATAGCTGAAATTAATGATCTTCCAATTAGATTTTTTGTTTGTTCAAAGTTCAGCTATCAATAGAGTTGTGAAAAATCAAGTTCTATTGTGAATTTGCAATACAGGAGATTTATTTATTTTTTATTATTATGTTATGTTTAATTTGTTTTTGTGGATATTTCTGTTTTTTATATAATTTTAAATTGTATGGCATTTTTTTTGTGGAGCAATCAAAATACAAAGATATTGCTATCTTGTTTTTAGATTATTTAAGTTTAATAATGAAAAGAGATTGGGATTCAGGTCCATCATTTTATAAGAAGGGTTCCTTCCATAATAAGATAGGCATGATATTACTTTGGATGTTTTTATGCTTGGCTTTAATTCAAATTTTTATATTAATTCTTAATTGAATTGTTTTTCCATAATTCTTTAATATTAAATTAGTGATGGATATATATAATATTAAATTGTAAATAGATTGAATTTGATTTCAATTTATCCAAGTTTAGTTAATTATGATCCTTCTCAAAATCACTAATGCATCAGATGTGGTTGCCTCTAAAGCAGGTAAAGTATTTGAGAAAATTACTCCGGATATGATTGATCAGAAGTTAGTTGAAAGTCAGGTTATTCAGCAGATGATTGATCAACTTCAATTGGAAGGTTTGAAAGGACAGATCTCTAGCGTCAAAGGTCTAGATCTTAGTGAGGATAGTTTGATAACTAAAAGTAGCTTTAAAATTAGGACTTCAAAGACCTTTTGAATTGCGAAATAATTACAAATATTGGCTATATTGAGAGAAAAAATAATAAGAAAATCCAGAATAGCTATTTTTGGTAGAATGTCTAGAATTTATTTTTTATACAAGCTCTTCAGGTTTGATCTGCTTTACATTGCATTAATTTTTCTTTTAGAAAAGTAATTATTTATTATTAAGAAGAGATTGGTTTTTATATATAGGTTTTATCTATTCTTGAAGAATACTACAAAGGATTTGTTTTGGGTTTTGGTGCCCCAGTAATAAGCAATGAAGAAGAGCGCTTAAAAGCTCTTGCTGAGTACAGGATTCTTGGTACTCAGCCTGAGCAATGTTATGACGACATAACGAAAATAGCTTCTTTAACTTGTGGAACTCCTATTTCCTTAATGAGTTTGGTTGATACAGATAAGCAATGGTTTAAATCAATGTGTGGGTTTGATACGAAAGAAACATCAAGGGACGTTTCTTTTTGTGCTCATGCAATTGCCAGTTCAGAACCTTTGATTGTTGAAGATGCTCTACTCGATGAGCGATTTAAATCAAATCCTTTGGTGGTTAAGGAACCAAAAATTCGTTTGTATGCTGGTTTCCCATTGCAAACCCCAAATGATCAACGAATAGGAACTCTCTGCGTGATTGATAGAAAGCCGGGAAATTTGTCTGCACAACAGCATCAAATTATGGAAGCATTATCTAGACAGGTTGTAACCTTATTGGAACTTCGTAAAAGATCTATTTCTCTTCTTGATGCTCTCACTCAAATGCATAATAATGAGGGTATTTTAACGACATGTTCATATTGCAAAGAGGTAAGGGATTCGGATGGTGAGTGGCAACATCTAGAAAAATATCTTTCGAAAATTTCAGATATTCGTTTTAGTCATGGGATTTGCGATTTATGTATGGAGAAGCATTTCCCTGATGTATTAGAAGTCTGGAGTGATGATAAACTTAATTTAAATAGTAAAAATAATAAGCCCGAATGCAAAAAAAGTAGTTAGTTATCTAGAAATAAATTCATGTGATTTAGTTGATTGCTAAACTTTTGATTAATATACATACTTTTAGAATTTAGGTATCAAACAGTTTTAATATGATTGGTTTTTTTGCTGCAATATCTGCAGTATTATCTTGGACTTTTGCGTGTTCTATTTGGCGTAGAGAATCTGAAAAATTACTACCTAGGCAAATCAATATTTATAAAAATGTTCTTGCTTCAATCTTCTTCTTACCAGTTGTCCTAACGATAAGTTGGTTCTCTGATATATTTTCTATATTTATTTTGATGGTAAGTGGAATAGTCGGTATTTCTATAGGGGATACTTTATATATAAATTCTTTAAAAATCATAGGTACGCGAAAAACTCTTTCATTTGAAGCGTTAACCCCAATAATTGCAACTACTTTAGGAACATTGAGTATCAATGAGATATATCCTCAAAAAGTATGGATAGGATCTTTGATTGTCTCTTTTTCTTTATTTATGATTGTACGTCAAAATACATTTAAAAAAGAGGATTCTAGAGAAATAAATTGTCTTGGTATCCTATGCGCGTTGGGATCGATCTTTTGTGCAGTTTTGGCAGCTTTAATGTCAAGATCAGTTTTAATGAGCTCAACATTAACTCCCTTAGAAACGACTGAAATTCGACTTTTATCAGCATCAATATTTTTATTTTTAATTTTTAAAAAAGATTTTTCGTATCTTCTTAAAAATAGATCAATAACTAAACAAAATCATTCAAGTTTGATTTTGTCAACCTTAATTGGTACTAATCTTGGAATATTATTTCAACAGATAGTTTTTAAATTTTTACCTATTGGAATTGGTTGGACTTTGTTAAGTCTTTCGCCTATTTTTGCACTTTTTATTTCAAAGAGAGAGGGAGATGAAATAAATAAATTAACAATCTTCTATTCTTTTTTATCTTTTATTGGAGTTGCTATTGCTTTGATTTAGACCTCAAAGTAATCATTTTCTTGCCAATATTCATCTGGATCATCTTCGAGGTCGGGCGGATCTTCTAGTTCTCCAGGCCTCTCACCTAATAGTATTAGCAATCCTTCTAGATATCTCATTTCTGAAGGATTATCTGATTTATTCAGGCGATCCTTGACCTTTTTCGCAACTTGAGGATCACCTTGCTCAACAGCTTTTGTTAATAAATAAATAGGATCGCTTTTGGGGTCTATTTCTTTCATTTATTCAAGAAAAATTTCTATCAGTTGTACCTGGATAGAAAAGAGTATTTTGATCGATATTAATTGCTGAAAACTTGATAGGTTCCCAAAATAAATCTCTAGTAATCAAGAAACGAATATCTTTCTCCTTTAAAAATTTCTCATTGACAAGTTCTTGAAGTACTTTTATCGGGATTTCTCCCCATTTTCTGGAATTAGTTAACCATTTATCCATTTCCCAAACAGGTTCAGAATTTATTATTTGAAATCCAAAGGCTTTTCCCCTGTCTTCTGATATCTCTGAAAGGTACCAATCACCTACTACACCATATAGGTGACAATAAATTAAATCATCAACCGAGCCTTTACTGTTTCCTGATATCGACTTCATCGATTTAGCTGTTGACTCTGGAACGAGAACAAGTGGATTTTGGTTTTGCTCGGACAAAATAAAATAGATTACAACCCTTTTAAAAAGGATTTTATACCTAATTATATTTTTTTAAAAGTACGTTTAGTTCTTTTTATTTCTTATGTGATAAACTTACTAATATTTAATCTTCATTGATCAGTTTCTGTTGATTTTAGGGCTTGTAAGGCCATGTTTATATGGGCTCCCATAGCTCCAAGAGCTATAAGAGATTTAGGATTTCTATTTTCACTTAAAACTTTCTCTTCCTTATGCATGATTAGTAATATTTTTTGACTTGTTTCAGTCCAGGTTTTAATCAAATTATTGAATTCTTGATTTTCCTTGATATTAGTGTTTTCAGAGGGGGCAATTGAAGATATATCTTTTTTGGCTTTGATCAAAAAATCATTTAATTTCTTGTGGCTAATAGCGTCTTGTGGGAATTTGTTGTTATTCAACTTATATCTGTAAGATCTTTACTTAAAGTATCATGTGTAAATTTTCCTTCAAGGGTGGATCCCCGACCAAATCTATTCTGTTTTGAAAAAGTAGTTCATGTAATACCTTTATATTTTTTAACTAATTCTTTGAAATGATCACCTCTTTCTTCGTAGTTTTGATATTGATCAAAACTTGCACAGGCTGGAGATAATAATATACTTTTGGAAGTTGTTTTTCTGGCTAAATTAATAGAGGCTTTTATCGCCTCTTCTAGATTTTGTTTGGCAATTACTTCTCCTTTATAAGAAGAATCTATTAATACTCTTTGTAAGTTTTGAGCACTAAGGCCAAATAATACTATTCCGTTAGCAGATTGCTTTATTTGTTTTATCCATGGAAGACAATCTCCTTTTTTTTGTATACCACCGGCTATTAAAATTATAGGAGCCGGAATAGATTTTAAAGCAGTTATGGAGGATTCAAAATTAGTAGCTTTACTGTCATTATAAAAATTTAAGTTGTTTATTTTCCCTAAATCTTCCAATCTATGGGGGATTCCTTTAAATGAATTTATAGATTTAGCAATTGATAAATGGTCAAGACCTATCTCTCTTGCTGCTGCTATTACGAGCAAGAGATTTTGCAAGTTATGATCACCAGGTACCTTTAGTATGGAGCTATGAAATAATTGTTGTTGGTCTTCAAAAATGTAACCTTCTTTATCGATCCAGAATTTGGCATAATGAGAATAGGAAGACTGTTTGTTTATTCCAACCCATATACCTTCAGGTAATTGCTCTCTTTTACCGTATAAATATTTATCATCAGAGTTATATATACGAATTGAAGCTTTCGTAATTAAACTACGCTTTATTTTGAAATATGTTTCTATATCATTATGTCTTTCTAAATGATCAGGAGTAAATGTTGTCCATATACCTATAGTAGGCGCTACTTTTGGTGAACTTTCAATTTGATAACTACTTAATTCTAAAACTAGCCAGTTTAACTTCTGGTAATTATTTTGTATGCTTTCAAAAGCAATTTTAGATAATGCTTTTCCAATATTCCCTCCCATTTCAGTATTTAAATCATTCAATTTAAGAACATGATTAAGCATATTAGTTACAGTAGTTTTTCCATTTGTTCCTGTAATACCAATAGATGGAATATGACTTAACCTTTCCCAAGCTAGTTCAACTTCTCCCTTAACGTTTATGTTTTTAGCTCTTAATTCTTTAAGAGCTATATGTTCCCAATCAATTCCTGGACTTACAATAATTGAATTAATTCTTCCTATCCATGGCTGGAAATTATTAATATTAAGTGGTTCGCCCAGTAAATATACATTGATTCCTTCAGTTTTTAATTGATTAGATATATTGATTAGTTGTTCATTTGAATTATTTTCTAATACTAAAACATTCTTGCCTTCTGATTTAAGTAGCCTTGCTGCATTTATTCCTGAGCTACCTAGCCCAAGGACAATATTTATTTTATTTGAATTTTTTTGTTTTGACAATTTGATTTAGAATTGAATGTAAATAGTTTTTTCCATTACTAGGTAGTTATTACCTTAGGATGAATTTCATTGCAAAAAACTTTGCTACTCCCTAATATAAAATATTTTTATTTGAGTATTATTTTGATTCTTAAACAAAGATATTTTACTTGTTAGTGCTCAGAAAGATATTCCTTGTTTAAACGTATTAAAATCAAGAAAAACTTGGAAACTTTCTTTCAATAAGGTTAAAAAACATTAATACTTCTGGCTTTATTCTTAAAAGTTGTTTTGATGCATAGGAATTAGCTTATTTTTAATGCCTGCAAACATTAATGATAGAGAAATGTTAAAACAAAAAGAAATTCATGAATCAATGAATATTGAGTATTCTCTAAATGGCTTGGCGAATCAGAGTGAGAGTGAAATCACATGGATTAAGCTTCATCAGATGTTTGATAAGTAAATAGTTTTAACATTTTTTCTTTTTTTTACTAAAGATCTATGCAATAAAGGTTTGCTTAATGGGCGATACTGGAATCGAACCAGTGACTCCTACCGTGTCAAGGTAGTGCTCTACCTCTGAGCTAATCGCCCTTGAAAATCGATTTAGAGCTGTGTTGAAAAGTTCTTTAATGAAATTAGCAGGCTATCGGACCTAATAATCATTGCCTTAGTAATTTGATTCTCCAGCGCTCTTTTTTGGTTTTGTCGATGTTTAAAATTTTAAGCGAACCTTTTTTCTCCAAATGAATAAGATCTCCAATATTTACCGATTTGCTTGGCTGCTCATTCAAGCTCCAGTTAAGTCGCAAATAGCCTTGTCTGATTTGACTCGTTATTTTTGATCTTGACAAACCAAAGCCTGCAGAGGCTATTGCATCAATCCTTGTAGAGGCTTCTACTGTATTAATTATTTTTTCTGGTCTTTTAAAAGGAATCTCCATCTCGTTGAAATTTAGTGCCTCAATTACTAATTCGACTTCTCTTAATTTTCCAATTTTTTTATTCATTAAATTCGCACATTTATCCGAGCAAATAGCTTGAGCTCCTCTATCTCTAATCAACCAAATGTCTCCAATTTCACCTTCTTTAGCGTCAAGCTTAAACAAGACATCTCTAAAATCATTTTGTTTTGCTCTATCAAAAAGGAAATTCCCTTTTAGATAAATACCTTTTACAGGAATATCTGAAGTGGGATAGTTCATTCTCTCTTCTGATCTTAGAAAACATATTCTTTTACGTTCGGCGCTCGGGAACCCTCCCTCAAAAAAAAGAGTTATATCATTAAGATTACAAAATTTTTTTTTTACTTCTTCTATTAATTGTGGTGAAACAAAAGGAGTCCATATGGCGACTCTCTCGCTAAGAGCCTTTTCGGCGTAGCCAAGTAAAGTCTCTAAATCTTGGCGAAAATGGCTATTAAACAGAATCTTTTCCTTTGGAAGATGCATGAAAAGAGATTAAATTTTTTCAATTTATATTGAAATAGTCTAAAGCTTTCTAAAGCAATATCTTGTTTAGATAAATATTATATTGAATCTTTAATTTAACGCTGTTAATATTTATAACCACTTTTTATTTTTAAATATTATTAAATAGAGTACTATTCTTTTTCTATGGTTATTACTTCTAGGTTGTCTGTTCCTTTTAGAATTGGCCAAGGTGGTTCTATTTCTATAGGAAATTCTAGAATTAAAAGCCAAAAACCTTCTTCACTTTTTTTTCTAATAGCTCTCAAATCATCAACTGTTTCTTGGTTAATGCCTCCTGCAGAAAAAAAACTTCCCACCGCACCTGAAATCATTCCAACTACGCCACCTAAAAGCTTTTCTAATTGATTTGGGAATCCCAAATCTGCAAATGTCTTTAGATCGGTCATTTGAGAAAAACTTAGGCCTGCAATAAAACCAAAGGGTATTAACCATGTCGCTAAAAATTTTTGGCGATCTTTTCTAGCAAGAGCTGGATTCAAAAGCTTGATATTATTAAAATTTGATTGATTAGCAAATACTTCTCCAGATGTGTCTAAATTTGAATTCTCATGGTTCGATTTATTATCTAATGGTTCCACAAGATCGTAATTGAGGATAGGTGTTTGAGCCTCTCCCAATTTAAGAAGCAACTCTTTTGCTAGTTTCTTTTCTTTTAGGAGGATGACGTATGTGGACACTAAATAGCTCCTTGAAATGTTTGGATATTCAATCCTGCTCAACATAATTCTGGTCAGCGGCAAATAGATCACTAAAGTTCAGATCGGCACGTGTATCGCCTTTAATGACGAAAGTTCTTGTTTCTGATCCCATTGATCAAGCAGGTATTGATATTCTTACTCAGGTTGCTCAGGTTGACCAAAAAGTAGGTCTTTCCATAGATGAGTTAAAGAATATAATTTGTGATTATGACGGATTAATGATCCGTTCAGGAACTCAAGTTACCTCGGATGTGATTGCTGAGGCAAAAAAATTGAGAATCATTGGTAGAGCAGGAGTTGGCGTAGATAATGTTGATGTGCCAACTGCAACCAGAAAAGGGGTCTTGGTTGTTAATTCTCCAGGTGGAAACACTATTGCTGCAGCTGAGCATGCACTGGCAATGATCCTTGCATTATCTAGAAATATTCCTCAAGCTCATGCAAGTATGTTTTCCGGTGGTTGGGATAGAAAGAAATATGTAGGAAATGAACTTTATAAGAAAACTTTAGGAGTAGTTGGACTTGGTAAGATTGGATCTCATGTCGCAAAAGTCGCGAATGCGATGGGTATGGAAGTAATTGGTTTTGATCCTTTTGTTTCCAGTGAAAGAGCTCAGCAAATGCAGGTTCGATTAAGTGATCTTGATGAGTTGTTCAAAGAATCTGATTATGTAACCCTTCATCTTCCAAGGACAACTGAAACAGAGAATTTAGTTGATAGTGACCTTCTTAGAACAATGAAACCAACTGCGAGATTGGTTAATTGTGCAAGGGGCGGAATTATTAATGAAAATGATTTAGCTCATGCATTAGAGGAAAATGTTATTCAAGGTGCTGCAATCGATGTTTATGCAAAAGAACCTTTAGCTGAAAATTCTCCTCTACGTTCTGTAAAAAAAGGTTTGCTACTTACGCCGCATTTGGGAGCTTCAACTGTTGAGGCTCAACAAAATGTTGCAATTGATGTTGCGGAACAAATTAGAGATGTTCTTTTAGGCTTGCCTGCTCGTAGCGCCGTAAATATTCCAGGACTTAGCGCAGAGATAATGGATAGTCTTAAACCACATTTAAAACTTGCGGAGACATTAGGATTATTAGTTAGTCAAATTTCAGGGGGACAGATCCAAAAATTAGAAGTCCGTTTACAGGGGGAATTCGCTCAACATCCTTCTCAGCCTCTTGTTATTGCAACTTTGAAGGGTTTACTCACCAGTGCATTGGGAGATAAAATTAATTACGTAAACGCCTCATTGGAAGCGAAAGGGCGTGGTATTGATGTAGTTGAAATTAAGGATGAGTTGAGCCCAGAGTTCGCTCGAGGATCTTTGCAGTTGGATAGCTTTAGCGATAAAGGAGGACATAGTGTATCTGGGACTGTTTTTGGTGATGGTGATCTTGGCATTACAAGTATTGATGAGTACCCGATAAATTTTGTGCCAAGTAGGCATATGCTTTTTACCAGGCACAGGGATATGCCTGGAATCATTGGTCAGATAGGTTCACTTCTTGGAAAACACAATGTGAATATCGCTTCAATGCAAGTAGGAAGAAGGATTGTAAGAGGCGAGGCCGTTATGGTTTTAAGTATAGATGATCCTATTCCCTCTGAATTGTTGGGCTCAATTCTTTCAATGCAAGGAATAAACGAAGCTCATTCTGTGACTTTATAAATTTTTGGTTAAAAAAACTATAAATTTGCAAAAATCTCAGCCTCCTTGGTTGAGGTTGGAGCAGGAATTTCAGGTTGAGTTAGAAGATTCTTTTTATTGGCTTTTGAGCAGTTTAGAAATTCATAGATTTTCTTTTGAGCATGATCCAAATGAAAAATCCACTCAAAAGCTATTTATATGGCTTCCTTTTAATGAGTGGGCAGCTAGAGATCAAGAGACCCTAGTACAATCCTTGATTTCGTTGGCAAAAACTTTTGACTTAATTCTTCCTCCATGTAAATGGATTAAAGTAAAAGATGAAGATTGGAGCTTAAGTTGGAAAAAAAGCTGGAAACCTGATCCTATTGGAAAATCAATTTTAATTTTACCGGCGTGGTTAGATGTACCTGAAAAATTTTTAGAACGAAAAATTGTTCGTTTAGATCCTGGAAGTGCTTTTGGAACTGGTAGCCATCCTTCTACAAGGCTATGCATTGAAGCCTTAGATAATAATCCTCCAGTAGGTCAAGTAATTGCTGATATAGGTTGTGGAAGTGGAATATTATCTTTAACTGCATTGAAATTAGGAGCAAAGAGTACTTTTTCAGTTGATACGGATTCTTTAGCAATATCAGCAACCAAAATTAATTCTTCTTTAAATGATTTTTCTGAAAATCTCTTAAATGTTTTTCTTGGTTCTCTTGAAGAAGTTGAGGCGAATATGCCGCGAACAAGAATTGATTTGGTGCTCTGCAATATTCTTGCACCTGTCATAAAATTAATAGGACCAGGTTTCGAGAAAATTATTGGTCATAAAGGTAAATTGATTTTGTCTGGTTTATTAGTTGAGCAAATTGAAGAACTTCAAGAATTCTTTTTACCACTTGGTTGGCATGTTCTTGAAATCAAAATAAAGAATCAATGGGCCTTAATGGTGTTGACTTTGGATTTACCTTGATTCAATAAATTCTAAATTTTTAGATTAAAACCCTTCATGACATCTTTTCAGATCACTTTTATTAATGAATTAAGTGGTCTTAAAGAAATTATTGATATCCCCGATGACAAATATATTCTTGATGCTGCATGTGAACAAAATATTGAGCTTCCCTACTCCTGTAGATCTGGAGCTTGTTCAAGTTGTGTTGCTAAATTAGAAAAAGGAGAGGTTGATCAACAGGATCAAAGTTTTTTGGACGATGATCAGATTAAAAAAGGTTATGTTTTGATTTGTGTGGCATATCCGACTTCGGATTGCACAATTAGAACCCATGCAGAAGACGAAATGTATTGATATTAATTTTTTCGCCAATTTTTTATCGTTTTGCTTGCCAAATATCTCCTTTCTCGCCAACCTTTTATTTATGTGCTCATGGGCGCAAAAAAAATTATTTATGAATTAATTGAATTCAGAAGTTTTGCCAACCAATAAAGTTCAAGGTCTTTTAGATCATGGTTCTATTCATTCAAGTATTGGTGGTCAATTTAGTTTTAGAGTTTTAGGGCCATGTTGTCGTCTCTATGACCGCGAAGAATTACCTTGGCCTTGTTGCAGACTCTCATGGCGAAGTAAGGAGCCTAGCTGGAGAAGAATTGGAAAAAGATTGGTAGCTGACATCGCTGCACAAAAATGTCCATCATATTCGGTTGAGATTATCGAACCTGGAGTGAAACCAACAAAAACTATTTTGACCTTATTTTCTAATCGTTTAGATAAGAATATTCAGGAATGGTGGTATAGCAAGCATCCACGTTCTAGAGATAGCTCCAATATTGCGCCTCAAGCGGCATGAGTTTAGGAAAATTGAAAATTCTTTTTGGATTTAAAGTGATGAAGATATGAAGCATTTCAGGCATAAGTTCATAACATTTTTCAAATTTGAAGGATAATTGTAAGTAATTAAATTTCAACACAGGGATGAACTTCGACTATCACGCTGTTGCTTCTGCCGCTACTGCTGCTATTCCTTTGGCTGCCGGAGCTGCTGGGGTTGGCTATTTTATATTGCGCCAAAAAGGTTTTGGCTTTGGGACCTCACACTTACTAGTTGGGTTGCCGATGTTCGCTGTTGGAGGAGCTGCAGCGGCTTTCTTTCTTGTTACAAAGTGAGAAAAGGTAGTTTTTCACAAATAAAAAAGGGGCCAAAGGCCCCTTTTTTATTTGTGAATTAAATTGTTGATTAATTTAAGTACCTGGGTTAAAACCTTTACCTTTGGTTGCAGGAACGTATCCAGCAGCTGTAGTACTACAACCAAGACTTTCGGCTGTACTACCAGTAGCTACTTCACAAAGTTTTTTCTGTTGACTTCTATCTAATACAGCATCTGTAAAGTCAGCGCCATCGATGGTTACACCATCAAAAACACTCTTAAGCAACTCTGCACCAGTAAGATTCACGTTTGTGAGGTTCGCATTGTCAAACCTTGTGGCATAAGCAATAACATTTGTCATGTTTGCTCCTGTTAGATCAGAGTCCTTCAAAGTTGAGACACTGAAATAAGCCCCAGTGAAATTAGCCCCACCAAGATCTTTTCCTGATAAGTCGTATTTTACATACTCTGTATTTTGTAAGTCCTTACCAGCCAAGCTTGGATCTAAGCTCTCCACTGAAGAAGGATCGCTGGGATACAGGGCACTTACAGAAAGAGGACTAATAACGAGACTTACAAGCACAGGTATCAAGACAAATAGTCTTGTAAGGGACCGTTTAAGGGAAGAAATAAGAGAATCCATTAATAACGCCAGCGATTAAAGAAGCACCAAACTCGACTATTGTTTCATGTAGAGGCATTTCATAGGCAAAGGGATCACGAACTGTTGCAGTTGCGGCTCTTATTTACATCAATCTGCAGAAAGTCGTTTGCTAGCTCAGTATTTGGGAAAATAGCTTTTGCCTCATTAAGCAAATCATTAGGACAGGTTTGATTCCCTGGGGTATACCTCGGGCTCAAATGAGTCAGAATTAGTTTCGCAACATTTGCTTTTGCAGCAATTTGAGCGGCCATAGTTGCAGTTGAATGTCCGCGTTCATAAGCCATTTGGGTTTCTTTATGAGAATAAGTTGATTCATGGATTAGTAGATCGGCCTCTCTGGAAAACTCAATTGCTGATTCTGTATAAACAGTATCTGTGCAATAAACCATGCTTACCCCCTTTCTGGGCGGACCGCAGAAATCTTTCCCTGAAAAAATTCGACCATCTTCTAATCTCACTTCTTCCCCTCTCTGTAGGGCTGCATAAACTGGACCAGGAGGTATTTTTTTTGATTTCGCTTTCTCTATATCAAATCTACCTGGTCTAGTTTTTTGATTCACTCTGTAAGCAAAAGATGGGATTCGATGCTTGAGTGGAGCAGATTTGACTTCTAACTCAGAATCTTCAAATAAAATTTCTTTATTAACAGCAGCATTTTCGACCCTATGGAATTTCAGAGAGTAAGCCAATCGACTTGAACTGTTGTATAGACAAGAATCAATAAAGTTTTTGAGAGGAGCTGGTCCGAACAATTCAATCCCAGAGCTGCTGCCTGCCAACCCAATACTTGCTAGAAGCCCAGGCAGCCCATAAATGTGATCCCCATGCATATGGGTGATAAATATCTTTTTTATTTGAGATAACTTAAGATTACTTCTCATGAACTGATGCTGTGTACCTTCGCCACAATCGAACAGCCACAATTCTGATCTTTGTGGAGGCTTTAGTACCATCGCTGATACATTCCTATTAAGAGTTGGCACCCCTGAACTTGTTCCTAGAAAAGTGACTTGCAAGTTTTCCCCTTTTAATACTTGGTGACATTCATTTCTTTGACCACTGGTGGATCTTCTTTCTTATAGGCAAAATTAGTATCTAAATCCAATTTTTATTGTGAGCGCATCACCAAAAAGAAAATCTGGATGGGCAATAATCTTTATCACTATAATTTTCATCTCTCCATTAAAGGCGATTGCGGCCAAAGAACCGATAATGCGTGTCTTGATAGGTAATGAAAATAAGGCAAGATTTAGAGCAGATAATTTAGAAAATATTCTTGTTCAAGGTACATCTCATGATCATAGAAGAATTAAATCTTTAAATTTAGTTTATGAAAAAAATAAGGTTAAGTATTCGATCAATAATAACCTAAATACATGGTTCGAATTACCGAATAATTTTAATTTAATTATTAGAAACGGTGATAAAAGAGGGATTTGGTTTAAGAATAGAAGATATGCTGGAGAATTAAGAATTTCATTAAACAATAAAAAGTTAAGTATAATAAATTATTTAAAATTAGAGAAGTATTTGAAAAGTGTCGTTGGTAGTGAAATGCCTAAAGAATTTCCTCTTGCAGCACTTCAAGCGCAAGCAATAGCAGCAAGAACTTATGCATTAAAACTTTTAGACAAAAATAAATTATTTGACTTACACTCAACACAAGATAGTCAAGTTTATTTAGGCCTTGAATCTGAAACTTCAAAAATAAATAGGGCAGTTAGAAGTACAAGGTCACTTGCTTTATTTTATGATAATCAGCTTATTAATGCTGTTTTTCATAGTAGTTCTGGAGGTAGAACTGAGAATAGTGGTCAAGTTTGGAAGTATCAATTACCTTATTTGAAAAGCGTTGTTGATTATGACCAAAATAGTAAAAAATATAGATGGAAGAATGAATTTACTTCTGTTGAGTTGGACGAAAAGTTTCCTGATTTAGGTGGAGTAAATAGTATTCAAATCATTGATAAAAGTAATACTGATAGAGTCTTGAAAATTAGAATTCATGGAAATAATGGAAATAAGATTATCTCAGGCAAAGAATTAAGAGAAAGATTACAATTGCTTAGTACTAAATTTGAAGTTTATTTGAGTTTTAACCAAGTTAACCTGGGTAATAAATTAAATTTTGCGGATAAAATAGTTGATGAATTTTCTCTACAACCTCTTCCGCCGATTCCAGTAAATCATTTTCTAGTGGTTGAAGGATATGGCGCTGGTCATGGGGTGGGGATGAGTCAATGGGGCGCAAAATCTATGGCTGAAAGAGGATCAAGTTTTAGTGAAATTTTAAAACATTATTATACAGGTGTGCAAATTAAAACCTATTAGTCAATTATATAAAAGGTGTAAGTTATATATCAAAAGATGGAGGTTTAATTCTTTTATCCAATTGCATCGAAAACAACCTTAGGTTTGATTGTATAACTTTCAGCTGAATTTGCTATGCCTAGGATGTTTCTTTCTTTATTTAATACTAATATGTTTTTAGTATGATTAATATTATCTTCAAAATCATTATTTTTTCCTATTTTTAAACGTTCAATGTTTTCTTTAAAACTTATCTTTCTACCTGAGCGCCAACTGAGAACCTCTTCATCAGAAATTAATTCAAAAGAAGACAGATGTTGAAAAAAAATATTAGGATTAAGAACTTTAGGTTTTTTATAATCTGGGTAAAAGTCTAATTTCTCAGGAAGTACAACTGAATGATGTTCCTTGAAATTATATGCTTTTGTTCGGCGCAACTTTTTTAAATAGCCACCGCACCCTATTTTCTCACCAATGTCTCTAGCTAATGATCTGATATATGTTCCTGTTGAGCAGTCAACGTCAATTAATAACTCACCTTTGTTTTGAGACCAGCTAATTAAATTTAATTTTTCGATAGTAACTTTCTTATGAATTAAATCAAATTTTTCTCCTTTTCTTGCTTTCTTATAAGCTCTCTCTCCGTTTACATGAACACTAGAAAAAATGGGAGGCTTTTGTAGTATCTCTCCTCGAAAAATTTCAAGTAGAGAATTTAAATCATTTTCGCTAATTAACGGCCAGTTTTTTGATGCTATAGTCTTACCTTGCATATCATCAGTATTTGTAGTGCTACCCAACTGAATGATGCCTCTATAACTTTTGGAGCCTTGTAAATAAGAGATTAATCTCGTCGCATTACCTATTGCTATTGGGAGTACTCCTGTGACTAAGGGATCTAGAGTTCCACTATGTCCAATTTTTTTTATACCAAATACTTTTCTGAGACGATTTACGCAATCGTGAGAAGTAAGCCCCGCAGGCTTATCAATGACAACAAATCCAAAAGGCTTTTTCAAAATTAATATTGCAGGTTGTCCCACGGATGAAATGATTGTTCAAGTAGCCCCGAACATTTAAAGTTATAACTTAGTGTGTTCAGTGAGCCAAATAATATGACCAATGTAGATCTAAGTATTTCTGGCTTCCTTAAAGATGGCTTTAACTTAAAAAAACATCTAATTGATTTCCTTACTATTGATAATGATGAATTAGATCAAAGATTGCTTAACGGTGTTGATGATTTAGCCGCTCTGCATCCAGGTGCATTTACAGAGAATAATGCAAGCGATTTTTATGAAGACAAAGTAGGAGATGCTCATTTAATAGATCTAGCATCTTGGCATTTAAATAGTTCTAATTACATAGCGGATACTCTTCGTCTACAACAAAAATTTGCTTCTGGAAAAGTTTTAGATTTTGGTGGAGGGATTGGTACGCATGCGCTGGCTGCTTCATTTTTGCCAGATGTTGAACATGTTTGGTTTGTGGACCTTAACCCTCAAAACCGTACTTTTGTAAAATATAGGTCCGAGGAATTAGGTATCGAAAATAAGATTTCAGTTTTTAGAGATTTAGAAAGCATCTCTGATGTTGTTTTTGACTCTCTTGTTTGCTTGGATGTCCTAGAACATCTTCCAGATCCAGCTAATCAATTGAAAATATTTTTGGAAAAACTTTCTCCTGAAGGAATAGCTCTAATGAATTGGTATTTTTATAAAGGAAAAAACGGAGAATATCCTTTTCATTTTGATGATCCAGGTTTGATTTCGAATTTCTTTACTACATTACAACTAAATTACTTAGAGGTTTTCCATCCTTTTTTAATTACTACTCGAGCTTACAAACCATTAAAAAAGATAAATTAGACTGTTTTGGCAGTGGAAATATTAATCCTTTTTCTATTTCTTAATCCTCTACGAATACTTTCGAAATGGACTGAGCCATCAGTCAGAGCGAAAAGAGTATCATCCTTACCTCTTCCTACATTAATTCCTGGAAGAATAGAGGTCCCTCTTTGTCGAATAAGAATAGATCCTGCCGTAACTTTCTCACCGCCATAAGCTTTAACACCAAGTCTTTTGGAGTTTGAGTCTCTTCCATTTCTGGTAGACCCAGTACCTTTCTTATGAGCCATGATTTATGTAATCTTTTGATTTTTTGTTATTACGATTCTACTTTATTGGCAGTGGTTTTGGTTGCTTTATCTTCTTTTGTTTTTTTAGCTTTTGATCCCACCGATATGGATTGAACTAAAACTCTTGTGAGCTCTTGACGATGGCCATTCTTACGTCTTGTCTTTTTCTTTGGACGCATTTTATAAACAATTATTTTTGGACCTCTTCTATGCTCTAGAACTTTTACTTCTACCTTTGCATCTTTGACATAAGGTTTTCCAAGTTTTAAATCTTTGCCATCGTTTAATAGAAGAACTTTGTCAATTGTTAAAACATCATCAACCTCGGCATGACATCGATCTAAGTCGTAATAGCGGTTGGCTTGAAGCCAAAATTGTTTCCCTGATGCTTCGACTATCGCATAAGTTTCATCTTGAGGAGTTTCCTTTTTGGGAGATGATTTTTTATCAGCCATGATTATTGGTGACACGTTAAGGCTCGAAATAAAATAAAAAGGGATTTCCTTTCTCTTTAATCGATTAAGCCCTAATCGTAATCGAAAAACAAACTAACATTTTGGCTTTTTGTCGGTTATTTAGTCAAGATTTAAAAAGGGCTTCTGCCTTATAGTTTTTTGGAGGATTCAAATGAATGCAAGGAAGACATATATTCTTAAGCTTTATGTGGCTGGAAATACGCCAAACTCCATGAGAGCTTTGAATACATTGAGAGAAATCTTAGAAAGTGAATTCAAAGGTGTCTATGCTCTTAAAGTTATTGATGTTTTAAAAAGTCCTCAATTAGCCGAAGAAGACAAAATACTTGCTACCCCAACTTTAGCCAAGATTTTACCTCCACCTGTGCGAAGAATAATTGGGGACTTATCAGATAGAGAAAAGGTTCTAATTGGATTGGATCTTTTGTATGGTGAATTATCTGATCAAGAAATGTTTTATTCCTCAGATAAATAGTGGAAGTATTTAAACAAGAGGTAAATGAATTCTTAAGTCCAACCGATAACTAAGGTCTTTTTACGGTTTCTTCATTATGTTTTATAGATAAGAGCTTAAGAGTTCTTCAATAAAAAAATTTGTCCAAAAATGCAGGTTCAAAAACTACCCACTGGAATTGAGGGCTTTGATGATATTTGTCATGGGGGGTTACCCAATGCCCGTAGCACCCTTGTTAGTGGTACTTCTGGGACAGGTAAAACAGTTTTTTCTTTGCAATATCTTCATCATGGAATATGTAATTTTGATGAACCTGGGATCTTTGTTACTTTTGAGGAATCACCTTTAGATATTGTTAGAAACGCGGCAAGTTTTGGCTGGGATTTACAAGGATTAATTGACCAAAATAAACTTTTTATTTTAGATGCATCACCAGACCCTGAGGGACAAGATGTTGCTGGAAATTTTGACTTATCTGGATTGATTGAAAGGATCAGTTATGCGATTAGAAAGTTTAAAGCTAAAAGAGTCGCTATTGATTCAATGACAGCAGTGTTCCAACAATATGATGCTATTTATGTTGTAAGAAGAGAGATTTTTCGTCTTATTGCAAGACTTAAGGAAATAGGTGTGACTACTGTTATGACTACTGAAAGAATAGATGAATATGGTCCAATTGCTAGATATGGAGTTGAAGAATTTGTTTCTGATAATGTTGTTATTTTGAGGAATGTTTTAGAGGCAGAGAAAAGGAGAAGAACTGTAGAAATTTTAAAATTAAGGGGAACTACACATATGAAGGGTGAATTTCCTTTCACAATGGGAAGTCAAGGAATAGTTGCCTTTCCTTTAGGAGCAATGAGGTTGACTCAAAGATCATCAAATATTCGAATAAGTTCTGGGGTCCCTGATTTAGATGAAATGTGTGGAGGTGGCTATTTTCAAGATTCAATTATTCTTGCTACTGGTGCAACTGGGACAGGAAAAACAATGCTAGTTTCTAAGTTTGTTGAAGATGCTTACATACATAAAGAAAGAACAATACTTTTTGCATATGAGGAATCAAGAGCACAACTTCTTCGTAATGCAACTAGCTGGGGGATAGATTTTGAAAAAATGGAAGAAGATGGTTTATTGAAGATTATTTGTGCGTACCCAGAATCAACTGGATTGGAGGACCATCTGCAAATCATCAAATCTGAGATTAGCGAATATAAACCTTCAAGAATGGCTATTGATTCTCTATCTGCATTAGCTAGAGGCGTAAGTTTGAATGCTTTCAGACAATTTGTTATTGGAGTCACTGGTTATGCAAAACAAGAAGAGATAGCAGGATTCTTTACTAATACTGCAGAAGAATTTATGGGAAGCCACTCAATTACTGATTCCCATATTTCAACAATAACCGACACTATTTTGCTTTTGCAATATGTAGAAATAAGAGGTGAAATGGCTAGAGCAATAAATGTATTTAAGATGCGTGGATCATGGCATGATAAGAGGATACGCGAATATATAATTACTAATGATGGCCCTGAGATTAAAGATTCATTTTCTAATTTTGAACAGATTTTTAGTGGAGCTCCTCACCGTATTAATCCCGAAGATCAGCAGCTGCCTGGCGTTTTTAAAAGCATTACATCAAAAGATGAATAATTTCTATTTAATTAAAGATTTATCATTTTCAAATTCCCAATTTTTCCTAGCAGATTTAAGTAATAGCTGATCAGCATCTGAGTCTTCAAGAGGAAGCTCAAACCAAAAAGTCGTACCAGTATTAGGTTCGCTAGCCATTCTTATTTCACTTCCATGTTTATTAACGATACCTTTAACAATTGAAAGACCTAATCCAGTCCCCACCTCAGTATGAACTGAGTCTTCAACCCTATAAAAACGTTCAAATATTCTTTGCTGGTCTATTTCAGAAATTCCACATCCTGTATCAGATACCTCCACTCTGATTTTAGGCATTGGAGATAATATCTCACAATGCGGAGCTTTATTATCTAGATCAACAGGAGAAGCAACGCATATATCTGGCCATGTATACGCCTTTAAATTTATTGTTCCTCCTTCGTTGCTAAATTTAAGTGCATTACCTACAAGGTTATCTAAAACTTGTAGAATCATATCCCAGTTGCCTAATACAAATGCTAAATTATTTTCAACATTTAGTATTAACTTAACATTTTTATCTTCAGCATTAAGTTTATAGTTTCTTAGAGTTTGTTCCATAGCGTCTTTTATACTTAGAGATTCTAATTGGATTGTTCTACCAGATTCTAATTTAGATAAATCAAGAACATCATTGACCAAGTGAGTAAGTCTATCTGTCTCTGAATTTGCAACGCCTAGGAATTCTTTTTGCTCATCTTTTGTAAGTTGCTCACCTAAATCATATAATGTCTCAACATAACTTTTTATATTAAATAAAGGTGTTCTTAATTCGTGTGAAACATTACTAATAAATCTCTTTTGTGCCGCATTTAATTGAACCTCCCTAGTCAGATCTTGAACCGTAACAGCAATACCCTTGATATTTTCTCCAGTTGTGTCTCTTACGGACTTTAAAACTATCCTAAGTGTTCTTGGTGGCTCTTCAAGATTGCAACGCAAGTCATCGCTGTCTCCAAAGTTGCTTAAAAGAGAATTTATTGGAGTTTCAAGTTGTTTTACAAGTAAATCAGGAAGTTGATTCAATAATTTTTGACCTTCAAGATTTCTACCTTCCCATCGAAAAAGTCTTCGAGCTGTGGGGTTAACTAAAACAATATTTCCTTGTTCATCAAGAAGAAGTGCTCCATCAGCCATAGTTGCTATTAAAGATTCTTGCTTGACTTGGGCAGCTTTTAGTTCTTCGATATTAGCCGCATCATAATCTTCTAATCTTGATGCCATTGCATTAAAACCGTTTAATAGTTCACCAAGTTCTCCACTCATGGGGAGATCTACTCTTGATTTGAAATTCCCTTTAGCAATCTCTCTGACTCCAATCACTAATTCTTTGATAGGGCGAGTAATTGTAAGAGCATTAAATACGGCCCCAATTATTACTAAGACCCAAATGGATATAAATACAGCAACAGTAATCTCTCTAGTTAATGCTGCTGTTGCAAGAGCTTTTTTGTTGGGTGTCACTCCCAGTGCCAAGGCACCTAGATATTCCCCCTTCCATAGCATTGGAACAAAAACATCAGTTACTTGACCTTGAGGAGTTGAATGTTGTCTGACTAATGGAAATTGAGGCTGCTTTTTTAATTCACTTGGGAGCTTAAGTTTTCTGGTTAGTTGTAATTCACCTTCAGCCTCAGATTCTGGATTTGTAGCACTTACTGGGATACCTAGTTTCACTAACCCATCTGGGTCAGTGAAGAAAATGTACCTTAAATTCCTACTTGAACGCCAAAATTTTTCCGCTACATTGAAAAGCTCCCTTGTTTGATTCTTTGCTACTAATTCCGTAACGTTTCCTGATAATAATAATCCTAAATCTCTCGCATATCTTGTATCGTTCATGCCTGCATCTCTCTGTATGCTACTTAACGCAAAAAAAGTAATAAGTGTCATTATAAAGCTAACTACTAGCGTTCCAAATGCTAGTAGCTTTGATCTTAAATTAAATCTTGACCACCATAAACTTATTTTTTCTAAAATACTTAAGTCATTCAAAAATACATCTTTTTTTGAAGGGGAAAAAGTATTATTTTGATTTGAATCTGAGTTATTCATCTAAGAGTTTATTGATTATCTCTGACTTGGTAACCTATATCTCTGCGAAAATGCATACCATCAAAGTCAATTTTTTTAAGGCTAGAATAAGCCAAATCGAAAGCTTTGTCGAAATTTTCCCCCTGTGCAACTACAGAAAGAACTCTTCCACCAGATGTAATTATATTGTCAAATTCGTCGATTGTGGTCCCAGCGTGAAATACTTGGAGCGAAGAATTCGGTTCAACCTTCATATTGATCTTGTCACCTGTTTGGGGTTTCTCAGGGTATCCTTTTGATGCGGCAACAATACATACACTGCATCCAGGATTGATGGTAAGTTTTGGTGCTTTTCCCAAATCGCCACGAGCACAAGCAAAAATTACAGATGCAAATTCCTCTCCCATTAATGGCATTAAGGCTTGACATTCTGGATCGCCAAAGCGGCAATTGAATTCAATAACTTTTGGTCCTGATGATGTGAGCATTAAGCCTGCATAAATAACACCTATGTAGTTGATTTTCTTTTTTTTCAGACCTTTTAAGGTTGGAATAAGAACAAGTTCAGTTATGTTTTCAAGATCTTTTTGATTAATTAAAAGCGCAGGTGCATAAGCTCCCATCCCGCCAGTATTTGGACCATTGTCTCCCTCAAGTAATCTTTTGTGATCCTGGGCTGGGGGAAGAACAATTAATTTCTCTCCATCACAAAGAGCAAAAATAGAAACTTCTGGCCCTTCAATTTTTTCTTCAAGGATAACTTTATCTCCTGCAGAGCCAAACTTTCCAGAAAATACGTCTTTAATTGCTTCCTTCGATTGATCAATTGTTTCACAAACAGTTACACCTTTACCTGCCGCAAGACCATCGGCTTTAATCACAAGAGGCTGGTTGAATCTTTGAAGAATTTTCATTGCTTCTTCTTCAGATCCTGTAGACCAGTACTTGGCAGTGGGAATATTGTTTTCAATCATTAGAGCTTTAGCCCAGTCTTTACTCGCCTCTAATTGAGCACCTTCTTTGCCTGGCCCAAAAACTGTAAGTCCTTTGTTACGCATTTTATTTGCCAAACCCTCAGCCAAAGGGACTTCAGGACCAATGATGACTAAATTAATTTGAAGTCGATGACATTCATTAATGAGTGTTTTTTGATCTTTAGATTTAGGTTTTAAACAAATACATTTTTCAAAGTTTGCAGTTCCACCATTCCCGGGGCAAACATATATTTGTTCAATAAATTGATTTTTTGATAGAGCCCAAGCAATAGAGTTTTCTCTTCCTCCACTTCCAATAATTAATATCCTTTTTAATTTGCTTGATTCTTCAACTTTTTGATTCTTTTTCATGGTTTTTTTGGGCTTGAGTGAAAAAGTAGTTTTAGTGGACCTTTAGTTACTTTTTGATTATTAATTAAAAAATTTTTTTTAGACAAGTTATTTTGTTGTTTGGGTTTTAGTTCTTAAATGAATTTGTTTTGATTTAGGTGATTTTTTTAGCATTATCTATTTATACTAATTAGATATCAGAGGTATTAATGAATCATATACAAGGATCACTCATATACGAAGGGAAGGCAAAAAGAGTTTTTGCATGTGAAGATCCATATAAGGTTTTAATAGAGTTCAAAAATGATGCTACTGCCTTTAACGCAAAAAAACGATCAGAGATCGAGGGTAAAGGACGATTGAATTGCAAAATTTCTGCAGCTCTTTTTAAATTGCTTAAGTTGAATGGAATTCCTACGCACTTCTTAGAACTTCATTCAGAAACATTTATGATTGCGGAAAAAATTAATGTAATCCCTTTAGAAGTTGTTATTCGCAATATTGCCACAGGCTCTTTGTGCAGAGAAACACCAATTAATCAAGGAACAATATTAAATCCCCCTCTGTTAGATTTATATTATAAAGATGATGAACTAGGAGACCCCATACTTACAGAAAGTAGATTGAAGTTGCTTGATTTGATTAGCTCTTCTCAGATGCTAGAAGTAGAGAAAATTACTAGAAGTGTTAACAAAATTTTAAAAGAATATTTTGATTCAATTGATTTACTATTGGTTGACTTTAAATTAGAGTTTGGTCTTAACTCATTAGGAAAGCTTGTGATAGCTGATGAAATAAGTCCAGATAATTGTAGGTTTTGGGATAAAAAAAATTCTGATCCTAAGGGACGTATTCTTGACAAAGATCGTTTTCGGCAAGATCTTGGGGGTGTGATAGATGCTTATGAGGAGATTTTGAAACGTATAGAAAAGGACTCCTATAATGCTATTTAAGAAATTATTTTCAGTAAGAATTCCGTCGTTTAACTAAATTGCTTCGAAATCTATGTTTAAAAGACACGCCAACTCTAATATGAAATTAATAAGTAAAGGTGCATATGCCGTTGCCTTTTTAGTTCCTTTTATTACTCCTGTTCAAGAAACTAAAGCTTCAAAAATAATCTCAGTTGGAAATCCACTCTTTGTTGAAAATGATCAGGTTGAAAGTTTTGAATTTACTGATCCATTCAATCAAAATAAATTGAATTTAAGTTTTGATGACTTTTTAATTTCTGAGGAATCAAATCAAAAAGATGCAAAAACTATATCTGAAGAAAAAAGAGTATTAATTTCAGAGATAATTATTAAGGGACTTGAGGATCATCCTGATAAAGAGCGTTTGGAAGTGCTTGCTTATGATGCAATGCTTATTAGACCTGGTAGTAAAGTTACAAGTAAAGAAGTCAAGAAGGATTTAGATCGAATTTATTCAACAGGTTGGTTTTCTGGTGCCAAAATTGAATCTTTACAGAGTGCTTTAGGTGTTCAACTTTTGATTAAAGTTGAGCCAAATCCTATATTAAATAAGATAAATATCCTACCTCGTGAAAGAAATCTATCAAATACAAAATTAAATGAGATTTTTAATGATGATTACGGAAAAACCTTAAATCTTAATACGCTGCAGATAAGGATTAAAGAAATTAAAGATTGGTATAATTCTAATGGATACTCATTGGCAAGGATCTTTGGTCCAAGTCGTGTGACAAATGATGGCATAGTTGAGCTTAAGATTCAAGAAGGATATATTGCAGGCATTGAGATTAATTTTATAGATGAGGATGGAAACAAAGAGGATGAAAAAGGCAGGTTAATAAAGGGAAAAACAAAAAAATGGGTAATTGAAAGAGAATTAATAACTAAAGTTGGGGATATTTTTGATAGAAATAAATTAGAAGCGGATATAAAAAGACTATACTCAACCTCCCTTTTTAATGATGTAAAAGTAACTCTTAAACCAGTAAATTCTGAACCTGGAAAGATTATAATTGTATTAGGAATAACAGAGCAGAGAACAGGCTCTTTGACTGGTGGTCTTGGATATAGTGGTGCTCAAGGTGTATTTGGACAGATTGGATTGCAAGAGTCAAACCTTGTTGGAAGATCATGGTCATCAAATATGAATTTGACTTATGGCGAATATGGAGCGCTTTTAAATCTTTCTTTATATGACCCTTGGATTAAAAATGATAAACATAGAACATCTCTTAGAACTTCATTGTATTTAAGTAGAGAAGTTCCCCAAGAATTTAGAAGTCAAGAGGGAGGAAGTATTAGAGGAGTTACAGATAGATATCAAGCACCTAATTCATCGATAAGTTATGACACTAATCAATCTCAAAACTTAGACTTAAATAATAATAATATTTTAATTGAAACAGGACCATTTACTAATCTTTCTTCGGCTAAGTTGTCGGCACCGCAGTTTAGTTGGTTTGATTACGAGGGTGATTCTATTGTCTTGGAGCGAACAGGCGGAGGCTTTTCTTTCGCAAGGCCGTTAAATAGTGGTCAGCCTCTAAAAAAGGTTCCTTGGAGTGTACTTATTGGTGCAAATTTCCAGAAGGTTAAGCCAATAGACTATGCAGGAGATAAAAGACCTTATGGCGTAGCATCAACAAATTTTAAAGAAGGTAAAGTTCCTAACAATGAAGTTATTTGTGTTGCCTACAATTGCGCTAGAGAAAATACTCTTGTTAGTTTTAAAAGTGCAGTTACTTACAATAATTTAGATAATTCAAGAAATCCAACTTCTGGAGATTATTTAAACATTGGTTCAGAACAATTTATTAGTTTTGGTGAAAATTCACCTACGTTTAATAGATCTAGGGTTAGTTATTCACGTTTTTATCCTGTTAATTGGTTAAAGTTTCATAAAGGATGTCGTCCCAATCCTGGTGAAAAATCAGATTGCTCTCAATCGATAGGTTTTCAAGCAAAGATAGGTACAATAATTGGTGACCTGCCTCCTTATGAAGCCTTTTGCTTAGGAGGAACAAGCTCTGTTAGGGGGTGGAATTCTTGTGATTTAGGCGTTGCAAGGAATTATGGAGAGGCAACAGCAGAATACAGATTTCCTGTTTGGCGATTGGTTTCTGGAGCGCTATTTGTTGATGCAGGATCTGATTTGGGCTCTCAGTCAAATGTCCCAGGGAAACCTGGGAAAATTCTTGAGAAACCAGGTTCTGGTTTCTCTGTTGGCCCTGGAGTAGTCATCAATACACCTGTTGGTCCCATTCGGATAGAGGCAGCGAGTCAAGATCTCAGTGGTAATTGGCGTTATAACATTGGAATTGGCTGGAAATTCTAGTGTTTTCTTTTCCTGCTGATTATGAACAGGGTTGGACTCTTCAAAATGAAATTAAAAAAGATGGTATTGGATTGCATACAGGTCTTAAATGTAAAGTCATCATTAAGCCAACAGAATTAAAGGGATTTCATATTTCTTTTTCAGATGAGCCCAATATCGTTATTCCTATAAATATTTCGCAGGTAAGAAATTCTCCTTTATGTACAACACTTGACCTGAATGGAAAAAAGGTGTCTACCGTTGAACACTTGTTGGCTTCTTTAATCGGTGTAGGGTTAACTCATGTCCACATAGAAATAGCTGGTAGGGAGATCCCTTTACTTGATGGTTCTGCCATTGGTTGGATAGAGGAAATTGAAAAAGTAGGAATGGTTAATTCCACTACATCTCCTAGGCAAAGGCCAGAAATAACATCTCCAATTTTTGTTAACAATGGAGAAAGTGTGATTTTTGCTACACCAGCAAAAAATTTGAAATTAATAGGTTTGATTGATTTTCCATATAAGGCAATTGGTCAACAAATGTTTTCGATTGAGCTGTCTCCAAATAGTTTTGTTAAAGAAATTGCGCCGGCACGAACATTTGGCTTTCTTGATCAGTTAGAAGGATTAAAGAAAGCTGGACTAATTAAAGGTGGAGCACTTGAAAATGCATTGGTGTGTAATGGTGATTCTTGGGTGAATCCACCCTTGAGATTTGCGAACGAACCAGTGCGTCATAAATTGCTTGACTTGATTGGAGATTTAGCTTTCGTTGGATTACCCAGAGCTCAAATTTTTGTTTATAAAGGGTCTCACTCTCTTCATGCCGAATTTGCAGCTTCTCTACAAAAGGTATTAACTTAATTAAATCTGATTTTGACTGACATTTCTCTCTCCTCTTCTCCTGTTTTAAATAGCGAGCAAATAATGGGGCTTTTGCCGCATAGATATCCTTTTGCTCTTGTTGACAGAGTGATAGAACATGACCAAGGCAAAAAAGCTGTGGCAATAAAAAATGTCACTCTCAATGAGCCTCAATTTCAAGGCCATTTCCCTGATAGACCATTAATGCCAGGAGTCTTAATAGTAGAAGCAATGGCTCAAGTAGGTGGCTTGATTGTTTCTCAAATGTCAGATCTTCCAAAAGGACTTTTTGTTTTCGCGGGGATTGATTCAGTTCGGTTTAGGCGACCAGTGGTACCTGGAGATCAATTATTGATATCTTGTGAATTGATAAGCATCAAAAGGAAGAGATTTGGAAAAGTTAGGGGAGAAGCAAAGGTGGATGATCAGTTGGTTTGTTCTGGAGATTTGATGTTCTCTCTTGTCGATTGAAGTTATGAGTGAACTTGAATATTCTGAACCCTTAATCGGAAATAAAAAAGTTGATATCCATGACTTTGCAGATGTTTCTCCGATGGCGGAACTTGGGGAAGGTGTATCTGTAAGTTCAGGAGCTGTTATTGGTCCAAATGTAATTGTTGGTCCAGGTACTTGGATAGGACCAAATGTAATTATCGAAGGGAAAGTGAAAATAGGTTCAAATAATAAGATCTTCCCAGGAGCATGTATCGGCTTAGAACCCCAAGATTTAAAGTATAAAGGAGATCCAACTGATGTTGTGATTGGAGATGATAATACTTTTAGAGAATGTGTAACAATTAATAGAGCGACATTTGAAGGAGAAAAAACTATAGTTGGCAATCAAAATTTGTTAATGGCATATTCACATTTAGGACATAATTGTGAAATTGGGAACAAGGTAGTCATAGCTAATAGCGTGCAAGTAGCAGGCCACGTTTGTGTTGAGGATCGAGCTGTTATTGGAGGTTGTTTGGGTATACACCAATTTGTACATATTGGTTATTTAGCCATGGTTGGAGGCATGACAAGAGTTGATAGAGATGTTCCTCCATATTGTCTTGCAGAAGGTCATCCTGGAAGATTACGGGGACTAAATAAAGTAGGAATAAAAAGGAAAAACTTAGATAAAGAGAATAAAGAAGAATATCTGCAATTGAAACGAATTTGGAACTTATTATTTAAATCTGAGTATGTAATTTCTGATGGTTTGGAAATTGCAAGACAAGAGAATTTGTTCCAATCTTCCTCTAGGTTATGTAGATTTATGGAAAGTTCTATAAGTAAAGGGAGAAGAGGTTCAATGCCTTCCTTAATTTCAACTCATAAATAAATAATGAAGTTATTAATCAGCACCGGTGAGGTCTCTGGAGACTTGCAGGGAAGCTTATTAATCAAGGCTTTAAAGACTAATGCGGTAAAAAGAAAAATTGAGTTAGAGATAATTGCTTTAGGTGGTAAAAGGATGAGAGAATCAGGGGCCCAATTAATATCCAATACTTCTTCAATAGGAGCAATTGGTTTTTTGGAAGCCCTTCCTTACGTTTTGCCAACATTAAATGCACAATCAAAAATTAATAATTACTTAAGTTGTTCACCTCCTGATGCTGTTGTTTTAATTGACTACATGGGGCCAAATATTCGACTAGGATTAAAAGTTAAAAAAAAATTTCCTAATGTACCGATTATTTATTATATTGCACCTCAAGAATGGGCATGGAGATTAGGTGATTCGGGTACAACAGATTTGATTAGTTTTACAGATAAAATATTAGCCATCTTTGAAGATGAAGCTAAGTTTTATTCAAATAAGGGAGGAAATGTAAAATTTGTAGGTCATCCAATGTTGGATTTTTATAAAAATATTCCTTCTAGAGAAGAATCATTTAAAAAGATAGGATTAACCTCTGATCAGAAACCACTTCTTCTTATTCCTGCTTCTCGAAAACAAGAGCTTAAATATATTTTGCCCACCTTGCTTAAAGCTGCTAAGCTACTTCAAGAAAAGGATCCTTCAATCATTGTCCTTATACCTTCTGGGTTAAAAGAATTTGATGGAATTTTAAATAATGCATTAAATGAATATGGTGTCTATGGAAGAATTATATTTTCGGATGAAGTTGATAATATAAAGCCATTTTTATTTTCGGCTGCTTATCTAGCCTTAGCTAAGTCTGGAACAATAAATATGGAATTAGCTCTAAACTTAGTTCCACAAATTGTTGGATATAAAGTAAGTAGAGTTACTGCTCTTTTTGCGAGATATTTATTGAGATTTAATGTTAAATATATTTCACCAGTTAATCTTCTTTTAAATAAAATGTTAATACCAGAGTTTATACAAGAGGATTTTAATGCTGAAAAAATCTTTAATGAAGCATTAAAAATCCTTGAAGATGATTCGATAAAAGAAGATATAATTTCTGGTTATAAAAAATTGAAAGATAAATTAGGAAAACCTGGAGTTACAGATAGAGCATCAAAGGATATCCTGGACTTATTAGTTCAATGATTCCTATGATTCAAAGCTTTAGAAAATTAATAGTAACTTGCTTCATTTTTCTAGTATTAATAGTTTCGCCGTTGCAAGCATTTGCTGAATTAGAAGAAGCTATTTTTGCAGGCGGTTGTTTTTGGTGCCTGGAACATGATCTAGAGAAACTTGATGGAGTTGTTTCGGTAGAAAGTGGATATTCCGGAGGAGATCTAACTAATCCGACTTATCAAAATCATAGTGGGCATCAAGAGGTTGTTAAAGTTAGTTTTGATTCTAATGTTATTAGCTATAAAGATTTGCTTCAGCAGTACTGGGTGAATATAGATCCTTTTGATGATAAGGGGCAGTTTTGTGATAGGGGTGATTCATATAAGCCTGTTATTTTTACATCTAATAAACAACAAGAAATTGATGCAAAAGATAGTCAAGAAAAAATATCTGTTGCATTAAATACGCCATTGGACCAATTAAAGGTTGATATTATTGATTCAAAATCTTTTTGGATAGCTGAGAAGTATCATCAAGATTTTGCAGTTAAAAATCCACTTAAATATAATTTCTATAGAACTAGTTGTGGTAGAGATAATAGATTAAAAAAAATCTGGGGCGAAGATAAATAATTTATTAATTCACTTTAAGATTCAATTCTTTAATCCAATTGACTAATGTTCTGACTCCATAACCAGTTGCCCCCTTTGGATTTATATCTCTATCTTTTTCAGTCCAACATGTACCTGCTATATCAATATGAGCCCATGGGATGCTTGAGTTCACAAATTCTTTAAGAAACAATGCAGCAGTAATTGATCCCCCTGGCCTGGGACCTGTGTTTTGCAAATCAGCAATAGATGATTTAATTCCAGATTTATATGAATCTTGCATCGGCATTCTCCAAATGCCTTCCCCAGCTTTACTAGCAGCTTTAGTTAATTGATCAGAGAGCTGATCATTGTCAGTCCATAATCCTGCTATTTCATCTCCTAGTGCAATAACACAAGCCCCGGTAAGGGTGGCTAGATCTACAACTGAATCAGGTTGAAGTTTGCATGCATAAACCAAAGCATCAGCTAAAGTTAATCTCCCTTCTGCGTCGGTATTGTTTACTTCAATGGTTTTTCCGTTTGAGGCTTTGATTATATCTCCGGGATGCAATGCAGAACCATTAATCATATTTTCGCAGGCAGCAACAATAAAATGAACTTCAGTGTTGCTTGGCTTTAGTTCTGCGATGGCTCTTGCCGTTCCCAGCACAGAAGCACTTCCTCCCATGTCATACTTCATTTTTTCAATTTGAGACGCACCTACTTTTAAGTTGTATCCTCCAGAGTCAAAAGTTAAGCCTTTTCCAATTAATACGACTTTGGTTTTTGGGGATTTTGGAGAGTATTTTAAGTGTATAAAATTTGGTTCTAAATCTGAACCTTTAGCAACTGCAAGGTACGCTCCCATTCCTTGCTCTTCGCATTCTTTTTTGTCAAGAATTTTTAAATCTAAATCATAATCAGTGGCTAATTTTTCAGCCTCCTTCGCCATTTGATAAGGGGTCAGGACATTGGGAGGCGCTGCAACTAGTTCTCTGGCAAATTTAACTCCTTCGCAAATTGGATTTATTTCAGCAATGGCTGATTTAGTGTTTTCTGTATCCAGGCCTATTAATTCAACTTCATCTATTTGAGTAGGTTCATTTGATTCTGATTTGAATCTAAGATCTTTAATAGATGTCAATCGAACTGCTTCGCCAACTGCGCATGCAGCTGAAGAAGGATCAAATGCATCCCAAGGGAAAAATATTCCTAATTTTGTTTCATAGCCTAAAATTTGGCGAGTACCAATTGAAGCTGCCTTTCGTAGATCATCAATTCGAAGCGTTTCGGCCTTGCCTAGTCCAACAAAGATTATTTTTTTTATTTGACCTTCTGTAAGTTCAATTGATAATTTTTGATTTTTTTTGGCTTCGAACTTTGACTCACTAAACCTATTGCTCAAAAAAGTTTCTTTTATGATTGTCTTAAATAAATTTATTTGATTTTTGATTGTTCCTTCCAAAATCCCTGCAATAAGTACTGAACCTGACCATTCGTTAATTTCTTTGGAGATTGCTGAAATTTGCATTTAATTTTTTTACTTGCACTTATGATAACAATTTTTACTAATTACTTTGAGAAGTAAAAGGTGTTGCCCATAATTCCCTTGTCTCTTTATTAAATGGTGGAAGCCAAGTTTGGATAAGCTTTTGTTCTAATTTTCTTCTCTCCTTGGTTTTAAATGGAACATCAAGCCAAAAACGAATGCTTAAATCAGTAGACATATTTGCTTTATGTAGAGAATCGGAATAACTTGAAAGATAACTTTTACAGTCATGTTCACCTTTCCACCTCTTTTCAGCGGAAATTGTTTCTCCTATATATAAAATTATATTTTCATTAGTATGAATAATTTTATCCATCACAAAATAAACCGCAGGTCCTTCGTGCATTGCTTTTGGATACCTCCAAAAACTTAAAGGTAAAGGAGTGAGTTCAATTGGGTTAAAAGTTTGTTTCGACTTTTCTGACCTAGATTCAAATAGTGAAGATTGAGTTACATTTTTATATCCGCATTTAAAAAGAGGGGATTGATGATTAAGGATTTTTTCTTGCCATCTATTAATTATTTTTTTATCAATAAATATATCTTGAAGAGGATTTTTTACTGAAAAATCAAAATCAAAATTATTAAATAAATCATATTGTTTATCGAATTTTATCATTTTAAAAAGATTAAAATAAAAGATAATGTTCAATTAAAATTTTCATAATGATATGATACATATTTTATATTGTTTTGACTTTGAACAGTTTGATCTTAGCTTAGCCAGATCAAATAAAAAGTATTTTTCTTCATTAGTAAGTTTTTATTTAACTTGTGTAAGGATTTTGTTTTTTGGGTGGTGTGGCTATTTACACTCCCTAAGCAAATGTTTTTAGGTGAAAATGATCTAAACTTTTTAGAAGATTTCAATGCTACAATCAATGACAATCGTTGAATTCAAAATCGAGCAATTGATCTATCAACCTGGGTTAAGGATATGAGTTTTTTTGAGTCTGAAATTGTTCAGGAAGAGGCAAAAAAACTTTTCACTGATTATCAGAATCTGATGCAATTAGGCTCTGATTACGGCAAATTTGATAGAGAAGGGAAAGTAATGTTTATTAATACTATGGAGAATTTGATGGAGAGGTATAAAGTTTTTATGAAAAGATTTGAACTTTCAGAAGATTTTCAGGCGAAAATGACTGTAGAACAGTTAAAGACTCAGTTGGGTCAATTTGGGATTACTCCTGATCAAATGTTTGATCAGATGAATAAAACCTTGGTGAGAATGAAATCAGAATTGGATAAATGATTAATTACTTTTTAATGTTTAGACTATGTTAGAAAAATTCAATGAATTACCTAATTGGATCTCTAGAGGTTTAGATGATCTTTTTCCTTATGATAATTCAGGAGATTCAGACCAAAGTTTTTTAAAGAAATTAGAACTTTCATCTTTAGAAAAAAATCCTTTACGGGTAAAACTTGGAATTGATCCAACAGGAACTGACATTCATATAGGTCATAGTATTCTTTTTAGAAAATTAAGAGCTTTCCAAGATGCTGGACACACTGCAGTACTTATAATAGGAGATTTTACAGCAAGGATTGGAGACCCAACCGGTAAAAGTAAAACTAGAATTCAGCTTTCTAAAGATGAGGTTGAATCAAATGCATTGAATTATCTTGAACAATTAGGCTTAGGTAAAGATCCCAAATATTCATTACTTGATTTTTCAAATCCTAGTCGCATAGAAATCAGAAGAAATAGTGAGTGGCTTGAAAATCTCAATTTGTCTAAAGTTATTGAACTTTTGTCAAATTCAACAGTTGGCCAAATGCTAGCTAAGGAGGATTTTAGTAATCGATATAAATCTGGCACTCCTATATCTCTTCATGAATTTCTCTATCCACTTCTTCAAGGATATGACTCAGTCGCAATCAATTCTGATTTAGAACTTGGTGGTACAGATCAAAAATTTAATATTGCTATGGGTAGAGATCTGCAACGAGCTTTTGGACAGAAACCCCAGTTTGGAATGCTGTTACCTATTTTAATTGGGTTAGATGGAACACAAAAAATGAGTAAAAGTTTGGATAATATTGTAGGAATAAATGAAGATTCATTATCTATGTATTCTAAATTAGAAAAGGTTCCAGATGCTTTAGTTCTCAGTTATTTAAATTTACTAACAAACGAAAACTTAAAAGATTTAAGTTCAAATCCAAGAGAGGTTCAAAAATTTATGGCTTTAAAAATAACATCTAACTTTAAAGGAATAGAAGCGGCAAAAAAAGCTCAGTTTAATTCCGAAAAATTAGTTTTAGGCACTCAAGACACTCTTGAAGAAATACCAGAAGCCTCAATTTCAAATGTAAATTTTCCAGCTAAAGCATTTTATTTATTTAGTAAGATGGAAATGTGTTCAAGTAGCAGTGAAGCAAGAAGACAAATTATTGGAGGTGGAGTGAGAATTGATGGAAAAAAAATTATGGATCCTAATCTAGAATTTGATACTCCGGATGAACTCGTAGGAAAAATATTGCAAGTAGGAAAGAAAAAATTTCTTCGTGTCTCAAGCTGATAGTTCGTTATGAAGAATATTGATCTTCCAAGTGAAAAAATAATTATTGCCTTAGATGGTATGGATAAGAACAATGTTTTGAATTTACTGGAAAAAATACCTGAAATTATCTGGGTTAAAGTGGGACTCGAATTGTTTGTTTCTGAAGGGCCAGATATATTATCAATCTTAAGAGATAAGGGAAAAAAAATATTTTTGGATCTTAAGTTTCATGATATTCCTACTACAGTTGCCAGAGCATGTTTTGTATCTTCGCAAACTGGTGCTGAATTTATTTCTTTACATACTTGTGCAGGTATAAAGGCTTTAAAGATGGCAAAGGAAGCTGCACATGAAGGAGCCTCAAAAGTTAATTTAAAGCCACCAAAACTTTTGGGAATAACGATCTTGACTAGTTGGAAAAAAGAAGCTTTTGCTAAAGATCTATTGATTGATCAATCAATAGATCAACGTGTTGCTCACCTAGCAGAGATTGCGTCTCAGTCTGGTTTAGGAGGATGCGTTTGTAGCCCTCGAGAGGTTCAATCCCTCCGTAAACTATATCCTGAGACTTTTGAGTTAATAACACCAGGAATCCGATCAATAGATTCAGAGCTTAACGATCAATCTAGGGTCTCTGATGCATCCGAAGCTCTCAAAATGGGGGCTTCAAAATTAGTTATCGGCAGAGCAATTACCCAATCAAATGATCCTGCTTATATGTTCAAAAGTTTTTGCGATAAAGCTGACGTTTGATTTGTTTAGGGTTGTCCTATTTTCGGCTCTTTACCTTTAATTAATCTCACTATATTCTCTCGGTGTCTCCAGATGACTAAAGTCATAGCTAACAATGAAATTAACAAATACGGAAGTGAAGTGCTTGAACTTTTAAAGCTTAAAAACATTATTAATGGTAGAAATAATGCCGCACTAACACTAGCAAGTGATACTATCCTAAATAATGTAATTACTACTAGGAAGATTGCTAAAGTGGCAACTCCAACTTGCCATGAAAGACCAAGAAATATTCCTAAACCTGTTGCTACAGCTTTACCACCTTTCCAATTAAGCCATATAGGCCAAATGTGACCAATTAAAGTTGATAGACCAATAGCTACTTGCCAGGAATCATTTAGGAGGAAATATTTCGCCAATAAAATAGATAAAATCCCTTTGAAAACATCAAGTAAAAACACTGTAATCGCTGCGCGCTTACCAATATGTCTTAAAACATTTGTTGCTCCTGTTGACCCTGAACCTAATGAACGAATATCAATTCCTTTAGCAATTCTTCCAGCTAAATAACCACTAGGAAAAGACCCAAATAAATATCCTAAAAATAGAATTAATAGATTCAAAATAGTTTAAATAGCAATTTTTATATTAAATCATCCTCTTCATATATTTCACTGGGACTTCCTGCAAAGGCTATCCAAGTTGGAAACTGAAGAATTGGAATTTCTACATTAATCTCAGCTGCATCAATAATAATAAAAGGTAATTCACCTCTTTCTTCAAGTCGATCTGCTCTTTCAATTAGTCCATCGGATCTTTCAAAAAGTACTATTCCGCTATTTGGTCCAAAATCCTCGCGGTTAAGTCCTAAGGCATCTTGGAGGCATCTTCTCCATTCTCCTAGCCTTTCTGGCTGACTTGCTAAAACCAAAGTTTGAAATTGTTCGCCATACAACTCACCTAAAATTGCAATAATCGCTGATGCAACTAGAGCATTCTTAGATCTATTCCCTCTGCTCGGTTGAGCTCCTCGCCCACCCATGCTGAAGAACCAATCTTCGAGCATTTCAATATCATTATCCTCAAGACTTCTTCTAAGTTTCCATGGCTCGGCATAAAAATCGGGTTGTTCCAGAAATTGACTAAAAAACCTTCTTATTAAACTCTCATCAGGTTTGAAAGTATCTGAAACAGCAGGGATAGCTTCCTGCTGCCTGGAAGGCTCAACTTTTTTATTTTCATCAAGTGGAGATGGCGTAACTATTACTGGTGGTACAACAAGCTCTAATTGCTCTGCGGATTGAGCTAAGTCTTGTAAGGCACCAGTTAAATATTCCTGAAAACCTTTAACTTTTCGAGCGATTGCGTCAGATTGACCTGAAAATGAGCTTTTAAGTTCAGTCTCAATTTGTAGTTTCTTTTTAGAAAGTTCTTCTAGTTCTTTTTCTAAATTTTCACGTGAAAACCTAAGTTCTTTTAGAGCAAAGTTAATTAAATCCTGTGACTGTTCGCTAGAGATTTTTTGGTTGTTTTCCGGACTATTGATGAATGGTGTTTCAGTTTTTTCCCCCAGAGGCTTTTGGGGTGAAGTTTTTAATGGTGATAAATTACCAACAGAAATATTCTGTTTTGAACTTTGTTTTTCTTTAGATAGATTTTCCTCTGATTCCATATTTCAAAAACTTTAATTAAGTTTTAGATTTTGATGATTCTACTTCTTTTTCTATTTCTAAATCCTTAACTCGTAACCTTAACTGTTCTTTTAATGAGTTGACCTCAAAAAGTATGGGTAATAGATGAGGGCTTGCTTTTTCTCTAAAGTAAAGAAAACCTGGCAATTTAGGAAATATAATTCTCCAGGCTATCCAATTTTTAAAAGGAAATCTTCTTAATTCATTGCCGAGTTGCATTACAACTAAATCGTCTTTAGTAAATTTCAATTTTAAGGTAAAAGATTGCAATAATAGAAAAAAACCAAAACTGCTAATTAATATCGTTGGCCAAGGATGAATTGGTGTTATTAAAAAAAATAAACCCAAAAATATTATAAAGATTGGTAAACGAAAAGAAGGAGGTAAAACCACAATATTTGTTTCAAGAGGTTTTTCAGAAGTCATAACTTTTAGGCAAAAAGAACTTGTGTGAGTAAAACATCTACCAAAGAAACGGTTATTAGAGTCATCACTACTGCTCCAGTAGTGCTTGATCCTACTTCTTTTGGCCCGCCTCTAGTAGTTAAACCCCATCCGCAAGCAATCATTGCAATTAAGAAACCAAATACTAATGCTTTGATAAGCATAAATGGTAGATCAGATGTTATTAACCATTCTCTTACGGAATTCCAAAAAATGCTTGGTGGAATTTGATAAAGAATGGTGCTGCTAAATTGACCGCTAAACAATGCTATTGAGAAAAACAATAAGCATTGGATTGGAGCCATTACAACCATTGCGCATAGTCTTGGAACTACTAGATATTCAACGGGATCTGTTTGTAGCATAGTAATGGCATCAATTTGTTCAGTCACTTTCATTGTCCCTATTTGAGCAGCGTAAGCAGTTGCAACTTTTCCAGTAAGAAGAGTTGCGGTAAGTAAAGGAGCTATCTCTCTAGACATGCCAATTGCTAAAAGGCCACCAACTGCAGAACCTAAACCTTGTTTACTCAATTCTGCGGCGACTTGAATATTGAAAACCGTTCCTGCTGCAATGCCTGTTATTAGAACGATAAGGAAGCTGCCAGGTCCTGCTTCCATTAATTGATCTATTAAATCTGATTTATTTATTTTTCCATTAGCTATTGATGCAATTGCTTGCCCTCCAATTAATATGCTGCTAAAGAATCTTCTTAGCCATCGAGGTGAGTAATTCATTAAACTAAATTTGTAGATTTTAAATCTAAACTTCGCCAGGGTTTCATAGTTATTAATCCAGCAATCACAAGAAAAGAGGGTATTAATCCCATGCATAATCTGATAGTGATAATTGCAGTTAAAGGTTGATCTAGATCTCCAAAACTTGATAAGCAATTAGTTGATGATTTATATCCTGCTAAAGATAAAAGAACTCCCAAAAATTGAACGCTTATCCCTATCCCAATTTTTTGAATAAAAACCATCCATGCTGTATATATTCCTGAGGGCTTTTCGGGATCTTTATCAATAGCATCTGGAAGTAAGGACCATGGAATAAGATAGGCTGTTGAGGCTCCAAATCCTACCAATATAATTATCAATAAAAGGATTAGCATTTTTATACTTTCAAAATTATTGATGAATAATAAATTATTGATACTTGCACCTCTTGCTATAGGAGGCATAAACATAACTAAAATGCAAGCTAATATCCATATTTTTCCTCCTTTGAAAAGTGCGGAAATTCTCCCGTATTTATTGGAATAAAAGCTCCAAAACTGAAGACCTAGTAGAGTACTTATTTGAAATGGTATTGGTATCCACTTTGAAATTTCAATTGGAACAAGCATTACTTGCTCGAGATAGATTAATGAAACGGTTTGCATTAATTGTAGTCCGCACCAAAGAAGCAAATAAAGAGCAATAATTCGTGTAAAGAGTTTATTATTTAAAACCCTTTTTAGTTGTTGATTAAAAGGCTCAGATTGCGAGGTAGGTTTTCTAGCTTTTTTTGCAAATGGGGCAAGTCCCCAACAAGCAATTAAAGTTGTAAAAGTAGCAATAATTCCTGTTACTCTTCCCATTGAAGAATAACCCTCAACTCCTTGAGATAAGAAACCTGCGGCTACTATTAACCCAGTGGTTCCAGCCAAAATAGACCCAGTAAATCTAGCCGCATTGAGTCTTGTTCTAATAGCTATATTTTCAGTCAGTTCTGTAGACAATGCGGCAAAAGGTAGATTTACCGCTGTGTAAGCAGTCATCAAGAAAATCGCAGCGAATACGTAATAAGTCGTTTTTGTTCCTAATTCTCCTGGAGGTACCCACCAAATTGCGGCAAGGAATAAACCAAGGGGGACAGCACCTCCAACCATCCAAGGAAGCCTTGGCCCCCATCTTGATCTGGTGTGATCACTCATCCATCCAATTAGCGGGTCATTTATCGCATCCCAAAGCTTTGAAACCATGAGCAATGAGCCTGCAATAAATGCTGGAATTCCTGCAGCACAAGTGAAAAATAGAAATAGGTAAGTACCTAATTGTATAGCGGCTAATCCTGTGCCAGCATCTCCCATTGCATAAGAGACCATTAGTCTTGTGCGATTATTTCCTTCGTAAATGGATGTGGACTTATTCACTCTTTTTTGGATAATGGGACTCGCAAGGTCATAATGTAAGAAGCTAAACTGGCATTTACTCCAAATGAGAGTAAATCTTTAGTTCTAGCGCGGGCGTAGTTTAGTGGTAAAACCTCAGCCTTCCAAGCTGATGATGCGGGTTCGATTCCCGCCGCCCGCTTGATTTTGATTCTCATAGTTTAATTTTTTTTGAATAATCGCTGGAGAGCATAAGTACAAGACTGTTACTTTCAATACGTATATTTGATTGATTACCTAATGGTTTTTTAGAGACATTTTTATTTTTTAAAACAGAGGTATCAATATATTTTTTCCATGGAGAAATTGGAGTTGGTAAGTCAAAAAGCATTGCTTGTTTATAAGCATTAAATCCAATCCAAATTGCTGAGCCTTCATTGTTTTTGTTTATGCTCAATCCAATAGTATGTGACCATTCACCCCAGTCAGGTTTATTAATTTTAATGCCATGCCACTGAATCCAAAAATCAGAAGTTCTGTCCTTACTATTATCGTGTTCATATTTGTAAATACTCTTAGGACTAAAAAATTCTGGTAGTTGTTTTCTTAGAGATATTAGCTTCAGCACGAATTCTTTTAAGTCGTGATCCCAATTTTTATGATCCCAATCCATCCAACCAAGAGGATTGTCTTGACACCATGTGTTGTTATTACCTCCTTGGCTTCTACCCACTTCGTCTCCCATTAAAAGCATTGGAATCCCAGGAGATAAAAGAAGTGTTGAAAGAAGATTTCTTTGTTGTCTTTGTCTTAAATTATTTATTTCTTTATTAGTAGTTGGTCCTTCAATTCCGTAATTAAAACTATTGTTATTATTCTCTCCATCTCGATTATTTTCACCATTTGCAAGATTATGCTTTTCATTAAAACTTACTAAATCTTTTAATGTGAATCCATCATGAGAAGTTATGAAATTAATACTAAATATATTAGCTAAATCATTATCATTATATAGTAATTTACTACCTGTTAATCTATCTTTAAGTGGCCATATTGTACCTTTTTCGCCCTTCCAAAATCTTCTAACATCATCTCTAAAGTGACCATTCCATGTTCTAAATTTTTTTGCTGGGAAATCCCCTAGTTTATAAAGTCCTCCACAATCCCAAGGCTCACTTATTAATTTCACATCACTAAGTTTAGGATCTGCTTCGATTTCTTCAAATAAGGGAGGCTCATCCAAAGGGATTAAATTTTCACCTCTGCTCAAAGCGATACCTAAGTCGAAACGAAATCCATCAACACCTAATTCAATTGCCCAACATCGTAAAGACTCCAATATTAATTTTCGAACTAAAGGACGATTGGCAGCAATACTATTTCCACATCCACTTACATCTTGGTAATTTTCATTCTCGTCTTGATGGTAGTAAGCTTTAGGGCCAAAACTTTTCCAACTGATACTTGGACCAACTTGATTACCTTCAGTTGTATGATTATAAACAACATCGATTAATACTTCTAGTCCATTATCATGGCAAACTTCTACAAATTGCTTAAATTGTTTCCTTGCTTCTAATGGATTACAACCATCTATAAAACCTTGATGAGGTGTGAACCAATTGATAGGGCTATAACCCCAATAATTCACTAGTCCTCTGGGGGCATCACTGGGATCAAAAGCGAATACAGGAAGTAATTCAATTGTTGTAATACCAAGACTTTTAAGATATGGTATCTTTTCAATTAATCCGATAAAAGTTCCTTTAGTCGATTCGTTAATAGTTGAATTAGCATTTTTAGTGAATCCACCAACATGTAACTCATAGATAATTGTTTCATTCCATCCATGTTTGGGCCTTGGATGAGATTTAAAATCAAAATAATCCCTTTTAGTTACTACTCCTTTTAGGAAATGATTGTAACCTCTGCTAACTATTTCTTTGTTATTTCTTATATAATTCTCCCACCCTGTAATTGCTCTTGCGCATGGATCTAAAACAAGGTGATTTTCTATAGCTTTGTTCTGATCTAATAAAATTTTATATCCATATAAGCTACCTTCAGCTAGGCCCTCAACTTCAACATGCCAATAATCTCCAGACCTATTTTTCTTATCTAAAGATATTGTTTCTTTTGGGTAGTCGTCATTTTCATTTTGGAAGATTAGTAATTCTAATTTTTTTGCATGTGGTGCTGCTATGGAGAAATTAACCCCATTAGGAGTAACTGAGCTGCCTAAAGGCCATGCTGAACCAACTTTTACTTTGCCCAATTGTGTTTGTCCTTCAAAAATGTAAGCAAGTAACTTTTCCTACAAGTTAGATGGATAGTTATTTTTAACAAGTTATAAAAAAATAAATTCAATGTGAAAGTAACAACTTCGCAATATTTGGAAAATGTTCAAATTGGAAGTTTTTTGAGCTTTTTAAGGGATTACAACTTCAAAAAGGATTTTTTTACGCTACGAAAATCAGTGGTTTTTCATCTATTTTCCTTTTTTTTCGTGTGATTATTATTTTGTAATACCAATAAATGTGCTGTTCTGCAGACCTTTGTTAATCCAAGTGAATTTAAATAACTTTCGGATTTTTCTTTGAAAAAGGAATTAATTTAAAAATTTAGAGCTGTTCTTGATATTAAATTGGAAAAAATCGTATTTACAGAAGCCTTTCCCTGATTGGCTTTTGAGCAGTAAATGGAAGCTTGTATTTTTTTTTAGGTCATTTAATGGAATTTTTTGAAGGATTTTTGAATCAAGAAAAAATTCACATATATTTTATAGAAAGCTTACTGTCACAAGCACTTTGGGTTGCAGGCAAGTGATTTGGTCCATACGATTAGCAAGATTGAGTTTTTTGGAAACTAATTACCTATTGGTTTTCCTCCTCTTACTCCCTGCTACAAACAATCAATCTTTCCAATGAACAAAGCAGATTTAGTCAACCTAGTTGCAGCTCGTACCGAGCTAACTAAAACAGATGTCTCTCTGGTAGTTGATGCCGCCATAGATACAATCATTGATTCTGTAGTGGAGGGTAAGAAAGTCTCCATTCTAGGTTTTGGATCTTTTGAGCCCCGTGATCGTTCTGCTCGTCAAGGCCTAAATCCTAAAACTGGAGAAAAGATAGCTATACCTGCTAAGAGAGTGCCTGCTTTTACGGCTGGTAAGTTGTTTAAAGACCGTGTTCAGGGATGATTTTTTAAAAAATTTTCTTCTTTGCAAACTCTATTTTTGTTTTATTAGGGACTCTTTAAAAAATGAGTCCTTTTTTTCTGTAAAAATTCTACTTTTGTCTGTTCAAGAAAATAATCCATCTTTTTAGAATCCATGATTTGTTATTCAAGCCCGAAAACTATTAAATTACTTTGATGGAGATTTTGCCTTGATTAGTTATCCATTTGATAAAATTAAATTAGTATTTATTGCTTTTATATATTTATTTATTTCTTTAAATCCATTGATGGCTTTAGAAAAAACAGATTTTCTTATAGTTGATATCCTCGTAAGGAATTGCTTTAAAGACATTAAATCTTGTGATAAAGCATTATTAAAAATACATAAATATCAAAAAAATGCTGCAATAAGCAAAAAGTTTTCTTGTCAAACTAGGTTACTTGGTTTAGAAGCAAATTTAATAATGGCGATGAATTCTAATTTTAAAAAGAATGATTCAAAAAGTATTATAGATTCTATTAAGAAATATTGCTAGATATAATCAATATATTGATTATAGATCTTTTGATTTGTTATTACGTCAAAAAACTTATGTGAAAAACTTGAACAAAATATGTTTTATCTGATTAATGTAAGTAAAATTAAATCTATAAAGATAAAGAAATTTTTCTAACTAAGACAATGGGCCCAAAAGCTTCTAATTCCAAAAAATCAAACGATAAGAAAATTAAGACTAGTAAGGCTAAAGAAAATAAATTTAAGAAATCAATTTCCAATGATCCAGATGTATTAGTTAACCTTCCAGCAGGAATGAAATATAAAGTCCCTGGTAAACGTCAAAGAGTCATTATTGGATCAATTGTAATTGGTTTGAATGTTTTATTAGTTATTAGTGTACTTGTTTACTTTTATAGTCCTTCATTTCAAGATTTTATTTACAATCTCGGACGAGGCTAGTGATTTCAAGCGCTTGATAATTTAATTATTAGAAATGGCAGGGTAATCTTAATAAAATAGGAAAATATTACTATTTAGGAAAAAAGTAAAGTTTGACTAAGAATCTTTTCTAAAGTTCTTGTTTAGAAGTTCTATATTTTAGTGTTTATTAGAGGAACATTAGTAGTAATGGTAGAAAAAAGTGGTCAGGAGTCAAAGTCGAAAAAGATTCCTCAACAGAGAAAGACAACACTTAAATGGGGAGCCAATGGTGAGCTATCAGCTCTAGATATGGTTCGCATATTAGACCGTTTAAATGATCAAGATTTAACTGAATGTGAAATTCCATTAGAAAAGAATAAAAAATTATAAATCCTTTTTTATCTACAAAAATAGCTATGATTATTAATAATTTATTTTTATAAGATGAAAATAGGTATTGCACTTATATGCTTGATTGCAGTAATTCTTGGGTATTTATATTTTTTTACAGGCTATAGATCAGCTTTTGAAGCTGATCAGCAATGCCATTATCAATTGAGATTGAAATCTATTGAACTAGAGGGCTTAGATTGCGATCATGATCTTGAAACTAATCAATGGCTTCTTTTTCAGAAGGGAGTAGATGACAAACCTTCTCAAGTTATTGAACGTTATCGTTATTAGTTTAAAAATTTGTTATTAACTGTTGAAAACATATATATTGCAGCTACTGATGAAATGATAGCTGTAATTATAAATGTTAAAAATTGTCCTAAGGATCCAGGAAGATATACATTCTGAAGGAAATAAAAATCAATCAGGGAGCCTATTGTTCCCCAAATAATTACCCAAGCAGATACGTAAGAAATACCTACTAAAGTTTTTTTATTCATGGCTGTTAGATGAAAATTGAGTTAATAGAATTAACAAAGATAAAAGAGATAAATCTTTATTCTTTAGCTAATCCCGAAAATTTTAAGTGTTGCTGGTTCGCCAGCAAAAGCTAATTCGGTGAGTATGAGCATTAAGAAACCGATCATAGCTAATCTGGCATTTACTAGTTCAGCATTCTCATTAAACCCAAAGACTTGTTTAACTTCTTCTCCTTTATTATTTATCCATTTAGGGTAAGAATTTAGATTCTGGCTTTGATCTATTAACTCTGGGTGATTTGTAGGTTCAATTTTTTTTGTATCATCTGGTTCTGAATTGAAAACTTGATTATTGATCTCAGAATCAGTATTAGACATTTTAATTTAGAATCAATTTATATATAGAAAATTATAAGCTATTTTGTAGGGATTCGTTTTTCCGAAATTAGCTATTTAGTTAGAATTGTTGAAAGTGAGCAAGTTACTGAATTATTTACAAAGAAACCAATATCAAAGAATAGAATTCATAAGCATATTGATTTGCGAATACTTATAATTAAATGTTATTTTTAAATTTATATTGACAATGCATGTGATTAGTATATTGCAATTAATAGATTTCTATCAAACAAATAAAGATTTGATTTTTCATCTTATTAAGTTTTGTTTTACTATTAATTGATAAGTTGTTTTCAGCTCATTTTCTTGCTAAAAAATTACTATATGTTTTTAATTAATGAATAGCTCTACACCGATTATTGCTGTTTTAGATTCTGTTGACCTTTTCATTCTCTTTCAAAGAGAACTAGTAAAAGAATATAAGGTCCCATGTAAAAACAATCTTGGTTGAGAATTATGTTGTTAAAACTTACTTGGTTGATACCTGGGCTGCCAATAATTGCATCTATCTTTACAGCAATTCTCTTATTTAGTTTTAGCAAAACAATGAATAGGCTTACAAAGCCAGTATCATTTGTTTTTATTATTAGTCTTGCTTTTTCCGAATTAATTGACTTTATTTTATTAAAGAAAGGTATATCAGGTAATGATTTTCTATTTGGAAGTGATTTAAAATTAGTTGTCGATAGACCAGCTTTAATAGCTTCTGAGTCTATGGGTTTTATTATCTTGTTGATTATGCTTTTTTCATTAGCAAAGTTTAAAAGAAGAAGTGGCTATGTTAGATACTTTATTTTTCTTGGATTCTTGAGTGGTTTGATTTACTTATTTTCTTTTAGTGGTAGTTTATTTCATGAATTTTATGATGTATTAATATCATCTTTAGATAAAGTATCTGTCTCTTTTTAGAAATATTATTTAGTAAGCTAAAATGCTGAATGAAAAATAATTTGAGTTTTAATAATTGATGATTTCTTTTTTTCTTGTCATAAAATCTAGGTTGTAATAAAATAAAACTAATATTGGATTTAAGGTTTTTCCTTTGAATGTAAATTCGTCTTTAGATCTTCCAAGCAATATTGCATTAGTTCATGAATGGTTTACTCCAAGATCAACTGGTGGTGCCGAGAATGTTGTTCAAGTAATTGATGATTTGTTAACTGAAATCTCTTCGCAGCCAGAACTTTTTTCTTTAGTTAATGAAGAGCGTTTACCAAAAGCTAGCTGGTTATTAAATAGAAAAGTAAGAACTAGCTTTATTCAAAAATTACCATTCGGGATCTCACATGTTCAGAAATATTTACCTCTTTTGCCTTTTGCAATTGAGCAACTTGATTTAGAAGGGTATCCATTGGTTATAAGCAGTAGTCATCTAGTGGCTAAAGGCATTTTAACGTCACCGGATCAACTTCATATTTGTTATGTACATACACCTGTCAGATACGCTTGGGATCAGATGAATGTATATCTGAAACGATCTTTTTTAAGAAGAATAGGTTTAGGACCATTAATTAGATTGCAATTACATTCTTTGAGGCAATGGGATCAATTAAGCAGCTCAAGAGTTGATTACTTAATTGCAAATTCTAATTTTACTGCAAAAAGGATTTGGAAGTACTGGAGAAGGCGCTCTGAGGTCTTACACCCGCCCGTTAATGTAAATCGTTTTGAATGGAATTTGCCTAGAGAAGATTTTTATTTAAGTGTCTGCAGATTGGTTCCTAATAAAAGAGTTGATTTACTTGTGAGAGCTTTTAATCGGCTCAAATTGCCTTTAATGGTTGTTGGAGATGGAGTTGAAAAAGCATATTTAAAACACCTTGCAGGTCCAACGGTTCATATCCTTGGATTTCAAAGTAAGGAAAATATTGAAAATCTAATGAGCAAATGTAGAGCTTTTGTTTATGCAGGTATTGAGGATTTCGGAATCGCGCCTGTTGAGGCAATGGCTTCTGGAGCTCCTGTTATCGCTTTTGGCAAGGGTGGGGTTTTAGATACAGTTAAATGTTTTAACTTTAAATCAGATAAAGGCGCAACAGGACTTCTTTTTCCTGATCAGACAGAGAAATCTTTAGTTGAAGCCGTCGAATTTTTTAAGGAAAAACAACTTTGGAAAGATTTAAATCCTGAGTTAATTAGAGATTGGGCTAATTCTTTTTCTCACGATTCATTTAAATTTAGATTTGAGAGAACCATAAATAGAGCGTGGAGTCAACATCTTAATTCTTGTGACATTGCTACTAGTGACCTTAGGTCTTGATCAAGAAAATCTTAATTAAGTATGGTGTGAATTTATTGAAGTGTTGAGCTTACTAATTCAATAATCTGTGCAAACTAATCCTAGAAAATCACTATTGCGATGGTCTGAGTTCCGTAAAGGTTCTCCAATAATTCCCTTTGAAGTTATCTCGAAAGAACCATCTTCTTTGCTAGCTGTAGAAATAATAAGAAATCAGAGTCGATATGGACGCACATTAAAAAGGATAGGGGATGTTATTTTTTCCTTGCTAGTTTTGAGTGTAGGATCACCAATATTTATTTTAATTGGAATATTAGTAAAGTTAAGTTCTCGTGGATCGATTTTTTATATTCAAAAAAGAGTAGGAAGAAATTATAGAGAATTTGGATGTATTAAGTTTCGGACTATGTATAAGGATGCTGATGAGCTACTGCCAAATTTATTAGAGAAATATCCTCTTATGAGAAAGGAATTTGAAAAAGATTTCAAATTACGTCAGGATCCTAGAATAACAAAATTAGGTAGATTTCTTCGACGATCTAGTTTAGATGAATTACCTCAATTCTTTAATGTACTTAAAGGAGAAATGAGTGTTGTTGGTCCAAGACCAATAGTAAGTAATGAGATAAATAAATATAGTCTATTTATGGAAGAAGTTATCTCTGTAAGACCAGGGCTGACAGGCTTATGGCAGGTTAGTGGTAGAAATAATCTTAGTTATAAAAAAAGGGTTGAATTAGATTTGTTTTATGCAAGAAATAGAAATATTCTACTTGATTTAGAAATCATTGTTCTTACATTAGGAGTATTGCTATTCCCAATGGATCGAGGTGCCTTTTGAATTTATAAATTTATAAATTTCATTATTAATGAAAAACCTAAAAGCCAGGCAAATTGAAGCCTATTACTAAGTTTAATGATCTTTTTGACTGAAAATATACTTGCTTGAGGCAAAGATCTTGCAATTGTTGGTTTTATCTTTTTCTTACCTTTGTAATAGTTTACCCCTCCCATTCTTACTTCGGCACAATGAGCAAATATTGCCTCAGAAATTCCAGAGTTGGGGGAAGGATCTACTTTGCCGTCCTTCCATGAATCCAATATTGTTTTAAAAATTGATTGTTTTGATCTGCAGCAAAAAGGAAGCGTAATTAATACAATTCTTGAAGGAATCCATGTCATTAAATCATCCAGCTTTGCTCCAGTAAAGCCAAGCCACTTTAATTTTCCTTCTTTGTATCCAACCATTGAATCAATAGTGCTTGATGCCTTAAATATCCAAGCCATGGCCAATGGACCAGGCAATAATTGATTAAATTGCCAGAAAATTGTTCCTAAAAAAATCCAAAATAACGGCGCAAAAATGCCATCCACGGAATTTTCACTTGCTGTTTCAGCTAATGCTCTAAGAATTTCATCTGTACCTAAATTCTTAACATCTCTACCAACTATAAGACTTAATTTTTCTCTTATAATATTAAGATTTTCTCTATGATTTTCCATAACAAGTAAATTTATTATTTCATAAATACTTTTACTTAAACTTCTTGAGGCAAGCGCACTACTTAAAATAAAAGAAAAAAACAAAGTACTTAAAATAGGATTTTTTATTTCCCAAAATAAAAATAATTGTTCTATCGTCCATCCAGCCAGGCCACTTAAAGATACGACTATAAGTGTAATTATTGAGCCTCCAATATATAATTTCGATTTACTATCTTTTGCAACTAATTCAGCTAATTTTCTCAATAAACTAATAGCCATACCCATTGATTCAACTGGGTGAGGCAGCCTTTTTGGATCGCCTATTAAAAGATCTAGAAGAACGGCAAAAAAGATTATATTAATGATACTTTCAGCTTTCTTTAAGCCAACTAAACATAGAGCGAAGTGTTTTGCCTACTCTTTCTATTGGAAGTTCTGAGTCTTTTTGGCGAATTTTTTTCATTTCAGGTTTTCCTGCATCGCATTCTTTTACAAAGTTTTTAGCAAAGGTACCATCTTGAATATCTGCAAGAATATTTTTCATCTCCTCTTTCGTCTCTTTAGTTATTAACCTTGGACCGCTTACGTAATCTCCATATTCAGCTGTATTTGAAATCGAATCCCTCATTGCAGTGAGCCCTCCCTTAACCATTAGATCAACTATTAATTTCACTTCATGCAAGCATTCGAAGTAGGCCAATTCAGGTTGATAGCCTGCTTCTACAAGAGTTTCAAAACCAGCTTTGACTAACTCTGAGAGGCCTCCACATAAAACTGCTTGCTCTCCAAAAAGATCCGTTTCTGTTTCTTCTTTAAAATTAGTTTCTAAAATGCCAGCACGTGTTCCGCCAATACCTTTTGCATATGCCATCGCAAGTGATCTTGCTTGGCCTGAGGCATCTTGCTCAATGGCAAATAAAGCTGGAACCCCTTGCCCATTTTGATACTCCCATCTGACGGTGTGACCTGGCCCTTTTGGAGCAATCATTACAACATCGACAAATTCAGGTGGCTTTATTAATTCAAAGCGAATATTGAAACCATGCGCAAAACTTAGAATTTTCCCTGGTTTTAAATGAGGTTCTATCTCTTTGTTATAAACATCTTTTTGAAACTCATCAGGCAAAAGTATCATGATCCAATCTGCCCTCTCGGAAGCCTTTGCGACGCTTAAGACTTCCAAACCATCAGAAGTTGCCTTATTGGCTGATCGACTTCCATCATAAAGTCCAACAACAACTTTGATTCCACTATCTTTTAAATTCAATGCATGTGCGTGCCCTTGAGATCCATAACCAATAATTGCAACAGTTTTATCTTGAAGAAGACCTAGGTCTGCATCGGAGTCGTAATAAAGTTTTGCCATGTGAGTGGGTATTTCAGAACTGTATTAAGGCTGAGCTTACGAAATAGAGTGCTATCGAAACCACTTTCATTTATATATTTTTTTGACTATCAAGACAATTTAATTAATTAGATACAAAAAAGGTACAAATATTTATCATTTCAACTTTCACTTGGATGGGTTATTACACGGTCGATTAGACCATAATTTTTTGCTTCTTCTGCACTCAAAAAGTAATCTCGATCTGTATCTTTTTCTATCTTCTCATATGTTTGTCCAGTCATCTCTGCCATGGATTTATTGAGCATTTCTTTAATTCTAAGAATTTCACGTGCCTCAATTTCTATATCGCTTGCTTGTCTTTGAGCAGTACCGCCAAGAGGCTGATGAATCATGATTCTGCTGTGGGGTAGTGCAAGCCTTTTCCCTTTTGTTCCTGCTGAGAGTAAAAATGCACCCATTGAGGCTGCTAACCCAACACAAATAGTTACAACGTCACTTTTTACATATTTCATCGTGTCATAGATCGCTAAACCGGCGGTTACGGAGCCTCCAGGACTGTTGATATACAAATAGATAGGCTTACTACTGTCTTCAGAATCAAGATAAAGCATTTGTGCTACGAGGCTATTGGCAATACCGTCATTTACTTCTTGACCAAGGAATAGAATTCTCTCTGCACCAAGTCTTGTATATATATCAACCCATCTTTCAAATTGACTTCCTGGAAGACGGTATGGAACGCTTGGAGTACCTATGGGCATGGCTAATTAATGTTGAGGAGATGAGGTTAATGATTTAAAAAAGTTTGGAGAAATTATTTGCTTATGCGGGCAAATTTTTCTCGCCTGGTAAGTCTTTTCTACTAGTTAGAACGCGATCTATAATCCCATAATCAACTGCTTCATGAGGGTTGAGATAACTCATCCTGTCTGAGTCTTTGCTTAATTGATCTACTGTTTTTCCAGTGTTATGACTTAGGATTTCTAGCATTGCTTTCTTGTTGTGAATAACTTCCTTAGCTCTGATTTGAATATCAGTTGCTTGACCTTGAGCACCACTTCTAGGCTGATGAAGAACAATTGATGCATGAGGTAATGCTGCTCTTTGCCCTTTAGTTCCAGCCGAGAGAATTACAGCTGCAGTTCCCATAGCTTGACCTATACAGATTGTGTGTACCGGAGGTTTCACATATCTGAGTGTGTCGCAAATAGCGAAGGCTTCGGTTTCAAATCCAATGGCATCTCCTGTGTACCAACTTGTTCCAGTTGAGTTGATATAAAAATATATAGGTTTTTCTGAATTATCAAATTCCAGAAAAAGAAGTTGGGCAATAATTAGTTCAGTTACATCCATTCCGAGTTGCCTTTTGGCATCATCATCGGAAAATAACGGCAAGCCTAAATAAACTATCCTTTCTTTCAGAAGAAGTGATGGTAAATCAGGGGGTGGAGTTCTCATTACGGCAGAATCGCCGTAATACGGAGAGGAGGCAGTCATATGAAGTTAAGTTTTCTTGGATTCGAGCCTAGCTAGATCTAGCCTTGAGATGCTCTTGTTTTTTCAAATTTGTTCGGGGGCTGATCATTTGAAGCTTTACTAAAAACCATTCGGCCCGTCGGTGTTTGTAATGCTCCAGTCACCACTACTTCAATTCGTTCACCGATCCATTGGAGACCCTCCTCAATAACAACCATTGTGCCATCTTCAAGATAGGCAATACCTTGTGAGTTTTCCTTACCTTCTCTAACTACTTTTAGATTTAACTTCTCACCGGGTTGAACTTCTGGCCTAACTGCTAAAACTAGATCACTTAAGTTGAGAACTTTTATTTCTTGTACTAGAGCTACTTGAGATAAGTTGTAATCGACTGTGATCAATATTCCTGAAATATCTGAGGTTAATTTTAAAAGAATTTCATCAGTTCCTTCCCCTTCGTATTTTGTACTGTTGATAACTAGTCTTCTTCCATAACTTTCTCTTAATTGATTAAGTAATTTTAGTCCTCTCCTCCCTTTCCCTCTTTTTTCGTTGTTACTTGAGTCAGCTAGTTTTTGTAGCTCATCCATAACTGATTGGGCTACGATTATTTGCCCTTCAATAAGTCCAAATCTAAGAAGGGCCTGAATGCGACCATCAATAATTACACTCGTATCTAAAACTTTTGCACTGGCTGGAGTTAGTATCCCATCTGCCATTAACAAAGACTCAGTGCTATTAGGATTGAAAAGACGTAAAACGGTTCGACCATGAACATCAGCAAGGTTATATCCAAGGACTCCAAAAAAAATGTTGCTTAATACTGCAAAAATAGGCTTTACAAAAAACAATTCAGTGGGTAAGGGTAAAAGCAGTACCGGTACCAATAAAAGTGTTGCTATGACAAGTCCAAGAACTATGCCTACAGATCTACTTACTAGTAGATCTGTAGGCATAGTTCTTATTCTCTTCGTTAATTTATTTCTAAATTGCTGAAAAAGGAAAGCTATTAAAAGACCTATAAGAGCAGTTAATCCTGATAAAGCAATCTTTAAATTTTTGAGATTTGTAATATGATTTAAAGTCTCTTCAGGTAACCAATTCACCCCAATCCATCCGGTGATAGCACCTGATATGAGAAATAAAACCAGAATAACTAAGTCTGCCATATATTCAGGTTATGCTTCCTTCTCGTTTTTTACTAAAGCTTTATTTATTTTCAAAGATTTGGATTGTAAAAGTGACCAATTATTTGGGTTTGTATATCTAGATCTCAAATGGTAGCTCCACCAAGAAGTGCATATTTGCATATACCCTTTTGCCATAAAAGATGTTTTTACTGTGATTTTTCCATTATCCCCTTAGGTGATAGCGCTCAAGGTCCAGGCAGTCCAGGGAAAACTTCTATTAACGCATATTTGGATTTAATTCATAGAGAGATTTTAATTGCTCCAAAAGGTCCTGCTTTATCAACAATCTATTTGGGTGGTGGAACCCCTTCTTTATTGAAAAAAAATGAGTTGGGTTATTTGTTGAAAAATCTTCAAAGAAAATTTGGATTTCAAGATGGTGCGGAGATAACTATGGAGGTTGATCCAGCAACATTTTTTGAAAATGATCTGAATGGATTCATAGAAGTTGGAATAAATAGATTTAGCTTGGGAGGGCAGGCATTTGATGACAGTACTTTGGCCTCAATTGGTCGAAAACATAATCGTTCACAATTAATAGAAGCTTGCAATTGGCTAAACAACTTATTGAAAAAAAGGATGATTAGAAGCTGGAGTCTTGATTTGATTCAAAATCTTCCGGGTTTAAATTTGTCTAAGTGGATTAAAGAGTTGGAACAAGCTGTTCATACGAAAGCCCCTCATTTGTCAATTTATGATTTAACTATCGAACCAAATACTGTTTTTGGCAGAACACACAAAAGAGGTAAGTTAAATATCCCAATTGAATCTGAAGCTCAAAAAATAGATTTCGAAACTAATAGATATCTTAAAAGTAATGGTTTTTCTAGATACGAGATTTCAAGTTATTCATTGCCTGGTCATGCATCTAGGCATAATCGTGTGTATTGGAGTGGTTCTGGATGGTGGGGGTTTGGGATGGGGGCAACAAGTGCTCCTTGGGGGGAGAGATTTGCTAGACCCAGAACAATTGCTGGTTATAAAGAGTGGATTGAACAGCAAGAGAGTCAATTATTAGAGCAAACTTTGTCTAATGAGAAGTCAAAACCAATGCCATTGGATGAACTACTTATGATCGGTCTCAGAAGACGAGAAGGTGTTCATTTGGAGGAACTTGCTAAAAAAGTTGGATGGACACAAAAAGAATGCGATAAGAATTTAGAATCACTGGAGAAATTTTGGCTTAATTCATTAAACGATGGATCGCTCTTAAGACACAACGGAAGGTATTTTTTAAGTGATCCAAAGGGAATGCAAATTAGTAACCAAATTTTGATTCAGATGTTTATGTGGTGGGATTCGCTTGATCTGAATTAGTGGATTCAATCCATTTTTTAAGGGCATTAATGCAAAGTTCACGTCCTCCAATTAAAGGTTTTGCAAAAGGAGGCTGTTCAAGTGAAAGACCAAGAATATCAGCTGTAACTCTTACCTGCCCATCGCACTCAATTCCTGCTCCAATTCCTATTACAGGAATATCTAAATGTTTCTTTAAGCGGCTAGCAATTTCTCCGGGGATATGTTCAAGAACTATTGCAAAACATCCTGATTCTTGAAGTCTTTTTGAATCATTGAGAATTTTTTCTTGACTATTTTTATCCCTGGCTTGCGATTTATATCCAAGTTGATGAACTGATTGCGGAGTTAGGCCAAGATGGCCCATAACTGGGATTCCCATTCTAATAAGTCTTTTAATTACATTTAAAGTTTCAGGTTCTGCTCCTTCAAGTTTTACTGCTGAAGCAGCTGAATTTTTAAGGAGAGTTCCTGCAGCTTCAACTGCCTTGTCTTCTCCGCATTGATAACTTAAGAAAGGGAGATCACAAACTACTAAAGGTTGTTCGGAAGGAGGTTTACAAAAACCTCTACAAACAGCCTGAGTATGGTGAAGCATTTGATCAAGTGTTACCGGAAGTGTTGTTGTGTGCCCTAAGACAACCATCCCAAGTGAATCTCCCACCAGAACTACATCAGCTCCAGCTGCCTCAACTATTGATGATGAGATAGCATCCCAGGCAGTTAATACAGTTATCTGTTTTCCCAACTTTTTGAAACGAACCAATTCAGTGGGTAGCATTTAATTCTTAATAACGTGATTAGCTATTGCTAGAATATTAGTGACTCGGCCTCATGCGGCTGTGACGCTCAAACCTGGTCAGGACCGGAAGGTAGCAGCCATACGGGATGCTCAAAGCAGGCGTGAGCTCCGGGTCACCTTAATCAAGAAAGTAGATTGGTATTAACGATTTTGTCTTAGACGTAAAAATTCAGGTATTGAAGCCCCTGCTTCCCTTGTTTCTGATTGCTCGTAGAGTGTTTGAGGTGAGAGTCTTGCTCTATTTCTTTCATTTGAATAAATTTGATTACTGTCGAATCCAGTAGCAATCACGGTTACCTGAATCTCTCCCTCAAGTTTTTCATCAACAACTGTACCTACAATAATATTTGCTTCAGGATCAACTACATCAGAAATAACTTCAGAAGCAGATGTCATATCTTCAAGAGTCATATCTTTACCTCCAGTTATATTTATCACACATCCTTTGGCTCCATCTATTCGCGCTGCTTCTAAGAGAGGACTATTGATTGCAGCTTGAGCTGCCTCAAGAGCTCTTGATCTTCCAGAGCCTAAGCCAATTCCTAAAAGCGCAGTACCAGCTTCGGTCATAACAGAACGTACATCAGCAAAATCTACATTCACCAAACCAGGACAAGTGATTATGTCACTTATTCCTTGAACTCCTTTCATTAGGACATCATCAGCGCTTCTAAAGGCTTCTTGCAAAGGTGCTCCTGAAATTACGTCTTTTAATCTGTCGTTTGGAATGACAATTAAAGTATCAACATTCTCTGCAAGCCGTGCGATACCTTCATCTGCCTGCCTTAAACGACGTTTGCCTTCAAAACTAAATGGTTTTGTAACTATCCCTACTGTTAAAGCACCACTTTCTTTGGCAACTTGAGCGACAACAGGGGCTGCTCCAGTTCCAGTACCTCCGCCCATGCCAGCGGCAATAAATACTAGGTCGACTCCTTCTAAGGCTTGTTGAAGATCAGCTCTTGATTCTTCTGCCGCCTTTTGTCCAATACTTGGATTGCCACCTGCCCCAAGACCTCGAGTTAAGCTTTGACCAAGCTGAACTCTATGGGTAGCGGATGATTGGATAAGAGCCTGAGCGTCTGTATTAAGTACTCGATATGTGACTCCATCAAGATCACTATTAATCATTCGGTTGACTGCATTGCTTCCGCCGCCGCCAACTCCAATAACCTCAATACGTGCAGATTGACTGGGCAGGATTCCATCATCCATGTTGAAACTAGATTTGTTTCCCATTCCCATCACCATATTCAGGATTAGAACTCTTTCTGGGCATTATGAACATCATCGATGAATTCTGTTGGCTTATAGGTTTAAATTGATTAACAAATTAATTTCCCTCATTGACCATGATTTGCTAAAAATATATTTAAGGTTTCTAAAAAAATTAGTCATAGCAGTACTTTTACTCTTCGCTCTGCAGTATTTTTTCTATTTTTAATTCCGGTTTGGTTGGATCTCTAAGATCCACGATCTTTACTTTTGTGTTGATTAAAAGATTTGGTAATGATTTTTGTAGCTGGTTGAGTTTATTAATTTGCTCGATTAAGCGATCCGTTTCAGAGCCTAAAAGGACTAAGTCGAAGTGCTCGGTTTTTAGGCTGATTTCTTGAAGAGGATTTATTATGATTTTTTGAAGAGGGCTTTGAAAAATAAATCTATTTTTAATTATTAAAATAATTTCCTTTTTTTTACTTGGATTCCAATTTTCTATAGATAATTTTATTTTATTTTGATTTGATTTGTTTACGAATTGAAGAGGTATCCACGATCCTTCAATATCAATCATTCCTTTTTCAATATTGTTTGAGATAACACGATTAGCAAAAGCTATTGGCTTTCTTTCTAAAATATTTAGATGAATTTCGGGAGGAAAGAACTTTCTACTTACTGAAACTCCTTTAATAGGAAGCTTTTTTATTAAATAAGATTCAATTTCTTTGGGATTTAATTCCAACAAATTTCTTGGATAAAAAATACTAGTTGTTTGTTTGATATCGTTATTTGAAATTCCAGATAAACCTTTGATTTTAGTTTGATCAAAACTTATTGGTTTCCATGCTTGGTTTAAAAATGTAAGAATCAGAAAAATTGAAGTACTTGAAAAAAAAATTAATTGCCAAAGTTCAATTAGAAAATTTTTATTTTGAAAAATATTCGAGACTTTTTTATTTGATATTAGATTACTCTTTTTTGATTTTCTGTTTTTTCTTTTATTTGATTTCAAAGGTCGCATCTTGCTCTGGACATGAGTTTGTCCATCCATTGACGAGCACGCTCAGCATCTGAAAAAGGCACATCTATTTCTCTGCCTGAACCAACAAGCCTGAGTCGGCAACGTCCTTCAGATTCTTTTGTTAACGGTGCCTCTCCTGAACTGAGAGCCATCAGCTCAACCATTTCTAATTTTTTAACTTCGAATGTTGCTTCCTCCTTGAAACTGCCTGCTTCGAAGCTGCTCCAGCATAAAATCCCAGCTTTTAATCGGGCAGCTCCTGTTCCATCAAGCTTTGCGAGCTCTGAACCTTTAGCCCAAATTAAATAAAGATTCTGTCGCCTTCTCTCTATCCAGCCAAGGGAAGCTATGAGAATAAAAGCCATCAATAATGGCAACCAAAGGAGACCGTGAATCATTTTTTGAAAAAGAGATCTAAAAATGTCATGGTTAATTTATTTTCTAGCTGTTTCTATGAGACTAGCAACAAGTTTTTCTAGTTTTAATCCAGAAGCTTCCCACAACATTGGATACATACTTGTTTTAGTAAAGCCAGGCAAGGTATTAACTTCATTTATATAAATCTTTTGGGTGCTCTCCTGATAAAAGAAATCGACTCTCGCTAAACCAAAAGCATTAAGAGCTTTACATGCCTCAATAGCTAGTTTTTGTATCTGATTAGATATGTTTATATTTAAATCAGCTGGGATAATTGTACTGCTTAAATTCTCATCATATTTTGACTCGTATGTGTACCAATCAGTTTGACATTTAACTTCGCCAACAACTGATGATTTCATTAAGGACTTTCCTAATACTCCACATTCAAGTTCTCTTCCATCAATATTTTTTTCTATTATAATTCTTTCATCATATTTTGCTGCTATTTTTATTCCGGTAATTAATTCTTGATTTGAGTATGCTTTAGTTATTCCGATAGAAGAACCCAAGTTGGCTGGCTTTACAAAACATGGATAATTTATTATTTCTTCTATTTGAGCAAAAATAGACTTCATGAATGATTTATCCGATAAATTATCTTTGTGTAAATAAATATATGGAGCTTGAGGAAGATTGAATGATTTGAAAATTGACTTCATTGCTATTTTATCCATGCCTAAAGATGAACCTAGAGTTCCTGAACCGACAAAGGGTTTTCCAGTTAATTTAAATAATCCCTGAATAACTCCATCTTCCCCATTTGGACCATGCAATGCGGGAAACCACACATCAACTTTGTTACTTTCTGCTGGAAAATTGGCGAGATTATTAATATAATTTCTACTACTTTTTATTGTTTTATTTGATTCTATTTCTCCTGATAAAATTGACTTTGAGTATTCTGAATCTGCCCAAAAACCATTCTTGTCGATGTAAATTGGATTTACAATAAAACGTTCAATGTTGCAAGGATGAGATAAGGCGGCATAAATAGTTTCAGCTGACTTTATAGAAACTTCATGTTCACTGGAATAACCACCAAAAACTAGTCCTATAATTTGCTTTTTATTCGACATTTCTATTTTGTTCTCAATATTCTATAAACGTATTTTATTGAATTAATAAACATTTATAACAAGCTTCCAGTTAATGAGAATGGGCGTATTTCATTGATTTTTATATTCACTAATTCTCCAGGTTGAGGTGATTTGCTATCAATTGAGGATTTTTGGAAAAATGTTAGACGATTTGTTCTAGTCCTTCCTAGTAATTGGGAATCATCTTTAGAATTTATGCTCTCAACAAGTATCTCCTGTAAAGAGTCTTTGTACCTTAAATTTCTTTTCTTTGCAGTCTTTTCTACTAATTTATTAATTTCTCTTAATCTATCGATTTTTATTATTTCAGATAATTGATTAGGCCATAAGGCAGCTGGAGTATTTGGTCTGGGAGAATAGGCTGCAGTATTGACCAGGTCAAATTTAACATCCTCTATAAGTGATAGCGTCTCTTCGAATTCATCTCTCGTCTCTCCTGGAAAAGCTACGATTGCATCAGAGGTAATTGACGAATTAGGCATTATTTGTTTTATATAATTTACAATTTCTTGATAGGTTTGAACTGTATATCCTCGACCCATATTTTTTAGTATTTTATTACTTCCACTTTGGACTGGGATATGAAAGTGTTCACAAACCTTAGGAAGTTTTGCACATACATCTATTAATTCTTTCGTGAAATATCTAGGGTGACTTGTGGCAAATCTTATACGCTCTATTCCCGCAACATCATGAATATATTCTAATAAATACGAAAGTGTTAATTGCCCAGATTTATTGAATTCATAAGCTTTAAAGTCTCTGCCATAAGCATCTATATTTTGCCCTAAAAGGGTTATCTCTTTATACCCAATTCTCGCTAATTCTTCTATTTCATGTTTAATAGCTTGTGGTGTTCGTGATTGTTCTTTACCTCTGACCGAGGGAACTACGCAATAAGTGCATCGCTCATTGCATCCATAAATAATGTTAACCCAACCACAGATAGCGCTCTCTCTTCTCGCTGTCGCAATGTCTTCGTAGATGTGCTGTTCATCAGTTGCTAAAACTTGGTGTCCGTTATCAACTTGATTAAGAAGAGTCTCCAGCCGATTTGCATGCTGAGGTCCCATAACAAGATCTACTTCAGGAACTCTTCTTAAAAGTGTTTCCCCTTCTTGTTGAGCTAAGCATCCTGCAATAATAATTTTTAAATTAGGATCTGATTTTTTCCTTCTAGCTTGCCTACCTAAATAGCTGTAAACTTTCTGCTCAGCATTATCACGAATAGTACATGTGTTGTAGAGAACTAAATCTGCCTTAAGTTCTTCTTCCGCAAGCTCATATCCCATCGTTTGCAAAATGCCTGACATTCTCTCTGAATCAGCCTTATTCATTTGACAACCGAAAGTGGTAATCCAGTAGCTTCCTCTAGGGCTTCTAAAAGACTTGCTTTGTTTAGTAGAAGCTATGGTTGTTGTCATCGCAGATTAATTTTTTTCCTTGGGGAAAAAAGATTTTTGAGATTGTCCAAAAAATCTTCAAGGGCGAGCGAGGGGATTCGAACCCCCGAATAGCGGCGCCACAAGCCGCTGCCTTAACCACTTGGCGACGCCCGCCTTGTGCTTTTAATCTACCAATGATTTGTCATTTTGAAATTCCAAAATGATTTTGGTAAAAAAATTTAGCTTGTGAGTATTGTAGATAGTACGTATTGAAAATATCACTTTTATATCTTGATCAAAACGCAATTGACTGGTATTGAAGTTACTGTGGTAGCAGAACCCGTAATAGTAAAAGCTCGGGATTGAAATCTATTCAAAAGTGAATTTCGCAAAAGATGTTGAATTGATTGCAAGTCCTCAAAAGTCTGGGCGAGTAGATGTTCTTGTTCCAAGATGTTTAATTGGTAATGGACAGGATGTATTAGGAACCTCAACTGATAAAGAAGGACTTTTGTCTGTTCAGGTTGAATGGCGAGATGGAATAATTACATCAATTGGGGGCTTACAAAAAACTTCAAAAGTTCCTGAGGAAATCCTTCTGCCAAGATTTGCAGAGCCGCATGCACATATAGATAAAGCATTTTCATGGTCACGTTCACCTAACTTGAGAGGTAGTTATCAAGAAGCTTTAGCAGCAAATCTCCGTGAATATGAATTGAGGTCCGAAGAAGAATTAATTTTCAGAGTTGAAAAGTGTCTCAATTTAGCTTTTGTTAATGGTATCAGGGCAATTAGATCTCACATAGATAGTTTTGGAAAAACAGCAATGAGAGATTGGGTTCTGATAGAAAGTATGAGAACAAAATGGCAAGAGAAATGTTTTTTGCAGTTTGTTGCTTTGGTTCCATTAGATTTTTGGCAAAGTGATGAAGGTGAGTTTTTAGCTCAAAGAGTTGCTCTTAATGGAGATCTCTTAGGTGGGGTAATAGCGCCTCCTTTCAATAAGACGAAGACTTTTAAGTCCTTACTTCACCTTGTGCAACTTGCAAATAGACTTAAGTGTGATATTGATCTTCATATTGATGAGTCTCAATTCTGCCCAGCTGGGGGATTGAAATTACTTCTAGAAGTATTAGACCAAGTTGAAAATGAGATATCAATAACTTGTAGTCATCTAAGCAACATGGGCTTGTTAAGAGAAAAAGAGATTTCATCTTTAGCGAACAAAATGGCTAAGAACAGATTGAAAGTTGTTGCATTACCACTAACTAATTCTTGGCTTTTAGGAAGAAAAGATCGATCTACTTTAACGAAAAGACCACTAGCCCCAATTTTTCAACTTCAAAAAGCTGGAGTCGATGTATCTGTAGGAGGAGACAATATAAATGATTCATGGTTCCCTTTATCTAATTTTGATCCTATAAATTTAATGTCGTTTTCTATGCCAATTGCTCATCTATCTCCCTGGGACAGATTGGGCCTCTCTCCATTTACTTGGTCTCCAGCAAATTTACTTAGCCTAAAATGGGATGGCCTTTTTCAAAAGGGAAGCCCTGCCGATTTTATTTTGTTAAATTCAAATAGTTGGGTAAAAGCTTTGTCTGAAAGACCTAAAAGAAGAGTAGTAGTTAATGGTGAATTCTTGAATGAATTGCCTAAAACAAATACAACATTCACAAATCATGAGTCATGACTAGTAAAGAGAAAATACAATTACTATTAAGTGAACTAAAACAAGTTTCTTATCTAGAGATCTACCAAAAGACTAGTGATTTAAAAAGGTTCTCTAAAGATTTCTTTGATTATTCACCAATATTGATTAATCAATTGAAGGATTGCTTGGCTGACATAGTTGTTCGACCACTTTCCGTAGATGCTATTATTGATGTTGCTCGAATTTGTAATAAGTACTCAACTCCGTTAACTCTTAGAGGGTCAGGAACAGGGAACTATGGGCAGAGTGTTCCCCTTGACGGTGGAGTAGTTATGGTTATGTCTGGTCTTAAGAAAATTAGAAATTTCGATTTAACATCAGGTGAAATCACAGTTGAATCTGGTTGTTTGCTTAGAGATATCAATGATGAGTTGATTAAACATGGCCGTCAATTACGGTTGCTTCCAAGTACATGGAGAAGCGCCTCTATTGGTGGTTTCATTGCTGGTGGTTCAGGTGGGATAGGATCCGTTCGTTGGGGCTTCCTTCGAGATCCTGGCCATTTGCAATCCTTAGAAATAATAACTACTGAGGATTCCCCAAGAAAACTAGAATTGAACGCAAATACTTCTGAGGCATTGAACCATGCTTATGGAACCAACGGAATAATTACTGCGTTGACATTAACAACTGCTCCATCTATTGAATGGCAACAAATAGTTGTCGATTGTTTTGATTGGAACCAGGCCATTGATTTGTTATGCAAATTTAATTGTGCTGCACTAGAACTTTATTTGGGAACATTACTAGAGAAAGAAATTGTTAATTATCTCCCGCATTGGTCTGGTAAGCCTTCAGGCAAGCATAGGATTTTATTGTTGGTCTCGCCTGATGGTGTTAGTACAATTGAGCGACTTGCAAAGTCGGCTGATGCAGATTTTGATGACTTAGGTCCGGAAAACCTTAAGGCTGGGACAGGTCTTCGAGAGCTTTCTTGGAACCATACAACTTTACATATGCGTGGCATTGATCCTGACTGGACCTATTTGCAAATGCTTCTTCCTCAGCCTGAATCTGAAATAATGAGTAAATTGAAATCTGAGTGGGGATCCAATCTTTTATGGCATTTAGAATGTGTTCGTCAAAATGGAGTTCAAAGAATAGCTTCACTCCCACTTGTTAAATGGCAAGGTGAAGAGGCTATGAATCAATTAATCAGTCAATGTAGAGACCTTGGTGCAGTGATTTTTAATCCGCATACAATCACTGTTGAAGATGGTGGTCTTGGTGTAGTTGATTCTGATCAAGTGCAAGCGAAGAGTAACTTTGATCCAAAAGGGATTCTCAATCCAGGTAAACTTAAAGGGTGGAATCTAAAAGAAAATTGATTTGATTTCTCTTTTTAAAACAATTTAACTTATCAATATTCCCCTTTTAAAAAGATCACCTATTAAATATAGTGATCCTGAAATGATAGGTGGTGGAGATGGCCATCTAGGTTGTTCTTTAAGTGCTGATAAAACATCCTCTACTCTAAGCGCTTCTTTGATTTGTTCTTTAAATTCAGGGCAAAAACTTAAAATTTGATCTTTAGACCAGCTCTGTTGGCCTGGGACAGGAACTACCCAAGCTAAATCTTTTTCTCTAATTAGCTTATGCAAAATGCCTATCATGTCTTTTCTTTTTTGAATCCCTAGTATCCAAATAATTCCACTTTCTTGATCAGTCCATGCGTCTCTTTCAACTGATAATTGTTTAGCCGCATGAGGATTATGTGCACCATCAACAACTATGGGCATCCCTTCCCATTTTGTTGTTTGAAGCCTTCCAGGCCATTTAGCAAGAGATAATCCTTCTCGAAGTTGTCCTTCTGAAATAGTCCATCCAATATTTTTTAAGGATTCAATAACCCCTTTGGCTACAGCTGCATTTTCTTTTTGGATTGCTCCTGATAAGCCGAGTTCCCAGTCTGATGGGATTGGATCTACCCAATGAATGACTGCTTGTTTCCTATTAGCAGTTTCTTCGAAAACTCTTTTTACAATATTGTGTTGAGTAGCTGTAATGACAGTACTCTTTGTAGTTATTACAGCTGATTTCTCAATAGCTATTTTTTCTAGACTATTGCCTAAGTATTCACAGTGATCAAGCCCAATAGCTCCAAATGCAATAATAGGTCTATATTGATGCGCGGTTGTTGCATCAAGTCTACCTCCAAGCCCTACCTCAAGGATAAGAAGTTCAACATCCCTTAAAGTAAAATATTTAAGTGCTATTGCAATAATACATTCAAAAGGAGTCAAACTATATTTTTTTGTAATTGGAGCAAGAGTCAGACTTAATGATTGAAATTCTTCTTTAGATATTTGAGTCTTATTGATACATATTCTTTCGACCCAATCAACTAAGTGGGGAGAGGTTGTAACTCCAGTTTTGATATTTACTAAGCTAAGAACACTATTAATAAAAGCCGCAATAGACCCTTTCCCATTCGTTCCTGCTATGTGAATAGCAGGTGTATTTTTACAGGGATCTCCCATGGCATTAATAGCCAATGACATACGATCTATGCCCAGGTTCATATCTCTAAACTCTGTGCGCTTACTTTCGAAAAAGAAATTTGATTGTGTTATGAAAGTTTCATCAGACATTTGTCTAGTCTCGATAAAAGCTCATTAATTTCTTTTTTTGTAATAGTTAGAGGAGGGACTATTCTTAATACTTTTATACCAGCTGATACTAGAAGTAGTTTTTGTTCTAGTGCAGATTTGACAATATCAAGAGATGTTATTTTTATATTGTCTTTTATAACGAGACCATGAATAAGACCAACGCCTCTAGTTGATACAAATATATCTGAATATTTATCTGAAAGTTTAATTAATCCCTCTTTTAATTGATTACCTCTCTCGGTAACTTTATTTAGGAGGTCTCTTTTTTGTATTTCTTTTCCAACGGTTAGAGCTGCTCTACAAGCGAAAGGGTTCCCTCCAAAAGTGCTGGCATGATCACCGGGCTCAAAGACATCAGCAAGTTGATTAACCAACAGAGCGCCAATGGCATGACCTCCACCAAGTCCTTTAGCTAGTGTGAAAACATCAGGTTCAATACCCAGTTGTTCATATCCCCAAAGAGTACCTGTCCTCCCCATTCCAGTTTGGACTTCGTCAAAGATTAATAAAATATTGCTGTAGGTACATTTTTTTCTTAAGAGCTCAAAAAATGATTTTTTTCCAATATTTATGCCTCCCTCTCCTTGAATAGGTTCGATAAATACAGCTGCAATTTTTGGGCCTTGTTTTTCTAAATCATCAAATAGATTTTCAAAAGATTCACTGTCGTTATAAGAAAAAAACTTAAATCCCTGAACCATTGGCTCGAAGCCTTTGTGGTATTTCGGTTGCCCTGTAGCACTTACAGCTGCGAGTGTTCTTCCGTGAAAGCTTTCCCTTGAGCAAAGAATGACAGGATTGTCGATTTTACGTTCTAAATTCCCATGTTTTCGTGCCAATTTAATTGCAGCTTCATTTGCCTCAGCGCCGCTATTACAAAAAAATACACTTTTGGCAAAACTTTTTGAGGTCAACCATTGAGCTAGTTCTTCTTGCTCTGGTATTCCGTAGAGATTAGATACATGTTGAAGTTTCCTTAATTGTTTTGATAAAGATTTAATTAATGCTTTATCGCTATGGCCTAGAGAACAAGTTGCAATGCCTGCTACAGCATCAAGGTATTTATGGCCTTTTTTGTCCCACACCCATGAGCCTTTACCCTTGGTGATATCTATGGGAAAACGATTATAAGTTTTCATCAATGAAGTGGGAGCGGTCGGACTTGAACCGACAAACCCGAAGGTGCCGCATTTTGAGTGCGGTGCGTCTACCAATTCCACCACGCTCCCATGTGTTTATTTTATGTTAAAACTAGCAAAAATATGAAACTAAGCTGCATTTTTTTGAGTATCAATGTTGTCTTTACTAATTATTTTGTTAGAGAAAGAACTTTGAGATGTCATTTGATCAAGTTTTCTAAAAATAATAGAACCTGCATTAGTTAATTTTTCTTCTAATTTTTCATAGCCTCTATCTAAGTGTTCGAGACCCGTGAAAATACTATTTCCTTTGGCAGAAAGACATGCAAGGATAATTGCAGCAGAGGAACGTAAATCTCCTCCCTCTACATTTGAACCTGTAAGTTCTTTTACTCCTTTTATGTGAGCAGTATTGTTTTCTAGATAAATGCAGGCACCCATTTTATTTAGCTCCAAAACATGTTGCATTCTCTTCTCAAAAACTCTTTCTTTGATTTTGCTTGAACCTTTAGCTGTGGCCATTAATGACATGAATGGAGCCTGAAGATCAGTTGGAAAGCCAGGGAATGGGCTTGTGGTTATATCAACTCCTGAAATCTCTCTTGGAATGATTTTTAAATGATTCCCATGATGAGATATTGAACAGCCACATTCTTGTAGTTTTGAAATAACAGCGCTCAAATGATTTGGGATTACTGGACCAATAATGAGAGGTGATCGTGTTATTGCTGCAGCAATAAGAAATGTTCCTGCTTCTATCCTGTCGGGGATAACACAATGAGAAGTGCCGCTTAAAGATTTCACTCCAATGATTGTGATTCTTTTTGTTCCAGCTCCAAAAACCTTTGCTCCCATTGAATTAAGCATTTTCGCGAGATCCTGGATCTCTGGCTCTCTCGCGGGATTCGATATTGTTGTTTTCCCTAAAGCTAAGCAAGAAGCCATCAAGATGGTTTCCGTAGCTCCAACGCTGGGATATTTAAGAGTAATATCTGCTCCAAGTAATCTTTTGTTTTTGGTTGAAACTTGAGCTTTTACTACATCATTTATAACTTCAACTTCCGCTCCTAAAGCCTTTAGACCATTAATATGTTCATCAACAGGTCTTGCTCCAATATTGCAACCACCAGGTAAAGGAATTTTTGCTTCTCCAAGTCTTGTAAGTAAGGGCCCAACACAGAAAAAACTTGCTCTTAAGCTATGAACTAGTTGATAGGGTAATTCAACGTTATGAATAGACTCTGAATTAATCTCGATAGAATTATTTTTTTTAGTTAACTTTGCGCCCAAATTACGAAGAATCTCTGACATGACTTCAATGTCCGTTAGTTGTGGGACATTTTTAATGAGGATTTTTTCTTTCGTAAGAAGAGACGCAGCCATTAAAGCTAGTGAAGAATTTTTTGCCCCACTAACTTTTAAAAAACCACTAAGCGGACGCCCTCCCTTTATCTCCAGATGTGGCGGAATAATATTCCTTTTAATTGTCGCCACACTACTCATGTTGGAGCGAGCTGCTTACCCAGCCATAATGCCAAGCGGATTTAAAATAGTCCAGTCAAGCTTAGTGAAAATTGATGGGTTCAAATTAAATATTGATAATGTTGAAAGTTTGAATAAAATTTTTAATATAGTTTCTATTGAATTTAATAAGAAAATTCAGTGGCTTTTTCAATGCAGGAAACTTTTTTGCTTTTCAAAAATTAAATAATTTGAGGTTAGAAAATTAATAATTCATATTCGCCATTGATTACAAGTAAAAGAAATCCTTTGGTTAGAAAATTAAGGGGTCTTTTGAAAAAAACTGGACGTGAAGAGCATTCTTCTCTTTTGCTTGAGGGGTCTCATTTATTAGAAGAGGCTTTGAAAACAAATTTTCTGCCAACAGAAGTTGTTGCGACTCCTGAATGGTGTGATGCGCATGAGGAAATTTTAAAAAAAATAGCTTCAAGATCATTGTTAACCCTAGTAACTAAGAACGTTTTAGAAGCATCTTTGTCAACAGTGACACCTGATGGTGTCGCAGCGATATTCCCAATGCCAGGGTTACCAAAACCGGGAAAAACCCCAAAACACATTTTAGCTTTAGATAGGATTCAGGATCCTGGCAATTTGGGAAATTTATTCAGATCAGCCCTTGCTGGTGAATATGAAGTTATGTGGTTGGCTTCTGGGGCAGATCCCCTCAATCAAAAGGTTTTAAGATCCTCAGCTGGCTCAGTTCTTCATTTACCTTTTGAACGGATGGGAGATTCATCCTCCTCAAGTATTGAAATGCTTGTTTCAAAACTCAATATTGCAATTGATGATAATTACCAAGTAGTTGGAACAATTTCACCGAATAAAATTACTGATAAGAAAGTGAGACCTTATTGGGAATTAGACTGGGATCTCCCTACTGTATTGGTTCTTGGTAATGAAGGCTCAGGTGTTCATTCTTCAATTGAAGCCTGTTGTACAGATTTTGTTACCTTGCCTCATAGCTCATTAGTTGATTCACTAAATGTGGCATCTGCTGCAGTTCCTCTCTTGTTGGAGCGACAAAGAGTAAAAATGGTAAGGGTATCCAAAAAAAACCGTGAGTGAAATTTCTTTTGACTTTGATTTAATTGTTGTCGGAGCTGGATATGGAGGGTTTGATGCTGCTAAACATGCAGCAGAAGCTGGCCTGAAAGTGGCGATTGCCGAATCAAGAGATATGGGTGGAACCTGTGTCAACAGAGGATGTGTACCTTCTAAAGCATTATTAGCAGCCAGTGGTAAAGTTCGTGAGCTTGCAAATGTTCCTCATCTTGCTGACTTTGGGATACATTCTGCTCCGGTTAGATTTGAACGTAAAAAAATTGCCGAACATGCAAAAAACTTAGTTGAGACAATTCGAAAAAATCTAACTAAAACATTAGAAAGATCGGGAGTTGAGATCCTTAAAGGAGAAGGACGTTTAGAAGGTAATCAAAAGGTTGGTTTAAGAGAAACTAATGGAGTTGATAGGATTTTTTCCGCTAGAGATATTATCTTGGCTACAGGCTCAGACCCTTTTGTACCGCCTGGGATTGAAATTGATGGACGAACTGTTTTTACAAGTGATGAGGCTATTAATTTAGAATGGTTGCCAAGATGGATTGCAATAATTGGTAGTGGCTATATAGGTCTGGAATTCGCTGATATTTACACAGCCTTAGGTTGTGAGGTGACCATGATTGAAGCTCTTGATAAAGTAATGCCTACTTTTGATCCTGACATAACGAAAATTGCTTCAAGAAACCTAATTGATAAAAGAGATATTGAAACTCGAGCTGGCGTGTTTGCTACTAAAGTTAAGCCAGGTTGTCCCGTCGAGGTCGAGCTTACAGATGCAAAGAGTCGAGAAGTGATCGAGGAGTTACAAGTTGACGCTGTTCTGGTAGCAACAGGCCGAGTACCTTCTACTCAAAATCTAAATCTACAATCTGTTGGAGTTGAAACAACGAGAGGTTTTATTCCAATTGATGATCAGATGAGAGTATTGGTGAATGAAAAACCAGTTTCTAATTTATGGGCAGTGGGAGATGTTACAGGTAAGTTGATGTTGGCACATACTGCTGCAGCGCAAGGGAGTATTGCTGTAGAAAATATTTTAGGAAAAGGAATAGAAATTGACTACAGAAGTATTCCTGCAGCGACTTTTACTCACCCTGAGATAAGTTCCGTTGGACTTTCGGAAGAAGAAGCAAAAGATCTAGCGAAAAGTGAAGGCTTTGAACTTGGAATTGTAAGGAGTTATTTTAAAGCGAACTCTAAGGCCTTGGCTGAATTAGAAAGTGATGGAATTATGAAGTTGATTTTTAATAAAGAGACGGGAGAGGTCCTTGGTGCTCATATATATGGATTACATGCTGCTGATCTTATACAAGAGGTTTCTAATGCAATTTCTAGAAGACAACGAGTCAATGACTTAGCAAAAGAAGTTCATACTCATCCAACATTAAGTGAAGTTGTAGAGGTTGCTTATAAACAGGCATCTTTACAATTAAAGAAGTAGTTAAATCTAATTTTATTTTTATAGATCATTAATTATTTAAATTATGGAAATCAGAAGAAGACCTCCTAACCCAAGTATAAAAGTAGCTAATTTAGAGTATGCAATCCCACATCCAGATTCAAAACCTAAAAACATTTTGGAGGAAATCGTTTGGGCAAAACATCTAGAAGTTGAGATTGCAAGAAAAAAAGTTTCGCTTGAAGATTTAAAAAAAAAGATCAAGGATTTACCAAAAACAAATAGATTTATAGATGCATTAAGAAATAGTAAGTCGAAACCAGCACTAATCGCAGAAATAAAAAAAGCCAGTCCGAGTAGAGGGATAATTAGAGAGGACTTTGACGCGAGAATGATAGGTAAAATGTATCAAAAGGGAGGTGCTAGTTGCATATCAGTCTTAACAGATAAAAAATTCTTTCAAGGTGGTTTTGATGTCTTAGTTGAAGTTAGAAAGGAAATAACAATCCCAATTCTTTGTAAGGATTTTATTCTTTACCCCTATCAGCTTTATCAAGCAAGAGCTGCGGGCGCTGATGCTGCACTTTTGATAGCCGCAATCCTGACTGATTCTGATTTAAAATACTTATCTAAGGTCGCTGAAAATTTGGGACTTACAATATTAGTAGAGGTTCATGACTCAAAAGAACTTGAAAGAGTACTAAATATTAATGTATTTAATTTAATAGGTATTAATAATAGGAATTTAAAGAGTTTTAAAACTGATCTTGAAATTACAAAGGAATTGGCTAAGAATTATGCTAACCAAATCAAGGAAAATTCTATTACTTTGGTAAGCGAGTCAGGTCTATTTACTCGAGAGGATTTGGCCTTAGTAAAGAGTTATGGTGCTGATGCTGTTTTGGTTGGTGAATCTCTTATGTCACAGGAAGATATATTAGGTGGAGTTATAAAGTTAATTGGTAAATTATAAATCAAGTAAAAGATATATACCAATCACTTAAATCTACTTAGAGAAAATTTTGTCTACTTTTCCAATAATTAAATCTAATTCAATTAAACCCAATTCTCTACTATCTGTGCTCTCAACGGAGTTGTCTCCCCTTAAATCAAATTTATTTTGATAAATCCTATGAATTCTTTTAATTATTAACTTATTTTTTGTTTTTGGATGAGAGGCAACGACAATATCGCCAATCTTTAAGTCAATATTTCTCGGATGTAATTTTTTATATGTTATCAAATCTCCCTCTTTAAGCGTTCCTTCCATAGAATTACCGACAACACGTAAATGTTGTCGGTAACCGATTATTAAAGAAAGTAAAGTAAATAAATCTGGCTTGTGGAAAAGACTTTTATCAGCTTGCGGTAACCCAGCTATCACTTCTACCTTTTGAAGACCAAAACATCGAGTGAATCTTTTGTACTGCTGCTAATAATTCTTCTGCTTTGGTTTGATCAATATTTACCTTGCATGCACTACAAAGCTTTGCTGCTTTCCAAAAAGTGTCATGAAGGTCTGGATATGTAGCTAGGTGTTCAGGTTTGAAATAATCAGTCCAGAGGATTAGAAGTTCTTTTTTGGTCTTTTGTGATTCTTCTTCTTTAATCGCAACGAATCGAGAAAAAGTATTGTTATAAGCTGAAATGGAAGCTTGATCATTACCAGCTGGAGCTAAAGCAATAAGTTTTTTTGTCATAGACAAAACTGCCTCTGCAGCAACTCTTGCAGAGGCAGGGTCGTATACACCGCAAGGTCCGTCACAGTGAGCGTGAACAGATTGTGCTGGTAGCTTGCTAAAGATTGATGTAAGTGTTTCGCTCAACATCTGAAAATAATTTGAGAATATTTTTTTTTACATTAATGGCGTTTGTCGACAAACGCCATAATTTTTTCTAGAGCTTTCTGAATAATTTAAGAAATTCACTTAACACCCAATAACTCCACTTCAAAAGTTAAAACTGAATTAGGGGGGATTGGACCTATTCCTCTGCTGCCATACCCCAATTCTGGAGGGATGACTAATTTTCTTTTACCTCCAACTTTCATTCCTGCGACTCCCTCATCCCAACCCTTTATCACCATTCCTGCACCTAAAGAAAATTCAAAAGGACCTCTTCCATAACTGCTGTCAAATTCTTTCCCATCATCAAGAGTACCCTTATAATTTACTGAGACACTTGTTCCTGGAGTGGCTTCTTGACCATCACCTAAAACTAATTCAGTGATTTTCAGCCCACTTGAAGTTACTTGAGATGCTCCTATCTCAGCTCCTCCGAGAGGAGCATTGCTTGCACTGGTTTTATCTGAGGCCATAGTGAAAAGTAATGGATTAGGGTCTTCTGGGTCTAATTCAAATGGATTAGTTACAGTCTCGTTTGTTTTTGTGGATTGCCTTACATCCGCTTGAATTGGTTGGTCAATTTGTAAGGCATTTGTTGGGGTTGGTGAGATGATTTGGCTGATAACTGCAATCATCAAGCAGCTGAGGCAAACAGAAAAGCTAATTAAGATTTCTCTCACAGCATTATTAAGTAGTCTGAAATATTCTTACAGATTAATACCCAAATTACATCTATTTAAAAGATAACTAACCAGAGAGTATGAATTTTGTCGGTGTATATTTTATCTAAATTGAATTTATGCATAATATCTATTCTCTTTTTTTTAAAGCTTTTGCTGGGGGATCTCTAGCAGGTATCTCCCTTAGTCAAGGCAACTATATATTCATGCTTTTGGGAATATCTTTCCTTTGGCCCGCTAGTAAGAATCCATGGGGAGGCTTTTGTTGGGGTGCGATGGCTATTTTATGGAGTCATAAGTGGTTGCTATATTTACATCCAATCACTTGGGTAGGGATAAACTCAAATTTAAGCCTACCTATTACCATTTTTATATGGCTTTTTTGTGGAGCCTTTGGAGGAGCTCTGGTTTTTATTTGGTCAGCTTTGAGTGGCTTTTTTGCTCTTAGAGGACTGCAGTTTTCTAAATTAGAAAATAAGTTTATTTATGCCGTCTTATTGTCAACTATATGGGGCCTAACTGAGGAAATACTATCTAGAGGTCCTTTGTTTTGGATGGGTGTAGGGCCAAGTTTATTACCACAAGATAGATATTTGGCTGGGTTAGCAAGATGGATAGGTTCGGGAGGATTGGCCTCCATACATCTTTTAGCTGGATGGTGGATTTGGCAATTTTCAATTGCTTTTCAAGCTAGAAAAAAATTCAAGAAATTGATTATTCTTGGCTTTGCTTATTTTTCTTTAGCTCATTTAATTGGATTTATCTTGTTGTTGGATTCTCCAACTGATTCGGCAGAAAAGGTTGCGATGTGGCAAACAAATATTCCAATAAGACAAAAATTTAATCAGGAGGAAATAAAGGCTTTGCCTTCAAAAGTAAATAGAGCATTGACTGATGCTGTTGAAATGAATGCATCTTTTTTAATTGCCCCAGAGGGAACGTTGCCTCTGGATAGATCAAAGATTCGAGATTTTCCTATTAAATTTCTCTCTGGAGGTTTCAGGAAAATAAATGGTTCTCTACGAAGTTCACTATTAATTTTTAATCCAGGTGAAGAGTCTTTTTCAGATGTATTGGATAAATCTAGATTAGTCCCTCTGGGAGAATGGATTCCTGCTTTGCCAAACTTTTTGAAAAATGGCCTCTCTGCAGTAGGTGGAATTAAAAGTGGAAATCCATCAAGACTTCTTGACTGGGAGGGACCATCTTTTGCAGGTGCTATTTGTTATGAATTGAGTAATGGGGAAGCCATAGCTAAAGCCGTAAATCAAGGGGCCAAATGGATTTTAGTAATTGCTAATTTAGATCCTTATCCTATTTCTTTGCAGAGACAATTTTTATCTATTGCTCAATTAAGGAGTATTGAAACATCAAAAAATTTAATATCTGTCTCCAATACTGGTCCAACATCTTTGATAAAAAGTAATGGAAAAATTGATACCCTCCTTAACCCAAATAAAGAACTTGTTCAGCTCGTTGACCTGGAATTAAATGGAAAGAAAACACTATATACATTTATTTATGAATTACCTATGATTGCTGTCATTCTTATAAGTTTAATAGCTCTTATGCAATTACGCAAAGATGGTTAATGTTAATACTCTTTCGAAATAAGTCCTCCTCCTAATACATAATCACCCTTGTAAAATACTGCTGCTTGTCCAGGAGTAATTGAAAATTGAGCTTCTTCAAAATGAATATGACATTTATAACAATAATTTTCTTTAGTACTATCAATAATTGGAATTAGAGTTGCTTTCACTGCTTTACTTCTATATCTAATTTGAACCTCAACTTCAATTGGTTCTTGAGGCGCTTCAATTGATACCCAATTTAAATCTTTTACAACACACTCTGACTGACCAGAATCTTCTCTTGGGGCAACAATTACTCTGTTTAAAGAGGCATCAATTTCAACAACATGTAAAGGTACTTCCCAGGCAATACCTAATCCCTTTCGTTGTCCTATAGTGAAATGCTGAATTCCATTATGGGAGCCTATAATTTGCCCGTTTTTAAGGACAACTTCTCCTTCCTTTTGGGGTAGATACTTATCAATAAATGCATTCATTGATCCGTAATGTTCAGCGAGACAAAGGTCTTGGCTTTCTGGCTTTTTAGCAGTTTTTAATGAATGTTTAAAAGCTTCGATTCGTGTTATCTCTTTGGTTAATTCTCCTAGAGGAAAAATTGTTTTTCCTAAAATTTCTTGAGGAAGATCATATAAAAAATAGCTTTGATCTTTGTTGAGATCTTTACCCCTTAAAAGTTTATGTCTTTTGATTCCATTACTTGGAAGATCATTTTTATTGAAAGATTCAGTTGAGTATCTAATCCTTGCGTAGTGTCCAGTAGCAATTTTTTCGATATTTTTATTTTCTTTAACCCATTTGAGCATTTCTGAGAATTTGACTGATTTATTGCAGCGCGAGCAAGGCAAAGGGGTAATTCCCTCCTCGTATCCTTTTAAGACATTATTGATAATTTCTTTTTGAAAGATTTCTTTTGAGTCAACTATGTGATGCTTGATTCCAAGTTGATCACATATCCCTGCAGCATCAATTAATCCATCAGAGCAGCAAGAACCTTTCCCTTTCATAAGCCACAAAGTTAACCCCACTACATCCCAACCAGCTTCACAGAGAAGAGCAGCCGTTAAGGAGCTATCTACGCCTCCGGAAAGCCCCACGACAACCGAATGATTTCCAGAAAACGTTTGCAGTCTTTTTAATGTTTTCTCGACTGTTTCGTCTGAAGTCAAATGATTTAAAACTTTTTTTGTTTCTCTTGTTTCCAAATTCATTGGCATTGATAGTAGCTTCTATTCATAGTGGGATTGGTTGCTTTTTGATTTTGAATTGGCCTCAATCTGACTCGGAGCATTTGATGGTTTCTTCAGAGCAGATGCAAAACATAGAAAAAAAAATGTTTTCTATGGGTATGCCTGTTGAAGCTTTGATGGAAAAAGTAGGGATTGGTATCTCATCATGGATATTAGACAGACAAGGATTGATTGAAAATGGTGCAATCGTTTTGGTAGGTCCAGGTCATAACGGAGGTGATGGACTTGTTGTTGCAAGAGAACTTTATATGGCAGGCGTAGATATCTCCATTTGGTGTCCATTTCCTTTGAAAAAAGAATTAACACAAAAACATTTTGATTATGCAATACAGATTGGGATTGAAAACTTGGAGCATAAACCCGATTCGAATTCTGATTTATTATGGATTGAGGCTTTATTTGGATTAGGACAATCAAGAGCTATTTCTGATGAAATAGTTCACTTATTGAATTCGAAGAAAACATTTAGTCCTGATAAGTTAGTTAGTATTGATGTCCCTGCGGGCCTGGACTCAGATAATGGAAATACAATATCAAATTCATCATGCATAGCTACTTTAACATTATCTTTAGGCCTATTTAAGTCTGGGTTAATTCAAGATTCAGCTATTGATTTTGTAGGTGATCTAGAGAGAGTAGATATCGGGATTCCAGATAAGATTTTGACTGATCTGCCTGAAACCCAGCCTCTAAGGATTTCTTTTTCAGATTTGTCTACTTTTACTTGGCCTAGGCCGAGTAAAAGTAAAAGCAAATACCAAAGAGGAAGAGTTCTTGTTGTTGCTGGGAGTGAGAGATACAGGGGAGCAGCATCACTTGCTTTGAATGGCGCTTTGGCAAGTGGAACTGGGAGTGTTAGCGCTTTTTTGCCTAAGTCAGTTTCATCTGCTCTTTGGAGTACGCATCCTGAAGTCTTATTGCTTGGCTGTCTAAAAACTTTTCAGGACGGCTCTTCAGATATTTCTACAGTTTTCAATGAGGTTGACCTAAATAGATTCGACTCAATTTTGCTTGGACCAGGATTAGGGATTGCAGAAGAAAAAGATTGTTTTGGAGCTGAATTAAAAGATTTCAAAGGCCTACTTATTCTTGATGCTGATGCAATAAATCGTCTGTCGAAAACTTCGAAAGGTTGGAAATGGCTAAATGATAGAAATGGACCTACCTGGCTTACGCCTCATTTAGATGAATTTCAAAGGCTATTTCCTTTTATTGATTGCTCGAATCCATTGAAGGCTGGAACTGATTCTGCAAAACTTTGCAGCTCTTCGGTCTTATTAAAATGTGCACATAGTGTTATTTCTGATCCAGAAGGCAAAACCTGGCAAATCGGACAAGTGAATTCAAGTATTGCAAGAACTGGTCTTGGCGATATTTTGGCTGGTTTCGTTTCAGGAATGGGAGCTATTGGCCTGGCAAGTAGTAATCGGTTGGATACTAATTTGCTCGCTGCATCTGCATTGATGCATGCATATGCTGGTGCATCTTGCCCAAGAGGGAGCACCGCAAGTGCTATTTGCACTTTTCTTGAAGAATTAATGAAAAAAGAAAATTCTTGAAATGTTTTGAAACAAACATTTACGGGGCTGTAATTGGTCTATTTGGTGTCATTTGTTAACTAATCGTCAACAGAATCTGAAGCCTTCTTGAAACCTACGCTTCTTTGGCGATTTCTGTAGGAAAGTCTTACCACTTTGAAGTACGGGGTCAAGAAACAATGGTTTCATCTGCACCCAAGCCTGCTGAATCACAAAAACGACGCAGCAGTGATCCAATTAGTTGGTACCTTTCCTCAATTGGAAGGGTTCCTCTTTTAACACCAGCTGAAGAAATTGAACTTGGTAATCAGGTTCAAACCATGATGAATCTCACTGAAGATGGTCAAATTAAAGAGCAAAGCAAAGAATTTAATTCTCATCAAAAAAGATTGATTCGAATAGGAAGAAGGGCAAAGGAGAGAATGATGAAAGCTAATCTTCGGCTAGTAGTCAGTGTCGCAAAAAAATATCAAGGAAAAGGTCTGGAACTTCTAGATTTAGTGCAGGAAGGCTCTCTTGGATTAGAAAGAGCAGTTGAGAAGTTTGACCCTACCCGTGGTTATAAGTTCTCTACTTATGCTTTTTGGTGGATAAGGCAAAGTATGACAAGAGCCATTGCTTGCCAGTCAAGAACAATTCGTCTTCCTGTTCATTTAAGTGAGAGATTAGCGACTATCAGAAAAATCAGCTTGGATTTGGCTCATAAGCTAGGGGCAATGCCTAGCCGTATTGAAATAGCTGAGGCAATGGAAATTGAGTTGGAAGAACTTGATTCGATTTTGAGACAAGCTCTTACTACAAGCAGTCTTGATGCCCCAGTCAACGGTGATGAAGGTCGTAGCTTCTTAGGTGATCTAATAGCAGATGGCTCTGGAGAAGAACCACTGGATAAAGTTGAACAAAAAATCCATCAAGAGCAACTAGGAAGATGGCTAAGTCATTTAAGTGAACAAGAACAGCACGTTATTAGACTTAGATTTGGATTAGAGGGTAATGAGAGACATACTCTCGCAGAGATAGGAAGACTTTTACAGGTTTCTCGTGAGAGGGTTAGACAAGTTGAGCTAAAGGCTTTAAGGAAATTGAGAAACCTCACTAGAAAGCTTCCAAGTGGAATCTGAAAATTTATTAATTATTAATATTTAGTTTTCTGCCCAGATATATCTAGTTAATTCACTAGGATCAGGTTCTGGTGCATTTAGAGCAAACTCAACTGCATCATTAACTTCTATATCAATTTCTTTCTCAATAATTTTCAATTCTTCATTAGTAACTAATCCAGAATTAGTAAGATCATTTTTTAGTTTTTTAATTGGATCTCTTTTTGCCCAGAATTCTTTTTCTTGCTCAGATCTCAGTTCGTCCGGATCGGCTAAAGAATGCCCTCTGAATCTGTAGGTTAAGCATTCTATCAAAGTAGGCCCTTCCCCAGCTCTTGCTCTCTCTAGGGCTCTTTGAGCGGCACCTCTTACAGCTAATACATCCATTCCATCAACCTCTTCTCCTTTCATCCCAAATGCAGAGGCTTTTCGCCATATTTCTGTCTCACTAGTCGCTCTGTCATGAGCCATTCCAATTGCCCATTTATTATTTTCGACCACAAATATGATGGGTAATTTCCACAATTGGGCCATATTTAAGCATTCATAAAATTGACCTATGTTGCAAGTGCCATCTCCAAAAAAGGCTGCAGTTACAGAATCACTATTTTCTTTAAGAGCCTCCCTTCTATATTTGCTTGTAAAGGCGGCCCCAAGTGCAACTGGAATACCCTCACCAATAAATGCATATCCTCCAAGTAGATGATGTTCTTTTGAAAAAAGATGCATAGAGCCTCCTCTTCCCTTGCTGCAGCCAGTTTCTTTACCGAATAACTCGCTCATTACCTCTTTTGCAGGGACTCCAGCACTTAAAGCATGGACATGATCTCTGTAAGTGCTACAAAACCAGTCATGTTTGCGTCGCATTGCACCAATGACTCCAGTGCTTATTGCTTCTTGTCCGTTGTAAAGATGGACAAACCCAAACATTTTTCCTCTGTAATACATTTCCGCACATTTGTCTTCAAAACGCCTTCCTAAAGTCATATCTTTGAAAAGATTTAAACCAATATCTCTATTGATTTCAGCGGGTTTTGTGTCAGAAAGATTGCTTAGTCTGTCCGCGTGTTCCTTGTGCTGACTGGGGTCTTGGCTGGTTTTGTCTGGGTTGGGAGACATGATTTTGTTCATATTCACTTATCAATCCTTTTTAGACTTTAAGCGTCAATGGATGCAAAATGATTAAAACGCCTTACGATGCCTAGAGATTTTTTCTAATTACCTGGTAGCGATTGGAATTACCTATTGATCATTTTCGCTTATTGGGGGTTAGCCCTTCTGCAAATGCTGAAGAAGTCCTCAGGGCTTTTCAGCTAAGGCTAGATCGTCCTCCCAAGCAAGGCTTTACTTATGAAGTTTTAGCTCAGAGATCTGAGTTATTGCGACTTTCTGCTGATCTTCTATCCAATCCTAAAGAACGTCAATCTTACGAACTTGCTCTGATTGAAGGCTCTTCAGGCCTTGATTTGTCTTCAAAAAGAGAAGTTGCTGGTTTACTTCTTCTTTGGGAATCAAAAGCTTCTTTCCAAGCGTTTAAACTTGCAAAAAAAGCATTACAACCTCCACAAGCTCCTGCTCTAGGTAGTGGTAGAGAATCTGATTTGACCTTGATAGCAGCTTTATCTTGTAGGGATGCTTCTATTGATGAGCAAGCGAGCAGAAGATATGCCTCCGGGGCTGAATTGCTTGAGGAGGGCATACAGTTATTACAAAGAATGGGTAAGCTTGTTGAAGAAAGAAAAACCCTTGAATTAGATTTAGAAGCTTTACTCCCATATAGAATTCTTGATTTATTAAGTAGAAACCAAGAAGATGAAAAATCTCATCATGATGGCATGAGGTTGCTTGAAGATTTTGTTAATAAAAGAGGAGGACTTGAAGGGAAAAGAAATTCAGAAAAAATAGGAGGATTAAATCAAACTGACTTTGAGCTATTTTTTCTTCAAATTAGGAAATTTTTAACGGCAAAAGAACAATCAAAACTTTACTTGAATTGGTACCGAAGAGGTTCTGAAGATGCAGCTTTCCTTGCCGCTTTTTCTCTAGTTGCCTCTGGCTTTTCTTCTAGGAAGCCAGAACTTTTACAAGAAGCTCGTAAATATCTCAGGAATATTAATATTAATGGCTTTGATGCGATGCCACTAATTGGATGCTTAGACCTTTTATTAGGGGATGTAAGACAGGCAGAAGCTCGTTTTAGAAGTAGTTCAGATGAGAAATTAAAAGATTGGTTAGATAACTATCCTGGTGAGACTTTGGCGGCTCTTTGTGACTATTGTCGAAATTGGTTGAAAAAAGATGTTTTAGTAGGTTTTAGTGATGTTGAAATACTATCTGTAAATCTTGATGATTGGTTTGCCGATAAAGAAGTACAAGATTATATAGAACAATTAGAAAAGAATGGAGCATTAGGTATTGCAAAGGCAGGCTTTTCTTTCCTATCTTCATTGGCCCCTGAACAACAACTTGAGAATAATTCATCAAAAAATCTTTTAGCAGAAGCAGGATTGCCAATGCCAGGGGGTGCCATAGATGAAATGCTGAGAGAAAAGTCATTTGAATCACCATTTAAAAGTAAAGAAGCTTTTTTAAGATCTGATTTAGTCAAAAACATAATTTCAAAATATTCTTTAGCAATTGAATTAATAAAAAATTCAGATTTTAAATCTTTCATATTGAAACGTCCAATTTATTCAAGTGCTTTAGCATTTGCCAGCCTATTTATTATTGGAACTAGTATTGGAATACTTACACAGAGAAAACCAAACGAAAATAACAATCTCAATAATATTTCAAGAAATGAGGTCATTAAACCAGATAAAATTAAAATTAATTATAATGAATCAAGTCAAAAATCAAATAACAAAGAAGGATTAAACTTAAATAAATTAATTCCTCTCACTTCATTGGCTCCATCAGATCAGGAAATTAAATTTCTTATTGAATCTTGGTTGAAAGGTAAAGCAGATATATTGAATGGTTTTGATAGTCAATTTCTTTCTTCTGTAGCAAGATCTTCGCTATTTAATAGAGTTATTGAACAAAGAAAGAAAGATAAATTATTAGGTCAAAGACAGATTATTGATGCAAATATAATTTCAATCAAAATTCTGCAAAGATCAGATAAAAGAATAGCAGCAGATGTAGAATTAAATTACAAAGATAAAACCATTAATTCTTCAGGTGAGGTTTTGACAGAAACCGTTATCCCTTCTTTGAAAGTAAAATATATAATAGGTAAGAATAAAAATAACTGGCAAGTTGTTGACTATATTAGTGGAAATTAAAAAATAATTTTAAAATTATTTCTTCAACACCAAGAAAATGTTTGATGAACTAACCAATCAATTTGAAGATGCTGTAAAGGCATTCAAAGGTGAAGCAAAAATTTCTGAGGAAAATGTTGATGAAGCACTTAAACAAGTCAGACGAGCTCTCCTAGAAGCAGATGTTAGTTTGACAGTGGTAAAAGAATTTATCGATGAAGTACGAGTTAAGGCTGTAGGTACAGAAGTTGTCAGAGGTATAAACCCAGGGCAGAAATTTATTCAAGTAGTTCATGAGCAACTTGTGAATGTCATGGGTGGAGAGAATGACCCCTTGGCAAATTCAAACGAAAAACCAACTGTGATTTTAATGGCTGGCCTTCAGGGAGCTGGAAAGACTACAGCCACAGCAAAACTTGGATTGCTTCTTAAAGAAAAAAATCAAAAACCATTACTGGTTGCTGCTGATACATATAGGCCAGCTGCTATCGATCAATTAGTAACTTTGGGGAATCAAATTGACGTAGATGTTTTTTATTTAGGTTCCGATTTCAAGCCTGAGGATATTGCCAGACAAGGTTTAGAAAAAGCTAAAGAAGAGGGATTCGACACTGTCCTTGTAGATACTGCTGGTCGACTTCAAATTGATACGGAAATGATGGGCGAGATGGTTCGTATTAAAAAGGCCGTTCAGCCTGATGAGGTTTTGTTGGTAGTGGATTCAATGATTGGCCAAGAGGCCGCAGATATTACCAGAAGTTTTCATGAAAAAGTAGGAATAACAGGTGCTGTTCTCACAAAGCTAGATGGAGATTCAAGAGGTGGAGCTGCTCTTTCTATAAGAAAAATCAGCGGTAAACCAATCAAATTTATAGGTACTGGAGAAAAGGTTGAGGCTTTGCAACCTTTCTATCCCGAGAGAATGGCGAGCAGAATTTTAGGCATGGGGGATGTTTTAACCCTTGTTGAAAAAGCACAGAAAGAAGTTGAAATTGCTGATGCAGAAGTCATGCAAAAAAAGCTTCAAGAAGCAACTTTTGATTTCTCAGATTTCGTAAAGCAGATGAGGATGATAAAACGAATGGGCTCGTTAGGGGGATTGATCAAAATGATTCCTGGGATGAATAAAATTGATGATGGAATGATAAAAAGTGGAGAAGATCAGCTAAAAAAAATCGAAGCAATGATTGGTTCAATGTCAGTAGAGGAAAGGAATAAGCCTGAATTATTGGCAGCACAACCATCAAGACGTCGGAGAGTTGCGAGTGGCAGCGGACATAAGTCAGCAGACGTTGATAAGGTTCTCGCTGATTTCCAGAGGATGCGAGGCTTGATGAAGCAGATGTCAACTGGAGGTGGGCTTCCAGGTATGGAGGGAGGACTTCCGGGTATGGGAGGACTTCCTGGAATGCCTTCATCAGGTGCTAATCCTTATCAGTCAAGAAAAGGAAGAGGAGGGCCCAATTCTGTACCCAGAAGACAGAGACCAGTTAAGAAAAAGAAAGGTTTTGGTGATCTTTAGGTATATCAAAAAGCTAAATTAATCATCTGTGGAGTATTATTAGTTTGAAGAACTTTTGAGTTCAATCCACTTACAAATAAATCGAAGATGATCAAGCTCCGCCTTAAGCGGTTTGGTAAAAAGCGTGAATCCAGTTTTCGTCTAGTTGCCTGTAATAGCACTTCCAGGCGAGATGGTCGCCCTCTACAAGAACTAGGCTTTTACAATCCAAGAACCAAGGAAACTAGGTTAGATACAGAGGCTTTGAGAATTCGACTAGGTCAAGGTGCTCAGCCTACTGATGCTGTAAGAACTTTATTAGAAAAAGGGGGACTACTTGAAAAGAAAGCTCGACCAGCTGAAGTTTTAGGTAAGCAAAAACAAGAAAAAGAGAGATCAGCAAAGAAAAAAGATGCAGCTGCATCGGAAACTTCTGAATAAGAAGTTTTGATGAGTATCAATAACTTGAAAAATATATATGTCTGAAGCAGCCACTGAGGGTCGCTTTTGTATAGATCTGCCTGATTCCGATGCTGCTACTGCTTTGTCAGGGACTGGTCAGGCAACACTTCATAGATTGGAAAATCTTACAGGAGCTAATTTTGCGTTAAGGGGATTGCAGCTCGAAATAAAGGGAACTTCTTATCAATTAGAGAGAGCTGCTGCAATTGTTGAATTAGTTAGGCCCATTTGGGAAGAAGGACAAATTGTTTCAATCGTTGATTTACATGCCGCGGCTAAAGCTTTGGATAATGGCAAAAAAAATGATCACGCCAAATCAACTACTAAAGTTTTAGCCAGAAGTCAAAGAGGAAATCTTTTAAGACCAAGGACAATTAGGCAAAAATTATATGTAGAAGCTATGGAGAAAAGTGATCTTACTTTTGCTTTAGGTCCAGCAGGAACAGGCAAAACATTCTTAGCAACTGTATTCGCGGTGCGAATGCTTACTGAGAGAAAAATTGAGAAAATTATTTTAACAAGACCTGCAGTTGAAGCTGGTGAAAGATTGGGCTTCTTACCTGGAGACTTGCAGCAAAAGGTTGATCCCTATTTAAGACCTTTATATGATTCTCTTCACTCTTTACTTGGACAAGAAAAAACTAATTTACTCATAGAAAAAAATGTGATTGAAGTTGCCCCTTTGGCTTATATGCGAGGAAGGACTTTAGAAGAATCCTTTGTAATACTTGATGAAGCTCAAAACACAACACCAGCACAAATGAGAATGGTTCTTACCAGGTTAGGTGAGAGATCAAGGATGGTAGTAACTGGCGATATAACCCAAGTAGACTTGCCATTTGGACAAATGAGTGGACTTATTGAAGCAGCTGATTTACTCGAAAAGGTTGATGGGATTTCAGTTTGCAGACTCACCTCGGCAGATGTAGTAAGACATCCTCTTGTTCAAAGCGTTGTTGATGCTTATGCAGAACTAGATAAAAAAAGACGATAGGGTGATCCGCATTCACATTTGTGAAGACTTATTTTTTTTGTGCCAAAATGAAAATTAATAATTATCTGGTGCGTTATGCCAGCAAACAGCAATTTTCAACAAGCTATTCGTGAAGCACAATCAAGTGCACTTATCGGTCCAAATGTAGTAAACAAAGCCTTGCCTTATGTAGGCGGAGGAATGGCATTAACTGGGTTAGGCGTTTTAGGCGGGCTTTCTTTACAAGCAACTAACAATCCTTTATTTGGCCCACTATTTATTGTCGCGTTTATTGCCGAAATAGTTCTATTCTTCATGGCAAGTAGCGCTGCCAACAATGCAAATAACTCTAAGGCGCTTCCACTTCTTACAGGATTCAGCTTATTAACTGGATTCACGTTAAGTGGGATTGTTGGTTTGGCAATTCAAGTTGCAGGAATGGGAGCCATAGGTACAGCTGTATTCGCTACTGGGATCACTTTCGTGATTGCATCTTCTGTCGGCAGGAAAATGAGTGACAACGTTGGTCAAGCTTTGCAAGGTGCAGTTGGGCTTGGACTTCTTGGTCTAATTATTGCAATGGTCTTCCAGTTAATTGGTGGTTTATTTGCCCCGGGGATGTTCGGAGGCAGTGGATTTGAATTAATGATTGCTGGCTTTGGAACTGTACTTTTTGTTGCAATGTCTTTTGTAGATTTCTACACAATGCCAAGAAGATACAACGATGAGCAGTACTTGGCCGGAGCATTGGGAATGTACCTGACTTACATTAACCTATTTGTTTTTGTTCTTCGTCTTATTATTGCTCTTCAGGGCGGTGGCAGAAGAGATTAATTCTAATTAATAAGCATAAAAAAGAGCTTTGCAGCTCTTTTTTATGTTGCAACTTCAAAAATACTTTCTGATATTGCCTTGATTTGTTCATCGTTATAACCCCATTTATTAAGAAAAATCAAGTCTGCTCCAAAACCTTTTGTTGCATCAAGTAAAACATCTAATCGTTTTTTTACCTGAGTTGAATCTAAAAGTTTAAGTAATTCAATACAACGAATTTTTATTCTCTCTGATTGGATTTCCTGAGGATCATTGTTTTTTCGATGTGTAATTATCATTGCTGAACTCATGGCAAGGTTTTTTACGGTTAAGTCAACAACAATTTTTCCAGAATTTCTTAATTGAAAAATCAAGGCATCAGGAAATCTATCCATTAATGGGCAATCTATTGAGAGACTTACAACAAAAAATCCTCGTGCACCCTCAACTGTTTTAATAAGCTCTCCAATTCGATCTGAAATAACTTCGTCACTAATTTCATCATTTTCCCAACTTTTGCACCAAAGCATTGATGCTTGCATAGCCTCTTTAAAAGTTGGTTTCTGTTCATTCATGGTTTTCCTGCTCTTTTAGAGTAAGGCTATAGATAATCGTAGAGAAAGAAATGTCTGTGGGAGATTTAAATCAAAAGGATTTTAAGTCTGGATTTATTGCATTAATAGGTAGACCCAATGTTGGTAAATCAACTTTAATAAATCAATTTGTTGGTGAGAAAATTGCGATTACATCACCCATTGCTCAAACCACTAGAAATCGATTAAAAGTAATACTTACGAATAAAAAGTCTCAAATTATTTTTGTAGACACCCCTGGTATTCATAAGCCTCACCATTTATTAGGTGAAAGACTTGTTCAGAGTGCAAAGAGATCTATTGGAGAGGTGGATGGGGTTTTAGTTATTTTTGAGGCCAATCATTCTCCAGGTAGGGGCGATGAATTTATTTTGAATTTGATTAGAAATTTACAAATCCCAGTGATTGTTGCTTTGAATAAATGGGATCTTGTTAAGTTGAGTCAATTTAATGAACGAAAAAAAGAATATTTAGATTTTTTTGAGGGTACAAATTGGCCAGTTTTTTATTGTAGTGCTCTTACAGGAAATGGATGTAATGAATTGATAAATGAAATAGAAGAAAAACTACCTTTGGGTCCTCAGTTATATCCAAGTCATATGACTTGTGATCATCCTGAGAAGTTTTTGATGGCTGAATTTATAAGAGAACAAGTTTTAATAAATACACGCGAAGAGGTTCCTCATAGTGTTGCAGTCTCTATTGATAAAATTGAAGATATACCCTCGAAAAAAAAATCTAAAGAGAATTCAAGAACAGGAATACTTGCAACTATTTGTGTTGAAAAAAAAAGTCAGAAAGGTATTTTAATTGGTAAAGGGGGAAGTATGTTGAAGAAAATTGGCCAGGAATCAAGACTACAAATTCAAACTTTAATTAATGGAAATGTCTATTTAGAATTGTTTGTTAAAGTTGTTCCTGACTGGAGAAGTAAATCTTCTCGACTTAATGAGTTTGGTTATGAAGGGAGCTAATTAAAATGAGTAAATTGAGGTTCGATGTAGTCAGCCTTTTTCCAGAAGCTTTTAAAAATTTTTTTAATCATGGACTTATAAAAAAGGCATTTGAAGAGAAGATTTCATCAATTCATATACATAATCCTCGTGACTATGCAATAGATAATTATCGAAAAGTTGATGATGAACCATATGGCGGAGGCGCTGGTATGGTTTTGAAGCCCGAACCTTATTTTTCGGTATTTGATCAAATTCCAAAGCTAAATAAAAAAAGGATACTTTTGATGACTCCACAAGGTAGAAAAATATCTCAATCTGATTTTTCTAGATGGTCAAAAGAAGATCAACTTATATTGATATGTGGTAGTTATGAGGGATTTGATGAGAGGATTCGGTCTCTAGTTGATGAAGAGATTTCAATAGGAGACTTTGTTCTTACCGGTGGAGAAATCCCTGCAATAGCTGTGATTAATGGAGTAGCTCGTTTATTGCCTGGCACTTTAGGCAGTGCTGAATCACTAGAAGAAGAAAGTCATAATGATTTTCTTTTAGAACATCCGCAATACACACGTCCTTCAGAATTTAAAGGTATGAAAGTTCCTGATGTTCTTCTGAGTGGTAACCATAAATTGATTAAAAAATGGAGGCAGAGGCAAAGAGAAATGAGGACTCAGTCACGTAGACCTGATTTGTTTGAACTTTGGAAGCTCGATCAATTATCACTCGAAAAGACAAGTTCATTATTGAAAACTGAAGTGAGCTTACAAATAGGTAACGAATATGAAATATCTGATCCTTGGTTCGATGATTGAACCAAGGATCAGATATTTCATATTCTTGTATGTAATGATTATGAGTCAACTTGAAAGAGTAAGAAGTGTTGCCAATAAGTGTGCTTTTTGAGCATTGATTTAGGACTGATACATGATAAAAACTAAGTTGTATTGAGATGATTTTAAGAATGCAACGAGCAAGAATGATATCTAATCCATTACCAAAAGGAACTCCAGTCAATCTGCGAAGAAGAGACTGGGGCATTGAAAGAGCACATACAACACCTAAAGGAAATGAAATATGTACACCCGCGCCTTATGAAAAATCAACTAAAATAAATAGAAAATTTCAGATATTGACAACAGATTTAATTGATCTGGGATATGTAGGTTGAGAAATCTCTATTTTTCAGTTTTAAAGTCGTTTCTAATAAGAAAGTTATTTATATTTGCCATTAAATAGTGATTTTTCTTTATCATTAACTGATTTGCGAGTATTAAATAACGCTTACTTAAATCCACTAAAGTTCGCTCTGTGCTGAACTATGATGGAATGATAGACAATTATTTAATTAATTACTTCGTAAACTTGCGTAGTTGAATTACAGATGAGTCAAAGGTCGAACTTCTTCCCCGAAAACCTGTGGTATGACTGATAATTTTCCTCAGCTACGCATCGGTAATGGTTATGACATGCACCGATTGGTTCCTGGTCGACCTTTAATACTTGGCGGGGTCAGGTTAAATCATCCTGAAGGTCTAGGGCTTGATGGGCATAGTGATGCAGATGTTCTTACTCATGCAATTATGGATGCAATCTTAGGAGCGTTATCTTTAGGTGATATTGGAAAGTATTTCCCTCCACATGATCCTAAATGGAAAAATGCAGATAGTTTGCTTCTTCTTGAACAAGTAATGGAATTAATAGAGAAGAAAGGTTGGCAAATTCAAAATATTGATTCAGTTATTGTTGCTGAAAGGCCAAAATTAAAACCTTATATTGACTTGATGAAGGAAAAAATATCGAGGAAGATAGGAGTCGACATTGATGATGTTGGAGTTAAAGCAACTACGAATGAGAGATTAGGTGCTGAGGGGAGAGAGGAAGGTATATGTTGTCATGCAGTGGTTTTGATGAAAAGGAATGAAAACAAGTAGAAAGAAAAATTTTATCGAAAAAATATTTAGGTTCCTTTTTGTTTCATTGATTTTTCTGTCTACTATTTTTGGAAACCTGAAAAACATTCAAGCTGAGTCGTTACTGAAAGTGAATTTTCCCAAGGGATCTATTGTCGAGCACCTTAAGCTTGATGTTCCGAAAAAATTTAAACATGCTTGGTTAAAAGCCGAAGAAGGGAGTTGGGAACCATGGTTGTTGAAACAAGATGGTTTTTTAGGACGCCAACTTTTTTGGGATCCTAAAGTTGAGGAAGCAACCTTATTGATTGGATGGGAGTCAAGAGCAGTTTGGAAAAAAATCTCTCAGACAGAAATAAATTTTGTCCAGCAGGATTTCGAAAAGATTGCCAGAAAAGAAACAGGTGAAACTAGCGGAAATCCTTTCCCATTGATTTTTGAAGGGGAGTTAAATCCAGAATAAAATGAATCAATCAATTATTGATTTTCAGAGGCGCCGTCGTCTAGGTGTAATTGAGGCCATATGGGGGGAGCATAAAACAATTGAACAAATTTCTGAAATTTTGAAAAAATATCAACTTGAGTCTGAAGTTGCTTTGGTAACAAGACTTTCCAAAGAGAAAGGAGAAAAACTATTAGTTGAATTTCCTTCTGCAGAGTTTCATGAAATATCTGGTTGCTTAACTATGGGGGAGTTTAAGGAATGTACTTCTTCGGAAGAAGAAGTAATTATTTTGACTGGAGGAACAAGTGATCTTGGAGTGGCTTCAGAAGCAGAAATAGCTTTGAATTTGCATGGAATAAAAACTAAATTATTGATTGATGTTGGTGTCGCAGGACTTCACAGGCTACTAGATAGGTTGGAAGAGATAAAATTAGCAAAAGTAGTTATTGTGTGCGCCGGCATGGAGGGCGCTTTACCCACTGTGCTTGCTGGATTAATTCCACAGCCAATTATTGGACTTCCTGTTTCAGTTGGATATGGGATTAGTGGTGGAGGTAAAACGGCTATGGAGGGAATGCTTGCAAGTTGTGCTCCAGGTTTATTAGTAGTAAATATTGATAATGGTTATGGTGCCGCAATGGCTGCTATGAGGATTTTATTAGCCTAATCTTTTGTTGAATTTATTTCTAGAACCTGTTCTAACCACAATTTCAACGAGTTTGGCAGTAAACCTTTTTCATATCGGAACATTGCTTCAGTAAGAACAGGTGTGTTTATCCATTGGATAGTCTTTCTCCTCATTTTTACTCTATTTTTTCACCTAAGTTGGACTATTTACTTTAGGAGCGCAAGGGGGAATTTGTAGTCTTAAGATTCTTCGTCATATTTGCTACCAAGTCTTGTTAGCTCATCACTATTGTTGCTCGATTCAACATCGAGAAGTCGAGTGACTAATTCTGATAAATCTCTTTGAGCAAGCTCTCCAGAGCTTTCCCATTTCATTGAACGAGGTTCTGGTTGTGAAGAAGCCGACACTTCTATTATTAAATAACTGTCACGGAATGCTAACTGTTATTTGTTTGTTTTTTGTCTCTTCTTTACGTAAATAAGATGAAAAGAATATAAAGAAATCAGGTTTTTGGTCTCTTTTGTTACTGGCTTTATAAATGTTTAAGATTTGGGTATTGAGTTATAAGTTCTTCTTCTCTCAGAGTTTCTCCCTCTCCGTCGGGTTGCCAGATAACTTCTAAAGCAATTAAATCATTTGATGTTATTGAGCCGAGTAATCTCAATGCATCTGTGATAATTTCGTTACTTGCATAGTTTTTTAGTTTTAAATCCTTTTTGGTTGCCACTAGAATCGTTATTGCTATGTATTCGTTTGTTGAATCAGCATCACCAGCATGGGAGGAGTCTTTGTTTGTTGGTCTAGATATTTGACCGGAATAGTTTGAGGTGAGTTCTGCTTTTAACTTACTTCTTTCAGTTATTGCTATCCGATTAAATGTTGATTCTGCGGAAGAAAAAGGAACGGAACCTGTTTCTATATTTGAATAGACCCATAATTCGGACTTACGTAATAAGGAGAGTGTTGTTTCTTGAAGAACTCTTTGAAGACCGGATGACGTTGAGGTGTTTGAAGAGGATGCAAGCTCTCTGAGCTTTAATTGGATATCTTTTGCGCTTGCCAACAAGCCAATCTGAAACTGTATTAAGGATACGTTGGTTGGGTTTGTAGATTGAGAAACTATTGAGTTGTTACTTGAGCTGGAAAAATCTGAAGGGTTTTTAAATGAATTAACAATCACACCAACGATTGACATAAGTATTAAAAATCCGAAAATCCCACCGCCACCAAATCCAAATATTGGTAATAAGAAAGGGAACCCAATCCCGCCTCCTCTATAGCCACTTCCATAGCCTCTAAAATTATTGCCTCCATAGCCTCCGTAATTTTGGCTTCGTGGTGCAGAGGGTGACTGAAAACTTCCTCCACCAATACGACCTCCACTTGCCGCTGAAGCCAGGTTGGGATTAATAAATAAAAAACAGGAAATTATTGATGAAATAATCAGAAAAGAAAAAAATCTTTTTCTTTTAAACCAGTTAAAGAGAGTAAATTGGAACACTTATTTTTTAGGTATTGACTAACTGTAGGAACCTCCACCAACAATTGTCACAACTTCTAAGCAATCGCCATTTTTTATTTTTGTACATAACCAATCTTTTGGATTAATAATTGCACCATTTAATTCAACTACAACCAATTGAGGTTTATAACCTAAGTGTTCAAGTAAACCCTCTAGTAGAAATTCTTTAATAGGGTTATCAATGGTTTTAGTTTCGCCGTTAATTGTTAATTTCATGTTAGTAATTTTAGAAGCTCTTCAGTTTTTGAAAAGGGGTCATTTGAATTAATGATTGCATCTGAAACGGCTATGCGTAGATTATTTATCTGGTTTAATTTGTTGATATTTGATCTATTAATTCCACCAATAGCAAATGCAGGTAGGAGAGTTTTACTTAATCCCTGTCTAAGGTTGTCAATTCCAATTGGATTTAGTTTCTTTTTTGTTTCAGAGGGAAAAACAGGTCCTATGCCAATATAGTCACAGCCTTCCTCTTCGGCATTCTTTATGTCTTCAAGGCAATGCGTGCTTCGGCCAATGATCTTTTCATCCCCTAAAAGCTCTCTCGCGATTTTTGTTGGGATATCGTCTTGACCTAGATGAATTCCATCAGCGTCAACCGCAAGTGCGATATCGATACGATCATTGACTATAAAAAGTGAATTGTATTTTTTACAAAGAGAGGCTAGGCATTTTGCTTGAAAAATTTTTTCATTATCATTTAAAAATTTTTCTCTATATTGAACTATTTTTACGCCAGCTTTTAGGGCCTGAAGAACGATTTCTTCAAGATTAGTCTTTTTTGTGGTGATTAAATATATGGAACAATCTTGTAAATTTTGTCTTTTAGGTAACCCCTGGGTTGTATTAAGCACTTTTATCTCTATCTCATAAGTTTCGTATCTAATTTTGGTAGCTACTTCACAAAGCTTCGGGTCTGTTATCCGTGTAAATTCCTCTATTACTCTTAAGGCTTCTTGAACTCTAGATGAGTTCGCAATAAATACAGACTCTGGGGTTGATCTGATTTTTTGTAAAGGATGAGAAACCCCCATCGCTGGGTCATTGGATGTAAGCCTCGCTTTTCGATAAATGTTGAGGTGATGTACCCCTAATTGTTGTCTCCAATCTTTAATTTGAATAGAATAATCCCTTCTTTTTAGACCAAACCTGCACCAATCTTCCATTACTCGAAGCCCTTCCCTAGCTCGATCAAGGTTCGCGTCAATTAATTGAGCAATACGATTATTAGATGGAGGGGTGACAGGCATTGATTTCATGTCATCCTTTATTAGATGATATGTATTTAAATTTTATTGTGGAAAATGATTCTGAGAACAATATGACCGTGCTTATTTGGGGTGTTTTTTTGTTGGGAGGCATAGGTTTATTTGTTGTGTGGGGATTATCTAATGCTTATCCCACTATTACTTAGATTTAGTAGTTTTTTCCAATATTTCTTTTGCCAATTTTGCATCTAAACTTATTTGTTGGCTCAGTGCTTCAAGGCTTTCAAACTTTTTTTGAAGTCTAATTCTTTGTACAGGTTCAATAATTAATTCTTGTCCTAATAGGTTTATTTCTTCTTGTAGAAGGTGAACTTCTACTGCTGATAATGAGCTTGGATCAATTGTAGGCTGAGGACCCATATTCATAACAGCTGAATAACGTTCTTTTTTGTTTGCTATTGAAGCCCAGGCTGCATAGACTCCCAAAGTTGGAAGGAATTTTCGACCATCTATTTTTAAATTTGCTGTTGGCCATCCAATCTTTTTCCCTAACCCCTTGCCTTTCTCTACCGTTCCTTTGAAGGTATATGGACGCTTCAGCAAATATTTTGCGTGTTTTAAATTACCGTCATTGAGTGCATTTCGTATTCTGCTACTACTAATCCGACCATCATTGTCCTCAAGGATAGGAATAGTAGAAATTTTTATACCAAGCGATGCGCCTATCTTTTTTAAAGTATGAATATCACCTTCTCTATTGTTCCCAAACCTAAAATTTTCTCCAACTGCTATGTGTTTGGCTTGAAGGGTTTTTACTAGTATTTCATCTACAAATGTCTCAGCACTTTTAGAGGCAAGAGTTTTATTGAATGGAACTAAAACTAATTGTTCTATTCCCAGTGGCTCGAGCAGTGATGTTTTTTCAGTTGGTAAATCTAATCTTAATCTCAATTCTCCGAAGAGAACCTCACGTGGGTGAGGCCAGAAACTGACAACAGTTGGAACCCCAATTGGATCTTTTACTATAGCTTTTATTACTTTTTTATGACCTAAATGAAGGCCATCGAAACTACCTAAAGCAAGTGCTGTAGGTAGTTTCGCGTTCTCAGGAGCACAGAGAGGGATCAAGATAAACGTGCAATTTTTGTGCTTAAATGGCAAGTTTGGTTTATTGCCTTATTCATCGTGATAGCAGATCAACGTGACTTTCAATTGCTTTCTCTAGGGATGAGAAGAATTGGTTGGCTTCGTTTTTGGATTCAAACAATTTTGGGTGTAGTGGTGGTGGGTGTTTTGTTGTTTAACAATGTTGGAAGTAGTTTAGCTAGAAACTCAGAGAGAGCATTGGGCTTAGGGCCAGGTTTGTCTCTCACGACATTGGCATTCATTTTATTGTTATTTAGCCTTTGGCAAGGCTGGTTGATAGTAAAGACTGGTAGAGCCCTAGGGAGCGAGGCTCGCCCAAGTAGAGGCGAAACGAGTCGATTGCTTAAGAGAGGCTTGATTGTCGATTTAGTTGGATTGGTATTTTCGTCGATTGGATATCAATCTTTAGCAGGCGCTTTGTTCGTTCAGGCGTCAATGCAAGCCCCTGGGATTTCCATTGGTGCAGGTATGAGGGCAATGGAAAATTATCCAATTACATCTTTAGAAATGCTTTCTGTCTTGAGTAACACACAAGTTTTATTTGCTCACTTGATTGGGCTGATTTTTTCTTTGTGGCTATTGCAAAGGATTTTTAGGAAAAACTAACTTTTAGATTAATTTTGGTAATTCATTCAAATCTCCTCTCCAAAAGAGATCTGGTTGAATAGGGGTTAATGAAGGCGAGCATAAAGCGATTTGAGATACATCACTTGGCCATCCTTTAGGTCCTTCACCAGCAGATTGAAGATCTTTTACGGCTTCTCCAGCCATCCAAAAATAGGTATTACCTCTTGGGTCGACTCGACGAATGAATTGTTCCTCGTATTGCCTTATTGAGAGTCTTGTCCAAACCAAATCTCCCATTTCTTTTTCTTCACAAGGAGGGATATTTAAATTTAGGAGTAAATTTTTTGGCCAACTTTGCTCAATTGCTTTTTCTGCAATATCTAAGGCTATTTTCCCAGCAAAACTAAAACTTTTCCATTGGAAACTTGCAATGCTTGCTGCTATGGAGGGGATTCCATCCAATGTCCCTTCAAGTGCAGCAGCCACAGTTCCTGAGCAAAAAATATCAGTACCTAGATTAGGTCCATGATTAATTCCGGAAAGAATTAAGTCTGGCTTTTGATCAAGAAGTTCATTAAGTGCGAGTTTTACGCAATCAGCAGGAGTACCACTACAACCCCAAGCTTTAATTCCTTCCCCAAATAATTCGTCTGCTTTTTCAGCTCTTATTGGGGAATGTAAAGTTAATCCATGACCAGTTGCTGATCTTTCTTGATCAGGACAAACAACAGTAACTTTATGTCCTCTTTTAGCTGCAGAAATAGCAAGTGTTCTTATCCCTTCTGCAAAAACTCCATCATCATTACTAATTAAAATTCTTAATGGTTTCATTTTTTAGCGATTGGGTTTTAGAACTTGGACTAATTACCGATTAAACTAGTACTTGAGATAGGAATTCATTGAGTTCAACATTATCCCTAAAACAGCTCATTAATGAGCTTGAGATTTTAGAAAACGAGGCTGCAAAAGAGATTGCTGCTTCTGAAAATCCTGAATCAATAGACAAATTAAGGTTGGGTTTCCTTGGAAAAAAAGGAAAACTCTCAATTCTTTTGGGCGAGATGAAAAATCTTTCTAGTGAGGAAAGACCTTTAATTGGTCAAAGAGCGAACGTTTTAAAAACTCAATTGCAAGAATTAATAAAGGAAAAGCTTGAATTTTTAAAAACTCAGTCTTTAAATCAGATACTAATAAAAGAAACTATAGATGTTACAGCACCTCCAACTGGTATTTCTCAAGGACATAGGCATCCTTTAATAACAACTACTGAGCAAATAATTGATCTTTTCTTGGGTCTTGGATACCAAGTTTCTGAAGGTCCTGAGATAGAAAATGATTACTATAATTTTGAAGCCTTAAATATTCCGCCAGACCATCCAGCTAGAGATATGCAAGATACTTTTTATTTAGGTGGAGAATATCTTTTAAGAACTCATACTTCACCTGTTCAGATCCGTTGCCTTGAGAGTAAAAAGCCTCCTGTAAGAATTGTCTCTCCTGGTCGTGTATATCGAAGAGATGCAGTTGATGCTACACATTCGCCAGTTTTTCATCAAATAGAGGTTTTGGCAATTGATCAAAATCTCGACTTTAGCCATCTCAGAGGAACAGTGATGGCTTTTTTAAAAGCTTTTTTTGGAGATTTACCTATTCGATTTAGGGCTAGTTATTTCCCATTCACTGAACCATCGGCAGAGGTTGATGTTCAATGGAGAGGGAAATGGTTAGAGGTTATGGGTTGCGGAATGGTTGATCCTGCTGTTCTTGAAGGATTAGGAATTGATCCAGACAAATACAGCGGATTTGCGGCTGGACTTGGTGTTGAAAGATTTTGTATGGTTCGTCATGGTGTGGATGATATTCGAAAGTTATACACAAGTGACCTTAGGTTTTTAGAACAATTTTAAAGTTGAATATTTTTTTGAATTAATTTTTTATGGTATTAAATAAGTATTATTCACATTTAATTGTAATATTGATGAATAGTTTGTGAAGTATGATCGGTGCCCCGAGTAGGACTGATCGTTAATGACGGGAAAGAGCTTGCTATTAAAACAGCAAAAACTTTTCAAAAGAAACTAGAAGGTTCTGGTTTTGATGTTGTCAGAGTTAGTAGCGCAGGCGGGTTATTAGGTTTTACTAATCCTGATCAATATATGAGTTCACAAGGATACAACTCATGTATTCCAGATGGCTTTGACTCTTCAATCTTGTTTGCTGTTGTCTTAGGAGGGGATGGAACTGTTTTATCTGCAGCAAGACAAACTGCACCTATTGGTATTCCCATACTCACTATTAATACAGGACATTTAGGCTTTTTAGCTGAGGCGTATCTTTCAGATATAGATAAAATTTTCAAGCATTTAGTTGCAAGAAAGTGGAAAATTGAGGAGAGAACCAGTCTTGTCGTAAGTGTTATGAGAGGAGATCAATGCCGTTGGGAAGCCCTCTGTCTTAATGAAATGGCATTACATAGGGAACCTATGACAAGTATGTGTCATTTTGAAATTTCTGTTGGTCGGCATGCACCCGTAGACATTTCTGCAGATGGCGTAATTCTATCTACTCCTACTGGATCAACTGCTTATTCGCTAAGTGCTGGGGGGCCAGTGATTACCCCAGATTGCCCTGTTTTGCAACTTACCCCAATCTCTCCTCATTCACTTGCATCAAGAGCGCTTGTCTTTAGTAATGAAGAACCAGTAACAGTTTTCCCTGCGACGCCTGAGAGATTGATGATGGTTGTAGATGGCAGTGCAGGCTGCTATGTCTGGCCAGAAGATCGGGTTTTAATTAGAAAAAGTGACCATCCGGTTAAATTTATTAGACTTTCAGATAATGAGTTCTTTCAAGTCCTTAGAAATAAATTAGGCTGGGGATTACCTCATGTAGCCAAACCTGATAAAAGATAAATTTAAAGTAATTCACCTTTTAAAATAAAGACAGGATTTAACGGAGATAATCTTATATCATCTCCAATATTTACACCTCTATATGATTGATGCTGACTAACTGATAACTTGTTAACTTTTGTTTTTAGTAATGACTCTAATCTTGATAATGATTTTAATGATATTAAAGGTATAATAATAATAGAGCAAGGATTAATTCTTTTTAATACTTCTTCAATGATTAAATATAAATATGATCCTCCACCACCTATGATTACTCTGTCTGGACATGAAAGATTATGTGTTATTTTTCTTTCTTTGAATACATTTAATACTTCATCTTCAATTATCAAAGATGGAATAACCCCAAGTCTTTTTGAGTTCTGATATATTATATTTTTACTTCCAATTCTTTTATCTATTGAGAGTAATTTCATGTTTGGAGATATTCTTAAGGCCTCCAATCCTATGCTTCCAACGCCACTACCTATATCCCATATTACTCCTTGCCTCGGCAGATTAAGTTCAGAAAGGATTTGAACTCTAACTTCTTTTTTTGTCATTAATCCAGGGCAGTCTCTATTTTGGAGGAAGATTGAATCATTTATTCCAAATAAAGGTAATTCTTCAGGTCTTTTTAGTGGCTCAAGTTTTTCAAAAAGAATCACGAGATGTAAAGGATCAAGATCAATTGGGAAATCTTTAATCGAATTAATCTTGATGATTCTTTCGTTTTTATATCCAAGCCTCTCAAAAGTCCAAAATTCATATTTTTTCTCAAATTCTAATGAATTAAGCAATTTATAAACTTCTTTAGCACCACCTTTATTTGGGTCGGTTAAAACGACTAGTGATGAGGGAAGTTTTTTAATTATCTTTTCAAATGCGAGGTGATCTCTTCCATGGAGACTGATCCATTGCGTGTCTTGCCAAGGTTTACCCAACCTTGAAAAAGCTAGTTGGAAAGAAGTCGCAGCAGGCTCAAAAGAAAGTTTTGATAAAGGAAAATTTTGTATTAATAATCTACCAATTCCAAACCATAGAGGATCACCTCCTGAAAATATAATTGTTGTTCTCTCTTCTTTTTTTAATAAACTTATAAAGTCATTTAATTTGTCAGTAGAAATCAACTCTATATTGTACTTTTTTACATTTTTATTTTTTAACCAAAACTTTAATGAATCTAAAATTCTTTGAGGAGCAGCAATTCTTTCTGCTTTGAATATTTGTTTCTCTTTAGATTCAAAAAAACTTTCAACATTAGAAGTATCAATTCCTATTACGTTTATCTGAGTAGACTCATTTTGCATGGCTTAGCTTAATGGACCTAGAAAATTTCTTTTTTATAGCTTTACTATTTTTTTGATGGAAATCAACTAAAACTTCAATAGTTAGTTTGAAAATTTTGTGAATCTTAAAAAAAATCAAGCTGAAAAGCACCTTTCTAGAAGATCTCGACTTAATGAAATTTTGATAGCTTTGATTAATCAACAAAAAGATTTAGAACTAATGGACGAAGGTATTGAGGTCTTTCAAAATCCTATTAATCACTCGAAGAAATATGATTCTTCAAAAATAATTGAACGTAATCAACGTATCATTAAGAAATATCAGTCACTCGTTCGCTCAGCAATTGCATTAGATGCGCTACTTGAATCAGAACAAAATGAAATTAGTGATGGAATGTTTTCTTAAGGCTTTTTTTCAAATACTTTCTTGTCTTTTAATTTCGTGTTGTTTTTTTACAATCGCAAAAAGCAGTTATGCTGATTCAAGTAAAAACATAAGTAATCAGCAAAGAGAAATAAAAAGAAGTATAGAAAGCTTGAGAGATATAGATTACCAAACTTGGCAAGTCATCGTATATCCAAGTTCTAAAGTCTCAAAGAATTTAAATTTAAGAATTGTTGGTTTCCCAGGATCTTTAAGGTTTGATCATCCTACCAATTTAATAATAAATTCAGGAAGAAAGAATTGGGAGCTCAAAGACATAACAAACAAAATAAAAGTTAAATCTGAGGTTTTGAATGATTCTGCTGCAGAATTTGATATTGGTCCTTTGATTACTGATTTGGATAAAAACAGACCTTTAAGATTGAACTTGCCAGGGGTAATAAACGATTTACCTATCCCCCCTTATCTAGTAAGTGAATGGAGAACGTTAGTTCAAGGAAATGATTGATTTACCTTTGGATCAGAAAAGATGGGTGCCATGGATGAGACGTTCAATCCAGTTGGCACTATTAGCAGAAGGTAGAACAAGTCCCAATCCGCTAGTAGGAGCAATTGTGCTTGACAGAAGTGGGAGACTTGTAGGAGAGGGTTTTCATTCTGGAGCAGGCAATGCTCATGCTGAAATAGAGGCACTTAATCAAGCTACAGATAAGTCACTTGAAGGAACAATTGTTGTAACACTTGAACCATGTTGTCATCAAGGTTTAACACCACCTTGCACAGAAGCGATTATAAAAGCAGGTCTTAAGAGAGTTGTTATTGGAATGGTTGATCCTGATCCAAGAGTTTCAGGGAATGGAATTTCAAGGTTAAAAGAAGCTGGATTAGAAGTAATAGAAGGTGTTTTAAACAAGGAATGTGAAGTGATTAATCGCGAATTTATTTTTCGAGTTCGTAATGGTCGTCCATGGGGAATTTTAAAATGGGCAATGAGTCTTGATGGAAGAATAGGTTTACCTAATGGACGCAGTAAGTGGATTACAAATAAACCTGCTAGGGAAAAAGTCCATCACATTAGATCGAAATGTGACGCAGTAATAGTGGGAGGAGGAACTGTTCGGGCTGATAATCCTCTTTTGACTTCAAGGGGAAAATCAACTTTTGAACCGTTAAGGGTGATTTTCTCAAGGTCATTAGATTTACCTAAATCTGCAAAACTTTGGGATACGAGAATTGCTAAGACAATCATTGCTTATGGGCCAGAAGGGGATGAAGCTTTCTTTTCTGATTTGCCAGATGGCCCAGAGAAATTGAGATTAAATTCGAATGATCCATCTGAATTGCTGATCTCTCTTGCGAAAAAAGGTTGTAATAAAATCCTCTGGGAATGCGGACCACTTTTAGCTACAAGTGCAATTGAGGCTGAATGTGTTCAGGAATTAGTGGTTTTTGTTGCACCAAAACTCTTGGGAGGGAAGTCTGCAATGACTCCTCTTAACAGTTTTGGATTTGAATCAATAAATTCTACCTACAAATTGCAACATTCTTTTTTAGAACAAAAAGGGGAAGATCTTTGTTGGAGTCTGCTTATTTAGGGCTTTAACTTTTTAAATTTAGATATTCGTTCGGATCTCCCTCCAGGTCAACAAGTCGATTTGGGATGAAAGTTGTCTAACTTGGTAGGAAATAAGTTTTTGCTAATGCCAATACGACAGGATGAAAACCAACCTAATAGACGTTTTGGGATAATTAATTTAGTTCTAATAGGTTTTGGAGCTCTACTTTTATTTAGTAGCTTTTTCCCCAGCTCAAATACTCAAGTTCCAAGGGTTCCTTACTCTTTATTCATCAATCAAGTTGATGACGGAGAAGTAAAACGCGCATACATAACTCAAGATCAAATTAGATACGAGCTTTCCACTGCGGAAGAAGGAGCACCATCTGTTCTTGCAACAACTCCAATTTTTGATATGGAGTTACCTCAAAGACTTGAGAAAAAAGGAGTTGAGTTTGCAGCTGCGCCCCCTAAAAAGCCCAACATCTTCACAACAATTCTTAGCTGGGTAGTTCCACCCTTAATTTTTATTCTTGTATTGCAATTTTTTGCACGCCGAAGTATGGGGGGAGGCGGTGCTCAAGGTGCTCTTAGCTTCACAAAAAGTAAGGCTAAAGTTTACGTCCCTGATGATGAATCAAAAGTTACTTTTGAAGACGTAGCAGGAGTAGATGAGGCTAAAGATGAATTGACTGAAATCGTAGATTTTCTTAAGAAGCCTCAAAGATATACAGATATTGGTGCACGAATTCCTAAAGGTGTTTTATTAGTAGGTCCTCCGGGGACTGGTAAAACCCTTCTATCCAAAGCAGTAGCAGGTGAAGCAGAAGTTCCTTTTTTTATTATTTCTGGTTCAGAATTCGTTGAGTTATTTGTTGGGGCAGGTGCAGCTAGAGTTAGAGACTTATTTGAACAAGCGAAGAAAAAAGCACCTTGCATAATATTTATTGATGAATTGGATGCGATTGGCAAAAGCCGATCAGGTTCTATGGGTGTAGTAGGAGGAAATGATGAAAGAGAGCAAACTTTAAATCAACTTCTCACAGAGATGGATGGTTTTGCTTCAACAGACAAGCCAGTTATAGTACTTGCAGCTACTAACCAACCTGAGGTCCTTGACGCAGCGTTATTACGTCCAGGTAGATTTGATAGACAAGTCCTTGTTGACAGACCTGATTTATCCGGTAGAAAAACTATCTTAGAAATTTATACAAAGAAAGTTAAACTTTCAAATGAAATTGATTTGGACCGTATAGCTCAAGCAACTAGTGGATTTGCTGGCGCTGACCTTGCCAATATGGTTAATGAAGCAGCCCTTCTAGCTGCCCGAGGTAAAAGGACTTCAGTTGAACAAAAAGATTTAAATGAAGCGATTGAAAGAGTGGTCGCAGGATTAGAGAAAAAAAGCCGAGTTTTGCAAGATGATGAGAAAAAAATCGTTGCTTATCATGAGGTCGGCCATGCAATAGTTGGTCACCTAATGCCTGGGGGTAGCAAAGTAGCAAAAATATCTATCGTTCCAAGAGGAATGAGTGCTTTGGGATATACCCTTCAATTGCCAACTGAGGAAAGATTTTTAAATTCAAAAGAAGATTTACAGGGTCAAATAGCTACTCTCCTTGGCGGTAGATCTGCAGAAGAAATAATCTTTGGAAAAATCACAACAGGAGCATCAAATGACCTTCAAAGAGCCACTGATTTAGCAGAACAAATGGTGGGTACCTACGGAATGAGCGATATTCTTGGACCCTTGGCATATGACAAGCAAGGAGGTGGTCAATTCCTTGGTGGAAACAACAACCCAAGAAGAGAATTAAGTGATGCAACTGCTCAAGCTATAGATAAAGAAGTTAGAAGTTTGGTAGATCATGCTCATGAAAACGCCTTAAATATACTTAAGAACAATCTTTCTTTATTAGAAGATATTTCTCAAAAAATCCTTGAGAAAGAAGTTATAGAGGGAGATGAGCTCAAAGAAATGCTTTCAAACAGTGTGATGCCTGAAAAAGTTTTAAATTAAAAGACTTGACTTTTATATCCTTTATCTCCGATAAAGGATATTTGAGGCTTATTTATGGCTTCAGTATCTATCGGCTTAGCTTCAGAATTAAATTCTTTCAGTAAAACAAATTTTCTTTCTTCATCTGATTTAAAAAGCAATCAGATTATTTCTTTATTTGAACTGGCAAAACAGCTAAAAACAGGAAATAGAAGAATAGACCTCGGAAATAGAGTCCTGGGCTTAATATTCAAAAAAGCCTCTACAAGGACAAGAGTCAGTTTTCAAGTAGCGATGGCAAGGCTTGGAGGTCAGACTGTTGATTTGAACCCTCAGGTTACACAACTTGGAAGGGGTGAACCAATTAAAGATACAGCAAGAGTTTTGAGTCGTTACTGTGATGTCCTTGCAATTCGAACATTTTCTCAGAAAGAACTAGAAGAATATGCTGAATGGTCGACTATTCCTGTTATTAATGCTCTAACTGACCTTGAGCATCCTTGTCAGGCACTAGCTGATTATTTAACAATTCAGGAGAACTTTGGAGCTCTTAAAGGTATCAATCTTTCATACATCGGGGATGGAAATAATGTCGCAAATTCATTGATGATCTGTGGAGCGATGTTGGGCGTTAATGTGACAATCTGCTCTCCAAATGGGTTTGAAGTAGATCAAAATATTGTAGAGAAGGCTCTATCAATTGCAGAATTTGGTTCGAAGATATCTATTTGCAATGATCCTTTAAAGGCAGTCAAAGAAGCTCAAGTGATTTACACTGATGTTTGGGCTTCAATGGGTCAAGAGGGAGAACATTTAAAGAGGAAAAAAGTTTTTGAAAAGTATAAAGTTGATCGGAAATTAATAGATCTTGCAAATGATGATCTAATTGTTTTGCATTGTTTGCCTGCTCATAGAGGAGAAGAAATAACAGAAGAGGTTTTAGAAAGTCCAAGTAGCCATGTTTTTAATCAAGCGGAGAATCGTCTTCATGTTCAGCAAGCTTTGCTTGCTGTTCAGCTTGGAGGACTTTAGGGTTGCGATTTTGAGGAATTTTAGGTACATATGTATTGAAGGACATATGTACTTAAATTATTCGAATGCCGGAAGAAGCTCTGACCACGGCCCAACAAGAACTCTATGATTGGCTTGTTGATTTCATAGGAAATCATCATCACAGCCCTTCAATTAGACAGATGATGCAAGCAATGGGGCTAAGATCTCCAGCACCGATCCAAAGTCGTTTAAGACATTTACAGCAAAAAGGTTGGATAAAATGGCAAGAAGGCCAAGCAAGGACGCTCCAGTTAATAGAAGAGAGTATTTCCGGTGTGCCTGTTTTGGGAGCAATAGCTGCTGGTGGATTAGTTGAAACTTTTGATGATGTGCAGGAAACTCTGGACTTAAATTCAGTTCTTCAACTAAAAGGACTATTTGCTTTAACGGTAAACGGAGATTCAATGATTGATTCTTTTATTGCTGATGGAGATATGGTTTTAATGGAACCTGTTTGTGACCCTTCTCGCTTGAGGAACGGAACTATTGTGAGTGCAATGGTTCCTGGCCTTGGGACTACTTTGAAGCATTTTTTTCGAGATGGAAGCTTAGTTCGTTTAGAAGCAGCTAATACCTCTTATGAACCTATAGAAATTGACGCTGAACAAGTGCATGTTCAAGGAAAGTTAGCAGCTGTATGGAGGAAAACCTAATTCTTTTCTATAACTAATTAAAATTAATCAACTTTTTTGCCTTCCAAGCTTTGAGCAAAGATTTTCTAATATTATCTTCTCGATAAACTAAATCATCTGCTGCAGTTAATGGACTTTCAGTTGCCAAGAAAGGCTTTCTTGTAGAAACCCCCAGTCCTTTTGCTTCTAGATAAATACCACCTTCCATGTGAACTATTTGAAAGGTCCAATTTTTATTCCAATAAATGGAAAACGGATTATGCATAAAATCACTATGACTCTAAATTATCTTTTATTGGCATGAAAGTCAGCAAAATAAATTAATTAGTTAATCGGCATATATCAAAATTTATTTTAAAAGATACAATTGAAATTATGACCTAATTATCTATATTATTAAAATAGTATGATAATGAAAAAAATATTTTTTAAGATTCTCTTGCTAATTAAACGATTTAGGTTTTAGATCTTGAAATAAATGATTCGCATAAAAAGGAATTAGGACTATTTCGTCAAGGGGAAGGACTGGAGAAGACTTGCTAGATATAGAAAAGCTAGAAAAGCTAGCACTGGTAGCCTTTCTCCTGTTTAATTATCTTTTCTATTAAGCTTAAGAAAGGTATATGGGTTGCATGTTTTTTCTTGAAAATGAATAAAACAGTATTGAATTTCGAGGAACTTAATAGGGGTTTTTCCACTTTTCCACAAAATTCATAATTTTAAAAAAATCTCAATAGGGTTCATGGCAATTGAATAAGTGGATTAATTACAAAAAAAACTTGAATTGATAAATCTCAGACATAGCAACCGTTTTCAAGGTTTTAGTATCTGTTGATACAACGAAATGTTCTTGTTAAAAATTCCGGACATAACTTCTTGTTATATGTGGAAACGAGGAAAATGTGGAAAAGTATCACTTTGTACAACGACCCCCTTGAAAGATAACTTTTTACGTCGGAAATTTATGGATTTAGTCTTGTCTTTTAGTGAAGGTGTGATTTTGTTAGTAAATTTTTGTTATGGATAATTTTCCCTACACAACTTTTCTAAAAAAAACTATTAAATCTTTGCAAATAGAAAACTTATTTAAATAAATTAAAATTAAGTTGATCCAAGAACCACAAAATCATCTGTTGAAATTAATTAGAAGATTAGAGAATTTTTTCAGAACGGTTTTGGTTGATTTTTATTAGGAGATAAATAATGAGTAATTTTTGATAAATATAGAAAAATAATACTTAAATCAAATCTTATTTTTACTATTATTTTCAAACTTCTATTTTTGTTGATAAATGAACTAATTATTTTCTAACTATTTGTTTATTATTTTGAAGAGTTCTGATACTTCACTTGAAAATCGATTTAAAAAATCTAGTATGTCCTAAATTTTTTAGTTTTTACAAACCCAAAATTGATACATACCGATGAAAGTATTTGTGTGCTTTTCTTCAAATTTTGCCCAGTTTTGTAAGTTGGTTTGTATCTTATCTTGTGGAAAGTAGCTCTTATATAGAGATTTTATTGGTTGAGGAAGTATAAATCCTAGAAACTTTAAATTATTTACACTTAAAGTCTCCTCTATTTGCTTAATTGTGAATCTATGTTCTTGAGCGTGAAAGCAAAGGTCACGGAACTCTGATAATGAATAAAAGTCTGCAAGGTCTTTTAAAGAATTTAAACCCTTTAATTGACCAGAAATAATTTTTTGTCTGAAATTACGGATATCTTTTTCATTAGTTTCAATTTCGTGTTTTTTTATATAATCTCTTGCATTCTTAACAACTTTTCTTGCTGAATCACTATATAAACCTAGATTTAGAAATCCATTAGGTTTTAAAATACTTAATAATGATTTCAACCCTTTTATAGGATCCTCCATATGATGTAAAACACCACTTGATTCAATAATATCAAAATCTTCCTCTAGTAAATTTACTTTTAATATGTCCATTTGAATTAGTTCGACATTATGAATGGCAAGTTCTTCAATTTTCCTTTGTGCATAAGAAAGACTGGCTAAGCTTAAGTCTATACCTGTTATTTGAGCATTATTATATCTCTGAGCACTTAAAATATGTTGACCTGTTCCACATCCAGCAACCAAAACTTTTAATTTGCTTTTACCTGAATTATGCCTGATATAATTAGGTTTTATTTCATGATTAATTGCTTGACTTACAGTGATTTGATTCTTTATTAAAAGGTTTCCATATTTCCATCTAGGATAGGGATTTTCTTCATATTGAGATTTTACTTTTCTAGAAATATTATCATTAATTTGGCCTATTTTTTTTATTCTTTTAGATAATTCAACTTCATTTAAAGGTTCTAATATTTGTAACTTTATTAGTTCTTTAAATCTTTGATTAGATGAACTAAATTTTTTTAGTGATGGTAACTTAGTAAGAAGTTTATATAATGGAAAATAGCAGGATAAAATTGAAATATTTGTTTCATTCACTTCGCCATCTTTACATCTATTTATGATTCTAAAAACAGATTCATTTTCTTGTTCAGTAAATGAATAAATATACTCATTAAGGAAGCATTGCTCTCCTAAAGCAAAAATAAATTCTAATTCAGAGTTTTTAATCCTCTCTTTATTTTCAGAGATCTTATGGCATAGCTTTTCTCTTAGCTTGGTTAGTAGTTCCTCTGATTTTAGATCTTCAAATATAAGATTTTTAAGTGCTTTAATTATGAGCCGATCAGTTATAAATAATTCTATTTCTGAAAAACTTGAATCTAATGTCTTTAGATTATTTATTATTTCACTTCTATATAAATAATTAATTGGTTTGAATAATGTTTTATGAGGCAAATCGTCTTTTTCTAGTAGAACATGCAGTATTCTTTTTAATTTTATTGTATCTAACTTAGATGGATCTGAATCTTTTAGAAAAAGAGTTATAGAAGAATAAACATTAGATAGTTTGGGATTGATTTCAATTACTTTCAGATAAGAATCAAATGCTTCTTGTGATTTACCAAGATCCTTCAATATACTTCCCAGATTTAAATGAGCATTTGCAAAATCAGGCTGAAGTTCAAGTGCTTTGCGAGTGGATATTTCTGCTTCTTTTAATTTGCCTAGATCTTTTAATATATATCCTAGATTTGAATGAGCCTCTGGGAAATTAGATTTAAGTTCAAGTGCTTTGCGAGTGGATATTTCTGCTTCTTTTAATTTGCCAAGATCTTTTAATATATTACCCAGATTTGAATGAGCCTCTGGGAAATTAGATTTAAGTTCAAGTGCTTTGCGAGTGGATATTTCTGCTTCTTTTAATTTGCCAAGATCTTTTAATATATTTCCTAAATATAGATGAGCCTCTGCGAAATCAGGTTTAATTTCAATGCTTCTGCTAAGAGATGATACGGCGTCTTTAATTTTATTTTTTTCAATGAGGATTTTGGCAAGAAGAAAATGAGATTTAAAAATATTAGGATTGAGATAGATAGCTTTACGACAAGCTTGTTCAGCTTCTTGTATCTTTCCTAGATCTTTTAAAACGGATCCAAGGATTAAGTGAGCCTTAAAGAAGTCAGGCTTGAGTTCAATGCATTTTCGCAAGGATTGCGCTGCTTCTTGAAGTTTATTTTGCTCAAGGAGGATTGTTCCGAGAAGGAAATGAGAGTTAAAGAGGTTAGGGTTAAGTTCTATTGCTTTGCGAGTGGATACTTCAGCTTCTTTGTCTCTCCCTAATTCTTTTAAAATAGCCCCAAGGTTTAGATGAGGTTGAAAGAAATCCGTTTTAAGCTCAATAGTTTTTCGAAGAGTCTGTTCTGCTTCTTGTAGTTTCTTCTGCTCAATAAGGATGCTGCTTAGCAACAAATTTGAGTGAAAGATATTGGGGTTTAGATCTATTGCTTTGCGACAACAAATCTCAGCTTCTTTACTGTTTCCTAATTGAAAATAACCATTTCCTAGATTGCTCCAAGCAGAAGCTGATTGAGGGTCAGATTCAGTTGCTTTTGTTAGTAATGCTAATGCTTTTTGTTTGTCACCTGCGTTGAGTTCAATGCTACCGAGATTAGTTAATGCTAGAGCATAATTATTATTAATAGAGAGTGCTTTTTCATAATACTTTTTAGCTTTATCAATATCCCCCATGGCTTGATATAAATTACCTAGATCTTTAATTACTTCATAATCATCAGGCTTAAGTATTAGTAATCTGTTCAAATATAAAAGAGCTTCATCTATTTTTCTTGTTGCTAAAAAAGATTTTGCTATTAATTTTATAGCTTCTATAGAATTGTTATCAGTATTTAATATTTGATTACAAGTGGCAATTGTTTGTTGATATTTATTTTGTTTAAATAGTGATTGAGCTATTTCTATATTAGCGTTCAAATCAAGAAGTAAAGTATATTCCTTATTATATCAGAATTTTTGTGGTTTTTTGTAGAACTGAGATATGAACCCATAAATATCTATAAAATAATAATCTCAAAACAAAAATCTACATGAAATATATATTTTCTATTTTATTATGGCAGGGTATATTTCTACTTTAGGCAAAGGAAATATTAGCCTACCACCATTGCTGATAAATTCTTTTTCACGCTCAATAAATTCATTTTTAAAGTGCCAAGGCAAAACCAGATAATAATCTGGTTTTAGTGCTCTTGACTCTTCCTCGGATATTATTGGTATATTCGTTCCTGGCGTTCTGTGTCCATATTTCCATTCATTCCTTTCTGCTGCTGCATCTATAAGCTCATTGTTAATTCCAAAAAATTGTAAGAGTACATTCCCTTTTGTTGAAGCTCCATAGATATGTATTTTCTTACCTTTCTTTTTTTCTTGTATGATAAAGCTCAATAATTCATCTCTTATTGATAATATTTTACTTTTAAACTCTATAAAAGTTTTTTGATTATCTATTTTGGCTTTTGACTCTATACTTTCAATAAGATCAAGATTTTTAGTATTTGTTTTATAATTGGAATTAGAGTGACAGATAAACACTCTTAATGAGCCACCATTCATATTATTAGTTTTTACATTAAATACTCTTAACTTTGCAAGACTTGTTACTAGTTTTATTTGTTTTAGTCCATAATAAGCTAAATGTTCATGGCAAATACTATCGAAAGATAAATCTTTAATCAAAATTGGTAGGTATGATTGTTCCATAATCCAAATCCCATTTTCATCTAAAATGGAAGCAATATCTTTTGCGAAGTTATTTGGGTTAGGTACATCATAAAAAACAGCTATTGAAGTAATTACTTTTGCTTTTTTAGTTGGACTAATCGAATTAAATATATGCTTTGAAAAAAATTCAGAAGATAAGTAAGTATTTGCTACAGGGTAATATGATCTATATTGTGTAATAGTAGGATCTATTCCAATTAGATTTATTTTAAACTTACTTTTATAGCTTTTTAATAGAGTGCCATCATTACTTGCTATATCTAAAACTGTATCTCCTTCTTTAATTTCAACTATTTTCTCTAGTTGGCTAACTATATTCCTGAGATGGTCACGCATTGTTCTATTAATACCAGATCTATATCCATAACCTTTTCTATATAAATCATTAAAGTCATAGTCATGAGTAAGCTGGGTTAAGTTGCATTTAGGATTGCAACATTGGACTAAATTAAGAGGAATTATTTCAGCATCAGCTTCATTTTTAGCTGGGAATCGAGTCGAAAGTGCTTGTAATCCGAAATCAAAAACAGGTATTAGATCCTTACAATTACATAAGCGACAGGAAATTCTTTTTATTATTTTCATGATTAATCCTGATTAGGTACTTGTAGATAAAATGTAATCAATTACATTCTTAGACTCTGGTCCATATTCTATTTCTTTTGAAAGCACTTGATTATCTATTGGGCCTTCAAATATTGACTTTGAATTAATTTTTCTTGCTACTTCACCAACACTAATGGCGTTATTCCCACCTAAATCTTTTATCCCACATAAATGAATGTTATTAGCTATCCATTCACCTACCCATTCCACGGGTGCAAAACAATATAAACTTTCTTTAGATATATAAACACGATTATTTTTTAAGAGGTCAATTAAAACACCTTTATTCAATCTTTCTCCATACATTGGTCCTAAACGAAGAATTAGATTATTTTCATTGCTTACAATCTTTTCGGCAGCAGCTTTGTGTCTACCGTATATTGTATTCAATTGAGAACGGGCAGATATAGAGCTGATTTGAATAATCTTTGAGCTTTTCCAATCATTTACTATATCAAATGTTTTTTTAACTGTCTCGTGAAAATCTAAATGAGGGTTTTGATTTGCCCAAAATCTTTTCGATGGCATTGCAGCATTAATTATTACATCATATTGTTTTTTTACTTTTGATTCTTCATAGTTTTCTCTAGTTATACAAGTTGTAGAAATCTCTTTATTATTCAAAATAAATTTCTTGATTGATCTACCTACAAAGCCATTTGACCCAATTAAGCCTACAGATTTCAATTTATTTACCTCTATTACTGATCAACTCTAACAATAGGTGGATCACAATCGTCCCAACGCTTGGTTAGCATTGCAATTATTGTCATCTCTGTAATGGCATAGACAGTATGAAATACATTAGTTTCAGTACGAATGCACATACCTTTACTTAAATGTATAAAACTTTCACTTTCTTTGTCCTCAGGCTCTTCTCGTGTTACTAGCACTCCTGAACCTGATGATACTAAAGAATATTCAATAAAATGTGGATGGTAATGGAATCCTCTTGTTTTGCCTGGTTGAAAGTAAAGCATATTAAATTCCACAAGTGGCTCATCCGGAATCCAAGTAAAGATTCCTCCTCTCCCATCTCTAACTGTGTCTAAGTTGCATTGAGGTCTTAATATTTCGACCTTCTTGCGCTTTACTGATGAGGACTGTTCCATTCCTGAATACTATCAAAGATTTCTTTCTAATCAATTAAAATTATTTTTACTATAAGATCAAAGTGACTTTTTTATTCGTATATTTTTAATTAATCTTATGAGATCATCTTAGATATGTAAGATTATAAAAATTGATTAGATTTTTATTAGTCCTCAACTAGTTTTCTATAGTCTGGATATGATTTTTCAATAAAATGATATGTATATGTTTTTTATTTATTTCTACAATACGATTGGAGTAAGCTCTTTATTATTATTATCAATCTTTTCATCTTTAATTCTTTGTTTATTTGTTGTTTAACATAGTAATTTTTTATATTATTTATTCTGAGGAAAAGGCTGAAATAATTAAACTTCCTTAGGATTCATTTTTATTTTTAATAAATTTATTTAATTCTATAGATATTCTCTCCATCACCTCATCCCAATTTGAGAATCCTTTCTGTCGAAATAACCTCATTGTTGGGAACCAGAATGTTCTTTCACCTTCTAAGCCCCATGTCCAAAAAGGTATTTTTTTTAGCATTAGCCAAACCTCTTTCCCCATTCCAGCTGCTAGTGGGGCAATACTACAGTCAATAGTAATTATTAAATCACAATTATCTATTATTGCAGCAGTCTCTGAATAGTCCCATATTTCATCAATCTTATCCTGACATTTAACAAAATGATCTTTGAAATGACATTTTTCTTTTTGCTCAGACCCATAACCCTTTTGGAAAGATACGAAACTAACATCATTTTTCTCAAGAATTATTGAGAATTTTTCTAAAGCTATTGAACGTCCAGGGTATGAGTTTTGCTCAAATTCTTTGTTCCCTTGCCAGTTAATACCAATAATTGGCTTTTTCTCTTTAGATAAAATATTATGCCATTTTAATTTAAGTGATTCTTTTGATTTAATATATACATTATTAATAATTGGATTATTAGGATTAACGCAGAAATATCTAAGTAAAGACTGTAATGGAATCCACTCACCTTCATTAATTAAACTACATTCTTCAGGTGCAATGGGATTTGAGTCAATTTCCGAATCCTTAATCAAGCTATGTAATTTTTTGGGAGCACAAAATGAAACATTTAATTTTTGTTTTTTCAAAGCCAATACATAACGCATATAGAAGATTATGTCACCTGCAGCTTGTTCACTAATAACTAATAGCTTTATTCCTTTTTTGAATTCATTTGTTTTATTTCTTTTGATTTTTGGTGACCCATATAGAGATGGTGCTGGTTGCTTTTTCCACCTGAATTCATAGTATTTAAGACCAGTAGAATAATCTTCTTGAAGTAGCTTTAGTAATCCTAGATTGAAAAAAGCCTGAGGATTATTTGGTCTAATTTGAATAGCTTTTCTAGTAGAATTTTCAGACTCATCAAATTGCCCTTCTTCTTTAAGTATACTTCCAAGGTTTAAATATGCTTCTGAGGAATTGGGATTAATTTCAATAGACTTGGAAGTAGCTATTTCGGCTTCTTTTAATTTTTCAATATTTGGATAACATTTTAATATGGACCCAAGATTTAAAAAAGCTTGAGAGGAATTAGGATTGATTTCTATAGCTTTACGAATACATATTTCTGCTTCTTTTAGATCTCCAGATTCGTGTAATATATTTCCAAGATGTAAGTAGGCCTGTAAAAAATTAGGATTAATTTTTATAGATTTACGAGTAGATATTTCTGCTTCTTTGAGTTTACCTAAATCTTTTAATATCACTCCAAGATTTAGATAATTCAGAGAGGAATTAGGACTAATTTCAATAGATTTACAAGTTGCTATCTCGGCTTCTTTTAGTTTACCCATCCTTTTTAATATATTTCCCAGATTAGAAAAAGCTTCCGAGAAATTAGGCTTAATTTCAATAGCTTTTCGAGTTGATATTTCTGCTTCTTCTAGTTTATCAAGATCTATCATAAGATTTCCAAGGTTTGAATGTGCCTCAGCAGAAATAGGATTAAATTCAATTGCTTTTCTAAATAAAATTTCAGCTTCTTTAAATTTACCTATATCTTTTAATATTATTCCATAATTCAAAAAAACATTGGTGTCATTAAAACCTTGATTTATGCAGTGTTGATAATATTTTGCTGCTTCTCTGACGTTCCCTTGAGAATGAAATTTAAATGCTTGATTAATTGTTTGCTCTTTAGTTTGTTTCGTGGGGGTATTGAGAGGAGTAGAAATAGTCTCTTTAATTTCTTTTGAAATAAATGGAATAGGGAATGTTTTAACTTTAGCGATTTTCTTTTTCCCTTGATCTTTATCACTAGATTCAACCATCTTCTACGAACTTCTAATTTCATTGATTCTACAACTCATTATAGTACTATTTGAAAGTCTTTCTGAGATTATTCTTATTTAATTCTTATAGATAGATAAATGATTAATTGATTGATAAAAGAACTATTTTCTCATTTACCTCAAGCTTCTGTCTTGTTTGAACATATCAGATGTCATTTTTCAAATCTCAACAAATATTTCTACAAGTGATTTTATTTTACAGTTTTGAGAGTTAAGAATATGCAAAAGAGTTTGATATCAATGTCTTTCTAATTCTTATTTCCTAACTTTTATCCATTCATTATAGCTTCTACTTCATAGTATCAACATCTCTTAAGGATTGAGCTCTCATTTATATCTATATATTCTGGCAGCAGCTTAAGATGAATGTTTTGAATCTATTATTTATTAGAACAAAGTCTAATATTATTATTTCTGTACTAAGTCAAAAACGAAACATATACGCTCTTCAGAGCTTTCAAAAGGAATTGTATGGTGAAATAAAGAGGAAGGGAATATACAAATATCTCTAGTTTCTACTTTCTTTATAGTTAAATTGAAATTCTTATCTTTATTAGGATATCTGGGACCTTTATAGCTAAAAGCTATATTACCTGATTCATTATCATGATCCTTATATTTTGGTATCTGGAGATAAAAACTACCAGTAATCCATCCATATTCATGATTGTGGCTCTTCAGGAAACCACCAGTTTTCATACTAATCATCCATGAACGCAGTTCATAATCTTTTGGCCAATTATTTATTAAACCTTGACCACTATCTTTAAACTTATTCTTATAAATCTCAATCTTAAGTTCTAATGCTTTTTTAATGGAGACTATAAATGGAAAGTCTAACGAAAATAAATTACCTGATGTTTGAATCCCTTCTTTTAAAAGACCCTGAGACCTATTTTCATATTTGTTGTCTTTTAGATAACTAATCAATTGGTTTAAGTATTCAATTGAAAATGATTTTTCATTTATCTTGTCCCAGTGTACATAATTTAGGGCATTATTACAGAATGGCGAATTATAATTGGCTTCGTAAATAATATTGGCGTGTTCAACTACACCTCCAATCTCGGCATTACAAATTCCCTGTTTGGTCATTTCAAGATATTTCTGATCAAACTCTTTTTTCCTATCAAGACATAATAAACAGCTTAGATATAAACTTTGAGAACGATTATGATTATTAAATTTAAGATAATGGATTGCTGACTCATAATTTTTTTCAGCATAAAATTGTTCGGCCAACGCAAAAGTATTCTTTTCTAATTTTGGGTTTATTTCAAAAGCCTTTAATCTTGAAGATTTAGCTTCTTTTAAATTGCCAAGATCTTTTAATATATTTGCAAGATTAGAATGAGCTACAGCGAATTCAGGATTAAGTTCAATAGCTTTGCGAGTTGATATCTCGGCCTCTTTCAAATTGCCAAGACTTTTAAATATGCCGCCTAGATTGGAATGGGCTTCTGCGAGATCAGATTTCAGTAAAATCGCTTTCCTTATTAATAACTCTGCTTCTTTTAAATTCCCAAGATCTTTTAATAGGCTTCCTAGGTTATTCAGAGAAATTGCACAATTAGGGTTAAGTTCAATTGATTTTCTTATTGATAATTCTGCTTCTTTCAAATTCCCAAGATCTTTTAAAAGGATCCCTAAATTGGAATGAGCCTCTGCAAAATTAGGATTTAATTCAATAGCTTTGAGTAGTGATAACTCTGCTTCCTTTGATTTACCAAGATCTTTTAATATATTTCCTAGATTTAAATGAGCAGTAGCGTAATCAGGTTTAAATTCAATTGCTTTGCGATATGAATGTTCTGCTTCTTTTCGTTTACCTTGAGCTTCTAAAATTATTCCATAATTAGAAAAAACTCTGTGATCTTTGAAACCCTGATTTATGAAATGTTGATAATATCTAGCTGCTTCTGAAATATTTCCTTGTGAGTGAAACTTGAATGCTTGATTAATGATTTGTTTTTGAGTATTTTCTATATTTTTATTACTAGAAATAGAAATATTTTCTTTTTGTTCTTGTAAATCAAATGGAACTGCGAATGTTTTAATTTCAGAGCCTGCTTGCTTATGGCTTCTTTTTTCCTTAGTCACCTTTAGCTGTTTTACAAAGGATCTATTAATTGTGATTATAACTCGCATCATCGAATCGAATCGATTGCTCAAAGAGTATGAAATAAGTAGAAGAGAAACTTAAAGAATTAATGCAAAGGAAATGGACTTGCTTGTTTAAGTTTTTGAGGTGATCAATATTCAGCTGCCACAAATGTTGGTATGGCTATGTATGAATTATCAAAGGGCGATGTAAAAAAGGTTTGCTAAAAATTCAACCAATTGGGTTTGCGCTATGTTCAAGACAAATAATTCCATATGATGGATTATAGGCTGATTCATAATGTAACAATCTCGTAGTATATATCAGTATGTACTCAAGTTTTAGTTTTATACACCAAAATTTGGAGATCATTTTTAAGTTTTTAGGGCACTACTCTCCTTTCCGATAGTTAACTCAGTTTATTTACTTCTTATCTTTTTAAAATATTTCTGATTAATATATTTATTTTTTCAGATTAATCTCTGCCAAATATTATTTGATGATATCTTTAAATTTTGCACTTCTATTGATTATTTCAATTGCTGGCTTCAATAAATCTTGATAATTATCCCAGCTAGATAGCTCATTCTTATTAATTATTTTTGAATTTACTCGACTAGATATTTTTCTTGTTTTTGGATCTAGACTAGGCTTTAAATATTTATCATTATTTTTCCAACCTAACCAGCAAAGAAGATTTTTTATTTCTTCTTCAGTATTAGTGACTAGATTATCATAATTTAGAAAATATATTTTAGAGCTATATGTTTTTCTATATTTTTCCATTAAAGAATCAACCTCCAACCAAAGATTTGTTGATTCAATGATAGAACATGAATAAGTATGTTTATTTCCCATATTCTTTTTATAAATTTCTTTGATATTATCCAAAGGATTTCTATAACAATAAATAATCTTAGCTGTTGCTATTTGGCTAGCTATTAATCCAGTATAAATCAGATTCATTGGGGTAGTTGTACATATATATGATTTTCCAAAATGTTCTAATTCGAGATTTTTAATATAGAATTCATATAAGCTTGGGTTAAGTGAATTCTCCTCGGCGCTAAGATATTTTTTTATAGCTTTTTCAAGTGCTGGAGTCTCTCCGCATTTTATTAATGTATTATTGCAGGCAAGTATTGACTCGGTAATTGTTTTACCAGACCTTGGCATTCCGACTATAAAGATTGGAATTGGAAGATTTGTTTTATTATTTAAATCATTTTTACTCTCTTTCCAATCTTTATAGAAATCTTTTATTTTTAACTTGATAGCTGAATAATTTGAACCATATATTTTACGATTAATATTATTGGCTTTTTTTAGGAAATCAGAAGCTTGTGAGAAATCGCATTTTTCTTCTGAGACATATGCTCTTGCGAAGAAAATATCAACTAGATCTTTTTTTTGTTGATTATGCAAGATTCTTTCAGAGAAGAGAATATCTTGCCATTTCTTGTTATCAGTGGAAGGATTAAGTATTGATAAGGTACAGTGTGGTTTCGCTAAATAAGGATTAATCTGAATTGCTTTTTGTAGTGATAATTGTGCTTCTTCTAATTTTCCCATATCTATCAATATACTGCCCAGATTGGAATGAGCTATTTCATAATCAGGATTAATTTGAATTGCCTTACGAGTTGATTTTTCAGCTTCTTTTATTCTGCCAAGATGATTTAAAATGATCCCTAAATTGGAATGGCCCTCACAGAAGTCAGGATTAATTTGAATTGCCTTACGAGTTAATCTTTCAGCTTCTTTTAGTTTACCAAGATCTTTTAAAAGGATCCCTAAATTGGAATGAGCCTCTGCAAAATTAGGATTTAATTCAATAGCTTTGAGTAGTGATAACTCTGCTTCCTTTAGTTTACCAAGATCTTTTAATATATTTCCTAGATTTAAATGAGCAGTAGCGTAATCAGGTTTAAATTCAATTGCTTTGCGATATGAATGTTCTGCTTCTTTTCGTTTACCTTGAGCTTCTAAAATTATTCCATAATTAGAAAAAACTCTGTGATCTTTGAAACCCTGATTTATGAAATGTTGATAATATCTAGCTGCTTCTGAAATATTTCCTTGTGAGTGAAACTTGAATGCTTGATTAATGATTTGTTTTTGAGTATTTTCTATATTTTTATTACTAGAAATAGAAATATTTTCTTTTTGTTCTTGTAAATCAAATGGAACTGCGAATGTTTTAATTTCAGAGCCTGCTTGCTTATGGCTTCTTTTTTCCTTAGTCACCTTTAGCTGTTTTACAAAGGATCTATTAATTGTGATTATAACTTCCAGCCAAGTGTTAACTTTTAGAATAAATTGACGCGCTGCAAATAATCAAGAGGGGATTTCTCTGTGATGGAAAATAATTTGTTTAGACTCATTTTTAATAAAGACGTTTGATAGTTTTCCTCGACGCTCCCTAGCGTGAAACCTCTTTTTATTCGGAAATAATAGTATGGGAAATTTACCAATGCTTGTTATGTCAATGTTTGTACTGTTTCTACTTCTTTTGCATTAGAACGAAGATTTCATAAGGAGCCTCTATTAGGTGCTCTTTTTTGGAAAATATAGTAGGTAGTTTGGATGAAATCGATAGGAATTAATGCTAGGGTTTCCTTCCGACTTGCTTATTCAAGTCCATAGCTTCAAAGATGTAGAGAGATGAGTGAAGGAAATAATATGAGGTAAGCAGAGGAGAAACCCTTTGAATTTTATCCAAAGCAATGAACTTGATTGTTAACGACTTTAAAGAGATAAATATTAAACAGCACAAAATGGGAGCAAAACCACTCACCAATCTTGACAAGCTGATGAAAAAAGGGCTGCTAAATAATCAATCAAGTGGCGTTCCACGTATGCAAGACAAGTAATTTAACTGGCTGGCTTAGAAGCTGAGTCCTCTAATGAAATATCGAGTTATCAAAATCCAGTAATTTATGTAAAAAAGAAACACTGGTGCTAGTTATTGAGCTCAGAGTATTTTATGAAAAGACATGATATATTGATTTCGAGCTTACTTAAGAATAATTACAAATGAAAAACATGGTTTTCTCTTTTTATATTTCTTTTTTGAGAGGAATAAGTATTATTTTGGTAATTAAATAGATAAAATAACGTGAATAATAAATTTAAATCTAATAATTCTATTAAAAAAGTTTTTTATGCTGAAGCTGATTATTCTCAGGATGAAATAGATGCGGTAATAGATGTTTTAAAAAACGATCGTCTTTCTTTAATGGGAGGAAAGAGAGTTAAGATATTAGAGCAAAAAGTTTCAAAAATATTCAATAAAAATTATGGACTAATGGTAAATAGTGGCTCATCTGCTAATCTTATTGCCTTTTCATCTCTTAAACTGAAAAAAGGTAGTAAAGTTATAACTCCTTCTCTGACTTTCTCAACTACAATTGCACCAATTGTTCAGAGCAAATTAATACCTTATTTTGTCGACGTAGAGCAAGAAACATTGCAAATAAATACATCTAGACTAAAGGAAATGGATTTAGATAATGTATCAGCAATTTGTGTACCTAATCTAATTGGCAATATAGCTAATTGGAATGATATATATAACTTTGCAAAGGAGAATAATCTTAGAATTGTAGAAGATTCTGCTGATACTATTGGGTATACATATAAGTCTAAACTTGAAAATTGGTCTGATATTACAACAACTAGTTTTTATGCATCCCATGTCATTACTGGTGCGGGGTTTGGTGGGATGGCTTCTTTTTCCAATTTAGAGGAATATAATTTTGGACTTTCTCTAAGAGGGTGGGGAAGACGATCATCTTTATATGGAGAAACGGAAGACTATGAAAGAAGATTCTCTGCGAAAATCGATGGCTTTGATTACGATGATAAATATGTATTTGATGAGATTGGGTATAATTTTATACCTTCTGAAATATCTGCAGCTTTCGCACTAGTTCAACTCAAAAAGTTAAAAGAAAATATTTTAAAAAGATCGAAAAACTTTAATTTTCTAAGTGATCAATTTTCTTTTTCTTCTAACTTTTATGTCCCAAGATCGTATGAAAATGTTAGTACGGGCTGGTTAGCATTCCCATTGATTCTAAAAAATAAGTTAGCCTCAAAAAGAAAAGAAATTCAGATCTTCTTAGAAAAAGAAGGTATTCAGACTAGGACAATCTTTTCGGGAAATATTATGAAACAACCTGTCGCTATGAAATTCAAGTGGGATAAATACGGTACATTTGAAGTAAGTGATAATATAATGAGATCTGGAATATTACTGGGGATTCATAATAGACAGAGTCAAGACAATCTGAATTATATAGTGGATAAAGTATTTGAAGCTGAATATTTATTTTCTAATTAATAAAAAGAGATTTACCTTTTAACGATTTAGTTCTATGAAGATTATTTTTAATATGCTGAATAATAAAAATTTCATAAGTCTATACCTTAAAATCTGATCAGATTAAATATATCTAATGGATTTTCATTATTCATCGAAGCGGAAAGGAATATTACTTGCAGGTGGAAAAGGTAGAAGATTAGCCCCTCTTACTAATTCATTAAGTAAACAGTTGATGCCTGTTTATGATAAACCAATGATTTATTACCCGATCACAAATTTAATGCTCTGCGGAATTAAGGAGATTTTAATTATTTGTGATTCAACCAATTTCAATTTATTTAAATATCTTTTAGGTGATGGAAATCAATGGGGGATATCAATTAGCTATGAAATTCAGGAAAAGCCAAAGGGTGTAGCACATGCAATTTCATTGGGTGAAACATTTGTTGATAAATGTAATGTGACTGTTGCACTTGGAGATAATATTTTTCACGGTAATGAATTTGTAAATCTAGTACGCTCTGCAGAATCTATTGTAAAAGGATGTACTGTTTTTGCGTATCCAGTTAGAGATCCTAAAGAATATGGTATTGTAAAGTTTGATAAATTTGATAATGTTATTGATATTGAAGAAAAACCACAATTCCCATCAAGTCAATATGCTATTACAGGAATATATTTCTATGACAATACTGTTTTTCAAAGAATAAAAGAAATACCAATTTCCTCGCGAGGAGAAATTGAAGTTACTGATTTAAATAGAAAATATTTAAAAGATAAACTTCTTAATGTAGAGATAATGGGAAGAGGAATGGCATGGCTGGATACGGGAACAATTGATTCACTTCAGGAAGCATCCTTTTATATTCGAACTCTGGAGCAAAGGCAAGGATTGAAAATAGGTTGCCCAGAAGAAGTAGCATGGCGACAAGGTTGGATTAACGATGAGCAATTAGAAACTTTAGCCCGTGAGTTAAGTGCTAGTGGGTACGGGCAATATCTATTAAAGTTATTAAAAAATAAATATCCCAGATGATCTTTTCTCTACAATTTTATGTTATTTAAGAAAATCAGCTAAGAATTATGATTACTTTTCCGAAACCTATAAATAGAGTTCTCGTTACTGGTGGTTCTGGTTTTATAGGAGGAACATTAGTAAGAAGATTACTTAAAGATACTCCTCATAAGATATTTAATTTAGATAAATTAGGCTATGCGAGTAACTTAGATGTTGTTAATAATGAATTAGATCTTAATAGATATCAATTAATAAATATTGACTTGGTAAATCATGAAGATACCAAAAATGCTATTGATTACATTGACCCAGATATTATTTTTCATTTAGCAGCAGAAACTCATGTTGATAGATCTATCGTAGGTCCACGAATATTCTTAGAAACTAACATAATAGGCACATTTAATTTATTGGAGTCTGTAGTTAATCATTGGAAATCACTTACATCTTCTAGAAAAGATTGTTTTAGGTTTATTCATATTAGTACCGATGAGGTTTTTGGTTCACTGGGCCCTAAAGGCCTTTTCTCTGAGGACAGTCCATATAATCCAAGTAGTCCATACTCAGCAACAAAGGCGGCTAGTGATCATTTAGTTAAATCTTGGTTCCTAACATATGGATTACCTTCAATAATAACTAACTCAAGTAATAACTTTGGAGCATGGCAATTACCAGAGAAATTAATTCCTGTAATTATTATGAATGCTATATCAAAAAAACCTATTCCAATATATGGCGATGGTAAAAATATTCGTGATTGGATTTATGTAGAAGATCATATAGATGCCTTAATAAAAATAGCTATAAATGGCAGAGTAGGAGATTCATACTGTATTGGAGGAAGTCAGGAAAAAAGCAATGAAGAGATTGTAGAAATTATTTGTCAATTATTAGACTGTCATAATAAATCAAATGCTCCTCATAACAGATTCAAGATTTTTGTAAACGACCGTAAGGGTCATGATAGAAGGTACGCTATTGATAATAATAAGATAAGACAAGAGTTGAATTGGTCTCCCAATTATAGTTTTTCGAATGCTATGTCATCAACCGTGAAATGGTACTTGGATAATATTGATTGGTGTACAAAATCTATTTAATATTTATTAATTAAAATTTTAAATAAATACATGGCATTTTGAACCTAATTCTGTTTCCATGATTGAATATTAACTCCATTTTCTTACAAGTATATTAAGTATAAATTATATCTCTAGGTTGTGACCCCTTTATTATCTAATTTAGATATCTTATTGGCTTTTAATTTATTTGATAATTCTCTCTCTTGGCCTTGTAGGAATTATCATGTAAGTTGACTAATAATAATTTCTTTAATTCAGACAAACTAATTAGAGGACTAAGATCTTCTAATGGTAAAGATGTAAGTCTTCCATCTGATGTTATAGAAACTGCTGATTTAGGGACTAGTTTCTGTTCCTTTGGCATAAATACTTCCAAAACAATAGGATCAGAATTGTCTAGGAATTCTGAAATTGTCCTATTAATATGATTTGGTTCACTAATTCTTAAATAAGTAAATCCAAGCGATTTTACTAATTTACTATAATCTGGACAACTCAAACCACTGCTCTTGTCTGTGCCTGCTCTTCTTCCTTTTAATATTGCATTTTGAGTATGTTTTATCATTAAATAACCATCGTTATTAAATATGATTATTTTCATTGGTATATTGTTACTAATAACTGAATGCAATTCCTGAAGATTCATCATTAACCCTCCGTCACAATTTAAACAGATAATATCTCTAGTTTGATCAGCAAACCAAGCTCCTATTGCTCCGGGTAATCCATAACCCATTTCACCAAGCCCTTGACTGCTAAACAATTTTTGCTCATCTTTTGTTTTTAATATTTGAAATCCACTGATAAGTGCTGTTCCCATGTCAGTAACAAAGGTTGTATTCTCCTTGGCTTTGGATCCTAATTCCGAAATCAAGTGATATGAATTTACAAAATTTTTATCATTATCTAAATGGCATGACTCTAGTAAAGGAAGAGACTTCTTAACTTCCTTTATATGTGTAAGCCATTCTTTTTTTATAACAAAATTTGGTTTTATTAATTTATGGATTTCTTTTAAAGTTAGAAAAGAATCAGAATTTAGTTTTTTGAATCTAGGACCTAACTTTTTCAACTCAAGAGTATCAATTTCAATAACAAAGATATCAGCTTCTCTTGCTATTTCATCATGCCTATATCCTATTTGAGGTACAGAAAGACGAGTGCCAATTGTGATCAACAAATCACAAGACTGTAAGATAATATTTCCTGCTCTGCTTCCATATGTACCAGCATGGCCAGCATAGAGCTCTTCTATAGGCTTAAAAATATCATTAGCTGTCCAAGAAGTTAAGTAAGGTATAGATAAATCTTTTAAAATAGTTTCTAATTCAATTTTATCACTAGAACGTAGTCCATTGCCAAGCCATAATAATGGTCTAGAAGAAATATTGATTTTTTCAATTAACTTATTAAGTAACAACGAATTGATATTATTTATTTTAAATGAAGACTTTTTGTCGCTTATTTTTCTCGTTTTGTTTAAATCAATATTATTCATCTTTTCTGACTGAATATCCATGGGCAAGTCAATAAGACAGGGTCCTTGTCTTGCGTCCTTGGCTAAATGTAAGCAAATATCAAGCTCATTAATTGCCTCCACTGCAGACATACAAGTAACCACTTTTTTCGTACAACTTGAGTAAATTGATTCAGTAAATACTCCTTGTATTCCTATCATTCTGCATATATTGTTATTTCTGAATTGCTGAGTAGATTCTTGGCCAGAAATTATCAAAATCGGGACACTATCAGCCCAAGCTCCCATTACACCTGTAAGCGCATTTGTTGTTCCTGCACCTGCTGTCACTAACACAACTGCCATTTCTCCAGACTGCATATAATAACCATGAGCTGCCATCACACATGCTTGTTCATGGTGAAGACAAACAAGTTCTAGCTTTTTATTTCTGTAAATCGAGTCAAATAAATATGCATTTGCAGATCCAATTATCCCAAATACGTACTTCACGCCAAAAGCAACAAGCTGATCAGCGATAAAATCAGAAACTAAAACATCATTCATCCTTAATCTGCTGGATTATTGAAATTAATTCTATTTAATGATAGCTTTATTGGACTAAGATACATAATGATTTTGGTTGAACAGCAAGTTTATTTACAATTAATTATTCTTTCAATATCATATTATTGATTTATATTTGTAATAAATTACTACCCCGATCATGTGTTAAGTATGATTAGAACATAGATTATGCAGTAGTTCTATTGTCTATATTTAATAGATTTAAAATTCACATTGGAGAAGTGATTTGAGTAAAAAAGTTGCGATACTTGGAACAGGGAATATCGGTTGTGATCTCCTTGTAAAATGCTTGAAAGAGAAACAGATAGAAGTGGTTTCTTTTAGTGGGAGACACAATAATTCAAAGGGACTTAGTTTTGCATCTGGTTTGGGAGTGCACACTACAGATAGAAGTATAGATGGGATAATTAATCACCATCAAAAGCCAGATGTTATTGTTGATGCAACAAGCTCTATTTACCATAAATACCATTATGAAGTAGCAAAAAAGAATAAGATTTTAATTGTTGACATGACTCCAGCGAATCTTGGTATATCTTGTTGTCCTGCTATTAATCTTGATGAATGTCTTAAAAAAGATAATATAAATATGATATCTTGCGGAGGTCAGGCATCTATTCCGATTTGCTTTGCTTTGAAGTCGTCAAATTGCAATTTAAGTTATATTGAAATTGTTTCTACTATTTCTTCTATTTCAACAGGAGTAGGTACAAGAATAAATATTTCTGAGTATATTACAGCGACAGAAAATGCAATAACTAATTTTACAGGAATAAAGAATGTCAAAGTTATTATAAATATTAGTCCTGCGCTTCCACCCATAACAATGAAAACAAGTGTTTTTGTAGAAAGTAAGGAGATAATTAATTATGATGATACAGTTGATAACATTAGATTAATGTCTGATAAAACTAGGGAATATGTTAAAGGTTATAAAAATATAATTACTTTAAAAACAATTGGAGATAAAACTTTGTCTCAGATAGAGGTAAGTGGAAGCGGAGATTACTTACCAGAGTATGCAGGAAATCTAGAGATAATTAATTGCGCAGCTTTGAATGTAATTAAAAATTTATGAAACTTCCGATTTTCTATGATGTGACATTAAGAGATGGTTCACATGCAAATAATCATTCCTTTACCTCGGGTTTTTGTTCTAAGTATATTGAACAAGCACATAAATCTGGCTTGAAGTTTATAGAGATTGGTCATGGTAATGGTTTAGGAGGAAGCAGCTTACAAATTGGAAAGTTAAAAGATCCTGATATTTTTAGATCATTAGAAAAATATATTAATGGCAATAAAGATATCAAGTTTGGGACCCATGTAATTCCAGGATTAGCTAAATTTTCAGATATAAAAAATATTGTTAATAAAGGAGTCTCAATAATAAGAGTTGGTTCCCATTGCTCTGAGGCTGATACTACAGAAACATATATTGAATATGCTGCAAATTGTGGCTGTGAAGTTTGGGGATTATTGATGATGTCGCACATGATTAGACCAGATCACCTCGCAAGAGAGGCAGAGAAAATGCAAAGTTACGGTGCTTCTCGAATTGTTTTTCTAGATTCAGCCGGTTCTCTTACTCCCAGCATGGTAAAAAAAATTTGTATTGAAGTTTTATCTGTTATAAAAATCCCCTTAGGTATACATACACATAATAATTTGCATGCAGCATTAGCAAATTCTTTATCTGCACTTTCTAATGGATGTTCTTCTGTTGATGTATGTTCTAGAGGATATGGTGCAGGTGCTGGGAATTTATCTATTGAGGCAATAGTAGCTATCTTAGAGAAAGATGGAATTGATACTGGTATGTCATTTGAAGAGTTAATTAAATTATCTACTTTGATAGAATCTAATTTTCCAGAAAGTCTTCCTCAAGTAGACTCACTCTCAACATCTACAGGATTTTATGGTTTATTTTCTGGCTATAAGAAAAAAATAATAGAAGTAGCAGAAGAATACAATATTGAAGAGATTGAACTAGTAAAGAGATTGGGAGAGTTGGATATAGTAGCAGGGCAAGAAGATCAAATTATTTCAATAGCTGCTGAACTAAGTAATAAGGAGAAGAAATCGTGAATACTCATATACATTTACTTGGCGGTACAGGAAGAATTGGAAACAAACTTGTCAATTCATTAAAATACAAACCAATAAATAAATTTTCTAATATCTGGGTTTATTGCGATGGAAATAAAGCCGTTAAATTTAATAAAGAAAATAGAGGTGTAGACTGTAAAGTATTAATAAGTTATAGAAATTACTCCAATTTTAAAATATCTAATTTGGTTTATAATAATGAAATAAAAAAAGATGATAGACATTTAATTATAAATTTACGAGGAGTTAATAGTAGAATTCATTGGATATCTAGACCATTAGATTCCATAGAAATTCAACATCAATCAATTAAAAATATTACTGAATCAGATATACATATTTATAAAAATTCAAAGTTAATTCATTTTAGTTCACAGCTTTGTGATCTGATTGAAAGTAAAAAAAGCCTACATGAAATTTGTGAAGGAGAAGATAGTTATAGACGAGCCTATATGATTAGCCGTCTTCATCAAGAAAGCATCATTTCAGCTTTTGCTTTTAAGCATGCATTATTCACAAAAATAATTAGATTACCTGCAGTTTATGGATTTGAAGATGATAATAATAGTCCTTGGGTCCTAAATGCATTTGTAAAACAAGGTTTGTCAAATGGAAGGATAATACCTAGGAAAGGTTCATCATATGTATGGTTGACTCATCAACAAGTTTTAGTTAATTACCTTCGAGATATAATTAATGATTATGGCGAGAAAAAAGGCGATAAAAATGTATCCTACCTGCGTCCACCAAGTATTGGGATTAAAATCAATGATTTAGCATGTTTAGTTATGGATGTGATTTCTAAATGTAATATTGATCAAATTAAATATAAGAGTCTAATTGGTTATGATATCAATAAAGAAGATCAATTGAAATTTAATTTCAACCTCTTAAAAGAGAATATAGATGATCTAATCTTGAAACATTCATCAAGATAGATATAAATTAATTATTCTAATTTTGAAAAATAAAATTGTTTTTTATTCTCTATTTGATTTTAAATAATTTGCTGTATCTAGAATTTGCTCTCTAAAACATGTAGCTTTAATATTATACTTTTTTAGTAAATTTATGAATTGATCTTGCGAAGAAATATAACTATCTGGATTTTTATTGAAGTCTATTTGATGAGTTGCCTCTGGCAAGTGAAATTGATCTGTTATTAATTTTGCAAGGGAGATTAAATCTGTTGTATGACTAACTGTATTTATAATTTGATTCATTGATCTATCATTGGATAGCAACCAACTGCAAGCTAATTCTGAAATATTTTTTGCATGGCCATAACTTCTATAGACAGGTCTGATCGAATCAATTTTGAATGATTCTCCTTTTATTGCCTTTAAAAGGAAACTACCAAGGGCGTAAATGGATGGATTCCTAACATAAGCACCAGAGAGTGCATAAATTCTAAGTATAAGAGAATTACCAAACTTAGAAATTTCCACTTCTTCCGCTTTTTTTAAATAAGCATAAGGATCTTTTGATATTAAATTTGGATCGTTGGATTTCTCATAAGAACAATCAAATGCGGATGCTGCTCCAGATGAAATTTCAACAACTTTATGATCTTTGCAAAGATTAAGTCCATCGGAAATTGTTTTTGTTATGAATTTATTAGTGTTAATATATTTATCCAAATTCGTACTTTTAATATAATTTCTTGTCACAAATGCTGAATGAATTAAGAGGATTTTATTAGTCTCTTTACATAATTTAGGAAAAATACTTAAATTTTTTACTTTAATTTCTATTCTATTCTTTTTACTATATCCTGTGGATTGTATGACCTTTTCTTTGCTAGCTAAAGCAACTACATTAGAGTTGAATTTATTGTACGCTATTTTCTTTTGTAATATATTCATGATATTTCTTCCTACCCATCCTGTAGCTCCCGTAACAACAATTAAGGATTCTTTGGATTTCATTTCTATATAGGTTGTTTTTATGCCTTAATTTTTCAATAGTTATTATAATATATAATTAGAGATATTACACGTTATCTATTTAGTTAGATTAATGTAAATATTTTCTAAATCCTTAGTGTATTTAGATGAATCAAAAAATGTGCAATTTCTTTTATTTCTTATCTTTTCTTTGATCTGATCAAATTTTTCTTTATTAGTTGCAAGTTTATATGCTAATTCCTCATATTCCGTTGTATTATATGTTATTAATTCGTTTAAATCACATGAATTTAAAATACTACCTGCAATTCTTGCAGAGCAACTCTTTCCTAATAATGTGATAATTGGCAATCCACATGATAATGCAATTTGTGCCATAGTTGCAGCGTTATAATTGAATGTATCTAAAAATAAATCAGCACAAGAGTGTCTTGAAAAATGATCATCAATTCCCACTCTTTCAGCAAAGATTACTCTTTCTTCAGATAGCTGATTCTTTCTTAGCTCTAAATGAATATTATTTATTGCTTCTTGATGAGGTTTTATTAGCCATAAAACACTGCCTTCTACTTTCTTTAATAACTTCATCCAAATAATAAATTCTTTTTTATTAATCTTATAAATCCCATTGAAGCAAGTGAAAACGAACCCCTTTAAGGGAAGACCTAATTCTTCTCTTTGGAATTTCTTCTCCGATATGAATTTCTTATCGTCAAAAGGGAGGTGACAATTGGGATGATATAAGACCTTCTCAATATAAAATTTCTTATTTTCTTCAGGAATTAATACTTTATCGGCAAGAATGTAATCATAGGATTTAGAGCCCATAGATCCAGGATAACCAAGATAGTTTATTTGAATAGGAGCAACTTTATGAAAGAAAATAGAACTTCTACTTGATTTTGTATAACCATTAAGATCTATAGCTATATCTATTTGATCATTTCTTACGACTTTGACTATTTCAATTTCTGATAGATTACTCACGTCTTTAAAAATAGAAACAGCTTCTTTTACTCTTATTGTGTAAGCATCTTTAATTTCAGATAGACTATAAGCATATATTTCAAATTTAGATTTATCATGTAATTCTAATGTCCTTATTAGTAAATGTGTTATTGAATGATCTTTGAAATCGGAGGAGAAGTAACCTATTTTAATTTTATTTTTTTTCGGGCAATTTATTTCTGGCAGTTCTTTACTTCTATTCTCTTGAGAAAATTTAATGGCACGTTTTAAATGATTTAATGGATTATCTTCTATGTACATTAATGATAGGGGTGCTACAGCCTTACCCTCTATCCCTATTTTATTTAAATAAGGTGAATACTTTTCTATTTCATCCCACATGCAAAGTTTAGATAAAATATAAATAATATTTGAAATAATGTGAATTTGTTTAGAATCTATTTCATAGGAGCTTTCGTATGCTTTCTTTGCTTCTTTTAATTTACCTAAATCACTCAATATTATTCCCAGATTATAATATGCTTCCGAGAAATTAGGATTGAGTTCAATAGCCTTTCTTTGTAATAATTCAGCTTCTTTTAATTTTCCGAGGTCTTTCAAAATGACTCCTAGATTTGAATGAGCTTCTGAGAAATCAGGATTGAGTTCAATAGCTTTGCGTTGATATAATTCAGCTTCTTTTAAATTGCCTAGATCTTTCAATATAACTCCTAGATTAGAATGGGCCTCTAGGAAATCAGGTTTAAGTTGAATAGCTTTGCGTTGATATAATTCAGCTTCTTTTAAATTGCCTAGCTCTTTCAATATAACTCCTAGATTAGAATGGGCCTCTGGGAAATCAGGTTTAAGTTGAATAGCTTTGCGTTGACATAACTCAGCTTCTTTTAAATTGCCTAAGTCTTTCAATATGATTCCTAGATTAGAATGAGCTTTAGAATAATTTGGATTTATTTCAATTGCTTTGCGTTGATATAATTCAGCTTCTTTTAAATTACCAAGATTACTCACAATAATTCCCAGATTATAATATGCTTCTGAGTAATTAGGTTTAAGTTGAATTGCTTTACGCTGATATAATTCTGCTTCTTTTAAATTGCCTAGCTCTTTCAATATGTTTCCAAGATTGGAATGAGCCTCTGGGAAATCAGGTTTAAGTTGAATAGCTTTGCGTTGATATAATTCAGCTTCCTTTAATTTGCCTAGCCCTTTTAATATGTTTCCAAGATTGGAATGAGCCTCAGGGGAATCAGGTTTAAGTTGAATCGCTTTGCGTTGATATAACTCAGCTTCCTTTAATTTTCCCAGGCCTTTTAATATAATTCCATAATTAGAAAAAACCCTATGATCTTTATAACCGTTCTTTATTAGATATTGATAATTTTTTGCTGCTGCTGAAATATTTCCTTGTGCATGAAACCTAAAGGCTTGATTTATTATTTGTTCTATAGAGGGCTTGGTATTCTTGTCGCTTTTCTTTTTTGATTGTTTCTGCTCTCCAAAACCTTTCATTTTTTAAACTTTCAGGTTCTTTCCTTTTTTGATAATACTATCCTTCTCACGAACTTTATGAAAATATATTGCGCTCATTAAATAGGCCGTAGATAATCTCTTTTAAAGAGAAGTGATTACTATAAATCTATTGAAAATAAGGGCGTTTTAGGTAGTGAAGTTTAATTTTTATGTTGCTTGATATTTATTGAATCATATTCATGTTAATGATTTGAAGCCATAACTTAGATTATAGAGAATATGCATGGGATAAGCCCCTGAAAACCGATAGAAGTATTAAAATGAATTGGATGCTAGAAGCTAATAAAAGAATAATGAGCACAATATTACGCAATTATGAAATGGCATTAACAGAAAGCAGGTAATAAATCCACTACTTGATATTGATTCTTACCTCTTTTTTGATTATATCTTAATCGCTAATTTTAATTAAAATTATCTGCAAATAGTGAAAAAAATACTCATAAATTTTCAACAAGGGATTCAAAAATTATCATCAAATGCTGTTTTTTACTTAATGTTATACAGCAAGGAGGAACAAGTAGATTAAATATATACAATAAAATCTATGCATATGTATTCCCTAAATGCATATTAACCAGTGAAGATTTGGTTATTTTTAAAATTCAGATATGCAGAAATGGATGCAAGAAAAAGTTGATAAGGGAGTAGTCACTTCTTTTCCTTATGCCTAATTATTGTTTATGTAGTCATTAACGTCTAAAAGTTTGGTGGCATATAGTTGGATATTTAGCGAATGACTAAGCAAAATTTGTTTAATGCTGTCTAATTTTACCGAGGTTGACAGACACTCTTAAATTTATAATTTTCATAATGATGTAGGTAGAGTAAAACTAAGGGAAAACCTTTAGCTTCGGTAAAGGTATGATAAATCTACCACCACTATTTATGAATTTATAATTCTTTTCAAATATTTCTTCCGCAAAGCTCCAGGCAAAAAGGAGGACATAATCTGGTGGATTTTTTGAATATAGCTTAGAACTATTATGGATCTTTAAATGAGATCCTGGAGTATAAAGACCTTGCTTGTGGGGAGCATCATCAATCATATAATCTAGAATATTTTTATCAATATTACAGAACTGAATTATTGTATTTGCCCTACCTGATGCCCCATAACCAGCTATTGATTTGCCTTTACTTTTAAGCTCTATAAGTAATTTATTTAAATTATTTCTAGAGCTATTTATCTTGTCAGCAAAATTAACGAATGTACTATATTTATTGTAATTTTTATTCAACTCATCTTGCTCTAATTTCTTAACATTGCTTGTTGGTAGATCTAGTTTACTTCCTTTCTTGCAGACATAAAATCTAATAGAGCCTCCATGAATTCCGATTTTCTTTAGATCATATATATTCATATTGAATCTAGAGAAATGATTTTTAGCTGATAGAAATGAATAATAAAAAAGATGTTCATGGTAAATCATATCATACTGTAATTCATCAATTAGGCTAGATAGATAGTGAACTTCAAAAATAAATATGCCATTATCTGAGAGTGAATTATAAATAGCAGAAGTTGTATCCTTAATGGTTGGTATATGAGCAAATACATTATTTGCCATAATTATATCTATCTTTCCATATTTATAAACGATTGATGAAGCAAGTTTTTTGGTAAAGAAATCATTGTAAAGAACTAAATTCTTATCATTATTAATATTATTAATAATATTTGAGGCTGGATCTACTCCAATAACTTTAAAGAAATTTTGTTCTAATAAAGGCTTCAATAAGACACCATCATTACATCCAAGTTCTAGTACAATAGAAGTACTAATATCTTCTGGAATAGATGATATTTCTAAAGCATATTGATTGAAATGATCTCTAAGAGTTTTTATTGCTGAGGATGAATAGAAATATTTAGAGAACATTTTTTCAGGCTTAACTATATCCACAACCTGCAACATAAAACACTGTTGACAAAAACAAATATTTAGAGGATATTTTTTCTCATTTATTATTTCATTATAATCCAAAAAAGCACCAGCTAAAGCAACATCACCGAAATTAATTACATCAGAAAGATTATTGCTATCGCAAAATGAACATTTAAATCTTTTATTAGTTTTAAGTTTGCCTGTGGAGGGCATATTTACTTTTTAAATATCAGTTTATTTTATCACTTTTGTTATGGGACAAACAACTCAGTCCCTTTCCCCTCCATTAGGACTTAGTCTAATGAGGTAGACCTCATTGTTTTTATATGACTTAATGAAATAGCTTGCCAATGAGTACTCAACGAAAATCAGGTTAAAATCTTTAATCCTCAGGCCATTTTGGCTTCATAAGGTTATTTGCTTCTTGACTTCATTTGAAGTAAAAATTTGAAGTTAATATTTATTTGTAAATTTAGCGATCTAAATTATTTAACTTTTATTAACGCTGACTTTTCTGGAAATTAATTAATAGTGCAGGCTAAAATGATTTTTGAACTAGATTATGATAAATATTTTCAAGATCTTGAGTAAATAATTCTGTATTATAAAGTGTTGATGTTTCTTTAAGTTTATTCAATTTAGATTTTAATCTAAGAATTTGTTCAGGGTTGTTAGCAATATGCAAAGCTTTTTCTTCGTATTCACTTTCACTATAAGTAATTAATTCGGTTAGTCCTATTGATGTTAATAGGCTAGCAGATGCTCTTGCAGCAAAACTTTGACCTATCTTTGTAAGTACAGGTAACCCAGCCCATAATGCATCGGAAGTGGTTGTACCTCCATTGCAATTAAAAGTATCAAGTGCCAAATCTCCGAGAGAGTATCTAGCTAGATGTTTCTCTAATGGTAAACTATCAGCGAATATTAATCTGTCAGGATCTACTTTTAGTTTTCTTGCTTCCTTGTATAAATTATTCATTGACCATTGATTTGATTTATATAACCAAAGAACACTTCCTTCAATTTTTGTAAGTAAGTTCATCCATATATTAAATTCTTTCTTTGTGATTTTATAATTGTTATTAAAACAAGTAAATATAAAGCCTTGATCTGGAAGTTTAAAATCTCTACGGAATATAGACTCTTTAGAAATTTCTTTTTTATTATCGTTACATTGAAAGCAATTTGACATTCTTATTATTTTTTCGGAATAAAACTTTTCATTCTCTTTAGGAATTATAATTTTATCAGCGATTATATAATCAATAGTATCAGAGCCAACAGAGCCAGGAAAACCTATGTAATTGATTTGTATTGGCGCCACCCTATATGAGAATATAGGCATTCTATTATGTTGAGTATATCCCATTAGATCTACTGCAATATCTAACTTATCATTTCTTGCTAATTCAACCGCTTCGATATCATTTAATTTTGTTATGTTTCTAAATATGCATCCAGATTTTTTTGCTCTTTCAGTATATTCATCTTCTTTTCTTGTAAATGAGTATAAATAAATTTTAAACCTAGATTTATCATGCATCTCAAGTAGAGGAGCGATTAATTGCATTACAGGATGATTACGGAAATCAGCAGAGAAATAACCTATGTGAATTATATTTTTTTTGGAAGATTTAATAGGTTTTATTGGTCGAGTATATTTTTCTTTGTAAAATCTTTCAGATCTTTTTAAATGCTTTAAAGGATTATCTTCTAATGAAAATAATCCCCAAGGGTTAATAGATTTTCCTTTTATACCAATTGATTTAAGCCATATATCATGAGTCTTTTCATCACTCCAGTCGCATATAGTGCCTTTGGTTTTAATTAAAGCAGTCTTTGCTGTTGATAATTGAGTATTCGATTTTAGTGCTTGATTATATTGATTTATGGCATCACCGAAATTACCAAGATCTTGGAATATATTCCCTAGATTGTAATGAGCTTCTGCGAAATCAGGTTGGATTTTAATTGCTTTGCGGTATGAGAATTCTGCTTCTTGCAGGTTGCCGAGATCTTTTAATATGAGTCCAAGGTTTGAATGAGCATTTGCGAAATCAGGTTGGATTTCAATTGCTTTACGTATTGATATTTCTGCTTCTTGTAGGTCGCCAAGATCTCTCAGTATGTTCCCCAAGCTGGAATGAGCCTCTGCAAAATCAGGATTAAGTTCAATTGCTTTACGAGTAAATAATTCTGCTTCTTGTAAGTTGCCAAGATCTCTTAAGACATTTCCTAGATTGTAATGAGCCTGAGCGAAATTAGGATTAAGCTCAATCGCTTTGCGTTGCCAAATTTCTGCTTCTTGTAAGTTACCAAGATCTCTCAAGACATTTCCTAGATTGGAATGGGCCTGAGCGAAATTAGGATTAAGCTCAATCGCTTTGCGATGCCAAATTTCTGCTTCTTGTAAGTTGCCAAGATCTCTTAAGACATTTCCTAGATTAGAATGGGCCTGAGCGAAATTAGGATTGAGTTCAATCGCTTTGCGATAAGTGAATTCTGCTTCTTGTAAGTTGCCAAGATCTCTTAATATATTTCCTAGATTGGAATGAGCCTGAGCGAAATCAGGATTAAGTTCAATCGCTTTACGGTATGAAATTGCTGCTTCTTTTAATTTTCCTAGATTTTTCAAAACTATTCCATAATTATAAAAAACTCTGTGATCTTTAAAACCTTTATTTATTAAATATTGATAATTTTTTGCTGCTTGTAAAATATTTCCTTGTGAATGAAATTGAAATGCTTGATTAATTAGTTGTTCTTCAGAACCTTTTGTGACGCTATTCGTAGGAAGAGTTATGTTCTCTTTGATTTCTTCTAGAGTAAATGGAACTGGGATTGTTTTTATCTCAGATATTCCTTTCTTTTTATCCTTTTTTCTCTTAGTCACATCTATTAGTTTTATGAGTAATATATGAATGACAATTATAACTTGGATTAGCGTTTAACTTCGAAAAGAAACATGTCTCATTAAATTAAGCAGGAGATAGTCCCTGATTAAAGAGAAGTGATTAGTCTAGATCTATTGAAAATAAAGGCGTTTTAGCTAGTGAAGTATAATGTTTACAGTATTTTAGATTGATTTAGGTACATTCATGTCAAAAATCTGGGACCATAGCTCAGTTGGTGGAGCAAAGGAATGGAATGCAGAAGGCTAATTATCCAAAATCATTAGAATCACTAAGATTCCTGGTTAAATTATAAAGTATTATCTCACAACTTAACAATAAAAATCTAAAAATCTTATTAATCAATCCTATACATTCTATTAGTTTGATTTTAGTATTTTTATTTTTAGTAACCTAGCCATGAATTAAGATAAAGAATAGCTATTGAAGTAGTGCAATTATCCAAAATTTTAGCTAGTTAAGACGTTTAATTCAATTATTATTATTATTATGTTTTTCAGTTAACTTAGTTATTACTTTGGCTGTCTATATTGGTTTTCAGATTCACAAACTCAATCGAAGAGATGATCGCTGAGAACTTCTAAAGGATACTCAAGTGAATAAAGTCATGTTCTCTGTTTTTTTACTATCGCAAAGGAATGACTTCCATCTTTTAATAATAGAAAAGAATCAAGCTTTTGATTCTAATACATTCTTTATTTATGGGTTGGCATTGTGTTTGCATATGCTCCAGAGGGAAATAAATCTAAATTGCATGGAGCTGGGATATGAAATAGCTAATAAACAAAAGATGGATCTAAGACCATGTTTCGCTGCGCTGTTGTTTGCTCAAGTCCATAGCTGCACCGAGGTAGCGACCCAGTAACCGAATAATACAAATTAAGAAGAAAAGGACAATCTCGAAGGATCAGAGCCAAGTTATTGGGATTGTTTGTTCAACACTTTGAAGAGACCATATTCAGCGGCCGAAAATTGTGCGAAAGTACTCTTGAATCTTTTACATGGGATGTGATAAAGCTGCTAAAAGTAATCTTAAGTGGTGTTGCTGCATAAGTAAGACAAGTGATTTGACTGGATGGATTTGTAGCCTAGACCCCCATAATAATATAGTTAGAGAAATTTAATCATAAGGATTAGATAGTTGAATATCTTTAATGCTTGAGTTCTTGATCATATTTAGAAAATAGTTAATAAAAAGTATAAGACTATAAATAGATATTCTCTTGATTTTTTATTTGTGTAATTATTATATTTCTAGTAAGTTTATATCAATCATAGACATAGTCGATTATTTTACTATAATCTTAGTAAAATAATTTAATAGTGTACAATTTTATTCCAAAAAATAAAAGAATTTTCATAACTGGTGGTACTGGTTTCTTAGGAAGAAGTCTTATTGAAAGGTTGTATAAAGATAATGAACTTATCATCTACTCTAGAGATGAGGCAAAACATTATTCTTTAAAGGAAAAATATCCAAATATTCATTTTGTTATAGGAGACATTAGAGATAAAGAGTTATTAAAGAGATCATCTAAAGGTGTAAATATTGGGATTTTTGCTGCAAGCTTAAAGCAAATCAGCTCATGTGATGAGAACCCGGAAGAAGCATTAAAAGTAATAGCAAATGGCGCTATCAATAGTAAACATGTAGCAATTGAAAATCAATTTGATGCCGCTACTTTTATCAGCTCTGATAAAAGTAGAGCTGCGACAACTATATATGGTAGTTTGAAATATTTTGCAGGTGAGCAATTCATATTGAAGAATAATTATGAAAGATATTGTAATACAAATTTATCTACAATGATCTATGGGAATGTTCTTAATTCTACAGGTAGTATTATTCCAATGATTTGGAAATCAATAAATTCAAATACAGAATTAACTTTATTTTCCCAGGACATGACGAGATTCATTATTGATGTTGATGAGGCAATTGATTTAATATTTAAAGGAATATCATACGACCAAGTATCAATTATTCCTAAATCAAAAAGTTTAAAAATTTTAGATTTGTTTGAGATATTTCATGAGAATTTTAATTTGAAATTTAATATAGGTTATCCTAGAATTGGTGAAAAGATCCATGAGGTTTTAGTCTCAAAAGAAGAAATAACAAGATTATCTAATTCAGATTGTGGAACTTTTTATATTTTAAAACCTAGTCTTCCAAGATTAAAATCAGATTTTTCTCAATTAATAAAAGGAGATTATAGCTCAAAAGATTGTTTGATTTCAAAATCAGAACTGAATAAAATTTTAAGGAAATTTAATTATTTTAAATTGTGAGAACATGAAGATCGCAATAATTGGATCCTCTGGAATGCTGGGGAGAATTGTATTAAATTATTTTCTTATGTTTGCGAAGCATATTCAATTAATAATTCCAAAAAAATACAATTTTGATATGAAAGATGAATTTTTAAGCTCATTAGAAAATGCTGATTTCGTTATAAATTGCTCTGGAGCTATTCCTCAGAAGATATCTGATTCTAAATCTATTACTACAAAAATAAATTATTTTAAAATCAATTATTTATTACCAGAATTATTACTTGAAAACAATTTCAAAGTTATACACCCCTGTTCTGATGGTGTTTTTAAGGGAAGTCCATATTTAGCTCCTTATGGAATAGACTCGTATTATGACTGTGATGATTTATATGGTAAAAGCAAGGTAAGTCTATATTCCAGAAATACTTACCTTCTTAATATTGATCTGATAAAGGTTATTAGGGCATCCATAATAGCTTCTGATAAATCTAGCAATTCATTATATTCTTGGACATTATCTAAAGTCAAATCATCCCATTTAATATTTGGATATATTAATCATTTTTGGAATGGTATTACTGCTTTAAAATGGGCAGAAATAGCTTTGAAAATAATTAATAACTTTGATTCTTTCCCTCCAATATCTGTGTATGGGACCAATACGATATCTAAATATGAACTAATTAGAAAAATACTTATTGTTAATAAATTTTCCCCAGATAAATATCTCAAACCTATACAAGCTAAACATACTTTAAATAGATCGTTAATTCTTGGTGAAAATAACTTTGGAGATATTTATAATTTATTAGTTGAATTGAAAGAATTTGAGGATTTGATTAATTAACAGTGCAGGCTAAAATGATTTTTGAACTAGATTATGATAAATATTTTCAAGATCTTGAGTAAATAATTCTGTATTATAAAGTGTTGATGTTTCTTTAAGTTTATTCAATTTAGATTTTAATCTATGAATTTGTTCAGGGTTGTTAGCAATATGCAAAGCTTTTTCTTCGTATTCACTTTCACTATAAGTAATTAATTCGGTTAGTCCTATTGAAGTTAATAGGCTAGCAGATGCTCTTGCAGCAAAACTTTGACCTATCTTTGTAAGTACAGGTAACCCAGCCCATAATGCATCGGAAGTGGTTGTACCTCCATTGCAATTAAAAGTATCAAGTGCCAAATCTCCGAGAGAGTATCTAGCTAGATGTTTCTCTAATGGTAAACTATCAGCGAATATTAATCTGTCAGGATCTACTTTTAGTTTTCTTGCTTCCTTGTATAAATTATTCATTGACCATTGATTTGATTTATATAACCAAAGAACACTTCCTTCAATTTTTGTAAGTAAGTTCATCCATATATTAAATTCTTTCTTTGTGATTTTATAATTGTTATTAAAACAAGTAAATATAAAGCCTTGATCTGGAAGTTTAAAATCTCTACGGAATATAGACTCTTTAGAAATTTCTTTTTTATTATCGTTACATTGAAAGCAATTTGGCATTCTTATTATTTTTTCGGAATAAAACTTTTCATTCTCTTTAGGAATTATAATTTTATCAGCGATTATATAATCAATAGTATCAGAGCCAACAGAGCCAGGAAAACCTATGTAATTGATTTGTATTGGCGCCACCCTATATGAGAATATAGGCATTCTATTATGTTGAGTATATCCCATTAGATCTACTGCAATATCTAACTTATCATTTCTTGCTAATTCAACCGCTTCGATATCATTTAATTTTGTTATGTTTCTAAATATGCATCCAGATTTTTTTGCTCTTTCAGTATATTCATCTTCTTTTCTTGTAAATGAGTATAAATAAATTTTAAACCTAGATTTATCATGCATCTCAAGTAGAGGAGCGATTAATTGCATTACAGGATGATTACGGAAATCAGCAGAGAAATAACCTATGTGAATTATATTTTTTTTGGAAGATTTAATAGGTTTTATTGGTCGAGTATATTTTTCTTTGTAAAATCTTTCAGATCTTTTTAAATGCTTTAAAGGATTATCTTCTAATGAAAATAATCCCAATGGTGGAATAGATTTTCCTTTTATACCAATTGATTTAAGCCATATATCATGAGTCTTTTCATCACTCCAGTCGCATATAGTGCCTTTGGTTTTAATTAAAGCAGTCTTTGCAGTTGATAATTGAGTGTTCGATTTTAGTGCTTGATTATATTGATTTATGGCATCACCGAAATTACCAAGATCTTGGAATATATTCCCTAGATTGTAATGAGCCTCTGCGAAATCAGGATTAAGTTCAATTGCTTTACGAGTAAATAATTCTGCTTCTTGCAGGTTGCCAACATCTTTTAATATATTTCCTAAATTGTAATGAGCAAGAGCGAAATCAGGTTGGATTTCAATTGCTTTACGTATTGATATTTCTGCTTCTTGTAGGTCGCCAAGATCTCTCAGTATGTTCCCCAAGCTGGAATGAGCCTCTGCAAAATCAGGATTAAGTTCAATTGCTTTACGAGTAAATAATTCTGCTTCTTGTAAGTTGCCAAGATCTTTTAATATGATTCCTCGATTGTAATGAGCAAGAGCGAAATTAGGATTAAGTTCAATTGCTTTACGAGTAAATAATTCTGCCTCTTGTAAGTTGCCAAGATCTCTTAAGACATTTCCTAGATTGGAATGGGCCTGAGCGAAATCAGGATTAAGCTCAATCGCTTTGCGATAAGTTAATTCTGCTTCTTGTAAGTTGCCAAGATCTCTTAATATATTTCCTAGATTGGAATGAGCCTGAGCGAAATCAGGATTAAGTTCAATTGCTTTACGAGTATATGATTCTGCTTCTTTGAATTTCCCTAGATTTTTTAAAATTGATCCATAATTAGAAAAAATCTTATGATCTTTAAAACCTTTATTTATTAAATATTGATAATTTTTTGCTGCTTGTAAAATATTTCCTTGTGAATGAAATTGAAATGCTTGATTAATTAGTTGTTCTTCAGAACCTTTTGTGACGTTATTCGTGGGAAGAGTGATGTTCTCTTTGATTTCTTCTAGAGCAAATGGAACTGAGAAAGTTTTTACCTTGGGGCTGTTTCTATTTTGATCTTTCTCTCTTTCAGTCACATCAATTAATTTAAGCTTGATCCGATGTTAATAGCTTATATGCTCTTTCAGCACTTTTGCCCTGATAATTTGTATTAAAAAACTCTTCTCTTAAGTGTTTCATGAAAGTTTCTTGTTAATTATTAAAAATAATTATTTTAGCCAATGGTTAGAAATTAAGAGTTCATAAGCTCTTTTTGCACTATCACCCTGGTAACTTAGATTAAAAAATTCTTCTCTTAGAGGTTTTATAATAGAAGTTGGTGGATGATTTTGGAGACAATAATTGCAAATAGAGCCTAGATTCTCTAATGTTGCTATTCTATCAGGGAAGAAAGATTTAAAGTAATCCTCACTTGATGAATCGCCTAAGTATATATCATTTTTAGATTCTAATTTCATATCTAAAAATGCAAAATTTTTGTTTAAGTAAAGAGCTCCAAACATTGAGCCTCCATAATCAAATAACATAAGATCAGCAAGCGCATATAGTTGAACATTGTCATCTTCACTGTCGTCTATATAGTTAAAATCTGAAGTAAAAAGTTTTTTATAACTTTCTGGATCATATATTTTCATATTGGGATGAGGTCTTACGACTAAATTATATTCACCTCTTAAAGACGAGATTGTTTTAATGTATTTGTCTACTGATGACAAATTACCCCAGGTTGTAAGCCATACAATAGTTTTCTTTTTAGGATCACATTTGAATTTTTCAAGGAGGTAATCCTTCTTGAAGCCAGGTTTAAAGTACTTATCGTACCTTGGATATCCCATCTGAGATGTAGGTATTTCATGCTTTATCTTGAATCTATCTTCGTGGTATGGGCCATAGCATAATATTCCATCATAGTATTTGTTCCAATAGGAATCAATTTGATATTTATTTTTTCCTGCAGCATACATATAGCGTATATTTTTTTTGCCAAATAATTTGATAACTGGCGGAGTTCTTTTTATTTCCTGATTGTTTATAATCTCACTAAATTTGTACACTTGACTACCAAGGTTTGATACAAGTTTGTCGTAAAATAAATTATTTTCATGAAGTTCTTTTACTGACCTTATTTTTATATCATTTTTATTTAAAACCTTACGGATTTTAAGTATAACTTCCTTTTCAATATTTTCAGTGTAAGGAACTAATATTTCAAAAATGCTTGGATTTATTTCTATTATTGGTCTAAAATGATTAAATATAGTATAGCTATAAATATAAAATGCTGTTTTATTTATTAATCTTGCATTCTCTCTATATGATTTTACAAATTTGTATGAAGGATTAAGTTTAATTGCATTCCATTCTGAAATGCTAGATTCCTTTGGTTTTCCTAAATCAAATAATATTTCACCAAGTTTTATATGATATTCATCTAAATCAGATTTTATTTTAATAGCTTTACGAATTGAGATCTCAGCTTCTTTTAATTTACCAAGATCTTTAAATATGCTTCCCAGATTGTAATGGGCATTTGCATAATTAGGTTTGATTTCAATAGCTTTTTGGTAGGACAATCCCGCTTCTTTTAATTTACCAATATCTTTTAATACATTTCCCAAATTTGAATGTGCATCAGCTAGATCAGGTTTGATTTTAATAGCTTTACGAATTGAGATCTCAGCTTCTTTTAATTTACCAAGATCTTTAAATATAATTCCCAGATTGGAATATGCCTCCGCAAAATTAGGATTAAGTTCAATGGCTTTACGAATTGATATTTCAGCTTCTTTTAATTTACCAAGATCTTTAAATATAATTCCCAGATTGGAATATGCCTCCGCAAAATTAGGATTAAGTTCAATGGCTTTACGATAGTAAAACTCTGCTTGCTTTGCTTCCCCAATGCTTTTTAGAATTACTCCATAGTTTGTAAAAACCTTCGCATCCCTGAATTCATTTTTGATGAAATGTTGATAATATTTTATTGCTTCTGAAATATTTCCTTGTGCATGAAATTTATATGCCTGATGAACAATTTGTTCTTTAGATGGTCTTACAGGGATATTATTGGAAATACAAATATTGTCTTTATTTTCTTCTAAAGCAAATGGAACTGTGAATATTTTCATCTCAGATCTTCCTTTCTTGTTATCTTCTTTTCTCTCGGTCATATCTATTGTTTTTATAGAGATTCTATTAATGAGAATTATAACTTGGATTAGGTTTTAACTTTCAAAAGAAATTTATCCCATCATATTAGGTAGGGGATCATCTCCCTACAAAGGTAACTAATTGGTCAAGACCCATTAAAAATAAGGATCTATTAATAAGCAAACACTACCCTTCTGGTAAAATTTCTTTTGATTATGGAAAATGGAATGAATTAGAGTTGTACAAATCTAGATCAGAGGGAATATCTACTTCTCCCCAGATACCTTCATAAGCGATTGTTTTAATACTTAAGGATTTAGAAATAAGAAGATATTTAAGAAAAGTAGTGACATCAATAGTGTCTCTTTTATAATCAGGAAGATTATAAAATATCTTTTTAAATATAGAAAATATTTTAGGTGTGAAACTAATAATCCCCATGTATTGGCCACATGCATTGCTTAGACAATCTAATGGCTCTCCAATATCTTTTAAAAAGCCTGCATTATCAATTGAGAAGGTCTCTGCATCAAAAGTTGGATCTTTAAAACGTTTTTTCCAAAGTTCTTTCCAACAAGAGCTATAAAGGATTGATAAATCTTTTTGATTTAGAAGAGATTTCAATGCTAATGAGTCATAAAAGATATCAGAATATGAAATAATTGCTGGATTTTCATTCAATAAATCTTTAGCAGTCATAATTGATATTAGCATATTACTTTTTAGCCAATTTGAATTATATAAAAGAGTTGCTTGAGCTTGATAAGCATCAAATAAATGAGAATTATAACCAGTAATAATATAGATTTTATTTATTCCTGCACGAAAAAATGCATCAAGTTGATATTCAATTAATGGCTTACCTTTTATTAATAGTAACGCCTTATGATTGTTTTTAGTAATCCAACCAAGTCTACTTCCTTTACCAGCCGCTAAAATAATTCCTATCATAAAGAAAATAAAGATCTTATTATTTTCTTATCCATTGGATGAATATTTTTATCTCTTTCGGGGTGCCACATACATCCATGCCAAGGTAATGTCTTATGAGAAATTGACTCAATAGAATTATCATTAGATCGATAAATAACCTTAAAACATTCTGGTAAACTGTCTATTGCAAAAGTATGGTATGAATTTACTTTTCGTGAACTAATGTCATTAATTTTATGTCTTTTAGCTAGATGTCCATCGACAGATCTCAGGGTCCCTCCAAAGAAAGAAGATATCATTTGCATTCCTCTACAAATTCCTAATACTTTAAGAGATTTGTCTTTGGCGATATTTAATGCTTCAAGTTCTACTTTGTCTCGCGTTATGTCATTTCCTATAATATCTCCACCAGTAAGTAAAAAACCATTTACAGAGTGATACTCACAATATTCATTTATCATATGTGTTTCCATGTTAGGAAGGAGAATATAATTAGATATAGAAAGAGTACTAAAAAGCTTAATCCAATCTCTAGAGATTGAATCTCTTTGTTCCTCGTAACCGATAGCTGAGGAAAGTCTAGTAGATACAGCGATTGTAAATTTCATTCTAGTAAGAAATTGTTCTTGATAAACAATTAAGATCAGTCGTTTTTTTCTGTAATAATTTTTTATAGGTATTTTCTCCGCATCCAATAGCAGCTGGTATATTTAATTCGGCACATCTAACTGACATATGAGAATTAGGTCCACCAAAGCAAGTAATTAGACCTGCTATTTCACGTGTAAATATCCAATCATAGCCTGGATCAGCATTTAATATTAATACTATTTTTCCATATAAGTCTTCACTGCAGTCTGAGTATTCATTAAGGGCTATTATGTCGCCTGATACAATAGATGATCCAATGAATGATGGAGCAGAATCGCTCATAGTTCCAACATATATATGTTTAGGGTCTGTTAAAATATGTGGAAGCTTTATATTTAGGCAGTCTTTATAATGATCTTTTGAAGATTTAATTTTCTGAGACAAATTAGAAAAAAGGTCTTTTGATGTTGAGTTATTGGAAAGATAAATAATATCACTCAAATCAATAAAAGAAAGATCTTCCTTGGAAAACCCTTGAAGTTCTCCCCAACGAGTTAAAAGAGTTAATGCGTAAGAAAGTAGTTTTGTAAATTCAAATTTAGCTTTCTCTCTCAATTTTATTGACTCGGAAATATAGAAAAACAATTGATTTGACGAAATAGTATTATTGCAATAATTATCTAAGAGTTTATTAATAGAGTTAATTTCGTTAATATTAAACTCAAACTTTATTGAATTTATTGGCTCTTTAATTGATTTTGACATCGAAGTAAATAGTTTTTCTCTTTCAGCGTATGTAGGAGAGCAGATATCATAAGTTGATGGACGTAAATGGCCATATTTTAATATGAATTTCCCATATGAATTATTCTTAATCAAAACATCGTTAAAATCTTTTATTAGTTCCGTAGTAACTCCTTGGATTGACTGTCTAAAGCTATTAATACGAGATGATGATATGCATTGTGATTCCTCTATTGAGCGTAATAATGATTCCGCAATAAATCCATGTCTAGCTAATATCGAAAAAGTGTAAGTCCCCTTTGATCGACATAAGTATAAAGTATCTATGAAATTACTTAGTATTTGATTTGGATGATTCGATTTTTCTAAATTATCAATTTTTTCTTTATAATTAGTTATTTCATTAATGGAGTCTTTTTCTCTCTCAAACTTTGAAGAACAAGAATTCTTTATTAGTGACAATGTTAATGAGTGGAGTTTTTTATAATAGTTATTAAACTCTTCCTCTCCTAGGCATTTTTTTAATACTTCCGAATTATTATTTATGAAGCTAAAATCAGTACAAGTTGTAGCAACTTCGAATTCGATTTTGTCATGTAAGTGTCTATTCTTCTCTAGCTTTTCAATCCAATAATCGACAAGTGATTCCCCTATTAAATCAGGTAAATTTGATGGTAAGAAGGAATTAAAACTTTTTCTTATATCGATGTAAGGATTATTCCCAACTGAGTACATTAAATCTTTATTAAGTAATGATTTATATCCCATTGATGCGCGTGCTTCATTCCATATCGATGATGTAATCAAAAATTGATACAAGCTTCTAGCAAGTGGCTTTGGGGAAACTCCAATTATTTCAGCAGGATTCCAGTCAGGCATCATTCCAAACATTGTTTTTTTGCCAACAATTCCAGAGCCTTTGATCGATAATCTGTCTAGATATTTTTTTAAAATAGGTAAAAGGTTTTTAACAGAGTTTTGAACATTTGGATGCCATCTTGATGAACAGGTTATCAAACGAATTTGTAATGTATAAAAATTACCTTTATTATCAGTCGCAAATTCAATATCAAGTGGACAGCCTTCAAAGAAAGATTCAATCTCTTTCACCATGTTTAAGATGCCAATTATCCTTGGAGAAGTTACTGATTTTTCAGGTGAATTTAAATATACATAAATTGTTTTAATACCTTTTCTACCTGATGTGACACCAGAAGAATCTATCTCACTTTCTACATAATTGATACAATAATAAGGTGCTCCTGAAGAAAGGTCTCGTGTCATAACAACTCCTGAAAGTGCTATGTAAGGAACAAACTGCTGGACAATTATTTGATTACCGCTTGAAATCTCCATAGAGTTTGAAACCATAAGAAGGGATTTGGATAATTCTTTATACGAGAAATTTTCTTGTAATGGTAAAGATAAGTAAAGCCCTGCTTTTGATTCATTCTCTGTATCCTCTTGTTCACAACTAGAGCGTATTATTATTTTTTTATTTTTAAAATGACTTAATATTTTTTCTATTACAATATTTAGATTATTAATTATCTCAACTTGATCAAAAACAATAAATTCTGGAACAGATGACTTAGTTAGATAAGGTTTTATTCTTTTTAATGTTTCTGCTTTTGAACCAAGTTTCATTATTTTTTATTTATAAAATTTGAATAACTATTATGCTTAAGCACAGGAAGAATTATATAATACATTAGATCATTTTTATTAGTATTTTGTAGTATTGGTTTTACTTTTAAATACATATGTTAAGCAAGTGTAGTCTTACCAGATCCAGATAATCCTGTAAACCAAATTATCATATATAAATATAAGGGTTTTGAAAGAGGTTAGTATCATTATACTAACAATCTATCTGATGTTAAAAGCATATATGCTATTTCAGCACTTTTACCTTGATAATTTGTCGTCCTCTTATCTTAGTCAACTTCTTACTAAGATATAGGCATTTTGCTTTGGATTCATTTCGGTTAGATCTATTTGTTTATAAAAGATCTAGATTCTATTTCTACTTTGTATACTAATCTAAAGTAGAGATAGAATCTGTCGAATAGACTATCTTGAAACCATTCGTCTTTATATAATATGATTATATGGATAACAGGTCTCCCTGGCTCTGGGAAAACTACTCTTGCTAAAAAACTTAAATCAATATTAGGATCAAAAATATCTAATAATATTGTACATTTAGATGGAGATAATATTAGAAGTATATTGCCTTATAAAGTATCCTACGCTAATGAAGACAGACTGAAATTATCGTTTTTTTATAGTGAATTGGCTTTATTAATAGAAAAAAGTAATTGTATAGTTATTTGTTCTTTCGTAGCATTGTTTAATATTGTACAAGAGAATACACGTACAAAAGCAAATGACTATTTTGAAATATTTCTAGATCCACCTCTAGATGAATTAGTTAAGAAGAATAAGAAGAATCTTTATTCACAAAACTCAGAATATATTTTTAAGCAATATGCAAAGAATGAATTCCCTGTAAATCCAGAAATAAGAATTAATACTATAGTTAATAGTGTTTACAAAGATCATTCAAATGAAATTACAAATCAAATCCTTAAACAATTTAAAACTACTATATAATATTTAGGCTTTATAGTTTATATTCAATCAAAATGGAAATAAATAGTAATAACCTTTTATGAATAAATTTTTTAAAACTTAAAGCTCTTATTAAGAAGTTGTTTTTTTGATATTAAATAGTAATAATTAGTTGTTCTTCAGAACCTTTCAAGACGCTATTCGTAGGAAGAGTGATGTTCTCTTTGATTTCTTCTAGAGAAAATGGAACTGGGAATATTTTATCTCAGATATTTCTTTCTTTTTATCTTTTTTTCTCTGAGTCACATCTATTAGTTTTATGAGTAATCTATGAATGACAATTATAACTTGGATTGGCGTTTACCTTTCAAAAAAATTTATCCTATACAACTAGGCAGGAAATAATCTCTGTTTAAAAAGGAAGTAATTTGTCCAGAACTTTTGCAAATAAAAACCTTTTATTGACTTTTCTCCTCTTTCCCTAGGGCTATTTCTTTATCTTGCGCGATGTTTTGGTGAATAATTCCCATGTCGTCAGCTTTTACAATATTTCATGACTTCTAAGAGGTTTTAACCGATTCCTAAGTTCTATTGTCATAACTAGTTTAATAAGTCATTGATTTTCTTTTATGAACCAGGTTAGATGTTCTTTATTTGAATGGCAAAGGAAATACAAGCAAAGAATTGTAATAACTATGAAAATGATGAAAAAAATAAATCTTTTATGGATAAAGCAAATTTTATAAAGTTTTTCCCAGGAAGATTTAATTTGTATAAGTTGAAAGAACTATTTTCCATATATATAAATACCGCCTTCTCAGTAATAGAAAAGATTCAAGCTTGAGGTCTAATCCCACGCCTTGCTAGCATTATAACTCTTTTGATTCGCAACCTGATTAGCTTATTAATCTTTGTGGATTATCTTCTGAATACATTTGAAATAATTAATTATTTGAATATAATTGATCATTGCTCCCATATTTTAAAGATGCTTTTGTTTTATTTAACTAAGAAAGCTTTAGCTTTAATCACTTAATGATTAGAGTATTAAAAATAAATTAATTTATTTTTCTAAGCCAGTTTAATGGATAATACTTTAAACAAGATAAGTTCATGTGAGGTTTGTTCTAATAAAAATCTTCTTGATGTTTTAAACCTTGGGAATATCCCTTTGTGTGATCAACTGATTGATATTGGTAATCCAGCTATATGTGATGAATTTCCAATAGAAATCGTTTTCTGTGAAAAATGCAATACAGCTCATCAGAAATATCAAGTTCCAAATAAAACTCTTTTTCCTGAAAATTATCACTACAGATCCAAAGCAACAAGTGTAGTTGTTGGTGGAATGATGAATTTAGTAGATAGCTGCATAAAAAGATACGGATCACTTATAGGACTTAATGTTCTTGATATTGGTTGTAATGATGGAACCCTTTTAGATCTTTTTAAACTCAAAGGAGCAAACACTTATGGAATTGAGCCTACTGGAGCAGCCATCGAGGCGATGCAGAGGCATAAAGTTATAAAAGATTTTTTTGATAAGGAAAATGCAGAGTCATTAATAAAGAGTTATGGTGAATTTGATTTAATTACTTTTACTAATGTTTTCGCTCATATAGAAGATTTTTCTTCTCTAATTAGAAATCTAAAAATTATTATGTCAGATAAAACAAAATTAATTATTGAAAACCATTATCTAGGTTCAGTACTAAAGAAAAAACAATTTGATACTTTTTATCAAGAGCATCCAAGGACTTATTCACTCAAATCATTTGTTGAGGTGGCTAAGAAATTGAATAGAAATATAACAGGATTAGAATTCCCAGGAAGAGATGGAGGGAATATTCGTATTTTCATCTCAAATCAAAAAGCCTTAGATAAATTAGAGGAAGATCTTGATTTTATTAGATTATTTGAAGAATTAAATTTAGATTTATTTAGATGGAAAAATAATAAAATATCTGAGATAGAGAATCTTATAAAAGTCCATGGTCCACTTCCTGCGAAGGCATTTCCAGGTAGAGCTACTATTTTAGTTAAATTGTTAGGATTAACACAGAATCATCTTTCAGCTGTTTATGAAATCAAGGGATCAGTTAAAACTGGAAAGTATGTTCCAGGAACAAGGATACCTATTTTACCGGAGAAAGATCTCTATAAGATAAAAGAGCAAAAACCTATTATAAATTTAGCTTGGCACATACCAAAGGCAGTAAGGCATAATTTAGCGCAGAATAATTATTTAGCAGAAGTTATTGATATTAAATAATTTATGAGAATACCTTTTCTTGATATTAATTCTATTAATAATGAGTTTTATAACGACTTTTCGAATGATTTTAAAAGAGTTTTAGAATCAGGTTCTTTAATTCTTTCCTCTGAAGTTCAGGAATTTGAGGATAGATTTGCTGAATATTGTCAAACAAAGTACTGTGTTGGTGTTGGTAATGGACTGCAAGCACTTGAGATAATCTTAAGAGGATGGGGTATCACAAAGGATGACGAAGTTATTGTGCCTTCAAATACTTTTATTGCAACTTGGCTAGCAATATCAAGTGTGGGTGCTATCCCAATACCTATAGAACCAGATATTGATACTTATAATATTAATCCAGATCTTATAGAAGAAAAAATAACTCCGAGAACAAAGGCTATTATTGTTGTTCATTTGTATGGCTTACCATGTGAAATGAATAAAATAAAAGAAATTGCAACTAGACATTCTCTTAAAATTTTGGAAGATGCAGCTCAATCCCATGGAGCAGAATATCAATCAAGAAAAGTAGGTTCTCTTGGAGATGCAGCAGCTTTTAGCTTTTATCCAAGTAAAAATCTTGGAGCATTGGGCGACGGTGGAGCAATAACGACTGATGATGAGAAATTATTTACAAAAGTTCGATTAATCAGAAATTATGGAAAAAGTGAAAATTATTTAAATAATTTGCAAGGAATGAACTCAAGACTAGATGAGTTGCAAGCTGCATTTCTAAGTACAAAACTTAAAAGCTTGGATGATATAAATCGAAGACGACGAAATATAGCCAATAAATATATTAATCAATTATTTGAAATTGAATCTATTAAAATACCAACGATTAATAATTACTCTTTACATGTTTTTCATTTATTTGTAGTTCGACATCCTAAAAGAATAAAGTTTAGAGAAGAATTATTTGATCTTGGTGTTGATACTTCAATACATTATCCGATACCACCACATTTGCAAAAAGCATATTCATATCTAAATCTTAATGAGGGTTCATTACCTATATCTGAAACTATACATAAAGAATGTATCAGCATTCCGATTTATCAAACTATGAATGAGGAACAAATTAGTTACGTTGTTTCTAGTATAAAAAAAGTTGTAAAGAAATTAGTTTAAATTTGAAATACTAGTTTAGTATTTATTTCTTCTTGATTTTTCTTGGGTATTATTTTATCTAATTAAGAATAAAAAATACTAGTATTGATTTCTAAGTTAACATTTTATACTTATGTCCTTTTGGGTTGCCAATGATTTGGTAAAGATATATTTTTCTTTGATGCCTCAATTGATGCTTTGAAAAATTGAATATATTCTTTGTAAATAGTCTTATCATTGAATAAAGAGGCGTTTGATTTAGAAATGATTTGATTTTTTATATCTTCTTTATATGATTTATCAAAAGCTAATTTTTTGACAATGGAAATAAACTCTTCTGGAGAATATGCAATGGGAGGATTAGTTATTTCCATTTGCCTATACCCAGCATAAGGATGCCTGGTACGAAAAATATCTGTAGGATAACTGACTACAGGAGTGCCTACAGACATCGCTTGATAAAAAGTATTACCCATCCCAAAATAAAAAGGTGCGAGGATAATATCAGCACTTTTTAAAATACTTAAGAAGTCATTACTGCTTACCCTAGAGTAGAATATTGTTCGTTTTAATAATAATCTAGTGTTAAACTCCCATCTCTCCTTTAGACTTTTAGTCATTGATTTCGTGGTTCCTTCTGCACAGTGAAAATATGCATTTGGTATCTCTTCTAATATTTTGTCTAAAATAAAATCAAAATCTGGATGAAATTTAAAAGATGTATGTGGCAGACCGATTAAAAAAGCTTTTTCCGGTAAATTTAAATCTGATCTTTTAAAACTACTTTTTTGAAGTACAGGTTTTTTGAAATTTACAGGAAGTCTACTTAATCTAATGACTTTTTCAGTCAAATGCTTTTCCGATCCCTTTAGATCATAATCATCACATGAAATTGCGTAATCTATATTAGGGGAACCAGAAGTATCTGAATGGCCCAAAGCATTTACTTGAACTAATGCAAGTCTTGATAAGGAAAGAAAATATGTGAAATTTGACATCCCTATTTCAGGATATAAAAGGATATCAATAGATTCATTTAATATAACCTTGCATGCCTCCTGAAAGTTATTAGGAAGATTTATTGATTTGCTTACTAACAAATCAAGTGATTTACTTTGTTCATCATGCTTGCTATTTGGTCCTCTAAATATTATTATTTCTATACCTGATGAGGCAAGATCTCTTATTATATTCCCAAAAAAATAATTAACTGAATGCGAATATAGGTATTCTGAACATATACCTAATCTAATCCTATTTCTTTTATTAAAGCTCTCTATTTGTTTTTCCTTGTCAAATGAGTTGTTGATGACTTTATCTTTTTCTGAAAGAGCACATGCTAATTCATTAAGTATTTCTTTGTTATCATCTTTCCCATGAAAAGCTAAATAAAAGATATGATTATTAAAATTAAAATTGTTATATAATGTAAAAGATTTATTTCTCATCGACAAGACATTCTTCCTAAATCTATCTCTCTCTATAGAGATTTGCTCTTTACTAAATGGTATTGGTGATAGGAAAAGCTTGGAAGAAAAGTAATATGCAAGATTATTTGGTTCATTTTCTAAGGCTTTATCAAATGAAATTTTAGCATCTTTAAAATCACCAATTTCATAAAGATTATTACCCAGATTATAATAAGCACTGGCTAAATTAGGATTAATATTAATTGCTTTCCTGATGTATAATTCTGCTTCTTTTGTATTCTTAAGGGCTCTTAATATAGTTCCTAGATTCGAGTAAGCCTCTGCGAAATTAGGTTTGATTTCAATAGCTTTTCGAGTAGATTCTTCTGCCTCTTTTAAGTGCCCAATCTCTCTCAATACATTTCCTAGATTTGAATGAGCCTCTGCTAAATTAGGATTCAATTCAATTGCTTTGCGAGTAGATTCTTCTGCTTTTTGTAGGTTGCCAAGTTCTTTCAATATGGTACCTAGGTTTAAATGAGCAGTATCGTAATCAGGATTAAGTTGAATAGCTTTTCGAGTTGATTCTTCTGCTTCTTGTAGGTCTCCAAGATCTTTCAATATGGTACCTAGGTTTAAATGAGCAGTATCGGAATCAGGATTCAATTCAATAGCTTTGCGGTATGAGATTTCTGCTTGTTGTAAGTTACCAAGATCTTTCAATATGTTCCCTAGGTTTAAATGAGCATTTGCTAAATTAGGATTCAATTCAATAGCTTTGCGAGTAGATAATTCAGCTTGTTGTAAGTTACCAAGATCTTTTAATATGATTCCTAGATTTAAATGAGCATTTGCAAAATTAGGATTCAATTCAATAGCTTTGCGAGTAGATAATTCAGCTTGTTGTAAGTTACCAAGATCTTTCAATATGATTCCTAGGTTTAAGTGAGCATTTGCAAAATTAGGATTCAATTCAATAGCTTTGCAAGTAGATAATTCTGCTTGTCGTAAGTTGCCAAGATTTCTCAATATGAGTCCTAGGTTTAAATGAGCATCTGAGAAATCAGGATTAAGTTCAATTGCCTTGCGTTGTGATAATTCTGCTTCTTTTAATTTACCAAGATTACTCAATATTTCTCCTAAATTGGCATAAGCATTTGCGAAATTAGGATTCAATTCAATTGCTTTTCGTTGTGATAATTCTGCTTCTTGTGATTTACCAAGATCTTTCAAAATCATCCCTAAATTATAATATAATTGTGCTGAATTAGGACTCAGTTCAATTGCTTTTTGATAGTATTTTTCTGCTTCTTTTAATTTACCAATACCTCTTAAGATCACTCCATAATTAGAAAAAACTCTGTGATCATTACATCCTTGATTTATTATTTGTTGATAATAATTGGTTGCTTCTGTGATATTTCCTTGTCTGTGAAATTTTAATGCTTGATCAATTAACTCCTCTTGCAAAGGTTTAGAAGGTTTAGAAGGTTTAGAAGGTTTAGAAGGAGTATTGGTAATAGCAGTAATATTGTCTTTATTTTCTTCTAAAGCAAATGGAACTGAGAAAGTTTTTACCTCGGGGCTGTTTTTATTTTGATCTTTCTCTTTTTCAGTCACACCTATTTGGATGTTAAGCAACTTTTCATTGGGACAATTATAGCTTTAAATACTCTTGATAAATTCATCAGCGATCCTGGCCCAGTTGATAACTGTTACTGAACTTCCTTCTTCACTTGGACCAAGTCTGAATTTCTCAGCTCCTTTAATGGATAGATTTCGATCATCAATAAGCCTTTTTAGTTCTGCAACCGCCGTATTAATCTTGGTTTGGTTTCGACTGTTCCATTCGTAAGGAATAAAAGTAGTTTCTCTGCGGCCATCTTCTCGGTGTCCAAGATTTACTTGAGTTTGAAGGATTCCCTTTATCTCTATTCCACGAAGAGACTATCCCTCGCCGTTCTCGAGTTTGATGGTTTTGCTCAGAATTTTCTGTCAATCAGCTCAAGAAGCCACTCTGTGATTGCTACTTCATTGCGCATTTTGTTGCGCAGAATTGTTATTTCAGACACTATCAAGTGATTTTGACTTTAACTCTAAATTCCTTGAGAACTTGTGATAGCAAAGTGTATAGAACGAATTGGGGCCATAGCTCAGCTGGTAGAGCACCTGCATGCCATGAAGCTCGAAATTTCCTGAATATCCTAGTTATAGATGCAAAAGTAACCCCTTAAAAGCAACTTACACAATGTAAAGCGCGCATAATTGAGCACATATCTGATAACCCTAGATATAGTGCCATTCAATCCCTTGCGAACAAACTGATATAGATAGATATATCTTTATGCTTAAACCAATGAAAAAGAGCTATTTTTAAATCTTTAAGGTTCGCAAAGGTATTTTTCGAATAAAATAGGGAGAGCTTTCGGATGAAGATGAAATTCATCTTTCATATATAAATTATTATTGTAACCATCTTTCGATGTGAGTTTATAAGAGTCAATAAAATAGCACCCTCTTGCGAGAACTTCTGATTTTATTATCTTGTTATACTCTCGAATTATAGCAAGCCTTTTTTTATCTAATTCGTCAATATATTGATCTGAGATTGTAGGAGCTGGAGTCCCAAAATAATATCTTTTGTTAAATCTTTGGGAAAGATTTTCTTCCATAAAATCTAAATATCCATTGATTGTTTCTTTACATACTTCTATCATATCTTTTCTGTATTTTAACGAATAAGAAAGTATACCTTCATTCTTTCGACAATCTATTTCACCAAAAGAAATTAGAATTTTATTGCTATCAACATAATTTTCGATTTGTGATTTGAAAAAAGATTGTATGGATTTATCTTTAGATTTTTTTGAAAAATGAAAAGCCTTTCCCCCAACTATATATGCTGGTTGTATTCTTTGTTTAGATGTTCCAAGGTTTAAAGTATGATGAGAAAATGTTAGGCAATGACTATCTCCTATATGTGGTATTCTATCTAAGGTAAAGTCAATCTTTATAGCTTTTATATTTTCATACAGTAGATTAAGACCTTTTAAATATCGATGGAGTAAGTATTGTTCCGAAGTTATTATTTTATTTAATGGATAGAGATGTGGTATAGATTGTATCTCCCTAAGATTTATTGAGGCATCTTCAAAATTACCTTGTATTATTTCATTATGGATAATCATAATTAAAGATAATAATCTTTTTTCTTGTGTTATTTCTTTTGATAGAAAAAGTTTGTAGGACTGATTTGATTTGTCTAATTCCCCCTTGTTTTGAAATAGCTGACCCAATCCTTCATAGGCGATATTTTGATTAGGATGGATTTTAATTGTTTGACGTAGAGATATTTCTGCTTCTTTTAATTTGCCTTGCCTTATCAAAATCAATCCCAGATTGGTATGAGAATTAGCGGAATCAGGATTGAGTTGAATAGCTTTTCGAGTAGATTCTTCTGCCTCTTTTAAGTGCCCAATCTCTCTCAATACATTTCCTAGATTTGAATGAGCCTCTGCTAAATTAGGATTCAATTCAATTGCTTTGCGAGTAGATTCTTCTGCTTTTTGTAGGTTGCCAAGTTCTTTCAATATGGTACCTAGGTTTAAATGAGCAGTATCGTAATCAGGATTAAGTTGAATAGCTTTTCGAGTTGATTCTTCTGCTTCTTGTAGGTCTCCAAGATCTTTCAATATGGTACCTAGGTTTAAATGAGCAGTATCGGAATCAGGATTCAATTCAATAGCTTTGCGGTATGAGATTTCTGCTTGTTGTAAGTTACCAAGATCTTTCAATATGTTCCCTAGGTTTAAATGAGCATTTGCTAAATTAGGATTCAATTCAATAGCTTTGCGAGTAGATAATTCAGCTTGTTGTAAGTTACCAAGATCTTTTAATATGATTCCTAGATTTAAATGAGCATTTGCAAAATTAGGATTCAATTCAATAGCTTTGCGAGTAGATAATTCAGCTTGTTGTAAGTTACCAAGATCTTTCAATATGATTCCTAGGTTTAAGTGAGCATTTGCAAAATTAGGATTCAATTCAATAGCTTTGCAAGTAGATAATTCTGCTTGTCGTAAGTTGCCAAGATTTCTCAATATGAGTCCTAGGTTTAAATGAGCATCTGAGAAATCAGGATTAAGTTCAATTGCCTTGCGTTGTGATAATTCTGCTTCTTTTAATTTACCAAGATTACTCAATATTTCTCCTAAATTGGCATAAGCATTTGCGAAATTAGGATTCAATTCAATTGCTTTTCGTTGTGATAATTCTGCTTCTTGTGATTTACCAAGATCTTTCAAAATCATCCCTAAATTATAATATAATTGTGCTGAATTAGGACTCAGTTCAATTGCTTTTTGATAGTATTTTTCTGCTTCTTTTAATTTACCAATACCTCTTAAGATCACTCCATAATTAGAAAAAACTCTGTGATCATTACATCCTTGATTTATTATTTGTTGATAATAATTGGTTGCTTCTGTGATATTTCCTTGTCTGTGAAATTTTAATGCTTGATCAATTAACTCCTCTTGCAAAGGTTTAGAAGGTTTAGAAGGAGTATTTGTAATAGCAGTAATATTGTCTTTATTTTCTTCTAAAGCAAATGGAACTGAGAAAGTTTTTACCTCGGGGCTGTTTTTATTTTGATCTTTCTCTCTTTCCCTCACATCTATTTGCTTGATAAGCAGGAAACTTTATAAATATCTTATACCTTAGATAGTCTTAACCGTTAAAAGACTTGACCAGTTGCAAATACATATTGCAAGTCTTCTACAAACGTTTGTTTTGCGCCCTTCTGGAGTAACTAGTTATCCACGTAAATTTTCAACCTTGATATTTTGGTGCGGCATTGCAGTATGAGCAATTAACAAGACATATCAAGATCAATCAAAGAATTTCATCGATTTCTGAAGTCTATTGTTTCACTAGCTTTTCAGGACGCTCCCTGCTGAATTCGAACTTGCGGCCCACTGCTTAGAAGGCAGTTGATTTTCGCTTGTAAAGTTTTGCTATTACTGGGTTTAGAGCTAAGTATTACAAAGTTATGCGCATCAAGGTGCGCACTATATCCATATCAAGATTAATTAGAACTATTCAGTTTATATCTATATTTTACCACTTTATTTCTTATTTGTTTATACATAAAAAAGAGCCACCAAAGGCAGCCCACATCGTAAAATCTAACCTAGGTATGAGGTATGACTCTACAGTAACTATAAAGGATTTGTGCTACTTTGTTTATAACTTTATCTCTGTAAATGACTAAATCAGGTAGAGCCGAAAGGAGCAAAACCTTATTTGCTCATGCTGTTCTCGTCTCGATTCGGGAAGAGCAGCTCGTCCAAAAACACTTTGATACTGACGATGACAGACCCAACCCCCCAGAGTTCGATCCCCTCAGCAACCCGCAGTCCAGACGGACTTCAAGTTGAAATTGGAAAAGCTTTTAAAGAAGTAGAAGCTGCTGAGAATAAGAGCGTTTCTATTGAAAACAGAATTAGATCAATCTCTGGGGTCTCTAATAACTTGCTGCCAAAAAGAAACTACGGACAGCCTGTTAATAGTGAAGAAATCGGGATGACTTTGCGCTCAATGATTGAAGCTAACGATCCATAATTGGGTGCTTATTTGGGACTTAGTACAGGATATTGGAGGAAATTGGAATTTCCAAATCAATGATTTCATATTGATTAAACAGATAATCCACAAAGATTGATAGGCTATTCAGTTTGAGTATAAAAAGCTAAATTGTTTTTCGGAAATATCGTATTTAGTAATTCTTTACTCGCTTTGAGTTATTAGATCGCTTTGATTTTCCTCTAGATATATCTAATCCTTCTTTAGTCAGGACAATCACAAAAATATTTTTTCTTATTTCCATAAATTAATTATCATAAATATTATTGAGCTCAAAATCAAACTATCTTACGAAAACTAGACTTAAACAGAATCTTAATTAGATTAAAGCTGTATCTGCTTTAATAACTACTAAACAGCAGACCACCGAGAATAAATAATTAATTTTCTTACAGAATGCATTCCTCTACTCATTTAAAAATTGACAATACCTTCAGAATTTAAAATTGCTCTCCTTGCTGAAGGCCATGGAGGTATAGCTGCTTTTCGTTCACTTAGTTTATATTTTGAGAAAATTGAGACCTTAACAAATGACAAAAAAATAAAAAGTATGATGAGGCCTAATGATAAATCCGTTGAATTAATTGAAGAAATTGAATCTAACTTTATAGTTTGTGCAGGATATACAAAGATTATCCCAAAAGAATTTTTAAAAAACAAAACTATAATTAATACCCATCCCTCTTTATTGCCAAAATACCGTGGTTTGCATGCTCTTGCCTGGGCAATATTAAATATGGAAGAGGAACTAGGTTTTACTATTCACTTAATGAATGAATATATTGATGATGGAGATATTTTAGAACAATTTAAAATAAAGTACGAATTTCAGACTTCGCAAGAAATAATGATATTATTTGACGATTATATCGCAACCAATCTGGGAAGAGTTGTTTTGGGATTCTTAGAAGAAAAAATAATTCCTGTAAAGCAAGATAAATCAAAAGCGACTTGGGTTACCAAAAGAAATCTAAATGATTGTATGGTAGATTTCAACGCAAGTAATGATTATATTTCTGCTATGTTTAGAGCTCTCGTAGAGCCATATCCTTTGCCAATAATAAAATTTAAAAACAATCTTTACGAAATTATTAATCACAAGTTAATTGAGACAACATATAGGATGCATACAGGAACGGTTATAAATATTGAAAATAACGACGTTTATATTAAAACCTCTGAGGGAATATTAATTATTAATTTGCTACGAGACTTTACAACAAAAGAAAAATTATTCGCAGGTGATATTCTTAAAATAGGAAAAAGACTTTGAGATTAGAAATATACAACCTATCTTATAAAAAATTGTGGGATACCTTCCTTGATGAATCAAAGAATGGTCATTTCTTTTTTAAGAGAGACTATCTAGAATATCACTCAGATAGATTTGAGGATATTTCTTTACTCATATTTGATGATAAGGACTCTCTTATAGCGTTATTGCCTGCGAATATAAGAGATAAAACTCTTATTTCTCATCAAGGTCTCACATTTGGAGGATTTATTATTGGCAATAATATGAGAACAGAAATCATGTTAGAAATCTTTAAAAGACTAAGGTTTTTTTGTATTCAAAAAGATATCAAAAGAATAGTTTATAAATGTTCTCCACACATTTACCACTTAAGGCCTTCAGAAGAAGATCTTTATGCATTATTTATAAACAATTTCAATTTAATCAGAAGAGATGTCACCTCTACTATTAACCTATTAAACAAAATAAAATACCAAGAAAGGCGTGAAAGATCAGTTAAAAAAGCAATAAAAAATGGATTAATTTTTGAAAAAACATTTGATTACTCCTCATACTGGGAATTGTTGGAAAAGATTTTAAAAAAGCATCATAATGTTAAACCTGTTCATAGCCTTGATGAAATTATAAAATTGTCAAATATGTTCCCGAATAATATAAAGTTATATGTTGCAAAGAAACAGGGAAAATTATTAGCTGGCACCTTGCTTTTTGAGAATGAGCAGATTGTTCACACTCAATATCTTGCAAATTCAGATGAAGGGAGAGGATTAGGTGCTCTTGATCTAGTTATCGATAGACTCCTTAACGAAACTTATATGCATAAGAAATATTTTTCCTTCGGCACATCTCTTGAAAAGACAGGTAAGTTATTGAATATTGGTTTAATTAATCAAAAAGAGGGTTTTGGAGCTAGATCTGTTACACATGATTCATATGAACTAATTATTTAAAGTTAAGATAGTTAATTAATTAATCAATTAGAAAGACTAATTTCTTATGAATATTTATGTTTCGTTGAAAACAGGATTAGATATGCAACTTCTGAAAAATCCTCAGAAATGCTCTTCGAAGAAATGATCAAGGTTCCTACCTAATGAATAAGGGAATCCATAACGATATCTTGATTTGTGCCGATGCAATGTTGGCTTGCTTCAACTCGATTGAAGAGAACAACGCTTGGAATCTGATGCCCGAATTTTTACCCGAATTAGCTAAGTGCATCGTGATGATGAACTGAGAGCTAAACATTCATTTAATTGAGGCCGAATGTGAAAAAAGCTACTAAACAAGAAATGGAAGTTAGGACTTCTAAGGCTGCTGACTTACTTGCTCTGGGGCATAGTTGCACCGTAGTAACGACCCGAGTGACCGAAGAGTATGCATTAAGCAGAAGACAAGCTCGAAGGATTACTGCGATGGCAATGGATTTGATTGTTCAAGACTTTGAAGAGATCAATATTGAGAGGCCGCAAATGGTGGCGAAACTACTCGTAAATCTCGAAGAAGGTATGCAAAAAGGACCTATTAATAACCAATCAAGTGGTGACGCTACCTGTGCAAGACAAATAATTTCATTGGCTGGATTAGCTGCTGATTCTTCGTATAACAATAGAGATAGAAAAATCTAGTATCAGTTCAAAAACTATGACTTTTTACTAATTCAACATATTTAGTTTCTAAATCTCTTGTAAATAACTCTGAATTAAACATAGGTGATGTTTCTTTTGCACTGTCTAATTTGGATTTTAAGCTTATTAATTTTTCAGGGTTTTGAGCAAGATATAAAGCTTTTTCTTCGTACTCACTTTCACTATAAGTAATTAATTCACTAAGACCCATCGTATTAAGAAGACTAGAAGTGAATCTTGCGGCATAACTTTTTCCTTGCTTTGTTAGGATAGGCATCCCTGCCCATAGTCCAAAAGTTGATGTTGAGCAGCCGTTAAAAGCAAAAGTATCAAGACCTAAACTCGCTAGAGAATGCCTTGCTAAATGTTTGTCTAATGGTAGATTATTTGCAAATATTAATCTATTTTTATCTATATTTCTTTTTTCAGCTTCGAGGCATAAGTTATTAATTGCCATTTTATTTTGTCCTTTTAACCAGAGCACACTGTCGTTTGTTTTTTTTAGTAATCTCATCCATATATCAAATTCATTTGGTGTTATTTTCTTTAGACTATTGAAACAAGTAAATATAAATCCTTTATCAGGCAAATTACAATCTTTACGTGAAATACAATCTTTGCTTATTTCCATTTTATCGTCAGTACATAGATAACAATTAGGCATTCTTATTATTTTTTCATTATAAAATCTTTCATGCCCATCTGGAATAACAATTTTATCAGCAATTATATAATCAAGTTTATTTGTTCCAATTGAACCTGGATAGCCAAGGTAGTTGATTTGAATGGGTGCGATTCTAGAAGAAAATATAGAAAATCTATTATGTCTTGTATACCCCATTAGATCTATAGCAATATCAATTTTTTCATCCCTAGCCAATTCTACAGCTTCGATATGATTTAACTTGCTTATATCTTTAAATATGCATCCAGACTTTCTTGCTCTTTCAGTGTATTCATCTTCTTTTTCGACAAAAGAGTATAAAGATATTTTATACTTTTCTTTATCATGTAATTCAAGTATTGAAGCAAGAAGAAGCATGACAGGATGATCTTTAAAATCAGCAGAGAAATAGCCAATGTGTATCTTTTCGTTATTTGATAAGGGGATTGAATATTCTGGTTGATAGTGATTTTGTTGGTATAAATTTTGTGCTCTTTTTAAATGCTTTAAGGGATTATCTTGGTAAGGTAGTAAGCTAAATGGTAAAACACAAGACCCTTCAATACCAAGATTCTTCAGCCAATTTGTTTGTATGTCTTGATTACTCCAATCGCATATTCTTCCTTTGGTTTTAATTAAACCAGCCTTGGCAATTGATAGTGAATTATTAAATTTTATCGCTTTCTTATAGTGATTTATAGCTTCATTGAGATTGCCAAGTTCATTCAATATGCCTCCTAAGTTTAAATGAGCCTCTGCAAGAGAAGGTTTAAGTTCAATTGCTTTGCGAATTGATAATTCAGCTTCTTGTGATTTGCCAAACTTGCTCAAAATCGTTCCCAGATTCGAATGTGCCTCTGCGGAATTAGGACTTAGTTGAATTGCTTTGCGGTATGACAATTCAGCTTCTTGTAAGTTTCCAAGATCTCTCAATATATTTCCAAGATTTGAATACGCGTCAGTGAGATCAGGATTAATTTTAATTGCTCTGCTTAGAGAGAGTTCTGCTTCTTTTAAGTTGCCAAGAGCTTTTAAAATCATCCCAAGATTGGAATGCGCCTCTGCATAATTAGGATTCAAGTCAATTGCTTTTCGAGTAGAGGTTTCTGCTTCTTCTAAGTTGCCAAGAGCTCTTAAAATCATCCCAAGATTGGAATGCGCCTCTGCATAATTAGGATTCAAGTCAATTGCTTTTCGAGTAGAGGTTTCTGCTTCTTCTAAGTTGCCAAGTTTACTCAATATTTCCCCTAAATTGGCATAAGCATTTGTGAAATTGTGATTAAGTTCAATTGCTTTGCGAGTAGATACTTCTGCTTCTTTTAAATCACCAAGATCTTTCAAAATGATCCCCAGATTATAATATAGATCTGCTAAATCAGGTTTAATATCAATTGCTTTTCGAGTATATAATTCTGCTTCTTTTAATTTACCAATACCTTTTAACATTGCTCCATAATTAGAAAAAACTCTGTGATCATTACATCCTTGATTTATTATCTTTTTATAATATTTTGTTGCTTCTTGAATATTTCCTTGTGAATGAAAATTAAATGCTTGATTGATTACTTGTTCCTTTGAAGGTTTATAAGGAGTGTTAGTTGAAATAGAAATATGCTCTTGCTTTTCTATCAAAGCAAATGGAACGGGGAATGTTTTGACTACAAAGCCTGCTTGTTTTTGATTTCTTTTTCCCCTGGTCAAATTATTTGTTTTGATAAGAATCTATTTTTAGAATTATACATTGCAATAAAAATTAGACTTTAAAAATAAATTGATCCTCTTCAAACTAATTAATAGTCGATCCATATGAAAAAGAAGTAATTAGTTCAGCCCCATTATGTCTTTGAGCATTTTTATTGCAATATGCGCCACTATGGGGGCCTTTTCCGCAATCCCAGTTGATAACTCTTACTGCATTTACTTCTTCACTTTGACCAAGTCTAAATTTCTCAGTTCTTTAATGCTTAGATTTCGATCATCAAAAAACATTTTTAGTTCTGCAACCGCCGTAGTAATCTTGGTTTAGTTTCGACTGTTCCATTCGTAAGGAATAAAAGTAGTTTCTCTACGGCCATTTTCTCAGAGTCTAAGAGATACTTGAGATTGAGGGACGCCCTTTATCTCTATTCCGCGAAGAGACCATCCCTCGCCGTTCTCGAGTTTGATGGTTTTGCGCAGAATTTTCTGCCAATCAGCTCTAAAAGCCACTCTGTGATTGGTAATCCATTGCCCATATTGTTGCGCAGAATTGCTATTTCAGCCACTATCAAGCACTATCAAGTGATTTTTTACCTTAACTATAAATTCCTTGAGAACTATTGATAACACAGCGTTTAGAACGAATTGGGGCCATAGCTCAGCTGGTAGAGCACCTGCATGGCATGCAGAACATCAAACCCTTAGAAGTCATTGCAATCACTAGGTTATCTCGTTAAGTAATAGATAATTGCCGCACAATTTACCGCATCACTCTAAAAACTTGTTATGTAAGCTTGTTCAGTCTATACCTCTGATTATTGCAGTTTTTGGCTTTAATAACTAATCACTAAATAATATAGAAAAGAGCTGCCAATGGGAGTCTAAATCATAAATAAGAACCCAAGTAAAAGGTGTACTTTAATTGTAATTATTGGGTTTTTCAGCTATTTTGATTATTAATTTGGCTACTTATTCGGTTGATCAGATTTATACATTCACGCCAAATAGCAACGCCTAGAAAGTCTCAAATGACTAAAGTCATTCACTCTGATTTTTTAACTGTCGCAGAAGCAATGACTTCCGCCCTTTCAACAATAGAAAAGAATCAAGCTTGGGTCTAATGCATCAGATGGTTTCTCAGAGACTTCTCAATAAGAGAATTAATACTCAATATGTTATTACTTATTCGTCTTATATTAATTATATAGATGATTATAGATGGCATAGGTGGTATAGATTGTATTTAGTCAAAAAAAATCTTAAGTGCTAGAAATCAAAGAAAAATTAAAGAAGAAAATTATACTTGGTTTACATTTTGGCCATGATGCTGGCATTGCAATTCTTGAAGAAGGTGTACCTAGAATTCATTTACTGAAGGAACGCCAAAATCGTGTGAAAAATTCTTTTGGATTAAATTTCTCTTTGATTGAAAAAGCATTAGATAATTGTAATCTTACTATTCAAGATATAGATCTTATTGCAATAACTTCAACTCAACCATACGAACTTATTTGGGTTGAAGGTCCAGAAGAATTTAAAATCGAATATGGTGAACATCCAGACTTGAAATTAAACTCATATTTTCATGAAAAAATTAAGCCACATGAGGAACAGTTTTCCAAAATGCTTGCAAGCTTTGCGATTGAGAAAATTTACTCTAATAAAAATAAAAATAATAATGATAATTATTTACTTCGTAGATTTCCTGAATATAAATATACAGAAAAGATTGATCTTGGCATAACAAAATCTTTACGTGATTTTCCCGAAGTAGATATTTGGAAAAAAGAGCTTGGATTAAAAGATATTTCGAAATTAAATTTAAGCTCGCTTCTAACAACAAATAAACAGCAAATCCTAAATAATATTTTTCATTATCCCATGCGCATTAATCTAAAGGGTCTCAGCATCCCTGGGGTAGCTATTCAGCACCATATAGCTCACGCAGCCTCTGCTTTTTTTGCAACTTCTAACGATAGAGCCGCAGTTATTACACATGATGGTGGTTTTTATAATAGAGGTCCACTAAATGGAATGATATTTTTTGGAAATTCAAATAAAATTTCACCTATTTTTCCGCATCATCTTGCGATAGGAGATCTATATGAAAATGTTGGCGCTTTTCTTGGCTTTGATATAGGCAGTGCCTCAGGGAAGCTTATGGGGCTGGCTCCTTATGGTAGGCCTATTTTCTTTACTCGATCAATGGTTGGGAATAGATATGATTGGATTTCAAATGGTATTAAAAATCCATTGAATGATTGGTTAAATCATTGCATAAATATTGCAAAGTTAAAAAATTATGATTTAAGCCCTATTGGAAATACCGATCGCATACTTGAATCAATTTGCGTAGATATAGCTGCTAGCACACAAAAAGTATTTGAAGAAACAATTTTGTACGCCACCGAATGTGCTGGAAAAATGTTACTTAACTCAGGGATTAAAATTGAAAACCTTTGCTTTTCAGGTGGAACAAGTTTAAATTGCCCTGCTAATTCTCGATTAGTAAATGAAGGCCCTTTTGATAACATTTTTATTCCACCAGATTGTGATGATAGTGGATTGCCCTTAGGCGCTGCAAAATATGTTTATCATCATATTTTAGAAAATCCACGTTTAAAAATCTCACAAAGTTCATTACGTTTGTTACCATATCTCGGTTTAACTTATAGTGATGAAAATATCAACTTTGCAGCAAGCAATGTTCAAGATAAAATAAATATAGAAGATGTAAATGAAATAGAGAAATTAGCAGCTAAAGACCTAAGTGAAAACAAAATTATTGCCTGGTTCGAGGGAAGAAGTGAAATTGGACCACGTGCGCTTGGTCATCGTTCTCTATTAATAAACGCTTCATTCGCTGAGAATTTAGAAAGAATGAATACTCTCAAATCAAGAGAGAACTGGCGGCCATTTGCGCCTGCTGTTCTAAAAGAAGATATGAACATCTATTTTCGAGGATTACAAAAAGAATCCCCATATATGCTCTTTACTGCTCAAGTAAAAACAAATGACATTCCAGCTGTTACTCACGTAGATGGATCTGCGAGGGTACAAACTGTAACAGAGGAGACTGGGGGATTATTTTTAATTCTCAAGCATTTAAAAGCACTGTCAGGTTGCTCAGTAGTACTCAACACATCTTTTAATGGCCCCAAAGAACCTATCATTGAGAAACCTAAGGAAGCTGTCGATTTTCTTTTAAGAACAAAGTTAGATGTTCTTTATTTGAATGGCAAAAGATATACAAGGAAAGATTGCTAATAGCTATGCAAATTCTGAAAGAAATTAAAACTTTTAAAAATACTATTGTTTTATTTAAAGAAGAATGCTTAGCTATAATCATTGTATGATTATAGTATTAAAAATAAACAAATTTATTATTCCAAACAGTAATAATTGACCCGCGTATATTACAAAGAGCTTACCGCAGATTTACCGCAGAATGTACCGCACATTGGGTATATCTGGGTGTATTTGGGTATATTTGAGTGGTGAAGTATAATGGTTATGTTGCTTGAGATTGATTGCAATCACTCTCATGTCAACGATTTGGGGCCATAGCTCAGTTGGTAGAGCACCTGCATGGCATGCAGGGGGTCAGCGGTTCGAGTCCGCTTGGCTCCATTAGGTTTTCTCAGTCACACCAATAGATTTCAGGGAATTTGCGATTCAGTTTGCTTGTGATATTGGAATTAATCCTTTCAAATATCCAACTTGGCAAATTCATCGAAAGAACGAATTTGGCCGCTTTAAATTGTTATTTAAGACCACAGATTCTCAGGAAAAAGAATTAATTCGTGGCGAATTTCAAAATAAAGTTAAAACCAAGGATCCAATAGAGAATGAAAAAGGTGAAGCGTTAGAAATTTTTCTATCGCATAAACGACAAGTAATTGTCCTAGGAGATCATCCAGACGATGACACTTGCATCTGGTACGACCTTGGCCCTGATGAGCTGATGGAGTTTCCCGATGAAGTTTGGGAATGGGTGAAGCAGATGGAAAGAAGAGCGATCATTGCAACTCGTAGTTCTGGTAAAAGTCGTCATCACTCAAGCGGCGATTTTAAGAGACTTGATGTTTGGCCGATTTGCGGAAGAGATTCAAATCTTTGGTGTGGCCAAAAGGCCGATGGAATGATTTCTTGCATGCGCGGGAACACTTTTGATGCAGAGCTAAGACATGGGCCGATAAGGCTTATGCAGGTGTTTAATGGTTATGTCTGTGTAAAAAAAGGCAGGATTGCTTGATTTTTATACCTGAAAAACAGAAGCGCAGAAGGAGTAAGAGTTATGCGTGATTCTTACGAAAAATTCCACTCTGACAAGGCTGGTATTCAACAACTACAGGAGTTCGCACTTCAATTACTGCGGGATAAAGTCCCACCTTTTAAACGCAATACTTACCTGCGTTCACTTGCTAGTGAGCTGGATCTTCTTATTAGAGATAAGGAGTTATTCCAAATCTTTGATGCAGCCAGATCAGAACTTAGGGGAACTTCAGATCCAGAACTCCCCGATATAGAACTAGAGATCAAAGATGAATCTTGGCTATGGGATGAACTCATAGCTTTGGAAACTTTAACCATAGTTACGGCTCTTCAAAAGGTTGGGAAAAGTTCTTTAATAAGTGCTTTTTTAGGATCCTTATCTTTTGGCTCTGAATGTTTAGGCAAGTCTGTTAATGGTGTCAAAGACCAATAATTATTGTTGGAACGGATCAACCATTAAGAGACTGGTCTGAAATTTTGGTTCCTGTTGGATTGATGGTTAAGACAGGAGACGATAAAAAGAAAATCGTTGATCCTGTAAAGGCTCTTCGGCATAAGGCAAAGCCGATCCATTTAAATGAGCAAGGCATTGAAAAGATCTATGACCTATATGAAAAACACAAAAACGCAGTAGTTCTTTTAGATGCTTTTGGATCTTTAATCTCAGGAATGGGACTAGATGAAAACCATGCAGATGCGACTGAACCTATTCGGTTCTTGACTGAAGCGATTGCTCCAACTGGAGCAACTTCTATCCTTCTTCATCACTCATCAAAAGGTCGATCAGATCAGAGAGCTTCCAATGCTGCGCGAGGTAGTAATGCTCTAACAGCAGAGGCAAGTCAGATCATCATGCTTGATTGGCTTAATGACAAAGATGAAAAGGATGAGCGCATCTGGGCGTGCATATCAAGCCAAGCCTATACCTCTAGCCATCATGGTTGCTAAAAATGGTATTGAAGCAAAACCAATGAGTTCAATATTAATTATTAACTTTAATCTTGAAACTAAATTCTGGGTAACTTTTGGAATAGTTCCCTTACTAAGAGGTATTGCCCATAAAACATATGTAACTGTGGGGTAAAGAGATAGAGAACCAACCAAAGCGAAAGTTACTATCTTTATCCAGAAAACAGGATTTTGAGTATAAAATTCCGAACCCTGACCAAACTTTAAAACTCTATATACTCCGCTAACCAAGAGAGCTATGCCTGCGATCCCATAAATAATGTCTGCAATAACCATAGATATAGCTTCTTGTTTGTTTGGATTTGGCTTTATTGAAATACGTTCAAATAACAACGCTCCAAAACAAACCATAAAGCTTAGGTAATGGATATACGCAACAGATGCCGATTTTAATAAGTCAGGAGGAAGGACTAATCCAATCGACATCACGTTAGTGCGAACAAATTATACAATAGCAAAAAACATTAGGCACAGAGGATGGGTGGTTGATTTATAAGAAAAAGATTGATAAGCCGCAATTCCTGAAAATATCATTCTCTTAAAGATAGATAAATAATTAAAGATAAAGAATCATTAGTCTATAGTTTTGATAAAAATGTGATTAAGAAAATCAGTCAAATAAGTAAGTCAAATATACTTTATATTGAAAATTCAAATTGCATCGAGCCTTTACGAAATTAGATAGATATTGAAAGACCTTGCATAATTGTCTGATTACATTCTTAATAAACGTAGATGGCGATTTCTGCATTGAAGATAATAACAATAGAAAGTTGGTTAAATAAATACATTTCAGTAAGATAAATATTTTATTTGTTATCATTTAAAAGTTATTTAAAATACTAGAATACAAAGATATAGAAATCAATCTAGTGATTAAAAATCAATTCAACAGACAAATACGAAGATTGGCTATCATTTTTATTATTATAGCTTCATCCATAACAGCTTTTAATGTAAGAATAGTCTCTGCGAAAGAAAATGAAACTCCTATATTAATTCAAAAAGTGTCAAAAGACTTTACCAAAAGATATTGCAACTCAATAGCATTTGGTCTTTCAAAGGAAAGTGCGATGAATTTTTCTTTTAAAGAAAGCAATCAAGTATTTAATAAAAGAAAAGGTTACAACAATATAGATAAAGAATTGCTTGCGGAAGAGATAGGAACAGCAGTTGTAGAAAAATGTGGTTACCCAATCAACTTATTAGGAGAAAGGGGTATTCTTGAATTTAAAAGTTACTATCTCTCAGTAGATCAAGAATCATCAGGAAAAATTAACAAAAAATGAGCAATTGGATAAGTTTTTGCAGGAATTAATTGCACTTGATATTTATTTTCTTAGTATAAGCTCTAAACAAATTCAAATCAGAATTAAGAAAAATTTATTAAAATCAACACTTAACCGATAAATTGATATGTCGATTGTGGACTTATAATGCTAAAAATTAATATTTTACTAGGTTTTCTGTTTGAAATTCTTATAAGGAATCATTAATGATAAAAACAAAAAATCATTTGCTTTGCCTATGCAAAAGAAAGTCATATGATTTATTTAGCTATGCTTTTTATATTTATTCTCTATATTGTTTATCATTAATGTGTATCCATTTGGAAATGTTGTATGGCTTATAATGCAATTAAAATGAATTATGCAACAAAGCATAATAATAGAATTTTTTATTTCTATTGGATATGTAACTCTATTAATTATTTGAGAGTTTATTTATGCCTTAATAAGGTTATTTGTACTCTATTACTCCGAATTTTGTTAACATTGAAATAATTAATGGTAGCTTTTCTTTTGATATTCCAATATGAGATAGATCTTTTATATGTAAGATTTGATTTTCATTTAAATACTCTATTAGATTATCGATAGAGGTTCCAACTATAATCCTTGAAAGAGAATCATGTAATCTATGTTTAATAATATCAGGGTTAACACTATTAACTTTTAATTTACTATTATTTATTTTTATCTCATTAGTTCCATAATTATCAAATAAGTATTTAATAGATGGTAAAAAGGCTTTCTGATTTTTAGTTGAAGCTCCTTTTGTTCTTTCAATATATAATTCAGTCCATAAATCGCGTAGTTGTTTTTGTACTATGTCCCAGGAGAATCTAGATCTCCAATATTTTTTTGCATTTACTCCCATTTCAATTCTTTTTTGTGGGTTTTTTGCAAGGAAAATTAGTCTTTCTGCCATTAAATTGTAGTCTAAACAAGTAGTCATACTTCTTAGACCAATCATATAATCATGATTTATTAATCCTAATTGATATTGAATATCGATATAATCTAATGAGTTCTCTGAACCTAAATAATAACTTGTTGGAATTAGATAACCGTTTTTTCCATCTAATACGAAGTCTTTATATCCGTTCCAATCACTAATAATAACTGGTAATTCTGCTGACATTGCCTCTACGACAGTTATGCCATATGTTTCTTGAATATTGTCAGAGGGAGAGACAAAAACATCTGCAGCCATTAATGCTAATTCCTTTTCTTCTTCTGTTGCATTTCTAAGGCCACCAAGCCTCTTCAAATTAAGTTTTTTAGTTCTTCTTGCTAGATCATTATATGCTTCTTCTGAATATTTATTATTAAAAACACCACATTCCAAGAGAATAACATTCTTATCTAAACAGCTCATTGCAGTTTTAGAAACTGCCTGATAAAGACTTAATGGATGAGCCTTAGCATGTGCACATAATCTACCTAAATACAAAATTATATAAGAATCCTTAGGAAGTTTCAAAGTATTTCTTGCTCTTATTCTTTTTTCTTGTCTTGTGGTGCTCTTATCGGTTAGGAAATCTTTTACTGCTAGTGGAATTATAGGTAATTTAATTGATTTCTTTTTAGGTAAAATCATATCAAATTTTTCTTCTAACGACTCATGATGATAATTTCTTATTCGTTCAACGACTTTTTTACCAGACGTAGAAGTACAAATTAAAGCATCCCAATCTTCAATATTACCCGTAACTGTATTTTGAATACTTTGAATTGCTGTTGTGCTACTTAATGTATGTATCATTCCTACAATAGAAAAGATATTGGATTTAGCTCCAGATCTTAAAGCGTTATATTTTACAATATTTGGATCTTGTATAAATAATGTTTTCAGATCATTTATTGAAAGTGTTGTCATAATATTTATTTTTGATTCTTTAGGTTGAATATCACTTAACAGGATTTCTAATTTTTTTTTAGCTGAATTGCTATCTGTGAATATATTTAATTGCTCGTTTTTTTTTAAGTTCTCTGTAATTCCTTTTACTATATTTATACCTGCGACTCTCCTTCCCAATAATTGCTTGCTTGTTAAATCAAAACTATCCTCAGCTAATACTAATGTTGCCGAATAGTTTTTATAGTTATTTTCAAAATCTTCCATTCTATAATTTACCTAAAGTTGAGAATACATTACCTTATTGGGAAGATTACATGAAATAGTTTGTATACCACTTCCTAATGAAAGAGATATATGCTTGATTTTTTTCATTTGCCGGAGAAATGATTTATGAGCCAATAAGTGATCTCATTTTAGTTATACCGTAATCTTCAACTCCCGCTCATACTCCGCTATATTTTTGCTAAACAAAAGAAATCTTAATTTAGCTAAGGGGGACTTGAATCGCTGACCCCTTTATGCAATGAAGCTCGAAAAATAATGTATTGAGCGTATAATAATTGAATGCAGATCATATCAAGTGGAGTTGCTGCCTGTGCAAGACAAATTATTTCACTAGCTGGTTTGGCTGCGGACTCTTAATACAACTCAAGAGGAAGGAGAACTTCTCAATAGATTTCACTGATTATTAATTAAGTACTGTTGTTTTTAACTGAAACCTTTCTGGCTTCAGTTCGTCCAAGTGACGCCTCAACTTGAGCAAGTACTTTATCTAGCTCATCAGTTTTTATTAATGATTTTTCAGCCATTAATCTGAGTTTTTTAAGTTCTTCAGAAGCTGATTTCATATCATCTCTTTGCAATAATTTTTGATGTTAAAGGGGTGTCAATAAATAAATAAGTAAAAGTTAATGTAAAAAAGGCTAGCAATGCACTTAAAAATAAAAACAGTATGAATAAACCTGTACTTGATTCAATATGTAAAAAATCAGCAGCCTTTATTAGTTCGTTGCCAGTAAAACCCATTACAAAATAATCTAACTTCTTCTAAGAATAATCATTTTAAAAATATACGAAGTAATTAAAAGTTGATGAGACAGACTAAAAATATATATTTCAATGTGATTTATAATCCAATTCTAACTTCCAAATGCTAATTGAATAGAAGGTCAAGTTATTTATATTCAAAAAAAAGTCCTCTCTATGGGCTAGAGAGAACTAAAAATGCTTTATTAATTTCATTATAAAGATGATTAGATTAAGAGCTACTTTTCATATGGAATGAACATATCAAAATATACATAATAAATAAATTTTAAATACTTTATCATGTAAGCATTCAAAATTAAGTTGATTAAATTTTTAGATTAATCATCTTTCTTTGCCTGGCTTTTCCCAATCGCTGGAGCATTCACACCATCAAAATTAGGACCAACTATTACTCCTACAATCGCAAAAAGTGCTATCGAAAGAACACCCGCTAAGATCGCCGTCGGAGCAGGTGTGCCAACTAATGAAGCAATAATCATAAGTGAATAAAATAATTAGAAAGAAGCTAATTTAGCAAAAGCTTTTTAGTACTAGAAACAAGAGATATGTAATTAATATGTATTTAAATGATTTTAAAAATGTAACAAATAATAGTATTGATGACACTTTTTTTGTATAGATAAATCTTTTAGAAATCGATTAAGATCAATTTTATAGGAGCCATTATTCAAAAGCCGAACTAATGAATATAAATACTTACGAGTAAGCCGATCTATTATTTTTTATTTAATTAATTTACCTTAAGCCGACTTTTTCATTTATTGATGGGTCAAATTCAAACATTACAAGAAAGCTTATCCGTTTTTCATTTGCTTCTATTATGTTTTAGTCCTTTGCTTCCTTTTTTATATTTTGAATTAGTTTCTAAATTACTAAAGAAAGACGATGACGATGACGATGATAGAGGTAGTGGAATCAATGTCTTAGCTTATCAAGCTTAAATAAACTAAGTTAAATAATTCTTATCTTTATAACTATTCTCCAAGAGCAATAGGTATATTTGCCGTGATCATTCTTTCTCTCTAGTTGACAATTTGATACCAAATAATATGTTTTTAAAACACAAATATTAATTAAGTAAAGGTTCAACCTAGAAATAGTAATTCATGAGATAAGATTTCGATCCATTTACTCTAAATTAATGAAATCAGCTCAAGATAGATATTTTTGTTGCTTGGAAAGTTGTCAGCACCATGAACAAATTGAGACTCCAAAAAGGATTTGTTTGGCAGTGTTAACAGATGATCCTTTTGACAATCCAAAAGTAAGTATTGTTCAGCCTTAAATTTATCAAACCTAACTATATGGCTTTTGATTTTAAAACTGTAATTGAAGATTATTGTGGAACAGGTAAACTCTCAGAAGAAGAAGTTGACTTCTTAGAGAGGGAGCATATTAAAACAATGAGTACAATTAGCGAAATATTATCTCCTTCAATTGCCCATTGGAATATTTGCGAAGCTTGTAATCTTGAACAAGGAAGTTACTGGATTACTTGTAATGCCTCAATCCTTGATAGGATTCGTCCAGTTAGAACGGGAAAGCCAAGAGCTTACAAATTATTTGATGCTCTTTGTCAATATAAGCTTTATGGACAAAATACATAATTCAATTAACAAAAAAAGTGTTCATGGTTGAAAATGATTTTTAATTAATTTATACGTGCTTAGTACAGGATGAAGTAGATAATATAAAGAAAAAATTATCACTTACATTTTTGATGAAAATATGAACTATTCAAATTTTCAAATGGATGTAGTTTGTTAAAAATACAAGTTTAATAATTATGCTTTCTAGAAAAAATGCTCATGAAGCAGTAGTAATTATGTTCGAACAAGCAGTAAAGCGTATGGAAGAACTTAATGAACCTGGCAGAAGGTGCCTTTACGAAGAATATAAAGAATGGATAGAAGGTCTTGGCGATAAAGGGGAAGAACAAGATGCGATGATCTTTAAATATATGGGCAAACCCCAAATCAACTAAGCATTTATTTCACCCAAGCAATTTGAATTAAGGAATGAATCCTATAAATTCTTTCAAAAAATGGTTGCTAAATATATTAATGCCTTATATAGAAGGAAAAAGAAAGCAAAAAGGAATTGATAAAGAATTAATGATCCTTGGAAATAGATTAGAAGGCTGAAATATATGTATGACTAAGATCAATTTTTTAGAAGTTTGAGGCGGTAACTTTAGAAAGTAAATAGGTTTTCGAATGACCTGCTTGAATTCCTAGGCAAAGAACCTAGCTTGGTTTAGTGTTTTTATTGGAAGATGACATTCTCTGAAGCTTTTTAATCATTCCTGATATTTTGAAGATACCTAAGGGAAATAAAACAAAAATCGAAAAAACTACTGCCAATTTATAGTCATCCATGGAGAATAAATCCTAGTTAACCATCATAAAAAATATAAAAGCACCACCAATAATTATTTTTGCAGCTATACCGAAAGCAATTATTTTCCCAAATCTAATTTTTAATTTAAGTTTGGTGATATTAGTTTTGGCTGGATGAGTGGAATTTATTATAGAAGTTCTTCCAAAAAGTGTTTGCATGATTATCGATCAAAATTATCTAAACAAACTAACAACTTTGTAACTTGGTTGAGATAAAGGTAACTAGCATAGAACTTCTTTTATATATTTTTGTAAAATAAGGTGGTATTGTTTTGTATTATTTTTCTTTGAACAGCTCTCCCTTTTTACAGGCAAAGTAATTCATCAACACTTTCCAATTATTGTTACTATATTTAAGTATAAAAAATTCTTCTAGACTTTATTCACATGTCAATAATATTCTTTTACTGCTTATCAATTTCACTTCTATTTGTAATATTTTTTACTTTCATATCAACTTTCATCGCAAAAAGAAAACCTAAATTTGTTCATCAAATTCAAGTAGAAATAGTTAAAACTCATTTAGAACAAATATACAATCTGAATACTTTTAAAGACTCAGTGCATCAATAATTAAATTTTACTAGGAACAATCAAAACGGATGCTCAAGAAAACTTTAATATTGTTTATTTGTGCGTTAGATAATAAGAAAAAAAGAATTAGCAGTCATTGAATTTCTTCTAGGAGTGAAAAAATATTGATGATATTTACGGTCTAAGTGCTAATGATTTCATTCTGTTGACATTTTCTAATCCTTCTTCCCGTACTTGATCATTGCAACAGGAAGTCCAACAGTAAAAGCAACTCCAATAACAAGAATCAAAATCCCTAATAGAGAAAAGATTTCAACACCAAGTCCATTTTGAGCAAAAAACATTACTTAAAGACTCCTACAGTAATCTCCAACATTACCTTCTTCATTGCCAATAAACTTTTTTTGAATCTTTTCGCCTGCACTCAATTCCTTCATTGTCTCTTTCAGTGAATAATGTTCAGCACATAAAAGTTTTGCTTTATTTACTTTGAATTGAGGAATCAACCCAACTGCAATCCCGATCAATTCGACTGTTGATGTAATGACGCAGTATATGATTATTTGCGGGCCTTTCTAAGGAGACATGAAAAAAGGGGCTTACTGCCCCCAAGATAAATCGATTGTCAACAATTCAATTCTGAATCAAGAATCATTTGCTGCAACTTCTTCACGAGCTTGTTTTTGCCTTTCTTCAAAAGCAGAACGCCTATAAGCAATAAGCATTCCATTTTGCGTCGCAGAAAGTTGTGCTTGGCGAAGCCTTTCTGCTCTTTTGATTCGCTCTTTAATGAGTAAAAGGTTGTTCATAACCCTTATCTGTTAATGGAAATCCCGTTCCCTATTTCCATGTCATGCGTCCAGTTATAACCAGACGAACGTATGGAATACCATAACAAATAAAATTAAGAAGTTAAAGTCATTACAAAGATTCTCTAGCTGTTTTAGATCGTGTCGACATGGTTGAATAGTTCAAAATGCGAAGAAGAGTTCTTTTAAGAAATACTCTTACTTGTAAACCCAATTGGCTTTAATAATTTTTGAGAATGGATTGCAATCCTGTGCTTGCCACATTGCCTCTTGTTTATTGTTGGCAATGATGGTTTCTTCGTGTGTCTTTCCTTTTGAATTAACCATTGTGACTGCAAATCTCATAGCAGATAATGGATAGACATTTCATATCTAGTTAGCTCAAAGAACTCATTATTGGCAAGTTCGCTTTTTACAAATTAAAAAAAAAAAAGACATGAAGAAGGAGGCGAGATTTTGGTCGCCTCCTTTGAGACAGGCACTTATTTTTTTACCTAGCGTGCCCTGTCTCCTAATCTATTTTTAAACCCTGCTTGAATAGGTGAGAATAAGAAAAAACACCTGTCTTATAATGAAATAACTATAAAAGGAATATTTTCATGAGTAGGAAAAGAGACAAAATTTGGACAGCCATCATTGCAACCAAGCAATGGTTCAGCAAATTATTCACCAGCGAAGCAGATGCTTTAGTTGATGACTTTGGTAATAATCCACCACCGGATATAGGGAATCAACCTTACTCAGGAGAGGATAATAAAAAAGGTGACTAACTATTTTTATCTTTTCAGAAGTTATTGCTCTATTAAAAATTAGAGTATAGGTTTATCTAACAGCAGCTTCTTTTTGCTTTTTATTAACTAATGATGCGAATCCGATACAAGCAAACGCAAGCAAGCCTAAGACTAAAAATGATTTAGCGAGAACAATTTCTGAAATCTCAAGAGTCATTTTTTTTTTTAACTACGATTTATAGATATATTGTGAGTTAATTCATTTAATGAAAAGTACGAATTAGACATATCAGAGTAAGTAAAGAAGATACCAAGAATATTATTCTTAACGGCTAATGTATCCGAATTAATTATCCAAACGACAAAAAAGCACAACTGCATTTGTTTTGAGTATTAGCCTCCAGTGACACCTTGCATTAAAAATGTTTATATTAGCAAGCAATCTTTATAAGGTTATTTAATTTTACAGGCGTTTTTAAACAATGAAAAACTTTCTACAAAAACTTTCTGACGTTTTAAAAGAGATAAGTCAGAAAATCGCTGAACTTTTAAAAGGAATTAGCGACAAAATTTCTGAATTTTTTAAAGGAAATAAATCAGTTGAAGTAGTTCAGCCTGTTAAAGAGACTCAGCCTGCCGAAGAAGTTCAACCTGCAGCGGAAGATCAATCAGTTGAAGAGACTCAGCCTGTCGAAGAAGTTCAACCTGTTGCAAAGAAAGAAGATAACTCTCAATAAATTCTATTAATTCCGATTTGTGATTGATCCTTTTAAGGGGGATTGTCCTACTGCATATATCGTAGTTGGACATCAAAAGTGTATTAGGTGACTAACGTTTTAATGTGTTAATAGATAATAATGAAATTTGTATTTAACTCCTTTGTAAAATAGGAATCATTTTCCCTCCATCAAAATCATCATCATCATTATCATTTAAAAATCTCATTCCAAAATCCCAACCTAGATAGCCTAAGAATGTGAAAAATAAGGTTTTCAAAAGTATTCCATGAGAAATATACGTCGCTAGTCCAATAATTATTCCAAAACATATTATTAATATTTCCAAGCGTTTTATTAAAAATTAAATGCTAACAAAGCAATTTTGTTTTTTATGTCTCTTATTTTTATATAAGTATTGATATTAAAGACATAAAAATAGTTCATTTAATCCTGTCTTTACCATTATTTGTCAGTAGATGGTCTATTACTTCTGGATGATTCCTTTTGCTTTAAGAATAGGCGTGTATGGGCAATTATCTCTGCTAAGCAATTCAAGAGCTGATGCAATAGAGCTTCTTGATCCATCTCTTAAAACTTTTTCAAAATATTCACACATTTCAAGAAGTTCAACTTCTGTTGGAGCGTCTCTAGACATCTATCTGAAATCTTCAGTGAACTCAATAACGTCTCTGCTTATTCCAAGTTTCATCGCTTCTTCTTCCAAAGTTAAATGACTTTGTTCGATTTCTTTTCTATAATTCATCACACTTTTACTTTCGTTCCCTGAAGGAGGGATTCCATCAATGACATCAAATAAAATACTTTTTCTTAGTTGTAATTCCATAAAAAAGTAACCTCTTTTTTATTTATGACTAATAATTCGTTTTCGGGAAATGATTTTTTAAACCATTCTTTGTATCAAATGGATAGTTATCTCAATTGTTGATATATACGGTCTTAGTCCTACAGCTATTAGGAGGTGGTCTATGGCTTAATCCCGCCGCTCGTCCCGCCAAATCGAAATAGCACCCGATAAGAAAGCTTGTTATTACAACCAATGAAAAGAATTCCCCTCTGCATAGCAGGTAGGGGGCAAAAAATACCTCATGTTTCTTAGGTGACTCCCCACCTTTTGAACACTTACTACCTATATACAGATATCTATTGTTTTTTATTTTTTTAGAAAAGGGATGAGACATAAGACAAATGCCTCATCTTCTTTTATTTCTGCTTTTTGGCCGCCTTAGGTGCCTTAGATCTTTCGCCAGAGATACTTTCTACCTCCATTTATTCGAGTTTGAGTACGCTCCCTGCAAGATTCGAACTTGCGGCCCACTGCTTAGAAGGCAGTTGCTCTATCCAGCTGAGCTAAGGGAGCTAAAAGGGATATTTAAGAGAAAAACGATAAAGATCGCTTTGCTCTGAAAAATCAACCATTTAAGACTACATACTGACGTAGCTTGCCACAAGCAGAATTAAGCAGACCAACAACAGCTTGATAAATTATTTGCTGAAATTGACTTTCTGAAATGCCAGGAATAGATATTTATATCACAAGGGTTAGGAGTTTATACTTATTCTGATAATATTTTTTGAGGATCTTGATTTGTTTAGAGTTTTTTGTAGGTTGAAAATTATTTTTACTACTTCTGTTGATTAGGTCTTATCTTGGATGGGTAGAAATGATAGAAATGATTTCAAGAAGGTTGACCAAGCCGCAAAAAGCGGAAATATTAGAGGCTTATATTGCTGGAGATAATACCAATGTCCTTGCAGAAAAATATAGTTGTACGGCCAATACTATAAATAGAACAGTCAAAACTTTATTGACAGAAACTGAATATAAACTTTTAAAGAAGAAAAGATCAAAGATTGTCAATAAAACTAAAAATTTAGTTGAGAATGAAAAAGGAAAAATGGAAGATTCAGAACAGACAAATTCATTAATTACATTTAAGGAAAAAGTTAATCAAGAAGATTTAATTTTAAAAGTAAATGAACAATCTCCTGTTAAAGAGTTTGAGGAAATTGCTTTTTTAGCTCTTGAGGATGCTGATGATTTTGGCGAAAATATATCCGCTGAAAAGCAAAATAATAAAAATGACCAGAACTTCGCAAATCATTTTGAGGAAATAACCCCCTTGCTCTCTAGTTTTGATTTTGATGTAGAGAAGCAAAAATCAGATTTTGAGATATTTAGCTATGAAATCCTCCCTGAGACCGTTTATATGATTGTTGATAAGAAAGTTGAGCTAGACTTTCAACCTATTTCTGATTTGCCTGAATGGAGTTTCTTGCCCGAGAAAGAATTACAAAGAAATGCAATTTTATTATTTTCTAATCAACGTGCTGCAAAAAGAATTTGTTCTAGAAATCAGAGAGTTATTAAAATTCCAAACACAAGTATTTTTAAACTTTCCAAATCATATTTGATTTCAAAAGGTATTACTAGATTAATTCTTGAAGATGCAATTATTGCTTTGGATGATTAGGACTTTTAAAATTAATTTTCTTCATTATTATTTATCATTAATACTGAAGTTAGGCCTCCAGACATTAATCCTAAAGTGAATGATGAACCAATTATGAAACCTATTGGTAGAGATACAGTCTTATTTATAAGAAAATTCAAACTATATTTCTTACTTAGGTTTTGAGATCCAAGGCAGAGAAAGAAAATTAGTAATATTGATGTAGCGAAATTTAGCGTTAAAAGTTTTAATTTGAAAAACATATAAAAGTTGTTTTAATTAAGATTTATATTTAATTAGCATTAAGCGAAAAACTTTATTTGTCAAGTTTCTTATGTAACTTTGAATAAAGCCATTTTCTTTCGTAACCTGTTTCTTCTGCAATTTTTCGAGCTGCGATGTTAGATTTTTCTCCTTTCTTGATTAATTCATTGAGCTTATTTAATGCTTCAGATTTACTTGTAGTATTATTATTAGTATTATTATTTCCTCCTAAAACTATTGTAAATTCGCCTTTAGGCTTATTAATAAGAAAATATTTTAGTACCTCTTCTATAGTTTTTCCTATTGACTCTTCGTACCTTTTTGTAAGTTCACGGGCTATTTGAATAGGGCGATCTTTTCCGCATAAAATAGATAAATCTTCTAAAAGTTTTATTAATTGATGTGGTGATTCATAGATGACTGTTGTTCTTTGTTCTTGAGAAATATTTTCCAAACGTTTTTTTCTAATACTTTGTTTTTTTGGAAGAAACCCTTCAAAACAAAATCTCTCTGAGGGTAATCCACTTATTACTAATGCTGTTATTGCTGCACATGGACCAGGGATGCAAATCACTTCATAACTCTTTGACCTTGCAGCGTGAACAAGTTCTTGTCCAGGATCATTAATTCCTGGTAACCCAGCATCACTAATTAAGGCAAGACTTCCACTACTCTCTAAAATTCCCAATAATTTAGTTTGTCGACTTTTGAAATTGTGTTTGTGATAGCTAAGGAGATCTACATCAGATCCTATTGTTTTCATTAGTTTTCCGCTCCTTCGAGTATCTTCACAGGCAATGAGTGATACTTTCTTAAGAATTGATTTTGCTCTTGGAGACAAATCACCTAAGTTGCCTATTGGGGTCCCTACTATATAAAGAGTCCCTGGACAAGGTTCTGATCTTTCTTGGAGAGGCTTGTGATCATCAATTAAATCCATTATGTCAATTGAACTTGTTGTGCCAAAAGAGGTCGACTTAACGACTTTATTGGATGAACTTAGAAAGCTTAGCTGGGCTGCTGCAGATGTTTTGATGGCTTATGCACGAGGAAATCAACCTCCCTATGGGTTCCAAAAATATTTGACTGTGGAAGAAGGTGGCGATGGACCAGTATCAGCAGCTGATACTGCAGTGAATCAATTATTGATCTCTGGTCTGAAGGATAACTTCACTTATAAAGAATGGGATATTTTAAGTGAAGAAACTTCTAAGGAGAAAACTTTTCAGCAAGCCGATTATCAAAAAGATTGGTGCTGGATCCTTGATCCGCTTGATGGGACAAAGGATTTTCTTCAAGGATCTGAAAACTATGCAGTTCATATCGCTTTGGCATATAAGCAAAAGCCAAAAATTGGGATAGTTTTGATTCCTGAAAAAGAGGAGCTTTGGTTTGGAATCATTGGAAGTGGTGCTTGGTATGAAAAACGTGATAGTTCGAAAAAGTCCGTTTCTTTTAGTAAAAGACTAGATTTATCTGAATTGGTTCTCGTCTCAAGCAAAAATCATCAAGAATCAAAACTTCTAAATCTTCTATCAACTTTGTCCTTTGCTGAAACGAAAAACATAGGAAGTGTTGGTTGTAAAGTCGCATCTATTTTGAGAGGAGACGCAGATGTTTATATCTCTCTATCTGGAAAAACTTCTCCAAAGGATTGGGATATGGCTGCCCCTCATGCGCTTATTGAGGCAGCTGGTGGAATGTTTTCTCATGCAGATGGAGTGAGTTTGACTTATAACAAAACAAATTATTCTCAATCTGGTTGTTTAATAGCAAGTCATGGGAAATCCCATCAAAATATTTGTAATAAAGCTATGAAGTTTTTCTCTACAGAAGAGCCTAAATATAAAGTTTAATTTTTAAGTAAGAGGGGCAACAGGAGTAGGAGTTGGCTCAGGATAATTGTTCATTCCGCCATTTTGAGGTACTCCTCTTAGGGTTAAATTTATACGTCCACGATTATCTATCTCTCTTACCCTTACAGTCACTTGGTCTCCAACTTTTACAACATCTTCAACTTTTTCTACTCTTGCTTCAGATAATTGAGAAATATGAATCATCCCTTCTTTGCCAGGAAGAATTTCCACAAAGGCACCAATTGGAATAATTCTTGTAATAGAGCCAGCGAAAACTTCTCCTTCATGAACTTTTCTAGTTAAACCTTCAATAATTCTTTGAGCTTCTTCTGCAGCTGCTCCATCATGAGATGCAATAGTTACTATCCCTCCATCTTCTATATCAATTTTAGTGTTGGTTCTTTCAGTGATCCCTTTTATTGTTCTTCCTCCAGGGCCAATGACAGTTCCTATGAGTTCTGGATCTATTCTAAAACTTAATAGTCTTGGTGCATGAGGAGAAAGATTATCTTTTGGCGTCTCAATTGCCTCTAACATTTTTCCTAATATATGAGTCCTAGCAGGAAGTGCTTGATTAATAGCATCCCCAATTGTCTCAATTGGTAGTCCAGTTATCTTCATATCCATTTGCAAGGCCGTAATTCCTTTTTCTGTCCCTGCAACTTTGAAATCCATATCTCCAAGAAAATCTTCTATCCCTTGAATATCAGTTAAAATCCTAACTTCTTTTCCTTCTTTAATTAGTCCCATTGCGGCTCCACCGACAGGAGCTTTTAAAGGAACTCCAGCATCCATCAAGGCTAGAGTACTACCGCAAACTGAAGCCATTGAAGTAGAACCATTTGAACTCAAGACTTCACTAACAACTCTAAGGACATAAGGGAAAGTATCTTTTGCTGGGAGAACAGGAATTAAGGCCCTTTCTGCTAAAGCTCCATGGCCAACTTCTCTTCTACCAGGAGTTCTCATTGGTTTAGTCTCTCCAACTGAGTAAGGTGGGAAGTTGTAATGATGTATATATGTCTTATCGGTGTTAGGGTTTAAATCGTCCATTTCTTGTGCATCACTTGGAGTGCCTAATGTTGCTGTAGAGAGAACTTGAGTTAAACCTCTTTGAAACAAAGCTGATCCATGAACTCTGTTAGGTAAAACGGCAGCATCTGCATCGATTTCCCTTACTTCATTTAATTCTCTTCCGTCGACTCTTTTGCCTTCTTTAATTATCTGATCTCTCATTAACTTTTTGGTTAAAGCTTTATAACTATTTTCTAACAACTTGTTATTTAAGGAAAGAGATTTTTTAACAGCATTATCATCTTTTAGTCCATCTATTTTTGAAGTAATACTTATCTTTATTTCTTCAATTTTATTGTCTCTCTCATCTTTTGTTTGATCAAAGTTTTTAAGAACTTCACTAATTGATTTTGTACAATTTTTGTCTAAATAATTTGAAATTGTGTCATCTACTTGAGGCGCTTCTGGCATCTCTTGTTTGATGCCTGCTTCTTTTAAAACTTCCTTCTGAGCATTGATTAATTCAGTTATGGCTTCGTATCCAAAATCAATAGCTTCAATAACATCTTGTTCTGAAAGTTGATTAGCTCCTGCTTCAACCATCACAACACCATCAGGAGTTCCTGCGACTACAAGGTCAAGATCACCTCTTTCGATTTCTCGATAACTTGGATTAAGAACGAAGTCATCTCCTAATAGGCCTACTCGAACGGCAGCCATAGGGCCTTGGAAAGGTATTCCTGCCATTAGTGTTGCCATTGAAGCTCCAGTTACAGCCAAAACATCTGCAGGAACTCTTTCATCTAAGGAGAGACATGTCGCAACTATTTGTATATCGTCTCTCATCCAACCAGGGAAAAGAGGTCTCATCGGGCGATCAATAAGTCTTGAGATTAAAGTTGCTCGCTCGGGGGGACGTCCTTCTCGTCTCATAAAACTTCCTGGAATCCGTCCAGCTGCATATAGCCTTTCTTCGTAATCACACATTAAAGGCAGGAAATCTACTCCTTCTCGTCCTGTAGATTTTGTTGCTGTTACAAGAACGGAGGTGTCCCCACATTCAATCATTACTGAACCACCAGCCTGTGGAGCAAATCTCCCTGTAGTGAGCTTTATCTCTCTACCATCGAAGGAAACGGATTTTGTCTGACCTTGCACGTGACTTTATAGCTTTTTGTCTTCACACATTCTTACACTTAATGGGACTAATTGAGTAAAAATCTTGATAGATTTGTTTCCTAGAGGAAACATTTACCACAATTACTGAAACTAAAAAAAAAGTGGGAGATTTAATCTTTCCCACTTATTGGTGTAAATAAATTTACTTTTAATTTTTACCAGCTTGATTTAACTACTCCAGGCAATTCACCATTATGAGCTCTTGACCTAAGTTGATTTCTGCAAAGACCGAAATCTCTATAAACACCTCTTGGCTTTCCAGTTGCCCAGCAACGATTCCTAATTCTATTTGGTGCGCAATTTCTAGGTAAAGCTTGAATCTTTCTATGGATTTCTAGTCTTTCCATGGGATCTTTGGCTGATTTGAAAGCATCAATAAGAGTTTTACGCTTCGTTGCGTATCTTTCTACGAGTTTTTTGCGCTTTACATCACGCGCTATCATTGATTTCTTGGCCATTAAGGGAGTTATTTAACTCATTTGAATAGCATATTAACTCCTTGCATGATTGTTTTAAGATATTGCCTGAAATTTATTTTTAAAATATTCTTGGCAACAAATGAAATTATCCATATATTTGCAATAGTTTATCTGTGAACCAATTGCTGAACTAAAGATAATTGTGTTGTATCGCGGATTATTAAAACCAAACTTAATCCTACAAGTAAGACAAAACCTGATTGCATAAAAGCTAATTGAATTTTCTCAGGAACTGGCTTCCCACGGATACTTTCTAAGACAAGAAGAACTAGTTGACCTCCATCAAGAAGAGGCAAAGGTAACGAGTTGAGAACTGCAAGATTAATGGAAACTAATGCAGAAAAGAGTACAAGACCTGATCCTCCTTGTTCTGAAAGCTGAGCACCAATTTCAACAATTTTCACAGGTCCACTTAACTGCTGAGCAGTTGAAGCAAAATTAGTAATCAAACTTTTATAGCCAATAACGGTTCGACTTAGTAATTCATAAAATTGTGAATTTGAGCTATTAACTATTTCACCAATATTCTTTGCTTTTGATAACTCATTTGGAAGATTGGGTTGTAATTGAGCTCCTATCCTTCCATTTCCTTCGTTGTCAGCGGGGGTTATATAAATTGTTTCGCTTTCATCTTGAGAAACTCTCTCGAAAAGTAATTCTTTCCCTGAAGATGTCTGAATAATATTGACTAAATTCATGATACCTTCTTTCCCTCTTCCTAATGGTTGACCATTTACGCTCATTATTCTGTCTCCAGCAACTAACCCTGATTTAAATGCAGGCTCATCTGGCTGTATTCCCATGATTATTACTCCTGGCTCAGCTGGAGTAGGAATCCCTGCAAAGCTTGCTTGACCAATGAGTACTATCCAAGCAAGTAATAAATTTGCTATTACACCTGCTGAAATAACTATTGCTCTTTGGTGAATTGGTCTATTCTTTAAAAGATCAGGGTCATTTGGTTTGACTAGAGAATTTGATTCTTCATCAGGAAAGGAGACGAACCCCCCTAAAGGAAGAGATCTAAGTGAATAAGTAATTCCATTTATTTCCTTTTTTAAAAGAGCTGGCCCAAAACCAATTGAAAACCCACTGACTTTAATTTTTTGAAGTATGGCTGCTAAAAAATGACCAGCTTCATGAAAAAAAATTAGAAGGCCAAGAACAGCTATAGATAAGAGAACGTTCATTAATTAGATTTTGATTGAGCTATTCTGGCTGTAATTTATTCGAACCGAAGTAAGGTATTAAGGCTTTTGGTAAATTGATACTTCCATCTGCTTGTTGACCATTTTCAAGAATCGCAGCCATAGTGCGACCTATAGCCAGTCCACTTCCATTTAAAGTATGCAAAAGTATATTTTTTTTATTGTTATCTTTTGTTCTTATTGAAGATCTTCTCGCTTGAAAGTCTCCACAATTGCTGCAACTAGATATTTCTCTAAAGGTATTTGCTCCTGAAAGCCAAACCTCCAGATCGTATGTCTTTTTTGCTGAAAAACCTAAATCTCCAGTGCAAAGCTCAATTACTCTATAAGGCAGTTCTAATTCTTGTAGAACAGATTCTGCATCATATGTGATTTGCTCTAAAGCTTCTTTAGATTTATCAGGACTAGAGAACCAATATAGTTCTACTTTATTGAATTGATGAAGTCTTATTAGTCCTCTAGTGTCTCTTCCGTAACTACCTGCTTCTCTTCTAAAGCAAGGACTATAAGCAACGTATTTTAATGGGAGCAAATCTTTTGGGATTATTTCACCTCTATGAAGAGATGTTAATGGAACTTCAGCAGTAGGAGTAAGCCATAAATCATCATCAGAACATCGAAAACTTTCCTCTGCAAATTTTGGGAGCTGACCTGATCCAGTAAGACTTGCTGTATTTACAAGAGCTGGCGGGAGAACTTCTACATATCCTTTTTTAACATGAAAATCAAGCATGAAATTTATAAGTGATCTTTCAAGTTTTGCAGCTTGGTTGAAAAGGGTTACAAATCGACTTTTGGCTATTAATGATGATCTCTCACTATCCCAGAGGTTTAATTGATTAGCAATTTCCCAATGCTCTTTTAGATTATCTCCTAAAAAAGGTTCACCCCATCTTCTTATTTCCTTATTGTCTTTTTCGCTTTTTCCCTCTATAGAATCTTTTTCTGGGAGATTTGGTATGCAAAGTATTTGTTCATTTAATCTTTGTGAAATCGATTTTTCTTCCTCTTCCATAATCGCAACTTGTTTTTTTATTTGATTGCCCTTAATGCGTAGGTTTGAGATCTCTTCTGAATTTGGAGATAGACCTTTTTTTATTTTTTGCCCAACCTCTTTGCCTATTGAATTTCCTTGCGCTTGTAAAAGGCTTCTTTTTTCCTCAAGCTCTTTGAGATCTTCGCAGGATTTTTGAAGGGGTTCTAAATCAATATTCATTCCTCTTGATACAAGTCCATCTTTAATTAAATTAGGATTTTCCCTAAGTAGTCTTTGATCTATCACTATCTAAATATTGAAGTCCTTTTAGCCTAAACGTTAATTGTTCCTAAAAATAAGCACGCTTGTTAATTTCTTTTGAATTAAGAACTATTTTTGGTTCTAAAACTGAAATTGATAGAAACTTTAAAAAAGTTTTGGTGATGAAGCTCTTGCTCTTCCACTAGAAGCCCATTCTTTTAAAGATTCAAGTTGCTCTCTTGCAGTTCTAGAAAGAGGTACCAGTTGACTTATAGCGAGTATTAAATCACCTTCAAGAAGTTCTCTTCTTTCTGCAAATGCAAAATACATTGCCTCTATAACTGATTGTTCTAATTCTGCTCCAGAAAATCCTTCAGTCCTATCAACAGCAGCATTTAAATCAATCTGTACATTAGGCCTTCGTTTTTGAAGATGAAGTTCAAGAATACTATGTCTTTCATTCCTAGAGGGTAATTCCAGCATAAAAATCTCATCAAATCTTCCTTTCCTAAGTAGCTCAGCAGGAAGCTTATCTATCCCATTTGCAGTTGCTACAAGAAAAACAGAAGAAGTTTTTTCTGACATCCAAGTAAGAATATTTGCAAGGACTCTTTGACTGGTTCCACCGTCACTTCTTCCATCTCCCCCAAAAGCTTTGTCAATTTCGTCAATCCATAAAATGCAAGGGGCCATAGCTTCAGCGCGCTGAATGGTTTCTCTTGTCCTAGCTTCACTGGCACCTACTAAACCGGCAAATAATCTACCTACATCAAGTCTTAATAATGGCATAGACCAGCTATTTGCTATTGCTTTAGCTACTAGAGATTTTCCTGTTCCTTGAGGGCCAACTAGCAAAACACCTTTAGGTAAAGGCAATCCAAAATCTTTTGCTTCTTCTGAGAAAGCTTGTTTTCTTTGCTTTAACCAATCTTTCAATATTTGTAAACCTCCAACATCATTGGGTGACTTAGTTGTTTTGCAATATTCCAAGACCTCGCTACGAGCAATAGATTGGCGTTTCTCTTCCAGTACTTCTATTAAATCTTCTTTGCCAATTTGACCTCTTTGTGCAAGAGCTCTAGCAGCTACTTTCCTTATTCTGGATTCACTAAGACCTCCACATGCATTTGTAAGTTCCTTTAAAATTTCCTCGTCTAATTGAGAATTACTTGCCTCAGCAATATTTGCTAAAAGTATCTTGATTTCATTTTCTTTAGGTAGGGGGAGGTCAAGAATAGTAAGGTCTTCTTCTAAATCGTTTGAAGGGCTCCATAATCCAGAACTAATAATTATGGAATGAGGCTTTGAACGAAGATGGACAGTTAAATTTTTTAGCATTCTTAGAATGCCAGGATCTTCACAAAAATGGTGAAAATCTTTTAATAAAAGTATCGTTGGAGAACTGTCATCCAGTTCCTTCAGCCATTCAAGAACTGCCATTGGCTGCCTAGAGCCAAGTTTATTGGAATTCAGAATATTACTGATACCATCTATATAATCCCACGATGCAAGTCTTCTTGGCGAAAGTCTCTTCGTAGAATTTTTTAAAAGAGTTTCAACTCTTTCTTCTTCATTACTCCTTATCCAAATAATTGGAGTTCTTGCTCTAATTAATAGATCAAGTTGCTCTTCCCAATTAGACATAAGCTATTAATCTAATTATACACAAGAGTTTATTAATATAATAAGCTCTATTCCTGAATTATTTATTACTTTTTGGTTCAAAAGGTAATCTTTCTGAATCTGATATTACTTCTGAAGATACAGAAACAGTAGGATTATTTTGCTGTTTAAGTTGATCATCAAGTATTTTTTGTAGATTATCTGGTAAGGATTCTCTGCTAAGCAGAAATGTTTGTAATCCTTGAAAAATATTTGCGATGACCATATATAGCAAAACACCAGCAGGCAAAGGGAAGAATAAAAACATTCCAGTAATCATTACCGGTGTAATTTTATTAGCAGTTGATTGTTGTTTGTTTACAGGCATTCCTCTTCCAGAGAGTACCTGAGAAATGACGAGTGTTAAACCAAAACCTGCTACTAGAATTGCAATATCCCAATGAATTGCCCCATCGACATAAAAGCCAACATTTCCTAAAGCTTTTATAAATAAGAAACCACTTTTGGCTGCTAAACCAGGGATCTTTGCTTCAACAGTAGCATCGCCAGGATTAAGTGCATTTACAGTCCCATCAGACGATACCTTTACAATATCTTCTCCTTTTGTGACTTTCCAAGAAGGAAAAAATTTAGATCCATTTTCATATTTCTTTAATTCGTTAACGTATGAATCTCCATTTAAAGTCTGCAAATTAATTTTAACTGAATCACCTGATCCGATTTTTGTGCCACCTGGAATAGTTGCAATAACAGGGAAATGATTCTTTTCAGTAATGAATATGGAGTGCTTCGCTGTCTTGAAAGGTTTTGGCTCAACAGCTGCTATTTGGTCTGAAGGTAAAACTTTGAGATTGACAAGATAAGGTACATCAGCAAAAGGTGAACCTCTTAAAGTTGCGAATAATGCGAATAATATTGGCATTTGAACAAGGAGAGGAAGGCATCCAGCTAGTGGACTACCAAATTCACCCATTAATTTCCCTAATTCTTCCTGTTGCTTTTGAGGATTGCTTGCATAGCGACTTTTGATTTCAGCCTGTCTTTTTTGCATGACAGGTTGAGCTATCTTCATCCTTCTTGCGCTTCTGATTGAGCCAGCGCTAAGAGGGAAAAGTGCCAGGCGGATAACTATGGTTAATGCGACAATCGCTAGTCCATAACTTGGAACTAATCCGTAGAAAAAATCTAGGATCGGGATAAGTAGATTGTCTGAGATGTACCCGATCACGGTGTTTAATTTAGAAAGATTGAGTTTGTTAGGCCAGTTTGCCTTAGAAGATGTGTTCTTGTCTCACATATTTGTGAGGGCTCATTAGTTTGAAAAGCCCTGGACATTTTTATCAAAATTGTTGATGGAAGATTTTTCTATTTTTTTTAGAATATACGATTCCGCTTCTCTAAAGTTGGGAATTGATCTAATTTCTAAGCGAGCTCCATCTTTTAAGACTAAAACCATATCACCATAAGACCCTAAACCTCTTGGAATAGCCCTGATTTCAGCTATTTGACTATAAACAACTTGAGTTTTATCTCTGCCTAGCCAGCCGCCAGTCACAGATATTCTACGAGTAGTTATTTTATATCTAACCCACAAAGCTCTAACCAGAGCTCCAAAAGTAAAAGGTAGTCCTATAAGTGTTATCCCAGCCATCAAGTTTATTATTAGATCACCACTTGCAGGGCCGCCTTCATAAAAAATGTCTTCATTGGAACTAATTGTCATTTTGTTATTCCAGCCTTAGTGAGTAGCTTGTCACATTCTTTAAGTAAAGCGCTATTGGAATTTTTCATGCAGGAGGGTTTCAAGGAAATAAATGCCCAAATTTCATTTTCAAGAGACATTTTAGAGAGTCTTTGTGACAAGTGTTGGTGGAATAACCGTCGAAGCTTATTTCTTGTAACTGATTTTTTGCTTACTTTATTACTTATTGAAATGGCACATCTAATTGAGGAACTGATTTTTGAGTTTAATCCTTTGACTTGAAGTTTCTTATTTGCTTTTGTAACCCTTAGGACCATTGAAGGGCTATAAAACCTTGAGCCTTCTTTATAAATGAAGTCAAAACATCTATGACCTTTGAGACGCATATTTTTTGGCAAAACCATTAGAAGAAACTTTTAGGGTAAGTATCTTTAAGAGACTGCTTTAAACAGTTAAACGAGCTCTTCCACGCTTTCTGCGAGTTCTAACAACTCTTCTCCCTGTGTGAGATCTCATTCTCACTCTGAAGCCGGAAACTCTTTTCCTTTTTCTGCTAGTTCCCCCAAAGGTTCTTTTTGTCATTACTATTTATTCCCGTATTGGTTTGATATGAAGCTTAATTTATCAGTTCACTGCACGTCTATGTTCCAAGTGCCTAAATATGTTGAGATAGGAATGTCTTCTGCTTTTTGGGAGAGTGCTCGCAATTGAAACATGCCTCTTTTTCTAGGATTGAATATTTTCATGACTACTGCGTAATTAGACTTGTTAGATGGAATTGGTTTTTCTGGAGAGATTTTAATAGAAGTTTGCTTATCAATAACTTCAATTAGAGAAGGAATATTTTCTATACAACGAGTCCTTTCAGTGTATCCTCCAATTTTCACTTTACAGAGGCTTAATTTTTTTGCCTTGATTTTTGCGTCAAAATAGTCAGGAACTACAATGGTCAATTTTGCAATATCTTCTTTTCTTTCCTTCCCTCTAAGAAAAAGGTAATAAGTTGCTCTTTCATTCCTTTCAGAATTGGATTGATAATATCTAAGTCTTTTATATCCTGGTTCTGGATCCCATTGGTGTTCAAAGAATCCTGGAGATGCAAAGGAGGCGGGAGCCAAGAGAGAAGTTCCTGGCCCAAAGATAAAAGCTGAAAATCCAATAAAAAAAACTTTCTTGATACTTGATGATGATTTCTTCTTGAACATAATTTGAATTTTTCAGAAATAATTAGTCACTTGAATTTTTTCAAGTGCATATTCATTTTTTTTTAATATAAGTGTTTGTTGGAGAAAAATTTAATTTATCTGTCTGGACGTAAATTTTTTGCTTTACCTAAATAAGGATTTTGAGGTATCTGATCATTAGCTAAAAAAGCGTAGGCAAGAAGTCGAATACATTTAGATAAGTCGTCTTTAACAAACATTTGTTGGCAATCTAAAAGTGCGATTTTTTCCCAGCCTGTTTTTTTTCTAGCAATAGAAGCGGGAAAACAAGCATTTATGTCCGATGTAACCGAGAAAGTAACAGAAATAATTTGATCTGGGATCAAATTATTTCTGGAGACCAATTCAAATAGCAATTCTTCTACCGCCAAAGTTATTGACTCAATAGAATTGTTTTCACAAGTCGTTGCCCCTCTCAACGCACACAGATAAGTGAATTCACTTTGAAAATTCATGGTTTATAAAGCCAAAGGATCTTTCCATTCCCCTCCAACTCCAGATTTAATGCATTTAGAAGATTGTGGATTAATTTTCCGCCTGGTAAAAACCCTAATAATTTCTTTTTGTTTTTACCAAAGGTAATGGGCTTTGTTTTTTCATCTAGGTTTGCAATTTTTATAGCAAGTAATTTTGCATCATTTTCATCGCCGATCTCATCTACCAGTCCAAATTCTTTAGCTTGCTCTCCAGTAAAAACTCTCCCATCAGCAAAACTCTTAACGACTTCTGGGGTTAAATTTCTTCCTTTTGATACTGCTAAAACAAATTGTTCATAACTGCTATCAATTAGAGATTGAAGTAGTTCCCTTTCCTCTTTTGATAGAGGTCGATCGGGGGAAAGGATGTCTTTATAAATCCCACTTTTAACAGTTTCAAATTTAACACCAACCTTTTCTAATAACTTTGATAGGTTGTTACCTCTTAAAATCACACCAATAGAGCCTGTTATTGTCCCTGGATTGGCAACAATTTTTTCAGCACCTACCCCTATATAGACCCCCCCAGAGGCTGAGATATTGCCAAAACTAGCTACAACATGACAACCTTTCTCTCTTAGTCTTAAGAGAGCGCTATGGATTTCTTGGCTATCACCAACTGTTCCCCCAGGGCTATCAATGCGAAGTAATAAGGCTGGGAACTCTCTTTCCTCAATTTGCTTTAATGCTTTGAGAACATTTTTTCGAGTTTCTGCGTTGATAGGACCTTCAATACAGATTCGTGCCATCCTTTTTTTGGATTTGCGTCTCAAGGGCCAAATCATTCAAATTATGCATAACTTTATTGATCTTAAAAAGGAGATTGCTTTCTGACCTTATGTTTGTCATTTGGAATTGGTTTTTGATGATTTTGCCGTTCGCTCTTTGGGGAACCTCAATGGCGGCAATGGCGCCTTTAGTTAATGCAGCGGGGCCTGAGATTGTAGCCTCACTTAGGCTTTTGCCTGCAGGCTTAGTAGTTTTAGCTTCAGTACCTTTTTTAAAGAGAAGTTGGAATATTTCAAAAGATGATTTGGTGTGGTTTCTCATATTTACTTTGATTGACGCAACTCTTTTTCAGATTTTTCTAGCTAAGGGTTTAATGGAAACAGGGGCAGGCTTGGGTTCTGTTCTTATCGATTCCCAACCTTTGATGGTTGCTTTACTAGCAAGAATTTTGTTTGGAGATGCAATAAATCCAATTGGATGGCTTGGATTGGTTCTTGGCTTGGTGGGAATAATTTGTCTTGGAGTCCCTACTGAGTTGCTTGGGAATTGGTTTTTGTTAGGTAAAGTTGAATCTGCAGGTAATTTTTTAAGCCACGGAGAAGTGTGGATGATATGCGCAGCCACTTCTATGGCGTTAGGGACGGTGCTTATTCGATTCGCTTGCAAGAACAGTGATCCTGTAGCGGTTACCGGATGGCACATGGTTTTAGGTAGCATTCCTCTTCTTATTTGGCATGTTTTTGATAAAAACTGGCCATTAGTACCAGATTGGTCTCCTTTTGAATGGACTTTGATGTCTTATTCAAGTTTGCTAGGAAGCGCACTGGCCTATGGATTATTTTTTTGGTTTGCAAGCCGTAAAGAATTAACAAGCTTTAGTACCCTTGCATTTTTAACACCGGTATTCGCTTTGGTTACTGGTGGAATTTGGTTAGGCGAGAGACTCTTTCCCATTCAGTGGGTTGGAGTCGTTTTGGTTTTAATCTCAGTACTATTTGTAAGCCAGAGAAGAAGATTTTGGGGAGATAAAAGCAATAATGAATTAATAAAAGAGGCTTAATTTACGTGATAAATAAGCAATTAAAAATTATTCTTGTAAGTACACCTATAGGTTATTTGGGTAGTGGCAAAGGTGGTGGAGTTGAACTTACTATTATTTCTTTAACCAAAGGATTAATTTTATTAGGACATAAAATTATTTTAGTAGCACCAAAAGGATCAAAATTACCTTTTGAAAGTGAACTGCTTGAAATAAGATTAATCGATGGAATTGATCAACCTAGTTGGCAACATCAGAAGAAAACAGATCCAGTTTTAATTCCTTCAAATGGCGTTTTACCAAGGTTATGGGAAGAGGTAATTGATATAGCTGATAAATCCGATGCAATTATTAACTTTGCATATGATTGGCTTCCATTATGGTTAACGAAAACTGAAGTAATTAAAATTTTTCATTTAATTAGCATGGGTGATGAATCAATAATAATGAAAGAAATAATTAGTGAAATAAGTCAATTATTTCCATTTCAGTTGGCCTTTCATACAGAAAGACAATCTAAAGATTACGCTTTAAAAACAGACCCAATTATTGTTGGTAATGGCTTTGATGTCGAAAATTATTTGTTCAATGAAAATGAGAATGGTCCGTTAGGTTGGGCTGGAAGAATCGCGCCAGAAAAAGGTTTAGAAGATGCCGTAAAAGTTGCTAATGATTTAGGTGAGAAATTATTAGTTTGGGGACTTAAAGAAGATAAAGAATACGCATTAAAAATTGAAAATACTTTCAAAAAAGATATTATTGAGTGGAGAGGATTCCTTCCTACGAATAAATTTCAGGAACAATTAGGACTATGTAGAGGGTTAATAAACACCCCTAAGTGGAATGAAGCTTACGGGAACGTTATTGTTGAAGCCATGGCTTGTGGGGTCCCTGTAATTGCATATGATCTTGGAGGACCTGGGGAATTGGTTCAAGATGGATTCAATGGTTTTTTGGTTAAACCTAATGATGTTGAAGGATTGATAAAAGCAACAAAATCAATTTCAGAAATCAAAAGAAAGAATTGTAGGGATTGGTTTGAAAAAAATGCCACTAATAAAGTATTTGCAGAACGTGTGGAGAGTTGGCTTAATAAAGGCTTAAATAAAAAAGACTCTGCAGACTTTCAAGATTAATTGAAAAGTTTAACGAACTTATCTTCCCCGACATTTAAACAAAGGAGACGTGGTCTTCTTTGTATTTTATTTTTTGGTTTAATAATTTTTGTTTGGAATTTAGGAGCAACAGGTTTAGTTGATGAAACCCCCCCTTTGTTTGCAGCAGCCAGTAGAGCAATGGCCGAAACGGGGAATTGGTTAACTCCTCAAGTAAATGGATTACCTCGTTTTGACAAGCCTCCTTTGGTTTATTGGTTAATGGGGATAGGGTTTTCAATCCCAGGCAATGTCTTTTGGGATCCTCTCGGTACTTGGGCTTCAAGACTTCCTTCCGCATTATCAACAATTTTTCTAATGCTTGTTTTAGGGGACACAATGATGAGATATCCCCAAGAAGAAAATAATTTCAATAGAAGAACAGCAGTTTTGGCTGCGTTGGTATTTGCATTGTCGCCTTTGGTCATAATTTGGGGAAGAATTGCTGTAAGCGATGCATTGTTATGCAGCACTTTAGGAATTTGCTTACTTCTTAAATGGAGAAGATACGCCAATCCAGAAGGAGAAGTTTGGTGGTTACCTTGGTTTTTTTTATCATTGGCGGTTTTAACAAAAGGTCCTGTCGCCTTGGTTTTATCTGGGCTAACAATTTTATTTTTTGCTTTATATCAAAATAATTTTTATGGGGTTTTTAAAATATTGAGAGTAATTCCAGGACTTCTTATTGTTTTTTTAATTAGCTTTCCTTGGTATTTAATTGAATTATTTATAGAGGGCAAACCCTTTTTTGAAAGTTTTTTTGGGTATCATAATCTTCAAAGGTTTACCTCGGTAGTAAATTCTCATGGCGAACCTTGGTGGTTCTTCTTAATAGTATTATGTATAGCTTCTTTACCTCTTACCCCATTTTTACTGATAAGTATTTGGAAAAATTTTTGCAATATTTTCAAATGGTCCAATAGGGATATTCACAAGCCAGAAAAGTCATTATTTGAGTTTTCATTTTTTTGGTTAATCGCTGTATTTGTTTTTTTTACTATTTCAGCTACAAAGCTACCAAGTTATTGGCTTCCTGCTACTCCAGCGGCATCAATTTTAATATCATTTTCCTTAACTAATCATATTAAAGAGGAATTCTTAAAATCTTTAGCTTGGAAAATTACGATATTTTTATCAATACTATTTTCCATATTTCTCTTCTTTTCAAAAATGTGGATTCAGCTTCTTAATGATCCTGAGATACCAAACTTCTCAGAAGAATTAACCAATAGCTTTTTACTCGAAAAAGCTGGATTTATTTTTCTTTTAATTGCTTTTCTAGGAATTATTTTTTCCTTTAGAAATATATATGGAAAACTGTTGATTTTGCAAATTCCTATATTTTTATCCCATTTTCTAATTGTGCTCCCAACTTTTGATTTGGCAGATAGGTTAAGACAACTCCCTTTAAGGCAAGCCTCAGAATTACTTTTAAACTCTCAAAATAGGAATGAACCTATAGTAATGGTAGGGGCTATGAAGCCGTCAATTCATTTTTATACTAATCAGGTCATTGTTTTTGAAGGGCGATCTAAAAATGCTTTGGTAAATGTTTCTGATCGGCTTAAAAATGAGAAAAGAAGAGGCTGGAAAGGAAGACCAATATATGGATCCAATGGCTCAGAAACAACGCTTTTAGTTATTGATAAAAGATCATTTGATAAATCTTATTGGCAAGGACTTAATCCAAAAGTCTTAGGTGATTTTGGTACATATAGCGTTTGGAGACTTAATAGAGCAATTCTTGAAAGACGAGCTACATCTTTGAGAAAAGATGGTGTTATTTCTACTTGGAAAAATCCTAGACCGGAAAGATTTTAAAAAAAGGGTTTAAACTCTACTGAATCGAATTTATTAAATCTTGTTTGCTACATTTTTCTGGGATTATAACAATGCCTAAATCATCCTGAAGCCTCTCTAAATCAATTACTGAGTCTTCAGTTATTGAGCTTATTACATCCTCAAGACTTGCTCCCATATCATTTGCCATTTCTATCAACATCCGCAAAGTCTCATCCTTTAAAGAGAGATTTACGTTTAAGGAAACGTATTGGTCTGAGCAATTATTTGAGTTCATAAAGAAAACATTAAGATATTATGGTGCTGTTTGGGGTGATTTATTAAATAGCTTTAAAAATTGACTTTTTTAGGGATATTTTTATTTATCTTTTCTGAATTTTAATTAGATATGTAAACGATCAAAAAAAATCTTCCTAAGTAATTACCTAGGAAGATTTAACAATTTAGTTAGTTTAAGGCTTAAAACATCTCGCCTTTTAACTTCTCAGCCCATCCTGATAGCCTTTCATCAGTCATGTCTGATTCACTGTCTTCGTCAAGAGGTAATCCGCAGAATTCTTCTCCAACTACACTTTTTGACTCGTCAAAAGTGTAATCACTCTTAGCTGTGTATCCAACCATTGAAGCACCTGCTTTCTGGAAGTACCTATGTAGCTCTTCCATTGCATCGCAATAGTTTTCGGTGTAAGTAGAAGAATCTCCTAAACCAAAAATTGCAACTTTCTTGCCGCTGAGATTTAGCTCTCCAATGTCTTCAAGGATTGAGTCCCAAGCAGTTCCTGATCTCTCAGAGTCAGCACCGGTGTTCCATGTAGGGATGCCACAAATAACCCCATCATGTCCAGCTAATTCACTAAGGTCATCGACGTCTGAAATATCCTTTGGACCTTCAGCAGAGTCAAGTAATCCGTGCAGCCGTTCAGCTATATCTTCGGTTTTACCTGTTGTTGTAGCGAAGTAGATTCCTACAGTCATGGAGCAATTTAAAATCAAGAATATTTTAAAGCAGCTTTGCACATTTAGAGTGAATTTGGTTTTTTTTAAATTTTCTTGTCTATTCAATATTGATTTTTGATACACAAAAAAGTCAATATTTGTTGCTCTTCTCTCTATTGAACAAATGTCTCATATCTATTTTTGTATCGATCAAGCTTCTTAAATATAGTGCTGAAAAGACTTTTCAAGGAAAACTCTTCAAAAGTATTAGAACAAAAAAGCAATTCCTATGGATGTTTAATACAATTGAAAAAAAAAATTTAAGAATTATTCAAAATAGGCCTTATTAAAGATCTTTATCTGAAAACATTTGTATTGGTTGATTTAAAACCTCTTCTGGAATTTATTTTTAAATTTTGCTTAATAGGTCAATCTTTTTGTATCAGTTTCAGTGGTTTATAAGTTTGGTCCCATCATTCCAAATCCACTTTGAAGTCCAAAGGAGATTATTACAAAAGTACTGATAGCCAACCCAATCAAAACCGAAGTGTAAAGCCTATTAACTCCATAGCCAGCTTCAACAGGATTGAAATCAGCAACTACAAAAGATTTCTTGCTGTATTTTCCTCTATCGCTTAGACCTATTGCTCCCAAGGCTGTTTGAGGTGTAAGAGTGCCGCCTTCGTCATCAAGGAACCAAGGCTTGTTAGGACTATTGTTTGCACTAGCTGACTTTGCTTCTGAGATGCCTGAAGTTACGTTAGAAGTGCTATTGATTCGACTTGAATCTTCTCTGAAAAATCTTGGAAACATATATGTATGCCAGAGGCCGATTACTCCAGCCCAAGCAATCATGCTTACTCCAGCTAATCCGAAAAGAATTTCTTTAAAACCGAATTCCATAAATCAAAGCAATTAATTTAGGCCTTTCTAGGGGCAGTAATCCCACCATATCAGAAGTAATGCGAGTCGACTTAGAGAGTTATTAAAGCTTCTAAATTCGGACCAATTTGTTACAGAATCCTTAGGGTCTTCTTCTTGATCAGCCTTTTTGACTCTCATATGCCAGGATTTGTCACATAAATATCCTAGATGGATGAACACACTTAAATTATTGCTGGTTCTATCTCCAGTTATTTTTACTCTTGCCTTTGCTGATTATTGGTTACGTAGATGGGGAGTATTTGTTTGGGATAATGGCCCGACTATTAAGAACGAGCAAGTTTGGGAAGATACTGCAATCGTTGCTGATAAAGGAAGACCTGCTGGGGGATACCCGGTTTTTACTGTTAGAACCCTGGCGGTAAACGCATTAGGAATCCCAACAGTGTTTTTCCTAGGAGCAATATTTGCAATGCAATTTATTCGCCGTGGTGTAATAAACGCATAGCTAACTCATAAATAAAAAAGAAAAAAGGCTTATCTTTAGGTAAGCTTTTTTTTTGATTTAAAAGAGATAATTAAAATTTCTATTGAATATTTTTAAATTATATATTTCTTTAATCAAAAAGAACTAAGACAGTTTATAATCTTGCTAGAAAAAAGTTTGTTATGGAAAGTCAAGAATCAAATCTAAATGAAAATAATAGCTCTACGGCTGTTTTAGAAAATACTGAAACTGAAACTGAAATTGTTTCATCCGTTAATCAATCAAGCTTCATTAATAAAAAAGAGGTATTCCCTACAGATCAAAACCTGATTTCAGAGATTATCGAGGATGCTTTCCCAAAAGATAAAGCAAATCAGCAATTAGGAATTCCTCAATCAGATACTTTTGCGTTTGCTAGTCGTATATTTTTCTTATGGGTTTGGCCAATAGTTCTGCATAACAAAGTCAGAAATTTAATTAATAATTTGAATTTTGCTCAGCCCTACTCTAGCCCTGGAGAAAATTCATATTCAGTAAGTGATACTGAAACCGTCTACACAATGACGAAAGACTCCTTTGCAGGCAAAGGAGGAATGAAATTCATGGGAATTAGATTTATGTCTATTTGGGTTTTCCCTGTTGCAATAACAGGAGCTGTTATGGAATTCCTATTCGTAGGACCACTTATGGGTACTAATCCTTTTGGTTAATACTTTAAGTCAAGTATTGACTTTGCTTTTTTGGACTTTGATAATTAACTATATTTCAGACGTTTCTGAAAGGAAAAAATGGAGTTACTTTTTTTGTAGGGTTGCTACTTGCAATAGCTTTACCTCTGATGTACATGAATAAACCAAGAGTGATTATCATCACAGGAGGATGTAAAGCAAGAGAGTTGCCAATTAGTTGTAGTTCTTCTCCTGACATTTAATTTATTTAATTCTCTAGTAACTATACCTTTAAAAGGAGCTGAATAAAAAATATTTAATATATATAAAAGAAATCATTATTCCTTACTTTTTCTATAAGTGATTTTTAGAATTAAAATCGAAAAGTTAAAAATAAAGGTAATTACATTTGCAATTAAAATCGGAGACGAATGGATCTTTAAGCCGTAAATAATCCAACAAATAAGACCTGTTAAAAATAGAATCAACATGATTAATGATACATCCTCCGCTGATTTAGTTTTCCATGTTTTATATAATTGAGGTAAAAACGCAATCGTAGTTAGCAAAGCTGCTGAGAAACCAAATAAATCTATATAATTAAAGTGACTCATCATCTTTTATAGGAATGAATATTGGCCAAAACCATATATTAATGAAAAAACCAGTACCTATCTTTATCCTGAATTCCTAGTCTTGTTTTAAAGATCTTATGAATGATCAGTCTGATTTTAATGATGAAGTTTTAAAGGAGAAACTGGAAACTTTATTGGATGAAGATAATGAAATTAAGAAATGGAATGAAGGACTATTAATAAAATCACTTATCCTTTTCCCAATAATAATTTTTATAGTTGGTTTATTTATTGTTAATAGACCAGCAAACTTAAAGGATCTATTATTTGTATTCATTTACCCTTTAGCCCTAATATCGATTGGGTTGATAATTATGTTTGTTATGAGAAGCAACTTAAAGTAGAAAGATATTAATAGAATCTTTTTACTTTAAATCTTGATTTTCATGTAGCCAATAAGGTTATACCAATGTAAGCTATCAGTAATTAAACATTAATATCCAATGGCAGGCGGACCATTATTACAACTTTGGGAAAACCTACTACCATTTGCTAAGGATTTGAGAATTCGCTTTGCAATAGCAATGCTAGGTAATGTTCTAGCAATATTATTTATTTTCACCCTATGTAAAATGTTTATTCCCGGCTTAGAAGATCAACTATTTAATTGATTTTTTAGCCCAGAATTGGTACATTTCTTTAAAAGAATTAGGATTTAGTTTTTCAAATTTATCCCATAATTCTAAATCTTTTAAAGAGTCTGTATCTTTATTATCTTTCTCATATTTATCTTTTATATCTTTCGAAAGAGTAAAACCTAGAAATTCAAGATTAGATACTTTTAAAAGATTTTTAATTTCAACTAAGGAGAAACAGTTTTCGTGACTATGAAAGCAGAGATCTCTGCACATTGAGGTTGAGTAAAAATCTGACCAATTTGTTATTTCATTTAACTGTATTATTTCTCCATTAAGAACATTTTTTCGGAAGCTTCTTATTCCATCAAGAGTTGGTTTAATATCTTTTTCTTTGATTAGTTCTCTCGCTTTCAGTATTTCTTTTCTTGCATACTTGCTGTATAAACCTAACTTTAAAAAACCTTTTGGTTCTAATACATTAAATAGATTTGATAGGCCTTTAGTAGGATCATTCATATGGTGAAGAACGCCTGAACATTCTATTAAATCAAATTTTTTGTTTAGTGAAGCTAATTCAAGTAAATCCATTTCTATAAAATCTACATTTTTCAAACCATATTCATCGATCTTTCTCTTTGCGTATGAGATACTTGAATTGCTTAAATCGATTGCTGTTATTTCGCAATTACTATAACGAGATGCTTCAAGTATTTGAATCCCCGTTCCACAACCAGCTATAAGTATATTTATTTTTTTATTTTTTAATTGAGTTGAATATGATTTAATTGCGTTTGGGTAAATTTCTGAATTAATAACTGATAAAAAGTTTAATCTGTTTACTTTAGTATATGAATTATATCTCCATCTAGGGTATGGATTTAATTCATACTGATTTTTTACTTCCATAGATATAGAATCTTTAATATTTCCTATTTTTTTAATCCCTTTTGAAATCTTTTTTTCTTCATTTAACTCTTTTAACTGTAGATTAATTAGATTATTTAGTTCTTTCTTTTTTGATACATAATTATTTAAATTAATCATTTCATTATTTATTGAAGATAGAGATTGGTAACATGAGATTAAGGCTAATTTGTAGTCTTTATTTTTATTTATATTGATAGTTTTCTTTAGTTCTCTTAGTTTATTTTTTTCTTCTGTCGATATATAGTAGACATATTCATTTAAGAAACATTGTGAGCCAAGGCCTATCGTAAAGTCAAAAATACTGTTATTTAATTTATCATTATCTGAATAGTTCATAAGAATATTCTTACGTATATTTCTCAAAACTTTTTCCCATAATGGAGAGCAAAAAATTAGTAGAGAGAGAGCTTTTACTAATTCCTTTTCCTTGATAAGAATTTTGAATTCATTACTCTCGAACAACTCCGATTCTAGAGTAGATAGTTTTTCTAATATTTCTTTGGAGATAAGGCTATTTATATTCCCAAATAGTTCTCTATGGGAGATATCTTTTCTATTTAATATATTTTTAAGTATTTCGCTATTGTCTTTCTCTGATGTGTTTAATAATTCTCCTTTTTTAATTAATTCGCTTATAAGTTGATAAGTTAAATCACTATTTTTGTTCAATAAAAGTTCTTTTTTACAAAGTGAGAGTGATTTTTCATAATTACCAATTTGGTTATATATTGTTGCTAGATTTAAATAACAGTTTTCTAATTTATTATCTAGCTCTATTGCTATCTCTGTATGTAAGATTGCCTTTTTTATCTCTTGTTTCTCTTTGTAGCAAGCTCCTAGATTCAAATGAGCGATAGCTGATTTATTATTTATTTCTATAGCTTTTAAATAATATTCTTCCGCTTCATTATATTTATTCAAATCTTTATATAATAAACCTAGATTTATATATGCATCAAAGTAATTCTTATCTAATTCGATTGCCTTTTTAAGTGATAATTCAGACTCATGATATTTATTTAAATTTTTTAATATTAATCCTCTGATACAATGTCCATTAGGCAGACTTGGTTTTAATTTAATAGCTTCTTTAATTATTGTTTCTGCTTTTTCTAAATTATGTAATTTATAATATAAAAAAGATAAATTTAATTTCGAGTAAATATGTCTTGGAAAACTTTCAGAACATTTTTCATATAGTTTAATAGCTTTATCATTTTCTTCTTTTCCCTCACATATGAGTGCGTAATTAGAAATTATATCTGCATCAGAATATCCATTTTTTAAAAAAGCTATATAACCTTTTTCTGCTTCATGTAAATTACCTTTAACATGATTATTGATTGATTTTTCTTTCAGATCCTTTTCTGAAAGCTTTTGAAGTTTTTTAGAAGAGCTTTTATTCTCTTGTTTCTTTTTCCCAAACCCACTCAATGATTTTTATTTAATTATAACTATTATACTAAAAGTCGAAAATCTTATAATTTTATTTAATAAATCTATAGTTTCCAAGCCATATTTACTAGTTGTTGATTTATAAATTATAGAGTTAATACCCTTTTATTAATTCTTCTTACCTCCATTATGCCCTAATTTTTTATATAATATATAGATATAGTATTAGGATGCAAATGCCTTTAAAGTTAGGCGATCAAATACCTGATTTTTCACTCTCTGATCAACTAGGTGTTCCTAGGACGAATAAGCAAGCTAAAGGTAGGCCGTTAGTTTTATTTTTTTATCCAAAAGATGATACCCCTGGTTGTACTGCTGAAAATTGCGGTTTTAGAGATAAATACGATCTTTTTAAGCTATTTGGTGCTGAGGTTTGGGGGGTTAGTGGTGACGATGAAGCAAGCCACAGATCTTTTGCAGACAAAAATAAGCTTCCATTTCCACTATTATGTGATACGGATAATTCCTTAAGAAAAGCTTTTGGTGTTCCTAAAGTTCTCGGTTTACTTGATGGCCGAGTAACTTATATTGTTGACTCTAAAGGAATTATTAGGCATATTTTTAATGACCTTTTAAATGGTCCTGCTCATGTTAATGAAGCGCTAAAGGTTTTAGGTGAAATAAGAAATTAATTTTCTAGTTAACTATTGAATTTGATCTTATTATCAAAATTAATTGATAGAAAATCAAGAGATAAATTCTTTAGAAGTTTTTTTTGCTTGTAATTTTTCTACAACTGTTTTAGAAGAAATTTTTGCAATATCATTTAGACCGTTTGCATTAAAAAATGGGGCTGTTGCCCAGTCGAATCCTTTACCAAAAGTATTGTCTGGAGAGACTATGTACCAATGGCATGCAGTGTCAGGTACATCGACGGCACATCTTGACCAATTATCACTCCACTGAGGTACTTGAACCCAAAGTAAGGTTGAAAAAAATAGAGAAAATAAAGAACTGAACATATCCTTAGTTTTACTAAAGCTTAGTGCTTTTTCCTCTTGAGCGAGGATTTGAAAATACTTTTTCTGTAAGATAATAAAATAGTAATTATAAGTTAATCTAATTAATCTTCCTATCATTTTTTAAGTATCTCAGGCATAAAATTTCTTGGGTCTCTTCATTTTCTCCAGAATTTACTATCCACTCTTTAAATTCTTGATAAAGAACGGATCTATCTATTCTATTTATTTCAGTCATCCTAATTAAGGTACAGCTAAGTGTGACTGAAATTATTTCTTCAATAGAGGGGTATTTTTTCACTTTTTGTTTTGAATGTCATTTAAATAATCTAATTAAAAATTCTCTCTAACGAGTCTGTTTGCTCATAATTTCATATTCAATTTACCAATTGAATATAAATATTTATAAATCTAAGGTATTTTTCAAAATATTTATTTTAATCTAGTTATTATTCCTTTATACTACTTTCTAAATCTATTTTTCAATGGTCAGAGAAAATGAAAATGAATCTTTCCTTATTTGGATTGAGGAGATTTGGGAAGAAATAGAGGTTCAAATTTATGGAATTGTAGGTGCAATATTCTTTTTTTGTGTTATTTATTTTATTTTTCATCCTCATTGGATGCTATCTATAGTTGATCTTTTTTCGAAAATTAAATTACCTTTAGGATAAATACTCAAGTATTAGAGAATGAATTTCATATTTAATTATTAGTGCTCTAAACTTTTCTCTTTGGCTACTAATTCTATAAATTTCCACACAAGAGCATGTTTATAGTCGTCCTTATTTGGACAAGCTGAAACTACTTCCTGCCATGAGAAATTATCTTTATCTTTATTCTCTTTTAATGGTGATCCAAAATCTCTTGCAAGATTAGAAAGAAAAGAGTATCCGAGTCTTTCTGAAGTGTATTCGATGATCTCATCTGAGTAACTCATATAGAGCAAGAGAGTGTCAGCTTGATAGTTATGTCTTGTGCATGCACCATCAGAACAACCACTACTCGCAATCTCTAAGCATGCTTTATGGTCGTAGGTTTCCTTGATTAACTCAACTAATTTTCCCATTTGATTCTTCCAACATTACTATTGTTATAGCTAATAAAAATTTTAATTACGTATTGAAACAAATAAAATTTAGAAAATGAGTAAATATTATTTTTCGTTGGATTTCTATCATGTTAATTTTATTAGTTCTTTTTTGATTTTAAAAATAATAAATATATTAGTCAACGAATTTCGAGTATAGCCATCTAAAAAATGCTCCTATAACTGGAATATTACCAAATGTTCCTGAACAAAAATCAAAATAGTCTCTATGTTCTTTTACCTTTCCTTCTTCATCAAATATTAATCTTGTTGTTCCATCGTATATAAATTCGATACCTTTTATTTTTAAACCCATTGTCCATTCAACAAAAGCAATATTCTTATTTATTACGATTGAATGTGATTCTAAATAAATATCGTCACATCTTTTTATTAATCCATCTTGAGCTTTGATGTATGCATCAATTCCATTTTTTTCTTGAGTAGGATCAATGAACTTAACTTGTTGATTGTACAAAGATTCCCATTCTTCTCTTGATGGAGCGTTCCCTCCATAAGATAAATTAAAGAATTTTTTTAATTCTTTCTCTTTGATGAGCATTGAATTTAACGTTAATAAGTACAATTTAGATTATTTAAATAGACATCGCGTTGAAGCCAAGTCATCAAGATAACTCGAAAATAGCTTAGATTTAGTATCTATTCATTTAGCTCATATGAACAGGAAGAACATCCTTATTTCTATTGTTGTCCTTGGAATAGGAATAATTCTCTATAAATTGCTTTTAGGACTTGTCCTCCCAATAGTTTTATTTGTCTCTCTTGGATATGTTTTGAAGTTTTTACTTAAGAATTCTGAGTCTGATTCAGTTGAGGAAGTTTCTCAGATTTTTACTAAAAGTGAAACCTCTGAATCAAGTGACAATATAGTTGAAATTAAACCTATTGAAGAAGAAAAGCTTGTTGAAGAAGAAAAGCTTGTTGAAGAAGAAAAGCTTGTTGAAGAAGAAAAGCTTGTTGAAGAAGAAAAGCCTGTTGAAGAAGAAAAGCCTGTTGAAGAAGAAAAGCCTGTTGAAGAAGAAAAGCCTGTTGAAGAAGAAAAGCTTGTTGAAGAAGAAAAGCTTGTTGAAGAAGAAAAGCTTGTTGAAGAAGAAAAGCCTGTTGAAGAAGAAAAGCCTGTTGAAGAAGAAAAGCCTTTTGAAGAAGAAAAGCCTTTTGAAGAAGAAAAGCCTTTTGAAGAGGATCAACCGGTCGAAGAAGATAAGACTGAAAATGGTTAGAATTTGATAGCTTTAATCATCTTTTAAGTTTCTTTAATGGATACAAATTCAAAAAAAAATTTTTGGTATTCAAAACCTTTCTGGTGTCAACCTTGGTCAATTATTAGCTTTGGAGCTTTAGTTCTAATTTTTAGTTGGAAAATATTTAATAACATTATTTTTACTTCAGTTGTAGGTATTTTTGTTTTTGTTTGGTGGATATTATTTTTAATACTTGTTCCGAATTCATATCAAGTAATTAATGATAAAGAATAACCATATTTTATTATTTTATTTTATTTTAAATATGCTTAAAAATTTATTCTCTATTTAATTTGGAAAAAAGCAAATAATAAATTTCAAGTTAATTCTTTAAATTCGCTGATCCCTAATGTTTTCGGATGGGAATCCTATATAACCACCTGAAAAGCGCTTTCGATTTGTCCAATAAAATTTAAACAACTCTCTTGTTGAGCTCGTTATAAGAGCTCCCCTGCCTATTCCTAGTCCGCTTGTCAGCTTTAGACTCGTTGGTGATTTCCAGCTTGAAGTGCTTGAAGATTCCATTAGATACTCCAATTGATTGATTAATTAAATACGTGAACAAACTTCTGCCTCTTTGGGCTTTTCATTAAGCATGCTTGGCGAATTAAATGATTTTGCTAGATTGCTCAACAAAGATAAAGCACCTCTCTATAGTACATTAGTATTACTAATAGTCAATTTTGTCTCTTGGTTGCATAGCATGGTACATTTTATATAATCACTATATCTAATTTATTTATAGTCAGAAAATCCTTCTACAATAAATAAATATTAAATTTTTTTATATAAAAGAGATATATAAATATATTTAAAATAAATTAAGACATAAAAAAGTTTTTTATTCTATAAATCTCATTAAAATATATTTCTAGATATAATGTTGTAAATAAATGAATTTCTTTTTTTTTACTTATTAAAAATCATTCTATATATAGAATATCTACCTAAAAATTAATTATTAATCTATTGGGAATATATATAATCAAGTAAATGTTAATTTATCTATAACAAGTATTTCCTGCTCTGTGAAATCGCTTACCGATATACAATTTATCCATTCTTTATATTCTTGAGCAATAGCTAATTGATCCTGCGGGCTGACCTCTACTGTTCTTTTTAAAATATCCGATAAACCTTTAATTAATATATCTTCTATGCTGTTTTGATTTTCTTTCATGTACTTATTGCATGTATTCCAGATTACCTTTTATTAATTTACTTGTAAAGAGTAAAATAGCTTTATAAGAATACAGTATTAGTAACTAAAATTCTATAAAATAAAATGTTATACAGCATTACTTTTATCTTTGTTATCTATTGATGGAATAAATCCTAGTTCTTCTATGGCTTCAACTAATGTAAGCTTGGAATCGTCTTTGGATGATTTTAAATTAATTATATTAGATTTTATTTCTGTATCATTTTTATCTAATTCTGTTGATTCTTTTTTAATAACTAAACTTTTATTAATGGATCTAATAACTCTATTAATAAAATTAATATTAATTAAATATAGTGATAATGTAATTCCAACAAAGACTAAAATAATATTATGAACAATAAAATATGACAGAACTAAAGTCACAGAGGAATATTCTATTATATGATTTTTTTTAGTGGTTTTCATAATTAGGCGACATCCTGTTGATTCCTTTTGTTTTGTCTTTCTAACAAGGTCAGATCATAAGACGATTGGATTTGATTATTATAGTCTAATTCGTTAATAAATCTTGATATATTTTCTTTCTTTTTTATCCATAGACGCTTTATTTTCGGCAAATCAGGGAGACCTACTTCCTTTTTATCGAGAGACTTTTTATATCGCTTTCTTTGTCCACTATCCATTATTGAGTTAAAGCTGTCAATATTTTGAGAAATCTCCCTTTTGATTTCTCTTGATTCTGTGATTGCCATTAATTCTGAAAGACTTCTTATGAATGGAATCATGCTGCATTCCTCTCCTCATCTTTTTTGCTTAGCTCGTTTTTTATAAGTTTATTTTTTCTATAGGCATTTATATAGTGTACATCATAAGATCCTAATCCTTCTTTCTTAGGGTTGTACAAATGGATGAATCTATTTCTAGGATGTGAATTCTTACTCATGATTTAAGCCGCTCTCTTTTTATTTTTTGTATCTTTTATAGCCTCTATAGTAAAGAGATATTTTGGCTTATATTTTTCTAGTAATTTCCTGGTAATACCATGTTTTATCTCGTTAATATTCTCAGACTCAAGCTTTTGTATTCCAGGGATTTTAGAACTTAATTTAGTGATTTTCATTTTAAGAATTGATAGTGAGATGCTATAGGAGTAAGTATTAGATAATCGAGTCAAGTTTTTCTCTATTTGAGATCAATTTACTAAGTTTCTTATTTTCGTCTTGAAGGTTGCTAATTATTTTTTTATAAGTATCGATCTTTTCTTTGAGGGATTTAATCTTATCGCTTTCTGTCCTTTGAGAGGATTTATTTGTTTTTTTCTGAGTCCCTTTGACTAGGCACCTTACAGTTGCTTCAGTCATCCTTTCACCGTTCCCCACCGCTTCGAATACCTTTTGCCGTTCCTTATCGGTTACTCCTTTGCTTCCCATCAGTGCGAGTGACCTTGGAGTTAGAGATGCAAGCAAGTTATCTTCTATGTCTGAACCCCCCAGCCAATTAGTGTATGCACTTACAAGATCAACGGCAAATCTTTCGGAGCAATTAATTGCTCCAGACTTCAAAAAGGCTCTCCAGTTGCCAGGCTTTATATTGCTTTTTATGTCTGAGAGGTTCGCCGCGACAGCCCTAAGCGACTGGCCGACACAACTCAGTTCTTCGTTGATTTCGACAACCGATTCTTTGACATACTCCACCTGCGCGGGTACGAGACCCTTGGTAACATCACTGTTGAGTGGAATATTCTCTAAGTCGACTACCTCTGTAGGCGATAATTCCATAGGCCAAGCTATATACCTTCCCAATATATGTCTTGTGACGATTCGGAACAATGGATACTGATGTACTATTTTCAATGTTTCTTTTTCTGTTAGTCCTTTTAATTTTTACAAGTTATTCATGAAATTGCTTTGTACAGATTTTTGAAAAAAGTATAATTTATGGCTAATTGTTGCTTTTAAGTACTTTCTGTCTAGCGTAAGGAGCAGCATGAATATAAATTATACCAAAAACTTCTATTCTAATGAGTTCTTGGTATGCGATAATTTATCGCAAGCATATCTGCGTCTATGCGACCTAGGAAGTGCTTTATTCGCGTAAATCGCTTGAGTCAACCTTCTAAGTATATATACTTATATTTTTTCATGTTTGTCCTCATCTAAATACTCGGGTTTAAATGATCACTAGTTGATTTAGAATTTAATTAATTTTCTAGGTAGGGCTATAAAAACGAGAAGTGCTTTAACTACTTCTTGATTGTTGACCTAACCAAGTTAAATACTTTCACCTCTAATTCCAGTCATAATCATTACTAAATGTATTTCCAGGACATAATTTCGACTCTTAATAACTTTTGGAGCGAAAAAGGTTGTTTGCTGCTGCAGCCATATGATTTAGAGAAGGGAGCGGGAACGATGAGCCCTCACTCTTTTTTGAGAGCGATAGGTCCTGAGCCATGGGCTGTCGCTTATGCAGAGCCTTGCCGAAGGCCGACTGATGGTAGGTATGGTGATAATCCAAATAGAGCGCAGCATTATTTCCAATATCAAGTTCTTATCAAGCCTTCTTTAGATAGTATTCAAGAAATTTATTTATCTTCTCTTCAATCCTTAGGCATTAATTCTAAAGATCACGATATTAGATTCGTTGAGGACAACTGGGAATCTCCAACTTTAGGGGCTTGGGGAGTGGGATGGGAAGTTTGGCTTGATGGTATGGAAGTGACTCAATTTACTTATTTTCAACAATGTGGTGGCCTTGATTGCAAGCCTGTCTCGATTGAGATAACTTATGGCTTAGAAAGATTGGGGATGTATTTACAAAATACTGAAAGTATATGGGATCTTTCCTGGAACAAAAATAATAAATATGGTGATATCTGGCTTCCTTTTGAAAAAGGTCAATGTAAATATAATTTTGAAGAATCTAACTCAGATAATTTAAGGAAACTTTTTGAAATTTATGAGGATGAGGCTAAGCAATTAATCGCAAAAAAGACTCCTGCACCTTGCCTAGACTATGTTTTGAAATGTAGCCATACGTTTAATTTGTTAGAGGCAAGGGGAGTTATCTCTGTTACAGAAAGAACCAAGATTATCGCAAGAATTCGATCTTTGGCTCGTAATGTTGCTGAAGCTTGGCTGGAAGAAAGAGAGGCTTTGGGGTTCCCACTTTGTTCTGATTAGTTGTTAACATCAAGTAATATTTTAGCTTTTGTAGATAATAAGTAGATCGAATAATATTCAGTGACGTATAAAAAGATACGTGCGGGGTATTGAGCTCTTTAATGTTTCAACGAATACATTAATATAAACTCGACATATTTGTGTGAGGACACAATGAAGCTTTTTCAGCGTTTGCTGGTAGCTCCTGCTGCTTTGGGCCTAATGGCTCCATTAGCTGCTAATGCCGACGTTACTGCGGCATCTAACGATTCAGATGTAAGTTCTGAAGTTATTCAAGCCCGTGTTGATGGAGTTGAATCTCAACTCGGCGAAATCATGGCTGGTCAGTTCTCTTCATCTACAAAGATGAGTGGCAAGGCTGCTTTCATCACTGGTTATGTTGATGATGATAATGAAACAGATACTGATTCCATCACCATGGAATATATGTATCAGTTGAACATGAATACCAGTTTCACTGGTGAAGACCTTCTATACACAAGAATTAAGGCGGGTAATGTATCTGATCATTTCGTAGACAAGGGTCAAGGTACTTATCTTTCAGCTGGTAAGAATACTTCAGATGCATTAAAAGTTGACAAGATTTGGTACCAATTCCCTGTTGGCGAAAGTCTTACTGTTTGGGTTGGACCAAAAATTGAGAACTACTACATGCTTGCAAGTTCTCCTTCCATTTATAAGCCAATAACTAAGCAATTTAGTCTAGGTGGAAATGGAACAGTCTATGGTTCAAGTACTAAAGCTGGTTTTGGTGCCGCATGGACACAGCAAACTGAGGATCCTTCTGCAGGTAGATGGGCATTAAGTGCAGCATATACTAGTCAGGGTGGAGCTAAGTCAGCAGAAGGCCAAGGATTATTTGGCGATGATGCTAAGTCCGCTTTGTTAACAAAGCTTGAATACGGCACACCACAATGGCAAGTTTCTGGAGCTGTAGCTTTCAAAGACAACGGTTGGTCTGATAGCTATTTCACAACATCAAAAGGTAAGGCAAGAGCTTCAGGTAGTTCTGAAACTGCTATTGGTTTGAGAGCTTATTGGAAGCCTGACAATACAGGAGCACTTCCTTCTGTTCAGCTTGGTTATGATACTTCTAGTATCGATGATGCAGGAACTGGTTTTGCAGATGAGGCATCAGGTTGGATGGTTGGCCTTAATTGGAAGGACCTATTCATTGATGGAAACAGAGCAGGACTTGCTGTTGGTTCAAGAGTTGCTGCTACAAATATCGTTGGTGGCGGTTCTGATCCATCTGAGGACAACTCTGTTTGGGAAGCTTACTATTCCTTCAAGGTTAATGATGGAGTAACAGTTACACCTGCAGTGTTTGGTAGCACAGATGTCGAAGCTGAAGGCAAAGACGTCACTGGAGCAGTTCTTCTAACTGAATTCAGATTCTAATTCAAATAAAAATTAGTAACTAAAAGTAGCGCCCTCAACAGGGGGCGCTTTTTTGTTGCATAAAAAAAGCCCATAAAGGGCTTTTCTTTTATTTAAAATAACAAATTACCAGCAGTTTTCACCTTCACCAATTGGGATGCATACATTTGATTTCTTGGCTTTATCAGCAGCTTTTTGAGCAGCTTCATCAAGTTTTCCATCCTCGTTAGCTTCTTGATCTGTTGTCCACTCCTTTAACCCACCCATGTTTTTATGCTTTTCACCAGCCATTGAATTGTCTGGAATAATTGCGTTTGCTGCTAAAGCAGCTGTTGCGGCAATAAATATTCCTATAGGTGTTTTACTTGGCATGCCGAGTCTGTTTTAAATATATTTTGATAGGAAGTGAGATCTAATAAAAGTTCTATTTTTACACTTTAATGTATAAAGTGATTAATTTAGCCTCCTAATCTTCTCAGGATATTGCTATAGGCCTGGAAAATTAAATCTAATTCATCGGATCGGCCATGTTTCGCTAGTAAGCCTTTTGCTCCAGCATCAAGTCCAAATAAAAAATTTCTATCTTCATTATTTTGAACATAGCTTTGAATCCAGCCTACACATACATAACGTTCACCATCTCTAACTTCAGCAACAGAATGCAATTGGGTGCTGGGATAAACTATCATCTCTCCAGCAGATAGTTTAATCTTTTCAGTTTTATTAATCGTCTGAATACATAATTCACCACCGCTATAATTTTCTGGGGCGTTTAAAAATAACGTAAAAGATAGATCACTTCTTCCTGAAGGCATGTAAGGATTATCAATATGAGTACCATAACCATGTCCATCCAAGGATTGAGTAAACATAACTCCATGGATTAGATTAGGTAATGTAAAACTTTTTAGTAGAGGATTTGATATTATTCTATTAACAATAGTATCTCGAAGCTCCATTGATAATTTTGAATTTTTATCTAATTGAAAATTAGACTTGATTTTTGCGGCATGGCTTCCTGCAGTTTTTTTTCCATCTTGCCATGATGATTTCTCTGCTTTGAGTTTATTGACTATTTGGAGAGCTTCTGACTCGTCGATTAGCGAATGAGTTAAATATTCCATTTTTTTATCTAGGTTTAATTACTATCCTAAAGTATTAACAAGATATCAATTTATACTCACATACGTATCAAAATTGCGAAGCTATTTTTAGCTTTCTCTTCTTGTCTAATGTATATAAAGATATTAATTCCTTCCTCTGTATAGATTAATGAATTTAATCAAGCGTATTTTTACTTCAGTAATAGCAGGTGCTCTATTAGTCTCTTCAAGTTCCAATCATGTTAAGGCCTCTAATAGAGAAGTAAGGATTTATTCCGGTAGGCATTACAACACTGATAAGCAGATATACAAGAAATTTGCGGAGGATACTGGGATAAAAATCCGTTTGATTGAGGCTACAGGTATTTCTCTAGTTGAGAGATTGAAAAGGGAAGGTGCGAATTCTAAAGCCGATGTAATTCTTCTCGTTGATGCGGCTCGGATTAGCAATGCTGCAAAAAGTGGACTTCTTCAGCCATATAGATCGGCTGAATTAGATAAAAATGTTCCAGTCTCATATAGGGATCCTCAAGCAAGGTGGTATGCCTTAACAAGAAGAGTGCGGGTTATGGTGGCTAATCCCAAGAAGGTTGATATAAATTCAATCAAAGATTATTCAGATCTTGCTAATCCGGCTTTGGAAGGGCTTGTTTGTGTGAGAAAAAGGAGCAGTCCATATAACCAATCTTTAGTAGCTAATCAAATTGTAAATAAAGGAGAAGCTAAAACTAAAGAATGGTTAAAAGGTATGATTTCAAATATTTCTGAGCCTTTTTTCCCTGGAGATATAGGCGTTATAAGAGCTGTAGCGCAGGGGAAATGTGGTGTAGGTATCGTTAATCACTACTACGTTTCAAGGATGCTTGCTGGTGTCAATGGAAGAAAAGATCAAATATTGGCTAAAAAAGTAAAAGTTCTTACTCCTAATCCTGCTCATGTGAATGTAAGTGCAGGTGGGATTGCTAAATATGCAGAAAACAAAGAGGAAGCTATTCAGCTCCTTGAGTATCTTGCTTCTCCTGATGGGAGTAGTGGATTAGCAGGTCCGACATTTGAACACCCTTTAGTTGGTTTTAATAAAACGGATGAAGTTACACAATTTGGAGAATTTACGCCTGATAGTGTGACCATTGATCAACTAGGAGCAAATAATAAAAAAGCAATAAAGCTTATGAGAAAAGCTGGTTGGGATTAAATAATTAAGAATTAGATTTTTAATTCTGTTTATTCTTAAGAGATAATAGAAGATTGGCTTAAACTTAATTCAATGGAGAGGTGGCTGAGTGGTCGAAAGCGAACGACTCGAAATCGTTTGATAGCTAAAACTATCCGTGGGTTCGAATCCCACCCTCTCCGTATTGATTAGAAGAAGCTTTTCTCTTACATATTTTCTTAAAGACTTTTATACTTATTAACTTAAGTGTGTTTAAAATTAAGAAGAGGAAGAAACGACTTGGAAAAATTACATGAATCTTCATCTTTTTACGATGAAGCACTTAATTTGATTGATTTAGATGATTATGAAGCGGCCATTAAATCTATTAAAAAGAATATTGATAGTCTTCGAAACCAAGATGATATTGCCTTAGCATATTTGAATTGTGGTTTTTTGAATGACAAATTAGGAGACAATGCATCTGCTATAGATGACTTCTCAAAATCAATTTTTTATGAAGCTAAAATAAATATTATTAAACAAAGGTCTAAAGATATTTCATTTAGTGGAAGAAGTAATTCTAGATATAAAAATGGTGATTATCAGGGGGCTATAGAGGATAAAAGAAAAGCTAAAAAAATTAGCTTATTGGAAATTGATAAATCTAATCAATTAGATACTATTAAAATTGATTATAAAAATATTTTGTTAGGTACATTTATAAAAATGGATCTAGAACCTAAGTATAATGTTCTAATTAAAGGTTCAAAGATGAAAAAAAGTAAATATGATCTAATTGCAGATTATAAAAAAGTGATTAGTGAGAAAAAAAAGGAGGAGTTGATAAATAAATTAGAGGTTATTAGTGAATCTAAGTATAAGATTGGAGATTATAAAGGTTCTATTAAAGCTATTAGAAGAGCAGAGAAATATTATTGATTATGAAAAATTGGATTTATTTGTTATTACCAATAGGGGTCACTGAAAAAATCAACATTAAGTTCCTTTTCGTTTGGAACGGTAGCGATACATGCGCGTATTACTTCTCCGTTAACTTCTATTTCGCATGCTCCGCAGCTTCCTCCTAGGCATCCAGTAGGGATTTCGATATTTGCATCATATGCAGCTTTTAACCATTCAATTCCAGGAGAGCAACTGCTTGATTTCTTATTAGGCCAGTTGATTTTTGTATTTTTCATTATTTAAATCATTTGATTAGATTTTCTATATTGATATTTCTTTCGAAGGCATCAGTTAATAAATCTAATAACTTCTCTCTTTTATCATGATTCTTCTCTTCATTGGTGTGTAGTTTATTTAATCCTTTTTTCTGTCTTATTTTATTAATCCATTGCCTCCGCCATTCATCATTTTCAAAAATACCATGTAAATAAGTTCCTCCAATAAAGCTTTTATCTTTATTCTCAATTACCCATCCTAAAGAACTATTTTTGAATAAGGAAATAATATTGGAATTTTTATTATTTATCAAATCGCTTTTTCCGTAATGCATCTCAAATCCCTTTATATTCTGTGAATCTGGCCATGAAACGAATTCTTCTCTTTGTGAGGTGTTCTTTATTTCTCCAAAGGTTGTTTTGATTGGGAGAAGGTTCATTCCGGTGTTTGAAAATGTATTATTCAGATCATGAATACTTTCCTGGTTATATGGGTCATATAATGATTTTCCTAGCATTTGTAATCCGCCACATATGCCAAAAATACTTCCTCCTTTTTTGGCATAATCTTTTATTTGATTACTCAAACCAGAGTTATTCAGACTCTCTAAATCTTTAATTGTTTGTTTGGTTCCAGGAATTATTAATACATCTGGTTTGCCTAGTTCTTGTCCAGGTTCTATCCATCGCATTTGAATACTTGAATCGTTAATGAATGGATCGAGATCAGAAAAATTGCTAATTCTAGGCAATTTTATTATTGCTATTTCTATCTCTGCACTTTGGTTTATTTGTTTCCTTTCAAATAGATCAAGAGAATCTTCAGGTGGGAAAATCTCTTTTAGCCAAGGTAAAATTCCTAAAACGGGGATGCCTGTTTCTTTCTCTATCCATGTAACTCCTGATTCAAATAAGGCTTTATCGCCTCTGAACCTATTAATAATAATTCCTTTTATTAATTTTTTTTCGTCTGGTTGCATTAATGCAATTGTTCCAATGATTTGTGCAAAAACGCCTCCTCTTTCAATATCTGCTACTAAAATACAATTTGCATTTAAATATTTTGCTAATTTCAAATTTGTAAGATCTTTATGTTGCAAATTTACTTCAACGGGACTTCCAGCTCCCTCAATAATGAGTCTCCCTTCTTTTTTGTTATTTAATAGGATTGCTAGGCCTTTTTTAATAGCTTGCCAGCCTGAATCGTACCAATCATCGTAATAATTTATCGCTTTACTAGTGCCGACACTTTTTCCAAGATGAATTACTTCACTTGTAGAATCCCCTTTTGGCTTCAGAAGCACTGGATTCATTTCGGCACTTGGCTCTAAGCCTGCAGACCAAGATTGGAGTGCTTGAGAATATGCCATTTCTCCCCCCTGAGTATCAACCCATGCGTTATTGCTCATGTTTTGACCCTTAAATGGTATTGGCTGTTCGCCTTTCCTTTTTAAACTTCGGCAAATGGCTGTAGCTATAAGCGTTTTCCCCGCACCACTAGAGGTTCCTAAAACCATTAAAGGTGTACGTTTTCGTTCTATATTCATCTTGGAGATAATAGGTATTTTAGACATTTAACTATTTTTTTTATTAGCGATGTTTTTTTAGTAATTAGATCTGAGTAGCTTTCTAGGACTTGTCTTCCAATGGGTGTAATACGAACTTTTGAAGTCAGGCCTTGGCCGTCGACTTCTCTTCTGAGAACACCTATCCTTATCAATTTTAGAAATTCATTTTCTATAAATAAAGAACTATTGATAAACATAAATTCTTGATTCAAATATTTTGATTTATTCTCGAAAACATTTTGAGCACTTAAGCTCCCTTCTTGAAGACTTTTAAAAAGAAAGGTGTTAAAGGGACAATTCCTTATCCCTTTCTTGGCTCTTCTAATGATTTTTTGATCAATCAACAACATTTAATTAAATGGATTTATTTTTAAATAGAAGATCAATAATGATCCAAAGTATTAAAAAATTTAGTTTTCTATGTTTCTGCTTGCCTCTGCTTCTAAAGCACGTCAAAAATTACTTGATCAAATATCTTTGAAACACAAAGTTATTGTAAGTGATTTTGATGAAACGCAGCTTGAGGAATTAAATCCAATCTTAAAGGTCAAATTATTGGCTAAGGGTAAAGCTGATAGTGCATTAAAAAAGTTGGTAAAAGAAGATAAGGGTTTAAATGTTTTTCAAGCTTTATTAGCTTGTGATTCTTTGTTTGAGTTCGAGGGGGAGATTTTTGAGAAGCCAATTAATAAAGACCAATTGATATCCAGATGGCAAAGGATGTCTGGAAAATCAGGATTGTTGCATACTGGACATTATTTGATTTCATTAGATAATTTGAAATCAGATATGGAAACTATCTCACGACATAAATGTTGTGAAGGGGTTGTGAGCACAAAAATTGAATTTATGTCTTTATCAAATATTGAGATTATAAAATATGCTTCAATTCCAGAACCATACAATTGTGCAGGTGGATTTGCTATTGAAGGTTATGGAGGACTTTTTATAAAAAAAATAGACGGATGTTTTAGTAATGTTGTTGGACTAAGCCTGCCATGGTTGAAAAATAATTTAGAAAAATTTGGTTTATCTAGATTACTTTTAGATAGAAAAGATTAGAAGGAAATATATTTTTAACCAAAAAAAAAGTCCTCTATAAAGAGGACTTTCTTTATTTATTGAGGGATTTAATCTAGATCAGGCATTGAAAGAGCAGGCTCTTGTGAACGACTGATACCTTTTTCAAATCCAGCTGCAGCAGCTCTAGCACGACCAGCATGCCAAAGATGACCCACAAAAGTAAACCATCCAAGGAAGAACTGAGCACCTGCGAGCCATTGACGCAAATTAACAAAGTTAACTGCATTAGGCTCAGTAATGATTCCACCAACTGAGTTGATAGATGCGTTAGGAGCATGTGTCATATATTCAGCAGCACGGCGAACTTGCCAAGGCTGAATATCATTTTGAATCTTCTCAAGGCTTAGTCCGTTTGGTCCTCTAAGTGGCTCGAGCCATGGTCCTCGGAAATCCCAAAAACGCATTGTCTCTCCACCAAAGATAATTTCACCAGTAGGAGAACGCATTAGGTATTTTCCTAAACCAGTTGGACCCATTGTTGAACCTACATTTGCACCAATTCTTTGGTCACGAACAAGGAATGTAAAACTTTGGGCTTGAGAGGCTTCAGCGTTTGTTGGACCGTAGAACTCAGATGGATAAGCAGTGTTATTGAACCAGATAAAACATGAAGCAACAAAACTTGCAACACAAATTCCACCCAATGCATAACTTAGAAGTCCTTCACCATTCCAGATAAAGGCTCTTCTAGCCCAACCGTAAGGCTGAGTGAAAATATGGAAGAGACCACCAATTATTTCAATCACACCAAGGTAAACATGTCCACCGACAATATCTTCCATTGAGTTAACACCAACCATCCAACCACCACCACCCCAAGGGGTTGATAGTAGATATCCGAAAATAATTCTTGGATCAAGTGTTGGGTTGATCAACCTAACTTCTCCTCCACCAGGAGCCCAAGTGTCGTAAGCACCTCCTATGTACATCCAATTGATGGACCATAAAAGAGCTCCAACGCCTAGAACAACCAAATGAAAACCAAGAATGTTGGTCATTTGATTTTTATCTCTCCAGTCAGTTGAGAAGAATGGGAAGTCTTCTTCTAGCTTTTCTGGACCAGCAAGAGAGTGAAAAACACCTCCAAAGCCTAAAATTCCAGATGCAACTAGGTGAATAACACCCGCAATGAAGAAGGGCCAAACATCAGTGACTTCTCCACCTGGACCAATTCCATATCCAAACATGGCCACGTGAGGCATACAAATCAAGCCTTGTTCCCACATGGGCTTATCCATGGTGAAATGACTTACTTCGAAAAGCATCATCGCGCCAGCCCAGAACACAATTAGTCCTGCGTGAGCAATGTGAGCACCCAAGAGTCTTCCAGAAAGGTTGATTAGCCTTGCATTACCTACATACCAGGCGTAACCAGTCTCTTCAAGACTTTGATTAGGAGCGTTGAGTAAACTATTAAAGGGCGTTTCCACGTGGGAGTACCTCCTCAGGGAATACAAAGTTTTCGTGTGGCTGGTCTACAGAAGACATCCAGGCACGCATACCTTCATTAAGAAGGATATTTTTAGTGTAGAAAGTTTCGAACTCAGGATCTTCAGCAGCTCTGATTTCTTGGCTAACGAAATCGTAAGCACGAAGGTTAAGAGCTAATCCAACGATTCCTATTGATGCAGCCCACATACCTGTTACTGGTACGAAGAGCATCAAGAAGTGAAGGAAACGCTTATTTGAGAAAGCAATACCGAAAATCTGACTCCAGAAACGGTTTGCAGTAATAAATGAGTAAGTTTCTTCTTCTTGAACGGGATCGAAACCTCTAAAAGTAGAACTCTGAGCTTTTCCATCAGAGTACTGACTTGAATCTTCGTAAAGAGTGTTCTGAACTGTTGCACCGTGAATAGCACAAAGAAGAGCACCACCAAGAATTCCAGCTACTCCCATCATGTGAAATGGATTAAGAGTGATGTTGTGAAATCCTTGTATGAAGAGGATGAAACGAAATATTGCTGCAACTCCAAAAGAAGGAGCGAAAAACCAACTATGCTGTCCTAATGGATAAATAAGGAAGCAAGCAGTGAATACTGCAATAACTGCTGAGAAAGCAAGTGCGTTATATGGACGGATACCAACTAGTCTTGCAATTTCGAATTGACGAAGCATAAAGCCAATAAGGCTAAATGCACCGTGTAGAGCAACGAAATTCCATAGGCCACCAAGCTGGAACCAGCGTGTTAAATCGCCCTGAGCTTCTGGTCCCCAAAGGAATAGAAGACTGTGACCCATGGCATCGCCAGGAGTACTAACAGCGGCTGTGAGGAAATTACATCCCTCAAGGTAAGAACTGGCTACACCATGGGTGTACCAGGAGGAAACGAAGGTTGTACCTGTAAACCATCCACCAATAGCTAGGAAAGCTGTAGGGAAGAGAAGTAGTCCAGACCAACCAACAAATACGAATCGGTCGCGCTTTAACCAGTCATCGAGGGCGTCAAACCAACCTCGTTCTGTTGCGCTTCCAACAGCGATCGTCATGGGAGGAGCGTTGCTGAGCTTTTGTATACGTCGAGGACTTTAACAACGATGACGGGGTTTGTGGGTGAATCTTTAACTTGATGAAATCCCTTGTATTGAAATGAGATAAAATTGATGTTTTTTATTTCTACTTATTAATTGTCAAAAACTTAGTCTCTATAATGTTTTGAAAGGGATGTCCTTCCCTATTTCATGAGCTTATGTCAACTGAATCAAAGTTAAGCCAATCAGAAAAAGAGTTATCTGATTTGGTTCTAGAACAGAAAATTAAAGGTTCGCGTAAGGTTTCGAACTATTTGGTTGCATCGATGCTCAGTATTGGTGGTGTCGGATTTTTGTTGGCTTCATTGTCTAGTTATTTTGGAAGAGATTTTTTACCATTAGGAAACCCCTCTACTCTGATTTTTGTTCCTCAAGGCTTGGTTATGGGTTTATATGGCGTTGTGGCTTTCTTGTTAGCTCTTTACTTCTGGAGACTTATAAGTATTGATTATGGTTCTGGTGTTAATAGATTTGATAAAAACAAAGGTGTCTTGTCTTTATCTAGAAGAGGTTTACTAAAAAATATAGAGATAGAAATTCCCATTGATGAGATTAAAGCTGTGAAGTTAGAAGTTAGAGAAGGATTTAACCCATTAAGAAGGGTATCTTTGAGAATCAAAGGTAGGAAGGATTTGCCAATATCTAGAGTTGGAGCTCCTAAGCCATTATTGGATTTAGAGAATGAAGGTGCTGAAATTGCTAGATTTTTAGAGGTTAACCTTGAAGGAATTTAAAAAGAAGAATAATAAGATTACAAAAATTTTTAAAAATATAACTTTCTCTAATAGATTTTTTCTACCACTTTATATCTATTTATTTGTTAATTTAATTTCTCTCTCTGGATGCTCAAGAATAAAGAAAAACGAAGAGATAAATATATGCTCTTCCACAAGTCGTGCCTGTTTACCATCGAAAGAATATGTCTTATTGATTACCAATAAAGGTAAGATAAAGATAGAGCTTTATGGAAAATTAGCCCCATTGACTGTTGGAAACTTTATATATTTTGTTGAGAAAGGTGCATATGATAAGACAATTTTCAACAGAGTTATTAATACACCTTACCCTTATATAATTAGAGGGGGAGCAAATAGTTTAATAAAAAATAAAAATAATTTTATAGATAATAAAAAAGAAAAAATAAGATCTATTCCTTTAGAAATAAAACTAAAAACAAATAATTTGCCAACATATGGAAAAAAAATTGATTTGATTAGTCAAATAAATAATATTGAACTTAAGCATAAAAGATCATATTTATCTATGGCAAGATCTAAACCAGTTAATTCAGCAAGTTTGCAGTTTTATATTTTACTAAAGTCTTTACCAGAACTTGATGGAAGGTTTGCTGTCTTTGGAAAAGTTATTAGTGGTATGGATGTAGTTGATAAAATTGAGGAAGAAGATTTTATAATTAAAGCGAAAAGAATCGATTCTTGAAGGAAAAATATTATTTTTTAGATTTCAACATTTCTGTGTTTACTCCTGAGGCTCTCTTAAGGGCAACTTTTCCAGTCCTAGCAATTTCTAAAATTCCATAAGGTTTCAATAAGTTTTCTAGAGCAACAAGTTTACCTGGATCGCCAACAACTTCAAGTGTGAGAGCATTATCAGAAACATCTACAACTTTTGCTCTGAAAACTTGAACAAGATCTAAAATTTTTCCTCTGTTTTCTGATGATGCCGAGACTTTTAAGAGCATTAACTCTCTTTCTACAGCGGGTAAAGTTGTTAAATCGAGAACATCTAAAACATTTATTAATTTATTTAGTTGTTTTGTCATTTGTTGCAGTGTTGAGTCGTCCCCTTGAACGACCATTGTTAATCTTGATATTCCTTTGGATTCTGCAGGGCCAACAGCCAAACTATCAATATTAAAGCCTCTTCGTGCAAAAAGTCCTGCAATCCTGCTTAGTGCTCCGGACTCATCTTCAACTAAAACTGAAAGTGTGTGCTTCATATTTTTTACTTAGAAGTTTTTAAGTTCTTCAGCCATTTCAGAACAATTTGATTGAAATGCATCGGTAACTCATCGTGGATACAATGACCTGCTTCATTAATTACTCTTAATTTAAGCCAAGGATGGAGCTTTATTAGTTTTTTTGCTAAAAATATAGGTATCAATTTATCTTGCTCTCCCCAAATTAATAAAATTGGTGGACGATTTGGCAGATTTTTAATCTTTTCAATAATAAATGGACCTTTTGAAGCGTTTGATCTATTGCTCATTCCAATACACATGGATCTAAGAGCTTTGAAGGCATTGACTCTCCTTGCGGGTACTGTAACTATTCTTTTTAATAACTTGTCATTTGAGATTGATCGAAAATAAGCGCTTTGGAGAGCGAAAGTAATTAATTTTGTCTTTGATATTAAATTTACTAAGCTCTTAAGTGGAAATAAATGGAAAAAAAGTTTTATCAAAAAACTTTTAACTTTTATAAGCCAACTTGGAAATGAAAGTTTAATTGGATTTATTAAAACTGGCTCTGGTAGTGGAGCAGCAATTATTGTTTTTATTAATTCTGGTCTTTGCAAGAGGGTAGTTATTGCTGTTAAAGCACCTAAAGAATTCCCAATTAAGATAACTTTTCCATTTTTTTTTATGTCTACAATATCATCAAGAAAAGCAGCTAATTGATTTGCCCAAAATTGGTTATCTAAATTCTTTATTTTGCCTTTGAAATTTTGCTCCGATTTTCCAAAACCTATTAAATCTATTCCATAAATCCTAAAACCTGCTGATGCAAAAACTTCTGCATTGTTTCTCCAGTGATCACTGCTAGCTCCAAATCCATGAATTAGAACAATGGGAGGATTTGATTCCTCTCCAGTCACTCTAAAGTGAACTTTAAGATCTTTGTAGTTCCAATTTTTAGACTCGCCCCAATCAGGGGATCCAATGAAAGAGTCTTTAGTAAAAATATTTGGCTGCATTTAGTTCTAAAACTTTAACTTTGTATCGGAACCGTTTTGAGTTCATTTTAAGTTTATTTTAAAAATTTACTCATGCGTTTCGATTGTTATCTGAATGTCAGGGCTTTAGGTTTTAATGGTAAATGAGTTAAATTATCTGAATGGCATCAGAAATTTTTGGAATCGCTGCAGTCTTTTGGGTTTTAATTCCCGTTGGGCTTTTAGGAGGAGTCCTACTTTTGAAATTTCAAGGTGATTAATTTCCACAATCCATAGTTTGCCCATTTAGGCTCCATTCTTGTAATGAATTCAACTATGCAAGTTCTGGTGATTGGTGGCACAGGAACTCTTGGTCGCCAAATAGCCAAAAACGCCATAGATGCAGGGCATAAAGTGCGTTGCATGGTTAGAAAGCCAAAATCGGCTTCATTCCTTCAGGAGTGGGGTTGTGAGTTAACTCGTGGCAATTTGCTAAATAAAGAAGATATTGAGTATGCGCTTGACGGGGTTGACGCTGTAATTGATGCAGCTACGAGCCGACCTGATGATCCTCGAAGCGTTTACGAAATAGATTGGGATGGAAAATTAAATCTATACAATGCTTGTGAAGAAAAAAATGTAAAAAGGGTAGTATTTTTATCTTTATTAGGTGCAGAAAAGTATAGAAAAATTCCTTTAATGGATATTAAATATTGCACTGAAGAATTACTTGTAAATTCATCTTTGGATTACACCATCTTGCAAGGTGTTGCTTTTATGCAAGGGGTAATTGGTCAATTTGCTATTCCCATATTGAATAATGAACCAGTTTGGATAAGTGCAACTCCCACTGATATTGCTTATATGAATACCCAGGACATAGCTCGATTTGCCGTAGCAGCGTTAAATAGGCCTCAAACCATAAAAGGAAGATTTCCGATCGTTGGACCTAAAGCTTGGAGTGCTAAAGAATTAGTTGATCTATGTGAAAAGTTTAGTGAAAAAAGAGCAAGAGTACTAAAAGTTTCTCCAACAATAATTTCCGTTGCCCAATCAGTTGTATCGTTTTTCGAACCAACGTTAAATGTAGCCGAGAGGCTTTCTTTCTCTGAATTGAGCGGTAGTGGAGGCAAATTGGATGCACCCATGGACGATACTTATGATGCTTTTGGCTTGAACCAAGCTGATTCAACGACAATGGAGGGTTATATAAAAGAGTATTACGGGGTCATATTGAAAAGGCTTAAAGATATTGGTGTTGATCTTGATATGGAAGAGAAAAAGAAATTCCCAATCTGAACTATTGCAAAAATATAGTTCGGTTGTACTATTGAAGAAAATTCCCTGCTGATGTCAATTAGTCAAATTAAAAACCTTAATAGAAGACTCGAGAATCTATCTAAAGAAGCTTCTTCAGAACTAGATAAGTTGTGTGGTAATGAATTATGGAAAAGTATTGGATTTGAAGCTTTTGATGGTTTGGCCGATGCTGGTTTGAGAGCTTCCGCGAATTATTATTATGGACAATTTCAAACTGCTCGAGAGTTGCAAGACATTTTTAGTTAAATATACATTTATTGGTTAATTAAAGACGTTTTAGAATACAATCATTTTAGTTAATTAGTGATGCAAAAAAAAACACATGATTGAAACATCCGGCGTGATTGAAAAAGAGCAAGGAAATGGATTTTATCTTGTAACTCTTGAACAGCCTGCTGGTCATCAATGCTTGTGTAGGGCTGCAGGGAAATTGACAAAATTTAGAATAAAATTGCTCGCAGGAGATAAAGTTCTTGTTGAAATAAGTCCCTATGATTTAACAAGAGGTCGTATTACATATAGAGAAAGAAACGTAGGTCCTGGAGGAGGAAGACAAGGTGGCAATAGACCAGGAGGGCCAAGGAAAAGATAATTCGCTAATCCACTAGTTCATCTAATGCGGATTTATATTCACTTCTTGCTTTAACACCTTTCCATTGTTTTTTTAATTCCTTATTTTTGAAAAGATGCACCGTGGGAGTTCCGCTTACTTCCGCTTGTATGGCAATATCTTGGTCATTTTCAATATCAATCTCAACACCAATCGCTTTCCCCTTCGATTCGTTAAGAACTCTGTAAAGTTGGGGCTTGAGTATGTGGCAAGGTCCGCAATTACTAGATGTATATATTACAAAAAGAGGTTTTCGGGTCTCATGGTACAACTTTCTAAGGGCATAACTTCCTTTTTGCCAAGTTTTTTCGGGATCGAAATTTTCCTCGTTACTAACTTCTAAAGTATTTTTTGTCTCAGTCTTTGATGGCTCTAATTCATCTCGTTTGATGAGAGTTGCTAGTTTATTATCTGATAGCCATCTTTCGGCGGCTAGGGCTGCCTTGCAACCACTGCCTGCAGCGGTAACACCTTGACGCCATTCCGAATCAGCAACATCTCCGGCGGCGTAAACACCTTCCAAAGAAGTTTCTGGTCTCCCAGGTTCTGTTAGTAAGTAACCTTTTGAATCTGTACTTAACTGATTTTTGAACAGAGACGTATTGGGAGTATGTCCAATTGCATAGAAAAGGCCTTTTGCTGAAATTTCATCTTCCTGATTTGTATTTTTTCGTTTAACTTTTAATTTCTCCAGCCAGTCATCACCTAAAACATCTAAAAGCTCAGTCTCCCAGTGAATAGTAATATTGGAGTTTGCTTCTACTCGATCTGCCATTGCCGCAGAGGCCTTTAACTTTTTTGATCTGACTAATAAATGTACATGGCTGCCGTATTTAGTTAGATATTCAGCTTCTTCACATGCTGAGTCCCCTCCTCCAACTACTGCTAATTCTTCGTTTCTAAATTGGGGAGTTGCCCCATCGCAAATTGCACAGGCACTAATACCTTTGCTCCAGAATGACTTCTCGTTTTTAAGACCCAGACGATTGGCGCTTGCTCCAGTGGAGATGATTAACGAGTTTGATTTAATATTTTGAGTGGAAGTGACAATAGAAAAGGGTCTTTTGCTTAAATCAATTGATATGGCATCTTCTTCAATTAATTTTGTCCCCCATCTAACAGCTTGAGCTTTGATTAAATCCATTAATTCTGGTCCTTGAACTCCATTAGGAAAACCTGGGAAATTCTCTACAAATGTTGTCGTCATTAATTGACCGCCAGGGATTCCACCTTTTTCAAAACCAGTAATAAGCAAAGGCTGAAGATTCGCTCTTGCCGCATAAATAGCAGCGGTAAATCCAGCGGGTCCTGATCCTACAATTACTAAATTTTCAGTTTTTAATTCTTTTTTCTCGGCTGGCATGCCATACCAAATCAAACTGACTTACACGATATAAGAAAAAATCTTTAAAGTGAATCTAAAGCATAAAAAGGATTAGTTTTAAATCTCAAATTTATTGAAAATCAAAGCTCTAAAAGTTCATCAGCGTCAAAATTTTCTTTTTGAAAATTAGGAACTTGTAAGGTTGAGGCTTTTACGCCCTCAGGATAAGTATTGACACATGTAATCCATTCACAGAATTCCTGATTGATAGCATAACTATCTTCATATCTTTCCACGCTATCAAGTAAAGCTATTCTGCTTGCTGCCCAACAGCTTGCGATACTTATTCTTTTGTTGAAAGAAGCATTCATAATTAATCTCCAACGACCACACCTTGACATGCCATTGGTAGATTAACTTGTGTTTTTTGGCACAAATTTGCGTTTTGTCTGGAAAAAGAAATTATCGCTTAAGATTTAAGATTTGCTTAATATTTGGAATTACGAGTGTAATTTTTGGGTAAAGGATATATTGATAGGTAGTTTATATGATTCTTTAAATATTTAATGGCTAATAAGTTAAACTGCTTCTGTATGATTGATTAATAGTTTTTCAACATCATTTATACCCTCAATTGCAGCATTTTTAGCTAATTCAAGATCACCATTAGCTTCTTCTTCCAAGGCTTTTGCAATCTTATTCGTTAATTCTTCTTTTTTTCCTTCAATCATTACAATTATTTCATTCTCTATTACTTTTCTAACAGCTTTAGATGGTAATTTATTATCTTTAGCCTCTGCAAATGTGCCTTGCACAAGTTCTTGAATAAATAGTCGATGTACCTCGCTGCTTCTTAAAAAACTTTCAGTCGCGTTGATGATACCTTCAACCAAAGCTTCGTCTGGTTCAGATTCTTTGTTTGCCAGTTTGAATTCCCAATCGAGATGTTTCCTCTGCCAACCAGAAGAATGAAGGCTTGGCATCACTGTTTGAGAAAAAGTGTCAACAGACATTTCGTAAATCCGTTCAGCTAATCGCTCACACCACTCTTTCCCATGACTTTGCAGATTTTTTTGCATGGCTGTTCTCGGAACAGCATGCCCACCGTGATGGCTATGACAAACACCATCAGGACATTCGATCGCGGTGAGGCTCATTTTTCTTGATCGATAACATTTTCTCATTTCCTTCATAGCCAAGGAAAACTATTAGGAAAACCTTTCTTAACTAAAAATGGTGGTTTTCAAACCTTTCCTCTCCTAATCTGAAGAAGGATAATTATTTTTACTTTGGTTAGTTTCTTAATTCCCTGCGAATCAGCTTTAGGGGAAACACGCGTTTCTGCTACTCCAGAGACGGTTAAAAAGTTTTTGGATTTGGGCTGTAAAGTTTTTTTTGAAAAAGGTGCAGGAGAGGCCGCTGGCTTTCTAGATAATTATTATGTGAAGGCTGGGGCTGAATTAGTTGAAAAGGAAAATAATGATGTAAAAAAATTAGTTGATATCGTTCTCTGCGTTCAACCCCCTGAAGAAAAATTCCTTTCATATTTGAAATGTGGCTCATTCCTTGTCGGCTTGTTGGATCCTTATGGGAATAAAAAATTAGCCGAAACATTAAAATCCCAGAAAATTTCTGCAATATCTTTGGAGTTGCTTCCGAGAATTAGCAGAGCTCAATCATCAGATGCTTTATCTTCCCAAGCAAATATAGCTGGATATAAATCTGTACTTTTAGCTGCTAGTGCTCTTGATCGATATTTTCCAATGTTAATGACTGCTGCTGGTACTATTCAGCCTTCAAAAGTTGTTGTTTTGGGTGCAGGGGTGGCCGGCCTTCAAGCTATTGCAACTGCAAAAAGACTAGGTGCTGTGGTTTATGTGAGTGATATTCGAGAGGCAGTGAAGGAGCAAGTTGAATCACTAGGAGCAAGATTTATTGAGCTTCCAAAGACTGATGAAACTCCATCAGAGTCGGGTGGATATGCAAAACAAGTTTCTGATGAATTTCTGATTGCACAAAGAAAAGAATTGGCAATTCAATTATCTGAAGCTGACGTGGCAATTTGCACTGCTCAGGTTCCTGGTAAAAAAGCTCCCAAACTTATTGATGAAAATATGTTGGATGATATGCGTCCTGGTTCGGTAGTGGTTGATCTTGCTGTTCTTAGTGGTGGTAATTGTGCATGTTCAAAACCAGGACAAACTATTGTTAGAAAAGGGGTGAAGATTGTGGGTGCTTCTAATCTCCCTTGCTCAATACCAAATCATGCAAGTTCTTTATATTCGAGAAATTTATTGTCTCTTCTTCAACCAATGTTTAAAGAGGGTAAGTTTTTAATTGATAACGATGATGAGCTTATTGCTGGTTCTTTGATTAGTAAGGATGGAGTAATACTCAAATCAGAGATTATAGAAAATGGAGGAACTAGGTCATGAGTTTTTTTAGTGAAGCTCTTTGGGTGCTTCTCCTTGGAAGCCTTTTGGGATTAGAGCTTATAGGAAAAGTCCCTCCAACTTTGCACACTCCACTAATGAGTGGGGCTAATGCAATTTCAGGCATCACGATGCTTGCGGCTTTAACTTTAATAATAAAATCTGGAGACAATTTACCTTTACTAATAATTGGATCAATATCTCTTGGATTTGCTTTGTTTAATGTGATTGGTGGCTTCCTTGTTACAGACAGGATGCTTGCAATGTTTAGTCGTAACAAAACTCGTAAATAGGATTATCTCTTATGACTTTTATTGCACCCATTAAGTTTGCTATTGATCTTCTGGCAGTTTTATTGCTTGCTTTAGGTATCAAAGGCCTTTCAAAAGTTAGATCAGCAAGAGAGGCGAATAGGCTTGCCGCCATTGCAATGATATTGGCTGCTTTTGGAGTATTGCTTAACTCTCAAGGAACCATAGGCATTTCTATTAACTCTTGGATTTGGATAATTTGTGGAACTTTAATTGGAGGCCTTTTAGGTGCCTTAACTGCTAAAAGGGTTCCAATGACTGCGATGCCTGAGATAGTAGCTTTGTTTAACGGTTGTGGAGGAATGTCATCGCTATTGGTGGCACTTGGTGTGGCTTTGTTCCCTTCGACAGAAGGCTCAGATGGTGTAGTCGGTGAACTTATTAGAAACCTCTCAATTGTCGTTTCTCTTTTTGTTGGAGCCATTACATTCTCTGGATCAATTGTGGCAATGGCTAAGCTTCAAGGTTGGCTTTCTACACCTTCTTGGACCCAAAGCAAAGCTAGGCATTTCTTCAATATTCTTTGTGCTGTTATTTCTTTGATAGGTGGAATCTATCTTTCAATCGATGGACAAAATGGTCTTTTTCTTATCGTAATTGCTTCATCTTTGCTGGGTATTGGAGTGACTCTTCCTATTGGAGGAGCCGATATGCCAGTAGTTATATCATTGCTAAATAGCTACTCAGGAGTTGCAGCAGCAGCAGCAGGATTTGTTGTCGGTAGTCAACTTTTGATTGTCGCCGGTGCAATGGTTGGAGCTGCTGGATTAATACTTACTCAAGTGATGTGTGATGGCATGAACAGATCTTTAGTTTCTGTATTGTTTGGGGGTGCACTTGGAGCTAGTTCTGTTACTTCAGGAGGTGGAGGGGGAGAATATACAAATATTACTAGTTGCAGCCCAGAAGAATGTGCGCTTACTCTTGAGGCGGCAGAGAGAGTTGTGATTGTTCCTGGTTATGGTCTTGCTGTAGCTCAGGCTCAGCACACACTAAGAGAGGTCACCAGAGTTTTAGAAAACGCCGACATAGAAGTCACATATGCTATTCATCCTGTTGCAGGAAGAATGCCTGGCCATATGAATGTTCTCTTGGCCGAAGCAGATGTTCCTTATGAGCAATTAAAAGAAATGGATGTAATCAATCCTGAATTTCCCGCGACGGATGTTGTATTAGTTTTAGGAGCCAATGATGTGGTTAACCCTCAGGCCAAGAATGATCAGACTTCACCTTTGTATGGAATGCCAGTTTTAGATGTTCAAGAAGCTAGAACTGTTTTTGTTGTTAAGAGAGGAATGAGTGCTGGATATTCAGGAATAAAAAATGACCTTTTTGATTTGCAAAATACCTCTATGGTCTTTGGAGATGCAAAAAAGGTTCTTGGAGATCTTTTATTGGAATTAAAGGAGCTTGGAGTTGGGAGTAAAGGATAATTTAAAAAAAGAAGATTTACTTTCAGATTTAGGAATAAGACCTTTTAAAGAGCGTCTCCCATGGATCGGTCCTGATCTTCAGACACTAAGAGATACCTTTGCATCAGATGAATTGCCTGATGCCTATTCGTCTGAAATTCGTATAAAGGTCCCACCTCTCAAAAGCAGAAAGACAGGAGGAGGCTTCTTGGTTGCCTACTTGGATAAGCCATCAAGTGTATCGAGCATTAATGGTTTAGTTCTACTTCTGCATGGTCTTGGTGGCTCAACTCGCAGAAGAGGTTTGACCAGAATGGCGAGTGCTTTGGTGCAATCAAATTTCGCTGTTTTGAAGCTTAATCTGAGAGGTTCAGATCCTTGTAGGGATTTTGTTGATGGTACCTATGCTGCTGAATGCAATAGTGATTTGATTCCTGTATTAAGGCGTGCCAGAGAGATTTCATATCAATTAACTGAAGACTATCAATCTTCAAAAAATATTCCTGTCTTTGGAGCTGGGATCTCTTTGGGTGGAACTATTCTTTTAAATGCTTGCATGTGTGATGAGTCTTTATTAGATGGATTGGTATGTATAAGTAGTCCTTTGGATTTGAATGAATGTAGTTCTTCTATTGAAAGACCAAGAAATTTTATTTATCAAAAATGGTTGTTAAATCGTTTAATTAGGCAAACTTTAGAAGATCCTTTTGGGATAGAAGAAAGGGAAAAGAATGCATTGTTAATAAATAGAAAGGATAAAGAAAGAAAAATAAATGATATTAGATCTTTTGATGATTTGATAACTGCTCCAAGGTGGGGATATAAAGATGTTGGAGAATATTATGCAAAAGCATCTCCTTTCTTCTCTCTTATAGAAAATAAAAAATCTCTTCCCAAAACATTATTTATTCAATCCAAAGATGATCCTTGGGTGCCTTTTTTAGCTGCTGAAAAACTAATGGAAAAAATGAAATTTTCTAATAATCAAATAGCTAATCAATTTATTTTTACTGATAAAGGGGGCCACAATGGATTTCATGGGGTTCAAGGTTGTTGGGGGGATCAAGTTGTTTCTAAATGGTTTTTATCTTTGAAAACTATTTAATCTAAAACTGAATTTTTGTAATATTTTTTTTTGAATAATCTAATACTTCTTCTCTGGCCCAGCTGTCAATTTCAAGAATTTCACTGAGGCTTGGATTTAGATTTAGGTCACATTTGTGTTTCTCGCAAATCGCCTCAATTACTTTTGGAATATCGATAAATTTAAACTTTTCTTCTAGAAATAGTTCTACTGCTTTTTCATTAGCAGCATTAAGCACGGCTGGCATTGTGCCCCCTGATTTTCCTGCGCTGTAAGCAAGTTCCATACATGGATATTTTTTGGTATCTGGTTCTTTAAAAGTTAAATTGCCTATTTCAGTAAGCTTTAATCTTGGCCAAGGTGTTTTAAGTCGACCAGGCCAACTTAAACAATACAAAATAGGGAGCTTCATATCTGGCCATCCCAATTGAGCTAAAACTGATGAATCATCCAATTCAACCATCGAGTGAATAATGCTTTGTGGATGGATAATGATTTCGATTTGGCCATATGAAAGACCAAAAAGATAATGCGCTTCAATTACTTCAAGTCCCTTATTCATAAGGGTTGCAGAATCTACAGTTATTTTCTTTCCCATGCTCCAATTAGGATGGCTAGTCGCGTCCTCGACAGTTGCTTTCACTAAATCTTCTGCTTTCCAATCTCTAAAAGCTCCTCCTGATGCAGTTAATTGAATGGATTTAAATCCTGGAGTAGGCACTCCTGTTGAGAGTCTTGCATTGTCAGCCCATGGCGTTCCTTGGAGACATTGAAATATCGCTGAGTGTTCAGAATCCGCAGGCAAGAGCCTACTTCCACTTTTTTTTAAAGCAGGAATGACAACTGGTCCTGCTGCAATTAAAGTTTCTTTATTTGCTAGAGCTAGGTCCTTTCCTGCTTCAATAGCTGCAAGTGTTGGTAGGAGGCCAGCACAGCCAACTATTCCAGTTACAACAAGATCTGAACTTTCCCAAGCTGCTGCAGTATCAAGTCCTTCGGCTCCCGCCATCAATAAGGGCTTTTTGAATATTTTTGAATCTTCTTTGAGACTATTTATTCTCCTAGACAGTTCTGGCAAAAGAGACTCATCGGCTAGAGAAACTACTTCAGGTTGATGAGTTTTAATTTGTTTGATTACTAAATCAAGATTCTTTCCTGCTGTTAGTGCAACAATTTTGAATTGATCAGGAAACTCTTCTGCAATTTGAAGGGTTTGAGTTCCAATAGATCCTGTTGAGCCTAAAACGCTTATGGCTTTCACATTGTGAAGTCAAGTATGACCAGTCTCCCATTTAAAGGTATAACCCAGTTATAAATTTACCAGTTTCTTCTGGATTTTAATAGAGATTTATTATGCAAGAAAGGGAACAATGGAGATCAGGACTGGGATTCGCACTCGCCGCGGCCGGTAGTGCAGTAGGCCTTGGAAATCTTTGGGGCTTTGCTTATAGGTCATCTCAAGGCGGTGGACTTGCTTTTCTTATCCTTTATGTATTGGTTGTTTTAGTTGTTTGCCTACCTGTTTTAGTTGCAGAGATGGTCTTGGGGAGAAGCACTTCAAGTAGTCCTTTCCTTGCTCCAATCAAAGCTGCTGGAGAGAATTGGAAGCCTCTAGGTTGGTTATTTGCAATTGCTTCTTGTGGAATTCTTTCTTATTACGCAGTGATAATGGGATGGACAATTGACACTTTCTTCCATTCCTTATTTATTGGCCTACCCTCAGATATGACTGAGGCGGGAGAATTTTTTGGTAAAATTAGCAGTGGTAATAGTGTATTTGTTGGTCAAATAATCAGCCTATTGTTAACTGCTTTTGTTGTTATTGCAGGCGTTCGTGGAGGTATAGAAAAACTAACAAAATGGGCAATGCCATTTTTATTTGGACTCCTTTTGTTGTTAGCTATATGGGCTGCAACTTTATCTGGGGCATGGGAAGGATATACATCATTTTTAATAAAATGGGATTCATCTCAACTTTTTGATAAAACCACAATAAGTAATGCATTTAAACAAGCTTTCTTTTCTTTAAGTTTGGGTATTGGAATTATGGTTGCTTATTCTTCATATCTAAACCGTAAAAATCATCTTCCTAAAGAAGCTTTGAGAGTCGCAACTTTGGATACTGCTGTGGGTTTACTTGCCGGTCTGATTACATTCCCTGTCGTTATGAGTTTTGGTTTGAAAGATGTTATCAGTGAATCAACTGTTGGTACTTTATTTATTGCTCTTCCCACTGGATTTGCAAATCTTGGATTGTTTGGGAGATTGATTGCTGCCGTTTTCTTTGGATTGGCCTTTATAGCTGCTATTACTTCTTCTATTTCATTAATGGAAGTACCAGTATCTTCTTTAATGGACAGGCTAAATTGGAGTAGGAAGAAGGCCGTTTGGATTTCAACATTATTGATCTTCTTGCTTGGAATACCGTCTGCTATTTCTACAGACTTTTTAGGCAAGTCCGATGCTATCTGTAATACACTCTTGATATTAGGCGGTCTTCTAATCTCAATTCTTTTGGGTTGGATTGTTCCAAATCGTTATGATGAGGATCTTGCAAATTCTAATGCTAATTTAAGAGTTAGAAGGTATCTAAAGTTTATGCTGCGCTGGGTTTCTCCACCAGTTATTGCTATAGGACTTTATTTAACAGTCTTATCTACAATAGAAACATTTGCTTAATCTGAAAGTTGTTTCCATTCCGTAACCCCTCTAGGTTTATCAATTAAATCAATTCCAATATTTTTCAAATCAGCTCTTATTTTATCAGCGAGTAAAAAGTCTTTATTAGCTTTGGCTAAGGATCTATTCTTGATAAGTTCTTCAATTTTATTAGTGTTAAGTTCAGTATTGTTTTTTGGTTTCTCTTGATTTAAATCTACTTTTAAGCCCAGAACTCCTGCCAACTCAGAGAGTAGTTCCCATTTATTAAAAACCTGATTAAGAATACCTTCGTCAACTTCATTGATATCTTTTCCGTTTAATAAATTTAGGCACTTTCTAATAGGTTGAGACAATTCAAAAAGTATAGATAAAGCACCAGATGTATTTAGGTCGTCATCCATATAATCTTCAAAGTCTGATAATAATTTAAATGAGTCTTTATCAAGTTTAATATTGGTAGATCTCTTTATCGGTTTATCTATGTTTATCTCGTTTTTAGATTGATCTTTGATTTTATAAATATAACCAAAAGACAGGCAATTATTTAATCTTTCCCAACCTTTTGAAGCAGCTTTTAGCGCTTCTTCCGTAAAATCTAGGGGCTTTCGGTAATTAGTTTGTAAAACAAAAAATCTCAAAGTCATAGGTGAAACACCTTCATTTAATAAAGACCTAATGGTTGTAAAGTTCCCTAGTGATTTACTCATCTTTTCACCCCTTACATTAACCATTCCATTGTGAAGCCAGTATTTTGCTAACTCTTTCCCATTACAGGCTTCAGATTGAGCTATTTCATTCTCATGATGAGGAAATATCAGGTCTGATCCACCAAGGTGAATATCAATACTTTCTCCTAATTCTTGTTTAACCATTGCTGAACACTCAATATGCCAACCTGGTCTGCCGTTCCCCCAAGGCGAAGAGTAACTAACCTCACCTGATTTAGACTTTTTCCAGAGAGCAAAATCAAGCGAGTTTTTTTTATTTTCTTTTTTATTTGTTTTTAATCTCCCTGCTGCATTATCTATCTGATTCTCAATTTCTCTTCCACTAAGTTTCCCATAATGTTTATGTTTATCTACTGAAAAATAAACATCACCATTTGATGAGTAAGCTACTTTTTTTTGTTCTAATTCTTCTATGAAATTAATAATTTGATGGAGGCATTTTGTCGCTCTTGGCATGCTGCTTGGTCTAAGAATGGAAAGAGCATCCATATCTTTATGAAATTCATCAATATTTCTTTCACTTAATTCATCAGTAGAACATCCTTCTTTATTTGCTCGATTAATAATTTTGTCATCAATATCTGTGAAGTTTTGTACAAACTTAACTTCAAATCCTTTCCAAGTTAAAAACCGTCTTAATACATCCCAATTAAGATAACTTCTTGCATGTCCTAGATGACAAAGATCATAAACAGTTACACCACAACAATATATTTTAACAAGATTAGGATTTATAGAGATAAAATCCTCTTTCTTTTTGGATAAGGTGTTAGTGAATTTTAGGGACAATTTCTTAGATAAAAATGTGAGAAATTATTGAATTTGTTAGCAACTATTTTGCCTCCATCCAATTTACTCCAACGCCAGTTTCAACTATAAGAGGGACACTAAGTTTTACAGCATTTTCCATCGTGTTTTGGACTAAGAGTTTTGTTTCCTCCAAATCTTTGGGATTAACTTCTAGCACAAGTTCATCATGCACTTGAAGTAGAATTTTCGCTGCCAATCCAGTTTTTCTTAAAGCTGAATGCAATTGAATCATTGCTAGCTTAATTATGTCTGCACTTGAGCCTTGAATAGGTGCGTTTGCTGCGGCTCTTAATTGTTGTGCTTCCATTCCTGCTCTTCTGGCCGTAGTTAAATCAATTTCATTTGGTGGAGTTCCTACTAGTCTTCCAAGCCCATTTTTATTGAAATGAAAATAACGTCTTCTCCCTAGCAATGTTTCAACAAACCCTTGGCTTAGTGCAAGTCTTTCTTGATATTCTAAAAATTTAAAAACGGCTGGATAACGTTCTTTGAATTTATTTAAAAAATATTTTGCTTCTATTAATGAAACGCCCGTTGATCTTGCAAACCTTTGAGCCCCCATACCATAAATAACCCCAAAATTTATTGTTTTTCCTATTCTTCTTTCATCGGCGTTAATGGCATCTTTTTCAAATAAAATTTTTGCTGTTAAAGAGTGGACATCTTCATTTTTTAAATAAGCATTTTTTAGTACTTCTTCACCTGATAGATGTGTGAGTATACGAAGTTCAATTTGTGAATAGTCTGCGCTTAGAAGTTTCCAATCTTTTTGCGGAAGAAAAGCTTTTCTTATTCGTCTACTAAATTCAGTTCTGACAGGGATATTTTGGAGATTTGGATTACTGCTACTTAATCTTCCAGTAGCGGTTACGGCTTGATTGAAATCTGTATGCACTCTACCCGTTTCTTTTTCAATAAGCTGAGGCAAAGCATCTACATAAGTATTAAGCAATTTGCTTATAGTGCGATGTTCAATGATCATTTTTACTATTGGATGCTCTGATTCCAGCTTTTCTAATACACCTGCATCTGTACTCCATCCTGTTTTTGTTTTTCTTGACTTCTTCCTATCTAAATTAAGTTTCTCAAAAAGTAATTCACCTAATTGTTTAGGTGATGAAAGGTTAAATTCATTTCCTGCAATCTTATAAACTTCCTCCTCAATAGTATTTAATTTTTGTGTTAACTCTAAAGATAAATCTTTTAAATACGGTATATCAATAATGATGCCTGTAGATTCTATTTCCGCCAAAACCTGCTCAAGTGGTTGTTCAACTTCTTTGAGTAAGTTTATTAATTTTTTACTTTTTTCTGTTAATCTATTAATATAAATGATTGCTAATTTTCTTGTTAAATAAACGTCCATCCCACAGTACATACTCGCAGACTTAATGTCCACAGAGGAGAAATCTTCTCCTTTTTTGACAACATCAGAAAAACTTTTGGGCTTAAATCCAAATTCTCTATAAGCAATTTCATCTAAACTATGTTTAAGAGTTGAATCACATATATAATCTGCAAGTAAAGTATCAATTACAACTCCATTTAATATAATTCCGTGTCTTAGCAAAATCAGTCTGTCGTATTTTGCATTCTGTAGGGTTTTAGGATTTTCATTGCTAGAGAACCAATCCTGAAGTGCAAAGATAACTTCTTCAATCTTTAATTGATTTATTTGGTTAATTTCTATTAAATCGGCTTCTTTCTTTTGATGTCCTATTGGTATGTAAACTATATCTTTTAATGATTCACCAAAACAAAATCCTAAGCCAACAAGTTCAGCTTTAAAAGGATTCAAATTGGTTGTTTCGGTATCAATTGCTATTGGTTTTGTCGCATCAGTATATTTCATTATTTGTGCAACAAAATTATTAAGTTCTTCAAGATTATCGATAATCTTTGGCTCTATCTGAGGAATATCTTTTGTTTCATTAAGCCTAGTTAGTTCAATATGCTCACTCTTATTATTAACGATCTTAATTTCTTCTGATGAGCGATTATTGTCTTGCTCTGATAATCCTTCATTAGAAAATAGAGCTTTAAAAGTTGAAACTTGTTTTAATAAACTATGTAACTCAAGTTTTTCCAGGCTTTCAGTTAGTTTTGATTCGTTAATACCTTCTAAGTTATGTTCTATTTTTTGACTTATAGGAATTTTAATTAATATTTCTGCAAGTTTTCTTGATAGATATGCATTATCTTTGTCTGCTTTTAGCTTTAATCTTACGGCTCCTTTTATGGCGCCTCGTTTAGCTTTTTCTCCTTCTTTCTCTAGCTCTTGGAGTGATTTATAAACTCCATCGAGATCATTGTTTTCGTTTAAAAGATTTATAGCCGTTTTTGGACCAACTCCTTTGACTCCTGGAATATTATCTGAGCTATCACCAGTTAAGGCTTTCAGATCAATAACCTTGTTTGGATTGACTCCAAGTTTCTCCCTTACGCCCTCTTCCCTAATAAGTTTAGGGTTTCCACTTTTTGCGTAGGGACCTCCTCCCATGTACAAGACTGCTATATCTCTTGCATCATCCACTAATTGGAATAAGTCTCTATCTCCAGAGAGAATTCTGACACTCCATCCTTTTTCAGCGGCATTGTTGGCTAGTGTTCCTAAGACATCATCCGCTTCATAGCCTGGGGCTTTGCAGATAGAGAGATTCAGGCTTTCTTTGAGAATCTCTTCAAGCTTATCTAAATCTTGAAAAAATATATCTGGTGCGACATCTCGATTCGCTTTGTAGTTTGGGTCTTCTTTGTGGCGAAATGTTGGCTCAGCTGTATCAAAAGCAATTGTTATCCCTTTTGGTTTGAGAGATTTGCAATTATCTAAAAGGCTTTTTAGAAAACCATAGGTAACACTTGTAGGGAAACCATCTTTTGTCGTAAGGCCTCCTTCCCCCCCTTTGCTAAAAGCATAAAAACTTCTAAAAGCTAATGAGTGGCCATCTATTAATAATAAAGTTGGCTTTCTTATTACTTCCATGAATAGTCAGAGAGGGATTGGTGTATTAACTTTTCCTTTTTTTAGCCCAAGGAGGAAGATCAATAAAAACTTTGTCTCCAGGTTCTAATCCAGATATTATGGCAGTCTTGCTACCACTACTAGTCCCTAATTCAACTTTTTTAAATTCTGGTTGATTGTTATTGCCGACTATTAGAACACCAGTTTTCCCCTTTTCCGTGACAATTGCAACTGTTGGAATAATCGTGCTGATTTTGGTTGCCCCCGTCTGAAAGTTGATATCAGATGTCATGCCAAGGCGTAAATCTAAAGGCCTATTACCCAACAACAAAGTGACTTCAAATGAAGTTACGTTGTTATTCTTGATTGCACTTGGAGAGATTTTGGAAACAACTGCTTTAAAACGCTTGTCAGGAAAAGCATCTACCCTAATACTTGCTTCTTGTCCAGTTTTTATTCTTCCTATATCACTTTCAGGAACTTTCGCAACTATTTCAAGACCTTGAGAAAGTTTGACTATTGATGAACTTGTAGCTCCACCCTCTCTTGAAGAAGAAGCGGAGGTCGTAGGAGTTACGAATGCCCCAGGGACTGCGTATCTGCTAGTTATTACTCCTCTAAAAGGTGCTCTTATGTTTGTCTCATTCTCTTCGACTTCTATTTGTTTAAATTTAGCTTCGCTTCTTAAAAACTTATTTTTATATTCTTCATACTCCTCTGCACTTATGGCACCTGCATTAAAGAGCATCTTCCTTCTAAGGTAACTCGCTTTTTGAGTTTCATAATTAGCTTTTATTTCGTCAATTCTAAATTCCAAGTCTCCAAAATCCATTTTTGCAATTAGATCTCCTTTCTTAACTTGATCTCCTTCCTCTACGAAAATTTCATCAAGTATTCCTTGTCTTTTTGGGCTTACGTTGACGCTTTTATTTGCTTTTAATTCACCACTTGCAGTTATCAAACCCGGCAAGCTGCCGCTTTCCGCTGCAATAGTAAATTCAGTTATGTCTTTATTAGATCCATTTTCTTGTGAAAGTTTAAAACTAATTCCACCAACACTTAATGCCGAAAGTGCAATGAGGCTTAAAATTTTTTTCTTTTTGAAGTTTTTCCAAATCATGTTGTGAAAATCAATTGCTCAAGAGTTTTAGAGGTTTTGATGATGTCAAAAAAGCTTAAAAACTTTCCTTTGGAGATTTATAACTATATTTTCGCTGTTAAAGGGGACGATTGGGTTTAATTTAGTCAGATTAATCAGCTGGCGTCTTTCAAAGACCCATTTCAATGCTTAAGGCCGGAATTGTTGGACTCCCAAATGTTGGAAAGTCCACCTTGTTTAATGCTCTTGTTGCGAATGCTCAAGCTCAAGCCGCAAACTTCCCTTTTTGTACGATTGAACCAAATGTAGGTTCTGTTTCAGTACCAGATCAACGTTTGAATTTGCTTGGTGAACTCAGTAAAAGTAAGCAAATCATTCCAACAAGAATGGAGTTTGTTGATATTGCTGGTCTCGTTAAGGGTGCAAGTAAAGGCGAGGGACTGGGTAACAAATTTTTAGCAAATATAAGGGAGGTGGATGCAATAGTTCATGTGATTAGGTGTTTTAAGGATGATGATGTTATTCATGTCTCTGGATCAGTAGACCCATCAAGAGATATTGAGATAATAAATTTAGAATTAGCATTATCTGATTTAAATCAGATAGAAAAACGTAGAACTAGATTAAAAAAACAAATAAGTACTAATAAGGAAGCAAAGTTAGAAGATGATGTGTTGGAAAAACTAAGCAAAGCTTTAGAGAATGAAAATGCAGTTAGGAGTGTTTCACTAACTGACGAAGAAAAAAATTTAATTAAACCATTAGGTTTATTAACGGAAAAACCAATTATTTATGCAACTAATCTTGGGGAAGATGAACTCGCGAAGGGTAATCCCTTTTCAGAAAAAGTAAATACACTGGCAAAGCAACAGGGATCTGAGTGTGTGAAGATCTCAGCCCAAGTTGAGGCAGAGTTGATTGAATTGGGAGAGGAAGAAAGAGATGCTTATTTAAATGGTTTAGGCGTTGAAGAGGGAGGTTTAATTAGTCTTATTAAAGCAACATATCGATTGTTGGGGTTAAGCACTTATTTCACTACTGGAGAAAAAGAAACTAAAGCTTGGACTATTTCTGATGGAATGACAGCACCTCAAGCAGCTGGGGTCATCCATACAGATTTTGAAAAAGGTTTTATTCGAGCTCAAACAATTTCATATGAAAAACTACTTGAAGCCGGTTCTCTCTCTGAGGCTCGAAACAAAGGTTGGTTAAGAAGTGAAGGGAAAGAATATGTAGTGAACGAAGGAGACGTTATGGAGTTTTTATTCAACGTATAAGCGTCCAGTCGTAGCAGGGGTTCTCAAAGGTTAGAATTGGTGCTGTTCTAACTTTTCGGTGTTTCCTATTTAATGTTTGATAGCTTTTATTTCAAAATAATCCATAACAATATTCAATCAAAATCTTTTCATTCATTAAGTTGAATCAATTAATTATTAATTACATATATTAATTTCTGCGAGCCCCAATCCTTCCCCCTGCCAATTAGGAAAATCATTCCAATTTGCCGATGGATTTTGATCATTAAGATCTAAAATAAAAGAAGTAAAATCTCCATCTGGATCAGTTCCCATCCCACACATTTCAGTGTTACAAACTCCCCATGAGGATGGTCTATAGAGTGATGATTCACCTGAAATCCAACCATTGCCATATGGCGCGCCCTCATCAGCTTCGGCAGTTTTTGTTAAACCTATATGTAAATTAAGGTGCCCTTGTTGTGGTGTTATATGTTTCCTTCCTTCTTCATTAAAAATATTCATTAGGAAATCATTTTCTTCCTTGTTGTTAATTGTTGTCAAATTACCTCCAAGATTCTTTGCGTTTGCCTGAGCCTCAAGCCAGCTTGGTCCCTTCACCCATGTATATGCTGAACAACCCCGCTCTATATAGGTTTCTTTAATAACAATGTCTTCGAATTGATCTGAAAGGACAAAGTCTCTTGTTTGTTGGCCTCTGAAAGTATTGCAAAGCATTCCCAAGCAATCTTGAAAGTTCGTCCCTGTTTCTCCTCTAAAACTATAAGTCAACTCGTTAGTGTTAGTCGCCAATATAAAAGTAGGCAATTGATCTGGTTCATTAGGTATCGCACTAATCAATCCCGTACCTGGGTTGCCATCACAGCTATTCCCTCCATCTGATTCAATTTGATAACCTTGAAGATTACTTGTGGTAAATGTTGACGCTATATATTCCCTATTTGTTTTCTTAACAGTGCACTCAGTTTGAATTTGTTTTAAGGCAGCCAACGCAGTTGTTGCCCTTGCTTTACGTGTAGTGCAAACAAAAGTTGGTATGGCTATCGCTGACAATACTGCCAGAACAGAAACAACCACAACAAGTTCAATTAAAGAGAAACCTTCTTCTTTTTCCCTAATGAGTTTCTTGAATTGCGTGAGTTGAACTGAACTCTTCACAAGTTCCAACAACCATATATTTAATCTAGTTTAGATAGAAATCAAAAGCTTTCATCCATTTCCCCTGAATTGATATACCTTTGCGTTCTAACTCTGTTCTTCTGTTCTAACTTACGTCTAACCGTGATTTTTGCTTGTAATCGACTGGTATAACTGGATGTGATGGAGTTTTTATTCAACGTATAGCAGACTAGTCATACAAAGGGTTCTCAAATATCTAGTTAGAATGAATTCTAACTTTCTTAGTCACATATTGGTATTTCTACAAGCCCTACGCCAGCATGTTGCCAATCAGGAAAATCATTCCATGCTAACTCTGTATATGACTCGTGATCTCGTATCGCAAGAGCAGTGTAATTACCATCCCAATCATCTCCTAACCCTGTAGCACCCCAATAGTTAGGCCTGTAACTAGAAGACTCACCTGAAATCCAACCGTCATTAGAGCCTGCATCCTTTTGTACATTATTTCTTGTCAAACCAATAAACAAATTTTTAACTCCTTGATTATCATCGCTCACATCATCCAATACTTTCTGGGTAAATTGATTTACGACCCATTCATTCTCTTCTTCATCATTAATCGTAGCCAAGTTCCCTCCAAGTGATATTGCAATAGCCTGAGCATCATCCCATTTTGGTCCATCTACCCAAACATAAGCAGAACAACCTCTTTCAACATAAGTATCTTTTATTACTCCTTCTCTCTTTTCTAGTTCGTCCTTCAATCCATCATCCCCATTGGGACCGTTAGAGATAGAACAAACTAATTTCAAACTATTTGATAGATTAGTCCCTGTCTGACCTTTAAAGCTATAAGTTAATTCATTATTATTTGCAGCTAAAATAAAAGTAGGCAATATCTCCGTGTCGGTAGGTATTGCACTAATTAATCCAGTTCCTGATGCGCCACCACAACTATTAGATCCATCAGATTGGATTTGATAAGAATTAAGATTGCTTGGAGTGTAAGTTTCTGAGGTTCTCTTCCCAGCTTTATTGATTTCACATTCTATTTGAATTTGTTTCATGGCTGCTAAAGCAGCAGTAGCTTGAGCTTTTCTCTGGAAGCATGTAAACGTGGGGATTGCAATCGCAGAGAGGACTGCAAGCACTGATACAACAACAACAAGTTCAACTAAAGAAAACCCTTCTTCTCTTTTTCTAAGGAGTTTCTTGAATTGCCTCAGTTGAATTGAACTCTTCACAAGTTCCAATAACTATATATTTAATCTAGTTTAGATAGAAATCAAAAGCTTTCATCCATTTCCCCTGAATTGATATACCTTTGCGTTCTAACTCTGTTCTTCTGTTCTAACTTACGTCTAACCGTGATTTTTGCTTGTAATCGACTGGTATAACTGGATGTGATGGAGTTTTTATTCAACGTCTAGGGGTTCAGTTATACCAGTTGATCTCGGCTTCTTTGGTTATACACTATTCTAACTTTGTTCTAACTTTTAGTAGATTCGAAGAGACATTAATGGTGAGGTCGAGGGATAAGAAGCCGTTCATGTAATCTATAACTTCTGTGGCCAAAATTAATTGTTTGATTGTTGTATTGGTTGAAATCTTTTTAATCATTCAAAAAAAGGGCTTTTAACCATATAAGTTTCATTGTTTCCACTACTACCACCATCTTCCGTAATCCCCGTGGTTCTTGAACTAAAGGAAATGTATTTACCATCTTTAGTTATTTGAGGCTCCCATAAATGATCATTAAATGAATTGGCTTTATCAGCTAACAATCTTTTTGTTTCTCCTGACGAAATATCATAGACATAAATATCTTTATGGCCATTAGTATCATTATCAACAATATTCGATGCAGAAGAATTATAAACTAAATAGTTATTATCCCCTGAAAAATTAAAGTTACCGCCACCTGAATAGCCATTCCCCTCAATTCCGTTGGCGTTCTTGCTGATCACATTTAATTGACCAGTGCTAAGATCTTTCATCATTATCTGAGCTTGTCCGTTTTCACCATTACTTGTGAAAACAACCATTGAACCATCTGGGGAAATAGTCGACCCAGATCCCCAATTACCAAAATCATCTAATCGATTTCCTTGACTATCTGATGAAACCAATGAAACAGTATTTGTCTCAAAGTCTTTAACATAAACATTTTTACCGCTTACCCCTGGTACCAGATCATCGCCATCATAGATAAAAGTTACTTTGGATCCATCGTCACTAACACCATTCCCATAACCACCAGACTGGGTAAAACCATCACCTGGCGAACCATCAGGTTTTGTAACGACAACTGATAGTTCGCCTGTATTCATATCTTTTCTATAAGCTAAAGTCCTAGACCAATCCTCAGATTGCCAAGCTGCTTCCTCTAATCCTGCAAGCTGAACATCAGGTGTCTCAAATAAAACAAATCTTCCGTCGGAGGATAGTACTGCTTCATCAATACTCCATTTATTTCTTTTCTTCTCGCCATTACTAAGCGTATCTACTCTTACAACTTCACCTGTCTCTAGGTCTTTCCTATACAGAGCTCCTCGATCATTCTCATTTGAATCAGCACCTGGTAGTCCATCAAAATCAACTGAACCATATTCATCAAGAGTTACCAATGCATATCTACCATCACATGAAATATCTTTAACTTGTTGTGAGTCTCCCGTTGATGGGACTCCATCCTTAGTAGACGTTATTAAAATTTTCTCGCCAGTATCAACACTTTGCCGATAAACCTGAGAATCGTCTCTATCTTTTGTTGTAATAAATTTTCCATTGCAACTAAGTTGACTATTTCCACCACTAGGACCAAAGCTCACAATATCGCCAATTCCGCTGCCAGGGTCAGGAGTTGGGCTAGGAGTTGGGCTAGGAGTTGGGCTAGGAGTTGGATCATTCGCAGCAGAGATACAAATCAAACTCATACATTCAGAAAAATTTTTTCCTGTTTGACCTCTATAGTCATAAGTTAATTCATTCGTATTGGACGCCAACAAGAATGTAGGCAATATATTCGTATCATTAGGTATTGCTCTAATCAATCCAGTTCCTGATGCTCCACTACAACTGTTGGATCCATCTGATTCGATTTGATAAGAATTAAGATTGTTTGGAGTGAATTCATTTGAAGCCTTTTTGAATCCTTTATTGATTTCACACTCAGTTTGAATTTGTTTCATGGCTGACAATGCAGCAGTCGCTTTTGCTTTTCTCTGTAAACAGTAAAATGAAGGGATTGCAATCGCAGACAAGACGGCAAGCACTGACAGAACAACGACCAACTCAACCAAAGAAAACCCTTCATCTTTTTTCTGAAGGAGTTTCTTTAGCCTCTCTAGCTGGATTGAATTCTTCACAAGGTTCAAAAAACTAATAACTAATCACTAATAACTAATATATTTTATAAAGAAATCTAGAAATTTTCATCCATTTTTGCTAAGTTTTATTTTTTGTGAGTTCTAACTATATTCTTCTTAGTTACTTCTAAACCTTAAAGATCATTTTCAGCTTTTGTAGGTTTGATTTTAACAGTTTTCTCCTTAATATATTTTTATCGAAAATTTCTTATTTGAAAAGATTGTTTAGTTTATAAATTAATAATAATACTTCAAACATAAACTTTTATATGCCTAGATTACAAATTATACTTTACGTCAGCTTGAATCCAATTGATAATTAGAATCGTAAAAGATTATTTAAGGTTAATTTGATAGAATTAATCCTTTCAAGCACTTACAAGGTCCTTCTGTGTTGGGCAATCCCAAGCTGTATGTTTTTAATTCAGCTTTTAAATGATACTGAAAAAAAGATTTCAAGCTACTACCGAAAGAGAATTTTTGCATATTCAGTCCTTTTCTTTATTACTACAGATTTTATTCCTTTAATATATTCTGCAATCAATAATTTTTCTAATGATCCATTTTTAGCGCGTGACAAAGTTATTGGATCATTGCCTTGGATGATTCTTATTATTAAGGGGCTTCAAGAAGGTTTTAAGTTAGATAAATCAGATCGTGGATTCTTTTATTCGCTCTGGGAACCTTTCTCAGCAGAATCAGAAAAAATAAATAATAGAAGAAAGAATACTAAAATAAATCATAATAATATTAATTCTAAGGAAAAAAACAAAGCTTATGATCCTCCTTCTTCATTAAACTTCTTATCTGATAAACAATCTAATTCGCTTTTAATGAAAGAGACTATGAAGAAATATAAGGAGGACGAGTTTGATTCATTTGATATAGAATCTGGCTCTGAAGTATTGGAAAGAGTAGAATTTATATTGAGTGAATCCTATAAGAATGATTTTTCTGATATTCATATTGAACCAAATGAATATAATTACAAAATACGTGTAAGAAAAGATGGAATACTTCAAAATTTTATAAATATAAAAAGCAAAGAAGGACTGCAATTAGTTGCCAGCTTAAAGAATTTAGCGGATATGGATGTATCTGAAAAAAGGGCTAGTCAGGATGGGAAAATTTATAAAAAATACAAAAATAAAAAACTTGAATTTAGATGTTCGACTGTTCCAGTAAGAAATGGAGAGTCTATGGTCTTAAGACTCTTAAAAAGTCATTCGTCTTCGTTAGACTTAAATACTTTAATTGATTTTTCATATGTAAGGAACTCTTTTAGGGATTTAATTAGCTTAAAAAATGGAATTATTATTGTTTCTGGCCCGACAGGCTCAGGCAAGTCTACTACTCTAGCAGCTGCTTTGAGAGAGATAGACAATGGAGAGAATAAAATAGTTACAGCTGAAGATCCAATTGAATATGATTTAGGTGGAGATATTGTTCAAACACAAGTTAATAAATCTAAAAATCAGACATTTTCATATCTTCTGAGAACATTCATGAGACATGATCCTGATGTTATTTTGATTGGAGAAACTCGCGATCCAGAGACTGCAAATGCCTCTATGGATGCATCAGAAACAGGACACCTCGTTTTTACAACTTTACACTCAAATAGTGCTGCAAGTTCGTTAACTAGATTGTTAGATATGGAAGTACCAAAGTACAAGTTAAATACTTCAGTTAGGGGTGTTCTAGCCCAAAGACTAGTGAGGCGTGTTTGCAATTCCTGTAGTGAATTACGAGAAATAACGCAAGAAGATTCAAATAAAACTGGTATTAAAAGTAATACACTAATTAGATATGCCTCTGTTATTTCAGAAGAAGAAAGAAATACAAATAATACTGTACACTGTAAGGAATGCTTGGGGCTAGGCTATAAAGGAAGATTAGGAATATATGAATTGCTAATTATCAATAGAAACATAAAGAATGCAATTGCAAAGGGAATGACGGATCTGGAAATACAAGATATTGCAATAGCAGATGGAATGATAACTTTAAGAGAGTATGGAAAACAACTAATATATAAACAATTAACTACGATTTCAGAGCTTGAAAGAGTTTGCAAAATATAAAGTATTATTTATAATATTTTATATGATAAAAGAGAATATTTGTAGAAATATTTGTATTTGAATTAGTATTATTTTATTTATTGAGCTTTCATTATTTTTTTGTATGTAATTGATATGATTAACATGAAAACAAGGAGTCTTTATTTAATGTCGAGGAATTAATTGATCCTAAAGTTTCTAGGCAATTTTAATAGGACTATGTTTTTATCCTATTCTAACTTTTGAAAACATAAAGTTAAATTTCTAGACATGAAGATCTAGTTAATCAAATATTTCACTAACCAAGCAAAAATGATTGTCGTTACGAATTTCTTATTGATAAAAGATGTAGCTCTGTTCAGAAGAATTCTTACTTTTTGAAAAAGATCCTTATAATAGGAAAAATAAAAAAAGATGAAAGGTAAAAAGAAGTCTCAGCTGAACATCAAGATTGATCCTAAGCTACTAATGAAACTAAAGTCTGAGTCAATTAAGAGTGGAAAAACACTAACGGCTTTTATTACTGAGTTATTAGAAGAAAGTTCAACAAAAGCGACGGAACATATTGAATTACTTGAACAAAGACTTTTAAGAGTTGAAGAAAAACTCAATTTAATAGAATCTTTATCGTTTGATGAAGAGCAAGATTTAAATCAAAGTGAGACTATCTTTTCTGATAGTGGAGCAAAGAAATATGGTGAGATTGCTAAAGAATTATTTGAGTTATATCGGAAAGAAAAAAACCTTTCTTTGAAAGATGCTTTCGCAGAATTATCTATTTGTCTTACTCATTACGATAGTCAACCTGAACTAGTCTTTGAAATCCTCTCGGGAAATCATGAGTTAACAGGTTTAGAAATGACACATGCCTATAGGAATGGATCTTGTGGAATGAGAAGTGCTTTATCTGAGTGGACTAACAGCTCTTTAGAACCATTGAATGAAGCTTTTCTAAAAGCTGTTGAGGTTAAAAATCTTGTATGAATAAAGATTGATCTTGTGCTGCAAGTTTTTCGCTTTGCTTGCGTTGTCTTAATTGAAGCCTAACCTTATTTTCCGCTCTAGTCGATTGTTATTCCTGGCTTTAATGATGTTTTATAACTTCCACAAAAAAAAGCTGCAAATAACTTGCAGCTTTTTTTTGTGGATGTTGATCTATTTGAATTAAACCAATCTCAAACGATTTAAATTTTAAATAAATAAAGCTGAAGCCACACCAGCAACTGCTATTACTATTCCACCCCATTTTATTACAGGCTGATCCTTGTCATAGGTATTTGAAACAAGAATTGCAGCGAGAAGGATTTCTACAAGGTTCTCATTAATCATGGGTCGAAGCCATTGTTGTAGTTGTTGCTACTTTTTCTAGCTGATATTTGTTGAATGGGCAACAAATATTAAGCACTTATTTGAATAATCCTCCAATACAATCAAAGCTCTCGAATATTTTTCTCGTGCGCATGTTGATATCTTGGCGCGGATATCGAGAAACTTAAAAAAGGATAATTTCATCTTTCTAATGGTCTAACACTGAAATTTGCTTGTAATTGATTGGTATAAATGGATCTGTTGGGGTTTTTCTAAAGTCTGGAAGCTTTCATTTCTACGATCCCAAGTGGTTTAATGAACTCTAGTCTATTTTTATTCTAACTTTTGTTTGGATATTATCTGGCTTGTAATTGATCTCTTTATCGCTTATCTGGATTCTTTAAATCTCTCATTAAGTAAATTTTACAATATAAGTCTATGTCTGAGTTTCTTCTTTCGCTTTAGATAAAACAATTTCTAAACGGAAAACCTCATGTATGCATAGATCCTCTGGATAATTAGATTTTTCATTATTGAACTGCTTCATGTCTTTCTTTTTAGAAAAGAGCTGATTCCGAAGCCTTTTCGTTCAACTTTTGTTCTTTTTGTTTGTCATAGGTCTAGTCAAGATTTTTTCTTTTCATAATCTAGATTTAAGATTGTTCAATTTATATTTGAAAGCAAGTATAGTAAAATAAAGAATATTTAGTAGAGCCTTTGACGAGCTTTATTAACCTTTTGTTTGAATATGAATATTAAAAACGAAAGTAATAATACTAATAATAATCAATATGAGAAATTAATAATATTTCCTATCCCATTTGGTTTAGATGAGATTAATGAGATCCATGATTATGCAACTAATATACCTTCTGAACCTTCTAAAGAAGAAATAATTATTAAAGCATTTAAATTTCATTCTCAAGGATGTATTTCAGAAGCAATCAAGTATTATAAGTGTTTTGTTAATCAAGGTTTTAAAGATCACAGAGTCTTTTCTAATTATGGAGTAATATTGAAACAAATGGGAAAATATAAAGAAGCAGAAGTTTTTCAACGTAAGGCTATTGAAATTAAATTTGATTTTGCTGAGGCTCATTCAAATTTAGGAATAACATTAATAGATCTTGGGAATTTAATTGAAGCAGAGATATCGATACGTAAAGCAATTGAATTCAAGCCGGATTATCCAGAGGCTCATTATAATCTTGGAACAACATTAATTAGAATGGGGAATTTAGTTGAAGCAGAGATATCGATGCGTAAAGCAATTGAACTTAAGCCTGATTACCCAGAGGCATATAATAATCTTGGAACGATCTTAAAAGATCTAGGCAAATTTAAAGAAGCAAATTTATCAATACGCAAAGCTATTAAACTTAAACCTGACTATATAGATGCTTACTTAAATCTAGGAATTATGCTGCGGGAGTTGGGAGATTTCAAAGAAGCTTTGAAATGCTCTCAAAGAATTATTGAGCTTAAACCATGGTCTATCAACGGATCATATACTTTTAATTATAAGACGAAATCGAACTGATATCATAATCTAGGAGTTTACGGAATTCAAACAAAATATTATTATTATTATTATCCTTTGAGTTTAATTCTTTTAAAATAATTTTTCTAGTCGAAATATTTAATTCAATAATTCTTAAGAATAATTCTTTACTAATATTAGCATTATCTATTCTTCTAATTAACTCATTAAAATAATTTACGGGTAATTTCTGATTGTTAATATCGGAAATAGGTAATCCTTCTATTATAATTTTATTTCCAGATCTTTCTATTTTCATAGAGTCATCACTAATATCATTACCTTTACAAAAAATATTAACACCTTTCCCTTTGATATTGATATTGAAAGGTATCGAGAAAACTATCGTTTCTTTACAAAAAAAACCATAGGTGAAAAAACGACTTAATGAACTTTTAGGACTATAATTATGAGTTATTTCAGTATTTAATGGAGGATAATTTGGTGTACTAATTCCTTCTTTACGCACTATAAAAGGCAATGAAATCACCTCGTGATTTACAAGTTCCAAAACTGGACAAATCATTGAGGATTTTCGAAATTTAAATGCTCGAGCATCAAGAAATTGCTTTAAAATTACATCACTCCAGTGCCCTTCATGTCTTTTACTTATGTCCACAATCGAATATTGTTTTAATAATCTCTTTAAATCTGGATGGAAGAGATTTAATCCTTTTTCGAACAATTCTGTTTCCTCCTTTCCACCTTCTCCCCACGAGAAATTATCTTGGTAGTAGCTAAAAAAGCTCTTTACATCTTGATTATATTTATCATGTTTTTTGATTCTTAATTTGTTGTCATCCAAATAAATATCATCTTTATTTATCATAAGAGTATAGGGAGTATAAATCTTTGATTTTCTTTGTGAATTGATAGGAAAAATACCTCTTCCATTTGCACCGTTCTTTTGGCATACATTATCGGCTACTCCTCCATGCTTACGAAACTCGGAAATTAGATTATTCCACTTTGTATCCATCAAAAAGATCTTAATTTTTTCAAATCATTATAAGTCTGATGTTCAGCCTAAACTTTGTAAATAGTTTTTTTTGACAGTAACTAAATAATTAACATGAAAGAGTTCGTAGGAATAGAGCTAAATATAATTTAATTTATATTTTTTTCAAGTTTTCTGGAGAATTGTTATGATCGGAATGAAAAAGCATTAAAACTTAAAACATGAAAGGTTTTGGTGAGCATCATAAATCTAACGAGAAAAAAGCTAGTAATAAAACCAGTTCAATAAATGAAGCAATAACATTCCCTGTCGCATTATCTATAGACAAATTAAACGAGGATATTTCTATTTCTACTAATACATCTTTCCTAACTTCTAAAGAACAAATAATTACCCAAGCATACATTTTTCATAATCAAGGAAACATTTCAGAAGCAAAAAAATATTATGAATATGTCATAAGTCAAGGTTTTAGTGATCCAAAAGTTTTTTTTAATTATGCAACTCTTTTAAAAAGTCTTGGCAAATTACACGAAGCCGAATTATCAACGCGCAAATCAATTGAACTAAATCCTGATTTTGCTTTTGCTCATGCCAACCTTGGAAATATTTTGAGTGACCTTGGAAAGTGGCAGGAAGCAGAATTATCACAAAGGAGAGCTGTTGAATTAAATCCTTATCTGGCAGAAGCACATTCTAATCTTGGAAACACTTTAAGAGAGCTTGGAAGATTAAAGGAAGCTGAAATGTCACTACTAAATGCAATTAAATTAAAACCTGATCTCGCTTTTGCTCATTTTAATCTTGGTTTAGTATTGAGAGATTTTGGTAAATCAATAGAAGCAGAAATATCGCTTCATAAAGCAATTAAACTAAATCCTCAATGTGCAAAGTCATATTCCACTCTTGGAAGCATACTTTTAGAACTTGGAAAATTCGAAGAAGCAGAGCTTATATTGCAAAAAGCTATTATAATCAATCCAGATTTGACTGAAATATATTACTCTCTTTCAAAACTAAAAAAAACTTTTCATAATAAGATATGGCTAGATAATCTTTTTTCTGCAGAATTTTTAAAAAACAAATCACAAGTCAAAAAGATAGATATATATTTTGCAAGAGCAAATATTCTGCACAAGAAAAAAATTTTTGAAGAAAGCTCTAGATATCTTAAATTGGCTAATAAATTAAAAAATGATCTTAACCCATCTAAATCAGATATTAGATTTAATAAATCTAAATTATTACTTATTGAATCAGATAAAAGAGATATAAATCTACTAGAAGAAACTCAATCTCCTACGAGCATTTTCATTGTTGGTATGCCAAGAAGTGGATCCACATTATTGGAATCTATTCTAAGTAGAAACTCTAATGTTAATGATTTGGGGGAGATTAATTTACTTGAGGAGTCTTTCCTCGAACATAAGAAAATCAATCAAAAACTAACTCTTGCTGAATTATATTGGAATAAAGTTAAGAATCATAAGAGTGAATTAACTATCACAACTAATAAATGGTTATACAATTATCAATACACAGGTATTATCGCTAAGGAAATACCTAACGCTAAAATAATTCATTGTTATAGAAATCCTTTAGATAATATTCTTTCACTCTATCGGACACATTTTACTAAGGCCAACGATTACTCCTCTTCCTTAACTGAATGCGCAAGAGTTTACTTGGATCAAGATAAAATAATGACTGAATACAAAAATAGGTATAGATCAAAAATATATGACTTAAATTATGATTTGCTTGTAAATAATTCATCTGATGAAATTAAATCTTTAATCGATTGGTTGGATTGGGAGTGGAATGAGGCCTATTTATCTCCTCATCTAAACCCTCGTTCGGTTTCAACAGCAAGTAGTGTTCAAGTGCGGTCACCGATTAATCCAAAATCCATAGGTGGATGGAAGAACTATAAAGATATGCTTCGTCCCGCGATTGAAATTTTGAAAAAAACTGATAAATATCATAATGTAGATTTAATTTGAAGATAGATATAATTATTAATTTTGGTATTAAATTCTCTTTTTTTTATTAATTACTAAGCCTTTTTGATTATAAACACTTTTAAAGTTTTATTCGACTATACCAAACTAGTTTATGCTAATTTATGGCACTTTGTATTTTTATTTACCCGACCTTTTAACTTTTGATTCATATTCTATTTAGTTATTTAGTGAGATATTATAGTATTAACAACCTAAGAAATGTATAGGTCTTTTATAGTAATCAATTGAATTAATTAAAGAGAGAGTTGAGTACATACCGAGGAATCTTTTTACAGCCTGGACATCTGGAAGAATACTCAGTGAGCGAGTTGCCTCTTTTTGGGTTTAGCAATATTGGGAATGGAAACTTGTAGAGGTGTTGGGATGCCAGTCGTTTTGTTGGTTGATATGAATTCATGAATGAAGCTCCTGAAAGTATGAGCTTGATGCATTAAATAGTTTCCATCTCTGGCTTGGGTTGGACATGTCTTGGTCCGAGTGGCTATGAACTGATTGATCATAATTATTTTTCTTGGCTTTATCTTCTAAGTCAGAACAAGTAGTGCCAGTGAGAGGAACTTTATAGGACCTCTTAATTTAAAAAGTGGGCTAGATTGGAATATTGAAATTATTTGATTCAAGCAGCGACTAGCTGCTGATACTAGTAAATATAGATTAAGTTTGACAGAATACTATCTAAACTATTACTTCTAGTAGATATAGATTATGTTTGGTAAATACTATTTAAACTATTACTTCTAGTAGATATAGATTATGTTTGGTAAATACTATTTAAACTATTACTTCTAGTAGATATAGATTATGTTTGGTAAATACTATTTAAACTATTACTTCTAGTAGATATAGATTATGTTTGGTAAATACTATTTAAACTATTACTTCTAGTAGATATAGATTATGTTTGATAAATACTATTTAAACTACTACTTCTAGCAATATAGATAAGTATGGAGCTGTTGATTGTTAATCGGTTTTAAAGTATTTACTGATTTTTATCTTGTTATTATTAAAGAATTGATTATAGTTAGGCTAGTCATAGATAGACAGAATGACTAAAAGTCAATTTAATATTAAAATATCAAAAGAGTTATTGATTAAGGTTAAACGTCAAGCGATGAGGTCGGGCAAAAGCCTTACTGAGCACATTACTGATTTAGTTACTAACTCCTTGTCTAATGATGATTTGCAAAATTCTGAATCTGATGGGTTAAACAAGATTCAGGAGATTGAGAAAAGATTAATTTCTCTTGAATCAATAGTAAAAAATAGGGAATATTTAAGTCAAAATTTAAAACCATTTAGCAATTCAGAAGCCATTAATTGTACAAAATTTATGAGAGCTCTTTTTGATAAAGAATTCGAAAAAGGAAACTTTGAAAATAAAGACCAGGCCTTTGACGATTTATTTAAGGTGATACAAATTTACGATCAATTAAGTAAGTCTTTTACTGATCGTTTGAGAGAAATAATGCTTAGCGATAATCCACCACCTTGGACAGGGAAAGAACTTAATGAATTGACTGGGAGTGATAAATGTAATTGTGCAATTAGAAAAGGTTTAATTATGTGGACTGGAAAATTAGATTGTCCTTCTCAACAGGAAATATGTGATAGAGGAGAAGAACTACTTTCTTTAATTTAAAAGATTTAAACACTTTTGATAAGTTTCTCACTTATCTCCCACAATCTTTTTCTTGAAGTTTGATTTAGCGCTTTAGGCGCATTTCTACATATCTTTGGGAACCCTCTGAAGTTGAACTTAGGACCATATTGTTCTCCTCCTTTGGCGCTAGATAATGTGGCGGCTGTTATTTGAGGTAGTGCACCCATTTTCGCGCTTTGAAACATGGGATCCATCAATTTATAAGCAAGTTCTTCTTGCCATGATTGATTAGCCTCAACCGATTTGGGTTGTAAATTTGTACGTGCAAATCCAGGATGAGCAAGTAGTGAAGATGTTTTTGAATTGCTCTCTTTAAGTTTTGAATTCAATTCCAAACCAAACATTACATTTGCAAGTTTGCTTTGCGCATATGAAGCCCAACGATCGTATTTAATATTTCCATTTAGATCGTCCCATTGAATTTTTCCAAAATATTGAACACCCGAGGTTACGGTGACAACCCTGGAGTTGATTTTTTCTTCAAGCATTGGTAATAATTCCAAGGTTAAACTCATATGAGCAAGATGATTAACCGCAAACTGTATTTCGAAACCTTGTTTACTAAAAGTCTTTGGCGGGGCCATTATTCCAGCATTATTTATTAGAACATCTAAGTTATCAAATTTTTTCCTGATATAATTAGTAAATTTCTTAACGTTTTTCAAATCGGATAAATCTAATTTAACTATTTCAATCTTTCCAGAGTAATCGTATTTCAAAAGTTTTTGTTTAGCTTCCTCTCCTTTAAGTAAGTCTCTGCAACACATAATTACTGTTGCCCCACGTCCTAGAAGGAATTTTGATGTTTCATAGCCAAGACCGCTATTCGCTCCAGTTATCAAGAATAATCTCCCACTTTGCATATTAATTTCATTCAAATTGAACATCGCTTGTTTAAACATATCAATTTACTATAGTTTTATTTCGTTCTATTTGTGGTAATTATGCTTTTTGTATTTATCATTAAATTTGTAAAATGCATTTTTAAATTTATAAAATCCTGAATTCGCATATTTCCAATAAATAAGATCTTCATCTCTATATATAAAATTAATCTTGGTTTTATTGTGATTTGCATATTTATTTATTAAATCTAAATTGTAACCAACGCCAGGATAAATGACATCTACACAATGATAATTATTCAAAAATATATCTATTTCATTCGATTTTAATACAGCTGAGTTAGGGATCAATTTGTTTACGTTTTTGATTAAACTTTCTTTGTACTGACTTACTTTCTCACTTAGATCAAATCCATAATTAACTACTCCATTGAAAATAATATAAACTTTTAAGTATGAATTAAATAGCTTTGATCTACCGCTAATATTCATATCATTGTCAAACATAATTAGAATATCACTTTTTTTGGAGTTTGCTTTGATTGGTAGTTTGTTTTGTTTATGTATTTTGGTTTTGATTGAATTCATTTTGTTAGACAGTCTTATTGGCATATTTCCGAAGCGATCTAAGGTGTATTTATTGATGTTTTCTTTAGTTGCTAGATAGGGCCTTTTATTTGTATGTATGCCTGCCACCCATCTCCAACTTAATGTGTTTGATGAAGCATCGCCATCTAATAAGTGTCTCATAAAAAGTCTTGCTCCTAATTGCCATGGTAGTTTTAAAGTGAATATCCATATACTTGCAAACCACATCCTTGAGTGATTATGTAAATAGTTATTTTCTCGAAGTTCTTCTACCCATGTATCGAAACAATCTATACCTGTTTTAGCATCCATCGCAGATATAAATAAGTCTGAATGATTTGACTTTTCTTCGAAATTTATATATTCAAACCATATTGATTTATGACTTTCAAGATAACCCTTCCAGTAGATTCTCCATAGGATTTCATCAATAAACTTTTTTTTCTTATCAAACTTTTTTAATTTTTCAAGTATTTCGTATTCGTAAAGAATTCTATGAGTTGTATATTTAGAAATCTGAGAAACATTAGTCCTATTATCTATGCCGTAATCGTAATTTCTTAGATGATGGTATGAATCAAGGTGATTGATAATAAATCTATCTAATACATTGTTGGCCTCTTCGAAAATATTCATTGAGTGTTGATTTTTAAAGTTGACTAATTATTGCAGTTTCTTTAAAGCTTTTATGGCTTCTTTTATATGGGCTGGACCATTTAGTAGATCCTCAAATATATGTTTTATTTTGCCTTTGGAGTCTATTATAAAAGTTACTCTTCCTTCAATAAATCCTAGCTTTTTTGGTACTCCAAATTGTTTTCTAAGATTATTATTTTGATCGCAAAGTAATGGATACTGAAGTTTATTTTTACTAGCAAATCCAAGATGGCTATGAGTATTACCATTGCTTACTCCCCACACCTCAGCTCCTAAAATTTTAAAAAGATCATATTTGTCTCTAAAGCCACAAACCTCAATAGTACAGCCGGGAGTATCGTCTTTTGGGTAAAAAAACAAAACCAAAGATTTGTTAAGTCCATTGGATGTTCTGATGTTTCCATTTTGATCTAATAATGAAAACGATGGAATTTGGTCACCAATTTTCAGCACACTGGGTCAAACTAAAAATGAATTATAATTAGTATTTTTTTTTGTGAGAGCTCTCTTTTACAGTAAGAACACTACCTAGAAAAAGATTGTAGAACCTTGCAGTTCTAATTTTGAGTTGAAATTTTTAAGTTAGTTTAGACAAAAAATCATAAGCTTTACGTCTGTGAGCCATTTTTTTATTAGGTTCCATTTTTTCAAGATTTCTTAGAATCATGGACAATCGATATTGGTCCTTGAACTTATTTTTATTGTCATCTATGAATGTCCAAAAAAGACTATCCCAAGTTGAACACCATTCTTCAGATTTATAGTTAGACATTTTTCGGATATAATTGGAACCTGAAATATATGGTTTAGTTGTAAACAGGCCTCCATCTGAAAATTGACTCATTCCATAAACATTGGGAACCATAACCCAATCGTATGCATCAATAAATAACTCCATAAACCATTTGTAGACTTGATTTGGGTGGAATCTGCATAGAAGCATTAAATTTCCAACTATCATTAGTCTTTCTATATGATGAGCATAACCGGTCTCTAAAATATTTTTTATTGAGTCATCTAAAGGCCTTATCCCTGTTTGACCAGTGTAAAAACTAGATGGAATTGGTTTATCCTCAAAATCCCAAAAGTTTCCATTTCGTAGTTCTAAACTATTACGTTTATACATTAATAGGATAAATTCACGCCAGCCAATAATTTGTCTAATAAATCCTTCATAGGAATTAATCCCAATATTATTGGATTGATAAAAATCTAAGGACTTATTTATTATTTGTCTGGGAGTGAGTAATCCTGAATTAATTAATGGAGAAAGAACACTATGCCAAAGTTTCCTATGGCTTGAGTGTATTGCATCTTCGTAATCTCCAAACAAATTTAATCTTTCAATTAAAAAACTATCTAACCATTCTTCCGCTTCTTTATGAGATGTAGGATAATTAAAGTTTTCATGAATTCCATAATATTCCCTGTGAATAGTAGAAATATCTTTCTTCGCTTTAGCTACAAACTTGTTTGTTTTTATATTTTTTATTATTGGTACATTGATTGACTTTGGTAATTTCTTTCTATTCACTTTGTCAAAACTCCATTCTCCGCCAGTTGGCGAACCATTTTTTTCAATAAGAATATTTAGTCTTTGTCTTTGACTCTTATAGAATTTCTGCATGCCAAATATCTTTTTTTGATTAAGGATTTCTTCAGATAAATCCTTGCATGTTAAAAACATTTCACTTTGTATTATTTCTAATTTGATATTATTTTTTAACGTGAAATCTTTTGTTCTTTTTTCTAGTGACCAATCAAATGCTTCATAAGTAATAAAATGATTAAAACCTTTTTCCAAAAGATAATTAAGATTGTCTTCAGTCCTTGATTCTCTTTTATGTTTTATATAAAGCACACTATGACCTTGTTTTATTAGTTCTTCTTCGTAATAGTCCATAGTCGCTTTATGGAAAATAATTTTTTGAGAATGAAATTTTTGTTTCCACTCACTATCAGAACCAAAAAATAGACTGTCTTGGATTAAGGCAATATATTTAATATCAAGAAATTGCTTTTTTATTCTAAATAATTGATTTGGAAAAATTAGGAATATTTTTCTCACTGTTTTGGCATAGGAAGAAATTTTACTTCTTGATAAGCATCTAAGAAGCTAATTATGTTGATTAAAAATAACTAAAAAATTTTTTTAATGCGAAGAATTTATTCAGAATAGCTAACTTCGTTTTTTCTTCTTCGGCATCTTTCAGAGCAATAAATGACATTCTCCCAGTTCTTAGACCATTTTTTCCTCCAAGAAAAATCTCTTTTGCACTTTGGGCATTTTTTTATCAGTTTAAATTTCACTTTTGGTTTGGTGATTTGAATCTTGTTTTCTGATTTGGGAACCCATGCTTTAACTTTCTTCCTGAAACTCTTCTCCTCCACATTTTGAATGAAGATGACTTTAAGCTCGCTCGCATTAACTGAATTACTTCTTTCTCTTTAAGATTGAATTGAAATTCGATCGCTTCGAAAGGAGTCCTATCTTCCCAAGCCATCTCTATAATGCGGTCAACCTCTGAAGTACTTAGATTTTTTATTAGCATTATCTATTGCAAAGTATAAATAATTTAGATGAAATTTGTGAAAATGTAAGTACGTAAATCCCTAAGATTTTATCAGATTTATAAAAAAGAAATCCCTACCAGTTTGTTTTTGGTGTATGAAATGAATTATTTTTCCTCACACTCAAGGTTTATTTTTGTTATGACATGTTCTGTTGATAGGAATTGAAGTCGAAGTTCGTTTCTCTGTCAACACTGGAAGAGTGCTTGCACTCTTCCAGTAATCAAAAAACCTCCTAACAGTTAAGCATTACTTATCAATTCGATTAGTTTAAATCATTAAACTTATAACCTCAAAGTTTTAACTAATTAATTACTATTTCAAAGTTAAGTTTTACTTATATACGGGTATAAAATGATATTTAATTATTAATCATTGGCGTTTTTTCTATGTTTTAGATAGTTAAAAAGTCTACTAACTTGTAGTGTGGAAAAAATATATTCCCCCCTGATTTCATATGCAGACCTATGGAAATCCAGATGTTACCTACGGGTGGTGGGCTGGTAATTCAAGGGTTACTAACCGCGCTGGAAAGTTTATTGCAGCTCATGCAGGTCATACGGGCTTAATTTCATTTGCTGCGGGAGCGAGCACTCTTTGGGAGTTAGCAAGGTTTGATCCTTCCATAGCTATGGGGCATCAAAGTTCTATCTTCCTTGCTCATCTTGCATCTATTGGAATTGGATTTGATGATGCAGGTGTTTGGACTGGAGCCAATGTTGCTTCAGTAGCAATAGTCCATATAATTGCTTCTCTTGTTTATGCGGGAGGAGCTCTTTCTCACTCTCTACTATTTGATGGGGATTTGGCTGATGGGCCAGGACCTACTACTCAAAAATTTAAGCTTGAATGGGACAACCCTGATAATTTGACATTTATTTTGGGTCATCATCTTATTTTCTTTGGGGTGGCTTGTATTGCTTTTGTTGAATGGGCCAGAATTCACGGAATTTATGACCCAGCAATAGGAGCTGTTAGACAAGTTGAGTACAACCTTAATTTGACAAATATTTGGAATCATCAATTTGATTTCTTGGCTATTGATAATCTTGAAGACGTTTTGGGTGGCCATGCGTTTTTAGCATTTGTTGAGATAACAGGTGGTGCTTTCCATATCGCTACTAAGCAGGTTGGAGAATACACAGAATTTAAAGGAGCCAACATCCTCTCTGCGGAGGCAGTTTTATCTTTCTCATTGGCTGGTATTGGTTGGATGGCAATTGTCGCAGCTTTCTGGTGTTCAACCAATACAACTGTTTATCCAGAGGCTTGGTACGGAGAGCCTTTAGCTTTGAAATTTGGTATTTCTCCCTATTGGATTGATACTGTAGATGTAAGTGACAGTACTGCATTCGCAGGCCACACGACGCGAGCTGCCTTGACAAATGTCCATTATTATTTTGGTTTCTTCTTCTTGCAAGGTCATTTATGGCATGCAATCCGTGCATTAGGATTTGACTTCAGGAGAGTCACAAATGCTGTCGCTGGTTTAGATAGAGCTCAAATTACTTTAAACGACTAACTAATTTCAAATACTTAAATACTTCATAAAGCTCCGTAATTTTTGCGGGGCTTTTTTTTTTAAATTGACGGATATTAATCAAGGATTCTAGTTTTCCATCTGTCACTGCTTTTTAGGGAAAATCAATCAATAAACTCAACTCTTTTGTTAATTAGTTTTGTGCATTAAATAAAGACCTTTTACGATTTCAAGCAAATTTATTGCACTAAATGTAAGGTAGGACGAATTTCGACTTTAATTTCCTCAATTATGCAGTCCTACGGAAACCCAGACGTCACTTACGGGTGGTGGGTTGGTAATTCTGTCGTAACAAATAAGTCAAGCCGATTTATTGGCTCGCATGTTGCTCATACAGGATTGATTTGTTTCGCAGCTGGTGCAAACACACTTTGGGAGCTTGCTAGATACAACCCAGATATTCCAATGGGTCACCAAGGAATGGTGAGTATCCCACACCTTGCTTCTATTGGTATTGGATTTGATCCAACTGGAACAGTATTTGACGGCACATCAATTGCTTTTATTGGTGTATTCCATCTGATTTGTTCAATGGTTTATGCGGGTGCAGGTCTATTGCATTCTTTGATCTTTAGCGAAGACACTCAAAATAGTTCAGGTTTGTTTGCTGATGATCGTCCTGAACACCGTCAGGCAGCAAGATACAAGCTTGAATGGGATAATCCCGATAATCAGACTTTTATCCTTGGACACCATTTGATTTTCTTTGGTGTTGCATGTATATGGTTTGTTGAGTGGGCTCGAATTCATGGGATTTACGATCCTGCCTTAGGAGCTGTTCGACAAGTCGAATACAACCTTAACCTCACCAATATCTGGAACCATCAGTTTGATTTCTTGGCTATCGATAGTCTTGAGGATGTTATGGGTGGTCATGCATTCTTAGCATTTGTTGAGATCACAGGTGGAGCTTTCCATATCGCTACTAAGCAGGTTGGAGAATATACAGAATTCAAAGGAAAGAACATTCTTTCTGCTGAAGCGGTACTTTCATGGTCTCTTGCTGGTATTGGTTGGATGGCAATTATTGCTGCTTTCTGGTGTGCAACAAATACAACTGTTTATCCAGAAGCTTGGTATGGAGAAACATTAGCTCTTAAATTTGGTATATCTCCTTATTGGATTGATACTGCCGATATGACTGGAGTTGTTAGTGGCCATACTTCAAGAGCTTGGCTTACAAATGTTCATTACTACCTGGGCTTTTTCTTCATTCAAGGTCACCTTTGGCATGCAATACGTGCTCTCGGCTTTGATTTTAAGAAGGTTACTGATTCAATTAGTAATCTTGATAGCGCAAGGGTTACCCTTTCTGATTAATTATTGGTTTTTAAGATTCCAAAAAAAAGAGCCTCGTGTTAAGCGAGGCTCTTTTTTTGTGATGAAAAACTTTAATTAGTTTTTAACTTTCTTTAGTTTTTATAGTTTTCAGGCTTTGCCCAAGGATCAATTCTTTTTGAGTCATCAGAATAATAAAAGAATTGAGATGCTCCAAAAACTGCTCCTAATCCACATAGAGCAGCTGCCAAATTAAAACCACCTGATGGTTTGATTAAACCAATATCTGATGGGTGTGGAAGCTGAGTGGCGAAATCAAGAAGGTGAGAAAAATCAATCATTGAGTAAAAAAATTGTTTTTATTGATAACCCAGGTGGCCACTTAGCCAAACCCGTGTCTGAGGATATTACATTAATTTGAGAACTAACATTGAAAAACAAAATTTTCTTAGTCATTTAAAACCCTTTTGGTAGTGATTTCTTCTTAGGAGGGAGATCATCTTTGATGTCTTCTGCTTTGGACCTGTAATTTTTTTGAAAAAGGTAAAAAACCACTGCTAAAAGACAAACTCCGAGCAGAACAAACCAAATTATTGTTGCGATATACGGGAGTCCATGAAGGTCTTGCAGTTCAAGTTGTAAAGCAGATTTCATTTTTGATATTTAAATTTTTCTTGAGTATTTCCATGAAAACCTAGTTTAGTTGCGGGTTGAGCCAATTTGAAGAAAAAAAACTTTACTACTTCTGTATAAGACCTTATTACTAATAGTAGTTTTTGAATTGAGCTGCCTGTATGGTGTGCTCACCGTATTACGCCAAAAATCTTAAATCATGCAGACCTACGGAAACCCGGATGTCACCTATGGTTGGTGGGCTGGAAACGCTGGGGTTACTAACAAATCTGGTAAATTCATTGCTGCTCACATTGCTCATACTGGGCTAATAGCCTTTGCAGCAGGTGGAAGTACTCTATGGGAACTAGCAAGATATAACCCTGAGATCCCAATGGGACACCAGAGTTCTATCTTTCTTGCTCATTTAGCTTCAATTGGTATCGGCTTTGATGAGGCTGGTGCTTGGACAGGGGCAGGAGTTGCTTCTATTGCCATCGTGCATTTGGTTCTTTCCATGGTTTATGGAGCCGGTGGTTTATTGCATTCAGTGCTATTTGTTGGCGATATGCAAGATTCAGAGGTACCTCAAGCTAGAAAGTTCAAGCTTGAATGGGATAATCCCGATAATCAGACTTTTATCCTTGGTCACCATTTGCTTTTCTTTGGTGTTGCATGTATATGGTTTGTTGAGTGGGCTCGAATTCATGGGATTTACGATCCTGCCCTAGGAGCTGTTCGACAAGTCGAATACAACCTTAACTTGACCAATATCTGGAACCATCAGTTTGACTTCTTGGCTATCGATAGTCTTGAGGATGTTATGGGTGGTCATGCATTCTTAGCATTTGTTGAGATCACAGGTGGAGCTTTCCATATCGCTACTAAGCAAGTTGGAGAATACACCAAATTTAAAGGAGCTGGTCTTCTTTCAGCAGAATCAATTCTTTCTTTCTCTCTAGCAGGAATTGGTTGGATGGCTGTAGTTGCAGCTTTCTGGTGTGCACAGAATACAACTGTCTACCCAGAAGCTTGGTATGGAGAAGCTTTGATCTTGAAGTTTGGTGTTGCTCCTTATTGGATTGATAGTGTTGATCTTTCAGGAGGTCCAGCTTTCTTTGGCCATACAACTAGAGCAGCTTTGGCAAACGTTCATTATTACTTTGGATTCTTCTTCCTCCAAGGTCATCTGTGGCATGCTTTAAGGGCTATGGGATTTGACTTTAAGAAAATTCTAAAAGAACCTCTTCCTGCTCAACTTTATTGATTATTTAAAAAATTAATTTTTATGAGAGAGGATTAAATCCTCTCTTTTTTTTTGCAAATTTTTTATCTTCTAATTTTGAACGATTTTCAAAAAAAATTAATTGGTTTTACAAGTTGAAAATTTTTTGTCAAAGAATTCTTTAGATCTTGTGTCTTTAGCTTCTTGGAATGATTAGTCGAGAATTTCGCCTATTTAAATTAAGCTATAACTAGACTTTGGAAGATTTTTTCTATATCCTGGAGATAATACCGCAGCTTAAATAAAATCGTTTTTATTATTGAAATGGGCAAAAATAGTCAAACTAAATAACGACCTCTAACTATTTTGCACATATCATTTCAACAGCGTGTAATCTGCACGCATATTTCGCCTGTATCGCTTAAAAAATTATGCAGAGCTATGGAAATCCAGATGTTACCTATGATTGGTGGGCTGGTAATTCTGTGGTCACCAACCGCTCAGGCCGATTTATTTCCTCCCATATTGGGCATACAGGATTAATCGCATTTGCAGCTGGTGGAAGCACGCTTTGGGAACTTGCCCGCTATAACCCTGATATCCCAATGGGACATCAGAGTTCCTTGTTTTTGGCTCATTTAGCTTCAATTGGAATTGGTTTCAATGAAGCTGGCACTTGGACAGGAGTTGGAGTAGCTGCAATAGCTATTGTTCATTTAATCTTGTCAATGGTTTATGGAGGAGGAGCTCTTCTGCATGCCGTCTATTTTGATGCTGATTTAGAAGAAAGTGACGTTCCTCGCGCTAGAAAATTCAAACTTGAATGGGAAAACCCAGATAATCAAACTTTCATACTTGGACACCATTTGTTTTTCTTTGGTGTTGCATGTATATGGTTTGTTGAATGGGCAAGGATTCATGGCATATACGACCCAGCAATTGGAGCAGTCCGGCAAGTTAATTACAACTTGGATTTAACAATGATTTGGAATCGTCAATTTGATTTCATTGAAATTGATAGCCTTGAAGATGTTATGGGTGGTCATGCTTTCCTAGCCTTTGCTGAATTAACAGGAGCCACTATTCATATGGTTGCTGGTTCAACTCAGTGGGAAAATAAGAGATTAGGCGAGTGGAGTAAGTTTAAAGGTGCTGAATTGCTCTCTGCAGAAGCAGTTCTATCATGGTCTCTTGCTGGCATTGGCTGGATGGCAATTGTTGCTGCTTTCTGGGCCGCAACCAACACAACCGTATATCCAACAGAGTGGTTTGGTGAACCATTGAAATTACAGTTCTCTGTAGCTCCATATTGGGTTGATACTGGAGATCTTTCTGATTCGACAGCTTTCTTCGGACATTCAACCAGAGCAGCCTTAGTAAATGTTCACTATTACTTCGGTTTCTTCTTTTTGCAAGGTCATTTTTGGCATGCTCTTCGTGCTTTAGGATTTGACTTCAAGAAGGTTGCTGATGCTATTGGTAACAGTCAAGGAGCTACTGTTAGAGTTGAAGGCGCAGGTTTCAACGGTAGAGCACCAAGATAAATTTAATTTAGAACAAAAAAACACCTCCCTTTGGGGGGTATTTTTTTGTCTATTTTTTCTCTAAAAGGCCAATTTTATGTAAAAAATGAGAGAGACCTATAAAGACCTCTAACTATTCTGGTAAAAACAATTCTAAAAAGTGTAATGTAACCAAAATTTCGACTTTAATTCCTTAATTATGCAGACCTACGGAAACCCAGACGTCACCTACGGGTGGTGGGTTGGCAATTCTGTGGTGACCAATCGAGCTGGTCGATTCATAGGGTCACATATCGGACACACAGGCCTGATTTGCTTTGCAGCTGGTGGAAGCACCCTTTGGGAGCTTGCTCGCTACAACCCAGAGATACCAATGGGACATCAAAGTTCCATTTTTCTTGCTCATCTAGCATCTCTTGGCATTGGCTTTGATGAGGCTGGTGTATGGACAGGAGCTGGTGTAGCAACAATTGCTATTTTCCATTTGATTTTTTCAGCTGTATATGGAACGGCTGGATTGGCTCATTCACTCTTATTTGATCCGGACCTGAAAGATGGTCCTATCCCTACCACTAAGAAATTCAAACTAGAATGGGACAACCCAGATAATTTGACATTCATTCTTGGACATCATTTGATTTTCTTTGGGGTTGCAAATATATGGTTTGTTGAGTGGGCAAGATGGCATGGAATTTACGACCCAGCCCTAGGTGAAATCAGAACAATCTTCCCTGGATATGGTGATTTTGGAATGGTTTACGGGCATCAGTTCGACTTCCTAACCATTGACAGCCTTGAAGAAGTAATGAGCGGACATGCATTCTTGGCATTCGTTCAAATAAGTGGTGGTGCATGGCACATAGCTACAAAACAGCTGGGTGAATACACCGAATTCAAAGGCAAAGGATTGCTCTCTGCAGAAGCAGTTCTTTCATGGTCTCTTGCTGGTATTGGCTGGATGGCAATTGTTGCTGCATTCTGGTGTGCACAAAATACAACTGTTTATCCAATTGATTGGTATGGAGAACCTTTAGCTTTGAAATTTGGAATTTCTCCTTATTGGGTAGATACAGGAGATGTATCTGATAGCACTGCGTTTTTAGGCCATACAACTAGAGCAGCTTTGTCAAATGTTCACTATTACTTTGGATTCTTCTTTATTCAAGGTCATATTTGGCATGCTCTTAGAGCTATGGGATTTGATTTCCGTCGTGTTGTTGGATCAGTAGCTTCTTTAGCAACAACTGAGAGTTAGTAGATAGAAATTCAAATTTCAATAAAAAGGCCTCATCAAATTTGATGAGGCCTTTTTTTATTGAAAACATATCTAATTCACCATCAATCTCTTTTTGTATCAATATTCTCTTCATTAATTGAATCTTCAGGAGTGATTTTTATTTCGCTAGTTGGGAATATTTCAGGTTCAGAGGTAACTCCAGGTTCAGAGGTAACTATAGGTTCAGAGGTTACTTCAGGTTCAGATGTAACTATAGGTTCAGAGGTTACTTCAGATTCAGATGTAACTATAGGTTCAGATGTAACTTCAGGTTCAGATGTAACTTCAGGTTCAGATGTAACTACAGGTTCAGAGGTTACTACAGGTTCAGAGGTTACTTCAGGTTCAGAGGTTACTTCAGGTTCAGATGTAACTACAGGTTCAGAGGTTACTACAGGTTCAGAGGTTACTTCAGGTTCAGAGGTTACTACAGGTTCAGAGGTTACTTCAGGTTCAGAGGTTACTTCAGGTTCAGAGGTTACTTCAGGTTCAGAGGTTACTACAGGTTCAGAGGGAACATTAGCTTCTGAAATTACTTCAGGTTGCGACTCTGTTGCCTCATCTTTCAGCTGAGTCGGTTCTTGCTCTAATTTTGCTTGAAGTAACTCTTTAACTATCAAAAACAGCTTTTTAAAATTAGATAAGAGTTCTTTAATATTTTCATATATATCTTTGAGAATGGTTTTAATCTCCAAAGCTTTCTCTCCTTTATTGAAGAAAAGTAAGGCGGAAACTACTAATACTGAGATTAATATGAAAATAAATAGAGTAAGCATTTTTTTATCTGTTAGATATCATTAAGATCGCTCTTTATTCTTATGCTTTCAAGTGTTTATTTACAATGAACAACGAAGAGAGACATTCCATATTAAATTCAATCCCATCTGAGGAAATAGATTTCTTATGAATACAGTGAAGCTGACTATTTTTTTTTGATGGAGAATGCCCTTTTGTTAAAGAAAATTTGATTTCTTGGAATCAAAAAATCCAAAGGGACACCTAAAATTTATTTATATGAAAACCCCTAATTTTCTTAATATCCTAAATGCGGAATTATTTACAGACAAATGATGGAGAGAATCGATTCTTTAAAAAGTGATTGCTAAGTAATTAAGGATATTAAGGCTTTTCAAGAGGCTTACATTTTTATTGGTTTCGGTTGGATTTATCCCTAACACAACCCATTTTTGATTAATTTGTTGATTTTATTTAAGGGGCATTGACGAAACAGCGATTAAAAATATTTTCGACCTTGTTTAGAAAAGTTATTTTTTGAAAGGGCTTTTAAATTTTTTTGATCTTATTAATAATTAATTATATTTAATAAATTATTTTAGACTTAATTATAAAAGGCAATAAATTTACTACCCAAATGTTGAACCATTGAATCCCCAATTTGAGGCTTTAACGTCAATAAATTCAATATAAATCCTGTTCATATTTATGTTCGTATTAGATCCAATCAACTCGCATAAATCCTTGCTCATCGAGGAGGGGGTCAGTGAGCCAATTGATTTAATTTGGACAAAACAACATGGTTCGTCGGATCCAGCGAATGTCATTTTGTTATCTCTTTGGATCAACGTCATTACATAATTTTCAGATTTGCTCGTTAGCGCGGCAACCATTTTAGAAATACTCTTTTGGAGCAAATCTTCATTTTCTACAACACATTTGGCGGATGTATTGATTTGAATGAATGGCATGAGTGTATAAGTCTTTGAGAAATACTAATACTCGAATGGGAGCTTGAATTGTTAAAAATTAAAAAGATCCAAAGATCCAAAGATCCAAAGATCCAAAGATCCAAAGATCCAAAGATCCAAAGATCCAAAGATCCAAAGATCCAAAGATCTCAAATTCAAAGTTCTCAGTAAAAAAAAAATAAAATCTTAAAAAATTAGAAAGATCCTGTAAATTTTCCTGTTAGAGCCTCAATAATTTTATTTTCCTAGTAACTTAGTCGAACGTTATTCATAAAAATGAATCAGAATAATTTTCAAGCCATCGTTCAAGAAAGTGAAGAAGAGTCTCGTTCAAATGGTGAAACCTTATTGCTTGGAGGTGTTTTGATATTTTTTAATGTTTTTGTGATGTTATTCGTAGGGTTCTATTGGATGAACCCTGTAATGCACGAATTTATCTCTGGCAGACCTCTTTTGTGATTAGCATTAGATATCCCATTACATTAATTTGTCTTATCAATGTATATAAAGTTCTTTAATAGGAGAGATAATTGCACTATTCAGGTTGATTATCAACTTTACACATGAATTTTGATTTTCTTTTTTCAAAAACTATTAAATATGTGCTTAGCTTTTTAATCATATTTTTTAGCGTGAGTCCAGCATTTGCTGGTGCCAATGTGGCAGTTAAGGGTGAGGGGGACGAAGTCCCAAGCTACGTTCGATCTGACATAACTGGATTTAATTTTCATGGAGAAGATTTACATCTTTCTTCAATAGCGGGTGCAATGGCAAGAGATGCTGACTTTAGTGATGTTGATCTTCATGGAACAACCTTGACTTTGTCTGATCTCAAAGGTTCAAATCTTAACGGTATAGATCTTACTGATACTCTATCGGACAGGGTTAACTTCCAAAAAACAGATCTAAGAAATGCGGTTTTGATAAACATGATCGCATCAGGTAGCAGCTTTGCTGGTGCTCAAATTGAAGGGGCTGATTTCACATTTGCAATTCTTGACAGTGAAGATCAGAGAAATCTTTGTAAAATAGCTGATGGTGTTAATCCAACAACAGGCGTTTCTACTAGGGAAAGTCTTGAATGTGTAGGAGATAAAGAATCATATAAACCAGCCATGCCAGCTGCTTAATGCTTGCAATAGTACAAAAAAGATTTGTTATAAAAAAATAGAATTAGTTGCAATTTCTTTTTTATTGGTTTTCTTTAAAAAAGAGATTAAATTTATTGTGAAGAATTTTTGGCCACATCGATCCAAGGCAGAGGGGTTCTCAATTCAAAATCTTGCGCGTAAATATCGTTTAAAGATCTCGAGCGTCTCTTCTAAGCAAATATCAAATAAACTTCTAGACGATAAGAATGTAATATCTATAAAAGAAGAAAGTAAGAAGATCACGACGGTTAATCTATCTGTTAAAAGAATACATTGGGCGAATAGAGATTTTTCAGAGTATAAGGAGGCAGCTTAATTTTATTTTTTTGAAGGTTTTTTTGTGTCTTGTATATTTTTAGTAAGAGGAATTGTTGATAAAACAAAAGAGATGACAAACAATACTGTTATTCCAACAAGACTCCAAAAAGTTAGGTTAGATAGCTCTAATTCTCCAAATGAGACTGTTAGGTAAGAAATCAATGTTTAATTTGTCAAAAATTTTTCAATGAGATTTTAGCAATAATTATATTTTTTATAATTATTGTTATTCTTCTTTTAAGATTTACACATATTTTTTCTTTCCATCATTACTTATTTTGTAAATTCCTCCTTTTGGTCCTACAAATAGCATTTCACCATTAATTTTTGATTTACCGAATTTACTTAACCTAGATCTATGAATATCTGCTTTTTCTCTTAGTTCTTCCTCTGAATACCATGTCCCCAAAGGAATATTTTTACAAGGATCAAGTAAAAGAGAATTTGTAAATTCTTCAGATATCCTTTTTCGACGAACACTTATATTTTTGAACCTTTTCTTGAATCTTTCCATTAAACTCTTTCTATTAGAAAAATTTTTTCTCTTGTTTAAAGTTATGAATATATATATAAAGAATATTATTAAAAATATTGGTACCAATTTCACTATAGATAATTATAACCTTACCTAATTAAAGCAACTTCTAGAAATAAAGCCAGTTGATTACAAAATATGAAATTTATTTCTCTTGACATTGTATCTTTATTTTCTCTTGATTATCAAGTCGAAGCCTAGATTCGTTTTTTTTGAAAGTACTTCTTTTTTTACAAAACCTTTTTTAAATAGACCTATAATTATTATTATTGATTCAACAAAAAGAGAAATAATTGAAAATATTAAAATTATAAAATCATTAGTAACAGAATTTTTATTGATTGGTTTTATATTCTTTTTTTCTTGCTTTTTCATTTTAGTAAGGTCCGTAATGTGTTGAGCATTCAGCACCGCAATATGCACCTATATTGATGGCTTGCTCTAAATTTAGTTTAGCTGAGAGAGCTGTAGTGACAGCTCCTGCGAAGCAGTCTCCACATCCATAGGTGTCGAGCTCTTTTGAACTAGGTTTAATGGATTTGTATTTAATATTTTTAGGGAAAATTGTCCCACCTAATTTACCTTTTGTTGAAATGTATATTTCTGGTTTAGGTTCAAGTTCTTCAAAATTTATTTCCTCACCAGGATCAAGACCGCTACCAATTAAAGCGTCGATTTTTACTTTCGCATTCTTTAGGGTTTGCTCGCCTGTTCGGGGAGTGGCAGATAAGAATTTAGCTTTCCTGGCAAGTCTTATTCCTTCTTTATCCGTTGCGGTAACAAAAATACCATCGTAATTTTTCATATCACCCCAAGGTAGTTTGTCAGAGGCGATTGGCTGTAATCTCTCTCCGATGACTGTAATTGCTCTTTCTCCATCTTTACTAATCAAGCTAATGCCTTTTCTTGTTGGTTTTTCACGCCAAGCTACTTTTACATTTAAACCAAGTTTAGTAAGCCTTTCGTAGCATTTTTCACCGTAATTGTCTTTACCTAAAGATGTGATTAAATCAACAGGTCCATTTATCAATCTTGCCATTTGTACAGCTGCGACTGCAGCACCCCCTGCCGCTTCCTCAAAGCAATCTTTTGCATGTGAAATCACCCCGGCTATTGGAAGCTGATCTACCTTTAAGAATGTGACCCATTCAACATGACCAATAACAGCTAATTTAAGTTTAGGAAGTTTAAATATTTTCTTAGGTACATCAATTTTCATTCTTAACTAACCAGATTAACTCTAATATAGTTAGTTAATTTCATAAGTAAAAATATGAAATTTTTTTTTCATGAAATAGACAAACTTTATAATAATTCTGATATATTATTTTGTATTAAATAAATTTTACCTTATGATAAGACATATTAAATGGTTGAAATGGGTTTATTTATTATTGGCTATATTAGGAGCTGTTTTACCTACACTCGCAAATATTGAATTTGCAAAAAGCTATGGATCTGCTTTTGATATTCAATTATTTATAGAATTGGCTAATAATAATCCAGCTTCCCAGTCTTTATCTAGAGATCTATTTATAGGGGCAACAGCTGTATTTGTTTGGATAATTTCAGAATCAAAGAGACTAGAGATGAAAAATCTATGGATTGTAATATTAACTACATTTACCATTGCATTTGCTTTTTCAGCTCCTCTCTTTTTGTATTTAAGGGAATTAAGAATTGAAGAAATGAATAGGAATTAAATTAATTTACAAGGATTAGATGTCTTTATTTTATATTCTTTATATTTTTAGTTATTGGTAATAAAGCCATACAAATAAGACTAATAATTAGCCATAAATAAATGGCCGTATCGAAATTATCTATTAACTTTCCTGCCATCCAAGGGACTGTTAAAGAACTAATTCCAAAGCACTGAGAATATAAGGCTATTGCTGACCCTTGGTATTTACTTGGAGAAGATTTTATAATTGAATCTGAAGCAGATGGTAGGAATATGCATAGAGAAATTGTTAGAGGTATGAACGCTAAAAATATTAATAGATATCCATCAACTAAGAAATTGGAAAGTGATAAGAAAATAAAACCTATAAGTAGTAATATTAAGCATAATTGAAATTTATAAGATGGGTTTTTATTCCTTAAAAAATAACCTACTGGCCATTGAAAAATTGCAAGTAAAACCAGTTTGATTGATACTAATGTTGCTACTCTTTGTTCTGTAAATGGTACCCTTATTATACCACCGTTAGCTAAATCTAATGGAAGAATACTTTGCAATAAACTCATTACTCCTGTTACAAATAGAGTTATGAGAAATAAAGGAAATAAATTGATTATCCATTTCAGATTAGATTTTTTATCTATATTTTTATAATTAAATGCTACATCATCTTTCTCCTTAGATTTGGCTTGAATCTTGCTTATATATAGCCTATTAAATAGAATATTGAATATATATAACATGCAGAAACTGTCAATTAAATATATTATTCTAGGCATTTCAAGGTATGTTCCAACTGTGCCCAGAAATACCCCAATGGTCACTCCAATTGCATCAGCGCTTCTTGCAAGAGAATAACCTTCATTTGATTTAATATGGTTATCGCAATTAAGTGGAATTGCTAATTCTGCAGAAGGCCAATAAATCCCAGCTGCAGCTCCTAAAAAAAATTGACCACAAAGGTAAGCTAAATAATTTTGTGAATAAAAAAGAATAAAATCAGATAATATTGAAATTAAACATGCAATTTTAATTGCTTTCCCATAACTAAATTTGTTGTCAAGTAAATATCCTGTTCCAAGCCTTGTTGTTATCCCAGCAAATGCAGCTGTAGTTATTCCGCTACCGATTTGTTCAGCTGAAAATCCTAAGCTATTAAAAATTATTGGAGTTAAATACAATACTCCACCTGCTCCTATTGCTGTCCATAGCCGTGCCTTTATGATTAATCTTAGGGATACTGGGAATCTTTCCCAATAATTGCTAACACTAGAAGTTGAGAACAAATTCATTCATTAAAAAATTAGTTGTTCTTGGAACAGTTGGAAGCTTACTAGCACCTTCTTGTATTTATCCAGAACTAAAAGCAGCAGAGAGATTTGAAATTCATTTTGATGGAATGTCTATTCCAATTTCGGTAAAAGAATTGATTGATTGGAGTAATGGTGCAGAGGAAAAAAATTCAGAATTAGCCAGTTGGCTTAATTTACTAGGCTTTAAGGAAAGGGATGGTTTGGCAAAGTTCTTAAATACCCCTTTGGTAAGAGATAAAAGTATGGCAAGACAAATTTTGAGAAGCTGGTCAGGTCGAAAATTACTTGATGAAGTAAGTGATTTAATACTTATGGATGAAGATAGCTCCGGCGAAAGTGTTCTAGATACTTTGGAAAACCTTCTAGATAAAAAGGATGAGGTGACAACATTTGATCTTCTGAACTCACTCTCTGTTAAAGCAATTCATATTGATTTGGATGGGTGGATTGAAGTAGCTAGCAACTGGAGAAGTGAATTAAATAAACAACAAAAACTCATATCTGATTTGGTCTCAATTAATGAGTCATCGGTTAAAAGAGAAGAAATCAATGTTTTACCTCTTGAAATAAAAGAAACTGAATACGAATTGATTTCATTAACTGTTTCTCATCGAAATGAGCCTTTAAATTTAGAGGTTTGGAACCCCTCCTTTAGAGAGAAAACTAGAGAAAATTGGGTTTTGTTAATGCCTGGATTAGGAGGTGATCGTAATCATTTTAATTGGCTTGCAAGAAGTCTAAGTCATAATGGTTGGCCTGTTGTCGTTCTAGATCATCCAGGTAGTGACTCATTAGCATTAGAAGCTTTGTTAAAAGGAAGACTTCCTCTCCCAGGTGCTGAAGTTATACCTGATCGAATTAAAGATTTAGATAATGTACTTCAGGCTAAAAAATTAGGCAAGATTGATATTTCAGCTGAGAAGGTTGTCTTGATGGGGCATTCTTTAGGTGCGCTTACAGCTATTTTAGCTTCAGGGGTGAAAATAGATGATCAACTTGAAAATAGATGTCAAAAGGTCCTTGATAATCTCTCTCTGACTAATTTATCTTCACTTTTGCAATGTCAGTTAATAGACATTACTTTGCCAGATAGAGAAAAAATGGAAAATCTTTCAGCTATTGTTGGCATGAATAGTTTCGGGAGTTTTTTGTGGGAAAAGAATTTAGATAATCAAATAAATATTCCTCTTTTTCTTACCGGAGGAACTTTTGATTTAGTTACACCATCTATAAGTGAACAACTCGGATTATTGCTTGCTTTAAGTTCAAGCCCTTTGAGTAGAGTTCTTTTAATTGAAGGAGCTAGTCATTTTTCACCTATTAGAGTAGAGGGACAGATGTATCAGTCTAAAGGTAAGGACTTGTTTAATCTCGGAGAATCAATTGTTGGATATCATCCACTTTCTGTTCAGAGCTTATTAGCTTTTGAGATCATCAGCTTTCTAGAAAGATTAGAAGAGAATAAATCAATTTCTTCTAATACTAATTTAACTAAAGGAGAACTTAAATTTCATATTATGGATAGGGATATAATTGAAAAACTTGTCAATATTCAATAGCTAACTCTTGGATCAATATATGCAATAGCGATATCTATTCCAACACTAATCATGACAACAAGGCTTGATATTATAACAACTATTCCTTGTACAACAGGATAATCTCTTTGGTTAATCGCCTCTTGAAGCCCAAGAGCAATTCCAGGCCAAGAGAATGTTATTTCAATTAAAAGTGCTCCACCAATTAAAGAAGAAACTGTTAATCCAGTAATTGTCAAGATTGGGAGAAGTGTATTTGGTAAAGCATGCTTAATTAATATTCTAGAGTTATTTAATCCTCTACTTTTTGCGGCCTCAATATAATCTTTTTTCAAAACTTCCTCAAGATTTAATCTTAATGTCCTGCTGAATATTCCACTTAATAATATCCCTAGAGTGACTGAGGGTAATATTAAGTGTTTAAAAGAACCAAAGAAGATTTCAATGTTTTTGTCTAAAATACTATCTAAAAGTAAGAAACCAGTAATTGGAGGAGGAGTAAAAGCTCCAGGAGGTAACCTTCCACCAATGGGTAACCAACCTAGAAAAACAGCAAAGATAATTTGAATTAGCATTGCTGCCCAAAAAGGAGGTAGAGCATAGGTACCAATTCCAAAAATCCTTCCCCAGAAATCTATTTTGCCTTCTGGTTTGACTGCTCCTAAAAAACCAATTAAATAGCCTAATAGCGATGCTATTAATATTGAAAATATAGCTAATTCCATACTTGCCGGAAGAGCCTTGGAAATAATTACTTTTACAGGTTCTTGCGTGTTTAATGAGACTCCTAAATTTCCATGAATTAATTGATTTAAATATTCAATATATTGATTAATTAGAGGTTTATCTAATCCAAGTTTAATTCTTAGGCTTTCCCTTGCAAATTCATTGGCTCGAGTACCTAAAATTGCATCTACTGGATCGCCTGGTGCAATTCTCAACAATATGAAAACTAAGCTCGAAATTATCCAAAGCATAATTGGCAATAGAGTTAATCTCGAAAGAATATATTTGAAAAGCCCCTTTTTAGATGCCAAAACTATTCTCTTTTTAAGTTTTTTAGAATAATTAATCCATCGCTTGAGAATTCTGGTTTACTAATTTCTTTTAAAGACCAAGCTTTAGGATTAACTAGCCAAATTGGTAAGTAGGCACTTCCTTGTGCTGCAAGTTGTTCAACTTTTATTAAATTATTTAATCTACTTTCTCCCTCTAGTTCTTCACTTTTTTCCAAAAGTTCTTGTAATTTAATATCACCCCAAAAACTACCACTGAATACAGCTTCGCCCTTAAGGCAAGAATTATTATTTATTTCATTACAACTTAATAAGGGAGTTAAGTATGCTTCTGGGTCAGGATATGCTCCAGTCCAATCTAATATAACTGCATCAAAAGCCCCATCGGAAAGTTGTTTATAAACTGTGGTTGATTCAATTCCATTTAAAGTTATTTCTATACAATCAGATAAATCTCTTTTAATTTGATCTTTCCATGTAAGAGCAAGTAATTTATCAGCAGGTATATTAGATCTAAATGTTAATGGAATAGAAAGAATATCTTTTTCGCAGTAGCCTTCTTTTCTCAATAAAGATCTTGCAATATTAGGATTATATTTAGGCCATGGTGAAAATTCTTTTTTGTGTAATTGAGGAGGGACTATTGATCTTAAGGGCTTTCTAGTTCCAAAACTTACTTGTTGACTAATTAGCTCTCTATCAATTGTGTAGGAAAGAGCCTCCCTGATTTTCTTTTTTTCTAAAGGTAATTTATCACTTTTAAATGTAATATATCCTATCTCTATTGGATCACCTTCTCCTGATTTAAGTTGATCCTTATTAACCATATTATTTAATGTTACTCGCTGCATATCGTCGATAGAGTTTGAAATTAGGACATCAACTTCTTTTGTTTTTATAGCCCCAAAAAGAGTACTAGAATTATTGTAATTTATAAAATCAATTCCTTTGTTCAGAGGCTTTGCTCCCCAATAATTGTTAAATGGCTTGATTATTTGTTGATTTGAGTTGAAGCTTTCTAAAAAGTAAGGACCAGTTCCAATGAAATTTTCATTATTGAAACTATCTTTATAATTTGAATATGCATTAGGTGATACAGGAGTTAAATTTACTGATGTTAAGAGACTTTTTAAAGAACTCGATGGCTTTTTTAATTTTATTCTTATAAGAAATTCATCTTTGACCTCAATATCTTCTATTTTTTCGTTTAATAGATAATTTAAAGTCCCTATTTCTCTAAAACGGTTAAGGCTAAAAGCCATCGCTTCTGCATTAAATGTGCTTCCATCGTGAAAGGAGATATTTTTTTTTAGTGGAATATCTATTAGCAAACCATTCTTACTTACTTTCGGTAAATTTCTAGCTAGGCTTGGAGAAAGATTCCCTTCTTTATCTATTTTGTATAAAGTATCTCCAAGAGCGCTTAATATTTGTAATGTCCTAAGAGTATTTGCTTGAGCAGGATCAAGGGATTCAATTTTACCTGCACTTGCAACAATAATATTCTCTCTTTTCTTATATTGAACGCAAGATAACTGGAAAATTATCAAGAAAATACTTGATAATTTTAAAATATTTTTTACGTAATTTGTTTTTGACATTTAATATAAGATTTTATAATAATTCCTACTGAGTAAAATATTTATTGATTAGTAGATACTTGTTTAATTGATATCTCGAAAACTGGCGAACCTTTTGGGTTAAGTGGCCATTCTCTAACCCAACATTTTTCATATGAATTATCTATTCCTAATACTTGAAAAAGTTCTTTTTGATTTTTTAGATAAACACAATCTCCTTGATGAATATTTTTTTCTGTTTCTTTTCTGGATTTCTCAATTACGTTTTTGGATGTTTTCATGGTTTAGTTCCGAAAAGAAATTTAAGATAAAATTTCCTTTGTTCTACTTATATAATTAGCAACTTAATTCAGATTTGACTAGTTTTGGTTAGCTAAAGGCAACCCATAGTTGATGCAATTCTCTTAACTTGTGGCAAGTTTTTTATATCTAAAAGAGCCTCTTCAAGTTGACCTTGATTAATCTTATGAGTAATAACTACTATCTCTGCTTCTTTATCCGTTGCATCAAATTGCACAATTGATTCAATAGATATTTTTTTCTTTCCAAAAATAGTCCCGATTTCTCCAATTACTCCTGGACTATCTTCCGCAATAAGTCGAATGTAATTCTTCTTGGTTATTTGTTTCTTTTCTGCTAAGTGACACCTTCTCCAACTTTTTGCTGAAAGAAGAGGATCTAAGTTCAAGACTTTGTCTTCACTCATAGATTGAATACCTGCAATGTTAAGAATGTCGGCAACAACAGCTGATGCGGTTGGACCTGATCCTGCACCTGGTCCAAAAAACATTACTTGGCCAATTGGATTTCCTTCTACGAGGATTGCATTGTTAACTCCATTTACCCCTGCTAATGGATTGTCTTCAGGTACCAATGTGGGCTCAACCCAAACAGATAATGGTTGACTATTTTCGCCTTTTGATTGAGTTTCGCCTTTCTCAGATATTGCTAAAAGCTTGATTCCATATCCTAACTTTCTTGCGTAGTTAACATCTATGCCTTCTAGGTGATTTATTCCAGTTGTTGGTATGCAAGACCGATTAATAGATCCACCAAAGGCAAGGCCACTTAGAATTGCAATTTTGTCAGCTGCATCGGATCCCTCGACATCAGCAGCTGGATCACTTTCTGCATATCCAAGCGCTTGGGCCTCTTTTAAAACATCCTCATAATTAACTCCTTCTTTATCCATTCGGGAGAGGATGTAATTAGTTGTTCCATTTATTATTCCGCTTACTTTAGTTATTTGATTTCCCCCTAATGATTGCTTTAGAGGCTCAATTATTGGAATTCCTCCTCCTACTGCTGCTTCAATGAGGACATAAACCCCAGCGGCTTTTGCTTCATTTGAAATCTCTTCACCATGTCTTGCAATTACTGCTTTATTAGCAGTGACTACAGATTTTCCTGCTCTTATGGCTTTGATGATTAATGATTTTGCTGGCTCAATACCCCCCATTACTTCAACCACTATTTGAATATTGGGATTGTTTACTATTTCAATTGGGTTTGTTGTAAGTATTGAATCTGGGATGGATATATCTCTTTTCTTTTGTAGATTCCTTACTGCAATACCTATAAGTTCAAGTTCCTCAACCAGCGGATGTCTGTCATTAGGACTGTTAATGATATTTGCAACACCCTGACCAACAGTGCCTAGACCAAGCAAACCGATACCAACTTTTTTCATGTTTTTATAAGGTGATGATTTTGTTTAAATCCTGTTTATTCGTTCTCAGAGCTTGGAACTGATAGATTTTTTGCTTGAGCTTTCATTTTTAGGAATATGTTGAGAAAACCATTAGCTCTTGATGGTGTCAAACTTTTGCTTAGTCCAGTCATCTCTATAAATTTTTCATTTATAGAGAGTACTTCAAAAGGTGTTAGATCATTCAAACCTTTTATTAGAAAAGCTAGCAATCCTTTTGTTATGAGAGCATCTGAATATCCTTTCCATTGGATTTTTCCATTCAAAAGAATTCCAAGAACATATACTTCTGAAATGCATCCTTTTACCTTTGTAGTTTCCAGGTGAAGATCTTCAGTTAGTAAAGGCAAACTTTTAGCTAGCCATAGAATATATTCATAGCGCCTTTTTGGATCTGAGGTTGACTGTAGACGTTCTATAAGATTATCTAATGAATCACTCCCATAAGTATTTGTGAAAGTTTTTTCTTTGATTTCAGTCACCTCTTCAGTTCAAGCAATTTATATATATTAAAGCCTAACTAATTATTTAGTTGCTTCAATTTGATGTAGACCTTTTTCGCTAATCCAGCCATTAAAGGGAACGTCCCATTTGTCTCTGGGTAATGCTTTTTTAGATATGCAATTATTACTGATGACTACAAAAGATGGTATGGAAAACCACAAATCTCTTTGTCGAAGACGATCAAAGTATCCGCCTCCATAACCTAATCTGTATCCTTTTTGATCGATAGCTAATGCTGGTACAAATAGGATAGAAATATCATTGGGGTTAATGGCATTTTCGCCTATTGGCGCCGGAATCTTGTTTGCATCTCTCCCTAGTGGATTATTTGACCAATGATGGTATTTAATGCCTTTGCTTTTAGAACTCGAAGGTAAAGCAACTTTTTGATTGTTATTGTCTTTAATAAATCTAATATCCACTTCACCTTTTAATGGCCAATAAATACCTATATATTTTCCTTCAACATGATATTTATTCAAAAGTGTTTTTAATGTTGATTTAACATTTGACTTTATTTTCTTATGTATTAAAGATGAATTGGAATTTCGAATTAAGTAATATTCCTTTCTTTTGAGTTCTTTTTTTAGTTTAATATCGTCAAACCTGTTTTTCATAAATAATATATTTTAACTATGGATTAAATTATTGAAGATAAATTCCAGTTAATGCTATGGCTAGTGCATCTGCAGCATCATCTGGCTTTGGCGGGGAAGTTATACTGAGTTCATGCATGACTGAATTTAAAACCTCATCTTTATCTGAATGACCATAACCCGTTACAGCAAGTTTGATTTGCATTGGTGGGAATTCTTTAATAGGAATATTGTGCTTTCCTAAAATCATCATTATTACTCCGCGAGCCTGAACAACGCTAATTGTTGTACTAGATCGGTAAAAGAAAAACTTTTCTACTGCTGCAGAATTTGGATTCCATTTATTAATTATTGAGCTTAAATCATTTGAAATCTCTACAAGTCTTTTTTCTTCTTTTTGTGTTGACTTTGTTTCTATAATTCCGCAATCTAACATTATTTTTTCTCCTTTTATTTCATCAATTATTCCATAACCTACTCTTGCTAGCCCTGGATCTATTCCTATTATTCTCACTTAGTTTGTTGTAGCCAGTTCAAATTCAGATACATCATTAGTTTCATTCCTTTCAAATACTTTGCAAAAAGCTTTTATTACTCTATCTCCTGAATCTACTTGTTCAAGAGGATCTTTTCGAAGTCTATGCCTTAAAGCTGTAGATACGACACGAGCAATATCTTCTTCAGTTACTTCTTTCCTTCCTTCAAAGGCAGCAAGGGCTCTAGCTGCTCTATTTGTAACAATATCTCCTCTAAGTCCATCGACATCAAGTTCACCGCAAACTGCTGAAATCTTTAGTCTGAGATCTTCATCGATATAAACCTCATTAAGTAGATTTTGAGCCTCAACCACTTTCTGTTGAAGCGAGTCTTGGTTATCCTGAACCGCATCGCTAAAAGATTCGGGATCATTGTCAAAGGCTGTGCGTTGATCAACAACTTGAACACGAAGTTTTGCTTCTCTTACTGTTCGCACTTCCACACTCATGCCAAAACGATCAAGTAACTGTGGCCTTAATTCTCCTTCCTCAGGGTTCCCTGAACCAATAAGCACAAATCTTGCAGGATGTCGAACCGAAATCCCCTCACGTTCAACTGTATTCCAGCCTGATGCTGCAGAATCTAGAAGTACGTCAACAAGGTGATCATCCAGCAAATTGACTTCGTCAACATAAAGCAATCCTCTGTTCGCTTTAGCTAGTAATCCCGGTTCAAAAGCTCTAACTCCTTCACTAAGAGCCTTTTCAATATCAATAGTTCCACATAATCTATCCTCAGTAGCGCCTAATGGTAGATCAATCATTGGAACTTGTTTCTCGCCTTTTTTAATGTCGCTGCCACTTTCTATTTTTTCCCTGACATCATTGCTTTGAAGGTCTGGATCATCAAGAGAGCTGTTATATGGATCTCCTTCAACGACTTCAATAGCAGGTAATAGATCTGCAAGTGCTCTTATGGTGGTGGACTTCCCTGTACCTCTATCACCCATTATCATTACTCCGCCTATCCTCGGGTCAATAACATTTAAAAGAAGCGCTAGCTTCATTTCCTCTTGTCCAATCACTGAAGTGAATGGAAAAACTCTGCGTTTTCTAGTTGGACTCACTTTCTTATTACTGGTAACAAGATTGTTTCATAAGCAGGCCACTTTAGATTGATAAAGTTCAAAAAAAAAATGATAATGAAAAGCAAAAGTTTATTTAATTGAGTAAAAAATCTAATTTGGTTTACTTGATTTTTGCCCTGGCACAAGAAAAGGGACTAATTCTGCCGATAAATTTCTTATCAACTCAGGTGATCTTGGGTCGTTAAATGGACCTTTTACAATAAAACTTGCAAATGCCCTTGAGTTATGTGGAGTTTGAATTTGAGCAGTATCTGCATATGAGATTCCAATATCACCAGTTTTGTTGTGAACTAAATAACCTTTTAATGAAAGATGATAGTCAGTATTTTTAGATTCTTTTCCTAGCCCTCTTAAAATTCCAGAGGGTATTAATGTATTTGTTTTCGATTTACCCATTATTTCTCTGAAAATATCTCTAGAACTAACATTAAGTAAATACCCATTATCGACAAGAGCCATGGCCATTGATAGATCCTTTGTTGATGTGATATTTGTCCCATCAAGATCAGGAAGATAATTGTTTAGTTGTGTATCTTTTAATCCAATTTCTCTGAATTTTTGATTAACGATTTTGATTCCCCCTAATCTTTTTATGAGCAAATTAGTTGCTGTATTATCACTAACTCTAATCATTTCTGAGGCTACTTCATAAACAGGGAAAACTTCACCAATCTCTTGGTATGCCATCCAGCCAGAACCACTACCGATTGTATCTTTAGAAAGTACCAATTTTTCATTCCAAAATATTTCTCCTCTCTCTAGCATTCTCAGTAAAATAATTAGAATAGGAACCTTTATACTGCTTGCAGCAGATAGCTTTGTATCGGATTTAATTTCAGCATAGAGTTGATTATCTAATGATAAGAAAAAAGCACTAACATATAGATCAGGATTTTCCTTGATAAGGTATTCCCATTTATTAATCAATTCTTCTAGTCTTTCAAATTTTTCTAATTTATCATTGTAAAATGATGATAAATTAGATTTTCTAGTTAGTAATTTTTTCTCAAGAGATCTACTTGGTTTTGCTGTTGGATTAATTTTTCTATTGATTTTATAGGTTTGTTTGATTGGTCCAACTATTGTTAGAAAACTTCCAAGTAAAACTGATAAGGCTATGCTTGTTAGAAATATATTTGTTATTACTTTAAAATTACTTTTCAATTTGAGATGAAAACTATAAACCTTCGCTAGCTATTGTAGCTTGTTATTTTAATTAATCATTTTTATTTTTGATTTTCCACCTTGCTTGGCTAATTATTCCTCTAATTAGTGCAACTTCATCATCTTTTATCTCGCCTCTCAAAAATAATTGTTTTATTTTGCTCATTTTCGCTTTATATGTATGTTTCATCAAGAAACCAATATCAAGTAAAAGACTACCTGCATCATCAATACAATCTTCTAATTTAATTAAATTTGCAGGATCACTTATTTTTGTATGGGGTTTTAATAAATCAAGCTCATTTAATTGAATGAATTGATGAAGAACAATTGCGACTGCATGTGAAAGATTTAATGATGGATAATTTTCACTTGTATTAAGACTAATCACTTTATTTGCTTTCAGAAGCTCTTCATTAGACAAACCTCTGTCTTCTCTTCCGAAAACTAAAGCTATTGTTTCTTTTTTTTCTGAGTTAAGAGCCCAGCTCAAAGCATCTTTATTTGAATTAAGTGGGATTTCTCCATGTTCTTTTCTTCCGCAAGTGGCAATGATTCTTGAGCAGTCTGAAAGTGCTGAATTTAGATCCTTATACACTTTTGCTTTTTCTAAAATTCGCAAACCTCTTACAGACATCTTTTTCGCTTCTTGATCTAAATAATCGCATTTAGGAGAAACCAGCCTTAATTCATGAACATTAAAATTTTCACAGAGTCTCGCAACGCTTCCAACATTGATAGGCCCTGATGGTTCAACAAGTACTACTTTTATAGTTTTTTTAATAGCCACTAGAATTAATTGAATGCATATATGCCAATAGATCAGCCATTGATTGAGGTTCAATTTCAAAACTTGGCATTGGTGGGGTTAATCCTCGAATTACTTGATTAATAATCCTTTTATCACTCATCTCTTTAGTCGTTTCGTGGAGGTCAGGCCCTACTAATCCTTGAGCTGAAATCCCGTGGCAACCTACACAATTGATCTTAAATAATTTGCTCCCAGATAAAGCTTCGCCTCTAATAGATAAGGTTTCAGTTATGAAAGGATCTTGCTTTAAGTCTCCCATTATCCAAAAAAGGATAAGGAATACGAGAGTAGCAGTTGATAAAAGGAATATTCGCCAAGAGCTAATCTTTTGGTCTTTGTTAATTAATGCTTTTGATGACGGAGTATTCACTAAAACCTCTTTGACATGAAAGAATTGTTACTGGTAATTATGAAAAATGCGAGCCAATGATTGAGCCTCTGCTATGTGGGATTGTTCTTGGACTTGTTCCCATAACATTATTAGGCCTTTTTGTTAGTGCATGGAATCAGTATCGTCGAAGCAGTTCAATGCCTGATTGGGAATGAGAAAAACAAGAGAGGTGTTTCCATAAAATTTCTCTTTTTTTAATTTCCAACCATTATGTATTCTTGGCATTGATTTTGGCGAGCATTCGCATATCAAAGTAGATGATTTTTTAACCCATTTTTTAGACAATAAAAGTTCTTGTGAAAGTTCATATAATCCAGATTCGTATGGAGGGTCAAGAAAAACAAAATCAAATTTTTCTTGAGGACATTGATGAGGGTGATTTTTAACAAACTCAATTTTTTTGTTTTTCGGACCCTTTTTGAGAAATGAAATCAATTCAGTGCATATAACTTCAATATGCATTGAATGAAGCATGGTATTTGATACATCTATAAGGTTTTTTTTACATGTTTTAACTGCTTCCCTCTGCTTTTCAATTGCAAGAACCCTTTTCACTCCCCTTTGAAGAGCCTCACATGCCATTGCTCCACTTCCACTGCAAAGATCTAGCCAACTTGCTTCTTTGAGTTCGTTCCCAAGAATATTTATTATTGCCTCTCTTACTTTTGAGGAGGTTGGTCTTGTTTTTTGGTTTAAAGGACTTTCTATCCTTTTCCCCGAAATAAGTTTCAGTTTCCCTTTCAAACTAAAATTTAGTTTTCTTCAACCAATTAATCCAGTTGAAAATAAGTTTCTGTCCTGCATTACCTGATTTTTCAGGATGAAACTGAAAGGCCCCAGTATTTTTATGCCAAACAATAGATGTGACGTCAGTTTTACCAAATTTTGTTGTGGCCACGGTTTTTTCTGGTTCTGAAGGACATGCTGAGTATGAATGGACGAAATACATCCAATTAGAATCAGTATAATTTTCTAGAATAGGGCATTTGTTTGTTTTATATATCGGAGACCAACCAATATGAGGGATTCTCTCATTTTTTTCTTGAGGTAATTTGCGAATATGACCTTTAATAACTCCTAAACCACCAGAAGACCCCTCATCACTAGTCTCGAATAAAAGCTGCAATCCCAAACAAATGCCAATAAGTGGTTTCCCGTTGTTTATCCATTCAATTATTGAGGGTACTAGTTCAGTTTTTCTTAAATTCATCATTGCGGGATCAAAAGCACCAACTCCGGGAAGAATTAAAGCATCACATGAATGTAGGTTTTTGACATCACAAATAATATCTAGAGGTTGATTAAGCCTTTTAAAGGCTTGTTGAACGGAAAAAAGATTACCCATTCCATAATCTATTAATCCAATTTTTGCCAAAAGATTTACCTTTGATTTACTTGTATTGGTCTTTGAAAATCTAAATTCTGAAATTTGTAATTAAAGGTGTTTGGAGATTGTTCCAGAAAGGGTAGCTTTAGGAACTGCTCCGACAACAGTATCCACTTTTTGACCGCCTTTAAAGATCATTAAAGTTGGGATGCTTCTGATTCCATACTGACTTGCAACATTTGGGTTCTCATCAGTATTTAATTTGAAAACTTTTATTTTGCCTTCGAAATCTTTTGAGATCTCTTCAACAATCGGAGCAACCATTCTGCATGGTCCGCACCAAGGTGCCCAAAAATCAACCAAAACAGGCACTTCACTCTGGAGGACTTCTTGTTCGAAAGAGGAATCAGTTACTGCAGAAGCTGTGGACATACCTTAGAAGTCTTAAGAACTAAATCATAACAATTGTATTTTGCCTATAAAAAGATTTTCTGCCATTTTTAAACGAAGTTTGAATATTGATGTGTGGTTTTTGGATAAGAAAAACCCGAACAAGTCGGGCATTTACGTGTGTGAGGAGTGTGAGAGCAAAGGCTCTCACTACTTAATTCTAACCATTGTATTTAATTCTGAAATCTTTCAGTAGCTTTATTTTCCCATTCCAAGTTGTTGTGCTTTTTGATAAACTTTCCCTTCTGTTAACAAAGAAGGTGCAATAACTACTTCAACTTTTTGCATTTCTTTGAGATCGGTAGCCCCCAGGGTCCCCATAGATGTTTTTATCGCTCCTAATAAATTGTGGGTTCCATCATCAAGTATTGCAGGGCCACAAAGAATACTTTTTAAACTTCCAGTCGTTCCAACTTTAATCCTTGTGCCTCGAGGTAGTACAGGACTTGGAGTAGCCATCCCCCAATGAAAACCCTTTCCAGGCGCTTCTTGAGATCTTGCAATTGGGGACCCAATCATAACTGAGTCAGCACCACAAGCTATGCATTTGCAAATATCCCCACCAGTGATAATTCCACCATCAGCAATGATTGGAATATATTTTCCGCTTTCCTTTTGAAAATCATCCCTTGCAGCAGCGCAATCAGAAATAGCAGTAGCTTGAGGGATACCAACTCCTAATACACCTCTTGAGGTGCAAGCTGCTCCAGGCCCAATTCCGACCATTACTGCTGCTGCGCCTGCTCTCATGAGCTCTAAAGAGACTTCATACGTGACGCAATTCCCAATAGCAACAGGTATACCAATGTTTTCGCAAAGATCATGAAGGTCAAGATTTTGACTACCCTCTTTACCCAGATGTTCAGTTGAAACTACTGTTGCCTGAAGAAAAAACAAGTCAGCACCTGAGTCTTTGACTAAATTTCTATACTTAATTGCAGCCAATGGGGTCCCGCTTACAGCAGCAATACCCCCTTTGTTTTTTATTTCTTGAATTCTTTTTAAAATTAATTTTTCTTTTATTGGTTTCTTATAAATTTCTTGCATCAGAGGAACAAATTCCTCTTTCCCAATGGATTGGATTTTGGTTAGCACCTCTTTTGGATCTTCATATCTAGTTTGTACTCCCTCAAGATTTAAAACACCCAGTGCCCCTAATTGTGAGAGGGCGACTGCCATATTTACATCTACAACACCATCCATCGCGCTTGCGATTATGGGAATATCTCTTTTGATACCTCCGATTTCCCAGTTGGTCTTTGTGATTTCAGGGTCAACTGTTCTTACTCCTGGAACTAATGCGATTTCATCAATCCCATAGGCTCTTCGAACAGTTTTGGTGCGTCCTAGTTGAATATTCACACCTAAATTTTGTAAGTTCTCGTCAAACTACCAACTGAAGTGCCAAATTGAGCAAATGTTGGGAATAGATAATCAAGATTTTGCTTATTTTTTTGATTTATTACACGATTGAGGAATTCTATTAAGGAAATTTATGCCATGTTTTTGTAATAGTTGATTTTGTTAAAGGTGATTTACTTTCAGATATATGGTTATTCACTTTTAAAGGTTTATTAATGCTCAGATGTTCTTATAATTGGTAAAACTCTTATATATGGCTGATCCATTGGGACCTAATAGTACTGGTCCCGGGCAATCCGACGATCGGATCATCCAGACTGACTTGAGAAACGAAATGTCGCGTTCCTATCTGGAATACGCGATGAGTGTGATTGTTGGTAGGGCTTTACCTGATTCGAGAGATGGGCTTAAGCCAGTTCATCGGAGGATTCTTTATGCCATGTATGAGCTTGGGCTGACGAGTGATAGGCCATACAGAAAATGCGCTCGTGTAGTGGGAGAAGTTCTAGGTAAATTCCATCCACATGGTGATACAGCCGTTTATGACGCTTTGGTCAGGATGGCTCAAGATTTTTCAATGCAGATGCCTCTGATTGATGGGCATGGGAATTTTGGATCTGTTGATAATGATCCTCCTGCTGCAATGAGATATACAGAATCCAGATTGCAATCTTTAACTACTGATAGCTTGCTTGAAGATATTGAATCTGAAACAGTTGATTTCGCGGATAATTTTGATGGATCTGTGCAAGAGCCAACTGTATTACCTGCAAGAATTCCTCAATTGTTATTAAATGGTTCTTCTGGAATAGCTGTAGGTATGGCAACGAACATACCTCCCCACAATTTGGTCGAATTGATTGATGGATTAATGGCTTTAATTTCTAATCCTGAGTTAGAAGAAATAGAGTTGATGAATATAATCAAAGGCCCAGATTTCCCAACCGGTGGTCAGATACTTGGTAGAAGTGGAATTAAAGAGACATACCTTAGTGGAAGAGGCTCAATAACAATGAGAGGAGTCGCTCAAATAGAAACCATTGAAAATCCAGGAAGACCAGACAGGGATGCAGTTGTAATCACTGAACTTCCCTATCAAACAAATAAAGCAGGATTAATAGAACGAATCGCTGATATGGTCAACGATAAAAAACTTGAAGGAATTGCAGATATAAGAGATGAAAGTGATAGAGATGGAATGAGAATTGTTGTTGAATTAAGAAGAGATTCATATCCTCAAGTTGTTTTAAATAACTTATTCAAACTCACTCCTTTGCAGACTAATTTTAGTGCAAATATGCTTGCATTGGTTAATGGTGAGCCAGTTATATTGTCGCTTAGAAAAATGTTGCAAGTGTTTTTGGATTTTAGAGTAGAAATAATAGAAAAAAGAACAAAATATCTTTTGAAGAAGGCAGAAAGTAGAGATCATATATTATTAGGATTATTATTGGCTTTAGATCAGCTAGATGAAATAATTAGTCTTATAAGATCAGCCTCTGATTCTGCTACCGCTAAAAAGAAATTACAAGAAATACATGGTTTAACAGATATTCAGTCTGATGCTATTTTGCAGATGCAGTTAAGAAGACTAACCGCGTTAGAGGCAGATAAAATAAGACTTGAACATGAAGATTTGCTTGAAAAAATAATAGATTTAAAAGATATTTTAAATAAAAAAGAAAGGGTGTTTGAAATTACAAAAATAGAATTAAATGAAATAAAAGAAAAATATAATTCTCCAAGAAGAACAGAAATTCTTGATCTTGGAGGAGGTCTGGAGGATATTGATTTAATCGCGAACGAAAGATCAGTAGTGTTGTTAACCGAGACAGGATATCTAAAGAGGATGCCTGTTAATGAATTTGAATCAACAAGTCGCGGTACTAGAGGTAAAGCAGGGACCCGAAGCCAAGGAGAGGAAGAGGTGAAAAAATTTATTAGTTGTAATGACCATGACAATCTCCTCCTATTTAGTGATAGAGGCGTTGCTTATGCCCTTCCTGCTTACAGAGTTCCTCAATGTAGTAGAACTGCAAAAGGTACCCCCATTGTTCAATTGCTTCCAATTCCACGGGAAGAAGCTATAACTTCGTTACTTTCTGTGAGTTCTTTTGATGATGAAAACTATTTATTGATGCTTACAAGGGGGGGGTATATAAAAAGAACTCCTCTTTCAGCTTTCAGCAAGATCAGAGCAAATGGGCTTATTGCGATAAGTTTGGAGGATGGAGATGCTTTGACTTGGGTTCGGTTGGCTGAGTCTGACGATAGTGTTTTGATTGGTTCCAAAAATGGAATGACAATCCACTTTAGATTAAATGATTCTGAATTACGGCCTTTAGGTAGAACCGCAAGAGGGGTTAGGTCGATGAATCTTAAATCTGGAGATTCTCTTGTAAGTATGGATGTTTTATCTACTGAGTTGGCTGATCATGTTGATAAAAGTGAGCAGGCAGAAGAAGCTGAGGATGAATCACCAGTATCTGAGGGACCTTGGGTTCTTGTTGCCTCTGGAAGTGGTCTAGGAAAAAGAGTCCCTGTTACACAATTTCGCTTGCAAAAAAGAGCAGGAATGGGGTTAAGAGCAATGAAATTCAGAAAAGATGGAGATGAACTTGTAGGTTTAAGGGTTTTAGGAAAAGGAGAAGAATTATTATTAGTCAGTGAAAGAGGAGTAATTGTCAGAACTAGTGCGGATAAGATCTCTCAACAATCAAGAGCTGCAACTGGCGTAAGAATTCAAAAGCTAGATAATGGCGATAAGTTGTCTGAGGTTGTTTTAGTTCCTCCAGAACAAATCAATGATGATGAAGAAAAAGAATCATTTACTACTAATGAATCAAAAAATACTGAACCAACGTCAAAAAATTGAAATCGAATAATTTTGCTGATGTATTAGTTTTGGGAGCAGGACCAGCTGCTCTTTGCATCACGGCTGAGTTAGTTCAACAAGGTCTCAATGTTCAAGCAATAGCTTCTAAGTCTCCTTTGGAACCTTGGCCCAATACTTATGGCATCTGGGCCTCTGAGCTTGAGTCTATAAATATGCAGGAATTATTAAAATATAGATGGAAAGATACTGTTAGTTTCTTTGGAGATGGATTCAGTGAAAAGGGTAATACTTGTACAAATCATTTTCTTGATTACGGCCTTTTTAATTCTATTAATTTTCAGGAGGCTCTTCTCGAACGATGTAATGGACTTTCCTGGCAAGTAGAAACTGTAAAAAATATTGACTTTAATGAGAGAGAAACGGTTGTTATTTGCATCTCTGGTAAAAAATACTTCGCTAGGCTCGTTATTGATGCAAGCGGTCATAAAACCCCTTTTATTAGAAGGCCTAAGCATGATCCAATAGCTAAGCAGGCCGCCTACGGGGTGGTTGGAAAATTTAGTTCTGCTCCTGTGGCGAAGAATCGTTTTGTGTTAATGGACTTTAGACCAGATCATTTAAATGCAAATCAATTGAGTGAGCCTCCTTCTTTTCTTTATGCTATGGACTTAGGAGATGGAAGGTATTTTGTTGAAGAAACATCATTGGCTTGTGCCCCTCCAGTTTCATTTGAATCATTGAAAAAAAGATTAGATTCACGACTATCAAGTAAAGGAATTCAAATTGAGGAAATAATCCATGAAGAACATTGTCTTTTCCCTATGAATTTGCCATTGCCTTATAGAGATCAACCTCTTTTGGCCTTTGGGGGGTCGGCCAGTATGGTTCATCCTGCTTCGGGTTATCTTGTCGGATCCCTTTTAAGGAGGGCACCCTCATTAGCAAAGGAGATAGCAAAAGTAATCAAAAAGGATCCTCTTATGCCTACCTCTCAGATAGCTAGAAGAGGATGGAAAACCCTTTGGACAACTGAATTGGTTCAAAGACATCGTCTTTATCAATTTGGACTTCAAAGATTAATGAGTTTTGACGAATCGCTATTAAGATCTTTTTTTGATACTTTTTTTAAATTACCAAAACAAGATTGGTACGGATATCTAACTAATACTCTTCCTTTGCTAAGACTATTCCTTGTCATGCTCAGGTTATTTTCTATTGCCCCAATTAAAGTTAGATTAGGAATGATTGGTTTCCTAATAAAAAAGAAAGATTAAATTTAGATTTTCTTTTTCCAATCAATGAGTGAAATCAAAGGAAATATACCATCTTCTTTTTCTATCTCTTTTAAAATATTTGTATTAACAAGTTTTTTATCTTTAATTGAATTTATTAACATCCAAAATCTCTTGATATGTAAGTTTATTCTCTCTCTTGCTAGCTCAGTAGTAGTTCCTGCCTTGAGAATAAAACTCCAATCTGAAGATTGACATAATAGAAGTTCTCTTCCTGCTTGCTTAATTACTTTGATATTTGATTCTTCTATTAAACCTTTTGAACAAATACTTACCATTTCTGTTCCGGCTTTACTCCATTCATGCACAATCCAAGCATTTTCCTTGTTTAACCAATAATTATGAAAGCCACCTTGTCCCCAACTCGATGGAGAAGGATTGCATAATTGGATTTTGGATGTTGTTTGTAGCGCCTCTTTTAGCGTAATCAATTTAATACCTTCCTTTTTTGATTTAACAAATAAATGGGATAGAAATATTGGGCCTTCAAACCACCAATGACCAAAAAGTTCAGCATCAAAAGGAGCAATCAAGAATGGCTCTATTTTCATTGATTTTTCAAGTTTTAAAAGTTGTTTTTTTCTGTCCTTTAAATATTTCTCGGCATCTTTTTCAACACAATGTTTTGCAACTTGAGGGTCATATTGTTGTTTATTTGCTAAAGATGTATTTTTAGAAGAAATTTTAAATAACTTTATTCCCAGTGGTCTTTTCTCATTAATTCCTATTTTTTTTAGGTTTTCTAGTGATAAATCCCAACCCAAGTCTCTATGGAATTCTCTGTAGTTTGGATTTCCTGGATATCCATCCCTCGCTGACCATACTGGAAGAGTTGATTCACTATCTCTACCAAAAAAAGCTACTCCTCTTTTTGTACAAATAGGAGCATATAAGCCATATCTTGGTCTTGGATCTGCATTCAACAAGCCGTGTCCATCAAGAACAGCATATCTAAGACCTGACTCGGCCATTAATTCATCTAAGCCTTCGTAATATGCACATTCAGGCAACCAAATACCAAGTGGAGCGTTACTGAAAAGACGCTTATGCTCTCTTACAGCAGTTTTTAATTGAGCCCTAACGGTTTCAGGGTTTTCTCTTAAGAGAGGAAGATATCCATGAGTTGCGGCGCAAGTGAGAATATCAATTGCTTCTGATGTTTGTAATTTGTCAAATCGTCCAATTAGGTCGCCTCGACAGCTATTCCAGCTTGCTAATTGCTTTTTTAAGTGATCTGTCAGATGAATTGCTGCTTTTACGCATTCTGTTTCAAGTTTATTGAGAAGCTCTAATCTTATGGATACCCATTTCTCAAAGCGATTTTTTAATACTTCATCTTCCAAAAGAGAAAGTAAGGTTGGGGATAGCCCTATTGTGATTTTAGGTTCATGCTCGTTTGAGCTAGAGGCTTCTTCAAGTGTTTCTAAAAGTGGTAAATAACATTCAACTAGAGCTTGAAAGAACCAATCCTCCTCAAGGGAGCCAGGCTCTCCTGATCTCACATAAGGCAGATGGGCATGCAGGACTATGGCGAGATTGCCTTTAGTCATTAAAACTCCCAGATTTTGGATTTGATCCTTGGATACTTATACTCTTCAGTTGCACAAGAAGAGATAAACTTTAAGTTATAATCCAAATCTAGTTAAATTAGTTACCAAGAATAATTGATTTTTTTATTTTGACTAAGACTTGTTTATTTATATTTGATATTAGATCTTTCTACATTTTTAATTTTATCAAAGTAAAAAATGTAGAAAGATCTAATAAATAGTTAGAAACTTAATATTTTTTGTAGAAATTTATGAGAAATATACTAGAATTTTATCTATTCATATAGATCTATATAAGGTCTAGTTATTTTATATATTCTTACTATGGCCAAAGATCCAGGCCGAGTCTTAATTTTTGATACCACTTTAAGGGATGGAGAACAATCTCCTGGTGCGAGTCTTAATTTAGAAGAAAAGTTAGCTATTGCTCAGCAATTAGCAAGATTAGGTGTAGATGTTATTGAGGCAGGATTTCCTTTCGCTAGCCCTGGCGATTTTGCGGCAGTTCAGAAAATAGCTGAGCATGTAGGAGGAGAAGAAGGGCCTATTATTTGTGGACTATCAAGAGCTTCAAAACCTGATATCAAAGCTTGTGCTGATGCGATTGCTCCAGCACCCAGGAAAAGGATTCATACCTTTATCGCTACCAGCGACATTCACCTTGAACATAAACTAAGGAAATCCAGAAAAGAAGTTCTTGATATCGTCCCAGATATGGTTGGTTACGCTAAAAGTTTTGTTGATGATGTTGAATTTTCTTGCGAAGATGCTGCAAGGAGTGATTTGGATTTTCTTTATGAGGTAATTGAATTAGCTATATCTTCAGGAGCTAATACTATAAATATTCCAGATACAGTTGGTTATACAACCCCTTCTGAATTTGGAGATTTAATATTAAATATCAATAAAAATGTTCCAAATATTAATGAAGCAGTTCTCTCAGTTCATGGCCACAATGACTTAGGACTTGCTGTCGCAAACTTCCTTGAGGCTGTAAAGAATGGGGCTCGACAGCTTGAATGCACTATTAATGGAATAGGAGAGAGAGCAGGTAATGCTGCTTTAGAAGAATTGATTATGGCTCTTCATGTAAGAAGATCATATTTTAATCCGTTTTTTGGTAGGCCTCCTGAATCTCCAACCCCTCTAACAGCAGTAAGAACTGAGGAAATAACCAAATCCTCTCGTTTGGTTTCCAACTTAACTGGGATGGTCGTACAACCGAATAAAGCAATTGTGGGAGCTAACGCTTTTGCTCATGAATCTGGAATACATCAAGATGGAGTATTGAAAAACAGGCTTACATATGAAATTATCGATGCAAAAACAGTTGGGTTGTCAGACAATAAAATTTCTTTAGGAAAATTGAGTGGTAGGAGTGCTGTTCGAGCCAGATTAGAGGACCTTGGATATGATTTAAATAGAGAAGATCTTAATGAAGCTTTCGCTAGATTTAAAGACTTAGCAGATAGGAAAAGAGAGATAACTGATCGTGATTTAGAGGCCATTGTTAGTGAACAAGTTCAATTGCCAGAAGCTTTATTCCAATTGAAATTAGTCCAAGTAAGTTGTGGAACATCATTAATGCCAACTGCAACAGTAACTGTTGTCGCAGAAGAGGGAGAGGAGAAAACGTCCGTCTCTCTAGGGACAGGACCTGTTGATGCAGTTGTACGAGCTTTGGATTCTCTAACTGAAGAACCTAATGAATTGATTGAATTCTCCGTAAAGTCAGTTACAGAGGGGATTGATGCTTTAGGAGAAGTTACGATTCGAATAAGAAGAGATGGGAACCTCTTCTCAGGTCACTCTGCTGATACTGATGTTGTTGTTGCCGCTGCGCAAGCATACATAAATGCTCTTAATAGATTAGTAGCTGCTGAAGGAAGAAAATCAATTCATCCACAGCATGACCTAGCTCAGATAGATACAAAAGGGGTCTAACAACTTTTCGATTGGCTTTTATTCTTCTCCTGAAATAGGCTTCCGTAAATTTTTTTTGTTAAATGACCAAAATCTAGTTCTCAAAGATTAATATGTGTTGTGACGGTTTGATATGCGCACATAAATGGCTTTTAAAAGGAATCTTTATCGACTTACAGGACTTGATGGGTCTCCCCACCATGTTCTTGATGCACCATATGAAAGTATTGAAGCAGCTCTTAAAGCAGCAAAAGTGTGGTGCAATGGTCAAGGGTTGAGTTGCACAATCAAAGATAGAGGAATAGGTGTAGAAGTTCTTGCAGGAAATGGAACTTGGAGAACTGTTTGTTATCCATCTAATTGTTTGCAACCTGCTGTCGCTTAAAACATATTCATTATCATTCTTATGATTTTATTTAAGACAATAATTTTTTAAAAATGGGTTCAGGAATGCGCGGCTACTGGACACTTACTTGGTTTGGTTTGATTTCAAATACACTTGCAATTCCTTTTATTGCTTATGTTGTTGGATCAGGGCCTCCTCTTCAAACTGCCAATATTACTATTGCTATTAGCCTTGCATGGCCAGCTGCCGTAACTGGAATTGTTGCTTCAGCAGGTTTATTCGCTCAAAGAGGATGGGGGGTCATTTTATCAATAGTTGCTTTATCGATGACTCTTTCGGGTACTTTGCCCTACGGAATAATCAGATTAGTTAAAGTAAATGATTTATTAGGAATAAGCGGTTTATCACTTCTTATTGCAGTACTTAATTTACTGGCGTTGCTCTACTGGTGTAGAAGAGGACATAGACGAATTAGGCTTTAACTAATAGTAAATTTAAATAAATCTAGCAATTTTCACCTTGAGTTAAAGCTGGGATATTTTAATCTTCTGTGACGCATTCTCCTCCAGACAGAGACAAAAGCCCTAAGTACTATTTCTATCTCTGCTCTCGTTAAACTACTCTCTTTTAACTGGCCATCAATCTGACGGGATTGAATTATTTTTCTAACTGTTTTGCAAGCATCGATGTCTGAAGAAGAAGAGTCAAGAGCTCTTAATGCTGCCTCGCAGCCATCCGCAAGCATAAGGATCCCCGTTTCTTTTGAATGAGGAATAGGACCTTTATATCTAAAACGTTTTTCAGAGGCAGAAGGATCACTTTCTCTAGCTTTATGAAGAAAATATCCCATTTTTAAGGTACCTTGATGTTCTGGGATGAAATCAGCGATAGGAGATGGCAGTCGATATCTTCTCGCAAGCTTCAATCCTTCATCTACATGGGCTTGAAGAATATCAGCGCTTTTATATGGATTTTTAATTTCTTCATGTGGGTTTATTCCATCTTTTTGATTTTCAATAAACCAATTAGGAGCATGTAATTTCCCCACATCATGGTAAAGAGCTCCAGTTCTTATTAGGTCAACATCAGCTCCAATCACTCTTGCTCCTTCCTCTGCGAGACTTAGAATTGTTAAAGTATGTTCAAACGTACCTGGTGCTTCTCTCGATAAACGGCGAAGTAAAGGACGTTCTTGATCAGCAAGTTCCATTAATCTTGCTCTGGTAAGTAATCCAAATGTATTTTCTAATATCGGAATAATTAATATTGTTGCCATTAGTATTGCGCTTATAATAAGTGTCTCATTAAATAGAGAATTAGAATCAAAAGATAGGTTTTTGAGCTCTAAATTTTTCTCTTTAATTACTTGATTAAAAATCAACCATTGCCCTAATAATGCACCAAAAGGTACAAATAAAGCTATTTGAAGTACTTGTGCTCTGCTTCTCATTCTTCTGCCTAAGAATGCAACAAATGAACCAGCAACACAAGCAATTATTAGTCTAACTTCACTAAATTCATTGAGAGATAATGGCCACATTAGGCTAGCAGCTGCCATCCAGGTCAATGATGTTATACTACCTATCCCTTGCGAAAGAAGTAGTGTGGGAGGTAATATTAATTGCATTGGGCTAGCTATAGGACCAAGCCAATTTTTTGTTAGTTGAACTACTAATAATAAAGTTAATGATAGTAGACCATGTCTAGCCTTGAGCCTAGGCTTCTCTCTTCTCATTATCATAAGAAGTAACCCACAACTTCCCATCGCTTCTGAGAAAGTAATTAACCACTTTAAGGGCCTAGGACTTCTACTTACTTTATTAAAATGTTCAAGAATATCAAATTCTTGTGAGCTTATTGGATCACCTTTTTTTGTAATTAGAGTACCTTCTTTAACTTTTATAGTTCTTATATCATCTTGTTTAACTAAATTTTCAAGTAATATATTAGTTCTTAATGTATCAACTTTTAAATTACTTTTTTGATAAAAGCTACTTGACAATATTTTTGCACCTAATGATCTGTTTGGAGAATCTTGTTTACCTAGATCTATTAATTGAAGTGAAGAAGCTTCATTAAGTTGATCAAGTGCAAGTGTATTGATGATTCCTTGGGAAAGCATTTTTTTTGAAGCATTTTTTATCTCTACTTTCCATTCTTCCCATTCACTATCTGAAACATTAACCAGCCAAATTTTCTCTGAATTTGTTGGATTAATATCATTTATACCTCCCTCGGAATTATTATATTTTAAAGAACGTAGTTTTTTGATTTTTTGAAAAACAATCTTTTCTAAATTATTAGATTTATTTTTATCGATAACTTGGACAAAACTTTCTTTTAATCCTTGTTTCTTTTCTTTTAAGGCTTTAGTGTCTATTACTGTTGCGTTTCTAGGGGCTATTTCATTGAATTGAGCAATATCTCCTGGTTTGAGATCGGGAACAGCAAGTAACTTATAACTTGAAAATATTGCTACTAATAGGCAGACCATTAGGAGAACTGACTTGTCAGTTGCTGACCAGCGAAGGATTGGCCGCCTTGGAGATTGACTCCCTAACCATATCCTCCAAATTTTTTTTGGACTGGGTAATTTAGCCAAAGACCTTCCCACCTTCCTTAACGCTAGGTTTAATGCGTTGATTAATTGAATTCGTATTCATTTTATTTATGCCAAAAATTTTAGATGGAAAAAAACTTGCTCAGGAGATCGAATTGATGCTTCAACAGGCTATCGAATCTGGCTTGGAAGTCGCGGAACGCCCTCCTGGTCTTGCTGTCCTTAGGGTTGGAAATGATCCTGCAAGTGAAGTTTATGTCAATTACAAAGAAAAAGCATGCGATCGAATAGGTGTCAAAAGTTTTGCAAAACATTTAAAAAAAGATATTTCATTGGAGGAACTAACAGAAACCATTAAAAGCTTCAATCAAGAAAAGAATGTTGATGGGATTTTATTGCAACTTCCATTACCTGTGCACCTTGATGAGGCAAGTTTGCTTAGGAGTATTGATCCTGATAAGGATGCTGATGGTCTACACCCTTTGAACCTAGGAAGATTAATAAAGGGAGAGAAGGGCCCAAGATCATGTACCCCCGCTGGTGTTATGGCTCTGCTTGAGCGAAATCAAATCAAAATTGAAGGAAAAAGAGCAGTAGTTATTGGACGGAGTATCCTCGTTGGAAAGCCAATGGCTTTGATGCTTGAAGCGGCAAATGCAACCGTCACTGTTGCTCATTCAAGAACAAAAGATTTACCTTCTTTGACAAGGGAGGCTGATTTACTTGTCGTAGCAGCTGGTAAACCCTATCTGATTGGGAAAAATCATGTCAGAGAGAATTGCGTGGTTATTGATGTAGGTATTCACAGACTTCCGTATGATCAAGAAAACATAAATGAGCTCAAAAAAACTAAACTTTGTGGAGATGTAAAGATATTTGAAATTGAAGATAAAGTTGCCGCCTATTCTCCCGTGCCTGGTGGTGTAGGCCCTATGACAGTAACAATGCTTCTAGCAAATACTGTTGATAGATGGCAGAAACATTGTGGATTACCTTTAACTATTAGTCATTTACTTCCATGAATCACAATGTCCTGAGAGAATTGGTAGGAATCGATTTTTTGCATGCAGGAAGCAATAGCTTCTTTTGACTTCGCTGAGTATCTAGAGAAAACTAGAGCTCGCGTTGAAGATGCGCTAGATGCGTCTCTGGGGCCCGAAAAGCCTGAAAAATTAAGAGAGTCTATGCGTTATTCCCTTTTGGCTGGAGGGAAGAGATTAAGACCAATCCTTTGTCTGGCTGCATGCGAACTTGCAGGAGGTGAAGTTGAAAAAGCTTTGCCTACAGCAGTTGCTCTTGAAATGATTCATACAATGTCTCTTATTCATGACGATCTACCCTCGATGGATAATGACGATCTTCGTAGAGGGCGTCCTACGAATCACAAAGTTTACGGAGATGCAGTCGCAATACTTGCTGGAGATGCTCTTCTGACAAGAGCTTTTGAGATGGTATCAATTCGTACAGAGGGGATACCTTCAGGGAGATTATTGAAAATAGTAGGTGAGCTTTCTTTAGTAGCAGGGGCTCCCGGACTTGTCGGAGGACAAGTAGTTGATCTCGATTGTGAAGGAAAAGAAGTGGACTTGGAAACCCTAGAGTACATTCATCTTCACAAGACAGGAGCACTGCTAAAGGCATGTGTCACATGTGGAGCCTTGATAGGGGGAGCTGATGAGAAGCTTTTGGAAGCATTAAGTGTCTATGCGAGAGGGATTGGATTGGCATTTCAAATAATTGATGACATTCTTGATGTAACTGCAAGTAGTGAAGTATTGGGTAAAACAGCAGGAAAGGATTTAATTGCTGATAAGACTACTTATCCAAAATTACTTGGACTTGATGAATCAAGAAGGAGAGCAGATCTTTTAGTCGCTGAAGCAAAAAATGCTCTTGATCCTTGGCCAGAGCAATCAAAACCTCTTCTTGCATTGGCTGATTACATTACAAGTAGAGATAGATGAATATCAATCCAATTTTCGAATCTCAATTTGTTTATATTCTTGATAATGCAGTTCTGGCTTGGGGACTAGCTGCCTGTGGTATTGCTCAATTTTCTAAATTATTTTTTGAATTGATTTTCAATCAAAGGTGGCGACCGTCAGTACTTATAGAAACAGGAGGCATGCCTTCAAGTCATTCGGCTTTGGTAACAGGAACTGCTGCAGGATTGGGACTTCAGATGGGTTTTAATGACCCAGTATTTGCCTTGGCTTCAACAATTGCTTTTATTGTTATGTATGACGCCTCTGGAATAAGAAGATCGGCAGGTTTAACAGCAGCAAAAGTTAATCAAATTTCAGAAGATAATTCAAACGAATTCATTCGTGAAAATGCTTTAAAAGAATCTTTGGGACACACTAAAATCGAGGTGCTGGTGGGAAGTTTCCTTGGCCCTATTGTGGCTTTGCCAGGTATTTTCTTTATCGGCTCACCTTTGCACATCTTGCAAATGATTGGATTAGTTTCTGTGTGAAAGAACTAAAAAAAACAGAAGACAGTTTCTCCTTAACTAAAGATCAAGAAAAATCTCTAGATTTATTTTGTGAGTGGCTCAAAGCCCCATATTCCTTTAAACCCTTTGTAATTAAAGGCTTTGCGGGTAGTGGAAAAACATATTTATCCATGAAATTATTAAGAAAAGTCGATGAATTAGATTTTTGTTGGACTGTGGTTGCACCAACTCATAAAGCTGTAGGTGTATTAAGGGAGGGTTTAAAAACTGAATCTATTCAACCCACATGGTTTCCCTCTACCATTCACCGTTTACTTCGACTTAAATTGAAAAGACAGGCAGATATAGAAATATGTGAAAAAACAGATCAAACCGATAGTTCTTTGGAAAATTTAGGACTTGTATTAATTGATGAAGCATCAATGATTGATTCCAAATTATTGGAGATAACTCTCGAATGCGCTAGATGTAATTCGACACGTTTGGTTTTTGTTGGTGATCCAGCTCAACTTCCACCAGTAGGAGAAAGTTCTAGCTCAGTTTTTTTAATGAAAAGAGCAGTTAATACTGAACTGAAGGAAGTTGTTCGTCATCAAGGCCCTGTCCTCAAACTGGCGAAAATCATTAGAGATGGTCAAATTCCTTGCAATCAGCCACCAATATTGCCAATCATAAAAACTAAGAAAGGGAATGTTGGATTATTAGATAGAAATAGTTGGCTTGAAAAAGCTAAATCAGCATTGCGGTTATCTTCTTTAGAAGATGATCCCGATAGAGCAAGAATTTTGTGCTACACGAATCGAATTGTTGACAACTTAGTTCCTCATGCAAGAAGAGCTATTCATGGTGAGATGGCTGATCAATATCAAGTTTTGCCTGGGGAGGTCTTAATTAGTCGCAAGGCAGTGATGGTAAATGCTTCTTTAAATGAGGATGAGCTTGGAGAAGAACCAGATATTTTGATTAATTCCAATAGAGAGATGGTTGTTGAAGATGTAATTCCAAATAGTTTTGATTTGGCTTCTTTTGAAACCCATCTGGATTTTGAAAATTCGCTTCCTGTTATTGAAACTCAGATAGCTAGAGTTAACTCTGATCAAAAAGAATTTTCTTTGAGATTAATGCCACCAATCGGTTCAAAATCTCGAGTTGATTTAGATTTTGCTTTAAATGAATTGAGTAATAAGGCTAGAGACATTGGAAAGAAAAATAGTGCTTCTATTTGGAAACTTTTCTTTTTTATCAGAGATTCCTTCGCTTCTTTAGGTCCTGCTTCTGTTCTTACAATTCATAGGAGTCAAGGAAGTACTTTTGGAGAAGTGTTTATAACTTCTGATGTTTTTTGGCCTAAAGATCTTGAATTTAGGAGAAGGCTTGTTTACGTTGCAGTAAGCAGAGCGAGCAAAGGAGTATGGATTGTTGGAGATAATACAAGCAATACTAATCGAGCTCTCTTAAAGAAATTATTAATCGACTAATTTAGAAAAAGTTATAAAAAAGATTTGATTGAGGAATAATTCATAACACTTCTTTTCCAATTTTCTAAAATAATAGGAGAACTTGCCCAATGAAGATGTATCCAGCTTGCATGAATTAAATGATTACAAAAACCTTCATTTTTAATCTCAATATTCCATCCTTTAATATCCCATAGTCTATTTATTTTTGAATTATAGCTTTTATTAATTATTTCCCAGCGATGAAATTCATGTCCTATTAATTTATTGCCAGGAGTAGTAATCGGACTTTTATTTTTACTTATTGCTTCTCTATAACCTATTTTTAAATCACCTTTTCTAGCCTTGAAAGGTAATATTCCAGTCATTGAATGCTCCCTACCTTCATGATCAAATATACTTTTACCTAAAAGCATCATTCCGCCACATTCAGCGTATATGGGAAACTTTTTTGAAAATATTTTTATTGAATTTAGGCTTATTTTTGAATTACTTAATTGCTTTGCATGTTGCTCAGGAAAACCACCAGGTATTATCAATCCTCTCGCTTCTTTTGGAATACTTTTGTTTTCAAGTGGCTTCCAAGTAATAGTTGGCATCCCATTTTCTTCTAATAATTCTTTTGTTTCTTGATATCTAAAATGAAAGGCTTCATCTTCAGCAATAGCAATTGGGTGAATTAATTCTGACTCTTTCTTTGGTAAGAAGTTAATTGTTTTTTTATTAGATTTTGGAGGTAATAAAAGTTTTCTAAAACTTTCAATGTCTAGATTATCTTTGGCTATTGATGCCCACTTTTTAACCTTAATATCTAAGTCCAGTATTTCATGGGCTGGAGCTAAACCTAAATGCCGTGATGGAATAAATAAGTCTTTGCATAAAGGAAGAGAGCCCAATGACTTTATATTGATTTGATCAAGAACCTCCAATAATATTTTTTCATGTCTAAGAGATTGAACATTATTTAGAACAACGCCTTCAATTTTTAATTCTTTATCATGCTCTCTAAATCCTTTTATTAGGGCTGCTAGTGATGCAGCCTTTCCCCTGGCATCAACAATTAGAACTATTGGAAGACTTAAAACCTTTGCTAGTTCAGCCGTACTGCCTTTTGAACTACTGCCAATTCCATCGAATAATCCCATTACGCCTTCAACGAATGAATAATCAGTTAGTCCTCCAAAGTGATTAAAATTTTCTGTAACCCAATTTTCACCAGACAGAATTAAATCAAGATTTCTGCAAGCTTTGTTGGAAGCTGCGGTTAGTTGTTGAGTGTCTAAATAATCAGGTCCAGCTTTAAATGTTTGAACTGTTTTATTTATACTTTTCAACCAAGAAATCAAAAGAAGACTTAAAAGAGTTTTGCCACTGTTACTAGACACAGCAGAGATTACGCATGCCATTTAATGACTATATTTATTTAGCTTGATTAACTAAATCAAGCATTTCTTTGGCTATGGGTGTCGCACTTGCAAGTAAAGGACTCGTATTACCTCTACTGCTGGAAAGCAAACGAGCAACATCATTTTCTAAAGATTCTTTTTGAATAGGAACGACTTGTTCAATAAGTTCCATTCTTGCCATACCCCCAGCTTCTAGTCTCATACATTCCCCAGATTCTGAAGCGAGAATCACACAAATATCGTTTTTTTGCTTGTTTTTTTCTTTTGCAATTAACCTTAGACCTACTATTTGTCCAGGATTTAAGCTTGGTTTACCAATTGGTAGAGAAGTAATACCAACTTCAACAAGAGTTTTGTCAGGGCGAACAAAATTAACTTTCATCTGGTCTTGTTTTGAGAAGATGCGATTTTCTAGCTTCCAATTGAGGCGATCAGCAATCCATGCAGCAAGTAAAAGACCTTGAACTGTTTGAGATCCCTCAATGTCAATATCAATTTTATGTAAATTATCTAGAGCATCTCTTCTTTGAAGTGGATCAAATACCATTGCTAATGTTTCTCTCCAACCTCTAAGACGAAGCCAATTCAGGTCGTTAACAGCTTGTCCAGATTGAATTCTTTGAAGTAATAAATCCAAGCAGTCTATTGGTTCTCCTAGTGAAGTATCAATAATTAATCTTCGATTTGGCAGCGCTAAAGCATTAAGAAATCCAGGCGCCTCATCTATTCTTCCATTCCACCACAACCAAGAGGGAAGTTCATCAGGGACAAGAGTCTCTACAATGTTTAGTCCATCATTTATTGCGGTTTTACTTCCTCTTAAAACAATTACGTCGCCACAAGCTGTTTTGCCTCCCCCTTCTTCAGGAAGAGGACAATATGCAGCAACTAAAGTTTCTAAATTATTTTCTTTTTCAATTGTTGGTGCAATTGTAATTAATCTTCGAGGTTGCAAATTACTTATTGAGGTGTCAATATGTTGACCCCTTAGATCTTCAACATTTTTAATTAACTCATCATCTTGAATTGAAGATTGAACTCTGAAATCAAGTGGTGAAGTGCTGTTAGGAAGATCCCCATTTAAGATGATTTCTCTTGCAGCTTCTATAAGATCATTCCTTTGACTACCTACTACTGGCCCAGAAATTTTTCCAGCTTTGACTAGTTTTTGTTCAATCCAAGCAGGTTGCCAGACAATTAAACAAAAAGTGTTAGCTCCTTTGTCTCCTCGCTCATCATGAGACCACAGTTGTTCAAGATAAGTAGGGATTTCAGTTGGAGGTAACTGAAGAGGGGTTTGAAGGGTTAGTTGAGGAGACATTTAATTTTGTTTGAATGAAAGATTTAGATTCAATTTGTTCAAGGTCGTCTCCATAGAAGTTGATCTTTGCCAATAAGTAAGTCTGATTCGGGAGGTCCCCATGTTCTTGATTCGTATTGATAAACAGGTAATTCCCATGGAGAATCCTCAATTTTCTCAAGCAGAGGAGTATATAAACGCCATGCAGCCTCTACTTCATCACTTCGAGTAAACAATGTTGGATCTCCCAGCATTGCATCAGCAAGTAGCCTTACATAACCTTCATCTGAGGGCTCTCCAAAGGATTCGTCATAAGAAAACTCCATATTTACAGGTCTACTTCTCATCCCAGATCCTGGTGACTTAACCTCAAAACTAAATTCAGCTCCTTCGTTGGGTTGAATTCTGAGAATTAATTGGTTTGATGTTGGGCATCCCCCGGCTGCATCAAAAAGATGAACAGGAGCTTCTCTAAATGTAAGAACAACCTCACTAAGTCTTTTTGCTAATCGTTTGCCAGTCCTTACATAAAAAGGGACCCCTTGCCATCTCCAATTATCTATGAAAAGCTTCATCGCAACATATGTTTCGGTTGTGCTGTTTGGATTAACGCCTGGTTCTTCTCTATATCCAAGGAGTGGATCTTCATCACTACCTCCTTTTGAGTACTGTCCCCTAACGCAACATTCCCAAGGCTTTTCTTCATTGGCAAGCTTCACTGCTTGAAGAACTTTTGCTTTTTCATTTCTTATGGCTTCTGGATCAAAATGACCAGGTGGCTCCATTGCTGTTAAGGCAAGCATTTGAGTTAGATGATTTTGAACCATATCTCTAAGAGCTCCTGAAGATTCGTAATAACCAGCTCGATCTTCTACACCAACTGTTTCGGCACTGGTGATTTGAACACTTGAGATATAATTTCTATTCCAAATAGGTTCAAAAATTGTGTTTGCAAATCTTAGAACAAGAATATTTTGAACGGTTTCTTTTCCTAAATAATGATCTATTCGAAAGATCTGACTTTCTTGAGCACAACCTTGAACGAGAGAATTGAGTGACTGTGCGCTATTGAAGTCTCTCCCAAAAGGTTTTTCAATTACAATTCTACTCCGCTTGGGATCTTTCAATAACCCTGCTGCAGCCAAAGCTCTACATCCACTTCCATAGAATTTGGGAGATACTGAAAGGTAAAAAGTTCGATTACCATGGGTTGCTCTTAACTTATCAATTATTTCAAGTCTTTCCCCAAGCTTTATTAAATGTTCTGGTTGTTGAAGGTCTACAGGTTCATAGAAAAGATTTTTAGAAAATAATTCCCATTCTTTTGGACTTTCGTTTATTTGAGAAGAGAGAGCTTCCTCCATTTTCTCTTTAAATATTTCATCACTCCAGTGTCTTCTTGCACAGCCTAAAACCGCAAACTCACTTGGTAATCTTCTTTGTTTAAAAAGCTCAAATAAAGCAGGAACAAGTTTCCTGTGTGTTAAATCCCCTGAGGCACCAAAAATAACCAGACATTGAGGAGGTACTACTCGCTCTTGGCGAAGACCTATTCTCAATGGATTTGTTACTGGCATGCTCATTGATAAATTCCTTGCCAATTAGATGAAAAATATGATCCAAGTTGCTTCTAATCATTCCGCCATTTTTGGTGGTCGGAGGTCTAAAAACAAAATTGATATTGTTAATTAAATATAGAAAAAATATTTGTAAAGTAATTAATAATTATCGCTTTCCGGACTTTTTATTTATCTAATAAGTCTCAGCATGCCATCTGCCTGCTTTTCTGAGTTTAGGTCTAAGTTCAGACCAATTTAAACCTTTTGCAGCAGCTGCAGTTGACATTGCCTCGTCTATACCTGGTTCCATCCCTTTTAATCCACATAAATAAATATGAGTTTTAGGATTTTCAATCATGTTGAATATTTCTTCTGCATTTTCAAGAACCCTGTCTTGAATATACATCCTTCCTCCTTTTGAGTTCTTTTGCTCTCTGCTAATTGCTTTTGTATATCTAAGATTGTCGGGGAATTTTGATTTGTAATGTTCAAAATCAGAATCATAGAGAAGATTAGCTGTTTTTGGGGCACCCATAAATAACCAAGCTTTCCCTTTGAAATTCCATTTATGTTTTTCAATTTCTGTAGGTTCAAACATCCTTCTTAAATATGCTCTCATTGGAGCTATACCAGTTCCTGTGGCGAGCATTATTATGTTTGAGTCTTCTTCCTCTGGAAGAAGCATTTCTTTTCCTACTGGGCCACTAATTTTTACTTTATCGCCAGGGGATAGGTTACACAGATAGGTAGAGCAAACGCCATTAATGGTTTCACCATCTTTTTCGTACTGAAGTTGGCGAACACATAATGAGAGAGTATTTCCTTCGAAGTTATCACCATATCTCGTACTCGCAATTGAATAAAGCCTTGGCCTATGCGGCTTGCCTTTTGCATCTTCTCCTGCTGCGAGTATTCCACAACTTTGGCCTTCAACATATTTGAAGTCAGGGTCTCCTCCAGATAGATCAAAAGTTATATGTTGAACTTTACCAATCGCTCCTTCTTTTAATGCTGAATAATTTTCGGTCACAGTCCCTGTGAAAGGTGCTTTTGGCTTATAGGTATTAACCGGTACATCCGAATGAGGTTTCTTTGCAGCAGCAGCTTTAGGCGCAGCAGCAGCAGCTTTAGGCGCAGCAGCAGCAGCAGCAGCTTTAGGCGCAGCAGCAGCTTTAGGCGCAGCAGCAGCAGCTTTAGGCGCAGCAGCAGCTTTAGGCGCAGCAGCAGCTTTAGGCGCAGCAGCAGCTTTAGGCGCAGCAGCAGCTTTGGAAGGAGCTGTAACTTTTTCGCTTAGAGCATTCTTACCAGTTCGCAGCATTGCACCAAATGAATATTGCCTACGTATTAGGTAGAAAAAACCAATTATGATAGGAATATGCGCAAGACCACCAATAACTACCTTTGTCTCTGAGTAAGCCATAAAAACTTAAATTAGAACGTGAGATTACCAATAAGAGGTAACTTTTAGCTGTTTTATCTTCATATTACTAATTTATTAGTTCATCTTTTGAGACCGTCACAAGATCATTCCTAATCTAATGCCCCTAATATTGAGGTTTTAAGAATTGAGATTGTTCTTATTTATTAACATAATATTTTTTCTTTCTTTTTTTAGTGGAATTTTATTTAGAAAAATGAATTTATTAAGTAGTTGATAGATTGAAAAAATTTAAGCCAAGAGGAATTATTTTTTTATAAAGTTTTCCCCTAGAAGTTTTTAAAATTTAAAGAAATTTTGCTTATAGCCCCAAGGGGATTCGAACCCCTGTCGCCTCCGTGAAAGGGAGGTGTCCTAGGCCTCTAGACGATGGGGCCAGATGCAGTGACAAATCTATTTGACACAAAAGAAAGTTACGGGCCAGCGTTGCCACTCGTCAAGGCTTCTTGATCCTTATTTTGACCACGCCATACAGGAACAGTGAAATAGAAACATGCTCCTTCAGTTGGTTTGGAAACTACCCAGATCTTGCCTCCATGCACTTCAACAATTCTTCTACAAACTGAAAGACCAATGCCAAAGCCGATTGTCTCTTGAGAAGTTTGCGGAAGCCTGACTCGATCAACAAAAATTCTTTGTTGTTCTTCTGGTGGAATACCTGGTCCATTATCTCTAACAATTACTTCAACCCATTGATTTGTTCTGTGAAGCATTGTTATAAAAATTTCACCTTTGTCTTCGGAAAATTTCAAAGCATTTTCAATGAGGTTCAACAAAACCTGCATCATTCTTCTTTGATCTGCGAAAACGGAGGGTAAATCAGATGGAATGTCTGTATTTATTTTTATTTTCCTACTGAGCCATAGTTTTTCAAGCTCAAGAATTGCTTCAGCAGAAATATTCGCAAGATCAACTTTTTGAGGATTAAACAATGTTTCCCAACGAGTACTGCCAACTTCTAATAAATCCTTTGAGAGTAATTCAATTTCTTCTAGCCTTCTCTTAAGTACCTCTTGGAATTTAGTCATGCTTATTTGTCCAAGCTTTTGGCTTTGAAGCGCTAAGCCAGCTGCTGTTAATGGAGTTCTCAACTCATGAGCAACCATTCTTAAGAGACTTTCTTGAGAATGTATTTTTTTTGTAAGTGTTTCGTTTTCTTGTCGAAGAACAAGAAGATCATCCTCGAGAAGAAGTTCTTTTTGTATTTGATTTGATTCAACCGTTTTAGCTCTAAGGCTTATTCCTCCTCCTTTAAGTAGCCCTTCATGTTGCCATCTTGGAACCCAAGTTTTAACTTGCTCAAAAATCGAGCTGCCTGCAAAAATCTGCTTAGGTTGGGGTTCTAATTTTATAAGTGCAGGAATTGCTACCAATTTATAAAACTCAAGTAATTCAGGATTCTCAAAAGGATCTGAAAATTCTAAAGTAACGTTAAAATCACAATTCTCTCCTTCCAAGTATTCAATTAACGAACGAATATCTCCCCTTGAGAGGTGGTGACGAGATGCCACAAGCAACAGTTTTAACTGCCGTCTATCGTTAGCTTCGGCACTAATCACAGTGTCGAGCAATCTAAATAATTACGTATACCTTAAGGTAAAGAGACTCGTTTTAGGTATTAGCTAATAATTAATTGAATACTTTTTTAAACCTCTCAGTTCCAGTTAAATGGCTATTTCTTATTCATCTGGTATTGGAAGAACTCAAAAATCTTCGGAAGGTATTGATAGACTTAGGATTGACTTTGAAAGTAATTTAAGGCGATGGTTTGGTAGAAATATTGGCTTATGGCATTCTAGGCGACAATATTTTTTTGATGAAGAAAAGGCTGTTGATTTGGAAATGTATATCAGTGTAGCCAAGATAACTCAAATAGATTCTGAATTTGAGAGTTATCGGTTTAAGTGGTGGTGCGAAGATGAAAAAGATTTTTTTATTAAAAGACCAACTTATAAAAGTGAAGGAGAAATAACGGCAAGACTTGAAGGCCATCAACTAATTCGTGATTGTTCTTATTTATCTGATTCTTCATGCATATCAAACATAAGACAAGTTGATGAACACGAATTAATTCTCGAGTCTAATTACGATGATTGGCATGTATTGGAACATACACGCTTGATAGATCAGGACAAATATAGATCAAGAAATATTTATAGTTGGTTTAAAGATGATTTGAAGATAGTGGAAAATCATCATGAAATAAGGATTAAGAATCCCAACTGACCAGTCGATTAAAACTATTTTGATAGACCTTAATGTATATTGTATATTTAATTTGCATGTGAAGAATTTTGATAGATTTTTTGCTGCATAAATGTTTACGGATTAAAATCAATTGAGAAAAATGAACAAATCTCCAAGAAAAAAAATCTTGGCTATATCAATTTTATTCGCCTCAATACTTTTATCAAGTTGTAGTTCCTCCATCAAGTCAGAATCTAATCCAACTAAAATGAGCTCTGATAAAAAGGATGTTGATTTTATTCCTGCTAATGACGAAGATATCTTTTTATATAGACAAATAGGAATTAGCTATCTATGTATGGCAAGACAGATTGAAATTGAATTTCCTAAGGCTATTTCCTTGGCAGCGAAAAATTATGCATTGCTTATTTCAGGAAGGCATGGTGGATTTATTAAAGAATTAGGAAAAGAAAAAATACCAGAAAAAAATATTTATAATGGAGCAATTTTACAACTTCTTGATGGAGCCATGAAGAATTGTCCTGACATGGTTCCTGAAGAAGATAAGAAAAAATTCTTAAAAACTGTTGAACAATTAAACCAAAAGAAATAAATATTAAATAAAATTAGATAAAATTTATTTAATATGTCAAATCCAAAAACCATTAAATTATCAGATTATATTGAATACCCATTTCTAATACCATTCATATATTTAGATTTTGAGATTGGCAAGGATTATGTTGTTGTTCAATCTTTAATGACAGTTAAGGCAAAGACTAAAGAATCTACAAAGCTTATTCTACAAGGCAAGCAAATTAAATTATTATCAATATCAATAAATGGAAAAGAGTTGAAGTCTAAAGAATATTCAATTTCTGATGACAACTTGATTATAGATAGTCCTCCCGTTTCAGAATTTGAATTAGGAATAAGATCTCAAATAGATCCTTTTAGTAATACATCATTAGAAGGGTTATATTTAAGTTCAGGCATGTTGACTACACAATGTGAAGCAGAGGGATTTAGAAGTATTTGCTATCATCCCGATAGGCCAGATGTGTTAAGTAAGTATACAGTAAGACTAGAGGCTGATAGGAATTTATATCCAGTATTATTGTCAAATGGGAATAAGAAGTATTCAGGGGAGTTGAAAAATAATAGTAGTAGACACGAAATAATTTGGGAAGACCCTTTCCCTAAGCCTTGTTATTTATTCGCCTTAGTTGCAGGTAAATTAAATTCAGTTTCAGATTCATATTTTACAAATAATGGTAGATTGATTGATATTAAAATATATGTGGAATCTGGGGATGAAAAATATACAAAACATGCTATAAATTCTCTAAAAAAAGCAATGAGATGGGACGAGGATAATTATGGCCTTGAATATGACTTAGATGAATATAAAATTGTTGCCGTAAGGCATTTTAATATGGGAGCGATGGAAAATAAGGGACTAAATATTTTTAATTCTAAGTTGGTTTTGGCTGACTCAAATACAGCTACAGATGATGAACTAGAGAGAATAGAAAGTGTAATAGCGCACGAATATTTTCATAATTGGACTGGGAATAGAATTACATGTCGAGATTGGTTTCAGCTCTCTTTAAAAGAAGGTTTGACAGTTTTCAGAGATCAATCTTTTACTTCTGATCTTCATAGTGTAGGCATAAAAAGAATAGAAGATGTGTCATTCCTTAGAAACTTTCAATTTGCTGAAGATAAAGGCCCTACATCCCATGCTGTGAAGCCTAAAGAGTATGTAGCTATTGATAATTTTTATACAACAACAATATATGAAAAGGGAGCTGAGTTAATAAGAATGCTTGAGCTTTTGCTAGGTAAGGAGAAGTTTTTTAGAGGTATTAACCTTTATTTTCAAACTTTTGATGGGAAGGCTGCTACAACTGAGGATTTCATTAATTCATTAATTAAAGGTGCTTATTTTGAAGAGGGAAGTTGTCCTTTTGATGTAACAAAGTTTCTAAACTGGTACTATAAATCAGGTACACCAAAAGTTTATGTGAATCAATCATGGGATTCTAAAAATTCAATTTTGAATGTTTCTTTTGAGCAGAAAATAGATAGTAAAAAAAACAATGAAAATATTGAAATGGTTATTCCAATTCTTTATTCTTGTTATAGTAAAGAACAAAAAGTTATCCCTATAGTGGAAGATAATTTATTTGTTTTAGATAAAAATAGAAAGAATTTACAAATTAATACTATCCCAGGTGAAAAAGAACCTCCGGTTTTATCGATTTTCAGACGTTTCTCTTCACCTGTTGATTGGGAATCTGATTTATCTATAGAAGACTATCTTTTTCTTTTCTCAAATGATAATGATTATTTCTCCAGATGGGACTCTGGTCAATTTTTGATGCGTCAAATCATTAAAAGTAGGCTTTGCAATAAGACAGATCATGTTTTTGAAGAGAGGTTTATTAATGCTATTAAAAAATCTATAAAAGCCCTGGAAATAAAGGACCCTTTTTTCTTGGCAACACTTTTAACAATACCTGGATTAGCAGAATTGGAGTCTTTATGCAAAAAAGTGGATCCTATAAATATTTATAAAGAGTCTTTAAATCTTCAAGTTTTAATTGGTAATAAAACCCTTCAAGAATTAAGAATAATCTCTAAAAATTTATTAGTGAATATTAATCATGAATGGCCAATGGGCAAAGGAGAAAGAAAACTATTAGGTACTATTTGGTCCTTTTTAACTCTTACAGGTGATAGGACTATTCAGAAGAATTGTGTTAATTCAATTAGTCATTCTTCAATGACCATAGTAAGATTCGCTCTTGAGGCATTGAAGCCACTAGATATTCCTGAGACCGAAGAAGCTTCTAAATTATTTTACAACATTTGGAAAGAAAATTCAGTGGTTTTAGATTCATGGTTCGCTTATGAGGCCTCAAGACCTAATAAGGAAGGAATTGATGTTATTGAAAAATTATTATCACATTCTAAATTTGATTGGAAGGCTCCAAATGCATTAAGAGCTGTTCTAGGAGGGTTTAGTAAAAACGTTGAGTTATTTCATTCTCCTGATGGCGAGGGTTATTTATTTATGGCTGAAAAATTAATTGAGGTAGATAAAATTAATCCAATAACAGCTTCAAGAATGGTAAAAGTTTTCAGTAAATGGAAAACCTATATAGATAAAAATAAGGAAGGAATGTATACATCAATATTAAAATTAAATAAAGCAAATATATCCTCAAATACAAGAGAGGTAGTGGAACTAATTTTGAAATAAATTTAGGAAATCATCTGAACATTGAGCTGACAGAACTTTCTTCATGAATTCTCCATATGGCTTCTCCAAGCATATTTGCAACTGACAAGACCTTTAATTGAGAGAAATGTAGATTATTTGGTACGGGGATACTATTAGTGACAATCACTTGTTCAAAAAGGCCTTCTTTGGAAAGTCTTTCGTAAGCAGGAGGAGAGAAAACAGCATGAGATGCACATGCAATAACTTTTTTTGCGCCCTCTTTTCTAAGCAATTCAGCTCCTGCGCAAATAGTACCGCCAGTGTCAATCATGTCATCAATCAATATTGCTGTTTTGCCAGAGACTTCCCCAATAACGGTGAGGCTTTCAGCAACATTATGCCCTGAGCGACGTTTGTCAATAATGGCTAGAGGTGAATCTTTCATTTGCTTAGCAAAAGCCCTTGCTCTGGCTACACCTCCTACATCAGGAGAGACGACAACAATTTCATCAAGTTTCATAGTTGATAGATAATCAACTAAAACCGGTGATCCATAAATGTGATCGCAGGGAATATCGAAATAACCTTGGATTTGTGCCGAATGTAAATCCATTGCTAGTACTCTATCTACTCCTGATTTGACAAGAATATTTGCGGTAAGTTTTGCAGTTATTGACTCTCTCCCTGCTGTCTTCCTGTCTGCTCTTGCGTAACCAAAATATGGAATTACAGCTGTAATTTGTCGAGCAGATGCTCTTTTGCAAGCATCCACCATAATCATAAGCTCCATTAAACTGTCATTAACAGGAGCACAGGTTGGTTGTATGAGAAAAACATCACACCCTCTGATTGATTGCTGTATTTGAACATAGAGCTCTCCATCCGCGAACCTTTTTGAAACTAGAGGGACATTTGTTATGCCCATATAAGTCGCGATTTCTCTTGCTAATGCTGTATTTGATGTCCCACTAATTAATCTGAGTCTATTAGTGTCATGCTTGAGACTAGTAGGCTCAGGATGCGCTGCAGTAATAAAACTGGTCACGGTTCCACCGCAAGCAAGAAATAATATTTACCAATCTACCGTTATGTTGATCAATGATCATATAAAAGCTTTTTTAAATTTTTTCTTAAAAGTTTTTATTTTCTCTCTTGAAACGGTAAACCATTGTCCTGTCTTCTGTTTTGGGTGGTTGAGTAAAAGATATTTATCTGAAGAATTTTCTTTTGAAAACATTAATAATTTGACTTCAGGTAAAGGCTTAAAGATTTTTGACGGAGATTCTGTTGAAAACACACATTTAAAGGGAGCTTTATTTAGGTACTTGGGACTTTCGATCAAGAGTTGTTTCTGAAGAAAAAACATATAATCTTAGGAGAACCTTACCTAGTGGGGACTGTCTGGTTTGAAAGTTTATTAAGGTTTGCAAGTAGAAAATGCTATTCTTGGATATAAATTCATTTAGCAATTTATTTAAATGAAGAAGAAAATTTTGTTTTTTATATAAATGTTTAGATTGTTAATAGATTTGTTAATATCTAGTTACTAAATTTATTTTTTTGATTTTAAGAAAAAGATTTTCCTTTTTACAATGGAATCCATTTTGAATTTAATAAAAAAAAAAGAATTATTAGTATTTATTTCGTATTTTTAAGAGATAAAAAAAGTGAAATTGGAAAGAAATTCAGGAATCCTTCTTCATCCAACCTCATTACCTGATAGTCCTGTCTGCGGTAGTTTTGGTAAGCCTGCTCGAGTATGGCTTAATGAACTTGCTGTGTCTGGGATAGGAGTTTGGCAGTTTTTACCTCTTGCTCCCACTGATTCATTTGGCTCTCCTTATAGCTCTCCATCAAGTTTTGCTTTTAATCCATGTTTCCTTGATCAAAATGATTTGATTAGAGATGGCTTTTTAGCTAATCATCTAGAAAAGTTTTCTTCTGAAAATGAGTGTTTTGGCAATAGAGTTGATTTTCAATTAGCTAATTCAAGAGTTAGTTCCTTACGTTCTTCTTTGGTTGATTGTTGGGACGAACAGAATAGTACTATTCAAGAAGAATTCGAAATATGGTGCTCAAGGCAATTTTGGTTGGATGATCATTCTATATTTATGGAACTAAAAATTCAATACAATGATCTTCCATGGTGGCAATGGCCAGATAAATATGCAGTTCGCGATAAGAAAGAATTAGCAAATTGGAAAAAAAATAACCAGAGAGAATTGTTAGGTCATAATCTGCTCCAATGGCATTTGGATAGGCAATGGAAATCAATCAGAAAACTTGCAAAAAATCTTGGAATTTTTTTGTTTGGAGACGTCCCTTTTTATGTATCAAAAGATAGTGCTGATGTATGGAGTAATCGATCATTATTTTCTATTTTAAATAATTCAGATACATTCCTCCAAAGTGGTGTGCCGCCTGATTATTTCTCTGAGACCGGGCAGCTTTGGGGAAACCCTGTTTATCGTTGGAGCAGGCACAAAGCTAGCAAGTTTAGCTGGTGGAGAAAAAGAATTTCAAGACATCTAGAACAGGCTGATTATTTACGTCTTGACCATTTTCGTGCTCTTGAAGCTTTTTGGGCTATTCCTGGTAAAGATAAAACAGCTGAGAATGGTTTTTGGCTGCCTTCCCCTGGGAGAGATATACTACGTTTAATCAAAAAAGATTGCAGTGGTTCGCTCCCTTTAGTTGCGGAAGACTTAGGTCTCATAACATCAAAAGTTGAAAAGTTACGCGATGATTATGAGTTAGCAGGAATGAAGATACTTCAATTTGCTTTTGATGGAAATTTAGATAATCCCTATTTGCCAGAGAATATTAAAGATGAAAACTGGATTGTTTATACAGGGACTCATGATAATTCAACTTCTCAAGGCTGGTGGAGAGAAATGGGTCAAGATAGAAAAGAACTAATCAAAGAGAGAATTATTGATGATGAGAATTTTACATCTTGGGAATTGATTCGAATTGGCATGGAAACTAAAGCCAAATTATTTGTATCGCCTATGCAAGATTTGTTAAATCTTGATGATAGTGCTCGATTAAATAAACCTGGCACAATAGAAAACAATTGGTCATGGAGATTATCTGGAGATGATTCGAATATCCAAGAAGTTTTAAAAAGGTATGGTGATTTAGCTAAAGAAAATAGAAGATAAAGTTACTTTTATTTTTGATTATTAATTATATTCTCATTTCTTATAATAGTCTTCTCTATGATTATAGGTTCTGTCGAAACACTATTTATTTTTATAAGATATCTTTGCTGACTATTAAGAGCTAATATAGATAAAAACATAAAGATAATATACAACAAGCTTCCAACCCAGCTATTAAGAAAGTCTATATTTATAAAATTAAATTTAAACCCAGATATATTTTTGTTACTAACTTTTTGCACTAATAAACCCTTCAGACTTCCTCTTTCTAAATTAAGCTTAATTTCAAGACTTTTGATCATTGAAATTAAATAGGTTGTTTCTGGTAAATATTTTTTCCATCCATTTTCAATTGCTATAAGAACATTCCTCGAGATTTTTGTCTCCTTTGATAGTTGATCTAATGAAATTCCAGATTTCTCTCTCTGAGTTTTAAATAAATTAAGTGCCTCAGAAAAATCATTATTAGGATCAGGTTTATCAGCTTGATGTGATAATTCTGATGATGATTTTTTGAAGGGAAAATTTAATGACATAAAATGTAAATATTTTCAATTAATAATTGAAATCCATTCCTTTGTCTTTAATTCTCGCCATTTCCCTTCTTGTAGTCCATTTAAGTTTATATTTGAGATCGAGATTCTTTGCAAATCTTGAACTGGATGTCCAATTAGATTTCCTATTCTGCGAATTTGACGATTGCGTCCTTCTTTTAGAATCACTTTAAGAAGAGTCTTACGATTAAATTTATTCAAAACTTCTACTCTCGCCGGCATTGTCCTTTTGCCATCAAGTAAAATTCCTCTTCTCCAATTATCTAATATCGATTGAGTTGGCTGACCTCTTACCCAAACTAGATATGTTTTGGTGTGGGAGTACTTTGGATGTGTAAGTCTTAGCGTTAAGTCTCCATTATTGGTCAATAGAATGGCTCCTCTGCTATCAAAATCCAACCTTCCCACAGGATGTATTCCATAACGTAAGTGCGATGGAAGTAAACTTAAAACGGTTTTCCTTCCATGATTATCTTGGCAACTAGAGATGACTCCATAAGGTTTATTTAAAAGAAAAACTTTATGATTTAGCTTCTTAGGTAACTCTCTACCGTCAATTAATATTTGATCAGAGATAGGATCTGCTTTCTCTCCAAGAATAGCTTTCCTTCCATTCAAAGTTACTCTACCTTGTTTTATTAGTAAATCAGCTTTCCGTCTTGATAAAAGACCAGAATTAGATATTATTTTTTGTAATCTATTGAGTGACACTATCTCTTACTTTGTGGTCATTTATATATTAGATTAGTATAAAAAACACTATATATAATTTATTCATATTAGAAAAATTCATCTATTTCTTTAACTGTTCCCGCTTCTACTTGGGTTAATAAATCTTTAATAGCTTTCCACATGCTTACTCCGAAAATTATTGAGATTAACGAAGAAAATATTAAAGATTTAATAATAGAAAAGTTTATAATGCTTAGGGCACTTACGAAAATAATTGTTAGTCCTGTGAAGAATGAAAACCAACTTGATATTGTTCTAGGGTTCTCTAGGGGGGTAGGTGAAATCTTTTTTTCTGTCCAATTATATAGTTTTGATTTCATTATGTCGGCAAATATTAATCCTGACATAAGACAAATGAATGCACCAAAGGACAACCAAAAAATAGGATCCTCAATTGGCTTTATTCCTTGATACTCGGAAATGAATTCATCTATATTTGCATCATCTATGCTAATCAAAATAAATGTGATTATATTTTGAATATTGCTATTGATCATTTTTCAACTTCTATTAAAATCTTTGGTATTATATTTTATAAAAATCATCTACGCAACTTGTGTATTATTTTGTTTTTTTTGACTTGAAGCCATTTTTAGTGGATTGAATGTTTTTCTGACTAGTTTGATTAGTTGTTTCATATCTTTTGTATCTATTCTTTCATCTTTAATAATACTCATTAATAAGTTTTTCCTTATTAATGAACCTCTAGAGCTAGTTAAGAGCTTAAGACCTGCTCCTGCTACTGGAATTAGTTCTTTTGCAGGTGTGCTTGAGTCTTGAACTAGTACATCAAATAAATTTTCTATTCTCTCAACTCTAATGTGACCATTCTGATCAAATATAACGTCTAATAATATATTAACCATCTCATTAGTATCTGAAGTAAGTAATCTTTTCGCTACGTAAGGATAAGCTAAATCTATAATCTTAAAATCAGGATCTAAGCGAAGAGCAAGTCCTTCTTGACTGATTACTGCTCTTATAATCAAAGCAAATCTTGCAGGCACTCTGAAAGGGTAATCAAACATTAATTCGGAAAATTTGTTGGTAATTTCTTTGAAATTAAAAGAAGCAACATCTTTACCTATTGCACTTCCAAGTACTTCTTTTAATACAGGTATAAGAGGTTTAAGGTCTTCTGCTTCATTTAAAAATCCTAGCTTTTGAAAATCTTTTGCAACAGCATGAAAATCATTATTTATCAAGTGAACAATTGCACCAGTAAGAGTTAATCTATCTTCCTCTGAAATTGAGTCCATCATTCCAAAATCTACATAGGCTATATTTCCTAAATCACCATTGTCACCTTCAAGAGCAAACATATTTCCTGGATGAGGATCAGCATGGAAGTATCCAAATTCCAATAATTGTTGAATTCCACTTATAACACCAGTTCTAATAATTTTTGATGGATTTAAATTATTTAGAACTAATTCATCTCTATCTTTTAACTTTGTGCCATCAATCCAGCTTGTGGTTAAAACCTTTACAGAGGATAAATGTCTTTCTACTTTTGGAATCGTTACTGAGGCGTTATTATGGAACAGGTTAGAAAATTTTTCAGCATTATTAGCTTCCTTTTTGTAATCAACTTCGTCAAATAAACTTCTTCCAAACTCATCTATTATTTCACCTAATCCGAATCCAAGATTTAATGGAAGTATTGGTGCACTAAGAACTCCAAGTATTTTTATAATCACGAGATCTCTTCTAATGTTAAAAATTAGATGAGGCCTCTGGACTTTTACTGCAACCCAATAATTGCTAGTTAGTTTTGCTTTATAAACTTGACCAAGACTAGCTGAGGCTATTGGATTAGATGGGAATTCTTCAAAAAGTTCATTTGCTTGTCTTCCTAGCTCATTTTCAATAATTTCAAGTGCTTTCTCATGAGAAAATGAGGGTAAATTATCTTGTAGGTTTGTTAATTCTTCCAGCCAATCTTTTCTTATTAGATCTGGTCTAGTTGAAAGTGCTTGTCCTACTTTTATGAAACAGGGACCAAGACCAATAAGAGTTTTAAGTAGAAATTTTGCTAGATTCTTCTGAGTTTTTTCGTCTTTGCTTGTACCTTGAAAAATAAGTCTTGCTAAGAGAAGTGATATTGCACCAACTATCTGAATAAACCTAGGCACAAGAATCCATGGCCTTGAAATTAACCAGATTAAATCTCTTTTGAAATCGTATTTCATGGATACATAATAAGTTCTTTTAGCTGCCCACCTATGAAGATCTTTTGATTTGCTTACTGATTAATTTAACTAAATTGATTTTAGGTAATCCTTTTGCTCTATGGGGCTATTAAACTTGCTTTCTACTAATAGAAGCGAAAATCTTTTCTTGCCAGCCCATGGAAGAGGAAATGCTCTTCCAAAAAAGATAAAAAAACTACTGAAGCAAAGACCAGGTGTTTGGGATTTGCCTGAGCTTTTTGAGATTGGTGGCCCTTTGATTAGTGAAGGAGCAATAGCAGAAAGTCAAAAGTCTTCTGCTTATGAAGTAGGTGTTGATAGATGTTGGTATGGAGTTAACGGTGCGACGGGTTTGCTACAGAGTTCATTGCTTGCTCTAGCTCGCCCTGGTCAATCTGTTCTAATGCCAAGGAATATACACAAAAGCTGTATTCAAGCATGCCTTTTTGGAGGCTTAATACCGTTACTTTTTGATGTCCCTTATTTAACTGACAGAGGACATGCCTCAGTTTTTGATAGAAAGTGGCTTCAGAGGGTTTTACAAAAAGCAAAAGAACTTGATGAAGACATAGCGGGGGTGGTTTTAGTTAACCCCACATATCAAGGATATTCTGCAAATGTGGAATCTCTGATTCAGGAGATTCATTCACATTCTTTGCCAGTATTGGTTGATGAGGCACATGGTGCTTATCTAATCAGTCAAATAAGACCAGATTTTCCTAAGTCTGCTATTTTTTTTGGGGCAGATCTTGTTGTTCACTCTCTACATAAATCTGCACCAGGATTGGTTCAATGTGCAGTTTTATGGTCGCAAGGTGACAAGGTTGATCCATATAAAATAGAGAGAAGTATTGAGTTGCTTCAAACTTCAAGTCCAAGCTCTTTGTTGTTAGCTTCTTGTGAAAGTTCAATAAAAGAACTTATTGAATCTAAAGGATTAAAGAAATTGAAATCCCGCATAGAAGAAGCTGAGTTATTAAAAGAATTTTTGATTGATAAAGAAGTACCTCTTCTTGAAAACAGTGACCCATTAAGAATTATTCTTCACACATCAAAATTTGGTTTGAGTGGTATTGAAGTTGATAAAAGTTTTATAAAAAAAAGAATAATTGGTGAATTGGCAGAGCCAGGCACGTTAACTTTTTGTCTTGGGCTTTCATCTCACAAGAGATTAGGAAAAAGATTTGTAAGAATTTGGAATGAAATCCTTACATCATTTGGCCAACAAAAACCTTTTTCTTTCAAGAGACCACCCTTCAATATTGTTTCTAAGCCATACAAGCCATGTTCTTATTCTTGGGGATCGAATTTTGAGAAGGTAAATCTAAAAGATGCTACTGGAAGAATTTCTGTTGAGATGGTTTGTCCTTATCCTCCTGGAATACCTTTATTGATTCCTGGCGAGATTTTGGACGAAGCTCGTGTTGATTGGTTGATAGAGCAAAAATGCTTTTGGCCAGAACAAATTTCTGATTTTGTAAGAGTTATTTCTTGATTAATAAAATCTACTCATCAGCTATAGTAGAAATTATTATTAACAAAGCGTTTAAAGTATGTTTTTCAAAAGAAAGCTATATTTTTTTACTTAATTTAATGTTTTTAGCTGCTTCGAAAAAGAGATTATTAAGTGGACTTATCGTTGGGGCTTTTGGGTTTTTAATAGTCTCTCTTGGTGATTGGTGGTTTTCTATTTCAATAAGTTTAATTGTTCACTTGGCTCTTCTAGAGTTCTTTCGGATGGCAGAATTTACTGGGATAAGACCAGCGACTAAGACAACATTGTTAGCCTGTCAGATATTACTTTTCTTAACGCAATTATCGTCTCAAGGATATATATCTATTGAAATATCTGACGCTATTTTGCCATTATCTGGTGCTGCTATTTGTGGCTGGTTGTTACTCCAACCTGTTACTGGTTCCATTGCAGATGTGGCGGCATCAATATTCGGATTGTTTTATTTAGGTTTTTTACCAAGTCATTGGATTAAGTTAAGAAATCTTTTAGAGACTGATTTAACAAATAACTTCAGTTTGATTCCCATTGATTGGTCATCATCTATAACTTTTGGTATGTTGATAACTTTTTCTACATGTTTTATGATCGTTGGATTTGATATTGGCTCTTATTTTGTTGGCAAGAAGTTTGGCAATCACTCTTTATCCCCGATTTCACCTTCTAAAACTATTGAGGGTGTTATTGGTGGACTATTATTTTCAGTGTTAATAGGAGCTTATTTTGGATATCTACTAAGATGGGAATTTGGAATATTAATTGGAATATTTATAGGTGTTTTAGTAGCTTTGTGTTCTCTTGTTGGAGACCTTACGGAATCAATGCTGAAAAGGAATGCTGGATTGAAAGATTCAGGTAATTTTTTACCTGGTCATGGGGGAATTCTTGATAGAATAGATAGCTATTTATTTACACCAGCAATTGTATTCTATATAGTAATTTTATTATCACCATTAATTATTCCTTGAAAAATTAAAAACTAATGGATGAACTTCCAAGTATGTTAATTATATTATCTTCTATACTTGCCTTTTTAATATATATTTTTTCTTCAATTGGAATCTGAATAATTTTGTTATGTGTTTTATTTTTAAAATAGATTTTACCTTTATCTGTTTTGATCTCAATCATCGCACTCTCATTAATAGTTTTATTCTTTTCTGAAGATTCAATTACTAATTTCCCATCTTCTATTTTTATATCTTCTAATTTATCTTGATTTAATATTTCCTTGCTTATCATATCTCCTATATAATTCCATTTGTTAGATAATAAAACTTTTTTGAGTAAATCCTGAGATAAGGAAATCTTGAATTTTATTATCGGATTATTTTTAAAATATAATTCTTTGGTTGTTAATTTAAAATTGATTTTTAGATGATTAGATTCTAACTGAACTTTATCAAATAAGAAGTCTTTATAATTAATATGTTCAGCAATGATAGTAATTTTACGTATTTCACCTTTAATGATTTCAGTAGAAGTCGAGATGATGTCTATTTTAATATTGCTAATCTCTTTACACTCTTTTATCAGTAATATCCTTATACCTTGTTCTAATAATGTAGCAAGAATCCCTTTTTTTTTAATGTGGTTAGATCTCATTTGATTGCTTGAGTTTTTCCCAAGCTTCAGCAACCAATTTGGGCTCTTCTAAATGTGGAAGATGACCTGAATTATTAGCTATTTCTATGTTGGAGTTATAGTTCCTTTTGGTTTCTTCTTTTTCATCCTTAGGAATAATTCTGTCATATTTTCCTAAAATTATTTTTAGAGGTTGAGTTGGCTTTGGTAGTCCGCAACCTGAAACTCCTCCATCAGCCGCAAAATCAGCTAGAGATGATTGCCAGCCAGGGACTTTTAAATGTATTGAGGCGATTTGTTCTTCTGCGGGCCCCACATTATCGCTTGGCTCGGAGAATGCCTGTCTACACAATCCTCTGCGAACAAAAGGTTGACTAAGGAAAAAAGCCCCAAAATGATTTAATGGCCATGGAATCTTTGGGTTTTTACCTGCTAAGCCTGCTGGTGATAAAAGTAGTAAATTATTGACCTTTTTTGGATTTTTTCTTGCGAGCTCTAGAGCTAAAGCTCCGCCCATTGAGGCACCTATTAGTCCTATAGGTTTGTTGTTAAAATAATAGTTCAACACAGAAGTTAAATGCTTCATTAAATATTTAAATCCATATTTGTTCCCACTAGATCTAGGGCAAAAACCAAACCCATATAGATCTGGAATGATTAATTGATTATTATTTTTTAGAAAAGGTGTGAGACGTCTATATTCAAGAAAGCAGCTATCGAAACCATGAATGAGAATTATTTGTTCTCCTGTGCCTGTTAAAACTGTTGGGAACAAATCAGATTTATTTGGTGAAAAATCTTCTAGTTTTATCCATTTAAGATCTTCAAAAAGTTTACGTGCTTGCTTGTCAATAATTTGGTCTTTTATTTCATTTATATATGCTTTTGTAGCATTTGTTTTATCAATAGTTTTATTTATTTCTTTATTCAATTCTCTTAAGTATTGTTTATTCACATTTTATAGTTTGTAGACAAGGATTGTAAACTTTGAATTGCATTGAAAACATCTTCTTCACTTATTGGGAAGGGTAATTGATGAATATCAGAGTCATTATTACAGGCAAATTTACATGCCTTATATAGTTCATTCGAGGTTGTATTTCTAAGACAAATAGACTCAATTGAAATTGGAAGATTTAGTTTAGAGAAGAAATCTATAAGTTGTGACTTGGCTTGTTTAGGTAATTGACTATTTGAATTTTTCTCTTCTAGATGTAATTGTGCTAGCAACCCAAATCCAACAAGCTCTCCATGAAGTGGTTTGTTTGTGTATGCAAGTTGTGTTAATCCATTATGGATAGGATGCGCTGCGGCTGTTCTGCATTTGGCACCCCCAAGTCCTCCTATTATTCCCGCAGTTAATGCACATCCTTCTGCAACAGTTTCCCAAGAATTACTTAGTGGATCTAAGAATGCCTTATGACCATTTAAAAATAATTGATCGCGTAAGACCCGAGCCATCTGAACTGCTTGCTGTACAAATCCATCTTGGCTCTTATTGCTTGTTAAGGACGACTCGTACCATTTTGCGACAGCATCTGCCATTCCGCTAGCAAGTGTTCTTGGTGGGGCGGATCTAACAATTGTGTGATCAAAGATTAATAAGTTTGGACATCTTTTTAGAGTTACATCTTTTACAAATTTCCCATCAGGAGTATAAATATTAGATAAAGCAGTCCATCCAGCACATGTGGATGCACTCAATGGAACAGTTATACAATTGATATCAAGCAAATCAGCAATTAGTTTTCCTGCGTCAAGAACCTTCCCACCTCCTGCAGCAATAATCCCATCGCATTTGTTGTTTTTAGAGGTTAAGCATGCTTTTTGAATATCTAATTCACAACAATCATGATTTAACTCAAGAGATACTGATTGAATACCTTTTAAAAAAAGATCTTTTTTTAATGAAGTTCTTATTTTTTTTGTAGAGCTACTTCTACCTATTATTAAAGGCCTTTTGCATAATTTAGTTATTAGATCCAAAGATTTCATCCATGCCCCTTTCCCTCTAACGACCTTTGAAGGTGAAATGCTGTGGTTATTTATAGACATGAAACTTTGCTATCTAGTAAGTTATACGGCTGCGCTTGCTAATTCTGGTTTGGAACTATCTTTTCCAAGATGTTTAACAATTACTTTTTTGCTTTCATCAATATCCACCTCCGCTTTGTCTCCATCCTTTATTCTTCCAGATAAAACTTCTTCAGCAAGGCTATCTTCCAATAACCTCATTACCGCCCTTCTCAAAGGTCTTGCTCCATAAGAAGGATTGTATCCTTCTTCAACAAGCCTTTCTTTGAAATCATCTGACACCGTCAATGATATTCCTTTCTCTTTTATCCTCAAGAATACTTCTTTCAACATTATTTCTGCGATGTCTTTGACTTCGTTTCTTGAGAGTTGTCTGAAAACAATTATTTCATCTAATCTATTGAGAAATTCAGGACGGAAATATTGTTTTAGCTCTTCATTGACTAATGATTTAATTCTATTGTATTGAGTGTCTTCTAAATTCTCTCCTGAGAATTCAAATCCCAATCCGCCACCACCTTTCTCTATAACTTTAGAACCAATATTTGAGGTCATAATTATTAAAGTGTTTTTGAAATCAACTGTTCTTCCTTTTGAATCGGTTAATCTTCCTTCCTCTAGTAATTGAAGTAGAAGATTAAACACATCAGGATGTGCTTTTTCTATTTCATCAAACAAGACAACCGTATAAGGTCTTCTTCTAACAGCTTCTGTTAGTTGTCCACCTTCATTAAAACCTACGTAGCCAGGAGGAGAACCTATTAATTTACTAACAGTATGTCTTTCCATGAATTCAGACATATCTAGTCGAATCATGGCCTCTTCACTACCGAAGAAATAGGCGGCTAGTGCTTTAGTAAGTTCAGTTTTCCCCACTCCCGTTGGACCAGAAAAAATAAAACTAGCAATTGGTCTATTTGGATTTTTAAGGCCTACTCTCGCTCTCCTAATTGCTTTAGAAACAGCTTTAACAGCTTCATCTTGACCAATAAGTCTTTGATGCAATGTATCTTCCATGTTTAGAAGTTTGACTGATTCACTTTCAGTTAATTTCTGCACGGGAACGCCTGTCCAGGATGCAACAATATGAGCAATATCTTCTTCATTAACTGTTGGTTGAGAAACTTTTAAATCATTAGACTGAGAGATTTCTTGGTCAGAAGTTTCATTGTTTATCTCTGGATTATTATTTAGATCTTTGTTCTCATTTGATGAAGCTTTTTGTCTTATGTTCTGTAATAGGTTTCTAATTTTATCTCGCAATTCAACTTCTTTTTCTCTAAGCTCTCCCGCTTCGGTGAAATTTTGATCTCTTACTGCTTCTTCTTTACTCTTTTGTATTTTCCTTAACTCTTTATCAACTTCTTTAGCTTCAGGAGGCAATTTGGAGTTTAGTAACCTGACCCTGCTCCCTGCTTCGTCTATAAGATCTATTGCTTTGTCAGGTAGAAAACGATCAGAGATATACCTGTCACCAAGATTGGCTGCAGCGTCAAGAGCTTCATCAGTAATCTTCAATCTGTGATGTTGTTCATATCTTTCTCTTAACCCTTTAAGGATTTCAATTGTATCTTTGATTGAAGGCTCTCCAATCATTACAGGTTGGAATCTTCGCTCTAAAGCAGCATCTCTTTCAATATGCTTACGATATTCATCTAAGGTTGTGGCTCCAATACATTGAAGTTCTCCTCTCGCTAAAGCTGGTTTTAATATGTTTGCAGCGTCAATAGCTCCTTCAGCAGCGCCTGCTCCAATTAATGTATGAACTTCATCAATAACTAAAATTACGTTCCCAGCAGATTTAATTTCTTCCATTATTTTTTTTAACCTTTCTTCGAATTCACCTCTATATTTGGTTCCAGCTACTAGTAATCCAATATCAAGAGTTAAAACTCTTTTTTCCTCAAGTATGTCAGGTATGTTCCCTTGTTGAATTCTTTGAGCAAGTCCTTCAGCTATTGCTGTTTTTCCCACTCCTGGCTCTCCAATCAAAACAGGATTGTTTTTTGTCCTTCTTCCAAGTATTTGGATTACACGATCAATCTCTGAATGTCTTCCAACTACTGGGTCTAGCTTTGATTCACTAGCTAATTGAGTAAGGTTTGTTCCAAATTCGTCAAGTGTTGCCGTTTTAGCTGATCCTTTAGACGAACCTGCTCCTGTTGTGACTTCTGCGGTTTCACCAAGCATTCTTACAACTTGTGTTCTGACTTTAGTTAAATCAACGCCTAAATTCTCTAGAACTCTTGCTGCAACTCCTTCACCTTCTCTAATGAGTCCAAGCAAAAGATGTTCGGTGCCAATGTAATTATGACCCAGTTGACGGGCTTCTTCTAATGAAAGTTCTAGTACTCTTTTTGCTCTTGGAGTGAAGGGAATTTCAACAGCTACGAATCCAGAACCTCTTCCTATTATTTTTTCAACTTCTACCCTTGAATCTTTTAAGTTAACGCCCATAGATTTTAGAACTTTAGCTGCTACACCAGTACCTTCTCCTATTAGCCCTAAAAGGATTTGTTCTGTTCCAACAAAATTATGCCCAAGTCGTCGTGCCTCTTCTTGGGCAAGCATGATCACTTTTATAGCTTTTTCTGTAAACCTCTCAAACATTTAACTTTTACCATTAACTATTTAACCCAATTTATCAGGGTTAAGTGTGAAATGTGTATGGTTAGGTTTTTTTTTATAAAGGGTAAATATTATGTTTTCGTTGAAAAATAATTAAAAGTATTAATTGATGCAAAGAATGACCTATTTATTTGGTTTTCGATTTCGGTAAACCGTACTTAATTATTGATTTTGTGATTTGTTATTGGTTTCTTTATTAAAAAGAAGAGCATCACTTCCATCTTTATAAAAATTAGATCTATTTCCTATCGTTTTGAACCCCATGGATTTGTAAAAAGCTTTAGCAGGCTCGTTATTCTTTTTAACCTCTAAATGTATCTGATTTGTTTGAAGTGATTTTGAACGTTTGATTAAGTCTGATAAGAGAAATTTTCCTAGACCTTTCCTTTGATGTAAAGGATGAACCGCTATAAAAGTTACGTGTAACTCGTCTATTACTAGCCAAGCGCAACATATGCCTAAAATCTTTTTTGTTTCCAAATCTATGATCCCTAGACAAATTCTTTTAGGGTTAGTAAGTTCTTTTTCCCATTGAGATTTTGTCCATAGACCACTTAATGATTTTTGGTCAAGTTCCACGCAATCATTTAAATGGATAATCTCAAGTTGAATTATTGTGAGATTCATATCTAACTATTAATTAATCTCTCTTTCTTTAACAAGAATACTAATTGGTCGATTGATCTCTAGATTGGCTAAACATTAAATTAAAAAACTTCAATGCACGGATCAAAGGCTTTTGAACCCAATATCGATATAGATAGTCCAAATCGAAATATAGCCCCTATCTCTTCTGAAGTTAATAACGATAAAAAATTAGTTGTTGGGGGATGTCAACTTAGTGACCTCGCGAAAAAATATGGCACACCTCTTTATGTTCTTGATGAGTTGTCACTTAGGACTGCATGCAAAACTTATTTTTCTTCTTTGAAAAAACATTATCCAGGTGAATCACTTCCTCTTTATGCTTCAAAAGCGAATAGCTCTCTGGCTGTTTGTGCAGTTATTGCCTCTGAGGGTTTTGGACTGGATGCAGTATCAGAAGGTGAATTACTAACTGCCTTAAAGGGAGGTTTAAAAGGGAAAGATATGGTTTTTCATGGAAATAACAAATCTCAGAATGAATTGAATTTTGCCTACAAAAATAATGTGACGATTGTTTTAGATAATTATCATGATATTGAGCTATTAAAAAATATTGCCTCTGATAAAAAACCAGCAAAGTTAATGTTGAGGTTTACTCCAGGAATTGAATGCCATACGCATGAATATATTAGGACTGGACATTTAGATAGTAAATTTGGCTTTGACCCAGATGAGCTCAAGTCAGTTTTAGAAGAATTAAAAACATATGACTGGGCAAAATTAACTGGTTTGCATGCACATATAGGGTCTCAAATTTTTGAGGTACAACCCCATATTGATCTTGCTGGTGTTATGGCTGATGCTTTAAAACTTGCTAAGAAAATTGGTCATCCAATAACTGATCTGAATGTTGGTGGAGGTCTCGGGATCAAATATGTTCAAGAAGATAATCCTCCCTCTATTGAAAAATGGGTTGAAGTTATTGCTAATGCTGTTCTTAAGGCCTGCAGGGAAAGAAATCTAGATTTGCCAAGATTGATGTGTGAACCTGGAAGATCTCTTGTCGCTAACTCTGGACTCACTATATACAAGATAGGAGCAAAAAAAGTTGTTCCAGGTGTTAGAACTTATTTATCCGTAGATGGAGGAATGAGTGATAATCCTCGACCAATAACTTATCAGTCTGAATATAGTGCCTGTTTAGTAGATAAACCTTTAAAACCAAATTTTGAAAAAGTTACTATCGCTGGTAAGCATTGTGAGTCAGGAGACGTTTTGTTGAAAGATTTTCTTCTTCCGTCTTGTGATAGTGGAGATTTTCTTGCTGTGTTTGGAACAGGAGCGTATAACTATTCGATGAGTTCCAATTACAACAGAATACCTAGACCTGCGACAATTTTGGTTGGGAAAGGTTCGTCCGAATTGATTCAAAGGAGAGAACTTCCTGAAGATCTATTGCAATTAGATGTATTACCTGATCGCTTTATTACCAAGAATTAGGTAAGTTGAAATAACGTTGGGATACAGGAGTGAATTTCTGGTGGCTTGTAAACTTGCGTGTTCTCCTTGATGTATTGTTTGCTTCTTCTCTTGGAGTTCTTCTTTTTACAAGAGTTAAAGAGCAAAGGACGTTATGGCTTTTAAGGGGTTACCTCTTTTTGGTTTCATTAGCTTGGTTCGTTCAGAGGTTTGCAAACTTACCAATTACCTCAAAACTTGTTGATGCCTTAGTTTTGGCCTGCTCATTATCTTTGGCAATCTTATGGCAAGGTGAATTAAGGAGATTAATGGAATTATTAGGTACTGGACGACTAGCTGTGATTCTTGGAAATACTCAAAAAGAATTTAGAGCAAGTTCTAATACTTTTGCTCAATTAACTGAAGCCGCAGGTCGATTATCACAAAATAGAAAAGGAGCATTAATTGTTGTTGATATGGGAAGTGATTTACGCCCTGAAGATTTCCTTTTCCCTGGAGTTCCCATTGATGCTCAATTATCCTCTGAATTGTTATTAAATCTTTTTGCAGCTGATACTCCTCTTCATGATGGAGCTGTTTTAGTAAAGGGAAATAGAATTATTTCAGCAGGGGTGATTTTGCCTCTTTCAAGGCAAGGAATTAGTAGATACGGAACTAGGCACTTGGCAGCTCTTGGTATAACCGAACGATTTGATAGATGTATTTGTGTTGTAGTTTCAGAAGAATCAGGTACGTTATCCTTAGCTAGTCAAGGACGACTAGAGAGACCTATTACAAGCAGTCGATTACTTGACCTTCTGAAAGAATTGTTGGATCCTTCAAATGTAACTGGATCAAAGTCAACCAGCATTAATTCTTCATTGAAAACAACTTCTTCTACTATTGAAACTAAAGTTGCTCAATCAAGAGTTAATCTTGGCAAAATTAATGACAGCAAGGAGTCTTTGAATTGACATACCCTTCTGTAGTAAGCGCCGATAATTTTCGAAAGGTATCCCCATTGCCTAAAGATTTGGATCATCTTCGTATGCCCCATCATATTGCGGTAATTATGGATGGAAATGGTAGGTGGGCGAAAGCAAAGGGTTTGCCAAGGTCGCTTGGTCATACAGCTGGGGTTGAGGCTCTAAAAACCACTTTGCATTTGTGTGCTAATTGGGGAATAGGAGCATTAACTGTTTACGCTTTCTCAACTGAAAATTGGTCCAGACCTCGTGAAGAAGTAAATTTCTTAATGACACTTTTTGAAAGTGTTCTTAAACGTGAATTGACTAATTTAAAACTCGAAGAAGTAAAAATTAATTTCATGGGTGATCTTGACCCATTACCAATTGCATTGAAAGACTTAATAAAAGAGTCGGTTGAATCAACTTCTAATAATAAAGGCATTCATTTTAATGTATGCACTAATTACGGGGGACGGCGGGAATTAGTTCGAGCTGCCCAAAAGTTGGCAGAACGTTCAGTTAAAGGTGAATTAGATCCTTCTTTGATAGATGAAAATGTATTTGCTTCTGAATTGTTTACAGCTAATGAGTCCGATCCAGACTTACTTATTAGAACTAGTGGTGAAAAAAGAATAAGTAATTTTCTTTTGTGGCAATTAGCTTACGCTGAGATACATGTCACAGATGTATTTTGGCCGGATTTTAATCAGGATACTCTTACAAAGGCACTACTTGACTATCAATCTAGAAGAAGGAGATTTGGAGGAGTATAACTAATCTAATTGAATATCTTTAGATCTATGATTTTTTATAGATTATCAGCTAAAACTAAATAGCAATTAAATTTTTATATTCAAATCTTTTTATGACTCTAATTAATTCTAATGTTCAGGAATCAAATAAATCCACTTTAAAAGATGAATCATCTTTAGATTTTAATTCAATAAAAGGAGGAGATATTAGGCATGATTGGTCTTTAGCTGAAGTCAAAGAGTTACTTGATTTGCCATTGATGGATTTGTTGTGGAGAGCTCAAATAGTACATAGGTCTTACAATCCAGGTTATAAAGTTCAACTTGCTTCTCTTCTAAGTGTGAAGACAGGCGGATGCTCAGAAGACTGCGCATACTGTCCCCAATCTGTACACAACGAAACTAGTGTTCAACCTATTCCTGCTCTTCAAGTTGAGTCGGTCCTTGATAGAGCAAGAGCGGCTAAAGATTCAGGTGCAGATAGATTTTGTATGGGTTGGGCTTGGCGTGAGATCAAAGATGGAGCCGCATTTGATTCAATGCTTGAAATGATTAGAGGTGTTAGGGCACTAGGGCTTGAAGCATGTGTTACCGCTGGAATGATTACTGATTCACAAGCTCTTAGATTGGCAGAAGCAGGTTTAACAGCCTATAACCATAATTTAGATACAAGTCCTGAGCATTATTCGAATATTATTTCAACAAGAACATATCAAGATCGACTTGAAACATTGAGAAGAGTACGTATGGCTGGAATAACAGTTTGTTGTGGTGGCATAATTGGGATGGGCGAATCTGTGACTGATAGAGCCTCTTTACTCAAAGTTTTAGCAACTTTAGATCCACATCCTGAGAGTGTTCCCATTAATGCTTTGGTTGCCGTAGAGGGGACACTATTGGAAGGATTGTCTTCTATTGATCCATTAGAGATGGTTCGAATGGTCGCGACAGCAAGGATCATTATGCCTAAAAGTCGAATAAGACTTAGCGCAGGCAGACAACAATTAGGTAGGGAAGCTCAGATACTATGTCTACAATCCGGAGCTGATTCTATCTTCTATGGAGATACTCTTTTGACAACAAGTAATCCGGAGGTTGAGGCTGATCGACAGCTTTTAGCTGATGCTGGAATTAATACGAATTTCACTCAAGAATAACTAGTTATGAAAACGGAGGATAGCCTCAAGAAAGTTAAATACAAAGTTGCTGCGTTTTATAAATTTTTATCAATTTTGGATAACGATATTCTTTTAATTAAAGAAGAATTGACGAAAACAGCAAAGAATAAAGAAATAAAAGGTACTATTTTAATGGCCTCTGAGGGCTTTAATGGTACGGTTTGTGGACCTGAAAAGGCGATTACTGAATTTCTTGGAATATTAAAGCAATTATTAAAGATATCTGATATGAACGTTAAATATAGTTGGGCTGAAAAACAGGCATTCAGACGTTTCAAGGCACGTAAGAAAAAAGAAATCGTAACGATTGGGCTAAAACAAATTAATCCTAATAAATCTGTAGGTAAATATATAAAAGCTGAAAAATGGAATGAGTTTTTAGATGATCCTGATAGTGTCGTAATTGATACTCGTAATGAGTATGAAATCAAAATTGGAAATTTTACAGGAGCCCTAAATCCCCATACGAACTCATTTCGTGAATTTCCTGCATGGGTTCAAAAGCATTTAAAACCTTTAATAGAAAAAAATCCCTCTTTGAAAATAGGGATGTATTGTACGGGTGGAATAAGATGCGAAAAGGCCACTTCTTATTTAATTGAAGAAGGCTTTTCCGATGTACATCATCTTGAGGGAGGAATACTCAAATATCTAGAAGATGTTGCTCCTGAGAAGAGTTTGTGGGACGGTGAGTGCTTTGTTTTTGACCAACGTGTCTCTTTAGATCACGATCTATCCCCAGGTTCATACAGAATGTGTCATGCTTGTGGATTACCTATTTCACCTGAGGATTTGAAAAAACCAACGTATATTAAAGGCATACAATGTGAGGCTTGTGTCAATAAATACTCAGATAGCGATAGAGCTAGATTTGCAGAAAGACAATGTCAAATTGATGAAATAATGAAACGTCTACCTGAAAATTCTATATGGCCATCCTCATGATTAAACCTGAGTTAACTCTAATAGAAAAAGAAGCATCTGATAGAGGTTTGTTGCTGCGAATACAAGTTAGGAGACCCCTTAATATTTGGTCGTTTAGACTAGTTGTTGGTGAAGTAATTAGTAAGGATAGAATCCAACTTTTGGGTGAAATGAAAGGATGGGCATATCAAAATACTAAAGGACTTCAACTTGATACTATGAAGGTTGGCAAGACTTCAAATTCTAAAGTAGGTGATTTGGTTTGGACTGCAACCATGGCTTGGGCTTTAGAAGAAACTCCATGTCGAAGTGCAAGATTGTTGGCCATATATGACGAAAACAATCAACATGAAATTTTGCAACGATACTTTCGTAGGCGTGGATTTAATACTGTGCGTACAGTTGGATCTTCACCTTTGGACTTGCCATTGAGACTTGTATGGGGAGGTGCAGGTGCATTTATGGTAGGTAATTGTGAGACAGTACTTGAGAGAAGTTATAGGAGTTGGTCGAGTAATTAAAACTTTTTCAGGAGACTAATTTAATGTGTTATTTGCGTGGTAACTGCTTCTTACTAATGGACCGCTGTTTACTTTCTTAAAGCCTAATTCCTTTGCTATTTCTGCAAAATCATTGAATTTTGTAGGTGACCAATAATGAGAGACTGGAATGTGAGCAAGTGAAGGTCGTAAATATTGACCGATAGTCAGATATTGACAGTCGACTTCTCTAAGGTCTTTAAGGGTTTGAATTATTTCATGAAATTTTTCTCCGAGTCCAAGCATTATTCCTGATTTTGTGGGAATCTTTGGAGCAATTTCCCTGGCAGATTTGAGAAGGTTTAGTGAATGCTCGTAAGTAGCGCCTCTCCTGACTTCTCTTTGAAGTCTTTTGACAGTTTCAAGATTATGGTTGAAGCAAATAGGATCAGCTGAGAGAACCATTTCAAGTCGCTCTTTTTGTTTTTCGTTATTGTCATTGTTATTACCACCCCAGAAATCTGGTGTTAGAACCTCTATTGCGACATCAGGATTCAATGATCTAATTGCATCCATTGTCGTTGTAAATAGACTTGCACCGTGATCAGCTAAATCATCTCGCGCGACTGCGGTTAGCACCACATATTTGAGATCCAAAACCTGAACAGCTTTTGCAACTTTTTCTGCTTCAAAAATATTTACTTTCTCGGGTGCCTTTCCTTTCTCTACCTGGCAAAATGCACAGCTCCTTGTACAGATTGAGCCACCTAATAAAAAAGTAGCAGTACCGGCTGCATAACATTCACCTCTGTTTGGACATCTACCTTCCTCACAGATTGTATGTAATCTGTTTTCCTTCACGAGCTTTTGGACTTTTTCTAATTGAGATGCGTTACCTATAGATGGTTTGATCCAATTAGGTAAACGTTCTTCTGGAAGGAAGCTGCTGTACTTTGATGTTTTTTTTGTAGTTGTGGTCATTTTTTTCTGATGATTAATCTAGATCTCTACGTCCTTCTAAGGCACGCGAAAGTGTTACCTCGTCCGCATATTCCAACTCACTTCCAATAGGAAGTCCATAAGCAATTCGAGTTACTTTTGTGAAAGGTTTTAATAATCTTCCAACATAAAGACTAGTTGTATCGCCCTCAATACTTGGTGTTAAAGCAAGTATGACTTCTTTTATATTTTCTTTATCCACCCTTCTTATGAGACTTGATATTTCAAGCATTTCTGGTCCAATGCCATCCATCGGAGAAATTAGTCCACCAATTACATGATAAAGACCTTTGTATTCGCGAGTTCGCTCTAGGGCAAGTAAATCTCTTGACTCGGCAACAACACAAATGAGGTCTTGATTTCTTTGTTTGTTTAGACAGATTTCGCATTGTTCTCCTGCTGTCAAATGAAAACACTTCTTACATTGCCCTACTTGACTCTTCGCATTAACTAGAGCTTCAGAAAACAGTCTTATTTTGTCCTCTGGCTGACGCAATAGATGCAAAGCTAATCTTTGAGCAGTTCTGGGGCCGATTCCAGGCAATTGCTCAAATTGATCAATTAATTTTGATAATGGTTTTGTGAAGCCGCTCAGAGTTCAGAAGCAATTAACTTGAATTTAGTCAGAGTTTTATCTGGGTTGCAGTAATTTAAAAAAGATTATCGTCAGTTAAATTAGAAATGTATCAAAATAGTGATGCTTGAGTCTCTCAAAATGATCAAATTCCTCCGAACATCTTTTAAATCTCTTTTGGCTATAGCTCTAGTCTTGTCACTCGGAGCATGCTCTACAGGAGGAGCCGCAGGATTGGAACCATTCAAAAGTCAGGATGGAAGATATGGTTTCCTTTTCCCAACAGGATGGACAAGAGTGGCAGTCGATAATGGCCCAGAGGTTGTTTATCACGACTTGATTAACTCTGACGAAACTCTCAGTCTTGTTATTTCTAAATTGGAAAATGAAGTGGATTTAGATGATTTAGGTGGAGCAGATGCCGTAGGGGAGAGACTTTTTGGAGAGAAAAATAGTAATAATCCTATTCAATTAATTGATGCTTCAGAGAGAGAAATTGATGAACGCAAATTCTATAATCTTGAATACTCCGTTGCTTTAGAAGAAAATAGTAGGCACGAAATCGCAACTGTCGTTGTAGATAGAGGTTATTTATATACACTTGCAGCTAGCACTAGTGAACAACGCTGGTCGAAAATGCAAGAAACTTTTAAGAGAGTAGTAAATTCTTTTACTTTTTTCATCTGATTTAAGTGTTGTTTTCACCGGCTTGAATTTTCCAAAGGTAGTAATAGAAATCTTTATTTTTTAAAAGAGAAAGATGTTTTCCTTGCTCGATGATTTTACCTTTATCTAAAACTATAATTTCGTCAGCATCTATTACTGTACTTAAACGATGTGCAATAACAATTGTAGTACAACTATTTGTTATCTTCTTTAGAGACCTTTGAATCGCTGCTTCCGTTTCATTGTCTACAGATGCTGTTGCCTCATCTAATATTAATATTGGCGCATTTTTTAAGATTGCTCTTGCAATAGCAATTCTTTGTCTTTGTCCACCTGATAACTTTTGTCCTCTTTCTCCAACTATTGTTTTTAACCCTTGTGGTAGTTGATTAATAAACTCAGTTGCTTCTGCAATATCAGCAGCATGTTTAATTTTTGATTTATCAATATTTTGTGATCCATAAGAGATATTTTCTTCAATTGTTCCTTGGAATAAATATGTTTCTTGGCTTACTAATGCAATACAACGTCGTAGACTTTTTAAATCCAATGATTCAATTGACTTCCCATCAATTTCTATTGAACCTTTACTGATTTTATACAGCCTTAATAATAGTTTTACTAGTGTACTTTTTCCAGAACCGGTAGCTCCTACAATGCCTATTTTCTTACCAGGAGTAATATTTAAATTAAAGTTATTTATAACTTGAGCCCGACCTTGATATGTAAAATCAATATTTTTAAATTTAATTTCACCTTGAACATCGTAAGGATCTAATTTGATTTTTCCAGTTTTTATTTTAATTGGTCTATCTATGAGATCTAAGACTCTATTAGTTGATGCCATTGATCTTTGATAATCATCCAAAATATGCCCTAATGTCGTTAAGGGCCATAATAATCTTTGAGTAATAAATACTAAAAAACTATAGGTTCCCACTGGCATTAATCCTTTCCAAGTTTGAAAGCCGCCAGCAATTAATATTGCAAGGAATGCAAATAGTATTGCGAATCTAATTAATGGAATAAATGCTGCTGATAGCTTAATTGCCTTTCTATTACTTTCTTGATATAAATTGCTATCTAACCTTAATCTCTCAAGTTCCCAATCTTCGGTAGCGAAACTTTTAATAGTAAGCATTCCACTGAGGTTATTATTAAGTCTTGAGGCAAGATCTCCAGCTCTATCTCTGACTTCACGGTAACGAGGTGCTAGGCTTTTCTGAAAATTAATAGATCCCCAAAGAATAAATGGGATGGGGATGAAAGCTAGCAATGCAACGCCTGGAGCTAATAAAATCATTGCTCCACCAACAATAAAAACAGTAATTATTAATTGAATAATTTTATTGGCGCCTTCATCCAAGAATCTTTCTAATTGATTGATATCGTCATTGAGTACTGTCATAAGTCTTCCTGTATTATCTGATTCGAAAAATGTCATCTCTAATTTTTGTAAATGGTCATATGCTTTAATTCTTAAATAGTGCTGCGTTTTCTGAGCTAAATTTCTCCACATTAATCCATATAAATATTCAAAGAATGATTCAGCTGTCCAAATGAAAAATGAAATTATTGCAAGTGCAATTAATTGATCTGGTACAGTATTAAATCCAATTGAACCAAGCCATGAACTTTCTTTTCTTACTACTACATCAACAGATATACCAATTAAGACAGGTGGCGCAAGATCAAAAAATTTATTTAATATAGAGCAAGTAATAGCTGAATAAATTAAACGCTTTTGCCTTTTAAGATTACTTAGAAGTCTTGATAATGGGCTTTTATTTTTGTTTGAATTTGATTTAAACATTTTATTTAGATTTCTATTCTTTAGAGATTATATTTCTTAGAAGCTTTATCTTTACAGTAAGCTCGAGAGTTTTTTAGCGAACTGCCAGAATTATATTTTTTAAAAAAACACTCACATGTAAAATCACTAATTTCTTTTGAATTTTGTTTATTCTTGATATCAGGTTTTGATTTTAATGTTGCAATACATAATTTATTAATAAGACTATTTTTACTACTAATGTTTTTTTCCTTGGCCATCAAGACGATATCGATATCCATTAGAATCAATGTGATAATGCTGCTGAATAATAATTTACAAAGCATTTTATTGGGTGTTTCTTTTATCAGTTAGCTCTGTTTATCTGTAATTCTCTATTCATTACTTTAACTTTCTTTAGAGCTTGAAAAACATTATCAGGCATTTGTTTTGGCAAATCTACTAGGCTGTAATTTTCAAATATTCTTATTCTGCCTATAGATCTTCCTTTTAATCCAGCTTCGTTGGCAATTGCTCCAACTAGATTTCCAGGCTTAACTCTATCTCGGTGCCCAACTTCAACCCTAAACCTGTCCATCTCATCTTCAAGTCTGTTGTTATCAAAATCACTTCTTCGACGTTGTTTGAATTTATTATCTCTTCGATCAGTTCTTGTGTTTCTTTGAGCTGATTGTCTGATCCAATCCTCATTCCCATTCTCAAGGAGAGCATTAAAACCAACTGCTAAATTTAATGCTGCAAGTGTTAAGTCTTTTGGATCTATATCTAATTCTTTTTCAACATTTTTTATTAATTCTTCTAAAATATTAGCCTCTTCTGGGTTATCTCTTTCTGTTGAAGCGGCTTCTATTAATTTTGCTTGTAGCTTCTTTATTCGGTTGCTATTAATAAGTTCATTGTCTGGAATATCCATTTTCTCGATTGGTTGACCTACAGCTCTTTCAAGATTACTTAAAAATGATCTTTCTCTTGGATTAACAAAAAGAATTGCTTCACCATTTCTTCCTGCACGGCCAGTTCTTCCAATTCTATGAATATACGCTTCGCGATCAAATGGCATGTCGTAATTGATTACTAAACCAATCCGATCGACATCAAGGCCTCTTGCTGCAACATCTGTAGCTACTAAAATATTGATAGAACCCTGTCTTAATCTTTCAACAGTTCGTTCTCTTTGATTTTGAGGAATATCTCCGTTTAAAACAGCTACATTATATCCATATGATTCTAATTTTTCAGCTACTACAATTGTAATAGCTTTTGTTCTAGCAAATATTATTACTCCTTCTTCTGATACAGCTTCAAGTACTCTTTGAAGTGCATTAACTTTATAAACATTTTGAACGCTTATATACCTTTGCCTGATAAGTCTTTCTTTTAATTCAGTTGCTTTTATAGTTATTTCCGCAGGACTATTTAAATATTTTTTTGATAATCTTCTTATCTCGGATGGCATCGTTGCTGAGAATAAAACTAGTTGTCTCTCCTCTGGCAATTGTTCTAAAATCCACTCAACATCGTCGATGAATCCCATCCTTAACATTTCATCCGCTTCATCTAGAACTAAACAACTTAGATGACTTGTGTTGAGAGTCTTTTGACGCATGTGGTCCATGACTCGTCCTGGAGTCCCTACGACAACATCAACTCCCCTTCTAAGAGTATTGATTTGATTTCGGAAATCAGAACCACCGTATATTGCAAGTACTTTAAAATGAGGGTGACCTGCTGAGTATGTGCGAAATGATTCAGCCACTTGCATAGCCAACTCGCGAGTTGGAGCCAGAACTAAAACTTGTGGATGTCCAACATTCTTTTTCAGTCTTTCTAGGATTGGCAATGCAAATGCAGCTGTTTTCCCTGTGCCCGTTTGAGCTTGTCCAACTAAATCTCTACCAAGAAGTAATTCAGGAATTGCTGCTTTTTGAATCGGAGTAGGTGATGAGTAGCCTTTATCAGAGATTGTTTGAATTAGTTCTTCACTAAAGTTAAATTCAGAAAATCCATTCTCTGATTTTTGATCACCTTCATCCAATATTTTCTCAGTAGGTTCCTCGAGAACATCTTGTTCTACTGGACATGAGGAATCCTCATGTAGATTTTTATTTGTCATCTAATAATGGTTGCCTTTTTGTCCTTCAAATTAGGCAGACAACTTCCGATCGGTGTATAACCGTGCTTTGCTGACTCGCCTTGTTAAAGGGATATAAAATGAATTTTATCATCTCAAAAATCCTTTTTGGAATAATTGAACACATCTTTAAAAGTCTTCTTCTTTATTGGTAAATACCAGTAATTGTTTTTTTGCACGAGTTATTGCTGTGTAAAGCATTCTTGTTTCATAATCATCAGAATAATGTTTTTTGAGAGTATTCTCTCCTGAAACTTTTGAGGTGGTTGGCCAAAGTAAAAGAACTTGATCAGCTTCACTCCCCTGTGCTTTATGAATTGTCATTGCATATGCAGCATCATATATATTTAACCTTGATGGGTTTATTAATCGAGTTACTAGTCTTTGATCTTCAGAAAAAACATTAAATAAAAAACGTCGTTGTGTGCCGTTGCCAATAATTATCCCAACGTCTCCATTTGCTAAGCCTATTTCAGGTTGATTACTTTTTGCCATGATTGGTGTTCCAATCTCCCACCTATTTACTTCCTTCTCAAAGCTCTTTCCTAAAAGGAACTCGTGGATTTTCTCTACACCCCAAGGACCATATCTTTGTGGACAAAGGATAAGAAGGTTATCTATGAATTTAAAGAGTTTTTGCATCTCAACTGATTGTGGTACCTCAATCATGCTTGATTGCCATGCTTCAGTCGGAAAATAATTAATACAATTTTCTGTTAACTTTTTAAGCTTTTTTCTATGGCTGTAAAGAGTCCTTACTACGGGATCTGGAATACTTTTTAAAGATGAAAGGTAATGACGTGTATTTGATGAATCTTCTTTAATTGAAAGAAGGTGCCAAAAGGCATCTACTCCTTCATCTTTAAGTGTATTTCTTAATAAAGCGATATCTCCCTTATTTCGGTATGACTTTGTAAGTTTGACTGAGTTTGATTGAAAGTTTGTTTTCGTTTCTTTCTCTTGCAAGATTTGCCATATACCACCACTCCCTATTGGTAATAATTGGTCAGGATCACCTACTAAGATTATTTGACATGACTTTGTTAATGCATCAAGCAATCCATTAATGGTTGACAAGTCAACCATTGACATTTCGTCTATGACTATTAAATCTAATTTTAATAGACGTTTAGAGTTTCTTCTGAAGCCATTTGGTCCTGCTTCTAACCATTTATGTAATGTTTTAGAAGGGATATTAGAAAGCCTATCCTTTAAATGATCTTCAAAATCTTCAATACCTGCCTGAATAGTATCTTTTAGCTTTTTTGCAGCTTTCCCTGTTGGAGCAGCCATTCCAATATCAAGAGTCGGATTTCTTGTTAGTGCTTGTAAAAGCATTTGCAGGATGGTACTAGTCTTGCCTGTGCCTGGGCCACCGCTTAATAAGATGATTTGTTTTCTTATAACAAGGTTAACAGCTTCTATTTGTTGAAGATTTAGATGTTCTAGATTCTTAGCATCAATTCGAACCGCTAATTCTTTAGAGAGGTGATTAATAGGCTGATTCCTTACGAGTATTTTTTGAATGGTCTCAACTATCTCATTATGTGTTCGACGCCAACTGATCAAATCCCCATTTAAAACTATTGGGGAGTTATCTCCTTTAATCCAGCCACTTTCTAATAAGGCTTTCATATGATAGTCGGGCCAACCTTTGTATTTAAGTTCAAGATTCTTAGGGATTTCTTTAATATCTATATAAACATCACCTCTTGATAATCCATCCATTAATACACTAACGATATCGATTAAAGCTTCATTAAATTCTATGGGTGGGAAATAGCGAATTAGAGTAGCTAATAATGATTGATTTAAATCAGTTGAAAATATTTTTTTCAAGGGTTCTCTCATCTTTGTTGCCTTTTAATCAATAAATCAAATTTTTTAATTCTTTCAATAGGAGCAGGTTCGACAATTAAGCCTGGAGTCCTTTGAGGAAAATTCTCCTCTTTTAAATCTCCTTTATCTGGAAGCCCTCTTAAAAACACGTAAATGTAACCTCCAAGATGTTTTTGAGGTGAATAATTGGGAAGCCTCCAATTTAAAAATCTATGTAAAGCAAGTAAATATATATGGGCTTGTAGTGGATAGTGATGATGGTACATTTCTTCATCCATTTTGGAAATTGAATAATTTGAGGGACCACAAGAAGAACCATCCTCTTTTGATAGCGAATTTCCTATCCAGTTGCTTTTCCAATCTAAAACCCACCATTTAGCAATTTCATGATTTGGATGGTCTGCAAAAACTTGGTCTATGGATCCAGTTAGAAAACCACTACTATAGATATTTAGATTCATTAGCTTATTTATATAGTCTGAGCCATATTTATTTTGGATATCTTCTCTAAATATTGATGATAATTCGAGAGTATTAATTGGATTAGCTCCATGACAAATTGGAATATCAAATTTTAATTCTTTGATAGAGCTTTTAGAATTTAAATTTTTCATTTGAAATTTACCTAAAGGACCTCCTAAAGGTAAATTTGCAATTCTCTTTAATAAAATCTTGATTGGTTTAATAAATGAATTACTTATATTAACTATGTTTAATTCCTCTTCTATTATAGTTGAAATTTTAAGTTCATTTTCAATATCATTGAAATCTATTCTTTCAAGTATTTTATGAAGACAAGTACCTGCTATAGGACCTCTAGGGAAAGTAGCAATAGGACTATTATTAGCCTGTATCTGATCTTTTATATTTTCAGTTATTTGATCTTTTTCCATAAATACTTGATCAATTTCTTGGAGAGATTTAGGCTCAATTTCTTCTTTAAATGTATGATCTTCATTTAACTCATCTGAAAAGTCTGTAAGAATTAATTCGTCATTTTGTTGTGATATCCATTTTGAAAAACTATACCTTCCCCAACTATTATCAAACAAATGGTTAGGAATTTCTCCAAGTGATAATATGGCTTCACTTTTAGGTTGTGTCCATGTTTTATTAGTTTCAATTACTTTTATATCTTGAATATCAACTTTTAGTTTCCTTCTCTTGAAGGAATTTTCCATCATTTCTTTGGTATGTTCTTCTATATTTAGATTTATTGATTCAGATCCAAATAAAAATCCTGAAAGAGGGTTGCCTTCTTGATCAGCTGCCTTTGCCCACAGGACTATTAATTGTTTTTTAGCTCTTGTAAAAGCAACGTAAGCTAAACGCTCTGCTTCATTTAATGATTCTTTTCTAATGGATTCTTGATATGAACTATATTTTTTACGCCATTTAAATTTTTTAGAAATTAATAGATTTTGATTATCTTTCCATAAATGACTTTTTTTATCTGGGGGCTTTTGCCACAAGTATGGACAAATTACTATTTTAAATTGAAGTCCTTTACTCTTGTGGATTGTAATTATATTTACTGAGCTATTACTAATGACACTGTTAGGTTGATATTCTTCGGGTATTGATTCAATGGACTGAAATCGTTGACTACTAAGCCATTGTGAGGCTCTTAAAGCATTAAATTTCTGTCGATGGATCTGTTCGTCTACTAACTGAGAGCTTTGATAAAGATCAGCTAATAAAGTTCCTCTATTAGAAAGATCAGCTATTGATTTCCCTTCTAGAAAGTTTGATAAACAGCCTAATAATCCAATCTTTGAAAATAATTTCGAAAGTTCATTGAACTTCGAAGATAAAGAATCAAAATCGCCATTTATCTTTGATTCAATGAGTTTTTCCCTTTTCCATTGCATTAGATCAGAACAGGTTAGTAGGGCAAGTTTTTGTTGGTTAAACGGACTGACGATACAGTTAATGAAAATCTGTAGGATTTGAGCACCCTCTCTAGTAAATATATTTTCATTGCTTAGGAGTTGTGAAGGAATCTTTATTTTAGATAAATAGCTATGTATGCTTTTAGCTTGATCGTGCCTATTGACTAGTATGCAAATATCTGAGGGGATTAAATCTTTGGGATTATTACTTAACAGCTCTAACAAATAATTTCCAAGAACTTTCGGAATTTTGTCCTCTATTTTACTTTTTGATTCTAATTTTATTCTATGAATTTTTTCATCTTGATGATTGTCTATTAGATTTATTATCTTAAATGGTTCTTTTATTCCATTGAGTTTTAGTAGATCTTCCTGTGAACATGGATTAAGTTCTTGAGTTGATAGATTTGATCTTATTAAACCATTAAGAAATAATTTATTGAGTATTAAAATCAGAGGTTTTATACTTCTATAATTAGCATTCATTAAATGAATTTGATCACAAGCTTCTCTGGCTTTCATATATGTATCTAAGCTTCCACCTCTAAAACTATAGATTGCTTGCTTTGGGTCTCCAATCATTAGTAATAGATGTGTTGATCGATTACCAAAGGCCTCTTTTAGTAGTCTCAACTGGACTGGGTCAGTATCTTGGAACTCATCTATTAAGGCAACTTTATATCTAAGTTTTAAGTTTTTATAGATATTGTTAGGATTAACTTCATCTTTAATTCCATTACTATTTAATTTCTTGGGATCTAATAATTTAAGTAGATCAGAGTAATTTATTACACCTTTTTTAGATTTTCTTTTTTCAAGCTCCCTTTTAGTCCATAATAAAGCATGTTCCCAAACGAATTCACCTGGACTATCATACAAATCTCCTATAGTATCAAGTATTAACTTCATTTCTTCTGAACCATAATCAGTTTTATACTTCATATCTAATTGGTAAATATTTTTAGGATGAAAATATTTATTTATTAGGTTTTGATTTTGAATATCCTCATATGATGGTCGCCTTTTGTCTTTATATTCTTCAACCCAGTTACTTAAAAGCTCATAACGATTTATTCTGGGCTTGGATGAGTATGGCCTTGTCTCTTTAATACCTTTAGATCTTAGATCCTTGGCAATTTCTATGAAGCTATTTTCTAGCTCCTGGCCCTTTTCATTCCATATATTCGTAAATTCTATCCATAAAGATTCAAGATATTTGTTTAATTGAATTGAAAGACTTTGTTCTATGTTCAAATGATTAAATGTTTGCTTAAAAATATTATTTGGATCATTATCCAATGAAGAAAGAACTTGAATTAAATTCTTACGGTTGAAATTAGTTTTAAATATTCCTTTTAATTCTGAGACTTCTATTTCTAATATTTCTTTTTTCCAATATTCTTCAACAATTTCAGTTATTAGCGATTCTGAACTTTTTTCGATGGTAGGGTTTAAATTATTTCCATTTTCAATAGCATCTCTACGAAGCGTTTTACTGCAAAATCCATGAATTGTTGTTATGTCTGCATCGTCAATTCTCTCTAATGCTTCTAAGAGTAAGGAAGCTATATATAAAGCTCTTTCTTTAGATGTTATATTTAATTCGACCCATTCATTTAATACGTTATCAATTTTATATTGCTTTCCATCTGTATTAATTGATTCAATTATTTTTAATGCCAAAATTAATCTTTCAATAATTTTTGCTTTTATTTCTGATGCTGTTGCTTCTGTAAAGCTAACTACTAGTATTTCGTTTATTGAATATTCTTGTTCAATCAATAATCTTAATACAAGATGAGAAAGAGAAAATGTTTTTCCTGTTCCAGCACTTGCTTCTATTAGACGTATTCCATTGGTTAAAGGATACTTGTTAGCTTGAAATAATTCTATATTAGTCATATTTATTTCATAGTTAAATAATAAAATAAGAACTAATTTGTTTTTTATCTATTTTCGATCGAGGTTGATGTTTTAATTTGCTTATGATTAACATTTCAGGATCTCCAATCTAAATATTTTATTTGTTTTATAATAGCTGGTACTTCTTTTATATATCTTTTATATTCAGGAAATTTAATTTTCAGCCTTTCTTCTTCCTTTAAAGCCTTTATTTTTAAAATGTAAGCTAATGATATCAGTAGAGATAGATGTATTAAACTTAAAGACAAAATACATATTCCTAAAGAAATAAATAATAATCCCTTATATAGGGGGTGCCGAACATATTTGTATGAATTATTTTTTATCAGAATCGATTCATTCATTGGATAAGGAAGCGGTGTAAGATTTTCTCCTAAATCTATGAATGCTTTAATGACAATGAATAGACCTAGAAGTGAAATTGCCAATCCAAGAATTATACAAAAAGTAGTTATTGAAAATTCTATACGTGTTATTTTTGGATAGGGAGGTAATAAATGCAGCAAGATTATAATTATTTGAGAAAATAAATACCACTCTCCTTTTGAATTATTAAATAGTCCCTGCTTGCTAAATCCCCATTTTGATAAGATAGTTTTCATATCCATAAAGAGACTCCTTTTATTTAGCTTCATTTTAGTTTCTAGATTAGTTCGTGTTTTTTAGGAATGGTTCATATAGGCTCATTAATACGTCATTAAATGACTCAAAGTCTAAAAAAGTAGAGGCTTTGCATTTTTTGCCAAAGCAAAGTTCCATTATTAGAGTTTCACGTTCTCCTTGAATATATAAATCACCTTCCCATTTCTTTTGAAATAAATCTTGCTCATTATTCTTCTTGTCTTTTTTGGCAAGGGCATAAGCCAGCCCACTTTCTGGTGGTACGGGCCAACAATTATTTCTTCCTGCGGCGGCTAATTGATGTATTTGTATTAGAGTTTCAGACGCTTCTTTGGTATTGATTGGTAAAATCTCCTTGCTTACTTCAAAATTAATTTTTTTGCTATGGTCAGTTTTTTTAGAAATAATCAGTGTTTTATAATTAAATGAACTATTTGCAGATAAATATAAATGATTAAGCCATGAATTCATAAGGTTTTTATATTTTAAATTTCCAACTTCAATCTGTAATAAATTATCCCCTCTAAAGTAAAATTCACCTTCTAACTCTTGCATCTCAATAATTTTTTTCGTTATTTGCCCGTTAGCGTATATTGCGGATATTAAATTATTCCATCGTTCCTCAAGAAGATCCTCTTCTATTAATCCAGAGCCTTTTGGAGGGAAAACACCTTTGCCAGAAAAGGTCTCTTTCCAGTAGTTTGAATTATTGCGCGTGTCGTTAATTTTTGTGAGATCACTATTTTCTAGTCGATGTTTAAGAAGTTTATATCTTTCCAATTCTGAAAGCTCGAGTAAATCATTGTCTTCAATAAGATTGACAAATTCTTTTGATTGGATTTCATTTTCTTTTAACCATGTTTCTTGTGGATTGAGTAACCATTCCTTAGTTTTTTCGAAGGAATAAGATTTTAATACGCTTACGCTTGTATCTTTCCATTTTATCGGTAATGCTAATGAGACATTTTTAGTCGGGATTGCTTTTTCAATCCACTTTCTAGCTTCTAGATTCTTCCTGTCACAACTCATTATTTGTGAATTTTCTGTTTTTATAAAGTTGAAATGATCCAGAGGATTTGCTGGTGGCTCAATGAGAATCTCTTGAAAGGTGTTGTCTCCTAATTTGATTTTTAAGTAATTCAGCCATTGTTGAATAGGGCTTGGAGGCTCAAGATCTTCTCCTGTCTTTTCATCTTTGGAATTCCAAGAAACTAAAAGATTTTGACGAGTCGAGATTAAAGCTTCTAGCAATGAATAGCGGTCTTTGTCATATTGGTTTGGGTCTCCAAGCTCTCTTTTCCTCTCTAGGAGATTAAAGCTTCTTCTATTATCTATTCGAGGAAAAGTTCTACTTTCTAGCCCCATAATGATGATGATTTGATGAGGGATTGCTCTCATTGGTTCTAAGGCACTAATCGTAATTTTCCCTGTCCTATGACCAAATTTGCCATTTGTAGAACCTAGTGCTTTGGTGATAATGTCTTTGACTACTAAACAATCAATTTCTAGTTCAAAATCATCTGTTATTAGCCCCCAATTGTTAACAATAGTTAGTAGTTGTTGCTCTTCCCATGCCCATTCTCCACCATCCCCAAATAAATCCTTTATGAGCAATGTGATAAGTTCTATCCATTCTTTACACGAATGTTTCCTGCGAATTGCATCGATATAATTGCAAAGTTTTGAAAGTATGCCCCAAGCCTTAATAAATACTGTACTTGAAATATTTTCGGAATAAGGGGAGATATTGCTTACTCGATTAATTGGATCATCTGGTAAAACAAGACCAAGTAGAAATCTTTCTAAACACCAACATAGGCTATGAGCTTCTTCCCCAAATCTTTCTGAAGAATCAAGTCCCCAAGTAAAGCCGGCGGATTGAAGGCTTTTGTTAATCTCACTTACCTCGTCAATACTTATATTCTGTTGTGCTCGTAATGCTTGATTAGTTAATAAGTTTTCAAAAATTGATGCGGTTAGACGAGATGCAGAAATCTCTAAAAGATTTAACACAAAATGTATTAAACCTACTTTATCTTCTTGACTTCTATCTGTGATTACCCAGGGTATCTGAGTAGTATTATTATTTATATTGTTAAAGACTGAGGTAATTATTGGCGCATAGCTATCCACTTGTGGTGTCATTATTAAAATATCTCTAGGTTGAAGTTCCTTATCATTAGAGAAGATCTGTAATATATAATCCCGTATCAATTCCACTTGCCGATACTTACTTGGAGATTTAAGGAAAAGTAGTGATCTGTCAGATTTTTCTTTAGTTAAAATACTTTCACTTTCTGTGAATAACAATTCTTGCTGTAGTTGTTCTAATAAATTTGGTTTGTTCCCTTTATTAGTGGCGATATCTGCAGTAAGAGAAAAAATATCTTCCTCATTTCTTTCTCCCAATTGATATTCACCACTCCCCTCTAGCAACTGTTGAAATTCAGCTCCCATCCGTCCAAGGAAGGCTTCAAGTCTTGGAGAATTAAGTAGCCATTTCCTGTCAGGAGGAGTATTCCATGTGTTTCTAAATTGCAGTCTTCTTGCTTCACATCTTTGCCAAAGATCATTGCAAGGGGAAATTAAATAAATTTTTATATTTATTACTTTTGAAAATGCTTGAATTAAATCTATTTGCAATGGTGCCAAACTGTTAACTCCAAAGATATATAGATTTTTTGGATAATCTAATTGAGAAATATCATCTTTCTTTAAACATTTAATGGCTTTTTCAACTTGGATGCAGAATGGATCTATGTTTATCTTTTTATATAATAAATTAAATAATATTTCTTGCCAAAGGATATTTTTGTTAACATTAATTTCTTTAAAATTTTTCTTTGCTTTCTTACTCAACCATTGCTTGATGATTTCAGGTCTATAAAGTATGTAATCATCAAATATCTCTGCAATATTATTTGCTATGCTCCATAAATTTATATTAATTTCTTCATTTTCTTTTTCGCTTATATCTAGCCAAGATCGAATAACCTTTGCTTCTTCTTCTTTCATTAATTCTGGTAATAATTCTAAAATATTCCAAACAAGATGATTCTTTTCCCATGGATCTTTTTCACTAGGATCAATACCAATAATTCTCTTGACTAAACTTTTTAAATATGTACCAGGGAATGGGTATTTGACTAATGCATTGATATTATTAATTATTGAGAGTTTTTCGCCTAACCATCTGCTTGATGGCCATGTACTTACGATAATATTGACTTCTTCAGTTATTTCAGGAGGATTTAATTGTAGTTCGTGTGCCAGTATCTCTGCTAACCATTCAGCTTTATTACTTCGATAAATTGTTAGCAAGAGTCAAAATGCGATTTAAAGATATTTTTAAAGTAAGAAGTTGTCTTTTCTTGGATTGATTATTAGGCTTTTCATTTCTTTTACTGCCTGAGATAGACCTACTGAAAGGGCTCTACAAATAATTGTATGGCCAATATTTAATTCTTCAATCCCTTCTATAGCTGCAATCGCTTCAACGTTTTGATATGTCAATCCATGCCCTGCGTTTACTCTCAAACCATAGGATTTTGCTTTGGCTGTGCTCTCTTTAAGAATAGATAATTCCAAATCTCTTGTCTTGCTTTTTGTGATTGCATATTTACCTGTATGCAGTTCAATCCAGTCGGCCTTTACTTCGGCACAGTTTTCTAATTGAGCTTGGACTGGATCAACAAAAAGACTAACGGGAATATCCTCATCTGAAAGACGTTGGATTATTTCATTTAATTTGTTTTTGTTTTTAATGACATCGAGTCCTCCTTCTGTAGTGACCTCTTCCCTTTTTTCAGGAACTAATGTAACCATATCTGGTTTGAGATTAAGAGCTATTAAAGTCATTTCTTCATTTGCAGCCATTTCCAGATTTAGTCGAGTATGCACAGTTTCTTTTAGAAGATTTAGATCTCTATCTTGAATATGCCTTCTATCTTCTCTTAGATGAACTGTTATGCCATCAGCACCACCTAACTCTGCTAAAAGAACCATTTTTACTGGGTCAGGTTCAAATGTCTTGCGAGCTTCTCGGACATTTGCTATGTGATCAATGTTTACACCAAGACTTGCCATAGGTATTTAAAATATACTTCGATTGTATTCAACAAAAAGGAAAATAAGGTTTAGCCGCTGGAGTAACTGCCCAGTCCGACCATTAATAATAAAGCTTTCGGAGTTAACTTCATTACATAGCTTGTTAAAGAGGGATTTTTTTGCCCCTTCTTCTCAGAGAAAAAAAAATATGCCTCGGGGTTGATCCTTTCTGGAGTCGATTAGCTATGTTTGCTACGCAAGATTTTGCGTTGAATAATTTTTTTCGAAGAAGAATAGTTATTGGTAGTGAAAATTTACCTTTAAGTGGTTCTGTTGTACTGGCTCCCACTCATAGATCCAGATGGGATGCTTTGATGTTGACTATGGCTGCTGGGAGAAGGATTACGAGTAGAGATTGTAGATATATGGTGACCAGATCAGAGATGAGAGGGTTGCAAGGTTGGTTTTTAAACAGGTTGGGTTGTTTCCCTATTGATCAAGGAAGACCTTCTTTAACCACTCTTAGATATGCAGTGGATTTGTTGATTTCAAGTCAGCAATTAGTTGTATTCCCAGAAGGAAAGATAAATCGATTTGGCGAGCCTGTAAAACTGAAAAAAGGCTTGGTTCGCTTGGCTCAACTAGCTTCTAACAAAGGGTTGGAAATCAAAGTTGTTCCAGTCGGTTTAGCCTACAGCGATGTTATTCCTAAGTTTTATGGATCGGCATCAATTTGTTTCTCTAAACCAATAATTATTTCGAGGGATTTTAATCAATCTACAAATGACTTTAATATTGAACTTTCCAAAAGTATGAGAAGTGCCGAACATTCGGCTTTGTTAGCCGTTGGAAGAAGATAATATGATTTTACTTAGTTGAATCTTTAGCACTACATTGAATTTATCTTCCCAAAATTCACTTTAATTCTTTAATTGAAAATGATTACAGCCCAAGAAGTTACTCTTTTAATTAGGCAATCACTTCCCGATGCTCAAATTGAGGTAAAAGATATGGGTGGTGGTGATCATCTTGAAGTCAATGTTGTATCTGATGAATTCTCGGGCTTATCTCTTGTACAACAACATCAACTTGTTTATGGTGCGTTAAAAAATGAATTGAAAACAGAAACAATTCATGCTTTGGCCTTGAAAACCTCAACTCCTCAATAACTTTTCAGATATGGATTCCACAACTCGTTCGAAAATTGAAGTCTTAATTAATTCAAAACCAATATTTGTTTTCATGAAGGGTAATAAGTTGATGCCACAATGTGGTTTTTCCAATAATGTTGTTCAAATTCTTAATTCATTGGGAATGAGCTTTGATACTTTTGATGTGCTTTCAGATATGGAAATTCGAGAAGGTATTAAGGAATTTTCAAATTGGCCGACAATACCCCAGGTTTATGTGAAAGGTGAATTTATTGGAGGCTCCGATATTTTGATCAGCATGTATAACTCTGGGGAATTGAAAGAAAAGTTAGAAATTGCATTAGCTTCATAACTTGTCACTTTTTTGATTCTTATCCAGGTTCTTTTTGAAAAAAGAGGTTATTAATATCACCATCAGGACCAACAAAGCTTGAAGGATCCATGATCCATCTATCAATCAAAGATTCTAACTTTTCCTGATCTCTAGAGCATAATCTCTTGCAATTCCTGAGGGAATGTAAATACCCATCTGCATAGATCCTCAGCTCAGATGGACTGTGGTATCGACTTCTTAACTCTTGACAGGCATCACAAATTGATTGGAAGTGTTTTATGGCTTCTGGAGAATCAAAAGATGTCATGGTTTGCTAAGACACAGACTATTCTTGATAGTCAGCGAAAAGTTTGCTTTAATATCTTTTCTAGTCTAAGGGTCTACTTTTATAAGTTGTGACATTAATACCTGCAGATCAGCTTGCTACTGAGCAAATCCAAGGATCCTCCTCTTCCCCTGTTCAAGCAACCACGCAATCACCATCCAAGGTGCTTGTTGTTGAACCACATCCAACCCTCAGAACTGTTTTGGTTCAGAGGCTCAGGCAGGATGGGCAGCTAGCCGCAGCAGTAGGTTCTGCTGAGGAGGCAGTTGACCTTTGTCGAGACCAATCACCAGATTTATTAGTTAGTGCTGAATTATTGGAAAAAAGTTCAGCTCTTCGACTTGCACAACAATTGGGATGTTCAGTGATTGTTCTAACGGCAAGAACAGGAGTTGAACCCGTTGTTGGCCTTTTAGATGATGGTGCTGATGATGTCTTAAGGAAGCCTTTTGGTCTAGAAGAATTAGCTGCTAGGTGCAGGACTTTACTTAAAAGAGGAAGAATAGGTTTACAGGAACGTGTAGCGGTTGGCCCTCTTGAGGTTCACCTTCTCCTTAGGCAAGTCACATTGCGAGAGAAACCTGTCGAGCTAAGTCCACGGGAGTTTGCATTGTTATGTGCTCTGTTGATGCCACCTGGAATGGTAAGAAGCCGCCATGAGCTACTTCGAATGGCTTGGCCTCCATTTAGTGGTGGTCCTCGCTCTGTTGATACGCAGGTTTTGACACTTAGAAGAAAACTAGAACAAGCAGGACTTGGTGATGGAGGAGGAATTACAACTGTTCGCCAGCAGGGATATAGGTTTAGTCTTGATAATTTGCCTTCATAATTTCTAGTAAGTTTTTAATTTTTAATAAGTTATTTTGGAAGTTCCCATTTGTTCATTCCCAGCTTTGTGCCAATTATGTGAGCACAGGCATAACCGCTAAAGGCCACAGCATTTAACCCTTGACCTGGGAAACAAGAATCACCAACACAATAAAGCCCTTTTATTTTTGTAGTATTAAACGGCATAGGTAGAAGGCCTGGTAATCTCATTGATGGAATTGGCCCATAACTTCCTTTGTTTCTGGAAAGAAACCTTTTATGTGTTCTTGGGCTCCCTATCTCCTTGTGTAAAATATTTTGACTAAGGTTTGGAAATATTTTTTCTAACTTTGAAATAAGTTTATCTCCATCTTCTTTTTTCTTCAGAAGATATTCTTTGTTGCTTAATCCCTCCCAACAATCCATTGAAGAAGGAGTAAAAGTATGAACAATATGGCTGTCTGAAGGTGCTAATGATGGGTCTAATAGAGTTGGGATTGACAGAAAAGTAACTCCTTGTTCATCTTCCATCTTTTCCCATTCATCAAGAAGCAGGTGATGGCAATGTGTATTAGAAGGGATAGAATCTTTTTTTACTCCCAAATGTAGAGATAAAAATGAAGGAGAAGGGATATATCTATTTTTCCATTTAATCTCGGCCGGTGGAGTTTTATCTTGTTCTACAAGTGGATCATTTACTCCCTGGCCACCAAAAGTGTCCCATCTCGTGGCATTAGAGACGATTGTTTTACCAAAAATTTCTTCTCCATTATCTAGTAAAACACCTATTGCCTTTCTGTTTTCAAAAATTATTTTTTTTACTTTTGCTTTATATCTTACTTTTCCCTTAAAGTTTTCAATTCCTTTTACTAACTTTTCTGCAATAATACCAACACCTCCTTTTGGATAGTTAATACCTCCATAATGTCTATCAGAAAAGACCATTCCTGCATTTATCATAGGTGTTAAGTTGGCTGGCATAACTGACCAGCAAAAGCATTCAATATCTATAAATTTCAAGAGTGCGGGATCTTTGATATATCTTCTGGCAACATCTCCTGCATTAACTGGTAACCATCTGGCGAGCCCTAGACATGATAAGGGTGATTTAAAAAAAACTTTCATTAGATACCCTGGATCTTCTATTGAAAGTAGGGGCATCGAATCTAGACAATTAAAAACATCCCAGCATGTTTCGTAGAAATGATTTATTCCTTTCTCTTCATGAGGAAATAAATCAACTAGCTTAGAAATAAATTTTTGATAATTTCTATCAACTGTAATTTCTAATTGATTAGGTAGATGATATGCCAATTGTGTTGGGTCAGGAATAGTTTCACATTCTTGTCCAACATCTTTGAGTGCTCGTGTAAGTAAATTGGTGTATCCCTTATTTCCAAACCCAAAAATCATTGATGCGCCAACATCAAAAGTAAATCCTTTCCTCTTAAATGAGCCACCACTACCCCCAGGAATATTATATTGCTCAAGTACGAGAACTTTTGCACCCTTACTTGCTAATTGACTTGCCGTAACTAATCCGCCAAGACCAGAACCAATAACTATTGAATCCCAGTCATGATTTTCATCATTTTTATTCGTTAATTGAGTCATGATGTTTAAAAAAGAATTAAATGTATGGGCTAAAAAGATTTTTATCTATCAAAGATTCTTTTATTTTTTTAATTTGACTTAAAGCTCTATCTCTATATTTTTTATATCTTTCACGTTTGTTATGCACTCTATTATCGAGTTCAGGTAGTATTCCAAAATTAGCTGGCATAGGTTGAAAATTCTTTTTATTTTGAACTCGTAAACTTGCATGACTATTGCTGACAAAGTTTGTCAATGCCCCAATCATTGTAGACGATGGCAAAGATACTGTATTTAATCCTTTAGCTAATAATGCTGCGTTGGTGCCGGCTAACCAACCTCCGGCGATAGCAGCAGCATAACCTTCTGTGCCAGTGAGTTGTCCAGCGGCAAACAAAGTTTTCCTTTTTGTGAATTGGAGTGTTGGCTCTATGAGTTTTGGAGACTCAAGGAAAGTATTTCTATGCATAACTCCAAAACGAATAAACTCTGCTCTCGACAAGCCAGGAATCATCCTGAATATACGTTTTTGCTCGCCCCATTTTAAATTTGTTTGAAATCCAACGAGATTCCATAATTGACCAGCTTTATCTTCTTGTCTTAATTGAACAACAGCATGAGCTCTTTTAAGCCTCCGGAGACTTTTGTCATTCACGTCACCCCATCTTGGATCCCAAAGGCCTATAGGCTTTAATGGCCCGTAACGCATAGTCTCTAGCCCTCTTTTTGCAAGTTGCTCTATTGGAAGGCAACCTTCAAAAAATAGAGATGATTCTTTTTCAAAATTCTTTAATTCAGCCTGTTCAGCTTTAATTAATTCAGAGTGAAATTTAATATATGACTCTTCATTCATAGGGCAATTGACGTAATCAGCATCTCCTTTGTCGTATCTACTCGCTCGAAATGCTATTGAAAAATCAATGCTTTCGCCTGTAATTATTGGACTGGCTGCATCAAAAAAATGACATTCTTTTTCTCCTGTAAATTCTTTTATGTCTTTAGCTAGCAATTCGCTTGTCAGTGGTCCTGTTGCTAAGATTGTTATTTGTTCAGCCTTCGGTAGAGAAGGACACTCATCTCTAATGATTGTTATTAGTGGATGAGAAGATAATTCGTTTGTCACTGACAGACTGAATTCACTTCTATCAACTGCAAGTGCTCCTCCTGCAGGGACAGAGTGTTTATCAGCTTTGTTGATGATAATCGAATTTAATGTTCTTAACTCTTCTTGAAGAAGGCCTGCTGCTCTGTCACTACTAAGCGCTCCAAAGCTATTGCTGCAAACAAGTTCTGCGAATTCTGATGAGTGGTGAGCTGAGGATTTCTTCTTTGGTCGCATTTCAAAGAGAGTTACTTTCACTCCAGCACTCGCTATTTGCCATGCCGCTTCTGAACCTGCAAGGCCAGCTCCTATTACGGTTACGGAGGGGTATTCTTTCAAGCTGTGATGTTTTCTTTTTTAGAAGCTTAATTAAATATTATTCTTATGTCCCTCAACTATTTATTAAGACTTCAGAAATTTCTAAGAAATCAATGGTAGAGGAAAAAAACATTTTTTTTTATTGTTTTTTAGTCCTCAAAAAGGAACATTAAGGTCATTAATGCTTCGCCAACATGATATTTTTCATATTGAGCCACTATTATTGGTCTGATATGGGTCGCTAGCTCAGTGGTAGAGCATCCGGCTTTTAACCGGCTGGTCCTGAGTTCGAATCTCAGGCGACCCATTTAAATTCAAGATTATTGCTTCATAACCTGAAGTGCTTAATACTTCTGTATTTTGAAAAATTATTTTTTTTTGGCCTTTTTATTTTCTATTTCTACATCAGTTAACGCGGGTTTGAATAATTTTACTGAATTGATTTTTGTTGAAGACTGGCTTATCGAGAGAAAGATTGATTTATCTATTGATGAAATAAAATGTAGAGCTTCAATACCTACTCATGCAAATTGGTTCGGAGCTCGTGTAAGACTTGGACCCAATAATGAATTGATAAAACCTATGTGGATCTCTTTAGAAGCGGATCAATTGCTTGAATCAAAATTGGTTAAGGTTAAAGAATTACTTAATGATTGTAGTTCAGGACTTCTTTTTCTCTCTGATATATGAATCTCAACCACTAATGTGTTGATGAGAATATAAATACTTTCTCAAAACAAATTTTGTTGCTCAATTATAAATATAGTAAATTACCAGCATGAAAAAACTCACAGTAGGAGCTGCAATTGCATTAAATTTATGTTTGTATTTTTGGGCTTTAATAGAGCTACCCACAAAATTTTAATTGCTACACTAATAATATTATTTTCATATGTAGAGATAACTTTATATATTTTCAGGAGTTTTTTCTAGAGAGTTATTATATGTTTTTAATTGCAGTGAAAAATCATGGCCAAACCAATTTATTAAGTAGGTATTTGTATCCTTAGGCACTTTTTTAATTTTCATTTTTTTTTTAACTACCTATTCTTTTTTTTTGCCTGTAGCGGTTATGGTCTTTGTGGGGTAATTTTTGCCTCTTCGTCTTATGGAAATGGGGGTATGGTTAGAAAATCTTCTTCAATTACAAAATCCAAATCTAATTGGTTATGGAGGTGGGCAGAACCTGAAAGCGAACTATCAGTAATTCCTAAATCAAAAACTAAGCGTTTAGCACAACAGGCAAAGTTAGCAAATGTTGATGCTGAAAGAGCTGTTAGTAGGGCATACCAAATTGAATTATCCAGAACAAAAGCAATTGGAGAGGCAATGTTCAAGTCTGGCAAAGCTTTGAGATTTACTCTCTCTAGTTCTGGAAGGCAATTGATCTTAAGGACCCAAGCAGCAAGGAGGCAATTTGAACCTGGTTTTAGGAACAAAAATAATTCTTAGATAGAATATAAGCTCTAATTAAAACAAAACATGCAGCTTTATATAGTTACTTGGAAATTTGAATCCTCAGAGGACCAACTTTATTCATCTGAAGCATTTGTAGATTATGTTGAAAGTGGAAAGTCTGAGGAACATATTGATGGATATGAGAGAATTGCATGGGCTCATACTCCACAAGATGGCACAGGAGTGATAATTTGTAGAGCCTCAACTGCTTCAGCTTTATTTAAGGTTTTTAGCCCATGGAGAGATAAATTTGGAATGACCTGGGAGTATAAACCCGCTTTAACTACTGAAGAGTTTGTTGGATTAATAAAAGAAAGATAGATCTAACGATCTAAGCTCTTACTTTTTCTTAGAAATAATTTGTTTTTAATAAATTTCTCTCTAAAAGACTTTAAAGATTGGCCTATTCAACTTAGTCTTTCTGAAATTCATTTTGCACTTAATGTTGGTTAACTTTTTCTTTGCCTTAACTGCCAATGAAATGGGTCTTAGTCCAACAATACTGGCTTTAATTGCAGTCTCATCTATTGTTTTTATAGTTGGTTTTGCCAAAAGCTCAAGGGAGAATGAATACAAAAAATTGATGGATTCATTTATTGAGAGAAAAGAAGAAACTGATTGAGAATTGATTTATTCATATTAGTAAGAAGAATTTCTTACTAATATGAATTCTCATATCTCATAAGGCAGGATGGTAGAAGCGTAGTTTTGAAATTGAGCAATTTATTAGCAAAGGAGAGAATTCTCTCTCCTTCTCGTGATGTCCTCGCTGGTCTTGTCGTTGCATTTGCAATGATTCCAGAGGCGATTGCTTTCTCGGGTATTGCAGGAGTTGACCCACGAGTAGGCTTGTTTGGTGCTTTTTTGCTTTCTGTCACCCTCGCAATTTTCGGAGGCAGAATGGCCATGATTACTTCTGTCACTGGTTCAACAGCCCTTTTGATGACTGGGATAGTTCAACAGGGAGAAAATATTAGCCCTGGCCTTGGTCTTCAATATCTTTTAGCTGCTGGCTTGCTTACAGGAGTACTTCAGATCGTATGGGGGTATTTAAGACTTGCTCATCAGATGAGATTTGTACCTCAGCCCGTTATGGATGGTTTTGTGAATGGCTTAGCTATTTTGATCTTTCTAGCTCAATTACCTCATTTAGGAATCAATTTAGCTCACTCTGCAAAAGTTGTTACTGCAGGTCAATTACCTGCAGTTTGGGGATTGACCATACTTACTTTGCTAATTATCTATTTGCTGCCTAAAGTTACCAAGCTGCTGCCTTCAGCATTGGTTGCCATTTTTATTTGTACAGCAATTTCTATAGGTTTTAAATTAAACGTTCCAACTGTATCGAATTTAGGAGTTCTTCCAAATGGGTTGCCTGGCTTTGGTTTCCCAAAAGTTCCATTTAATTTTGAAACCCTTGGGCTGATATTGCCAACAGCTTTAGCAATTTCTTTGGTAGGCCTTATGGAGACATTTCTCACTCAAGATATTCTTGATGACATGACAGATAAAAGTACAAATAAAAATGTTGAAGCTAGAGGGCAAGGAATAGGAAATATTGTTAGTTCACTTTTTGGTGGTATGGCTGGATGCGCTCTGGTTGGACAATCGGTTATGAATGTGGGTTATGGAGGAAGAACTCGCCTTTCAACTTTAAGTTCTGGGATTTGTTTAATGGCAATGATTCTCTCGGCTAAAGATTGGGTTAATCAAATACCAATGGCAACATTGGTTGGAGTAATGATAATGATTGCTATTAATACTGCTAATTGGAATTCAATCAAAGATATACGACGTATTCCTCGAAGTGATAGTTCAGTTATGATTTTAACAGTATTTGTGACTGTCATTACACATAATTTAGCCCTTGGACTTCTTTCAGGCGTTGGACTTGCAGCTATATTATTTAGTAGAAAGGTAGCAAAAGTGATTAAGGTTGAGTCTTCTTTAATTGGAGAAAATCACAGAGTTTATAAAGTCAAAGGCCAATTATTCTTTGTTAGTAGTATTTACTTTAGACAGGGGTTTGAACTACATGAACATCCTAAGAAAATTACCATTGATATGTCCGAGGCTCATATTTGGGATCAAAGTGGCGTAGCGGTTCTTGATCAAGTAATCAGAAGAATAAAACTAGGTGGATCTGAGGTTGAAGTAATTAATTTAAATGATGAAAGCTTGAATTTATTTTCTCGAATAGGACAAGCTTCGGAAGCCGGAGGAAGAGGAGGAGAATTTAAATCTGCGCACTAAAAGTTCTTATCTCTTACTTAAAATTCCTGTAGATTTTTTGGATCGATTGTATTAAAGGCTTGTAAGGATTCATTTCCATTTTAACTAGATCAAGCAAGTTTTTATACTCATAAATGTATAAGCTAAAGCTGCAACTAATCAAGCCTCATATCTGATAATCATACAAGACATAAGTTTTGCTTATCTATTTCTTCCTTGCGGGTTCGTCTTTTGTTCGGTTCTTTTGTTGTTGTGGATATGAATTTTGGGGTGAATTATGAAGTAGCTTTTTAGAAAGTAAATTAATGTAAGACAAAAAAAATTTCACCAAGAAAAATAACCTGATGAAATTTGATTATTTTTAAATTGATTTTCAAATAGATTTTGAAAATCTTAAAGAAATTTATTTAAGGGATTTAGCTAATAGATTTGTCTATTGGCTATTTTTTAAGCTTCAGAATCAAATTTAGATAGATTTGGTCCTGCAATTACTCCAACAAGTCCAAATAGAACAAGGGATAAGACACCGACGATTGTTGCTGAGAGGCTTCCTCCTCCCAAAGCAAAGGTTAAGAATGGCAAATGAAGCATTTTTTTTTAGAAGCAGGTATGTATATAAACCCAAAATTGCCCAAATTTAATGAAGTTGTAGCACCTTGATAAATTCTGACACTTTTTAAAGGTTTTAGAGCAAGTTAAGCGCTAGGGAAATTGTTTGGAAACATTGAAGCAGAGTCGTCTTTAGTTGCTTTGGTTTCCCACTTGAGCCAGTCCTTTACACCGTTAGGCTTGACGGTTTGAGCACTACGCGCAGCAAAAATTATTACGTGAAATGGAATTACAATCGCAAAGAAGAATAAATGAAGTAAATACAAATCCCAAGGTATCCCTTGATAACCATAGTCAGGGAAAAATATTGCTGTAAGGAAAGGAAGCTCCATGTTGTTCAAATTTTAACTTTATTAATCATTATCCATAAAGCATGAATTTTTTCGATAAGGCTGGATATTTTAACTTCTAGAAATGGTATGAATTTTCTAAATGCATAATTTAGAGGAAATACTACTTAAAATTTCGAATGAAGTTAATATATGTAAATTTAATTCGAATACATCTTTTCGCTAGCAAAAACAATTTAATAATAAATTGAATGAATTTAACCAGACTAATCATTAACAAAAATATAATTTGCTAAATATTTAGAAAGTTATTCTTTAATCATTTTAATAATTAAATTAGAGAAAGTTTTATTAAAGACAAAACTAAAATTAAGAATTATTTTTCCAAATGACTTAAATATTTAATTAGTAAGGTTTTCAATTAATTTAACCAATCTAAAACTGAAATAGATACTTACTATTATCCATGCAGGGAGTATTATGTTCCATGCCTTTTGATATCTTAATAGGATTACCTTGTCAAGGAGATAAGCTCCTGAAATAGGAATGGAAATTAATAAAGTCATTTTTAAAAAAAACTCAATAAAGGCTAGAGCTACTATGGGGTTTATCAACCATGCTATTAATATTCCACTTAATAGGTAGCCACCATATTGACCGAGTTTTCTTGCCATAATTAAATGTTTGTCTTTTTCTTGTATTTACTTATTATATATAATATAAGAATGCTAATGCTAAAAGCTATTTATTTGATGACTTGATTTTTATATTGAAATAACAGTTAATATTATTTTAAAGAATAAATTATAATTCAAGATTTTATAGATAAGCTTAAAAAGTTATTTATGTGTTTAGAAATACTTTTTTATTATCTTAGTAAAGTCAATCTTTCGTTTTTGGGTATAGTTTTTTAATAGAATCAGATTGAATCTTTCTCTTTCTTTTAATCTGATTTGATTCATTCAACCTTCTAACTATAATTCCAGGAATAAACCATATTACTGTTATTAGTGCAAAAATGAAAATGGGATTATTGATAGTCATATTAAGTAAAGTAGTCTTTATTAAAACAAAATATGAAATATTAATGAACAATAATTGATAGTACATCTCTAAATGATTGAACTCATTATATTTTAAATTATAAATGAATAACGTTCTTTTAAGGTTTCGCTGTAATTTTTTGGTATTAATTTAAATTAATTGGGTTTATTCTTTCTCATGCTTAGACTTCTCTTGATCTTCTAAATAGATTTGTGATTCGTCTGCTATTCTTTTTAGAAAGTTATCATTATCTTTTGAATCTGAAGTTTGTTTTGATTTACTGTATTTTATTTTTATTTCTTTACCCGACCAAGCTGCTTGATCTTTGAAGAGATTTCTTTTTGCAGAATAGTATAATTTTTTGCTTATGAATAAAATCGTTATTATAATTGTTAAAAGGAGGATAAATATTTTCATTTTTTAAGGTCTAATTCTTTAATCATAACTGCTTATATACTCTATGAAGATAGATGAAAACAAAATATATAAATATAATCATTTCAATACCCTCTTTTTTGCACTTTCCGTCTGAAGAGGTGTGTGGTAAAAGAATTTCATAGATAGCTTGATTATTTGCAGGCTTAGATTTTTATCTTTAATAAATTTCATTGAAAATTGCCATCTAATTAATTTTCTGCTAAATATATATATATATATATTTATTTATTCACAAGTGCTCTCTTGGATAAATCCTAGCAGATTAATTTATATATTATCTAATTTGATAGTTCTGCCTGCTGTATTTATTCCACTTATTGACTTTGTCTCAAATATTTCTTTTTTTGTTTCCTTTATCTTATTATTTAATACAAATAGAATACTATTATTAGCGTTAAGTGTTGTGTTTATTATTAAAAATAATTCAAATTATCGATTTATATTATTATTGAAGCATAAAGGTGTGGAAGTCTCAAAGTCTGACTATCAATGTGTATATTTGTATGCTTGGTGTACATTATTAAGATATTTTTTGATTGGATTAGCAGCAAATCAAGTATTTCTATTTTTTAAATAAATTTTTGTTGTTCACAGATTTTTGAAAAAGTTCATAAGACCTTTTTTGTTTTTCTTTTCAGGAGGATTAATCAACCCTGTCGCTGCATTTATCCTTGTTTTGATATTTTGAATTATCTGTAAACGTTTAGTCTCATTTTTGTCTGGATCTAGAGATGAAAACCAATTTTTCAGATCCCAAGACTGATGACCATGTTTGTCTACTTCAACTTTAACAAAACCTTCTTCACCTGAAAAAAAATAAACGCCTTCAGGAAGTTTTTCTAAATCAAACGCACCATCCTTTTCCTTTTTGATGTACCCCATTCTTATTCAAAAAGGTTTTTAATCATATTCATATCCTATAACAGATATTCAACTGAACTCAGTTCTTTTTTTTGACTTAACTCTTCTTTCTAAATATTTAGGAATTATAATTTTTAGTTGCATTTAGCTTAAGTAGTGTGAATGATTGGAAAAATAACTAAATTCTATGTGCCCTTTTAGTAAAGAGTTTTCACTTCTCGCCAAAACATTTGAGTACTCTGATTATCTAGAAGATTCAGAATGGAAGTTTCAGAAATATAACTTGGTAAATGCATCCTGTTATTCTGATCTTCTGGAAGATACTGAGTGGGGAACGAGATCAGACGATTTAACTATTGCTTAAAGCCTGAGATCTTTTTTGTCTTAATCTTAGTGGAGTAATTCAGAAATGAACTCTTCGTTTATCCATTCAAGTTGATGATCCTCTTTTGGGTTTCTACCTAAAATAATCAAGGGTATGCGAAATTCTTTCTTTTCAATAACTTTTCTGTATCCCATTAGAAGTTCAGCATATTTTTTAAATGTCCATCCGTTGTTACCTTTTGATTTCCACTCTGAAGAGTTTCTGAGGGATCGATAAAAATCTTCAATTCCAAATTCATTCCAACATTCTTGAATAGCGAGCAAATGATCATGTCCATCTTTAAGTAATTGTTCATATTGAATTATCTCTGGTGCTTCTTGTGAATTATCTGGTCTAAGTTCTTTAGCTAAATTGTATAAGGTTACTTTCTTAAGTCTGAACCAATCTCTATTAAAAAGAAAAACGGGGAGATTCAAGGACCATTTATTTCCTTGTATGCTTTTGTATGTATTTCTAAATTCATTAATGTGCTTTTCGAGAAACTTATATCGTTTTTTCATAAATTCTTCCTTTTATGTAATTACTTTTGGTTTTTAAATTTTAGAATTAACGTTAAGCCTTAAAACTCAAAGTCAAATTTTAGTCATATTAAGTATATTATGTTTTGAATTGATTTATTAGTTTTGATGGCAAATAGTAATAGGAGGCCTGCTTGGCTTAACTGGGTTTATCTTTTAATATTCTTATATTCTTCTTATTTTCTGTTTAATTATTGGTTTGCAATTTTAGAAAAATAATAATAAATATTTAAATCTTTATAAAATTTATTTTAATATTAAATTATTCTCTAGCTTACTAGTAAGTTGTTTGATTTTTGTTTTTTGATCCATATTTTGATATTTAAGTGAATGAATATTTTTTTATGAGCGTTGATATTTATATATTTAAATTATCCAGCAAATACGGGTAAACCAATAGTAGCTGTGCTGACTAGTGCTGCTCCAAAAATAATGAATGGGAGCAAGGGGTACTTTTCGATCATTAGCTTCAGCCTAGAAATTCTTATAGGTAATTATACCACATTAGGTATTTATACCCCAACCAGGGCTGAAGATGGTCATAATTGCTTGTTCGTTCATGCGAGGAGTAGTTCGACTTTTTACGTCATCAATTGCCTTTTTGTAGTATCGATATTTTCTTTGATGGTCGCTAAAAATTTTTATTACACGCCACTGGTCAATAGGGAATCTCTTTTTTACTTCTTCTGCAAGTTGTCTTTCTTCGTTATTTAAATAGTTATTTTTTAATTTGTACTCTAAAGTTATCCATTTGAAAAGTTTTTCCAAGCTACATGTAATTTCGCCGTTTTTTATCCATTTTGCTATGTACTTTTCATCACCATGCTCAATAATAAAGCATTTTTCAGGAGATGGTAATTTAATCTCATGCAGTAATTCAGCAAAATTTGGTATGAGTTTCACTAAATGACTTAATTGTATATTCGAATTATGAAAGATTTTTATTCTTACCGTGAAGAAAAATTGATCGAACTATGAATATTATTTTAAATATGTTTTAAATATCTTATTAAAATATCATATGTTTAAATTTATTATGGAATGAAGGTAGTTTAAAATCAAATAAAAAAACTACCTTCATTTGTTTTACTGATAGAACAATTGAAAATTTTGTTTCGATTGTCCTTCCTCTTCTATGAATAACACCTCTACAATCTTTAAGTCACTAGCTATTTATTCTCAATAGTGTTTTCATATATTTTGGATAGATGTATTTGTTTAGATAAAATAAATAATTAATAGCTATTAAATTGATCAGGATTAATTATATTTTTTAATATTTAGATAAGCTTTTGAAAAGTAGTTTTCATAGAAAATGAAGTGATAAACATATTTAGCTCTTCCCTTATTCTAATTAAAGCCGCGCCATTTCATTGTACCTCCATTAGAAATCCAAAGGATAAGTAAAATTGATAAATATATCGAAATATGTATAAGGCATATTACATCTAGGTTTAAATCAGTAAAAAAACAGATCGAAAAAGAGAATTAATTCAACTAAATCTCCCACCTTTTTTTAGTATTTGAAGGTACAGAAATTAATGCAACGATAATCCCTTGAGACATTTCATCATTGTGCAGACAGATAAAAGTAATGAAAATAAAATTTTGGAATGTTTATTTGGTCTAAAGCTATTTCTATAGTGTCAATTGTTTTCATCTTTTATTAATTAAAAGAGGATGACCTTGAATGCTTTGATAGCAAGTTATTATTTTTGGTTTATATTTTTAAATGTATTAACCAAAAAGTCTACCTCTGATTTGGTCAAGGGAAGGACCTCTTTTTTTCTCTTCCTTTGTTAAAGGTATCCAGTTCCAGTCGCAACTAACGGTTAGAAGATACCCAACAAGGATGTGCCAAACTAATAACAAAATGGGGTGGTCTAAATGAGGTGCCAATAGATTCACTTTCAATGTTATGTATCTTAGCTATTGGGAACAGCTCCCACGAGTAAATAATTAAGAATGAAGAAGAGTTTTAATCACAATTTCTAACCAAGGCAGGCAAGAGGATGCCTTTGCATTTCTTTGCACTAGCTTTATTTTTCTTCTTTGAATGGTGTTCTTGCCTGAAAATTTATTGATGCTTGAGTTTTTAAGTGGTGATTACCAAAAATTAAACTTTTTATATATTTTGAATTTATTTGTAATTGTTAGTCAAACTTAAAAAAATTCAATAATTTTTTTATTAAGAATCCAATGGGCGTAAAGGATGATTCTCAAGAAGAAGGGTTTTCTCTGATAGAGCTTGTAGTTGTAACTTCAGTGGTTGTGGTCTTATCAGGGATTGGTATACCGACATTTATTTGTTTTCAGAGACAAGCAAAGGCAACTGCTGCTTTAGCAGCCATGAAACTAATTCAAAATGAGTGTTTAATCAATAATGTAAGCGAAGAAAACCCATATGAATTTACTCTAAGCAATTTAAATTCTTACCAGCTGCAATCAGATGGAATGAATAGTTGTAATGGCTCATTAGAAAGTGGATTGATTAGTGCCATTCCAAATGATACGAATACCTTGCCTAAATTTATTTTAGATACAAGTAATAATCAATTGATGTATGAATTTAAAGGACTTAGTGGTAGTGATATTAATACTTCTTTGCAAGCAGTTTGTGGCAATGTAAGGAATTCTATTGAAGGCTTAATAATGAAAAATAGTGATGTTGTGTTTGAAGGTAGTTTAGCTAAGCGAGGTTGTTCTGCTTATGCATTGGTGAGAGGATCATCCTGGACAGAAGCAAATGAAAATGCCCAAAAACTAGGTGGATTTCTAACAACACCAAATAATGCAGCTGAAAATCAATTTTTAAACGAGACTTACGGTGAAATGTTGTCTCATCCTGATCCTAACTGGAGTAATGGAATGCGTGCAGGAGCTTGGATTGGATTGATTTCAGATTCAGAGGGTAATTTTAATTGGGCAAATGGTAATGAATTGGATGAAGGTTATGACTCGCCATATGGTGCAGGGCAAGGTGGGTGGAATAATGAATATCATCAGAGTGGTCAGGCAGGAGGTTTTCATTTGTTAATGAAGGATCCCTCTGGTCATGCTGAGCGTCATGGTGGATTAAATGGATGGTGGCAAGAACCAGTTGACCCTAAAGAATATTACGGATTAACAGATGATGCTTATTGGCCTTATAACTGGGGGATTGCCGAGGTGCCTACATGTGATTAAAAAGCATATCTTTTGCGAAACATAAAAATAAGTATTCAAGAATTGTTTTCTTGTTTCCTAATAGATTTATCCTTTAAAAACTTGCGCATTTCACCCTTACCTTCCTGAATGGACCACCCTCGGTTTAGACTTCTCACATTGTCTTTTAAAGTTTCTTCCCACCTAGCTTTCTTTTTTTCTTAGATAAGGATTTGTGTCCTATGATTAATATTCATGCCTATGCATGACCAGTCAAGGTAAAGCACAAAGTTAGTGAAAAGCTTGAAAAGCAGTAACGGGGCGTGGCGCAGCTTGGTAGCGCGGGTGCTTTGGGAGCACTAGGTCGCAGGTTCGAATCCTGTCGCCCCGATCAGTAAGAGACAGGTTTCCCAGCCTGTCTTTTTTAATGTGGAAATGAGCCTGGGATCTAAGCGGGATCTCCTGAGTCTTGACTCGCTAGTGATAGCTTTATTTGTTGTTTTTCCAGCCGAACATCTCAGCCATTTTCCCAGTTGAAGCAAAGTATCCAATTGCTCCAAGGAACAAACCAAAAGCAATCAGATTAGGAACGATTCCACCAATAATTTGTGCTTCTCCAAAAGTCAGAAACGTAATCACAACAAAAACCCTGGACCAGTTATCAGCGAAATTCATTTTCCCATCATGATTCTTTTATGTAAGACCTGAGAAGAAGAAATACCAAATAAAGACTATTGCGTTTAAGCCAAAGGTCACTGAAATCCCAATTATCTTGAATTTCATTCCTACATCATCGGAACCAGAATTTAATTTCACATCAGGCATCATTGTTCTCCTTTGATTGATTTGAGGCCTTCTCAAGAAACTCGACAAATTCTTTTTGTTTTGGTGTAAGTTCCTCGTTCTCTTCCTTTCCTCTGTTGAACATTAGCTGAAGCTTTTTCACCATGCCAGTAATCTTCCAGCCTGCTAATGGAACTAAAACGAGAACTGAAAATAATAAGGCTATTTGATAATCATCGAAATTCACTCTTACTTAGACCCTGCTGTAACCAAGCTTGGTAGTAAAAACCTTAAAAGGAACGCCAGTTCCGTTCATGACTTCAAGACATTTATCTCCTACTGTTCCATATACCTCAACTGTAAAATCATCAGCAAGTTTTGGATGCTCTTGTAAATATTCGCCTACTGCTGGATTAGCTAGATGAGCAATAAAGGCTTCATCATTTTTATAAACTTCAGACCAAACAAAATTTAGTGGATTTTCAGGATCTTGATCGAAAGTATGGTGCAACATGCCTGGTTCTGAGACCTCTACTGCTGTATCAGTTTTGGCGGCAAGTAAAAGGTATTCCTGAACTTTGTCTGGTTTAATTTGGATACGAGCAATAAGGATGAAGGGAGTATCTGCTCCAAATGACATTAGTTTATTTCAATTGAAACAAGCTTTACAGATTTCTTGTTGATTCGTTGTATCCGGAAAACATATTTTAAGTCTCACTAACATAAGAAAACCCTCTCAGCGGAGGGTTAACTAAAAATTGTGTGAGGAAGTTTCTGAGGGGAAAAAGTTGAACATTCCACCAACAAAAGTTCTCAAAAAAGTGCAGACCTACTTTTACTGAGTTATAGAGCTAAGGGACAGGATTTCGGCGACTGTCCCCTTCTCTTTCTAGAGCTTGACCGCAACACAGCCTTGAACCCAGTTACTCGCTCTTGATGTATGTAAAGTAAAAGTTAGCTCCCAAAACTGAAGTTCGGTTGAAGTAGGGCTTTCCATTCTTTAAATAGGGGGCATTTAGCCCCTCTTTTAATTCTGGCTAAATAGCCATAAATGAAAAACCTAAAAAAGTTAGTACTAATGAAGAAAATAGCAAAAGTAGTTCAGTTAATTTCATATGAATCCTCCTAAAGAATTACTCGTCTGGGCTGAGGAAATGATTCTGGCTTAGAGCAAAATCCATAAGTGAGAAAATCCATTTCTTTTTCGTCTCTAATTTTCCATAGGGCAGGAGAATCAATCATCTCAATCAAAATATTTTTGAGCATATGGTTGAAGGGATTTCCGCAGGTCATAGCAAAACCTCCTAAATATCCTTAATTCATTTCTACTTCAAATGAATTTGAAAATCTATGTGGAGACCACATAAGTAATTACTATTATTTTTGCTAGTAATTAAATATGGATAGACCTTCATTTTTAAAATTCAGGCTTGGTGACGCTGTTCTATATGAAAAGGACCAAATTGGAAAAGTTCTTACTTTTGTTGGCGGCTCTCGTGATCCTGATGCATCCTCACTCTTTCAAATTGCCAACGTAGATTATGGCGAAATCCGTTGGATTCATGGGGAAGAAGTTACAGAAATAATTTGCGAATATCGGACAACAATCAAAAGCCTTCTTCGCTTTACTAGGAAATCAAGCAGCTGTAATAAGAGAGGCTATTTGCCCCTCTTCTGATTATTCCTTTTAATCCTGCAAAGGTCGCAGTTTTCCTTTTTGGGAATAGTGAAGGGAGTGAATAGTCTCATAAAACCTCCTTTCTTACACCTTTGGTCTAATTCATATTTTTATTGGTCGGGAGGAGGAGAGCACCACGTTTTTTTTCCTAAAACCGAACCTTTTTAATCCTTTATTCAGATAGGACTAGCAGCCAAATGTATGGGACACAGTGTTGGCGAACATATAAAAACTTATCATCGTTATCTAGAGCAAAAAGTTGTTGATGAAATCGCTACAATATTAAGTTGAGAAGTGTAAAGCCAAGAGCAATAAGCGTTAGTTAATAATTGGTTAATGTTCTTTGCAGAATATCTTAAGAAGCAATAAAAACAGTATTTGCAGCTTTTTACCTATATTACATAGTGTAATGATGAATGTAATTTCTTGAGAAAACCAGATGAAATTTTGCTTCTTTTTATGACGATGCCTTTGGCAATGCTAGGAACTTTTATTGGTTGTTTTGCTATTGCTACTTTGATTAATATTTAAATTTCTGACTCCGTTCAAAGGCAAAACCATTGTTCAAGTAAAAAAAATTAGCTATGTGTATATATGATCCAAGCTTCGACCAATGGATTTCCTACATAGATTATTTATTTGCAAGGACACTCATAAATACGCAATTGAGTTACTCAAAGCAGCAAAGAAAATGCCTGTGGATGTAGCAGAAAGGTTGCCACACTTAAAGAAAATTAGATCCAATTATCAAAAACGCTTTCTAAAAAATAGAACTAATCAAATATTCAACTAGACATATGAGACATAACTATGTATTTACTCTGCGATTAGCTTTTCTAGTCCCGCCATATCTATAGCCTTCTGTCCTAGAGAAGTATTGCCAACACTTTTTACAAGTAAAGATCCAATTTTTAGATTGGGTATTGGTTACCCGATATTGAACCAGGTAATCTTTTTTACAAATATCGCAGAACATATTTTGAATTAAAAAAAAAACCTGATGACCAAAAAAGGGGGTTCACTAATGTGTGAGGAGTTTTTTGAAGGGAAAAGGTTGAACATTCCACCCCTTCGGTTTTTCGAGAATTGGAACCAAAAGCATTTCTAATACATAAGTCCCAAACTCTGACCAGTGCCCACCGATCTGGAAATAACCTAAAAGTAAGTTCTCAAAAACAGCAGTTCGGTTGAGGTAGGGCTTTCCAATCTTTGCTTAACCTCTTGCCCGTATTGGACAGACTAATCCCATTGAGGATTAACACGCTTCCATCCACTAGCTAGAAGATCCTTCCAGAGGACAATTGCAAGACTCCTTCTCATCCTCTTTCTACTTTGAAGAAGAGGTATTCCGTTAGACATCAATCTTCCTCTATCAATTAGTACTTTTGGATTTTGTTCCCAACTATCCCAGTCATACCTAAACCTCAATATCCATACACCATCCGCATCCTTCACCCAACCATCACGCTTCATGTGTTAGAAGAGTAGTACAAAAATATTACTCTGTTTTTAGTGCAGCCTGTTCATGTTACTTAAAAAATGCAACCTCTTTAAAAATTTCAGATAAGAATGTATTCACTTCGACTTCAAATTCAATGACTTTTGCTTTGGCTACAGCAGAACTGGGATTCTCTACATATCTAATTCTTTTAGTATCTCTCTCAATCTGGTTAGGAGCAGCAGCATATTTCCTTTTTAAATCTGATAATCAAAAATCTGCTTTTCAGAGAAAGTAACGTATTTAAATATCTAAAACTCGACCACCCTCTAAAGCTTGTAATTTCTCCATCATTCCTTGGAGCATTTCTTTCTGTCTTCTCTCAGTAATACCTTTTTCGATAACACCAAAATAATCTCGAAACAAGTTTTTTATACTTCAATCCGATCAAAGAACTCTTATTATTTGTCCTGATCTAAATAAGACGATGGGAGAAGCCAAGAGAAGAAAAGAACTTGGATTACCACCAAAATCTTCAAAACAGAAAAAGATAAGTAGAGAAGAAAAGCTTTTCTCTTGGTTACCTTGGCCTACTAAATATCAAATGAGTCGATACCCTTATGCTCCAATTGTGACTATGGCTTTAGGTTTGATTTTTCTTATGTGGGGCTTTGAATTAAACAGTTGAATTGGGTAACAACAAAAAAGGGCTGATCTAGGTCAGCCCTTTTTATTGTTTAGTTTGAGATCTTAAATTTAATTAACCAGAGAATGGGCAAGCTCCTGACATTGCACTTGCAAGAAAATTCTTGAAGATTGGTGCTTGGCCTAGTCCATATAGGAAGAAGGTAGAAGAAGTCAAAGTAAGAGCAATCTTGGATACTCTGTTTAATTTGATGCCTTCGCCTCCTCTAGTAAGAGATGAATTCATTTGCTTTGTGAGAAGTCGTATAAATCTAACGGGTTAAAAAAGTTTCCGAAGTAAAAGAAGATACATTAATACTTAATGAACTTGTTCAGCTAGAAAGAGTGCTAAGAATTTCAAGAATAATGTTGTGTTGATAAATCAGTTTGAGCTTTAACGATCTTATTAATAGATTTGAGTATTAGTTTGGTATTGAGTCGTTAGAAGGAGTTAACCCGGAGCTATGTAGTAATAAGCGAAGTTAATTGTAGTACTAACCACATACCGATAAATTTCGAATCTTTTAGAACTAATAAGTTGTTATTTACATAATTATGAATCCAATTCCAGTTTACGAATTTCCATCATTTTCTCCAATATTAGTAGTTGGTTTTTTAGGTATAGCAGTATCTCTTTGCACGCTCTTTACAGTTAATAAGGCTTATTACAACTCACCTTTTAGAGGCGGCAACTAACCTAGGTAACTCCCTTCAAATAAAAAAGGAAAGCACTACACGAATCGAACATCCCGATTAATTATTCTTTCATAAATATCCTGACGTTGGTAGATATCGGAATCTCTACTAATCAGAGAAAGGAGGCTGTACTAGATGCCAGCCTCCTTTTCTCGCCATAGCTTTAAAATTTAGCATTTTCAAATAACCCACAATCCTCACGGAAAACTGAGTAGGAACAAAATTAAAACGCATTGCAAAGCCTCCTTTAATGTTGTGTCCATAGAAGATTAATATTTGTAGAACTTTGAATATTTCTCAATACAGGGCAATCTTTTATATCTTTTTTTAATGCATTCAATTGATCAGTGCTCAGATTTGATGGTGTGAAAATATGAATAAGCAAAGAATCGATTTTCCTGGGACCAAGCTTAGACATCTGTTTGTTTACTTCTAGTTTAAGACCATCTAATGACCACCTTTCCTTTTTCGCTTTCATACCCATCACTGTTAGTAGACAAGTCCCTAATGCTGTCGCTACTAGATCTGTAGGACAGAAATCTCGGCCTTTTCCTTCATGATCTAGGGGTGCATCAGTTCGTAAGACTGAACCAGATTGTTCATGAAGAGATTCTGTTTTTAAATCACCAAGGTATGTACAAATGATTTTGTTTACACTTCGTATGACTTACATGTTGAGTTGGTTGGGTGTAGATCACATTCATTTCTCCAAAACTCTTCTCTTGTTTCAGTAGGAATTTCGTAATTGAAATCATGCATCACTTGAATATCACTCAACGCATTTTTGAGGAAAGAGAACGGAGTTTTTAGTTTCATAAGCCCTCTATTCGAATATCATCGTCACACCTGACTTTTTCTAATTTAGATATCTCGGTTATTACTCAAGTATTACTCCCTACTCATTAGATTAGTCATAGAAAAAGATTAATTTTAATCAGCCTCTTGAGTCATGGCAGATACTAGGAAGTTCGAAACAAATTAAAAATGACGGTAAGAAGCACACTAATGGCAATACAGCTAACAACTGGGAAATAAAAAGTTGAGTTCTCACCTCTAAGAATAATGTCCCCAGGTAATCGTCCTAACCCTATTTGTTTTAAATAGGGATACAGAACGCCAATCGAAGCGATAACAAGTCCAAGTGTAATTAGTATCCTTTGCATTATTAGTTATTAATTAACCCAACTGTACTAATACTTGGGTGATAGCACCCTTTTCAACTATTACGCTTTCAATTAAACCTTTCCCAGGGCCTCTGCCCATACTTTGATTACTGGCTCAGGCTTTAGGGAGGTTTAAATACCTCCCGCAAAAAATACAAGATAAAACAGTAATTTATACTGATTTGATTTTTAGATCACTTTGATTAGAAAAGAATTATCAGAACTTTTATTTTAAGACTTGGTTCTGATAGTAGAGGGGAAGGCATTCAAAGTCATATTGGATGGAATGCCTCCCCAACCTTTTTAGGGGGAATCATTATGTCTTGTGGAAATCCATTTAATCATCTACTAAAGAATGTCAAAGGACCTTTCCTGAATCATGAGTTGTTTTCTACTTCTAAGCCCAAATATGATGATGATGTGATTGAGTGCATGCAATTTGGTATTTGCTCCTCTAATCCTCCTCGTCTCAAAGATATTCCGTATTTTCATTTTTAACTAGTTATATTTAAATTTCAAAGAGCTTTTAAAAATAGGAGTAGCTATAAATTAAGTGGACGGCATGTATTATAAATTGATAGCGCATACAGCTTAAATTTAGTGTAGGTAACATCCAAGAATGAAACACTTACTACTTCCTTTTATTTCTGCTTTTGTATTACCGCTCACTGTAAAGGCTGAAGTCTCAGAGGAGATTCACAAACATTGCCTAGAAGCTAGAGATTACTCAGGTTGCGTAATGACTAACCAGGGTAAAACTCCAAGTATCAAAAGAGAAATGACTGGTGTTGGTATAACGCTTTTTTTGAATAGTGATACAGCAGAATTAACAATTCAATCAGTTATTAATAGCTCTCCTGCCAGTAATGCCGATATGGAATCAGGTGATGTAATCCTAAAGATAGATGGAAAGTCTACGAAAGGAATGGGTTTAAAGGAGGCAATTAAATTAATCAAAGGTCCTAAAGATAAGCCAATTAAATTAATCATTGGTAGAACTAACGAAAAAGGTAAAAGAAAAAAAATTGAGGTGAACTTGATTCGAGATACATTTGTTATTCCTGAACGAGAATCTTTGAATCAATTAAACATAAGAGAATTTTTTAAGTATGGTTTTCCACGGGATCTACAGCCAATGAATCCACAAGGTTACCCTCCTGAGTCAAATAAAGAATTATTCCCTAATAACCAAATCTAATTCAATTGCTAACTCCATTTTGCACTTATTAATAGTAAATAGTTTTGTATAAGACTTACTATTGATCTATCGGCATACCCAACCAATCAGTAGTAGTAACCGATCTTGGTCGTAGAGGCCGTATTTAATTCTTCGGTTTAAACATTTTAAATTCCGTCTAGTCGAGTCAAAGTAGATATGTCCTTTGAAATAAACGTAATGTATTCCTCTTTATTTGACGCAGTATTCGCTGATTCTTTCTTCTCCCCTATGAGAACAGTTTATGTTGTCTCTGATAGTCAGTTAGAAGAAATCAAGCGTAACCAAAGAGAAGAAGAGCTCGAGAATATCGAGACTTCTCGTAAGAGGTTGGAAGAGAGTTATCAAGCTCGAGTCAAGTTGCTTGATAAACGTGAGCATGAACTTCAAGAGGAGATCAAAGCTCTTGCTCCTACTAAGAAGGAGCAAGAGAAAGTCACTGCTTAATTAACAACTTGAGGAAATTGTGTAAGCATAAATTTTTCGGTAGTCTCTTCCCTTCTATATAGGGAAGAGGTTTTTCTTTATCTGACTGATCTATTTAGACATCAACAACTTTTTCTCCCTCAAGAGCATTCAATGATTCTTTAATTCTTTTATATACCCAGTGTTCTCTCGATCAGTAATACCTTGATCAATAATCCTAAATAGGCTCTCAACAGCTTGTTGATAGGCAACCTTTGGTTTAATTACTTGAAGATATTTTTATGTGTATAACCGTGTTTTATGTACTTTATTAAGCCAACTTGTCAAACAAATAGTTAACCTCCTAATAACCGCTTAACACGACCTTAATTCATTTATATCAGGCTATTTGGTGTTAAAAGTTAAGCTTGTTAACCACTTTGAAAGCTCCTGCCTAGAAAGTTTTCGAGGCACGAATATACCCTCAAAGTAAATTTTGATAAGGACCCAGATCAAGCAATCAAAGCAACAGTATCTGCGAATCCATTGCCAGTTAAGTAATCAGTCATTTGCTGCAGATTTTGATAGTTGGCGTATTGTATATTGCCATCAGCATGCATAACGGCTCTTAAATATGCAGAGTTATCTACTTTGCTCCAATAAAGTTCTTGGAATCCATCACCGTCATAGTCTCCAACAGTTTTAAGGATGAGATTATCGAGTTTTAAATCATTAATAAAAGTTCTTGACCCATCAAAGACACTATCTTTTTCGACCGTTCCATTTGCTACTAGTGGATCTTGGTAGATACCAACAATTCTTGTTGTTCCTTCTGCTCCATGTTTGGAGTAATCAAATGCTCCTGTGATTGGGTCGATAGAAGCAGTGACCCATCGACCACTTATTTGGTTTGTATAGACTGCTTCTTTGGTTCCGTCATTATTGACATCTAAGGTGCCTTGATATTTATAAGCAGACTTAACAGTTGTAGGTGCTTCACCTAAGAATCCATGGAGATTTCCATCATAATCTTGAATTTCTGAGAGAACATATTTTTCTTCTTTGGTTAATCCATCTGTTGTAGTTGTAATTGATGATGAAAGGTTTAATTGACTTCCCATATAGGGATGGTTTTGACATTGATAAAAAATTTCGGTAGGTGCATTCTCAGATGTAAGAATTTCAGTGTATGCTCCTGATGTTCCTGCGATCCCTACTTGTTTTACATTTGTTTTATAAGCAACTGATTTATTTGCATCAACAAAAAACTGAATTTGATGATTGCTATTACTGGGGTCTGATTGATCGAATCGATATGTTATATTTTTTATTAAATTTAGTGAAGGTGATTCTATTTCATCAATAAAATATCCTTTAGATGAGCCTTGACTAAAATATGGATGATTTAAACTTTTAGAGTTAACTGTAACTCTTTTAGTTAATATTTTTTCCATAACAATTAATAGTTAGGGCCAACATGTAAAATAAATATAATATAATTCAGGTATGATTGTGGATCTGAGCAGATAAAAAACCGATAGAAATAGTAAAAACAATACAAAAAAAATGTAATACAATTACATTTTTAAAAGACTATCAAACTTTCATCTTGGAGGTCAAAATATTTTACTTTCCATCTCAATTCAATTAGGTAATCAAAGCAACCGTATCTGCAAATCCATTGCTAGTTAAGTAATCAGTCATTTGCTGTAGATTTTGATAGTTGGCGTATTGGATATTGCCATCACCATGCAGCATGGCTCTTAAATATGCAGAGTTATCTACTTTGCTCCAATAAAGTTCTTGGAATCCGTCTCCATCATAGTCACCCACTGTCTTAAGAATCAGGTTGTCTAGTTTGAGGTCATAGATAAAGGTGCGAGAACCATCTAGATCACTATCTTTCTCATTAGAGTCTGCCTGTTCCAAAGAGTTTTCGGAGAATCTGAAAAGCGAAGATAACCACACTAACTATTATGTTTTTTAATTTGCCAAGAATCCAGCTGGTTTCGCTACGACCCGGAGGACCTAAAACAAGCCAAGTATTAACCACCTTCTTTAACGAAAGGATATGTCAAATGATGCTACGGCATGAAAACGATAATTATTTCTCTCTGGCTATCAAAATATTTCGTCGTGCAATTACCGAGAACTACTTCTGGCGCAAGACCTCGTTGATCTCAAGAGTTGATTGGTCGATATACTTTTTCTCGCAAGAAACTTGATTAACGCTATGCAAACGATTATCATTTTCATGTAATTTTAGTGTGAGGACACTTTGAAACTTTTTCAGTGTTTGCTGGTAGCTCCTGCTGCCTTGGGCCTAATGGCTCCTGCTGCAGTTAATGCGGATACTGCATTCACATCAACCACAAATTTTGGTGGTGGTGCTGTTTTTACAGTTGGTTCTGTAGCGAATGGTGGAACATCCGCTACGGAAGAAGAGCTTTATATGCAATACGCATATGAGTTAGAAATCAGCTCTAGTTTTACTGGTGAAGATCTACTTTCCGCAGGCATTGAAGCAGGTAATGCTAGTGGTCCACTCGCAAGCATGGATAGTGCCGTAGAAGACGGTGCAACTCTAAAAATATCTTCACTTTTCTATGCTTTTCCCGTAGGAGATCTAGAAGTAACTGCTGGTCCTGTGGTTGCCCAGGATGATGTTCTTGCTGCCACAACTTCTGCCTACTCAGGAAGTTTCAGATTAGGAGCAATGCCTTTCTCTGAAGCGGGTGAAGAAACCGGTCCTGGAATTGGAGTCGCTTATTCGAACGACAACGGTGTTGTCGCTTCTGCAAGCTTAATATCCGTAGGTGGTACTGATTCAACAATTGGAATTGGTGCTGACAATGGTGATGATGTAACGACTGTCACTCTTGGTTATGACGGCGAAGGCTTTGGTGGTGGCCTTGTGATCGCTTCTAATGACGGTGAAGGCGGAACGACAGGATACGACACATTTGGAGGTGGTATCTACTACAGCCCAGAGTCAATTGATGCTATATTCAGCGTTGCTTATGACACAACAGATCCTGAAACTGGTGCAGACCAAACAGACCTGTTTGTTGGTGTTGACTTTGAAGTTGGCCCTGGAACATTGAGTGCTGCTTATAACTCAACTGATGTTGATGGTAGTGACTCTGAAGATTCGACAGGATTTGAAGTTTCCTACACTTATGCATTGAACGACAATGTATCAATCACTCCTGGATTCTTTTCTTTAGAAGATACGAGTACTGGTGATGATGACAATGGTGTTGTTGTTGAAACTGTATTCAGCTTCTAAGCACATAAAAACTTAAATTTCTCAAAAAAGCTCCTGTCCATTGGACAGGAACTTTTTATGTGATTCGCTCTGGCAAAAATTTGGGAAAAAGCAAACATATATTAGAATGTATTGGAAAGTATTAGAAAGTAAATATTGATATAATTGGAGTTATAGCCTTAAAGTCAAGATATAACTATGTTAAACCTATAACTTTGGGAGCACTAGGTCGCAGGTTCGAATACTGTCGCTCTGATCAGTCAGAGACAGGTTTCCCAGCCTGTCTTTTCTAATGGGATAGTGAGACTTGGATCTCAGCGGGATCTCCTAAGTCTTAACTTTCTAGTGATAGATTAAATTCTTAGGCAATTGCTGTTAGAAACAACTTGATTTAACAGACTTAGGAAGAATGGGCTTATGAAAGAACTCTTTTCTTTTGTTCTCGGTTTTCTTTTGTTTTTCTGGCCTTTTGCGGTTCAAGCAAAAGTGGGTGAAGCATCTGAACCAATTTCGAAAGACGCGCTCAACTACTTACTCAGCGAGGACATGTATCAAGGCACTCTTAGTTGGCAAGGAAATAAAGTTTCTACCAAATTTAATTACGACATGAGAAAGGAAAAAAAATAAATGGCAATTTTCACAGTTTTAGTTCTCATTGGATTTGCCCTGTCTTGGTATTTCCGAAGCTGGGGAGTTTTTAATCACATGCTTGGATATGGATTGATTTTTGCCTCAATACCTTTGGGGCTGAAATTTGCATCGGTGGCAGGATTAAATCCAATAGCAGTTTTCTTTATTTACCTAGCTGTCTTCTGGATTGTTTATTTCTTTATTTATATAAGGAAGCGTTAACCCGCAATCTATCGACTGATAGTTAATTTGAAAGCTCGGTTGACAGTCTATTTTTCAGGGGGCAGTTAGCTCCCTATTTTTTTGTTATAAATGAACTACATAACTTCGACTGACTGTTATTAAGTAAACAAGTATTCGTAATCGCTATGACTGAAGAATGGAAACCAACAGCCAATCAGATTAATGGGGTAATTAGCAGCAGTTGTGAATTTATTAAAGACGAAGCCAATGACTTGCTTGAAGAACTCCAATGCCCTCCCGACTACATAGCTGGAATTTTGAAATCAATAGCCAGCGATTTTGAGATTACGGAAAAGAAACATGCATGAAATAGAAGAAGATCCATTATTCCTTCAGGTCAAATCAAGAGACACTGTTTTAGTTGGTAAAGATGAAATTTGCAAAGTTCTCTCATTTGTTGGAGGGGCTAGAGATCCACTAGCTCCCACGCTTTTTCAAGTCGCAAATGTAGATACAGGCGAAATTAAATTTGTGCATGGTGAAGAAGTTAAAGAGATAGTTTGCACCTACGAGGCAGAAGTACAAAAAAGACTTGAATCTTCGACTGAAGGGCCAATAATTAATATCCTTCCAACGGTTGAAAACTATGAGAAAAAAATAGGCAAAAAGAAATTGAGTGGAAATTAGATGGAAAGTCCTACCCCAACCGAACTTTGGTTTGAGAAAACTTCCGTTTATTCTTATTACATGTAAGAGAGAGTAACTGGATTAAAGGCTGTGTTGCGTTCAACAAGTTCAAGCTAGATCAGGGGTTAGTTGGTGAAATCCTGTTCTATCATCGTAAAACTTCCTCACTAATTATTTGAAACCCTCCACAGCGAGGGTTTTCTTTTGCCTACTTATAAGCAACTCTTTTCCCATGGGAGTAGGGAAACACTACTTAAATTGTCGTAATGCCGGCTTAACTACTTATTCTTATTTGTTATAATTTTTACACGTTCGCCTCAGATTATGGGGTGCATGAGATGGAAGTACGGAACGGGATTTCCAGTAATTGAACAGGTCATGAACAACCTAGCTTTAACAAAAAAGCGTATTGAGAAAGCAGAAAGGCTTCACGCTGCTCAACTTGCTACATTTAAGAAAGGAGTATTTACTTCTTACATACCTTCAGTTTTTGAAGAAAGACAAAAGCTAGCTCGTGGAGAAGTTGCAGCAATGGATTCTTAATTCAGAATTGAATTGTTGACAGTTGATTTATCTTGGGGGCATTGGCCCCCATTTTTATGGATCAAAATACTGATAAATGCGAAATATGACTGAACCTGAAGTCCATCCAAAGAAATATTTTGACCAAGTAGAGGTGTTTGGCTCTATGGAAAAGCGTTCATGGATCCATGGTCCAAAGTCACCAAAGAGATTCTTTATAAATGAATCAAAATGCCCAGTAAGAAACTTCTTTGAAAGAATCGATGGAGTGGTTAGGGCAGAGGGAATAAAAATGTTTGATAGTTTGGTTTGGCAGAGTTGGCATGAAGATGGAAATATTCCAAAAGCAGCTAAAAAGTGGTTTGAAGCAAGAGTAAAAGAGTTTAAAGCTGGAAATGATATTGATCTTATTTGTAATTGTCGAAGATTTAGAGGGCAAGATGATGCTGTAGGTCTACAAGCTAAATACCCTTGTGATTGTCATGGCTATACATTGAAAAAATATATTGAATTTTTAGCTAACAATTAGGAACACTATTTTCTTGTGTCTATGGCTTAAAGAGTTAACTTTGTAATGGGGGTAGCTATAGCTATTCTCTTCCTTTAAATCAGCTTGGCAAAAGACAATACGTTCAAATGGTTCGTACTCACTTACTTAGCAATTCCAATCTTTCTTATAATTACTGTATACGGATATTTAATTCTTAAGTAATTGGATTTTTTATTTATATACCTAGCAGCTTAAGTTCTCTGGGTCATATCCTCTCTTCTTCATTAGACCTTTAATCCTGGTAATCCGACTTTCGCAATATCTTTTAGTTTCTTTATCCTCATTTAGATCAAGCTCTCTTATCCACTGATGGAGTTCGTTTTCCAAACTTGACCAACGATCTCCATGTTCAGGATCAGGAATATTGATAATACTTCCATCTTTATTTCTTCTTTGATGCTTTCTTAGCGTTGGAAGAGCTAGAAGAAGATTGTCATATCTCTGCGTTATTAAATCTAGTTGAGTCAATTTTGGCAATCTATTCTTGAAACCATCATGATATAGAGATGAACTTTGCAGGTAACTGGGCAAGCATTATCGTTTTGGTGATCAAAAAGTGATCGATATCGAGAAGTATCAGTTTATACATATATGCTAAAAATGTTCATTGTGAACTTTTCTTGTTTGAAATAATTAGCAATTATGTATCAAAGTGTACATTTTTTATTTTGCTGCGAACTCGTATTGGAAGGTTTGGAATAGCTCTACTTGCCGTTCCTGCCATTCAGCTCATAAGTGCTGCATTTTTTCCTGCAAATGCAACTGAATCAAATTTCTCGGCTGCAGACAATACTTTGATTTTGACTTCATCGGCTTTGGTTTTGTTGATGACACCAGGCTTAGCTTTTTTTTATGGAGGCTTTACTCAAGCTAAAAATGTTCTCAACACAATGGCAATGAGCTTTGTCATGATGGGAATAGCTACTCTTGTGTGGACAGCAGTAGGTTTTAGTCTGGCCTTCTCGGACGGAGGAGCCTCTAATGCTTTTATAGGTAATCCATTAACATATGCATTTTTTGAAAATCTTCCAAGTAATTGGGAGGGCCTTCAAATACCAGGACTGAGTTTTGCACTTTTCCAAGGTATGTTCGCAATAATTACTCCGGCTTTGATTTCAGGAGCATTAGTAGAAAGAATTAGTTTTCGTTTTTGGTGTTTATTCACGCCTATATGGATTTTATTCGTTTACGCACCTCTTGCTCACATGGTTTGGGGTGGTGGGTTACTTGGCAAAGATTTGGATTTTGCTGGAGGCACGGTTGTTCACATCAGTTCAGGAGTATCAGCTTTAGTACTCGCAGGATTAATAGGTTCACGTAGTAATTGGCCTAAAGGTATCAAGCCTCCCCACGACATTACTCAGATTCTTATAGGTACAGGTTTATTATGGTTTGGCTGGTTTGGATTTAATGGAGGAAGTCAACTAAGTGTTGGCGGTGCAGAACTTCCCTTTACTACAACTCATGTTTCAGCAGCAGCTGGATTGGTAGCTTGGGCGTTGATTGAAACATTTAGAGATGGGAAAGCAACTGCGGTAGGAATGGCTACTGGAGCTGTCGCTGGCTTGGTAGGCATCACGCCAGCGGCTGGCTTCGTAAGTCCAGCTAGTGGAATGCTGATTGGTGCTATTACATCTTCTTTATGCTACATCTCAGTTAAGGTTAAAATTAAATTATCTTTTGACGACTCATTAGATACCTTCGCTGTCCACGGTGTCGGTGGAACTGTGGGAGCTATCCTTACGGGATTATTTGCTAAACCAGAATTAATTTCATCTCATCCTGCTGGATTAGTTCTTGCAGAGCAAGGTCGTATTGGATTGGTTTTAGGACAATTTCAAGCAGTTTTAATTGCATATGGAATTGCCGCATTTGGAACTTTGATAATCGCTTTTTTATTGAAATCACTTGGATGTAATTATAGAGTTGAAAAAAGCGAAGAAGAAGCTGGCTTAGATATTTCCGAGCATGGTGAAGAGGCTTATGTGGAGAGAACAGGTTCTCCTAACGCCATATAGATTACAAAAATCAGGATCTTATCCTTCAATGATTTTTGGTTAACCCTCCTTAAAAAGAGGGTTTTCTTTTCCGTTGCTCAAAATATACAAATCGGAGAACCTTACGAATAGGCTTTCCTCGCTTGAAGATTAAAGTTGTTAAGTTTATTGTCTTCTTTATCTGAATCCATGACTTTTATTGGAAGAGCTTCAATGATGGCTTTCGTTTTTATGGCAGCTAGCTATTTCGTGACTGGGCAGATTGTTCCTGGTGTTGCATGAACTTAGAGAAACAACACGCCAAACTTTTAAAACTTCAAGCAAAAGCTGATGCTTGTACCTCAAGGAAAGAGGCTCTAAAAATATTAAAAAAGTCTAATAAGGCTCTCCATAAACTTTCTAATCCATAAATGACCGTCTCTACTCAAGACAAAACAAAGAAAAAGTCCAAATTTGACCTAGGTGAATTAATAGGTCAACTTTTGTTTGATTTTTACGCTCGTTACTAAGCAATAGACCACCGCCTAGCAGTAGTTGGAAAAAAATCGCTGAAATTTAGGTCTAGTAGTAAGCAGCGGTTCATTCAATATTTGTAAACTATTTCTTTGAATATTCTTAGCTTGTTTTTAGCAGGTTATTGTTTGCACCTTCAAGATTGTCTAAGGATAATTTCTGTATTTAAGCCTCCTGAGTAGATGCAATTATTTCTAGAGCATGATTGACAAATTTTTTCCCCAGAATCTCAGTTCAAGCAGGTAATTGTTCCACCTTTAGAAGATATTAAAAGAGGATTTTTGGTGATCATTGCTCTAACTGATTTTTAAGATGAACTTCAACACATTGTGTTATACATTGCATTCCTTCATTGCCTATTGAGCATGCCGTAATACATTCAAAATACTCATCAATAGCATCTTTTTCTATGACAACGTCTTGCTTGGGAAATGAATCTTTTATGGTCATAATTTACACCTCCTAATGGTCAACGAAGCTAGCATTAAAGTTTTAGAAAATAACCATTTAATACTGAATATAAAGTACCTATTTAATTATTTAAGCTGTGAATGAGAATATAAACCTAAGTAATTATTCATGTCTTATTGTGAAGAAAACTTATGAGAATTTATGGCATGATAATTTAAACTAAAAATATGTGAACTATGTATTAGCATTGAAATTATTTATTTTTTTGTTCTTGATCTTCTTGTTCCCATGCTTGAAATTGAAGATAAAATATTGCAGCTAACGCTACGAAAATTGAAAGAAGTCCAGCCCAGCCCCAAAATTTATGTTCAGTAAAAAGATTAGTCAAAGATGACTGTTCTACATATCTTGCATCCATCTCACTTTGAATACGCCCAAGCCATGGGTCAGCAGTAATTAAAAGATTTCCAATTAAATTATCTACCATTGCAATATTGAGTTGAGAAAAGTTAGAGTTGCACCAAGTAGGAAATAAACCTAGCGGCAAATATAATCTTTCCCAAAATAAGAAAAGGAAGAAACTTAAAAGTCTTCTTTTCGAAGGCTGCTTTGTCGGTGGAAGTTATATAAGAATTCCTCTCAGAGGAGGGTTAACTAAAATTAGTGGCAACACTTTATTTTTTCAGTCTATCGACGCAACTATTGGATTTGTATTTGGATTATCAATTTCTAAATTAGGAATAATGAATAGCAACGGCCAGATAATTGCATTCAAGCCAATAACAAAAGACCAAAATCTTGAACCTTTGTTGTAAAGATTACTTATCTTCCTGTATTTTTGCAGATCAGTAAGTGAGTTATCTTCAAAGATCCTTTTATATTCTGATTTTTTATTACTCATAGATCATTAGTGTGAGAAAGTTTTTTGAAGGTAAATATTGAACACTCCATCCCTTCGGTTACTCAAAAAAGTGCAGACCTACTTTTTATGAGTTAGCGAGCAAAGGGACAGGATTTCGACGACTGTCCCCTTCTCTGACTAGAGCTTGAACGCAACATGCCTTTGGCAGATGTTACTCGCTCTCGCTTAAATTAAATGTAAAAAGAATTTCAATATTCATGATGTTCGGTTGAGGTAGGGCTTTCCTACTCCCTACTCATTAGATTAGTCATAGAAAAAGATTAATTTTAATCAGCCTCTTGAGTCATGGCAGATACTAGGAAGTTCGAAACAAATTAAAAATGACGGTAAGAAGCACACTAATGGCAATACAGCTAACAACTGGGAAATAAAAAGTTGAGTTCTCACCTCTAAGAATAATGTCCCCAGGTAATCGTCCTAACCCTATTTGTTTTAAATAGGGATACAGAACGCCAATCGAAGCGATAACAAGTCCAAGTGTAATTAGTATCCTTTGCATTATTAGTTATTAATTAACCCAACTGTACTAATACTTGGGTGATAGCACCCTTTTCAACTATTACGCTTTCAATTAAACCTTTCCCAGGGCCTCTGCCCATACTTTGATTACTGGCTCAGGCTTTAGGGAGGTTTAAATACCTCCCGCAAAAAATACAAGATAAAACAGTAATTTATACTGATTTGATTTTTAGATCACTTTGATTAGAAAAGAATTATCAGAACTTTTATTTTAAGACTTGGTTCTGATAGTAGAGGGGAAGGCATTCAAAGTCATATTGGATGGAATGCCTCCCCAACCTTTTTAGGGGGAATCATTATGTCTTGTGGAAATCCATTTAATCATCTACTAAAGAATGTCAAAGGACCTTTCCTGAATCATGAGTTGTTTTCTACTTCTAAGCCCAAATATGATGATGATGTGATTGAGTGCATGCAATTTGGTATTTGCTCCTCTAATCCTCCTCGTCTCAAAGATATTCCGTATTTTCATTTTTAACTAGTTATATTTAAATTTCAAAGAGCTTTTAAAAATAGGAGTAGCTATAAATTAAGTGGACGGCATGTATTATAAATTGATAGCGCATACAGCTTAAATTTAGTGTAGGTAACATCCAAGAATGAAACACTTACTCCTTTCCCTTCTGTAATCTATCGGTATACCCAACCAATCAGTAGTAGTAACCGATCTTGGTCGTAGAGGCCGTATTTAATTCTTCGGTTTAAACATTTTAAATTCCGTCTAGTCGAGTCAAAGTAGATATGTCCTTTGAAATAAACGTAATGTATTCCTCTTTATTTGACGCAGTATTCGCTGATTCTTTCTTCTCCCCTATGAGAACAGTTTATGTTGTCTCTGATAGTCAGTTAGAAGAAATCAAGCGTAACCAAAGAGAAGAAGAGCTCGAGAATATCGAGACTTCTCGTAAGAGGTTGGAAGAGAGTTATCAAGCTCGAGTCAAGTTGCTTGATAAACGTGAGCATGAACTTCAAGAGGAGATCAAAGCTCTTGCTCCTGCTAAGAAAGACAAAGAGAAAGTCACTACCTAGAAAATAAGGTCAGTGGATGAGAGACAATTATAAGGGAGCAATTAGCTCCTTTTTTTTATTGCTTTCTTTGTGTGAATGCTCTGAACGGACCATTAAAGATTAAAGGTCTGCAGATCAATTATTCGTTATTAAGCCCTTATAAGATGATATAAAAAGGATTTAGGGTGATACGAAGTTAAAGAGCCTTGATTTTTAGGCATTAAGACTCATTGATATTCTGTAGTCGTTGATACAAAAATAAGCATCCTTCTAGAAATGGAGCATTTGCGATGCCCCTTAGAAAACCACTCCACATAACACCTCAGGGTGGATCAATTCTTTGCTTAGAGGGCTTGACTGGAAGAATTTTTAGAGCTTGTTTTTTGAATCAATGCACTTATACAGGTAATCTTCACAGTGCAAAATCGTTCTTAGATTTCATCGAAAACAAAACTAATAAATTTCTTCCTTCTGGAAAAAAGAACGAAAAGATCCCATCTCAACGTAAAACAACTCTTAAATGGAATGAAGACGGAAGTCTTTCTTCTATTGATATGGCAAGAATATTGAATCGTCTTGAAAAAACACATTTGACCGAATGTGATCTTTCTTGCGAATGGGGAACTTCGAATTTGTAGGTATTTAGCCTCTCTTTATCAATTAATCAACTAAAAGAAGTTTAGTTGCAACTTCTAGTCATCACGGAGGTGCAAGTTATGTCCGTCAGAGACCCCTTCCCTACACGTTTTATTGTCGTAGGCAAAGAGGCGATAGCTCGAATTTATACCGCATGTTCAATAGGTGATAATGGCTTGCGATGCACCTTTCATACCGTTGAAACAAGCCTACAAGGGAGGCGTTATGAAGATTTCCCAGAAGCTCGTTAAAAATCTGAAAAAAATAACGTGAGATTAAGAACAAGTTTTCTTTTATACAAGGTATTGCTCTTAGGATTTTTTGCCAATAATTTCTGAGCCTAATTACATAGGATAAAAGGTTCTCTCTGGGCATTAATACTCAAATTTATTTTGTACATAGACAAATAGTCATCTTTTTCGATTGAGTATTCATATATATCCCTTGCTTCGACCATGGGCTCTTCCATAAAGGACACTCATAGATATGCATTTGAGCTTGTAAAAGCTGCAAGAGAAATGTCGGTTTATAAAGCCGAAGAGCTAGACCATATAAAGGAATTGAGATCTAGGCATCAAGTAAAGGCTTTAGAAAGAAGAATCAATAAAAAGTTTCGCTAGAGCTAAGCAGCAACTCTTACTAGGAGTGAGGTTTCATCAAAAGCACTAGCAAGCTCTTCATCTGTAATATGTTTTGGTGTAGAAGGAACATCGAGACGTGAAATATCCTTTTTCCTGTTAATAGAGCGAAGCTCTGGTTGTTTCCCTTTCTCTACTGAAACTTCTTTTTCTATATTTGAATTTAAAAATGTGTTATTGACGTTCTTTTTTTATTTACGTTATTTAGTAGAGGTTCTTTAGTTTGTATAGTATTTGACTCTTTCAACTTGACGTTTTCAATTCTTTCAACTTGACCGACTCGATTCTTCCAACTTGACTGTTTCGACTCTGTCAAAGATGTCCCATTCTTACTACTTTCAGTAACTTTTATAGCATTATCAATACTGTTTTGGGTGCTTATTGACAGACTCGTACGCTCTTTTGGGACCTCATTGATACGATCTTTTTGCCGTTTAAGAGGGTAACTGACAGAGTCATCCTTTTTGCTATATGTCTCATTCTTTTTAACAGCTTGTTGATAGGCAACCTTTGGGTTAATTACTTGAAGATATTTCTTATGTGTATAACCGTGTTTTATGTACTTTATTAAGCCAACTTTATGAGGGACCTGAGATGACGACCAACTGTAGAAACTGAACAGAAATTTGCTTCAGCTAAATAGTTTTGACCTACGAATTTGAGCTTCTTAGCTATATCGCCAGATGTTAAACCTTTGTTAACATATAAATCTACTATATATATCTTCTTCTGCGGTAAATAGTTTCGCAGGCATCATCAATACCTCTTCTTCCCAGTCCAGGTATATAACAACCAGATCACAAAGCCAACTATAAACAAAGGCATAAAGCTATCAATGAAAATATATGCGGCATAAACAATTATGGGGAATAAGATGAGACGTTTAATATTTAAACGTCTACCTTTTGATGTTCTTCTCCATAGTTTTAAAAGAGGCATATAATCTATTTCTGTGTCGGTGATAATTTATCGATCTTTTCTTGTTGCATCATGAGTCGATCTTTTTCTTTTTTTGCAGCGCCATAAGTACTCCTAACGCTATAGGTAATGAAGATTGCATTAATTGCTCCAAATAAGATTATTCCTACAATAATCTTATTAATCCCCTCAGGTGAACTTAGATATTCCAATAGAGCGTCTTGATCAAACATTTAGTGCACAATTAATCTTTCTATCACTAAAGCTACAAATACTCCTTTGAAAAAAACAAGCCAAAGTAAGCAATAGTCACTCAGGCCAAGCTTCTTTTGATACCAAGCAATTAGTTGCTTGTGCTTTTCTATAAGTTTCATTCTTCTTCCTTAATAATTTCATAATAGGGACGGTCCCCGTAATCAGCATCAGAACAACAAACATCTGAATATATTTCTTCTAATAGATCGTATGCTTCGTCATAGCTGTTAAATGATTGTTGAGTAATATCGTCAGATTCTTTGTCATGCCTGATGATTTTATAAATCATTGTTTGTGCTTTCAAGATTATTTATGAGTAATAACGATCAGCCATCTCTTTGAGCATTTTTCTGATGTGCTCATCTTTGGCATTAGTTTCTTCTTTTAATTTCTCACATGCACCTTTAACTTGCATCCAAACTGCTTCCATCACTTCCCGTTCTTCTTCTGTAGGTTTCCACTTAGATGATTCCATACAAGAGATAATAAAAGAAATTGAACTCTTAAAACTCAATGAAAAGCAGATATGAAATATTAGATGAGATTATGTTCTACACACTTGAGAGAGCCAAGTGTGTAGAAGACACTGACAAGTACCTTGACATGTCCTCGACTACTGTAAGAAGGACTATCAACAGGCTTATAAGAAGCTGAATGGAGTTGAGCTAACTATGGATGAGATCAAACATAAGTATGAAAACGAAAGAACGAATAATTAGTCATCTCGAACTTTTTTTAGCCAATAAGGAATAAATGTCTTTTCTTTCTCTCCTGAATAATCAATCTCTAAAATTGCGTTTTTGGTTATTTGTTCTTGTTCTTCTGGTGTTAGTGGCATTTTAATTATTCCAATTTCTGCCCAGATCTATCAGGGAAACCAGCTTCGGCCCATTCCTCATATAAATCACTCAGTCTTTCTCCTTTATATGTCCAATACCGAGAGGGTCTCATATTTCTAGGAAGATCAAGCAATTCCTTCGTATACCTAGACAAAGAAACTTTTCCATCCTCGGGTTTATATCCCACTGGTTCAACCCAACCATCGTAAGCAATTTTTGTTGTAGTTGTTCCATCTCTAAAAACTATTTCCTCTCCCATTAGACCCATTGTCCATAAATTCAGTGCATGTCTTTTTTTCTGTTTGAATTTCTCAGTTGCAATATTGGCCTCCTTATCGACATTTTCGGCTTCTTGTTGAATTACTGGTGTTACATCTTCTAATGCCATCAATTTGAGCAAAGTAATTGCTGTGTTCTGGCTCGATATTAAAAAACTCTCTTCTTGGATTCACTCGATAAGGTCCAAAAGCTAAATGAAAAGCTGATTCAACCACATTTTGATCTTTGACTCTTGCTGCATATTCACATTCAAAAGGAAGTGGAACTCCAGTTGTATATAAATCAGATAATCGAGCACCAATCTTTCTTCCTTTCCTGCCAATTTTCACCATCCTTGGCATTGCAGGGTTAGTTAGTAAGTAGACAATTCCTTCGCTCATTAGTTCGTTATGCCTCCTCAAACATTTTTTCCCAATTACCTTAGTGCTTTTCTAACTCTTCCGCCGTTGGGATGAATTGACGCATATTGCTGTCTTTTCTCGCTTCCCCAATTTTTTGGTTTTGCTAACCATTCTTGCAGAAGGTAATGGTACCACTCTCGTTACGTCCCATGTGGCCGAAACTTATCGATTAAGCCGAAGGCAAGTAAGAAGAATTAATGCTGCAGCCTATAAATTACTTGTTCAGAACCTTGAAGATGTGGATTTAAGTAGACCTCAAATGACAGCTCAATTGGTTGCAAACTTGCAAGTGCTATTCAAAAAAGCTTGTCTTAGGGCGAACAGCTTCTGTTGCTAGTAATGCAAGAGTATTGATCGAGTTATGTGGTTTAGGTGCTGATTGAAAAAACAAGTATAGAAACTGAGTATTGATTTATTGGCAATAGAAAACCCCCTTTTTAAGAGGGGGCTAACTAACTTTAATAGTTACTCAAAGCGCCTGATCAATGTCTTGAAGAGACTGGTTATGCCCGGTATGTAGGAAATGCAAGGCTTAACCTGAGTGCTTGGTTACCAAAAAAAGTGCAGACCTAATGAACTTTTTATGATTTGTGAGCAAAGGGACAGGATTTCGACAACTGTCCCCTTCTCTGACTAGAGCTTGAAACGCAACACAGCTTTTGACTTTGTTACTCGCTCTTGCTTCTTAGGAATATAAAAAAGAAATATTTAAAACTGATGTTCGGTTGAGGTAGTGCTTTCCAAACTTTGCTTGTTTCTGGGTTGATGTCACCTATAAATTAATTGACGCCAAATCTCATCAAGACATAATTGACTTTATATAGTACGAGTTAATTAATAACCCCTTTTGTAATTGGAATTTCTAGAGGGGTTTCTTGTTTTAACCTGTTTTTACTTGATCCATAAAAATGGGAGCCAATGACCCCAAGATAAATCAACTGTCGACCTAGTAAGTGTTTAAGTCGAATTCTGATCCAGTAGCCATAACTGGAATTGGATTATTTGCTAAAGAATCATCTCCATAGGAGGCTTGAAAACAACTCCGGCCTCACCTATCAATAAAACTGTGAACATGATTACGTGATATGCAGTAAACATTTTCTAAACCCATACTCATAGATCTAATCAGTTGAGATATAGCAGTGATGTGATAAAAAGCGAATGTTTCTGTGGTGTTTCTGCAACTACTAGTCGGTGGTCGATTGCATAAAAACTATGAAAACTTAGAGTTGCACCAAGTAGGAAATAAACCAAGCGGCAAATATGATTTTTCCCAAAACAAGAAAAGGAAGAAACTTAAAAGCCTTCTTTTCGAATTCTGCTTTATCAGCTGAAGTCATTAGAAAGAAGCAACTGAATTTCTAGCGGGGTTAAATCACTATTTTCTATTCCCCAAAGCTCTCCTTTGTCTGAAGCTTCAAGAATGGACTCGTAAAAATCAGGTGAAAAATTTTTAGGCATTGTGCTAATTAAACGATTACATAAGTGGCAACATCAAATGATCCTGATGCAAGTAGTAGTGCAGGGATGCAGAAAAGAGCTAGGAACTTCGCTGCTGAAGAATTATTGATTGAAGTCATGGCAGGGATAGGGTGAAAAATTTTCGGTGATAAAGGGGTTGAACATTCCATTCACCGGTGCGGTAAATATAAAAAGTACTCTTGAAGTATTGATGTTCGGTTGAGGTAGTGCTTTCCTACTCCCATCTATTAAAAAGAAGGATTAGATCAAAGGTGTAAGAAAGGAGGTTTTATGAAACTCTTTACTCCCTTCACTATCCCAAAAAAAGATAACTGCGATCTTTGCAGGATTAGAAAGAATAATCACAAGGGAGGCAAATAGCCTCTCTTTTTTATGTACTCGGAGGATTAACCCTTCTCACCCTGATTTTTTAGGCGATTAATTTATTTACCTATCAAGTATTTCTATGCACTCTTAGCGTTATTCCTAATGCTTTGTGGATTTGATATTGATTAAAAACTAAAAATTTCCACGAAGAATTTTTAAAATATGCCTTAAGATGTTGATCCTAAATAGATCAAAATGAATAAGAATACTAAAAATACTATTATCACTATTGTCTTAGTTGCTCTGATTGGGATAATCCTCTATAAAGTTTTATTTGCTTTTATCTTGCCAATTATTCTTTTTGTTGTTCTAATGTTTATTTTAAAAGGATTGATTAAAGGCTTTGATCAAGATCAAGAACCAGCAAATTCCGAATTGCTAGATAATAATCTTAATGCAAACTCTGGTGGAAATGTTGTAACAATAAATCTAGAAGATTAAACCAATAAAAAAGGGGTTCTGCGTCTTCTAATTTGCTTGATGCTTTAAGACTTTTTATTTCCTATCCAGTCTTCTGGCTTTTTCATCATCCAATCCATAATTCCATCACTATCCATATTCTTAGAGCTAAGGCCAAAGGCAACGATAAATAAAAGACTAAACGAAATTATAATTACGAGTAAAAGAGGGCTTATGCCCATTTCAGAAAGAGTAAGACTAAAAAGATATTGCATAATTAGAAAGTGAAATTTTTTTAATTGGAATTTTAAAACTAAAGTTTGTTAGGTTGATTATCCATGCCACAAGATCTCAGATAATTCACTTTTATCCATGGCGATGAATTGTTGAAACATTGTTTCTTCATATAACCTTCTTAGTTCTATTTCATTAGCTTTTTCCGCCATAGTCTTAGCTAATTTTCTAGCTATTTCCTTATGATTAGATTCCTGTTCCATATTTTCAGAATTAAATTAATTAATTAGCCTTTTATAGAATAACTATCTCTTTTCTTTTGTTATTTTTTACATAATGTATTTCGTATGTATCAATATTAGCTAGTTAAATGATACTTCTTATATACGAAGAAAAAAAAGGTGGTCATAGACCCCAAGATAAATCGACTGTCAACCGAGCTTTTACATTAAATGTTCGACAAGGAAGTATTGGTTAATTCCAAGTTGAAAGATCTGTAGTTCCTTGTGATCTTTGCATCCAGGAAATTTTCCAAGTGCCATCTATTTTCTTGAAAATCAATGAATAACTAGATAAATCATTGTTTCGCTCACCTTTGTAGCTAAATGCTTCTTTCAAGGTGAATGCAGCAAAGCCCCAATCAGAATTAGCTTCTAATCGATGAATCTTTACTAATTCGGAGAGTTCAATAACCAAATCTTTACTGTCATACATTCCTGCAAGACCCTCTGCAGTTATGGGGTTGCCACTTGGCCTGATAGCCAAGAAATCATTTGTAGTGTTAGCTGGTAAAAATGTCTTGTTTTGAGCCCTATCCGTAAAACCTTGAATAAGTGCTTCTAATTGCTGTGAGTCTGAAGACAATGTTCTTAATGTATTTCTCTAGAGCATCTCACAATTCGAAGAATCTAGCTGTTTTATTTAATTTATTTGAGCAATCAAAAAAAAAGCCCCGTCCGTTAAATCCTTTAATTCAGCTTTATGAAAAGTTCTATCTCTTTAAGATTAACCAAAAGCCCACTGAGAGAGGGATCTTATTTTCCCTGCTCACTGATAACCAATGTGCGGGGAACATAACCAGAGATTTTTCATCTCCCTAGACTGGTTGATGTAGAGGTAACCAGTTCGAGTTAATCAGATAAGCTCCACCACCTAAAAATTGGGGCAAGTATCAATCCATGGAGTTATTGTTGTTGATTCATAAATATAACCTGATGCCTCAACAATTGTTTTGTCTCAGGGTTAGTGAAGATGTCGTATGAAACATCTTCGGGACCTTCAAACATAACGATTGCTCGTTTTGGATCGTCCTTGCATTGGCCAATATAAAAAGTCTTCACATCCATCTCCTTGAACATTGCTTGTTGTTCAGGAGCCTTTATATGCGTGCAGTATTCTTCAAATGTATTGCTCAACTTAAAGTCAAGAAATGTGATTTCAGTTACCATTGAGTCAGAAAATTTTAGAAATTAGAGTACAGAGCCTATCTTCATGACTTTTGAAGAAATAACAAAAAGAGTAATGATGGAAGTATAAACTTCGCTGATAGCAGGGCCAAGATTTTTGTTGTGATTATGTCTCTTAGTTTTGGAGAGGCTCAAATTATTGGTGGCATCGTTCCAAATCTGATTGCTTTTTTGTTCCTTAGAGCAATCGGATACTTTGCTTCAAAAGAAGAAATGGCTGAAATCTTCGGATGGAGAAACAAGGAGATATGTAAACCTCACTATGTCCGAATTGGATGATTGCAATGAAAAACTGGATCTAACTTAATCCTTTTAACCTGATCTTTTTCCCAAACCCAGTAAACAGGATTTTTCTTTTGAGCTTCTTGCAGATCTTTTCTGTCTCTTAAACTAACTGGTGTAAATTCATTTTCAGGATTAAATTTTTCATCTCTTACGGCTTGGTTTAAAACAATACTTCCTTCTTTATTAGAGATTGATCGATGATATGTTCCGACAGGAATTTGAAGTGCGCCCATTGCACGATTTAAATAAATAATGTGATGAGGTTCATCCCATTCAGGATTGATCAAAGTGAAAACACGACTACCTTCAATTACTAAATTGTGATCAATTTGATGTCGATGTACGTAATACTGTTCAAAATCACCATCGTTTGGAGGTGAAATGGCATTACCGTGATGAATGACTACATCAGAGCCATTACATCCGTTTACTCCTGCATCGAAGAAAGATACTTGAGGTGTCTCACGGAAAACATGAGTAGGAACAAAATTTAAACGCATTTGAACTCCTCCTTTACTACTGTGTTCAAGGTCAGTCAAAAACGAAATCGAATCTCTGCCTGTAAAGGTTTCTAAAAAGGTTATCTAATAGATGATTTTCAATTGCTTTTTTCTTTTGGTTGTTAATCCTGCAAAGATCGCAGTTGTCTTTTTGAGGGATAGTGAAGGGAGTGAATAGTCTCATAAAGACCTCCTCTTGCTACATCTTTGGTCTACTCCTCCTGTTTTTAAAAAGGAAGTGGGAAAGCCCTACCTAAACCGAACACCAGGTCTTAAGAAATTCTTGTTAATTTTCATACTAATAGGTGATAGGCAAGCATCATCAGCTAGATCGGGGGACGGTTGTCGAAATCCCAGTCCCCTATTCACTAATTCATTAAAAGTTCATTAGGTCTGCACTTTTTTTGTATCCAAAACCATTTGTTAATCCTCCCTAGTGGGGGTTCGATTCCCAGTTATCTTCTACGACTAAGAAAATGGACATGAATCCTTTCAAACCGTTAATTCAACATTGCGAAGAGTTTTACGGAAAAGTACTTTCCATAAAAGAGCCACTAAACAATTTTTATTTAAAACTACGACTAAGCAAAGCTAGCGCCAACGCTTAAAAATTATGTACGGAATCAACGAAGCAACAATTATCGCAAGTATGGCTATACCTGCTGGATTGTTTATTGGCTTTTCATCAATCCTTGTTAACAGACTTCGCCAGTGCATGTAATTAGCACACCTACTCTGGCACAACCAAAAAAGAAATCATTTTTCTGATTAGGTGAATTAATAACTTTGTTTGATGTTTACGCTCGTTACTAAGCAATTAGCTACCGCCTGACAGTAGTAGTAGAAACACCCCACAATCATTCGCTTTGTACTACAACACTGCCATATCTCAACTAATTAGATTTTGCTATGTCTGAATTATTGAAATGTTTACGGCATATCACGCAATTATGTTCGCCGTTTTATTAGTAGGTGGGGCTGGCGTCATTCTTAAAGCTTCTTCAGGAGAAGAGTCTCTAGCAAATAATCCAATTCCAGTTAAGGCCATTGATTCAAAATTCGACTTAAACACCTACTAAACAAAATCTAAAAATGCCAAGCCAAGTAATTGTAATTTGTTCAGCAGCTTTGCTTGCTCTTGGTGGTATATGGGTTTTAATCTCTGGTTTTGATGATGATGACAATGATGGAGATGGGATGACTTTTCCTGAGTTCCAAGGAACATTTTGATTCATAAGAAAAATTTATTCCACGGTTAGCCCTACCCCGATCTAATCACAAAAAAAGAAGGCAGCTTTTAAATTTAACGAATCAGTGTTTGGTCTGCGTTTCACTGAAAACATTCTCACCACCAATCAGAAATGACTACTACAAGTTACAAATCTACTGCTTTAAAAGTTTTGATTCTTTGGAATCTGCCCGCATTACTTTTACTTACTGGTGCATTTCAAGTTGGTTCCTCTGTAATCGTTTAAAAGATTATGAAATCGTTATTCAAAATATTTCGAACTAAATGGTTTAGATCAGCCCCAGTTGTTGCAACAATTTTTATGTCGATCACAGCTACCAACATCATTATTTTTAATTACTTTTTTCCAGATCTTTTATTCCATCCAATGTCCTAAAAGTGAATAAGCGTATACAGTTCTTTTTGATTTCAAAGATAACAATATTCACAGCGATTGCTTATTCAGGCGTAATAGCTTAAGGAGAAACATTAAAGCTTATCCACATATACCTACTGAGTTAAATAATAGGAAAACGTCTACTAATTATCCTTTGTCAAAAGAGACATAGTCTTCGTACAAAAGTTCAGTTCTAAGTGATTCTTCTGTTGATTCTTTTTCTTAAATTCTTTAATTGAACATTGAATCTTAATTGCTTTATGTGATCTAGTTTTTCTGCTCTATCCGCTGGCATTATCCTCGCTGCTTCAACCATTGAGAAAGCATACCTATGTGTATCTTTTGCTAAAGAACCCATAGTCGAAGCAGGGAATAGTTTTAATACGATGTCGAAACGATAATCATTTGTGAATCGAGAAAATTACTCAATTTGCCAAGCATGTAAAAAAAGTTACTAGTTTCATAAGTGATAAATACTTAAGTGATCTCCCTCATGTCACTCAGCATGTGGTTGGACTAAATATGGATAGAGATAGATAGGAGGTTAGCTATGTCCTGCGGAAATCCTTTTAATCATCTATTTCACAACGTAAGAGAATCTATTCTCAATTTGCCTAAACATGATCACGAGTTCATCAATGATGAGGAAATGGAGTGCTTGCAGTTTGGTTTCTGCTCCAAACCAATGAACTCGCCAAGACCAGATGAATTGTTCTTTGGTCACAAAGACTAATGAAATTTACTGAACTACTCTTAATCTTTACGTCGTTAGCACTAACGTTTATTGGATTTTCATTTATGTCTATCTAATCAGAATCTGTCTCGATGACTGCTAGTGGTAGTGGCTTGAAAAAACGTAAGGATTAATATGCGATAAGTTTCATTAATATAAAACTTATTACTGATAAGTTGATTAATCAACTTATCAGTTAAAGATAAAGTCTACTTTTTAAAATGCTTTATGAGAGTTTCTAATTCTTTGATTCTCTCTTCAGCTGCTTTTATTTTTTCTTGTCTCGTCATAACCTAACTCCTCATCATATAAATAAGAAATACAGAAAAGATTGATAATTTCGCAGCTATGCCGTAGGCAATCACTTTACCGAATCTTTTGTTACTTCTAGTAGTGTTCGTTGAAGTCATTTAATTTTTAGATAGTAGTCATATAAGTAAGGAAGCCAACAGGAATAAATAGCAAGGCAGCAATGGTAAAGCGAACAAATTTGCCTGTACCTGAATCTCTTGAATAATCAGTGAAATGCTTAGTGTTGTTCCACTCGGACCAATTTTTAGGACTTTTAGATAATGTCATTAATAATTAAGCAAATACGGTTGTACCAACTTCGAAAGCCCCAGCTAGTAAAAGAAGTGCTGGAAGATTCCAGAGAACGATTAGTTTTGCAGCAGTGGTTTTGTTGATTGCAAGAATGACTAAAAATTCGGGTTGACTTAGCATAAAAAAGAGGTCTCAGGTGCTGTAGGACGGTTGAAGTAGGGCTAACCAGTTCGGGCTATTTATACTTATTAGAGTCATTAACAGATCTAATCATGTGATAAAGATCTCTCTAATGAGTTGCTGTAGTTGGCTTTTGAGACTTATTACTATTGATTTTTAGAAGAAGCCGTACCTGACCGTATCTTTGATCAACAAAGTTAATACTTTATGTTTGTCACATCAACGCAATTCCAGTAATGACTCCAGAAGCAGAAAAGTTTAACGGTTGGGCAGCAATGCTTGGCTTCGTTGCAGCCTTCGGTGCATATGCAACAACAGGTCAAATCATTCCTGGAATTTTCTAAACCAATAACTACTAATTAATTAATTACTAAAAACAATGCAACCATCTAACAAAACAATCCTAGAAAGAAGCATCGGCAGACCAGCCATGATGGCATTCGTTCTACTAACAGGTATCTACCTAACAACCGGTCAACTTATCCCAGGTGTTGTTTAGTGAAAAACCAAAATACTGAAACTCCAAGAGTAGAAGAAGGCAAAGTAATTGCTGAAAGACTCAATGGCTACGCAGCATTCGTTGGATGTTGGGCACTCATCGGTGCATATCTAACAACCGGTCAAATCATTCCAGGTATCGTTTAATGACTACTCAAAACAACAACAACAGCAGAAACATTGATCCTGAAAAGGTAACTGCAGAAAGACTTAACGGCTATGCAGCATTGTTTGGATGCATTGCTCTTATAGGTGCATATGCAACAACAGGTCAAATCATTCCAGGTTTCGTGTAATGAACAAAGAAACTAACTATTGGAAAACAGCCGAGCAAATGAATGGCCGCCTTGCGATGATGGGATTCTTTGCAGCTGTGATTAACTACGGAATAACAGGCTGGCTCATCCCAGGAATTGTTTAAGCCTAGTTTTTAAATCTAATATAAAAAGCTCCTTCTCTGTCATTACGGAAGGGGCTTTTTTAGTGCTTTGGGAGCACTAGGTCGCAGGTTCGAATCCTGTCGCCCCGATCAGTGAGAGACAGGTTTCCCAGCCTGTCTTTTTTTATGGGTAAATGAGACTGGGATCTCAGCGGGGTCTCCCGAGTCTTTACTCGCTAGTGATAGCTTTATTTCTTGCCTTTCCAGCCGAACATTTCAGCCATCTTTCCCGTTGAAGCAAAGTATCCAATTGCTCCAAGGAACAAACCAAAAGCAATCAGATTAGGAACGATGCCACCAATAATTTGAGCTTTAGCTAAAAGAATCATTTTTATTGATGAGGAGGTACTTTCTCTCCTCGTCTGACTTTTGCTTTTCTGGTTTGATCAAAATAAATAATCACACCGCAGAAAATCGCTAACCCAATCAAATTAGGAATGATTCCACCAATTATTTCGAACTCATCAAAGAATTCCATTTAGGTATTCAGCTATTTAGCGAGAAACCCCATTGTAAAACTATTAAAACCAAAGCAGTAGTCACAAAAGGCGCTGCCGGATACTGATTCTTTAGTTTGTTAATCGATAATTGTGACCATGAGAACTGTTTTTCGTTGGTCTTTGTTTTCTTCTCTTCTTTTGACTTTGGAGGTAATCCGAGTTCTCTTCTTCTTTTGGCTTCTCCCATGCTTATCTGTTAAAAAAACGATATTAAAAGGAGAATTTTCTTACTGTGACCTTAAAAATTATTTGATTAAGTAATGATCTAAAAAAAGTAAACCGTAACTAGTTAGCCCTACCTCGACCGAACTATTTTTCTCAAAAGCTTTAAGTTATGCTCATTAGATGTTGATTCCCGTAGTAGTGAATCAATTAGAGTTAAGGAAGCTGTACTGCATAGCATCTTCCTTTTCTCGCTAAACATTATCTCCTAATTAACTGTATTTTTTAATCCAATAATGCCAAAATTCTCTGCTGATTTTTACGAATCAATTATTGAAGCTTCAGACAAAGGAGAACTATGGGGAATAGAAAATACTGATTTAACCCCATTAGAACTTCATTTGATTCTTTCTCATACTTCTATTAAGTGATCAATTTGAACAACAAATCAAAGTTCGGCAAATTAGCAAAAGAATGTAAAACGGATATTCAAAAGATCGATTTCTTTAACACTTATCAAGAAGCTTTTGTCCCTAATAAAACTGATGGTACATTTTCTCTTAAAAAAAATGTCTCTAAGGAAATTGATGATGCTCTTTACGTCTACGCAAATATGAAAAGAATGACGGAAGACGAATTAGATGAACTAAGAAAATTGGCTTGGAATAACTATCCAGCAAATTTTAAAATATTTCTTTTTGACTTTTGTTTTTTGAATACGAACTGAGTGAACTTTAACTTTGTTATTTGAAATGCTGTTGCCATGATTCCGATTCTCGCTACCTCTACTAAAGCAAACCTTCTTATTTATGTTGGTGGTGGTGGATTCATTTTGCTAGGAAGCTTTTTCTTTGGTCGTTTAGTAACTTTTTTCTTTCCAAAGAACCCATTGATCAGAAAAAATAGAGAGAAATAATCATGAACGATTATCTAATGATCGTACTACTAAGTTTTTTCTTCTGATAATTGATCTTTGTGGGTATTTGTTTTTGAGTCGATTAAATATTCAACCATATACAAAATGAAAGCCTCCTTATTAGGGGAGGCTTCCTTATGCTTAACCTGAGCTAGCAGTTGCTAGCAGAGCTAAGTCTTAACTTGATAGTTTGAGTTTAGCCTTTCAACTGAAGAACGCGGTTAGTCGAATACGAAATCGAATCTTTGCTTATAGAGGTTTTTAAATAGTCGATCTAATGAATGGATCCTCAACTACTTTTTGCTTATTCTTTTCAATCCTGCAAAGATCGCAATTGTTTTTTTGAGGAATGGTGAAAGGAGTAAAGAGTTTCATAGACCCTCCTTGCTACACCTTCGTACTACACCTCTTATTAGTAAGAAGGGAGTAGGAAAGCCCTACCTCAACCGAACATCAGTTTTAAAGAAATTCTTTTTATGCTTTATTCACGCAAGAGCGAGTAACTTCTACTAAAGACACGTTGCGTTCAAGCTCTAGTCAGAGAAGGGGACAGTCGGTGAAATCCTGTCCCTTTGCTCGCACATCATTAAAAAGTTCATTAGGTCTGCACTTTTTTTGGTAAACAAATACTCAGGTTAAGCTTTGCATTTCCTACATACTAGGCATAATCCTCTTAATCTTCGATTAGGAGCATTGAGTAATTATTAAAGCTATTAAACCCTCCTTAAAAAGAGGGTTTTCTAGTTTCTATGGGGTACTTTTGCTACAACAGAAGCTTGGAAAAATTAGTTAGGTTTACAAAAATTGGTCACTGGTTTGTTCACTCCCTATCACGCAATAGTGTTTGGAATAATGCTCATTTCTGGTGGAGCTTCACTCTGGCAACTGGGTGAAGGTAACGACTTTAGATAAAGATCAAAAACAATTGACTGCTACACGCAACCCAAAACAAAGGAAAAGCATAGGTTCGATCTTGGTGAGATTTTATTAGCTCTAAGACTTAAGGCTTGTTGTAGATAGTTAGCTCTTCGTGCTAAAAGTTAAGATACTTCGGCTTCATAAATTGACCTTTAGATTATTCAAAAATGTCTATTATTGCAGGCATACTCGCTAATGCACTTTTGTTCTCATCTTTGCTGTTAGTAGTAGGTGTTCCAGTTTTTTATATGACTCAAGATAGTCCAGAGGACAATAGAAATCCAAACATAAGAAAAATAGAAGCTCTTGGTGGTGTTTGGTTCGTATTGGTTTTTTTGAATGGATTAGTGGGTGGAATTGCACAAGGTTATTCTGGTTAAATTAAAAATCAATTTATAGAATCATTGTTCAAAAAATCACGGTTTTTTTTTATGCCAATTAAATTAATTTATAGTAAATATAAGGCCATGAAACGGTTGAATAAAACAAGTATGTTTTTGATCGTAATTAGTGTTGCTACTACTCTGCCCTATCAATTTCATTACTTAGCATCACTTAAATAAATACAGCTTAAGTTTTTTACTTCTATCCCTTTAAGGCTTCATACAGAACAATTCATCTCAATGAAAAGGTGAAATCAACTTGAAAAACAAGAAAAGATTGGAAAGCCCTACCCCAACCGAACTTTAGTTATAGAGAACTTACTTTTATATTAATATAATGCAAGAGCGAGTAACTACGTTAAAAGGTGTGTTGCGGATCGAGCTCTAGTTAGAGGAGGGGGTAGTTGTTGTAATCCTATCCTCTCTTCGCAAAACTTCCTCACACAGTTTTGAATCCCTCCACTGCGAGGGTTTTCTTTTTTATAGCTCAAAATATACAAATCGGAGAACCTTACGACTAGGCTTTACTCGCTTAAAGATTAAAGTTGTTAGGTTTCTTGTCTTCTTTATCTGAATCCATGACTTTTATTGGAAGAGCTTCAATGATGGCTTTCGTTTTTATGGCAGCTAGCTATTTCGTCACTGGACAAATTATTCCTGGTGTTGCATGAACTTAGAGAAACAACATGCCAAACTTTTAAAACTTCAAGCAAAAGCAGATGCTTGTACTTCAAGGAAAGAGGCTCTAAAAATTTTAAAAAAGTCTGACAAGGCTCTTCATAAACTTTCTAAGCCATAAATGACCGTCTCTCCTCAAGCCAAAACGAAGAAAAAATCCAAGTTCGACCTTGGTGAATTAATAACTTTGTTTGATGTTTACGCTCGTTACTAAGCAATTAGCTACCGCCTGACAGTAGTAGTAGAAACACCCCACAATCATTCGCTTTGTACTACAACACTGCCATATCTCAACTAATTAGATTTTGCTATGTCTGAATTATTGAAATGTTTACGGCATATCACGCAATTATGTTCGCCGTTTTATTAGTAGGTGGGGCTGGCGTCATTCTTAAAGCTTCTTCAGGAGAAGAGTCTCTAGCAAATAATCCAATTCCAGTTAAGGCCATTGATTCAAAATTCGACTTAAACACCTACTAAACAAAATCTAAAAATGCCAAGCCAAGTAATTGTAATTTGTTCAGCAGCTTTGCTTGCTCTTGGTGGTATATGGGTTTTAATCTCTGGTTTTGATGATGATGACAATGATGGAGATGGGATGACTTTTCCTGAGTTCCAAGGAACATTTTGATTCATAAGAAAAATTTATTCCACGGTTAGCCCTACCCCGATCTAATCACAAAAAAAGAAGGCAGCTTTTAAATTTAACGAATCAGTGTTTGGTCTGCGTTTCACTGAAAACATTCTCACCACCAATCAGAAATGACTACTACAAGTTACAAATCTACTGCTTTAAAAGTTTTGATTCTTTGGAATCTTCCCGCATTACTTTTACTTACTGGTGCATTTCAAGTTGGTTCCTCTGTAATCGTTTAAAAGATTATGAAATCGTTATTCAAAATATTTCGAACTAAATGGTTTAGATCAGCCCCAGTTGTTGCAACAATTTTTATGTCGATCACAGCTACCAACATCATTATTTTTAATTACTTTTTTCCAGATCTTTTATTCCATCCAATGTCCTAAAAGTGAATAAGCGTATACAGTTCTTTTTGATTTCAAAGATAACAATATTCACAGCGATTGCTTATTCAGGCGTAATAGCTTAAGGAGAAACATTAAAGCTTATCCACATATACCTACTGAGTTAAATAATAGGAAAACGTCTACTAATTATCCTTTGTCAAAAGAGACATAGTCTTCGTACAAAAGTTCAGTTCTAAGTGATTCTTCTGTTGATTCTTTTTCTTAAATTCTTTAATTGAACATTGAATCTTAATTGCTTTATGTGATCTAGTTTTTCTGCTCTATCCGCTGGCATTATCCTCGCTGCTTCAACCATTGAGAAAGCATACCTATGTGTATCTTTTGCTAAAGAACCCATAGTCGAAGCAGGGAATAGTTTTAATACGATGTCGAAACGATAATCATTTGTGAATCGAGAAAATTACTCAATTTGCCAAGCATGTAAAAAAAGTTGCTTAGTTATTACTAAAGAGGTTTAGAAAAGATTGGAAAGCCCTACTTCAACCGAACTACAGTGTTTAGGAATTTACTTCTATTCTTGTATTATGCAAGAGCGAGTAACTGGGTTAGAGGCTGTGTTGCGTTCAACAAGCTCAAGCTAGATCAGGGGGCAGTTGGTGAAATCCTGTCGTCTCTTCGCAAAACTTCCTCATTAAGTTTTTGAAACCCTCCACAGCGAGGGTTTTCTTTTATCTGCTCATAAGCAACCTTCTTCCCCAGGGAGAAAGAAAGCACTACTCAACCGAACTCCAGGATTAAATATTTTTTCTCAGATTTTTATCACTTTGGTAGTTATCGGAATTTCTACTAATCAGAGTCGGGGGGCTGTACTAGGTAACAGTTCCCTTTCTCGCAAAATCTAGAAAGAGAAGGTTAAAATAAACCAATCAAGTTAAGGCTTAGCTCTGCTAGCAACTGCTAGCTCAGGTTAAGGAGTAGAGAACCTCCCCTAAAAAGGAGGTTTTTCTTTTGCCTGGTTTTCAAGAGATTGACCACCGTCTAGCTGTTGATGGAGAAACCTTATGTATAGTTGCAATCTTTTTCCAACTCCAGCCGTAACTTCTATATCTGTTAATTCTGGTTTTGTGTATCCAATGCCCAGATAAACAGCATTAGTGGAACCATTAGCAAGGTACTCAATACTTGAAGACACCTTTATAAATTTAATCTAGATTGACTAGATGGAGCAAAATTTACAGCTAAAACTCTCAAGGAAGCTCTTGCGTAAGAAAGGTGAGGAAGGTTTTTCTTTAATTGAATTGGTCGTTGTTGTTTCTGTACTGGCAGTCTTAGCTGCAATTTCGATTCCCACGTTTACCTGCTTCCAGAGAAAAGCTCAAGCGACTGCTGCATTGGCAGCGATGAAACAAATTCAAACTGAGTGTGAAATTAATAAAGCTGGTACAGGTAATTCAGGTACGTTTACTTCAAGCAATTTAAATTCTTATCAAATCCAATCTGATGGATCTAATGGTTGTGATGGAGCATCAGGAACTGGATTGATTAGTGCAATACCTACTGATATAAATATATTGCCTACTTTTATATTGGCTTCTAATGGGAATGAATTAACTTATAGCTTTAAAGGGGAGACAGGGAGTAACTTTCAAGATTGCTTAGGGGCGATTTGCTTAGTTGGTAGTGGTAATTCATCTGGAGAAGGAGGAGGAGAAACAACAACAAAAAATGGTGTGTCAATAGATCAAAATGGAAAGCCAATAATACTGACAGACTCAGACGGGAATCCTCAGATTATGAATTATCAGATTGGATTTCAATTTAGTGATTCGTCTGGGTATAGAGGCCGTAATTGTGTGGTTCATGCAGGTTTAGTAAAAGAAGGAGATCCATCAGCAGATATTCTTGTGGGAAATACTTACAAACCAGCCTTAAGCGAAACTGAAGTTAATAGCTATGTAGCGGTGTATGGAGCAAATACAAATCCTCAGCATTCATGGGCACCACAAGTCGATCGATGTCCCTTGGTACGCGTGCCGGATGATTTTTTCCCTGAGGGGCCGCCTACTAAGCCTTTTGAAGTTAGAAGTGCTCACTATATTGGCGGTACGAATTTAGGACGTGCCCTCATAAGCCCAAGAACTATATTTGATGCAGAAGGTAATGCATTAATGAGGGTTCCTTCTGATCCTGTTTTGCTAGAAAGAGTAAAACAAATGCATCCATCTATTGATTGGGATACTTTGACAAATGGAATGGAGTAAGTAATAGGTTCTTTCTGGGGCTGCCTGAGTGGGTCATCCGAAGGTCGCAAGTTGTAGCAAGCGTTAGCCTAAATAGTTATGGAATAGGTTAATTATTAGTCATACCAAGCGTTTTCATGTCAACAGCTGGTTAATTTGTCAATAGTGGTTATTTATCACCCCATCAATTCTCCAGCGTAATATTGAGCCTAGATAATCCTTTAATTTTGGTTTTCCTACCGGCTTATAACCAAATGAGCACGCCCTTCAATGTGACTACATAATCATCAAGTTGACCTTCTTTTTTTAATTTGTATAGCGTCGAAGGGTTCTATAACCCAATAATTCGCTTGCTTCGAGGAAAGTTGCAATAGTCATTATGTAAATAGTTAAGTTGACGGTTAATTCTCTTAGTAATCTCTTTAATGTTGTCTATAACTCACTATTCGGCCTTAGAAAAGAGTTAACTTGTAAAGCATTCCATTAGTTTTAAAGCTCCTGCCTAGGAAATTTTCGAGGTGCGAACATACCCTCAAAGTATTCTTTAGGAAGAACCTACAAACCAAAATGGATAAGGAAACTCTTCTAAGGCTTGCGCAACCAGCAGCGACATTTGCATTAGCTCTTAGCGTTGCAACTCTGCCAATGACCGTTAAGGCTTATGGAGATGTGGTTACTGTTAGTGGAAGCGTCATTTGCTAGTTGATAAATCTTTCCTAGTTATCTATTGATTATACAGGGGGGTAAAAGTAGGAAAAATATAACCCCCCAAGTCAATGAAACTGGGCCATGTAAGTAAGTAGCTCTACACTTGGTATCTGTTTCACTTTTCGCTCTACTCATTAAACCCAGTTCAGACATCTCTGTACAAATACGTCTTATATACTCATGGGAAGTTCCAAGCTTTTCTGCGATTTCAGTTGATGAAATTGATTCAGGAAACTTTTAAAGTAAATACTGATCTTTTCTTCAAGAGATAATTTTTCATGTGGTTTTAGACCATCGCCTAATTATGAAATTAAGGTTTAAGGAATCCGTCCATGAGCCTGAAGCTCATCGGTAAATCCAAATGCTAATGAGCTCGTAAGACGGTCAGGGAAAAGAATACCATCCAAGTGATCTTTTTCATGCTGAACAACTCGTGCATGGAAGTCTTGCAGTTCTTCTGTATGGCAAGCCCCTTCTTGGTCTTGCCATCTCAGGTGAATATGTCTCCACCGCTTCACCTCCCCGCGTAAGCCAGGTATGCTGAGGCAACCCTCCCAACCAGCGATCAATTCTTTTCCAATTGATTTGATTACAGGATTAATCAGCACACGATCAGGCAACGGATCAGCATAGGGGTATCGAGGGTTTTGGTCCATGCCAACAACAAGAACCCTCCAAGGTTCATCGATCTGCGGTGCAGCTAGCCCTGCTCCAGAACAAGCCAATTTAGTATCGAACAAATCGTCTATTAGTTCCTGTAGACGTTGACTACCAAACCAGTCATCAGGGACTACTTCCGCGCGTCTACGCAATGCCGGATGACCAATTCGTAGAACATTCCGAATCCCCATATACAAATCATGCCGTCAGTAAAGCTTACCTCGACCAAGCGCATGTGAATGACATTAGTTTTGAAAAATACTTTTGTCAGAAGAGCCTAAAGAGATGGCCTTAGGTCTAGAAAATCTAGAAGATGTGTGCAAGGCTCTGATGACTTGTAATTATTTTGGATGGCTCTGGAGACAACTGTATTTACTTTCAAGATTTCTGTTCCATTTGCAAGTTGGGCTAAAGGTTTTGATAGTCCAGAGGTTGTTGCAATGCAAGAGGCTAACGCAATAAAACCTTTATACAGAGGTGTTAGTAAAGATGATCCTGAGTCAGTTATCGTGATCCATCAGGCAGAAGAGGGTGTCGCAAAAGCGTTTTTTGAAGTAAGTAGAGAAGCTGTTGAATCTACAGGATATATATATGATTCAACCGTGATTACCAGTTACCTAGCAGGTTAAGAGAAATGGAAAAGCTATTTATTGTATGTACTTTTGCCTGCTCCTTTGAGTACTACGAAAAAACTATTAAAAAGTTTGTTAAAGAATATGGAGATGGAATTGTTTTTGACTATGACCTAAACAAAATCAATGATCATAAATCACACTCTTTTTATAACGTCAAAAGTCTGGAAGCTTTTGCAGAAATCCTCGATAATCCTTTTGCTAGAGAATGGGACAAAGCTAACAACTGCAAAGATATTGTTTATAGGCTAGAAGGACCTTTGTAGAGTCTTGTTATTGAATAGGCTGATTGTAAATTTTCATAAGTGTCGTTATATTTCGGTATACCCAATTAATCAGTAGCAGCAACCGATCCTGGTCGTAGAGGCCGTATCTAATTTTTCGGTTTACTACATTTTAAATTCTAAGTAGTCGAGTCAAAGTAGATATGTCCTTTGAAATGAATGTTATGTATTCCTCTTTATTTGACACCGTATTCGCTGATTCTTTCTTCTCTCCTATGAGAACTGTTTATGTTGTCTCTGATAGTGAGCTAGAAGAAATCAAGCGAAATCAAAGAGAAGAAGAGCTCGAAAATATTGAGGCTTCTCGTAAGAGACTTGAGGAGAATTATCAAGCTCGAGTCAAGGTGCTTGATGAACGTGAGCATGAACTACAAGAAGAGATTAAAGCTCTTACTCCAGCCAAGAAGAAGGAGAAAGTCACTGCTTAGTAAATATGGTCAGTGGTTGAGAGATGATCATGAGGGGGCACTTTGCCCCCTTTTCTATTGCTTTCCCTCTGTGATACGGAAATTCCAGTTTGTATGAGGTTCCCGAATTGCTTTTAACCTTTGATATTGATCAGACTCGTAGCATTTAATTACTGCATCTTTACCTTTTGGATGTCTTGCAATAACAGTAAGAGGACCACCATCACCTTTTTTATTTCCTTCTCGGATGTCTGTGCTCCTATCTAGAACCAAGTTAGTAAGACCACATTCTTTGGTAATCTGATTGACGTTTTGAAAATATTCTTTAGCTGCTTCTCTATTTTTTGTAGTGCCCGTAATCACGACATATCCCGCAGTACCAGATTTAGGAAGTTGAGAACCTACAACAAGTCCTATCGCTGCAGCAGCAATCCCAACAATTGCAGTTGTTTTCATTCCGAACTTTATAAAATCTTTGTGAGGATAACTGATACCGAATCAACTGTCTAACTAACAATTGTTCTTGCTGAATCAAATAGAATCCGAGTTTTACTAGTAATAAAAGGCTATCAGCTTGACATTTGGGTCCTTAGTGATTTGGGAGCACTTGGTCGCAGGTTCGAATCCTCTTGTCCCGATGATTCATAGACAGGTTCCCCAGCCTGTCTTTTTTAATGCCTTTAAGTCTTTTATTTAATATTTATATCATAGGATGAATGAAAACCATTCCTAAAGCGGCGATTTAACTTGAGGCTGGTGTGTTGTGTGAGGAACGTGCGAGCTTCAGTGTTTGGTTTTCTGATATTTCTATCCAAACCAGATAGAGTATGTAAAAATCTTTTGAATTGATTTTTATTTAATGGCTAAGGGTTTTTGGCTCGTTACTACAACAGTTACGAATCCAGCTTTTGCTGAATATGTTGAAGCCTTTCAACCTTGGGTTGAATCAGTTGATGGTTCAGTTTTCGCGAAGGATATGGAGGGACAAACTGTCGAAGGAAAGGGTGGAAAGTTAGCTGTCATTATAGAGTTCCCATCAAAGCAAGCTGCCATTGATGCTTACAACAGTTCAGAATATCAAGAACTAAGCAAGTTACGCTGGGCTAATTCAATTGATACCAATATCACCATCATGGATGGAGATGTAACTCATTAAAGCTATATTTTTATAAGAAATGCATGCCAATTAACAAACCTAATTTTGATTCTGTTATTAATAACTGGAAAATGGTTTTTCAGAAGTTTAAAGCAAAATTCAGTGTCTAAAAAATCAGTTAGTGATGGTCGTAAGAAACAATAATTGAAGGCTAATTAACGACCTTGTCCATAACCTTTTAGCTCCTTGGCATCTTGATCTTGATGCAATATTGTTAATTAGATCTTTTACTTTGGTTTTCTTAGAATAAATAAGGCCGGTATCTCCTGGGAATACCAATCACTTTTTTCCATTGCAAATCTTGCAGTGGATGTAATGTTTTTCATATCACCTATTGGATGACTAGAAAATAAAAAATGAAAGATCCATTCCTGTCTACTAGAAAAAGCTAATGAATCAATTAAAAGCTGTTTTCCCATTTTTTGCGTCACTTGGTATTTATTTCTTGGCTCTTAATTCGCCAATGTATCAACAAATGAATCAACCCCACTCAGTCGAAAACGAAATCAAATCTATACCTGTAGAGAGTTATAAATAGTTGATCTAAAAATGTGTTTTCAGCTTCTTTTCTTTTATTAGTTTTGATTCTGCAAAGATTGCAATTGTCATTTTTGGGAATGGTGAAAGGATTAAAGAGTTTCATAAGCCCTTCCTGCATACCTTTGGTCTACTACTCTTGTTTGTAAGAAGAGAGTAGGAATGCACTACATCAATCGAACAGCATTATTGAATTAATCCCATTGTTTTGATCAGAGAGCTGGAATGTTCAATTTCGTTGCTCCGAGAACTTCCTCAAGAATCTTTAGTTAAACCTCCACAAAGAGGCTTTTCTTTTGCCTAATATTCGCTTATTCGGATTGTTAGAATGTTTGATTTAATTGGGAATTTTATAATTGCTGTTGATGCATGGACTGGGAATATTCAAAACGAGATGGATGCCAGATATGTTGAACAGTCATCGCTGACTAATCTTTTTACCGAGCATAAGTTTTGGGGTTGGGCTGGACTTCTTTCAATCTTCGTAGCGATTGCCGGAATATTTTATTTCCAATTTCAAGAATGGGAACAAGAAGATCAGGAACAAAAATGACGAATTCAAGCGAAGATCCTCAATATTTAACTGAATATTTTTCAGGCATAGAAAGGGGAGATTTCTATGAAGAACCAGTTCAAGGTGTGTATCCAGATTGGTAATTAAAAATAATTTTCCCTGTCCTATGGATTTAGTTAGAAAGTAATTATGGATGAACCTCTATTTTAAAAGTTAGACTTGGGGACGCTGTTCTCTATGAAAAAGATTAGATAGAAAAATTCTTTCTTTTATTAGTGGCCCAACAGATCCAGACGCACCGACTCTCTTTCAAATCGCAAAAGTAGGTTCTGGAGAAATCCGCTGGATTCATGGAGAGGAAGATATCGAAATAGTTAATATCGGACAACAATTCAAAAGCCCTCTTAAAGAGGGCTTTTGAAAAGATCAAGTTAAAGACTTAACCAATTGCAGGTGCAACAAGAGCTACAGAAGTAGACTCAGCAGCTGCTAGGTCAAGTGGGAAGTTGTGAGCATTACGCTCATGCATTACTTCCATACCAAGGTTTGCACGGTTAAGTACGTCACCCCAGGTTGGTACAACCTTGCCTGAAGTATCAACTACAGACTGGTTGAAGTTGAAGCCGTTCAAGTTGAACGCCATGGTGCAGATGCCCATAGATGTCAACCAAACACAAATTACTGGCCATGAAGCCAAGAAGAAGTGAAGGCTACGGCTGTTGTTGAAGCTTGCATATTGGAAGATCAAACGACCGAAGTAGCCATGAGCTGCAACGATGTTGTATGTCTCTTCTTCTTGTCCAAACTTGTAACCGTAGTTCTGTGAATCAAGTCCTGTGGTCTCACGAATAAGTGATGAAGTAACCAAAGAACCGTGCATTGCAGAGAACAAAGCACCACCGAACATACCTGCTACACCAGCCATATGGAATGGGTGCATCAAAATGTTGTGCTCAGCCTGGAAAACGAACATGAAGTTGAATGTTCCAGAAATTCCTAGAGGCATACCATCAGAGAATGAACCCTGACCGAATGGGTAAACAAGGAATACAGCGAAAGCTGCTGATACAGGAGCTGAATAAGCAACACAGATCCATGGGCGCATACCTAAACGGTATGAAAGCTCCCACTGACGTCCCATGTATGCAGAGATACCAATAAGGAAGTGGAAGATTACAAGCTGGTAAGGACCGCCGTTATATAGCCACTCATCAAGAGTTGCTGCTTCCCAGATTGGGTAGAAGTGAAGGCCGATAGCGTTACTTGAAGGAACAACAGCACCAGAAATGATGTTGTTTCCGTACATAAATGAACCAGCTACTGGCTCACGGATACCGTCGATATCAACTGGAGGAGCAGCGATAAATGCAACGATGAAACAAGTTGTTGCCGCAAGAAGGCAAGGGATCATCAATACACCGAACCAACCGACATAGATACGGTTGTTGGTGGAAGTAACCCACTCGCAGAATTGTGGCCAACCTTTGAGCAACGAAGAACGCTGCTGCTGAATGGTGGTCATGAATAAGAACGTTTGGTTTTTGCTCGGAGAGCAATAAGTAAGGTCAAAAAAAATTTGACGTGCAAAATGTAGCTTCTAAATCTGATATGCAGGATCGGTAAACTCACCAAAATCTGGTTAAAAAAATTAGTAGATCTGGTTAGTTAAATAATGTTTTCTTATTTGATAATCGAGATCTTTTCTTTTTCTGTGAATTCATAAGTTTAATGAATATAATTTATTCTTATCATTTGAATATAATTTTAAAGTTCAATCCAAATGTAAGAAGACTATTTATTACTAAGTTTGTATTCAAGATCGGATTGAATTGTGTGTTATTTTTTAACTTTTAAGCCACGTAGGTTTCTTTCTCTTATTTAAGTAATAGTTGGAGTATATTTATACTTTAATTGTTAATTATTTAGGTGTTTATATAAAGTAGTAAAATGAAATAATAGATTTATAAATTCTAGTAGCTGTAATTAATTCAAAAGTTTAAATCTGTAATATTATCCTTTGGTAGATAATATAATAATTTAAGATAGAGATGCTGTTGATTTATATTTGCTTGTGTGAAAACATGTTCACTTCGGGATGAGGAGGTGGAATTCAAGACTCGTTCTATTGATTTGCACTGGAGGACTTAAGCTTAATGGTTGTTAGGAGATATTATTTTTCCAATTTGAGCTATTATGAATTTAACTTGTATCAACTCTAAAGAATAAATTTCATAGTCAATTCTTCTTTGGGCTTCTCCCATGCTTATCTGTGAAAAAATAGTATTAAAGAATAATTTTCTCATTGTGGATTATTTTATCATTAATGATCTCAAACTAATGAACCGTAACTAGTTAGCCCTACCTAAACTGAACATCTGATAATGCTTTGTTTCTTATCTTTAGAATGAGGTTACCGATCTGCGTTTTACTGAAAAACTATCCACCCCCCAATTAGACATGACTGCTGCAACTTATAAATCTATTGCTTTGAAGGTTCTGTTTCTTTGGAATCTCCCAGCTTTGCTTCTTATGGCTGGTGCTTTTGAAATTGTAGCTTCAGTAATCGTATAGTATTAAAGAATGGATATGAATCCCTTTAAGCCTTTTACTCAGCATTGTGTAGAAATTTATTGAAAAATGCTTGCTTTGAAAGTGCTGCTAAACAAGCTTTATCAAATGAAACTCTTAACTAAAGCCACTACTTAATTATTCTTCAGTTAGGGTAGGTAGAAACATTGGAAATAAATCAATTTAATAACGATGGCTTAGATCCAATTGGAATCCATTGGATGCAATATCTATCAATGACGATGGTTTCTTTGTTGATATTCTTTATTTGTTTAGATAACGCTATTCCAAGTTTTCATCATTTCGTGTTATCTCTCTTATTCAAGCTTCAGTGCAGTGGCTTAAACTGCAATGGAGTAAATTTCGAAATATGATATTGAAACAAGGAAATAGAATTTAATCTATACCTAGTTATCATTTTTGGTAAGTAGGATAGATTTAGTAGATATTTAATAATCATTAAATCAAAACTCATCAAATTAAGTAGCTATGTCGTTAAGCTGATTATTGAATTCATGCTGTAATGTTTTCAGTAGGTCATTCTTCGTGCTAGAAATAAAATACTTCGGCTTCCAAATTGACCTTTATATGATTGATAAATGTCTATCCTTGCAGGCATTCTGGCTAATGCACTTTTATTCTCATCTTTATTGCTAGTAGTAGGTGTTCCAGTTTTTTACATGACTCAAGATAGTCCAGAGAATAATAGAAATTCAAATATAAGAAAAATAGAAGCTCTTGGTGGCGTTTGGTTTGTTTTGGTCTTACTTAATGGATTGGTAGGAGGAATCGTTCAAGGTTTTTCTGGTTAGAGTCACAATCAATTTATACAAAAAATACTTTTCTATAAAATCACACTTCTTATTTTTAAGTTCTAAAATGTCGTTAACTAAAAAATAGATATGAAGCGTTTAGATAAAACAGGAATGTTCTTGATTGTGTTAAGTGTCGCTAGCACTATTCCATATCAATTTCATTATTTAAGTAATTTTAGCTAAGAACAAGTTAAGCAAAAAAACATTGCCATCTATTTAATTAATTAAAATATTAATGAGACTAAAAATAACCTTTACCCATAAGTCTTACTAATACACGTAAACCCTACATTTAATCAGGTACATTTTTAAGCTTTTTCTTTTAGATTCCTTAACGTATGAATACAGGTTCAAATGGCTCAACGTATTAATGTTGCACTAAATTCAATCCCATCAGGATGTAGAGATTTAGTTGAATTTATTTTTTTCTGCTCAGTTGGTTTTACTGCTGGGAGTTTTGGATTAATATGACTTCTATATTTTTTCTAATTGCTTCTGTTGCTTTTTTATATATAATGGCTTGTCTGTGGAGAGATTTAAACAATAATCCTAAATACTATTATATAAAAAACTAAGTTGGGATCAAATTCTAAATTTAACACTCTCTATCTGAACTTTTTATTAGTTCTTGGCTTCAAAGATTTTTGTAGATAGTCCTTTCTTATTTCTTGAATATGAGGTTGCTTTTCTTCATGATCGATTGGCATTTTTCTTGGTGCCATTAATAGCTCGAAAGCATATTTATGAGTTTCTTTATGAGAATCCATAGTCGAAGTAAGGATCTGTAAATGCATATTGGACACAATCGGTAGCATTTGTCTATCAACAGAAAATAAATGAGTATTCATTCTGTTTCGCAAGTTAGTCTACTTTTCTAAATATTCAATGCCTTCTCAGACATGAAGGAATAATAAGCAAAATATTCCACGAATTGTTTAGAATCCTTCTAAGGTAAATTAGATGATTTTTCATATGTTCCCGTTAGCGACTGCTTTATTTTTTCCCGATTATGGAAGTTCAGGAGTTCCCTGGGATCTTCTATTATTGCATTTTTATTTCTTTGCAATAGCCATTCCATTCCTGATAATTTTTAATGCAGCTAGAAACTCTGATCGTGAAAATCCAAACAGAGTTAAAGATGAAACTACAAGGTACTCAGATTTACATCCGAGAGCTTAATTTTCACGTAATTTTTCTAGTAGAAACTAACTTAATCAATTAATTATATTGGTATTTCTTTTGGTTGATTTTGATATATTTGAAATTACTTAAAAATTGCTCTAATCCTAGAAATCCAATTACTAATTCTTGATGATGAAGTTAGAGAACTTGTTAGTAAGTCTAATTGTTCTTGTCTTGCTTTGTATCTAAGCTCGATTTTATCTTTTGTAATATCCTGGTTTTCTTCTTGAATAGAGAAATTTTTCTTCTTTTTTCTGTCGTCGATATTAGATATTGATTTATTAATCCTCTTTTCAGGAGTTTTTATTTTTTCTTGACTTGTCATGATTTAACTTTCATTATTAGATAAATATAACTGAAAAAATTGATAACTTAGCAGCTATAATTAAGGTTAAAGCTTTTATGAATCTATTTTTATTTTCTTGAGTGTTAGTCGAAGTCATCACTTATTAAATAGTAGTCATATAAGTAAGGAAGCCAACTGGAACAAATAGCAAAGCAGCAATAGTAAAGCGAACAAACTTGCTTGTGCCTGAATCTCTTGAATAGTCAGTGAAATGCTTGGTGTTATTCCACTCGGACCAATTTTTAGGGCTGTTCTTGGATGATGTCATTGTTAGTTAAGTAAATACGGTAGTACCAACTTCGTAAGCACCAGCTAATAGAAGTAAGGCAGGAAGATTCCAGAGAACAATTAGTTTTGCAGCAGTGACTTTAGTAATTGCAAGCATGACTAAAAGTTTGGTTTTGGGCGTTTCAAAGGAATAAAAAGAATATAAATAGGTTTCCTCAACACCTGTAGGACGGTTGAAGTAGGGCTAACCAGTTCGGCCTATTTATACTTATTAGAGTCATCAATAGATCTAATCATTGGATTTATATCTCTCTTATTAATTGCTGTATTTATTTTCTGAGGTTTAAAGCTCTTAATCATTAGAAGAAGCCGTACCAGACCGTACCTTCCCTAAAAAAATAAAATACTTTACATTTGTTCACATTGATATAACCCTAGTAATGACAAGTTCACCTTCTTCTCAAGTAATCACTGAGTACGGCAAGCAAAACATCTTTGGCCGTGAAACACAGCCTCAGCTTGTAGAGGACTACACCAGCTATCCAGAGGAAGCAGAAAAGACCAATGGCCGTTGGGCAATGATCGGCATGATTAGCCTTTTAGGTGCTTATTTCACAACAGGTCAAATCATCCCTGGAATTTTCTAAACCAATAACAACTACTAAAATGCAACCATCTAACAAAACAATTCTAGAAAGAAGCATCGGCAGACCCGCCATGATGGCATTCGTTCTATTAACAGGTATCTACCTAACAACCGGTCAACTTATCCCAGGTGTCGTTTAATGACTACTCAAAACAACAACAACAGCAGAAACATTGATCCTGAAAAGGTAACTGCAGAAAGACTTAACGGCTATGCAGCATTGTTTGGATGCATTGCTCTTATAGGTGCATATGCAACAACCGGCCAAATCATTCCAGGTTTCGTGTAATGAACAATCAAATCACTGAAACATCAAGAGTCGAAGAAGGCAAAGTGTTTGCTGAACGACTCAATGGCCTAGCTGCTTCTGTTGGCTGCTTAGCTCTTGTCGGGGCATATCTAGCAACCGGTCAAATTATTCCAGGTTTTGTGTAATGGTTAAAGAAACGAACTACTGGAAATCAGCCGAGTAAATGAATGGTCGCCTTGCAATGATAGGCTTATTTGCTGCAGTAATTAACTACGGCTTAACAGGCTGGATCATCCCAGGGATTGTATAGTCCTAAATTCAAATCTAATAAAAAAGCCTCTTCTCTGTCATTACGGAAGAGGCTTTTGTTATTTGGAAGATAATAACCATAGTTGAACTGGAGATATTGCCTAATTCCCTTTGCAAAATTCTTTTTCTTTACAAAGTTGCTCTAAGGATGGACGTCCAGTGAGAGGTAGACGCCACTGGGCCCATATCTTATAAACTTGATCTATTAATGAACCCAGTATTGGCCAATTTGTAGGAGCATAGATCCACCCGAGTCCAACTAATCGATATGCTTCTCTGAAAACAGCGACATCTTTAAGAATTTCACCTGATTTATTAATCGCATGAATTCGACCCATCGCGTCTTTATAGCTAATTCCTGAATAAAGGTTTGGTTGATAATTGGGGGAATCAATATCTATAAAACTAATATTTTTATGCATATCTCTAGAGCGTAAAAATCTTACCTCTCTTAAGCAAAGAGGACAACCACCATCAAAAAGTAATGTGAGCTTCGCGTTAGTCAAAATAAAATCAGATGAGATTCTTCTATACAAGTTATCTAATTAGTGCGGTAAACGGTGGGCATGAAACTGGTGTAGAAACACTTTGGTCTTATCTATTTTATCTACTTGATTAATGGCAATAATAAGATGATTGTATTTCTCTAGAACTTATCGGTTTATTCGAAATATTAAGAGCTTATGAGTCACGGAGATCTTTGGTAAAGATCGAAAGCTCAAGTCATTAGAGGAGAGCTTGAGGTGGATTGGATCAAGTTAGTTTTACAATTGTCAACTATAAAAGTGCCATACTAGACATTCATAGGAATACAAGTTTCTGAATTATACTTTCTAGATTATCTAGTGAACGTCTATTGATATCGCATTGTGGTAAAAAATTGTTTTTTAAGATATTTATATAATATTGGCTACTAAATGATTATGGATTTAAAAAAATTTTATTCTTTGAACTTTCTTGGGCGATTGTTGATTAGTGCGATTTTTATAAATGCAATACCAGGAAAAATAACAAACTTTGCTGCTCAAGCAGACTATATAACAAACAGAGGTTTTCCCGAGCCAGTTTCACTGATAATGATGGTAGGTGCAATAGCTTTACTTCTTGGTGGTACTTTTCTTTTGATCTTCACAAAATGGATCAAACTCGCTTGTTCTCTACTTTTAATTTTCTTGGTGCCAGCCACAATAATTTTTCATTTGATACCATTTCAACTTGCAGCAGTCGCACGAAACCTATCTTTAATTGGAGGATTATTAGTTGCCATAGAAAAAAATCCAAATAACTGATATCAATTCACTATTCAAAATCTTATGGGCTGACTTGAGTCAGTGCTTTTTTTAATGAAAAAACTCCACTTAATTTTTCTATGTTTTTGGTTCTTTCAGTCCATCATCACTAAAGCTAAGCCTGTGAAAGGGATTAGCGACTTTGATGGAGGCTTCAAAAGTGTTGAGCGAATATCTTTTGAATGTCCCGTCAACAACCAAAGAAATATACAAAGAATTAATGACGAATTTGACGATCAACAACCAAAAGAAAAATGTTGGGTTGATTTTCACCCTACCTATTTGAATGTTACGAACAAGCAGGTGATAAATAAAAAAGATGTAATTAGTTTTTGGCAATCCCCGCCACAATCAGGAGAGTGTTGTGCAAGTTGGAATTTAATTTATAGGGATGTTGAAGGAAAGAATAAAATCTTATCCATGAGAAAAAAAGAATTTCCATTTCCACTCACAAAGAGAAAATTAAAAATACTTGGCACACCATCAAACATTATCAATCGTTGGCTAGCTCAATAATCTTATTCTAGAGGCAAAAATGTAAATAGGTTTATGAGGTGCATAGACACTAATCAGCCATATTCACACTTAATGTTTTATTTTTATCATTAAATATTACTTAATTTTTATTGATACAGCTTCAGATATATCATGAAAAATTCTTATGTAGAATCATACTCTTTTCCTATTAATCTGAAAATAGTGAATCAAATATTGAAATCAAACTAATTACAATAAAGAATAAAAATCCTACTAATTCATGTTTTGTTCATGGATCATCCAAAGGATATTTTTTGATGGATTGGAATCTCTTTTATTAAGATTAAAGTAAAACGTTATATATAGATTCGATCTATCGGAGACAGGTTTCCCAGCCTTCTTTTTTAATTCCAAGTTTTTGGTGTACTAAAAATGAACCCAAGTGTTACTTGGAAATACTGTAAATAAAGTGATTTAGCGGGTCTTGTCATAATGGGTTTATGAAACTTTTACTTCTAGCTCTTTCTATCTGCATATTCCCCGTAAATGCTTCGACCGAGATCAAGGAAAAATCTAGTGTTCAAAAAGCATATGAATTAGGATGGGAGATTGGTCATTCAATGGGAGCGATAAATGTCATATGTACGGATGTTCAATTTGATCGAGGCTCAACAAAAGGAAGTAAAATGTTGATAACAAGCGATTATGAGAAATTAGCTGAGTTAATAAGTCCTTCTGCACTTGAAAGATTTATAAAGCTCAAAATAAAGAATTTCCCAAAATGTGCAGAAATATTGCCTTATTATTATCAATAAATACCATTAGCTTTGACTATTATGTTAGGCCAAACTCCATCACTTGAGAGTAGTAGGACTCAATCCATAAATATCAGCGTAATAATTTTTACAGTAAGAATATGAGTTGAACTTGTTCAGCTAGCAAGATGGGAGTGAAAATAAATTAATTCGAAGATTTTTACTTTTCGTACTAACTGCTGGGATGTTATCTCCCATACATGCTTAGGCTCAACGAATCAATAAGTCAGTGAAACGAATAAGGTGCAAAATTAATTTCTAGTAAAATCTTCAAGATATATATCACTCGACAGAGATCTTATTTCGAGTGCCTCCTAGGTAAGTAAAAGGTCTATTCAGTTCTTTCTGGAATTAGATCTAGCTTTTTCCATTGCATCATAAATATTTGATCATTCAGACTATGTTCTTGGGCTACAAACAGTACATCCAAAGTCATATATTTGAACAGGATTAAAGATTTAATGAAGAAGAGAGGATATGACCCAGAGAACTTAATCTGCTAGGTATAAAAATAAGAAATCCAATTACTTAAGAATTAAATATGCGTAGACAGTAATGATCAGAAAGATTGGAATTGCTAAGTAGGTGATTACGATCCACTTAAAAGTATTGTTTTTTTCCATGCTGAATTAAATAAAGAGAATTGCAATAGATATGCCCATTACTAAGCCGATTGCCCAATTAAAGCAAAGCATTTGATAGTTGTTGAAATGTAATTTTTGCTGAATACGCTCTGTTAATGCTTATCAGCCTTAATCAATTTCATTAAGACCATTTCTCATAAAAGATTATTGCCATCATCATGCCGCTTTTACTTATTAATTACTATTGGAATGTAAAACTTCAATTACTTGTTGAGTTGATAGTTGGCAAGACCGACAACCACTTGCGCCTTCTGGTAGTTGTTCATAAAATGCATCTGCAATATCTCTAAGCACTTTAGCAATAAAAGTAGTGGGGCATTGAACTTATTCCCCGTAACTAGAGCATTGTTGAGCAATGTTTTTCATGTGGGAATAATTATGGTCTCAATTTGTTCTTCAGTTTTCCCCACCTTGCATGGCATGCTTCAGTCAACTGTTTGTTAATGCATTTACTCTTCCATCATGGCTGTCTTTGAAGGGGCTACACCCCGAGGAAATAAGGCTTGGTATGGAGTGTTTAAATAAAAGTCTCTTTGAATTGATCAGGTATAGGAAAATCTTCTCGTATTTGTTTTAAACGTTTTTTGTAAATAGTTTCGTAATTAGGATCACGGCTTTTATAGGCGTTGTAGTTTTGCCCTTCATAATCTTCTTCTTTTATTAAGTCCTCAACTTGTTTAATAAGGTCTCTATAAATATCTGCTCCAATAATCTGTTCCTGAGTAAGTTCGCTTTCATGAGAATCAGCGTATTGAATAATACCTTTGTAGGTATACAGCCATTGTCTCCTTGCTAGTGGATCTAGTGCTATAACTTCTTTAACAATAAAACTTATACAAAGTTTCAACTTTACTTGTAAATGAATAGCTTCAATCACAAAAAAAAAGAACAGGATGCTTATTTATTGATAATATTATCTAATGACTGTTAATAAAGGAAAAGTTCTGGTAACTGGTGCTTCAGGGTATATTGCTCTGCATTGCATTTTAGAATTATTAAATAATGGATATGAAGTAAAAGGATCGCTAAGAGATCTTAAGCGTGAGGATGAAGTAAGAAAATCATTAGGGACAGAATTTAGCAATAACAATCTTGAATTTTGTAAATTGAATTTACTTAATGATGAGGGCTGGGATGATGCGACCTCTGATTGTGATTATCTTTTTCATATTGCTTCTCCATGCTTTGTCGAAGAGCCAAAGGATGAAAATGAACTAATTACCCCTGCATTAGAAGGAACATTAAGGGCATTAAAAGCTGCGCATAAATCAAAAGTTAAAAAGGTAGTCTTAACTTCATCAATGGGTGCAATAGCTTACGGACATAACAAGAGCTCCTGCAATACTAATGATTGGACTGATACCTCAAAGGATGTAGGGGCATATATAAAAAGCAAAACAATAGCTGAAAAAGCAGCTTGGGATTTTGTTGACAACCAAACTGACGTGTCATTTTCAATGACTACTATTCATCCTGGAATGGTTTTTGGACCATTACTTAGCAATGATATAGAAGGTATATCAGCGAGTTTAATTACAAAAATGATTACGGGTAAATTCCCCGCTTTGCCAGATATTTATTTCACGGTGGTTGATGTAAGAGATGTCGCGAAGTTACATGTTCAGTCATTAACGAATCATCATAGTGATCATAAAAGAATAATTGCAACGTCTAAAAAAGGTATTCCATTCTTAGAAATTTCAGAAATTTTAAGAGAACTTGGATTTAATAAATCTCCAAAGAGTTTGGTCCCTACTCAAGTAATAAATTCTTTAGCAATGTTCAATAGAGATATGAAAAGCACTTCCTCTATGATTAAAAGAGGTCGATATGGAGCAGATATATCCGAAACCATTTCGATCTTCGATTGGGAGCCAACCCCTTTTAAAAAAACATTAGAAGATATGACTAGTTCTTTAAAGACAATTTTAAATCAAAACTTTTAATATTAAATTTTCTTTTAATGAATTAATTGTTTGTAAAATTTTTTTAGTCCTAACAGTTATATTCTTTATTAACTTAAGAAAATCGTCCTAATCGTCAGCCTATCTGTTATTGGTGATGTCCAAGAGGTCCAGGACCAGATCCAATCTTATAGGATTTTCTTAATGATTTTTCAATAAAGGACTTTGCTTTTTTGATTGACTCAATTAAGTTGAACCCTAAAGCAATATAACTACAAATAGCAGCACTTAATGTACATCCACTACCATGTGTATTTGAGGTATTAATAAATTTATTAATGAACCAATCTCTTTTACCTTCTCTATCAATATAAAAATCTTTACCTTTCAATGAATTTAATCCTCCTCCTTTTATTAATACAGCTTTAGGGCCAAGTTTTAAAATTTCTTGAGCAGAAAATTCTATATCTTCTTCATTTTTTATTTGAATATTTGATAGTAAATTAGCTTCATAAATATTTGGAGTTACTATTTCTGCCTGAGGTAGAAGTAATTTCTTATAGGCATTAATTGCACTATCTTCAATTAATTTTGTCCCAGTCCTTGAAACCATAACTGGATCAATGATTTTAGGGATAGCGAATCCCTTCAATTTTGTACCAGTATTTAAAATGATTCTTTCGTTTAAGAGCATTCCAGTCTTTAAACACTGTATTTCAAAATCCGAGAATAAAGCATCAATTTGATTGATTAATATATGACTTTCAACAGCTTGTACCCCAGTTACCCCTATACTATTTTGTGCCGTAATACATGTAATTGCAGTGCAACCATGGACTTTAATAGACATGAAAGTTCTTAGATCTGCTTGAATCCCTGCACCTCCACCCGAATCACTACCACCGATTGAGAGAACAATTTTAGAATACATAATTTCTTCTTATAAGGTAAATCTTTTCTAATTTAAGCGAAAGAAGAATAGGCATTGAAAAAATCTAGTTCCAACTCCATAGCTCTTTTATATAGAAAATCAACTTGATCAATATCATATGATTCATCATATTCATCTATTAGATTTTCAAGTGATTTTGCAAGATTATCAAAACTTTCATCAGAGTAAGTTAAGATCCATTTTTTATATGGATTATCGGAAATCATATTTAATAATTCTTTTCCCAGCCATGAATATAAACGCATACATGGTGTCATTGCACTCATTATTTCAATTAAACTTAGATTTAAGGAGACTTCTTCTAAAAAATCAGTATATTTTTTTGTGGCTGGTCCTATTAAATTTGTAGTTAAATCAATATCCCATTCTTTTGCATAAGTTTCATGCAGAATCAACTCCTCTGATACTCCTGATAACAGTACGCTTAAAGTTTTGATGCTTTTTTTATTTCTTGACTTGGAAACTGCTAAACCGTATGCCCGAGCGAAACTTTCTAAAAAAAAATAATCTTGAGCTAAATATTCTTGAAATTTTGTTTTAGGAAGATCTCCATTTTTTATTCCCTGGACGAATTTAGTATTAAGGCTTAGTGATGCAAGATTATAATTGCATTCCCATAATTTTTGTGTGATCAGCATTGATTAAGTAATTGTTTCGTAAACATATCATGCCTCTTTTAGTTATTGCTTCAACATTGATGTGGTTTGCTTTTTGCTACTCGATAATTCCCTTCCCTTTAAGAATTGGAGTGAAGGGGCAATTATCTCTACTTAGCAATTTAAGCGTTGATTCCATAGAGCTTCTAGATCCATCTCTTAAAACCTTCTCTAAGTAGTCACATTTTTCAAGAAGTTCAACTTCTCTAGGAGATTGTGGGTACATCTATCTGAAATCTTCAGTGAACTCAATAACATCTCAACTTATTCCTAGTCTCATCGCTTCTTCTTCCAATATTAAATGATTTTATTCGATATCTTTTCTAAATTCATAACCGCTTTACTTTCATTCCCTGAAGGAGTTATTCCATCAAGCACATCAAATAAAATACTTTTCCTTAGTTGTGAATTCATAAAAAAGAAACCTCTTTTTTATTTATGACTAAAAATTAGTTTTTGCGAAATAATTTTTCATATAATTCTATGTATCAATGGATATTCATCTCATTACTCATATACAAACCTATTCCAATTTCCATATAGGAAATATTATTAACTTCAAATTGTCTCTAATGTATTCTTAAGATACACCTATTTTTACTAAATTAGCGATTAGAATTTATCTTAAAAAATATGATTTAATGTAGATTTTAAAAGTTGTTTTTGCTTTAATATTAATGCTTTGGTCTTTAGTACGACACTCTCCAAAGTTTATTCAGAGCTACATTTAAGGCATGTAGCTTTTTTATTTTTTAAAATAGGTTTCATGTAATTGAAATAAATGTAAGGTTTAAATATATTTTCCTTATCTTTGGAAACATTTATTGATTACATTCTGACTTATGTTTAGAACTATATTAAAATTAATTATTGAAAATTTCTATGAGCTTTGCTGGAAATGAACTTCTATAGGCTGCAGAATTTTTAAACGTAAATTGCTTCACTGGACTATTTAGTCTTTTTATTTTAAGCTCTTTATTGGCTTTTTTCGTCCTTGCTTTTAGCTATGTATTTATATATACACTATTAACTTTGAAAGTTATTTCAAGAAGTTGAGTAGAACTAATAGAAGGAAACATTAATAATTAAATTTTTATTGTTTTAACCTCATTAGTTCGATCTAGGGTAATCCTTTTCATTTTATTTGTTAGTCATTCGATAAGTAACATAAAAGAATAATCCAAGTATTGCAAGATTTGCCAAAGCATAAGTGATTGCTATCTCCATGATTTATGTGTTAAGTATAGTTTAAGTGAAAGTTAAAGAAACGAATCATTTTTTATTCTTTTTAAATTTAAATATACCCATTAATTGCTTACCAAAAGAACTCCACAATATGACAACAAATGGGCTACATGCTATGACCCCAGTAATGAAACTAAAACTTTTACCAATTCCAAATACTATTACACAGAAGACCAAGCCTCCAACGATTAAGGCGCTTTTTCTTTTCTTAAATAAGTCTCGAAATCTTTTCTCTTGAGATGAATCCTTCATTTTATTAGTTCTTTCTATGATGGGTATTAGAAGATTCAGTAACCATTTTTTGAAAGCGTTTATGGGATTCATTCTTAATAGAGGGTTTCATACCTTTTCTAGCTGATTGACTTCAAATGTTTATTACAGTCCTGGCTATCAAATATCCAATAGACGCCTACCTTCTATTGCTGAGATGATAAAAGATATTAGAGAATCTCTCAATGCTCTGGAAGGAGGACGGTTTTTGACATTTAAATTGAGTAGATTGGTTAGTAAGAGAAAATGAAACGCTTATTTCTGCTTACCATAATAACCGCTGGGCTTCTTTCCCCTATCACTGCGAAGGCTGAAATAAGTGAAGAAATTCATAAATGCTGTCTCGATGCTAGAGATTATTCAGGTTGTGTAAGAACAAACCTGAGTAAAAGCATTAAGCTCAAAAAAGAAATTACTGGAATAGGCGTTACACTTTTCTTAAACACTGAAACTGCTGAAATAGCAATACAATCAATTATCAATGGAACTCCTGCCTCTAATGCAGATATTGAATCAGGTGACGCAATTCTCGCAGTAGATGGAACATCAATGAAAGGAATGGGTATAGAAGAAGCCATTGAATTAATTAAAGGACAAAAGATAAGCCAGTAAAATTAGTTCTTGGAAGAACAAACGGAAAAGGAAAAAGGAAAAAAATTAAACTTCTCTTAGTTAGAGATACTTTTGAAATTTCTAATAATGAATCTCTGAATCAAATAAAAATAAGAGAATGGTTTAATCGAGGTTGCCATCAGACTTAGACCTAATGTTGCAGCAAAATGGAAAGTCAATGAGATAACAAGCGATCATCATCTCCCTAGGTATGGGGATGAACTACAACAGTTACTTAAACAAGAACCCAAAAACGCTTAGCACCACAAGTAACGATATCTCCTTCATAAATCCTCTTGCCTTTTCCAAGTGTGCGATCATTTTTGGTCTTGCACTAAAGAGTGCTTCTTTTCCTAAGAGGTTTATTAAATTAAAATTTATATTTTTTCAATTGGTGCCATTGTTAATCCTTTGCTGAGAAGTTGCTGATGATATAGCTCTGCCTGTTCAAGGGGCCCTCTCCATACTTCCGCCGAACCTTCCTTGTCTATTTCGACGGCAAGTCCCCATGACCTTTTTTCACTCATCCCTGGGATGATTGTTACAAGACAATTTGCTACATGTTCAAACGAATTAAAATTGTCATCAAGAACTATTATCTTTGCTTCGGGATATTTTCTTTTTGTTGTTTTTGGACTTAAGACTGTAGTAATTGAATCAGTAATTTTATCCATAAGAATGTGGGGAATGCCCCAAGATTAATCCACTGTCAACCTAACTTTTACTTTAACTTTCAGACGGCGTGCAATGGCCTAGAAAGTTTATGGAGATTATTATCAGACTTTATTAAAATTTTTAGAGGCTCTTTTCTTGGAGTACATTCTTTTTGCTTGAAGTTTAAAAAGTTTCTCGTGTTGTTTCTCTAAGTTCATCCAACACTCTGATAAAAAAATAATTAGCAAACTAGCAGCTTTAATCACTAACCTAGGAAAACTGACTCGTTAGGTTAATTAATTTGTATCCTTTGTGATAAGCAACCTTTTTTAAAAAAGGAGTTATATAATTTTAATAGCTATTTGATACTCCGAATCAGAGTTTTATAGAGATTGGTAACTCTCGGCATATAGGAAATGAAGGGCTTAATCTAAGGTATTTATAAAGAAAATTGAGGACTACCTTTTATGGTTTGAGATCTAAGGGACAGGATTTACCAACTGATCATTCTTTGGGTGTAGCTCGAATGCATCGAATCGATACTCACCGCTAATATCTAAACAGAAGTTTTTTAAAACGGATGTTCGTTTAGGTAGTGCTTTCCTATTCCCGACAACTCTTTTGACTTGGGAGACCCTCAAACGAAAGAACATATAATTTCTAAAATTAAAATTAATGGAAGTAGATTTTAAACGTAGATCGTTTTAATTAAACCTTCATTTTCAGGATTTTTTCAAGCCACTCTTTTTGTTCTGTAAGAGAGACTTCTTTTTTTGTGATTTCTGTTCGCTTTGAATTAAGTTGATTATTTGAAACTTTATTTTCTTCTATATATTTTTTGGAAAACAATCTTCGAGATATCAGTATCTGATTGCCACAAAAATAAATTAGTTTGCTGAGTCCATGAAACAATTTTTCACTGATAATCAAAATCAATAAACCAACACCTGCGAATGATAAGAGAGCTCCTATCATCGCAATTGATGTAGACGTAGAAGCAAAATTAAAGGAAAATTCCATTTCTAAAACCTAGCAAAATCAATAAGACCAAAATGATTATTTTTACTTAATGATGAATCGTTTTAAACTCTAATTTGTAGACGTGCCCCTCTCTAATCATAATTGATTATTCATATGAGGTGGAATCTTTGGAACATCAAATCTGGTTAATAAGTTTGAGATTCTTTTTTTAATTACTTTAGAAATAAAAGCCATAAAAACTTTTCTGGTGTGGTTGATATGTCGCCCCAAGTACTTTGAGTTCTCAGATTTACTGTTGACTTGTATTAAGTGTGGGGGCGTGTGTCCTGTATTGACTTTTTAGCATTTGTATAAACCAATGACATCCATCAACTTCGTAAAAGCGAGGCTTTGTATCATAATATTGTTACTACTGATGTTCTTTGTCTGCGCATTAGATACAAAAAACAGGATTAACAGATAAGTGAGTTATGGCTGGAGTTTGAGATTGATGACATTGATTTGCTTTGCTCTATTGAATAATCCTTTTGTCTTATTCCATAACTATTTGGTCTAACGCTACATAAATTTTTGAGCTTTTTGGATGAACTACATGATCAGTCCCCTATAAAGAACCTATTAGTATGGATCTCTTAATATTCTTTTTTTGATCTTTTTATCTATTGCCTCCAATACTAGAAGTAAGAACTTGAATTGAATTTTTTTTAACACTTGCATAAACAATGGTAAAAAAAATGCATTGGCAAATAGGTTTTAGGGAAAAGTGGTAACAGTGGGGAAAGACCGAAATAAAAGAGAATAAAACCTTAAATAGAGAGGCTTTTGGTATCTAATAAATCCCTCATGCTTAATGCTCCAGTAAATCCAGTAAATCCAGTAACCTATTAAGCCAAAATCATTAGAGTAATAATCAGTTAATTCCAGCCAAAGCAAATCTTTTTCTTTCTTTCCATTCTCTCTTCAAGAGGTACTTCACTTCCAATACAAGTCTTAAAGCCTTTAAGTATTAATGAGTTCTTTTCTTCTTTAGTGAGTTTTCTATAACTGCATGTACTCCCAGCGGTACTTGGAAAGTATTTGTATTTTTCATTTGTAGCCTCTGGATAGATATAAATTATTGGCCATGAATATTGATCTTCGCCATGTCCTTCTAATTTCATTCCTCTACCACTCTTAGTAATTTCCACAAGGTGCTTAGGTTTTCCATCCTTGCAACGAACTTCTATCCCATCCTGATAATCGGTGTAAAAATAAATCCCTGCATTAACAGGTGAAATGGATCCAAAAATTAACGGGGCAAAAAGTAGCTGCTTCATTCTTTAGTCCTCAAGTTTCTGTTGGGGCTTTCTCTTCTGTATAGAAAGAACCTCTATCCATCTTTATTAATCAGGCATGTACTATTTGTACATGTCATAAATATTAGAATGACTATCGTAAAGCTGAAATAATTACTTTCAGGTGTCCTATCAAAAAATTTTAAACTTACTTAGAGAAAAGAATAGATTTAACGCAATAGTTCTCTTAGTATTTATTGCCTTAGTTATAGTTTTGTCTTTAAGTAATGGTTCTGTTGAATTAAGTAGTGATGAAATAATCAAAGCATTCTTGAGAGAAGGTGATTTAACTAATCAAATTATTTTTTGGCAACTTAGACTTCCTAGATTAATTGCCTCTTTACTTGTTGGATCAGCATTAGGTATGTCTGGGGCTCTCTTACAAGGAATGCTAAGGAATGGATTGGCAAGTCCTTACTTGCTAGGTATCTCTGCAGGCTCGGGCTTGGTAATTGTTTTGTTGGTAAGCATTGGTTTATGGCTCTCTTGGCTCCCGATTGCTGCATGGATAGGAGCAATTATTACGACCTTAATCGTTTATTGTTTAGCAAAATCGGGGACTTCCATATCAGTAGAAAGATTGATTCTTGCAGGGGTTGCCTTAAGTAGCCTTTTTGGGTCTATTCAGTCAATGCTTCTTCTACAAACAGAAGATGGAAGAGTTCAAGCTGCTTTGACTTGGTTGATAGGTAGTCTTAATTCTAGAGGATGGACAGAAATCAAGTTAGCTGGACCACCAATCATCTTTGCTTTAGTTGTGGGATTATTTCTCTCAAGACAATTGAATTTATTAGGTTTGGGAGATGAATTATCTGTAGGTTTAGGAAATTCTTTATTTCGTTCAAGATGCTTGATTGGTGCATCTGCAACTCTTTTGGCTGCAAGCTCAGTTAGCGTTGGTGGCTTGATAGGATTTGTAGGTTTGATTGTCCCCCATGCCGTACGATTTTTATTTGGGACAGACTATAAAGTTGTTCTTCCATTCTCTGCTTTATTAGGTGCTTTAACAGTTAGTTCAGCCGATTTGATTGCAAGATCAGGCACTATTGAATTGCCTGTTGGAATCATTACATCATTATTAGGCGCTCCAATTTTTATAGTCTTATTGTATAAAAGACAAAAAACCTTAACTAGTCTTCGATAGACGTAATGACACTAATAACAAAAGATTTCTCTACCGGTTATGAAGAAAATAAAATTATTAAATCGATAAGTCTCTCTTTGGAGAAATCTGAGTGGTTAGGAATTGTTGGAGCGAATGGATCAGGTAAATCAACTTTCTTAAAAGGTATCAGCCGCATACTTGATGCCTATACAGGTACTGCTTATTTAGATGGGTATGATATTCATCATGCATCAACAAAAGAAATCGCAAAGAAGGTTTCTATATTACCTCAACAAAATAGCTCAAATTTATCTTTAACAGTTTATGAATTGGTCTGCCTTGGACGTTCACCTCATAAACAATGGTGGGAATTAGATCTTGATGAAAAGGACCATTTTAAAGTTGAAAGATCTATTGAATTAACTGATATGACCTGTTTTAAAAATAAACCTGTATATGCCTTATCTGGTGGTCAACGTCAACGAGCTTTTCTTTCTCTTGCGCTTGCTCAAGATGCAAAAATCCTTTTATTAGATGAACCAACAACTTTTTTAGATCTTCGTTTTCAACTTCAATTTTTAGATTTACTAAAAAGACTTAATAATGAAGAGGAGCTGTCAATTATTACTGTTATTCATGACCTTAATTTGGCCGCAAGATATTGCGATCGAATAGCAGTAATAAAAGATGGTGAACTGTTAGCAATTGATAATCCTAGAGAAGTTTTTACTCATGAGCTTTTGAAAAAAGCCTTTCAAGTTGAGACATGCCAAATAGAAACACCTATTGGTCTTCAAATATGCACAATTAAATCTTCCTGAAATGGCAATATTCATTTATACATAGACATAGAGGTATAGCTTTATACCTGCAAGAGAAGCCAATAGCACATTTCGATTTATGTATTGCTTTGTCGAATCTTATGGCTTGCGAGTATGTATGGTTTGATACTTTTCGAGAAAGTCTTTAATCGCTTTTCCGTCTATAAATTGTGGGTATATATCTTGTTGTGTGAGGCAAGGGTGAAGCTTTTTTCTAAGCTGCTGGTTATTCCTGCGGCAATTTCTTTTGTAGGTTCTTCTTCAGCGTTTGAATTGCCAGTTGAATCAAATTCTTCTAAAGGATTTGGAGTTAAATCAAATAGAGATTCAACTTTAATTGCCCAAGCAGGGAATCAAGATACAGCTGGTAAAATTAAAATAACTGTTACTGGTACTAAAACACCAAGAGCAACATCTGAATACCCAGGAAGTGTAACTGTTATAGAAGGAGAGGAAATAAATTCAAATCAGTCTCCTACTCTTAGAAATTTATTAGAGGATGTACCTGGTGTTAGTACTAAGAAGTTTACCCAAAGTGGAGTAAGGGGAATCACAGGCCAAGAAGACGTCAATATAAGGGGCATGAATGGCGATAGAGTCTTAATGCAAGTAGATGGGGTAAGACTTCCTACTTATTCTTATGGTAGTTATTGGACTTTTGGTAGAGGTAGCTATACAGACTTTAATACGCTCAAATCAGTTGAAGTTCTAAAGGGTCCAGCTTCAACACTTTATGGTAGTGATGCTCTTGGTGGTGCAATTTCATTTAGACAGCTAGCACCATCCGATCTCTTAAAAGAAGACGGCACATATACTGTTGAGTTGCCAACCTATTACGATGGAGCAAATGAAGGGTTAGGAGGAGCGATAAAAATTGCGGCTCCATTGTCTGATAACCTTTCAGGACTTTTTATTGTTAGCGCGGAAAAAGGTGGTGATTTTGTAGCAAATGCTGATGATAAATACATAAACGGAGGAGAGAGTTCAGGTAAAACATTATTTTCTAATCTAGAGTTCAATATTGATGATTATTCAAAAGCAAATTTTATAGCTGAAAGTATAAATAAATCAACTGATGAAGATCCAGTCAAGCCAGACAACTTGCCAAGCGGTTATAGCTCTTTAGACTCTGAAAGTGAAACACAAACAAATAGATATTCAATATCATATGTTTATGAAAATCCATCTAACGGTAAGTCGGTACAGTACTCGAAAGTCAAAGCTTATTTTCAAGATATAGAAGCAGATCAAAAATTTAGTCGTAATGCGATTGTTTATGGCAGGCCATCAAATCAAAATAGAGATCAACCTTTTGAGCATTCATCTTATGGAGCAGAATTACTGTTGAGGAGTGATAAAAATGTGGGTAATGTTCTTCACCAGATTTCATATGGCTTTGATTTCTCAGAAAGTGAAAATGAGAGAGAAAGAAAGGAAACTAACAACTTAACTGGAGTAACAGTAAGCAAAAAAGAGACACCTGATTCAACAATCAAAAGAACTGGTGTTTACATACAAGATGAAATTGCTCTAAATGATAAGTTAGATATTATTGCTGGTATTAGATATGATAATTTTGATTTAGAGGTCGAATCTGATGCAGCATATTTAGGTAATGGTGTAGGTGTTTTAGAGCCAGTTGGCTATAATGAAAGTGCTATTAGCCCAAAATTGTCGGCAATATATAAGGTTAATCCTGAACTATCTTTGTATGGTCTATACGCAAGAGGTTTTAGAGCACCTAATTATGTTGATATGAATAGTAGTTTTACTAATGTCCAAAGGAGATATACAACTTATTCTAATCCCGATTTAAAACCTGAGACAAGTGATACATTTGAAGTTGGATTAAGAAAATTTACTGATAAATTTGATTGGAATATTTCAGGATTTTTTAGTAAATATGATGATTACATTGAACAACATAGTTATATAGGTAGATCAGCAAGTGGATTCACCGAATATAAGTCAATGAATAAAGATGAGATAGATATTTACGGAACAGAAATCGAGGCTGAATATAGATTTAATCCTGATTCAACTGGCATAAGCTTGATAGCATCCTTGGGCTACCAGCATGGAGAAAATACAAAAACAGATACAGCTCTAGAGTCAATAGAACCACTTAAAGCAATAGCTATTATTAGATATAAAACCTCTGATAATAAGATCACAGTTGATTTGAAAAACACTCATGTAGGAGGACCGAGAGTGGAAAGTGGAACGACTACATATGTACCTGATTCTTATAATAAGGTTGATTTGGTTGGTAGTCTAAAACAATCAGAAAGATTAGAAGTTGATTTAGGAGTTTATAATTTGTTTGATGAAAGATATTACTATTACTCCGATGTTAAAGGCTTGTCTAAGACAGCTGCAAATTTAGAGGGATATTCTCAACCCTCTAGGCACATTAAGGCTGGGTTTAATTTCAAATTTTAAAACAAACTATATATAAATATTAATTTAGACCGCAATGTTGACCCTTAATAAGTTTATTTTAAGCTTTTTTATTCTAATTAGTGCAAAAATATCGTTTGCAAATTCTATCTATGCTTCAGATGCTCATTCTGAAATAAAAATAGAAAAAAATATCATAAATAAAAAAATAGTTACACTAACTTCTTTGACTGCAGATATCGTATCTAAGTTAAATAATTCCTATCTTATAGGGATTCCGGGAAGTCGTTTGACACGTAAAAATAAAGATCTACTAAATAAACAAATAGTTAGTCAAGGAAGAACCCCCCCGAAATTGGAAAAAATAATTTCCTTAAACCCTGATTTAGTTATAGGTTCAGCTTCGTTTCATAAAAAACAACTTAAAAAGCTTTCATCATTTGGAATTCGATCAGAAGGAGTTGAAGTTAGAAACTGGTTTGATCTTATTGATTTAATAAATAAGCTATCTGCTCTAACCAATGGTGATAGTTCTTCCGTTTTAGGTTATCTGGATAATTGTAATTTAAAAAATAATAAAAATAATAATAAAGTATTGATATTAGCCAGTGCTAAGCCATTATTAGCACCAAATTCTGAAAGTTGGGCAGGTAGTTTATTAGATAGATTTGGTATAAACAACTCCACTAAAATGTTGGAGTCGAAAAGCCAATTTAAAGGATATGTAAATCTGTCTCCAGAATGGTTGATTTCCAACCAACCTGAAAAGATAATTGTTGTTAAAACTGGACCTAACTCTCTTCAATCGTTTATAGAATTACCATATTGGAGTAAATTAACTGCTGTAAAAGAAAACAATGTTCTTAATATGGATTATTATGGTTTGATAAATCCAGGAAGCTTAGATAGTATTAATAAAACTTGTTTGAATCTTTCAAAGATTAATAATTAAAATTTACTTGGTTTTTTATTCCATTTTAATTACTCAGTCTTCTCTCGATGAGTAACCCCGTTAATTTTCTAATTAAAGTACTAAATAGACATAATGAATTGAAAAGACGCTTTTTCCTCTTACAATTAAATTGATGTTCTACAAAGATCATAAATAATGAGTCTAGATATCACAGTGGAAGAGGCCAAGAAAGCTCAAAAAGATGCTGAATGGGCTTATAACAATGCAATGGAAAAGTTCTATTACTCAATGTTGGAAGTTGTTTTCCTAAGAATTAAAAGTCATTTAAGTGCAGAGGGTTTAAAAAAGGTTTTAGAAATGGACGAAAAAAGAAATCAAAACGAAAACTTGGGTGTTGAATTTAGTCAAAAGACTTGGCAAATATTAGCAGAATCTTGGGTAGGAGCAGAAGGCCTGGCTATGACAAAAATTGCTGATCTTTATGGACTTAGTATTTCTGACTTAGATATATCCAAGATTGAAAAATATACAAATAATCAAAGGACTCCAATATGTGACTCAACTAATTAAATATTTGGACTATGTGAATTAACGGGTGTGGAGTTTATTGGAAAAAATAATCACAAGACAAAATTGCCTACCGTTTCTATATCCTTTTTATTCGATATGTTCATAAAAGAACAATCCAAGTATTGCAGGACTTGCGAATGCATAAGTAATTGCATTTTACATTAGTTTCCACTTTTATAGTTTTTTTCATTTGGGTCTATTCCACTTTCACCGAAGCTATAAGAGGGAGAAGTATCTTGGTTCTTAATTTTTACACCAACAATTTTCTCTTTGGAGATCGATTTTAATTCATGACCGGAAAATTGATAACCAAATTCCGAGGCTATTTTTGCAATTTCATTTGCGGTAGCTGCAACACTTATGGCGTTTAGTAACTCTTGATTTTTTTGCAGCTCTGATAGAAAAGCTATTAGTTGATCTTTTGCCATGCACTCATTTTGGAAGAAGTTTGTTGGAGCCTTTAAGAAACTAGGCTGGAGTTTTTTAGCCATTTTGCAACTGATACACAAACAGAAAAATTCATAAGCATCATTCCAAGTGCTCCCAACATTTTATAGTTAGGGTTCTTATTCATCAGAGAAAAAATTTTGTATAAAAAACCTTCTTGTGTGTTTTTCGTTTCAAACCCAATGTTTTTTTCTGATTGAGTTACTACTTCAGAGTTGATTTCAGTCACGCTATAAACGAGAAATTTTGATTCGTAAAAGCATAAAGAGTAATTTGCTTTAATGGCTGATTATTTATACAAATCAGAGTAATGAGTGGATTTGCAAAAGATTATTCAAATTGTTGAAGTAAGTTCTAATACTTTTTAGTAGATAAAAAACTAAGGTTAGTGCAAATTTTTACTGGGTTGTGTGCGTTATTGGCTAACCCTTTTACATGTGCTTAGTTAGTATTTTTTTTTGATTTGTCCGGTTCTCATCGTGTTTCAACTGTCAAAACTTCAAATTATCGAGCAAATTATTGAAGAGTGGATTTATTGCTATCCAAGCAGAACCCTTTCAGAAGAAAAGATTGAAATCCTAAAAGAACAGCATTATCAAAACCTAAGAGATGATATGAGAGGCGTTGTAAGTGGAATAGTTTCTGCACCATCATGGATTTGTCGGGAGATTGACTTGGAAGAAGGGGCGAATTGGTTCTTAGTTGTAGCAACTTGCTTGGATTTAATCCACTCCAATAAAGATGGGAAAATAATCACTAAATATACTGATCATTTTTATAACAACCTTGGCTAATCAATAATTGTCTAGTTATTTAGTCCCTAACTAACTAAGGGCTGATATTAATAACAAGATTGATAGGTTTTTAACTTAACTTTTTACCTCCTATACCTATCGCTAACTTTTAGAAAACTGGGATATATGTATTTTTTGATTTTTTATACATCAACGGATCGTCCTTTTTAGCTATAAATGATTTTTATTTAAACCAATGTGGTCTAACATTCGCCTTTCTATTTATGGCATAACTGCACTAGCTGGATTGATTTGGCCTTTTTATTTCATAGCGAAATTTGTCGCTCAGGTTCAAAGTGGTTCTGTGGGAGGCTCAATTATTGAAATAGTTAATACTTTTATTGATGGAGCTTGGGCAACACCAACATCTGGTTTTGTTTCTGCAGACACAGCAGTTTTATTAATTGGAGTATTTGCTTTTTATGCAGCCGAGGGTAAAAGACTGCAAATGAAATTGTGGGGTATTTACTTCCCTCTTACTTTTCTCATTTCATTAGCTTTCTCATTTGGTGCTTTTATGTTTATGAGAGAAAGAACAATCAATGGAGAATAAAATAATAAGCAGTTAATCTTAAAAGGTTTTATATTTTAATAGTAAAATACTAATGGTTTATTCTTGTAGAAAAAAGACGTTTTGAGGCCTGAGAAGAATAGATAAAAACAATTGTCAATAATAGCCATATTCCTCCTGTTAAAAAGAAAATTGGAGCATCATTAAATATCCTTATTGAAAAAACATTTTTTGTTATTGGTATTAGACCTGTAGAGACAAAGACAAAACCTGAAAGATATGCAACTATAGATTTAGTCATGATTTAATCAGAAATATTTGTAGTAACTTCCCTTTCTTGTAGAGTAGCGTCACTTACCTTCATAATTCTTTCCGTAGATACATTATTTGATGTCGTTTCTAGATTCATAACCTCATTTTCTTTAGAAGAAGAAGTATCATTTGAATCTTTTTTTATATTTTTAATTCCAAAATCATCCTTTCCAATTGCAAAGAATGCTATACCTAAGATAAAAAATGCTGAGATAGCTATTAAAGGAAACATGTTATTTATAAGTTATAACTGTATATATATATTATTTTTTTGTTATTTTTGTTCTGAGGATTTAAATATTAATATTTATGTTCTTTTGAATAATATATTTGTTAATTTACATGCAATTTTAAGTTTAAACTATTCACAAAAAAGTATTAGATGATAAGAACTATTTGATTTTATAAGTATGTATCTTGTATAAATTTGACCTATGAGATTTTGCTGCAAATTGTTCGTCTTTTAGATTAAGGGAATGATTAGCTTTAATGTCATTACTTACGTACATGATTCTCTTCATAAGCAAGACCATTTTGTTTGGCATATCGATTTGCGAAACGCATAAATCTATTAAAATCTCTTTGTGATCTCCAGCAGTAAACAGCCTCTATAGCAGTATATTTCCCATTTTTTTTTGAAACAACGATATTTATTTCTCTAGTAGTTATTTTCCCTTCTTCGTCAATTAAATACAGTCCTTGTATTTCCTTGTAGCGATCTGATAATAATGCGTCAGGACTATTAAATCTGAAAAAAGCCTGTCCTGCTTCTCCATCTTTGCTTTTTGTAAGTCTTATCTCTGGAATAACTTTTTCGTCGACACCGTTAAAAAATTGTATTGCTACATCCTTCATCTAGTTTTTTGCATTTTTTTTACTTTAAATACCTTTTTAGAGACAACTTTCGAGTATGTCATTGCATACATCGATATGTAGTCGCTATTACTATCAGCAAATCTTCTAAGAGCTTTTATGAATTTAGTTAGTTGAATAAAATTAAGCATTTTAAAATTTCAATAAGATAATGATTACAATGTTTCTCAGGATAAATTCTATTGAGGTTCTGTACTAAATATGAATAAATATTTTGATCAGCCGGTTGTTATTCTTGGTGGTTTCTTGATTGATAGTAGTGCTTATAACGAAATGTCAGAATATATTAAAAGCAGAACAAATACCAAAGTAGTAATAGTTTCAGTAAATAAAATAGAGTGGCTTAGTACAAATTGGTCGTTTGGTTGGAAGATCATTCTTGATAAAGTTGATAAAATAGTGAATGAATTATCAGACGAATCGTCTACAAATAAAGTCACTTTGATAGGTCATAGTTCTGGAGGCATGATCCTAAGATTGTATTTATCAGATCTTATATTTAGTCGGAAGATATACAATGGTAAAGATTTTGCCAATTGCCTAATTACCCTAGGAAGTCCCAATCAAGCCAAAAGAGCCACTTATCTTCGTGATTTTGTAAGCTCCAAATTGCCAGGTAGTTTCTATAGTGCAGATGTTAGTTATATATCTGTTGCTGGTGAATTAGACTTGAACGGACCTATTGCGACAAGAACATCACTTAAATTAAGCAAGTCATCTTATAGAGCATTGAATGGGAATGGAGATGTTGTTGGAGATGGACTAGTTCCTAGAGATTCAGCATTACTAATTGGCTCAAAACAGATAGTAATGAAAGAAACAGCACATGGTAAAGCTTTTGGCAAAGATTGGTATGGATCTAAAAATAAAGTTGAAGAATGGTTGAATAAATCATCGAAATGAAATGGTAATAATTCTGAGAAATATAAATAGTTTGTTTGTAAAACTTGACTTAAGATAAATACTTGAAGATCATAAATACACTAGATGTGTAGCAATTAAGCAAACAAAGAGATAAAAGAAAAACTATATTAGTAATTTATTTTTTTGATATGGAATTAGATCCAATTACTAAATGGTTAGTAAGAATTTCTTCTTCAATCCTGATTTTTTTAGGATTAATACTTGTTGTTGTGGTACCACTTCTTGCCTTGAAGGCTAGCTCTGCAATTTCGTTAATACAAGAGACAATTCACAATGATTTTAAAGATATTCTTACTGGATTAATAGCGAAACTTTAAAATCTTAGATAAACAATGAAACAATAGATACATATCTGTACTTAATATCTTACTGTCAATACTTAAGAGAATAAGCTTATTGTTTGAACCTCTAAATTAGTTTTTGTAGTTTGTTAATAGGTGTTTTTAATTTAATGAGAAATAGAAAGAATATTGAAGATTTAATTAGCTGCTCTCTGACAGAGATTTTAACAAGATCATTAACCCTTGAGAGGAAAGACCAAATTGCAATTTCCCAAGAGTTTAAAGAATGGATTCATGGAGTAAGTAAAGAGGAAGATATTTGGGTTATAAATCATCCAATGAAATAATCCGTTGATTTAAATTTAATTATTTTATTTGATGTTTATTTGGTTGCTCTATTTTAATTGTGTATTTGATTTCTCATTATTTCCAATAAGTAAATAGATCATTGATTCCCACATAGTTTATAAGAAAATTTCAAGGAGTATATCTTATATTTCGACTTTAAATAAATTATTGGCTACAATTTATTCAGTGAAATTTTACCATAAGAGCATAAATTTATACTTTAAATTCTTTTTTTAGAATCATAAAGACCTACGACCCACCCCAGCATGTGATTTGTGGATTAATACCTGTAGTTAGTTTATCGGCCATACGTAATGCTAAAGCAATAATAGTTAGACCATGACCAATGCTTGGACAACTGGGAAAAATACTTGAATCAACAATATATAAATTTTCCATGTCATGACATTTTCCATTCAGATCTACAACTGAGGAATTTGGTGATATTCCCATTCGACAAGTACCACATGAATATCCAACAACACTAAGAGGTGCAGAACCTCTTGGATGAGTAGGAGTTCTTGTTACGACGGTTGTTCTTGAATCATTTTCGACTTTATTTAAAGTATCTAACCATCGATAAACAAGTCGATCATGTGCTTCAAGATTATTATGTATATAGTTAATTCTGATTTTATTGTCGTCAACCCAAACCCTATTCTCAGGGTCTGGCAATACTTCGGTCATCGCCCACCAAGAAATAGATCTAGAAGCTAGTCGCTTAAGGCCAAAATCTGGTATTACTTTTGTAATTAATGATAGGACCGGTGGGGATTCTGCAAACAAGGCATCTTTTAAAACTCCACCACCAGATTGAATATGACCTAGAGGAAAATTCACATTTTTATCTCCCCAATAATAGTCATTAATACCAAATGATCTATTAAAAAGGCCATCGTTTTGTTCATTAGCTCTTTGCAAAATACAAGTTAGCTGAAGATTCATCAAATTCCGGCCTACTTGACCTGAACTATTACTTAACCCATTGGGATGCTTTGCTGTTTTAGAGTTCATCATTATCACTGGTGTATTAATGGCACCAGCAGCCAAGACAACAATATCTGATGAAAACAACCAAATATCTTCTTCTAATTTTACCTCTACACCTTTTATTGCTCTACCACTTGGATTGACATGTAGTTTTAGGACATTGGCATTAGTTTTTACATCTAGTCGGTTCTTATCGGAAGCATATAAACCAAATAATTGAGCATCTCCTCTAGAGAAAAAAGAGCAATTTTCAAAATTATCATTGTCTTCTTTTATTGAGTCAGGCCAGCTTATTGGCAAGTCATAAGGTTGGCATCCATTTCTAATAAGTGACTCTCTAATTAACTCTAAAAAATTTTCTAATTTTCTTGGAGCATTGTTATATTTACTTTTACGAGGAGGGTCTGTAGGGTCTTTACCTCCTTGTCCATGAACATTAAACAGCTTCTCTGCATACTCGTAATATGGTTCAAGCTCCTCATAACGAAAAGGCCAAGAGGGAGATATTCCCTCTTGCAGAGGTGATGAAATAAAATCTTTTTCTCTCATTCGTTGCAAAACAGCACCCCAGATTTTTGTATTACCACCAAGTGCATAGGCTGTTTGAGGAGCGAAAGGATCTCCATCTGGACCAAACCACTTTTCTCCTGAAGGGTGATATTTTGTTTTTCTGAATAAATCAGTACCTTTTATATTTTGATCTTCAAGAGGTAATTGACCTCCACGTTCAAGTAGTAGTACCCATTTGCCTTGTCTACTCAACTCACTTGCAAGAGTAGAACCGCCTGCTCCACTTCCAACTATTATGCAGTCATAATGATGATCATCTATAAACATTATTTTCTATCTTTATTTGGAATGTCCATAATTAAATAAATACTATTGCCACACATAAATTAAGACAAATAAGATAATCCAAATCACATCTACAAAATGCCAAAAAAGACTTACTGATTCAACACCCATTTCACCACTGTCATAATTACCTGGTATAAATGAACGTATTAACATTAAACCCATTAGCAATATTCCACTTATTACATGTATGCCATGAAAACCAGTTAGTAAGTAAAATAAACTCCCAAAAACACCACTGCTTAAACTGAACGTTAATTGAGACCATTCAATATATTGACCATATACAAAATATGCTCCCATCAGCATTGTTAGGAGCCAAATAATTCTAAATCCCCAATAATTTTTTTTATGTAAAAATCTTTCAGCAAAATAAATAACAAAACTCGAACCAACTAAAATCACTGTGTTAATTAAAGGTTCCCTTACAGCTATACCAGTTACACCATCAGGATACCAAGTTGGAGCTGTTATTTTTAAGACACCGTATCCAACAAAAAAAGCAAAGAAAATAATACTTTCAGAACATAAAAAAATAATAAAACCTGTTAAATTGTGTCCGTCATGTTTTACATGACCAGGGGTATGAAGTAGTGCTTCCGATTCTGTTGAAGTCATTTAGTTTTCATCTGAGGCTTTTTTAACATAAAATTCTTCATCAACAACAAAGGGTTTGTTCAAGCCATAACAATAAGGCTCATTAAGAACAGTTGGAATATCTTCTTCAAAGTTTTCATGAGCAGGTGGTGATGGTAATAACCATTCGAGTCCAATGGCATTCCATGGATTTGGAGGTGATTTTTTCCCTCTAGACCATGAACTAACCATATTTAAAATAAAGGGAATAGATGCTACTCCAAGCATAAACGCTCCAATACTCGCTATGACATTCCAAATGGCAAACTCTGGATCATAAGAAGCAACCCTCCTTGGCATACCTAATAAGCCAGCCCAATGCAACGGCAACCAATTTAATGTTGCTCCTATAAAGGTTAAAGTAAAATGAACTTTACCTAATCCTTCATAAAACATACGACCGGTGAATTTTGGAAACCAATGATATATTCCCGCAAAAATCCCAAAAGCTATTGTATTGAAAATGATGTAATGAAAATGGGCAACAACAAAGTATGTGTTACCTACATGAATATCAATTGGGACTGTGGCAAGCATTACACCAGTAATGCCTCCAAAAATAAAATTAAAGAGTCCCCCGAGGCAAAACAACATAGGTGTATTCAATCTTAAATTTCCACCCCAAAGAGTTGCTATCCATGCAAAGACCTTAACTCCAGTGGGAACGGCAATTAACATTGTTGTAAACATAAAAAGATTTCTCATCCACATCGGTGTACCTGTGTAAAACATATGATGAACCCAAACGACTAGAGACAATATTGTTATGCCAAAGGAAGCAATGGCTACGAATTTATAGCCAAATAATGGTTTGCGAGAATAAACAGGGAATAATTCTGAAAATATTCCAAACACAGGCAAAACCATTACATACACTGCTGGATGTGAATAGAACCAAAAAAAGTGTTGAAATAAAACGGGATCCCCTCCTCTTTCAGGATTAAAAAAGCTTGTTCCAAAATTTAGATCAAAGAAGAGCATTATCGCTGCGCCTGTGAGTGCTGGTAGTCCGAGTAGTTGAAGAATTTGTGCAGCTAAAACAGTCCAAATAAAAATAGGCATTTTAAAAAATCCCATACCTGGAGCACGCATTTGAATTATCGTAGTTACGAAATTAATTGCCCCCATGATTGATGAGACACCTGATAGTCCAATAGCTACTATCCACAACATTTGCCCATTAAGAAAATGACCTAGTGGATTTTGAATACTTACAGGGGGATATGACCACCAACCAGAAGAAGCTGGTCCTCCTGGAACAAAAAAGCTTGCAAGTAATACAATTGAAAAGACTGGTACTAACCAAAAGGCAAGGGCATTTAATTTTGGGAATGCCATATCTGGTGCTCCAATCATTGGTGGAACAAGTAGATTAGTTAGTCCACTCAGTACTGGAAACAAGAACAGAAAGAGCATTACCGTTCCATGCATTGTGTAAAGACCGTTATAAACACTTGGATCAAAAAGATCTGATGGTGGTGTTATCAACTCACCTCTTATCAACATTCCAAGTAACCCACCCAATAACAAGAAGAAAAGAGCCGTTACTATGTATTGAATCCCTATAACCTTTGCATCAGTATTAAAACCAAAAAATCTTCTCCAATTGTTCGGAGCTCCAGGTACTGGATGGCTTGCTTTTAGAACACGTTCGTCGTAATTAGTTATTGTCATAAATCGAATCTATCCTTCATGTGGTTGCTGATAATCTCCAGGCTCATTAACCATTGGGGAGGATTTTGGAGGTACGGTTGCCCAGCCCCTATCACCTTTTTCTAATCGTTTTTTATAAAGAATGCCAGCTTGATTTAAACCGCTAACTGGTACTTTTTTTACAGTTTTGTTGATCCAATTCTGGTAAGAATCTTTTGATTCAACAATTACATTAGTTTGATTTTCAGAAAAATATGTTCCGCTGAACATCGAATCTCTAAGACGATAAACACCAGCTCTTGTTGGCGTAAGGCTATATTCGATAATACTTCCTGGAATAATATCCTGTTTTAAACGAAAAGCAGGAATATAGAAACCATGTAAGACATCCTTAGAAATCAATCTAAAGTTAATCTTATTATTGATTGGTAAATGTAACTCAGAACTAGAGAACCCTTCAGGATAGACAAACTCCCAGTTCCATTGTCTTGCTATTACATCAATTGGAGCATCAGAAATCTTTTCTCCAAGTTCGGAATTTTGAATTAAATCCTTTTGTGGATCATATTTATATTTTGATCCTAAATTCTTAAGAGTGCTATTAATATTTGTTGAATAAATCGCTATTGCAATGACAAGTAAAAGGGGGATTACAGTCCAAACAATTTCTAAATTTGTATTACCCTCTATTGGCTCTCCAAAACTTTCATCATACTTTGGTGCTCTATTAAATATTAATACCCATACAATTACACCTGAACAACCAAGAAAAATAAAAGTTCCAATGCCTGTTTCAAAAGCAAATAGATTATCAACATACGGGGCTGCTGCTGATGCCTGTACTGGAAGCCAAGAGTATGACCAACTAGCCATTAATTTACTAAGAAGTAAATCAATAAATATTGCTAACGATACACCTAATATAGAGATTAACTTTTGATTAATAATTCTTTTTAGATTTGATTTCATTATAAAATGCTTGCAAGATCACTTCCTTTAACTAAAAGTTGATCTGCTGTAATATGAACACCAAAATCACTTGCTAACCAAGCTCCTAGACTTCCATGTAATCCCATAATTAGTAGAATAATAGTACCTGAAAATAAATACGCCCATGATACTTGTCTACCAAAATCTTTTCTAAAAACAAATCTTTGATAACCTCTCCAAATTGTCATTGTAATTAAAATAAATAATATTAAAACTCCTCCTACACCATGCCAAAGCATTGTTGTTATGGCTCCTTGGCCAATAATACTTTTTACACCTCCTATTGGAACAGCTAAAAGCATTTCAAAGAAGCCTGTAGCAACTGTGAAAAATGTGATAAACGAGGCTGCAAGAATGTTATACCAACCAACATCATGAAATCCAACCCTGGTTACTGGAAAAGCTAAAAATCTAAGTATTCTCTTTTCAAAAGGATAAAGTGCTCCTGCAAAATCAAAAGCTATTGCGATAGCAAATAGTCCAATAGTCAAGTGAACGAGATTGGGGTGAATGGGTATGTTATAAGGAAGATCGTTGGGACCTAAATAGCTTTTAATTTCTGAAATCGGAGATGAGATATCAGATAAAATATAATAATAGTTATAAAGTATATTATCGAATAACATTATATTACCCCATCTCTAATTGCATTAACTACTGGAACAGTATGCAATCCATAAATCCAAACAAGTTTATCACCTAAATAAACTTGAGTAAATACAAGAAAAGCTAGCATTAAGTCAACAAATAAAAAACCTATAGATAGATTATTAGGATTATTTTGACGTGAGACATAACGCCAACCAGTTATTATTGAAAGAATCGCTGCTAATGACCAACCAATAGTACTGTGATAGTTTAAAATATCCCTTGAAGAGCCATAAGGATTAGCCAAGCCTGCTTCAATTTGACCGAAAATAATGGCAATAAAAATTGCAATAGTAGCAACTATTAAGTTAAGAAAACTAACCTCAAAAAGATTAGATCTTTTCGTGATAATACCAATAATATCAAATACTACTGCTATTAAAGTCATAGCAATGACAAAATGAACAACTATAGGATGTATAACATCGATCCAAGGAAGGTTTTTTTCATTAAGTGCTGGCAGTAGACTCATCACTACTAGACCTAGCTGTAGATACATATCATGTCAATGGATTAAAAAAGGTCAATGTCTTAAATAAGATCCGGCTGCTTTTATAGTAATAAAGATTACTTTGAATTTTCTTATTAAATTCTTAAATAAATAATTAGGATTGAGGGTAAAGTCTGGCTATTTTTTCTTTTTGCTCCTTTATCTTTTTATCTGTTGGTGCCAGAGATTTATTTGAATACATCTCTCGAATCGAGATATAGCCTACATAGAACATCATGAGGGAGAAAATGATACCTGTTAATATGATGAGGATGCCTAATACACTTTGCGGGGCTATAAATTCTAATCCCAAAGTTTCCGCTAAATACATCAAATAAATAGTAACCTATAAAAATATTATAAAAATAATCAGAAAAGAAAATAATAAAAGATTCACTTAGGTATTAAATTTAATACATAATACTTTCCTCTCCTTTGAATTAGGTGATTGCACTCTGTTAACAATTCCTTTAATGATGACAACATGAAGGATTGACTTTGTTGATTTATGAAAAAGAAAAAAATCAAAAATACCTCATCAAAGGTAAAAATAGAAGCTGATTTCCATGATATTGACAGACAGCTTCTAGTAGGGTTCGAATGCAACCAATATGATATTCATAATAAAAAATTTCTTTCAATGATAAGAGAGCAAACTACTTCAGCCTTCGATAATAAGAAATATTGGAATGCCAACTATTAAAGTAAAGAAGTTTTCAATTATTTATCAAAACATAACTATTCAGATACAAAACCTTATTGTATCGACCTTTTTTAATATTAGATGTGCTAATTAAACGAGAATAATTCTCTAGAAATATCAATACATGTATCAATTTTTGTTTGATTTTATATAAAAATATATAGACAAAAGTCTGATCAAGGTAATGATAGTAGAAATTCATCTTTAGATAAACAAGTGTATTTTGAAACTGATGATCTTGATCGCTTGCCATGTAATGGAACAGATTTTCAAACAAATCTAGAATATAGAAAATTTGTTATTAATCATTTAAATCAATCTTTTTTTATTTCTTCTCCTTTCGGCAGATTTGTTTCATATATAAAGGCATTTTTAAATAAATATGTAGAACTGAAGAATTAGAGTTTAATTTAAAGGCATGTATAAATATAACATCTTCGATGTATTAATTGTTCATGCAAGTTTTTCTAGTAAGGCATATAGTTTTATTAAAAAAAGAGCATGAATGAATTAATAGCTCCATTATTAATTGACAAATATATAAATATTGGTGAGTTTCGATTATTTTTTAAAGGTATTTGGACAGGGGTCTTGATTTCTTTGATTGTCTATTATTTGTCAAATCACTAATAATTTAAAATCAAATCTAATTTAGAATGGCTTTAGTACGCCTTTCCCTTCGTCATCTTTCTCATCTTCTCTTTTAGAATCAGTTGGTTCATATTCGAATTTCCCAAAAAAGCCTGACATAAGCCAAATAATTGAAGTTCCTACCGCAATTATTAAACTCCCAAGCCCTAATATGAATAGTCCTTTAAATAATAAAATCGTCCCTGTTGTTAAAAGTGCAAGCGTAAAATTAAATAAAATTTGTGGATTCATTAAACTTATTTTTTGGTATACACTGTAGTTTATAAACTTATTAAGCAATTCATATCTATTATTAGATTTATAGTATTTTATGTTGAATTGTTTTATTTAATTAGAATATACATATCAAATTTTACCTTTAGATTAACTAATCTAAATCTAGATTTGATAAACTAATGATTTGCCCCTTGAAGGATTAATTTATCTGAAATATATTTTTGTAATGAAGTCAAATCAAGATAGGTATTTTAATTGTTTGGAACATTGTCACAACCATGAGCAATTTGAGACTCCTAAAAGAATTTGTTTGGCAGCCTTAACAGATGATCCCTATGATAATCCAAAAGTAAGTATTGATCAGAACTGATTTTCTATGATTAATTGTATGACCTTTAATATTAAAAAATTAATAGAAGATTATTTTGGAGCAGAAAACTCTCCGAGAAAGAATTTGATTTACTTGAGAGAGAACATTTAAAACCATCACGATTATTAGCGAAACATCATTTCCGTCAATTGTATATTGGAATATATAGTGCTAGTTACTTGATAAGGGATATTTTTTTCTTGCTTTCAATGCCTCAATCCTTGATAGGATTGCACATGTTTAGACAGGTAAACCTATATCTTTCAAAATAGTTGATGCTTTCTATAAATATGTGCTTCATAGGCTAAAGCTCTAATAAGATGAATTCAATATACTTTCTTACGGTGACTATAAATACTTGAAAATCAGATAATAATTTTCAGTCATTTGGTTTTGATACCAGAAGTGTCATGTCTGATGATTTTAGCTTTGCCTTTGATTCCTCTAAAAAAAATTCATTTATTTCACTTTCTTCTTCTTTGCTGATAAGGCAGTTTTCTCTTATTTGATTGACTAATGACTTGTATATTTCATTCGAAAATAACTCTTCACTGTTAAAACCTATATATTTAAAGTATGAATATTTTAGAGTCTTCTCATTGTCTAATCCCTCAAAAAAATTATCGGCTTTAGCACTGCAAAATCTTTCCGCATATTTGTTAGCAATTTTTATTTGAGAGTCATTTAGTATGGATTCATTTTCAGAAGCATGAACTTTGAATGAATGTGCAATGAATATAAATAAAAATACTAAGGCACAACAAAACAAACTTTTCATACTTAACTTATGCCAATTTTGATGGGACATTGATTAGACTTTCATCGTTGACTAAAACCACTGTTTATTTATTTGGACGAGCTGTGATGATTTTGATTTAAGCAATAACACCTTTCTTAAAATTTTACCCAAATTTGTTGATCGTTGATTTAGCCAATTAATTAGAACTAGTTCGTTGGTTAAATACCGTACCCTATCATTTATATAAAGTTTTTTCCTCTACCTTTTATGGATAAATAAGAGAGTTGACTCAGCGGGATCTTATAAGTATTAACTTGCAGTTTTAGCTTTATTTCTTGTCAGACTCGCAGTTGTTTTTGTAGCACCTGCTCTTCTTCGTTTCTTCTTTGAGCTTCTATTTTTGCTATTTGCTTTGCTGGAGAATTATATTCAGTTACCTTAGTCATAAGATCGAGTGTGGTATGAGCGATGATCTCTGGGTAAATAGAAGGCGAATGTAGTGTACAGGTCATCCCTTCGAATGGTATTGCCCACTAAATATGGTGCTATTCATCCTTAATGGAAGCGGAATTTACACTTATTCGCAAAAGTTATAATTTAATTAAGTCATTTATCGAATATGTAGAAAATATATGGAAGATTTATTTCAGAGAAAACGGCTGATCTATGTGCCAAAAGCAATACGAATGCAGCATAAATAAAGATGAATCGATGATGAATAATGTCTATGATCTTTTTATTGATAAATTTCTAATGTCTTCTCCATTATTTGCAATCCCTCTCAATATGTCTATGGGTACATGGATTGTGACGATAATTGCGGGGGTAGGTTTTGTTTTAATGTTTGGTCTTGCCTCAGCAGGTGGAGACTATCAAGGTTTGATAAATACAACTCTAGAAAATGATGCGGTTGCCCGAGAAAAGAGAAAGAAAATAGCTGATTAAAATTTAGGGTCTGTGGATGTGAGACGATCATGAGGTGGTAATTACCCCGATTTTAACTCCCCCAAAGACAACTCTCGCAAAATTCCCGAAAGAGTTTTTCGATACTAAATTATTTAACTTGATTTAACGTATTTTGGAAAAACCAATTATGATATGACTAAAAATTTGTTCAAAGTGAAAAAGTTTGTTTCATTAGTTTTGGCTTTTTCAGTAATTGGAAGTCCATCTCTAGCTTGGGGTTGGGGAGGAGAAGGTGGTTGTTCCTATTCAAAAGATAAGGAAAAAAATGAAATTAAAACTGACCAAGTTAAAGAAACTGATGCATAAATTGGAGACAGGTAAATCAGCTATAACACAAAAGTCTAAAAAAAATAGTGAACATAATAGACATAAGTAATTAAAGAAATTTGTAAAGTTGTCCGAAATTGTTTCATTTTCATGAAATTTTTCGAAAAATTTGTGATTATGAAACTTATGAAGTAGCTACTTGGGTAGCAGCAAATTTTGCCACTAGTAATTAGAAGTATTAATGACTAATAAGAAGAAAACAAAAGAATTTTTTGCAGGTCGTGACAGACAAATAAAAAAGGATATGGGCTTTTGGATAAAGCATCGACCTTCCCGTTGGGGATATTTACTACCTGAAAGATTTGTAAAACCTTTAATGAAATTTATCAAGACAAAAGGTGCTATGAAATTTCTACTGATAGTTGCTTTTATTTTTAGCTTGATATTTGTTGGAGTTATTCCAACTTTAAGTTTTATATGGTCAAATATTTTCAGGTTATGGTTGATGTTCCTTGTTATTCCATTGTCTTATTGGATATTAGCTATTACTTCCGTCTATATTAGGGCTCTCTCTCAAGGAGTTTGTGAGCTTGTTAGGGCTGCCATGGTTTATTTGACTTGATTTGGGGTTTGTTATAAATTCAGTTCAGTAGAAAACAATGTCAAATATAGTCTTGTAAATGCATTTAAATAGTTGATCTATAAATTAATTACCTGTCTCTTTTTCTTATTTTAATAATACTGTAATGTTCGTATTTTTCCTTTGATGAGCTTGTGAAATGGGAATATAGTTGAATAAGCCCTCCTCTCTAATCCTTTTGTATAATTTACACATTTTCAAGAAGTAAGTAGTAAATGACCAATAAATCCAACTTCTGACAAAGCATTTGTATATTTACTTATCCTTTATGGTTTTAGTTTTGGCAAAATAAGTCAAATCGGGAAAGGGATAAAATTCTGTTCGATTTTTGTATTATTAATCCTATCAAGGAAAATATCACATAAAAAAGGTTTTTCTTTGATTGATTTAGTTGTTGTTATTGTTAGTATTTATTATCTCTAATTCGGAGCCTAAGCTGGCTTATTTAAACAGTCTTGCGAGACAAGCTATTGCAATTTCATAAGTTGAAGCCATATTAAAGCGGCATGATTTTTATGTAAAAATTTTAAGGCATTCAAATACTTGGGCTACAGATCGGATGTTTCTGGTTATTGAAAATTACTTTACTTAGGGTGGGTCTCCAATCAGATTTGGCTATGGGTAAAATTTGTAATTGGATGGAATTAGTTCTTGTGAATGGACAATATTTGTTAGGTTTTAACATTCATATATAAAATGAGAGCAAGTTCTTTTTGGGTTAATTATATTGGTACTACCTTTTCAATTCATTGCCTTGGGTTATGCAAAATTTCTAAGTCATACATTGACTTTGGCAGATAGTTTTTGTTAAGGTACATTTACGACTACCGACGAACAGACGTTGTCAATCCACTAACAAAATGTTTTTAGACGTAAGTATTTTCTGATGAGAGAAATGCTTGAATACTTAATTAGGATTAACTATCTTTTCGAGTTCTATTTTTAAGACCTATGAAATCCTTATTTAAAATCACTCACTTCAAAATCTTTTCGTATTTATTGTTGGTAATTTCGGACTTATTTGTTTAGGTCAAGTTTTTGTTTTCTGGAAGGATGAGGAGTGGCTTGCTGTTTTATTGAACTGCGGTTTAGCTTATTTCCTTTTTGATTCTTTTCTTAACTTCCCTCCCATAACAAACTTTTTAAATGAATCGGTTACTACTCTCCTTCCTTAGGCCATTATCTTAAATAAATCAAAATAATAATATAAGCTACTAGTCAAAATATGCGATATAGTCAGTTTGCTTGATTAATTATTTTGACTAAAAAGAATTTTTTAACTAGCGCTATTCTTACTGTTTTTCTTTCAATCTGTCCTTTAGAAAATAGATCGCAATCTGTGAAGGATGCGTTGATGAGTGAGCCAAAATTAGAACAATCTAAAATAGGTGAAGGACTTACAAAACAAACAGCACCACAAGATAAAATTATAAGTCAAGGTGATTTTCTAAAAAATAGGGGTTACATTAATTTAAAAGGACCAAAGATAACTTTAAAACTTAAAGACGCAAATTCAGTAGAAATCCTAAAAGAAATTTCCAAAATAGGTGGTTATGGTTTTGTATTTGTTGAGGATGAAGGAAAAAAAACATCAAAATCTAATAATACTAATGAAAGAAAAGTTACTTTAGATTTGGACAACGAAGATTACTCAGTTTCTATAAATAGTATTTTACTTGCTGCAAGATTACAGGCTAAAAGACAAAATAATTTACTGCTTGTTGGTCCAAGTGTTCTTGGATTAAGTTTTGATTCTAAGCTTTCTAAAGTTTATAGATTAAATCAAGCTTCAGCTGACTCTGCAGCTGATTATCTTGCGAGCTTGGGAGCTGCAATTAATAAGGTGGAAATAATAACAACAAGTACTAAGACTGGAGGTTCTTCTAATTTTAATTCCCAAACTTCAATAACACAATCATTATCAAATGTAGAAACTTATTCAGCTTCAACTGGACCCCTTAAAGGTTTAACTGGTACTACAGATTCAAGATTAAACCAAATTACTTTAATTGGAGAGCCTAGTCTAATAGAAGTAGCAGAGAAATATTTAAAACAACTAGATGTTAGGCAAAGACAAGTTGCTTTATCTGTAAAAATTATTGATGTAAAATTAAGTGAGGAGGAAGGGTTAGATAAGAGTTTTTCCCTGAGAACAGGCAATACATTTATTATTAACAATAATGGTTCACTAGCTGCTGTATTTGGTTCATTACTTCCAGCTGCAAACATTTCTTCCGCAAGCCCAATAGATAACCCTGGGAAAGAATATCCTGATGGTGGATTTTATAGTAACCTTATTTCTAATATAAAATCTAGAAGCTCAAATACTTTAGCTAGTCCAACTCTTATCCTAAACGAAAGTTCAGATACCCTCAGTGGAGTCGGACGTTCAGCTGCAAATGAATCTTTTATATCTGTTGGTAGTAATGTAATCACTAATTTTACTTATAAAAAAGGTGAAGAAGGAGAATCAGATAAATGTACAGCTGCCTTTGAAACAGCAGGTTTAGAATTAGCTGCGAAAGTACATAAAATAGATGATAATGGTTATGTTACATTTTCACTTAGCCCCAATTTAACAGCAGTTAGTGATACATATAATAACCCAATGTGTGGAAATTATTATATATTAAATAAGCGAAAATTAGATACTGGTACAGTGCGAGTGAAAGATGGTCAGACATTAATATTAACTGGTGTTTTGCAAACTTTGGCATCGGAAACAACTTCAAAGCTTCCAATCCTTGGAGACATACCTTTAATTGGAAGTGTATTTAAATCTGAAGGTAAAAGTAATGAAAATAGAGAATTGATAATTATGGTTACACCAAACATAATTAATGATTCAATAGATACTAACGATCAAGCATATAATTTATCTCCAAAAATAAAAAGACATTTACAAGGGGAATAATATAATGAATTTAGGAAATTGGAAGGAGTTAGATTTATTAGAACAAAGAAGAAAGGAAAATAACCTAATTAGATCATCAAGTGAAAATATACAATCCATAAGAAGAAAAGGAAAAACCATAGCATTTATTACAATTATAATATCCATAATTAGCTATCTTTTTATATGGAATTATTCAAGAGAAAAGCAATCTATTGAAAAATTACTATTAGCCCAATCTAGAGAATATGATGGATTAGTAGCAATTCACAGAAAACTTCTTTTAGATGTAAAAAATAAATATAATAATAATAAGAATAAAGCTAAGACTCTTTTATCAAAGAAATCAGCAACCGCTATTCTTGAAAATATTAGGTTTTTAATTCCTCAAGTAATAGAATTAGAGGGTATAAAAATTAAAGACGAAATGCTTGAGATCTCTGGATCTGCTCCAGAGGAAGAAGGACTTAGAAATATTAATTCCTTTATGCTGAAGCTAAAAAAATCATCATTCTTTGATGAAAAGAGCATTAAATTAAAAAGAATATGGATTTTCATGTCTGCAAATAGTCAATATCCTCAAACAAAATTTATAATTGAACTTAAATTTAATAATCTAAATGAGACTGAATTAGAAAAGTATTTAATTAGATACAAAGCTTATGGCTTTGCTAATAGAGTAAAATATATTAGAAGAGAAGGACTTATAAAATGAGTGATAATCTTCTAAAAAATCGGAAAGGATTTATAAATCCCGAGAATGCCTCAATATTTATTCCAATATTATCTGGATTCTCAATATCAACTCTAGTATTTATTTTGGGCATTATTCCAAGAATAGAAATAATTAAAGTATCAAATAGTAATATAGATGTATTAAAAGAAAAAGTATCGTTAATAAAACTAATTGAGTCTAGAGTTGAAAAACTAAAAAAAACAAAGAATTTAATACAAGATCAGGAAAAAAGAATAAATAAAATTATAGTTGGCAGGATCAATTCAGATACAATCTTATCTAAGATTGAAATGATTGCTAATAATTATAATATTTCAATTAAAGAAATAAAGCCAAAAGAAAAGATTATACAATCTAATGTTAAAAGCTCAAATGATTCAATAATACTTCCTGGACAATTTACACAGGAATTTGAAATATCAATGGAAGGTATTTATCCTGATCTTGCAAAATTTATAAGTGCTCTAGAAAATATAGACTCATTGATAATTATTCAAGAGATTGAGATGAAAGATAATATCAGGAGATCAGATGTATTAGACGAAAGTTCAGATAATATGTCTCCCATGAGAATAACAATAAATGTTCATGGCAATTCCAATTAACACATAAAATGATATTTATTTATTCATTACTTGGCACAGCAATGTTATCAATGTCATTTGCTATCTTCGAATTATCATTTGGCATAAGGAGAATTCAACCCTATTATTCAACAAAGATTTCAGATTCATTAAAAATTTCTATTAATAATTATAAATTAAGTGAGAGGACCTTTCTCAATATCTTAAAAAATCATTCTGATAAATTAGGGAATGCTCAAGAAGCATGTTTAAAAATTGTTAGTGGAATAACGAATGATCCTAATAACTTTCCCGGGAGCAATGCTGAACACCAGGATCTTTACAACATTTTAAAGGATTATGATGAATTAATTAATTATAGATTGCATAATACTCAACCAACTCAACAAAATACATGTGCCTTGTATTCAGGAAATCATAGATTGATATTATTAAATAATCCCAGCTCTGATACTCCAGTAACTTTTTATTCATGTATATTAAAAGGAACTGAAAAATGTTTATTCGAGTACAATCTATAATAATATGTTTCAATCATTAATTGGGAGTATAATTGCATTATTGGCTACCACCAGTTTATTACTTGCAATTCAAGTCACTGAAACCATTATTCAAGGATCTATAAGATTCCCATTAACAAAAGATGAATTGGAAGTTATAAAGGGATCTGGAAGGATACTTGAGGTTAATACTTTAAATAACAACATTAAACAACTTCCACAAAAGCTGTGAAATTAATAAATCTTAGATCAAAAATAGTATCAAATGATTCAGGAATGACAATTATCGAAATGATTGTATCTATTTATATGTTGGTGCTATTTTTTACTGTTAGCATACTAATAACTGAATTAAGTATGAGATATCTTGGAAATAATGATAGGAACAGTAGAGTAAGCGGAATACCAAGAAATGCAATTAATGACCAATATAATCTTTCATTATTTCTCGATAGATACGCGAATATTCTTTCTCAACCTGCAATAAGCTTATCAAAAATGGCAGTAATAGAGTCATATAAAGAAGCCAATTTGCCAAAGGGTTGTTCATATACTCCAAATTTGACATGGCAACTCCCAGTAAGTAGTACCATTACTTCATCTGGCAATTGGACTCCTGCAGGATCAGGATATGCAATTTGCCTTCGTTCCACACCGCTTAGAGAGAGCTCTTTGTCAGACCTGATTGAAAACAATTCAAAAGCAAAGCCAGGAATCTATTTTTTATTAGGTCTAAATGATGAAATATCAACTACTAAAATTCCAATACGAAAGCTTTTCTGCCGTCCAAGTTCATTTTGTAATCATTAACAAATCATGCAAGAAACAACAACAGAAAATTTATTTTTTGGTTTAGATATTTCTCCTATAAATCATTATTTTGAAAAAATAAGAAAACAAATCACGAGCAGCCAACTAATTTTCGAATTTAAGAAGTCCTCGCTATATTATGGATTAGCAAAATTACAATCAGAAGAAGTTAACTTTTCCTATTTAAATAATATTGATATTGATGATGATAGTGCCATTGATAGAGGTGCCCCTACAAACCCCCAATTAATGGCTGGATTGTTAAAGAATATTATTTCAAGTGAAAAGATATTTGCTCATAAGGCAAGAGTTATAATTCCTCCAGAGGCAGCCTATACTAAAACATTATTTCTTCCAGCAAGTGTTATCGAAGAAGAAGTCAGAGAATATATATTAGACCCAAAAACTGAATATAAAATACCTGTTCCAATACGCCAGACTGATTTTTCATTGATCCCGAATTATCAATTAAGGAAAATTAATGGTCAACTACATAATGGTTTTTTTCTATCAAGTATTCCCAAAAAGATAACCAATCAAATCATTAAAACATTAGAACTTGCAGACTTGGATTTATGTGATATTGAATTAGCTTTTACATGCCATTCAAGATTATATTTTTCTGAAATAAGAAATTTGTTAGAAGATGAATATCTAATTGTTTTAGATTTAAATAGCGATTGTACCCATTTAACAATATATTCAACATACACTCATATGGATATTTCAAAAATTGCAGCTATTAAAAATCAGAACGAAGAGCAAGGTTCCAAAGACGATAGTGAAATAGATGAAAATATAAGTCTTTCAAAAATAGATATTCAGGTTATGTGTAATGAATTAGAAGTTAAAATGAATGATTTTCTAAAAATAAATATCAATGGTAAATGGAAAAAAATAATTCTTTGTGGGCCAAATAGCTTACATCCTAATCTAGCTAATTTATTACAATCAGAATACAATATACCTGTTAATGTTTTAGTTTCAAATCTTGCAAATCATGTAGGTCAAGTAGCTTTGCAGTATGGTAATGATATCCATAACTATTCAAATATTATTGGCTCAGGTTTAGGTTTAATTGATATTAATATTAGAAATAAAGGTTTAGAGCGTGAAATAATTAAAAAATCATTGCCCGATACTAGTGAAAATTCTTATCTACTAGAGTATTCAGCTACAAAAAATATTAAAGAAACTGTCTTTAGTCCAGAAAAGCAAGAAACAAGAATAGAAAATAAGCCAGTATTACAATCTACAGTAATTAATTCTAAAGAAACAAATATAGAGTTTGCAATAAATGAAGAAATTAATGAATTGAAGGTAAAAGCGATAAATCCATATAATCATAAAGAAGAAGAGCTCTTTGAAAGTATTACTAATAATTCATTTTCTCAACATAAAAAAGATAAACTTAAAGTAAGAGGAACTAATATTCAATTAAGAAAGGACCAGATAAATTCTCTAGATGATGAAGATGATTGGCCAAGTATTAATCTATCAGATAAAGATGAAGATTCAAAGATCGAAGAATCTATATCGAAAAAAAAAGGAGCAGATAATAATAAATCAGAAGTTAAATCGAATAATAAGGATATAGATGAAAGCAAATCAACCAAATATGAAAATAATGATTCACCTGAATTTGAGATGCCTGATTTTTAGTTTAAGATTTACTTGACTACGGTTATTATTTCAAACATTGGTAAATAAAGTGATACAACTATTGTTCCGACTATTCCTGCTATAACTATTATTACAGCAGGTTCCATTGCTTTTGTTAAAGATGAAACTGTATTTTCAACCTCTCTTTTATAGAACTTAGATAAGTTATCCAGCATAAACCCTAACTCTCCACTTTCTTCTCCAATTCGAACCATAGAGGCTACTAATTTAGGTAAAATATTACTTTCTTTTAAAGATAAACTAAGATCATTTCCTTGAGTTACTTCTATCACTGATGTTGCAATAATATCTTTTATGGCTTGATTCCCACTTGCCAAACGACATCTTTCTAATCCTTCTACTATTGGTATTCCAGCATTCATTAATGTTGATAATGTATCACAGAATGATGCTATTTCACTTCTTAATATTAGATCTCCAAATAATGGAATCCTAAGAATAAAATTATCTACCAATCTTTTCCCTGTAGTTGATGAGTAATACTGCTTAAATATATATAGTAATATTAAAATAAAGATGGGTGCTCCTATTAAGAATAAATTTGAAACAACTATTCTGGATAAAGCAAGCATAAATTTTGTTAATCCTGGTAACTCAGCATTAAAACTTTTGAACATTAGTTCAAATTTAGGGACAATAAATATTAAAAGTCCCAAGCTGACAGATATTGCCAATACAAGAATAATTACTGGATAAATTAATGCGCCAGTAATCTGGCTTTTGATCTTTTCCTGTTCTTCTATAAGTATTGCAATCCTCTCAAGTACTTTATCGAGTATGCCTCCAGCTTCTCCTGCTTTAATAAGTCCAATTGTTATCGGGGCAAAACATTTTGGATAATCATTAAGACATAAGGATAATTCATCGCCTGATTTTAATCTATCTGAAACTTTTAAAAGAACGGCTGAGAATTTTTCTGATCTTGTGTTTTCTCCTAGTAATTCTATACCTTGAGCTAGAGGTACTCCACTTTGAAGAATTACAGCCAATTGTCTAAAAAATATAAGTAGATCAGCTTGCTTAACTTTTACTGAACTTGAATCCTTTATATTTATAATTTTTCTTGAATTGGATAAACCTTTTTCTTCAATTGATTGTGATATTAGATTTGATTTATAGGAATACTTTGCCATAATTAATTAATATTTATTGCTTTAGGGTTTGAGGCCTTTGAGATAGCCTCGGCAGGTGTAATAAGATTTTGGTCAAGCAAACTTTGCAAACATTGCTCTAAAGTATTCATCCCTTCATTATTTCCTGTTTGAAGTTGAGAGTAAATTTGACTAACTTTCTTTTCTCTAATTAAATTTGAAATCGCATTAGTATTAACTAAAATTTCATATGCTAATGATCTTTTGCCCTTAGTATTTTTACATAATGTTTGAGACATTATACCCGCCAATGAAGTCGAGACTTGCAATCTAGCTTGTTCTTGTTGATCTGCAGGGAAGACATCTACAATTCTTTCTACTGTTTTGGCAGCTGAGGAAGTGTGCAATGTTCCTAAGACCAAATGTCCAGTTTCAGCGGCAGTAATAGCTAATTGAATAGTTTCAAGATCTCGCATTTCTCCAATATAAATAACATCAGGATCTTCTCTTAATGCTGCTCTAAGAGCAGTCGCAAATGAATCGGTATCTCTTTTTACTTCCCTCTGGTGAATAATAGATTGATTTGTAGAAGAAAATTGAAACTCTATGGGATCTTCAATAGTAAGGATATGCCGTCTTTGGGTTTCTAAAATACAATTAATAAACGCTGCGAGACTGGTCGACTTTCCAGAACCAGTTGGACCTGTGCAGAGAACTAAACCTCTATGTTTTTTTGATAAGTTTATAAATGCTTCTGGCAAACCTAGGTCAGACCATTTAGGAAGATTGTTAGGAAGCAATCTTAGAGTTAAACATCTTCTCTCATTAGCAACATATGCATTTATTCTCAGTCTAGATAAACCTTCAAGTCCGATTGAGGTATCTAAATCATTATCTTTATTGAATTGAGATAATTTTTCTTCTCCTAAGATCTCGAGAAGAAGAGCATCCATATCATTTGATCCTAGGACTTTATCGATTATTTTTATATCTGAATTACTCCTAATCGCTATAGGCGAATTTTCTTCTAAATGAATATCAGAAGAATTATAATTAATTGCATATTCAACTATTTTTCTTGCTATTGTCATTAATCTGATTAATTAAAAAAATCATTCTTCACTATTACATATTTTTTTTAGTTCTGATATAGTTGTTTGTTGATCTTGAATTAAATTAACGCAATAATCTTTTAAGGTTATCATCCCTTCTTGTTCTGCTAAGTCTTGAATTTCGGCATTTGATTTACGTGCCTTAATTGCTTCAGCTATTTTGCGATTAAGAATCATTAATTCATATACTCCTATCCTTCCTTTATAACCTGTGCCAGAACATCTCGAGCATAAGGATCCTTCTGCTTTTCTTTTTTCTTTTTCCTCACTATTTAAGACCGTAGCTTGCCTAATTGTTTGTCCTCTTTTAATTCCAAAATTATTTTCATATTCGCCAGCTATCTTTTGAGTACTGCATTCAGGACAAACTCTCCTAATTAATCTTTGAGCTAATATTGCTTTCAAAGAAGAGGTTAATTTATATGGAGGCACCTCCATATCCAATAACCTTGTTAAGGATGTAGAAGCACTCCTTGCATGCAAAGTGGTAAAGACAAGATGTCCAGTCTCAGCCGCATCCATTGAAGATTCAGCAGTTTCGGGGTCTCTAGTCTCACCAATAAGAATTACATCTGGGTCCTGGCGAAGAAATGTTCTTAATAAAAAACCAAAATTTTGCCCTTTTGCTTTAATAACTGGAAACTGTTGAATATCACCACCTAAATCATATTCAATAGGATCTTCAGCGGTAACAATATTTAATTCGCCATTGTCTTTTTCTCTTAAAGCTGCTGCTAAAGTTGTTGATTTACCTGAACCAGTTGGTCCTGAAACAATAATAATTCCATCAGGTTGGTTGATTGCATTTCTAAACCTAGTTCTAATTGTTTCATTAGAAATGAGTGACTCTAAATCTAATATTTCATTACTGCTATTTAATATCCTTAAAACGGTTTTCTCTCCAAATTTTGCTGGAGCAGTAGAACACCTGAATTGCATGGGAGTCCCTTCAAAAACTCTTCGAATCTTTCCATCTTGTGATGCTCTTCTTTCTGCAATATCCATTCCAGCCATGTTTTTCAGACAGGCTGTTAATTTAAGTCCAGCACTTCTAGGCATAGATATATATTTTTGAAGAACACCATCACTTCTTAATCTGACTTGAAAATTAGAACTATGAGGTTCAATATGTATATCTGAAACACCTGATCTGCATGATTTAATTAGTATCTGTGCTGCTGCGCGTTGAATTTTACTACCAAGCATTTCTATAGATAAATCAGGTTCACTTTCATCTTCATTTTCCTCATCATCAAATTCAAAACTATATTGATCGTATTCATCTTGACTATTTGAAGCCTCTTTAAGAGAATCCAACAACTCATCATCTGAGAAAGAAAAACTTTCTAATCCCTCACTACTAAATATTCTCTCTTTTGCCGCTTGATCAAGTAGATGCTCAATTTGCGAAGTATCTTTCTCTACAAACATACATTTATAACCTGATCTTGATGCTTTATTTTTAATAAATTCTCCAATGGTCCCTAAAAACGTAATATTTCCTACAGCAATTAATAGAACAGGTTTTTCAGGAGGTAATGATGGTTCTACACTTAATGGAATAATTAAATTATTCCTACACCATTGAAGAGAAAAATGTTCATCTATTAGATCTCTAATCCTGTCTATTTTATACATAATTAATAACAATCAAACCTTGGGCAATATGGAGGATAACCACTGCAAACTGTATGGTTGTTAATGGTTCCATGCCCACCATCTCCACAGTAGCCTGGAACTGGATTTCTTCCACATCCTGCAGGACAGGTAGGAGGAGGAGGGGGAGGAGGCGGAGGACCTTGTTTACAGTCATTATTAGCTTCGTAATCAGCTAAAGATAGATGTTTTTTACCATTACATAACCAAATAGAATCAGCACATACTCCTGGACCTGGGGAATGTGGAGGATTCCAGGCTCCATCTGGATCTTGATTACTAATCTTTTGGTCAAGATCTTGTTGACAATCATTTGATTTTTTTAAATCCTCGCAAGCTTTAATATCTGACTGAGAAGCTTTTTGTACTCCGTCACAAAAATAAAATGTTGTCCCCCCGCATTTCTGGATGGGGAAGGCCCCTGTCTTTTTGTCGTTTATTAAATCTTGTTTCTCTTCTCGACATTCTTGGGCATACTTTAAATCTAATTCTCGGTTGTAAGCGTCTTCTGAATACACTTCTCTTCCCTCAAAAGCATATGTATTTCCTTCACAAGGACCATCGGGAGATATCCATTTTTTTGCATCGTCTGGATTTGGTCCACTTGGGTTAGTTGTCAACCATGCATTGAAGGCTGAATTGCAATCTGCTCTATCCTCTGCCAGCTTTTTTGCAGCATTAATTTGATCTAATAAAGCTTGGCTTGCTGAGCAGTTAATGCCAGCCCAATTTTCACAAGAGCTTAAACTTTTTGTTCCACTTGGAAAACCAAATCGTGTAGATTTAAATTCTCCAGTTGAGACATCTTCAACCAAAGTAAATCCTAATTCAAATAAAATCTGATCATCAGATTGAATCGGGCTTAAGAAAAAGCTTGAACAAGTTGTGTCTGTAGGTTTTATTTTATAACCAATAGAAGAAATTCTCTTATCAGAAATCACATTGCTTGATGGTGATAGTTCAGATATTTCCTCTCCAGTTCTAATTGATTGTAAACAATCAGCCAAACTATTATTCAAAATAGATTTAACTTCATCAATTCTCGATAATTTAATTGTGTCGAAAACAATTGGTATGGATATAGAGGCTAGAGCACTTAAGATTGCTAGAACTACAGAAAGTTCTAGTATTGTAAATCCTGAATGATTTGCTGATCTTTCATTTTTCATTTTTCTTTCATCACTAAAGAATTTACTGAAAAAAGGAAAAGGTTCTAATAATCAATTTTAACCCTAGCAGGTAATACAGTTACTAAAAAAAAGGAATAGGAATTTACTAGAAACTATATAATAATCTCATAATTTAATTATGGCATTTATCCCCCTACTTGTTAAATGTATTGATCCTGTTTTAATGTCAATGTCTTTAACTAACCATCCCTTGGGAAGTAAATCAGTTTCAGTACCACCTATATCTCCTAATCTTAAAAATCCTGCTTTATCGTAATACTCTACATAGGCTAATTTATAATTAATAGTTCCAATAATTCCTTTTAATTGAAATCCAATAGGGGCATCTAGACTTAAAGGAGAGGAGAAAGGGTCGTGTCGACCTGCGAGAACTCCTTTGTGTACTTCTTCTTTTGAAGGAAGTACATCAAGGTCTATTGGTTTATTTTTAGCTGGGACCTTTATTCTTTCCATGGCATTTGGAGGAGGTAAAACCGTCTTGGGGATACGGCTAGGAGGGCTGGAGCAGCCAGATAGGATAACAATGAATGCCAGTCCACTTCTTTTTATTACTCCAAGATTTATTTTGATCAATTCATTTGGAAACATAATTATTTTCTATTTTAGCTTGAATTAACTATTTCTACTATTTAATCTAGCCTGGTATATTATTTATAAATATCTCCACCATAGAAATCTATCTAAGATATCAAGAAAGAAATTATTGCCTAACAACCAAACTGCTCCGAAACTTAAGCATATAAAGCTCCCAAGAGGAATTACACTTCCTCTCTTGTAAATACCTGATAATAATCCAAGTGTGCAAAACAAACCACTAGTTAATATTGTTAGCATTAGTACCAATTCAAGCCCTTCAAGACCTAACCACGAAGCTACCATTGCTGATAGCTTCGCATCACCAAGACCAATGGCAGGCTTATTTAAAATATTTTCCAACAAAAAAGCAAACAAGGCAATAATATAATAAGCAGCTATTGCATATAATCCGCATATAAGTGGGATTATCAGTTTACGGTAATCAAGACTTAAAATGGATGGTAAAGTATTAATTAAAATCCCAAGAAATATCCCCGATAATGTTAAACTATTTGGTAACCAAAAAAACTTTATATCAAAAATACTCAATATTAGTAAAATAGAAAATAATATACATCCTGAAGTAATAAGTATAGGTTTATAATCAATAATTGCACTTGTTGGCTTTGAAACTATGGCTAATAAAAACAAAACTGATGTAATAATTTCTATGGATGGATAAGTTATACTAACCTTGGCTTTGCAATACCTACATTTTCCAATTTGAATTAGCCAACTAAAAACAGGAATCAAGTCTATTAATGACAATTTTGCTTTACAACTAGGACAAGCACTTCTAGGCTTTACTATAGACTCATTCCTTGGCATGCGATAAAGAATTACATTTAGGAAGCTTCCGAAGCACAAGCCAAATAGTCCAAAGAAAAATAATTTCATAAGAAAACCTACAACAAATTCTTATTTATGAGACAGCCATATCTATCAAAATAAGCAAAGAGTATATTGCTGAGTGAATATTATAGTTTTATAGTATAGTTTGTATATCTAGGTAAAATTTTTCGCAATGCTTGCTTTTCAGCTTTATCTCAATAGCACTCGGACTAAAAAAGTATTAAGTAAAAAGCCTGGTGAGGAAGGCTTTTCACTAATTGAATTAGTCGTAGTTGTAGCGGTTCTAGCTATTCTTGCTGCAATAGCTATTCCTTCTTTCACTAGTCTTAACGCAGAGGCAAGAGTAGCAGGAGCGAAAACCACTCTTGCTAATGTTGTAAAAGAGTGTGCGGTTAAAATTCTTGATTCAAATCCAAACAACCAAACATATGAAGCAATTAATTACCAACCAAATGGATACTTACCTGTTGCAAGTGCCTCTGGAGATACGGTTAATACAGGTACATGTGGAGATGCGAACATATACTCTTTAGTCCCTGTAAACAACTCATCAGGTCAAACTGATCTTCCTACCTTTTTCTACGCAGCTCAACCAGGAGCAGGCCAACCAGCAAAGACATGTGCAATGGGAACTAATACATCTTCTGCTAATAATGCTTTAGGCTGCAATCTTACTGAATTTACTGCTGATGAGATCGCTGATGGAGCAGAAGTTGGCTCTGGAACATGGTAATTAAAAATTAAATACAGTCAATCAAATACAATCAATTTAATTGTTGTTTAAAATGTAGCAATTAAATTGATTTTTTATTAGAGAGTAATGATAAAAAATTTCCCTCCTAAAAGTATATTTGGCTTCAAGATACTAAATACCTTTCAATCTATTATTTTTGCATATATATTTTTAATTTCTTATTTAATTCTTATACCATTTTTTCAAAATACAAATTATTATATTTGGTCTCAAAGCTTATTCATTTTAATTATTAACTTAACTATCTTAATATTAATAGTAAACTCATTTCTTCAAAATCAAAGAAGAATATCATTTTGTGTGTTTCTAAATTTACCAATGTTGTTTTTTATTCCTGTAAGTTTAAGAGATATCTACTACGCAATTAAAGATATTACTAATTGGATCATAATCATAAAATAATCCCTTTTTCTATTAACCTAATAAGTTATTTAATTTCACTTCAACTTAGTACTTGTCTGTTTATCTTTTTACGATGTTATGGTTTCGGACCTTCTTTTGAGAACAATTTGGCTGTTTAGGAATAAATATTTATAAGTATTAATCAGTCCCAAATTCCCCAGTCCTACATGAGGGAACCTTGTTAGTAGTGAGTTTGCTTTTATCTTTGGATCGCACCAGCGGAATCTTCTGTCCATTTGTGATTTATTGCATCATTAAAAAACCTCCTTTTAGTGGAGGATTTTTTATTTCTTAGACTTGAGCTGGCAGTTGCTAGATGGGCTATGTAGTCAATTTAATGGAATGATTATAGTCTATTTTTTCTCTTCGCTCTTTACTTTCTCAGCATGTTCTCTAGGGATCTTGTCAATTACATTTTTTTACCACACTGAACTCATCTTTTATCCTACCCACACAATCTAAAAAGATTCCCATAATGCCTCACATTCTTTTGTGTCTACTTTTTTAGAAATGCTTATTGAATAATTTTTTTATTAAACCCTTTAAATCTTTTTATTCAGAAGACCAACTCCGATTTATCTTTAGAGGATTACGTCCTCTTTTTTTATGGGAGAAGCTAAAAGAAGAAAAGAATTGGGACTCCCTCCAAGAGAAAAACCTGTTGAAATAAATTTGCCCGTACTTGATAAAGAAAATATTCAAAAAAAGGTTAGGTCTTTTTTGTATAAAAATCCAATTGTTCCATTTGTTTTTTATGGCCTTGTACTTGGAGCTTTTGGATGGGGGCTATATAACCTCGTGAAAGGCTATCAATTAATTCAGTCATAATCCCTAGAAAAAAATGTTGGGGTGTTTACCTGTCACGCAATAGAATTCTGTAAATTGGACAGAAGCACCATTAAAAGTGAAAGTTTCTGGCGAGCAGGAAAAGCTGGATTCCACCAGGCTGGGTAGCTTCCTCCAGTCCCACCTCCTGAAGTGAGGCATTCTGTAAGTAATACTTCCAGGGAAAAAAAGTATATAACGCAAGAGTTCGAAGCTCGTTGACATATATGAACACTCGTCTATCAAATAAGCTATTTTATAATAGTTTTTCGAATTATTCAGCTTTCTTTTTGTTCTACTTTAAAAAAATTTCTTTTTCGTATTAACCACTTGAATGTGTCTGACTTGTCGTTTTAACAAGGAAAATTTGAAAGTTTTTATGGTATTCATTTATCGTTTGATTAACAAAAGTATTTTAACTTAATAAGTAAATTTAAGGTTTCAACAAAGGTTGTTGAATATGTTCAAAACGACTACCCACGTCATGGCATGTGGGATCACCATAGGCTCTTACTTTAAGAAATTGCGATAGAGAGCAGAATCTTGTGTTGCTTAAATAGTTATGCAGGATTTCTCTGAGTAGCTACGACTGAACTGCTCTTTAATACATAAACATTTAACAGTAAAAGCAATATGAGGATTTATGAAATACTACTGGAATGATCCTTTAGTGGGTGATGTGTAGTGGCTTTTGTTTTTGGATGTTGGCTCTTGTCATTGAATTATTCCTGCAACATTCAATAAATTTCTTTCTTTTCTTAAATAGGTATGGATATCAACTATCACTCGCTTATTGATTTTGTTCTTGTATCAGGTGCATTATCTTTTTGATTTGATCGCAGAATTAATAAAAGAATGATTCCACTCCTCGCATCCTCTCCATAAGCTAACTTACTATTGATAATGATGGTGGTTTTTTTAATTTTAGAATGTTTTTTCTTGGATCGATTAGTATCGTACTTTTCTCCAAAAAAAGCATTAATCAGAAACGAAAAAAAGATGAATGAGCCTGAATTTCTAAGAGTTAAACCTGGAGATACTGTGCTTGTTGGAGAAGATGAGATTGCGAACTACACTCACAAGTTGGAAGAGCAAGAGCCCAGATGCCTCTACACTTTACCAGTCGCAAACATTGATTCAGGCGAAATTAAATTTGTTCATGGTGAGGAAGTGAAACAAATTCTGTCTAAGCGTGAAAAGCGGTTAAAAATAATGTTTAAGCACTTTTGACTAAATGCCCTTTAATAAGCCTATTCCAGATTCTGTGATTAATTACTGGAAAAATGTATTCAATAATTTTCGGTCGAAATTTAGTGATACCAAAAAAGCTAACTAGTCATGGATCCAATACAAGTCTTGGGCCTAAAGGATATTAGGATAGAAGTTCAAGTCAAAGCTGAAAATACGGCAGGTCAGTTGTTGGTTAAAAATACCCATGCAGGAGAACAGTATGTAAGAGGAATGTCTAAGACTGCTAAAAAACACTACATAAATAGGAAGGATTGTCCTGCCAAAAATCATTTTCTAGGTCTACCAAAGTGGAGCAGAGAGGATGCTGTAAAAGCTTTTGATACTTATCTATGGTCTCAACATCAAAAAGATAGAATAGAGAAACCCCTCAAGGATTGGTTTGATGCCAGAGTAAAAGAGCTAATGGCGGGACACAATATAGACCTTATTGATGACATTGATTGTGTAAATGGTAATGATGATTCTCATGGTTTTACTCTGAAAAATTATATTGAATATTTAGCTAAAGAAATCTAGTCCTAACCTCCGAAGATGAAAAATAATTGGAATGAGCTTAAAAGGATATTTCTATCTGAGCAGTTTTTGTAGTGACTTCTTTAATAGATTTTTATAGTTACGCCAAAGTCAAAGAGATTCTGTATTCATAAGTTTAACTAATTCACGAAAACCCCACCTTTAAACTGTCACGTGTCTGGGTATTTTTTCTTATTTTAATGATATCTTTCCACATTCACCTGCGAGTACAAGGTCAAATGGCTCAGCGAATTAACGTTGTATTAAATTCAATCCCATCTGGATGCAGAGATTTAGCTGAATTTGCTTTCTTCTGTTGCGTTGGTTTTACTTTTGGGAGCTTAGGACTCATATGATTTCATTGAATAGGCCATTATAGGATTAAAAAAACCAAAGAATATTCCATTAACCAAGTTGCAAACCTAGGTTTCTTGCTTGATTCCTCATTTTCATGCACTGGGCTAACACTTTTAGAGCTACAAGACTAATTTCTCTATCATTACTACCCGACCGACCTATTCAAGACACGTTTTTTGTCTTTGTATAATTTGAGTTATAAAACCTGTTTTTTTTTGGAAAAAATCATGAGTAATTAAATTGTTTTTAATTCTTTGCTTGAATAAATCGATTACACTGTTTTTCTAGTATGTGGATTTTTCAAATATTCAGTAGAATCAAAAAGTTTAGTAATCATAGAATAGATGGCTTGTATATCCTATTGATACAAAACCTATCAATGAATTAATTTCTTTGCTGATATTTTTCATTGGACTAGATATAGAGCTAAAGCTACCTATCAATCATTTTGCATTATATTTTTTGTGAAAACTTCAGTGCAATGGTTTTAATTTTAATGCTGTGAAATTTACTTAGGAATGTTTTTTTAGGGGTAACAGCAGTGGCAGCCATTTAGAAATTTATATAGTTAACCAGATATAAACCATAGATAAAACTTACTTAATGTTGAGAACCTCTTCGATAGATGTTAGTACCAATTCGTCTTTTCTTATTTGCATGTGGGACTAATACCACCAGATTTGGTTTAGATAAGAATTTTCAAGCATAAACGCTTTATGAAATGCAGATTATTGATCTGTTCACATTTTTTCTTGTTGTTCCCATCACTGCGGATTCTTTCGATGTGAATGAGGCAGAATAAGGATGTGATAGCAGGGGTAAGGAAGGAGGCACTTATCTCATTTGGAAAAAAGACTGAAAAAAATAGATGGTGGGTTGCCAAAGAAATGGAATAAAATTTTTTCTAAGAAGATTTTGTCAAACGTATCTATTCAGCAATCAATTTATTGGGTTGGAATAGCAAGTCAAAATTGTAAAAGTTCTTGCTAAAAACGAGATTATTGGGAAGAGATATCAATACATAATTAAAAGGACTTTTCTTTTTAAGCCATAGAACTTTTTTTACATATTAGATTAAAATCAATCAATATAATGGAAGAAGAGTTTCAACTAGATGACTGAACAAATTGAAGTGTTTGGACAATTTGATGTCAGGAGAGATGATGTGACTAGTAAAAGTGAAATGGGACTGACTGGAAAGATTTCAATTGATAAAGCTCGAATAACCAATACATTTGGCGGAGATCAATTAGATGCTGCTTTGGACGCAGTTAAGAATAAAAAAACATATGTCAGAGGTTATGAGAATCAATCTAAAAAATTTTATATTAGTAGAAAAGACTGCCCCGTAAGAAATTTTTGTGAGGAATTGGCAGGGCCCCATAAAAGAACAGAAGCGATACAAATGTTTGATGCATTGTTCTGGGGGTCTTGGATTGCTTGTAATCAGATGCCAGAGCAAGCAAAAGAATGGCTAGATGCGAGAGTTAGGGATTATAAAGATGGAATTAAGATGGATTTTATATGTGATTGTCGAAGATTTAGAGCTAATGATGCTGATAAGACTCAGGCAAGCGAGATGACTAGGGCAGAATATCCCTTTGATTGTCATGGCTATACAATCAAGAAATACATTGAAGAGCAGGCAAAGTAATTAACTAATATTTTTTAATTATTTAATTACTTTTTAAAAACCTGAATGATTAAATTTTAAATGTTTGTCGTGATTTGAAAGATTACCTAGATAGTTTTTTATCACTTTTGATTCAAGTCAAATATATTCCCCCATCACTCTTTTTTCTATAGATGACTTGAGCTAAGGTACTAATCTTTTCGCTACATCCTTTAGAGACATTTTTCAGTTTTGCTTTCAATTAAGCACCTTAAGAAAACCAAATTCCACCATTCTTGCTTGCTTCAAAGAAACACTCGTTTTGCTCCTTAGTATCCTCAATCAAATTTTTGGACTTGTTAATCTCTACTGGTTGATTATTGTGAGATTTTGCTTTCATAGGCCATAGCCTAAATAGCAATGATCTTGTTCTTGCTCTAGCAAATGAAACCATTGATCAAGAGTCCTATAGATTAGTGGTAGCTTATTAGCTTCCTATTTTTTTTATAGCCTTAAAAAAGAGATTACCTATTACATATGTTATGAGATAAAGATTAGTTTGGCTGGAGCTCCAACTGATGGTGTGAATTCTCTTTATTTGTTTTTACCCATATTATCCCTCTTTTGCCCTAGTTTTCTTAAAGTAACTTTGCTTAGAGCAAGCAGATGAGTTGAGCAAAATCAGCTAGAAAGAGTTAATGAAATTCTTTTTACCTATTTACCAAGATCTTAATGATTACTTTGCTGTAAGAACTAAGACTATGTCCCGTATAGCCATAGCTGACATTATGGATAATAGTATGCTCATAAGATGGTACGGCAAAATTTTTGATAGCTATTTACTTCTGAAAGACTTGAAAGGTTTTGGATATTTTGAATCTGATTACTCGCATGGATATGTACAAGCTTCCTTTCGATTTAACAAGCTTGCACTCCAAGTAATTCGCTTTCAATTAGACCTGCGTGGACTTGATAGAAAAAATACCAGAGAGATATCTATTATTGAACAAGTTTTGAAAGCCTGATTAAATTCCCTACCGCTAAACTCTAGGAATGAAGATGTGAAATATGTTGATGTTTTATATGCCTCTGATAGATTGACATTCGTACAGAAACCTAACAAAATTTCAACTTTAAACATTGTTTCTTCATTTTTTTATGAATACCCTAATTTTTCAACCTCTAGCTTTATTTTTGAAGAATTTGAAAAGAAAAATTTGAAGTTCTTTGGTTGCTTAGTTAAGGATTATGTGAGTGAAATTAGTTTGTAAAAATCAATGATTATAAAGCTCATATGTTACTTAATATCACCGATATGGATAGATTTGGATCATTCTTAGAAAGTGATGAAGCTAAAGAATTCTATAAAAGAAATAATTGTAAAGATACATTATATGTTCTTGATCTTATTGAATAATTTAATTCGCTGGAGGTTGAAGAGATCTTTTCAGCTAAAAATTTATGAAGATATTAAAATCTTTTTTTTTTCAATTTATTGCTGCCCTTATAGGATTCTTCTTGACATGTAATTCTGAGAAGCAGAAAAAAATGAATCATAATCACTCAACTGATAAACAAATCAAACATTTCTGTTTAGGGATTCAAACCGAAAAAGTGAATTTTAAAATAGCCATCTACAATTTATGGTGAGTTAACTTCTTTCTTTTATTGAGGCTAATCATTTAGAAGTAATGTTGGAACTTTGTACAATTTTTATAGTTAAAGATTTTATCTCATTAGATCTATTAGCAAGTAAGCGATAGCTTATTATTTATAAAGGGATTATTCAATTTGCAGATTACTTTATTCGTTAAGTTCAATCTTTTAACCAAATCACGACAGCACCTCCTTGCCCTCTGGCTGAAAGCAACGCGCCATTTTCTTCTAATGCAATGAGAGCAAAAAATGACCTCTCCTTTTTTTTTGATACTTGAAGAGATCTTCTCAACAAGATATTTGATCCAGATTTGACTTCAATTAGTTTCAAAAAGAATGGAAATATAGGTTGTTTTCCTTTTAAATAACCAAAACCAGAAAATTCCATGCTGAAAAGGCCAAATCGGATGGATGCGATAACAGAAAATTTTGATGAAGCCTCAGTTGATATGTCCTTTTTAAACTCAATGTTTGCAGAGAAGACTCTAAGCAATGAACTGAAAATAAGGTCTTCTTCGTTGATTTCTTTTTTCCATACAGAGACAAACTTCCAATTTCCTATAAGTGAATCAAATTCAATTCCACTCCCTTGATTCTTTGCCTGTTTTTCCAGTTCAAGAAGCTTTTTTTTATCAGGGAGTTTGATAGAAGTCTTTCTTATAAGTTTTTCTTTATTGGCACTTTTTAACAGGGGAGATTTATTTTTGCCACCTTGAAGCAAAAACAGAAGTGGTATTACTGCAATTGCTAATACTGCATCAATTAAGAGGAATGTAGTTATATTCATTTCTCGGAATTATGATGAAGATCAGTTGTATAAAGTCATTCCTTTATAAATTACCTTTTAGTTTTGCATAGAGTGAGAGCAATGCGACTTAACAGTTAAAGAGATTTCTAATGGTCTTTTCAGTTGCTCTTCTTTTTGTTTGATTAAATTTATAAAAAAACGCTCTCGTAAAGAAGGCTTTGAATCAATTCAAGTTAAAGGCTTAACCGATTCCTGGTGCTGAAAGACTACAGTAGACTGAGCAACTACTAGGTCAAGTGGAAAGTTTTGAGCATTACGCTCGTGTATTACTTCCATACCAATGTTTGCACTGTTAATTACGTCGCCCCATGTTGGGACAACCTTGCCTGAACTATCAACTACAGCGGTTGAGTTTGCTGCCTTTCAAGTTGAACGCCTAGTTACAGATGCCAAATGATGCCAACCAAACACATATCACTGGCCATGAAGCGAAGCCCAGAAGAACAGAAGGAAAGGCTGTTTTTGGTGTAGATCTAACAATAGGTCAAATCATTCTTAGTGTTGTGTCATGAACAAAGAAAAATAACTATTGGAAAACAGCAGAGAATTTAAATGGTCGTCTCGCAATTATGTCCTTCTTTGACGCAGTCATTAACTATGGAATAACAGGCTGGATCATTTCAGGAATTGTTTAATTCTGATTACCAAATCTAACCCATTGAAAAGCCTCTTCTCTGTCATTAAGGAGGTGGATGTTTATTACTTTAAAATTATTCTATTTATTTTTTTCAAATTTTTTATACAGTAGATAACCAATTAAGAATAGAACAATTAGTGAAATGTTCTGATTAAATATCGAAATGATTAGATAAGCAAATATTGGAATTAATAAAAATCTTTTTGCTGAGAGCTTTTCTTCGGGTGTTAAGTCTTTCCATTCAAGATATCTTCTCCATTGGAAAACTCTCTTCAACTCGCGGGTGTTCTCTCGGGTCTTTTGCTTAAGGAAAAAGCTGTTAAGTAAATTTCTTAGATAAGAGAATTGGTTCATAATAGAATCATGATAATTTCATATTAAGATAATTAATAAGCATTAAAGGTATCAATAAGAGTAATGAGGAAGAATTGAGCGGTTAGAGAGGAATATATGTTTACGAGTTTTTTCTTGATAATGCTCTAACCTATTAGTTGAATCAGGAGAACGCTCAGATTTAGCATTGTTAGAAATTAGGTGTTAAGACTCACTTGTTTATTCATTGCTAATGACGCATTAATTGAGTAATTCTTTTTGCTATCAATGCCATCACAAGTTCTGGATGATTTTATTGACGATTGTTTTCTCAGTGGGGATGATATCTGCAAATTTCAAATTTATCGATCAAGAAAATATGAGAATAGGGTGAATCCCATTGCCTCTCAATTAATTGCTTCTAAACAAGAGATCGATTTGTCACAACCAAATTAGATGCTTATCGAATTCAAAAGATTAAGAGTCTAATTACTAGTTATTATCACAATGGTTTTGCTAATTATTAGCATTAACTGGATTATCGCAAGAATTACATGTACACTTAAATATATGGTATGTAAATTTTAAAATGCCATTAAAGAAAAAGCCAGTAGTTGTTCCATGGGATTTAAACGTTGGAGACGATAATTATATAGGAGAGCCTTGGATCCTTAAGAAAGGTAAAGAGTTTATTACTATTGAGACAAATAACCATAATAAAGGAAATTTCTATCTTCAAAAAGACGATGAAAAACGTCTATCTTTAAGTGCTTTACAAGCTAAATTGACATATCATCAACTTATTGATTTTGGATATAAGCTTCAAAAACCAAAGAGAAAAAAGAAGAAAGATTAATTGGATTACTAATGAATCAATCTGATATCAGATTTTGCCATATTTAAGTAATAATGTCTTACTTTAAATTCATATTGATTAGAAATTAAAATGCTACTTGCTCTTAATGAACAATTATCAAAGTGTCCTTACTTCACTTGAAAATACCCATAGCTAGATTTTATTGAAGAAAATATCCTAGATTGATATGGATACTCAAAAAGTAATAATTACAAATCCAAAAACAATAGCTAAGCATTACTCTTTTGAAAATGAAGTTGGTTTATCTTCTTATGACTTGGCATTGATTTCAATTGATAAAATCGCCAAGAAGTCTAAATCCTATATAAAGGCCTCATCGAAAAGTACTTATCTAATATAAGTTCAGTATTTAAGCCGTATATCTCTTTTGGTATTATGGGAGCCCTTTTTCGTTTAGATAATTATTAATTTATAGTTTTAACACCTTTAATAACTCATGATTGTAGTTGTTAAACTAATTAATGAAAGTTTATTTATGACTTATTTAAATCGTTAAATTCAATTAAGGAAAAGATCATTAAATTTTTTTCTTCAATTTCAATTCATAGAAAGCAAAAAATGCCCCTTATAGTAACATGTTTGACATCATTTCAGCCTTGGGCATATGTAGTTACAGGTCAGATTATTTCTGGTGTTCTCTGGGCGTGCTAAATAAGAGCTATGAAAATTGAGGTGATAATACTCCCGCATTAAGACGGATTTACATTTTGTGGGTATTTACATTAGATCATTTATAGATCTAATGCTAACACTAGAACTATTAAAAGCTGGTGGGTGCTATCTAGGTTGCCGTCACAAATTCTCAAAGGTCTCAACCATGAGTAATAAAGCTTCATCTTCCCAAACTAATCAAGATGATGACTATGAAAAGAGGTCTCAAGAAGAGATGCAAAGAAGATTTGTCGATCTGCAATTTAAGAGAAGTGAATTGGAGGAGCAATTAAAAAGAGTTAATGAAATTCTTTTTACTTTGGGTAGAGAAATGGAGCAACATTTTTCATATAAGCAACTTTATAAGTAACTTTTACATCTTAGACAGACCTAACAATAAAAGTTGTTTATAAGTTATGTGTATTTATGATCATAGAAGTTTTTTATACGATCTAAGATTTTATTGAATTAATTCTGTAAGCAAGAAATCACTTTTCTAATCCATTGCTTAAGAAAAGATAATTTATGTATATTTACTGTAAGATTTAGATGACTTTTTATTATTCATTGGCTTTAGTAGCCATATGTATATAAATAGCTATAAATAATGATGAATTTAAGAAACTCTATAAAGCAAGGTATGATTTTTTGTTGTCTTTTTATGCTATTGATTTTCTCTAATCCCTTTGTGCTATTTGCTGAGGAGATTGAATGGCTTGAAGTATCTAAGACAAATAATGAATTATTATTTATAGATCCAAATTCAATAAAATATAACAACAACAATTTACTCTCAGTTATGACCAAATATGCTGAGTTTAACCCGGAAGATCAAAAAATTATTAATTCTGATACCTATTTAATGGCTATTGACTGCGAGAATAGGTTATTTAGTAAACTACCACCAAATTCTGAACTTAAGCAAGTTAAAAAATGGGAAAAGCCTATTGATGATAAGTTGATTAAAATTACTATTATTAATAGTTGTTCTTATTAATTTTTTTCTTTATAGATAAAACTTTTTATACTTCTAGAAACAATTTTTATACCTAAAGTTATTGAAAGAAAATATTTAATTGAATTCTTTCTGATTCTTAGCAAAATATTTATGTTGTTTAGCCTTGAGTCATGCAGCGTTATTTGATCACTTATGAATTTAATGACGGAGAAGATCAAGAAAGGGGTGGAGATATGTTGGTTAAATGGTATGAAACAGGAGGAGTAGAGAATAGACCAGAAACCTATGAGGTACATTCATGGGTTTTCATGATCCAAAATGGTATTGGACACTGTGTTGTTATGGCAGATGCCTTAGATACGATTTGGAAACTATGGCATCCTTGGAGGAAATTAATGGATATAACTATTCAACCTTGTTTAGATCTAGAAGAAACAATCTCATTAATTAAAAAAACTCGCTCATAGAATATACTTTGATAATTAAAATTTAATCGATACTAAATACTACCGAATCTCTTCAATTGCTATGGAGTGTATTTCTTATAAGCATTTTGAGTTTCTTTTTGAAATTGTTGCTACATATAATTCTATATAATTATTATTGTTAATTTTAGGATTATTGTTGTTGTTTCTTCATTCAAATAGGTATTTGTTTTATATTCATTATTTTGAGTAGAACAAGTGATTGCAATTCTGCTTGTAAATTTTTATTAGGCGATTTGGTTTTGTGTTTTTTACTTATTATTTATTGCCATCTTCAACACAAAATATTCATGTATTATTTTCGATTTCTCCCAAGGCTCTTCTATGGATTGTTCTAATAACAAATCCTGTTTTGTGTATCGAATGATTACTGACAGGTAATCATTAACAGTTGATGAAATGTATTCTTATGCGTTCCTTTTTCTGTAAACATACCCCTGGGACAAAAAGGTTACTAATAATTTTTACTAAGCAAAGAATCATTTAACACAATTGTCTTTTATGCTCTTTTTTAATTGATGAGAATTTATGCTAACTATATTATTAGCTTCTGCCTTTCCTTGGCTATGGCTTGCTGGAACAGATTTTGGCGTAAATCATTTCACTACAGACTTAATCTTAGTTGTTTCATTTGCAGTTTTGACAGCACTGCCAATGTCATTCCTAAGACCTACCATTAAAAAGTGGGAACAAGCTGGAGTAAAAAGCTCTCTATTTACAAAGTAGTTTTACATTTTCATATCACATTTATATGGGGGGGGAGATATCCCTTCCTTTTTTGGTAATTCTTACGGGTTGAATATTAATGATCTTTAGATTTAATAGGCACAAATTAAAAGATTTTATGTCCTTCATTCCGTTCTTGAAAAGAAATTTTTCTAAGATTTTGAACAGGTTTGATGTCCCAAAAGTTTCAATAATGATGAAGAAAGATCTAGAAACAAGAGTTTTTTTGAAAAAGATTTAAAACGAAAGAATAAAGGTATATCCCAAACTCATCAAGTAGAAAGTAAGGTGGATATAGCTAAGACTTCTGATATGACTGCTACTACTTTCCCCGCTGTAAAAGATAAGGAATTATCGTCAATTCGAATTGTGGAATCAACCAATGTAAATTCTGTTCCTGATTTCATTCCAACGAAATCAAATCGATCAGAAGAAATCGCTGAAAAGGGACATAATGGTTTTGTAAATACTTTTATTTGCCATTTAATTTTTTATGCGTTTTTTTGCATTTCCCTTGCTTTGCACATCCTTATTGATCTAGAGCTTGGTTCCTTTGTGAAAAATAAATTTATACAGTTGATTTCAATTGGAAAGGATACGTTTTTTGAGAAAAGTCCTGCTTTCGCTTAATTAAACGTTAAAGAAAAGATATTTTGCAAGACAGTTGATTCGAGGTGTGTTTTTTGTTTCTTGCTAACTATTGATGCTTAAAGAGGTTTGCTTCTTTTGATAAATTCATATATTCATTTCTACCTTTAGCCTTCTTCATTTCAAGAAAGGAACGCTATTCGATAGGTGAGTTTTATTTTTATAAAAATCTAGTTGTCATTAATAAGATGTATTAATGACTCCAAATCGATTGTATTTAAAGTGAAATGTGAACTTTTCCTTGGCAAAGCTAGTAATAGCTATCTATAAATTAATTGGAATCTTTTGATTCAGGAAACCTTTGTGTGCGTTTCGAGGGTAAATACGACAATTGTTTTTTTTATCTTTTAAAAATGAGTAATTTTTCAATATAGACGCCATGATTGTAGAAGCTTAAACTTTTATTAAATATGGGAGAAGCTAAAAGGAGAAAAGAGCAGGGTTTGCCTCCTAGGGCAAGAAAGAAAGAAAGGAATGATGATAGACCTAATATCATCCAAAAACTTCGTAGAAATCAGATATTGCCTGTTGTTCTAGCTATTGGCTTTGTGATATTTTTGATATTTGATTTGGTTAGGTATTACAACCAATAAAAAATTCAATTCAACTTATTTATTAAAGGATCTTGCTAATTAATGATAATGTTGAAATATATTTAATGGATGAATGATTTAATTAGATCTTCTAACAACTTGAATTCTCTTTTACTAAAATCAATTAATTGACTTAATTCTTATGGGAGATAAGAAGAAAAAGAAGAAGTGTAAAAAGAAGAAATGTTCTGCTTGGAAGGGTGGTAAATGTATTTGTCATGGTTAATAAAAAAGGTAAACGCCCTAATAGAGAGGCTCACTTTTCCACAAGTATAGTATGTATAAACGAATAATTATTCGTTTAGCTCTACCTCGACCTAACCACAGAGAGAGGAGAGTAGCTTTTATGTTTATCAAAACGGATCGCTAGAAAGTATAATATTGTTATGCGGATTTCTTCTCCCTAAAGTTCAACCAATAAAAAATAGCTTATCTAATATTCCTAAAACTTGGCTCGATCGAACAACACAAAGTTTTTAGTGACTATTTAATGATTTAGTTACAGCAAATTTGTTCACTTGACGATTTCATCCCTGTTATTTATTTTTGGTGGATTTCCTACTTACATTACAATTGACATATTACAAAAAAAATATTCTTAGTTGTTTTTCAACTTAGTGCTAAATGCATCACCTTCAACAAAAATCTTCTTTCTATTGATACCTGCTGGTAAAGCAAAAATTAGTACTACAGATAGGAAGATAATTAAATCTAATGGGAATCTCCCAATTCCCCATTCTGAAAAAGCTAGAGCTAATGTAGTAATTGGCATCTTAAATTGATTGTTCCACTAAATTTATATGAAATTATTAAATTTGTAATAATGGCTTAGCAAAAATTATTGAGATTTTTGAAAGTTGTTGCATTTAGTCTCTAATTAATAGCACTAACACAAATTATCATGAAAAGAAAATTGCAAAGACTTACATGGTTTTGTATGGATTCCTAGAATTGATCAATTCTTGTTGAAAAAACAGTTTGGGATCTAATACATTTATTACATAAGATTTTTATACATTGATGTTTATTATGTGTGTTAAGAGGCCGTAATCTTTTTGTGTTTTTTTCTTTAACGTGAGAGAAGTCACATTACACTTTTTATTGTGTCCTAAAATGAGAAAATAACTTTATTAGGTTTCCCTTATACTTCTCATCAATCCCTCCAGTTTATTAATTAGATTGAAAACACTACTTTGATATTGTTCTCAGTATTTGTTGGTCTAATGAATACCTTTCGATAACATTAAAAAGAATCTATAAAACATAGTGACATCGACTCACGTATAAAATGTCAAAACTGTTAATTACACCTTTACTAATATTTGGATTATTGACTCCAGCCGCTACAAAGGCAGACGTCTATAATGCTCTATGTGATTTAAGTCAATCCTCTTTTAGTGATGACTACGCGAGTATTGAGGTTTCTAATTGTCAAATAACTCTTACAGAGAAGGGTTTCTTAGGCCCAAATGATTTTATCTCTAAAGATAAGATTTCACAGTGGTATTCAGTACGACAAGAAGATAATCTTCTTCTTGGTGTTGCCGGTGCGGCTGGCGGTACTTATACAGGAGCTTTTGTAGGCATTGCAGTATGTGGTGCAAGTGCTGGGATTCTGTGTATTCCCGCTTTGCTTGGTGGAGTATATGGGGGAGGGCGCTTAGGTTCTCAAGTAGGCAAAGGAAAAAACTTCTTATTCTCAGTTATTGGTCAAAACTCTAAAGGAAGCACAGTTGCTCAAAGTTTTAGATTGGTTAATAGGAAAACATCAAACAAAATTAAAAAAGAACTATCTCAAATTAGTGGGCTAAAAATGGGTCAAGTCAAAATAATTAAAAACTAAAAGTATCTATCTTGCGCTATGAATGGGTTAAGAAATGGTTTGAAAATTGGCTAGGGCTATTAAATGTTTGTATTTATAAATAGGTTCATGACATTAACCAGTGAATTTCGAAACTAATGAGTAAGAAAATGAAGGCAAGAAAAACTAATCCTCTTAAAGTTCAAAAAATTCAAAAAGTTCTTGAACAACAACAACTCGAAAAAAGCAATACTCTTGTTTTTGGTGGAGTTTTGCTAGCAATGACTTCTATAGGACTTTTGATTTTTGTGCTTAGCTATAAGGTGTTTCACTTAAGTTGATCCCATAGCGTTTATTAATAATTACTCTCCGAAAACATTTTAATATTTTTTTTCACGTTATATTTTTTAGTCAATTTATAGCCCCGTCAGAGCTGAAGACCAAGTAGTTGGTGAATGAGGAGAATAAACCGAACCGTTTAAACCGAATGTCTATCACTCACGATTTCGTTTCCTTTGTTAGAACATAAAACTATTAATTATTTACGATGACTTATTTCAACATTATTTCTTTGGACGATAATTTTGATGAAGATATTTTCTTCAATAGTGAGCAATATTCAAATCTTTTAGAAGATTCTTGGTGGTTATGAAAACCACAGAATTACTCTTGATATTTTTTTCATTATCCTTTTCGTTTTTAGGTATCTCTTTACTTGTTTTTTATTAGATCTTTTTTTACCTACTGCTGATTTAATTGACTCAACTTGGATTAATTACTTATGTTCACTAGTTATAAAAATGCTTTTATAATGTTTGAGTATGCCCAATCTTAATTTTCGGAGTTTTACCTAATGGAAGATCAAATTAATGCTGCCGAAAAAGCGAAATCTATATCAGCCGAAATATGCCAATGGTCAGGAGCTGTATTTGGTATCTTGTTTGGGCTAGGTTTTCTGTTGGCTGAAGTTCAAAAGAATGATTTAAAATCCCTACCTTGGTGGAAGCCAATCTCTGCCCTTGTTGCTGGAGCTGCTATATCAGCGCATGGTAGTAATGTTATTAATAACAAACGTACAGCAGAATTAACTGCCTTATTAGTGAGATCAACTAATAGCGCGTCAGAGTTGCCAATGCCACAGTCATCGGAGTATTCAGATCTTTTGGAAGATTCTGACAACAAATGAATTTATTTAACTATTAACAGACCATAATGGCTGTCTGTTGTTCTTAAACTTTTTCATTCCTTTAAATAGCAAGAAAAGAGAAACCTAAAAACGTCATTGATAACGAAGAAAATATCAAAACTAGTTCAATCAATTTCATATGATTAATTTACTGAATTACTCTATGTGGTTGAGCTTGATAAGAGCAGATGCCAAACTGCAAGCACTCCATTTCTTCATCGTTTTTTAACGGGACCTTTGAAAGATTGAGTCTTTCAGAAAGTTGACTAAGAATAAGTCGAGCCGCATTCTCAGCAGCTTCAGTGGTTAATTGATGAAAGCGATTTCCGTAGGCCATAGGAGGTCGAAGATCCATAACTCGTTTCTACTCCTATTTGGGTAGTCAAACCTAGAGAGTAAACACTCAAGTATTTATACAGTCTCTCAATACCTAATTAGTAACTTTGATAATGGGTATACATAGATACTTAATACCAGTGCAATGCTGTTAGGCATTTTAAGTTAGTCAAATAACATTTTAGAGTTGTATGGATTGGCTTTTTAATATTGTTCGTTTAAATAGACTAGAAATTCAGTAGAACTTAGTTAATGAGTGGTGATAATCTGCTTTCTACTTTACCAATAAAATTTTATTCAGAAGAAATGACTGAAACAAAAAAGATAGTTTATTTAGAACGAAAATTCCGGGAATCAGATTAATTTATTAAAAAAATTCTTGAAACTACTTAGCGCAAGATTATTTTTATCTAAAAATAACTCTTATGGTCTAGCTGATTAGGTTTGTATTGAACAAATACCAAACTGTAAGCATTCCAGATCTTCATCGTTTCTATGATTCTTTATTGAAAAATTAGTAAGTAATAATTTTTGTATGTTTTGGATTGAAGATTTGAACCTATTAAAGGACATAATTAAGCCTTGCAAAGAGCATTACATATTTCTACCTAAAAGATTGGCAAACTCTAGAGAGTTAACCCCCAAGTATATATGCGCCTTTACAGGGTGTGAAGAGGCTGTTTTAAGTATGAATTGACCTGCCTAGATTTATAAATATCTGAGGTTGGAGAATGATCAAAACAATAATAAGAGCAATCTATTCTGCTTTTATTTCTATTGTCTTACTTTCGATTATTCTTGCTTGCTGGACTGGTTATGCTTTTATTTTCCAACCCACAAAATCTATTGAGATAATTAGTGTGGTACAAAGTATTTATGAAAATCAGAAAACAGTAATCATTGATGTTGTTGAGCTTTCAAAATTACTAATTAAAGATACAAGTAAAGAAAAAGCTATTGAAAAATATAATCTTTTACCAGAAGAAGAATTGTTGACAGATCTAAAAGACAAGTCTCAACTAGATGAGTCATCAGGTCTTGAAGACAATGGCGACAATCCTCTAGGAATCGTTATTCAACCATCTTTACCTGAAGTCAGCGATAATATATCACCTGAGATTAAAGAAGTACCATTTGTTGATGAACAGAGAGAGGATTCGATGAATGAAACGGAAAAAGGAATGGAAATGAGTTAATTCTGTTAAAAGATATTTCTTCAAAGGCTTAAATAATTAGGGCTTTCAATTTTTCTAATCAAAATATTCTGTCTGTAGTAATTGCCCTTTCTTTGGTGGATACTGTTTTAGTCTGGTGCAAATGTGGATGCCGTTTTCTAAGAATTACGTAGTAAATAAGAATATACTAATGAGCAAGTTGAAAACCCCGATTCTTTTGTAAGTAATTTTAGAAAATGATTAACTCATCGCTAATTCGAATTTTTTCTTTTTCTCTTAGTCTTCTTTTGATTGTTTATCCTTCTTCGCTTAGTGCACGTGATATTGATCCATCTCTTGAAGAATTAGAAGATCATAGTGAAATGTTTGAAGCTCCTAGACAAATGACAAAAAAGCAAATGAATGATCTTCTTGGTGAAGATCCCTATTTAGGGCAAACTTCATATCTTCAATCTCCTGATGGTTTTAGTCAAAGAGACAAATCAAAATAAAGGAAGTTTTGGATGCAATTTGTAGTCAGCTGTTGAATTATTCCAAACTTGTGTGCTTTCTCCATATTTGTGCGTTAATTATTTATTTGATCAATCTAGAAAAGAAAAGTTAAGAGTTAGATAAGTTTTTTCTGCATCAATGAAGTGATTCGATTCTCCATATCAATAAACTCTAATTAACATTTCCAAAATTGACGCTATGTATTCAATTAGTTCATTAAGCGTATAAATACCTGAGTGTTCATCCCCATAGATTTTTCAAACCATATTGAGTAGAAATCAAATAAGTTGTTATGAGGTTCAATTATGCCATTCTCAAAGAAATTATTTAAAAATTTTTCAGGAAATTCAATTCAAACGAATGAAATTTCTGATTTATTTTCCAATTACAAGCCAAAATATGATGATGACGTGATGGAGTGCTTGCAATTTGGTATATGTTCTACGCGTCCATCACCCCCAAAAGAAATACCCTATTTCCATTTTTAATTACACGTTGCATAAATAACTTTTCACTTTTTCTAATGGCTAATTATTAATTAGCCAATGAAAGAGATCGTAAAATTATTAAAATCAGAATTGTTGTTACTAAAGGGAAAGCTGGGTAACGTGTTTTGAAATTTGCAGGTGGCCAGGGGGACCAAGAAATAAGCCTTCCTTTGGGTTCTTTAATTAATTCCTTTTTCTCTGAAGGCTTTGACGTCTTAGGGCGAAATCCAAGTTTTTTCCTCTTCTTTCCTTCTCCCACAGTTATCGATACCAAATTATTACCTTAAAAGACCAAATTTGAGAGTGTGACTTAAAGAGGTGTTTTAGTCACTTTTTTTGTAATTTTTTAAGAAGCCACATACACAAACATACTCAAGTTTTTAATAACATCTTGACAGTTTTTGTACACTTTTCATTAAAGAAGCCTTAGCTTTAAGAATCTCTCGTGCAATCTTTAATGAGAGAAAATGTATTGAGAGTTTTAATGCTTCTCAATGCATTCGAAGTTATCTCGTTGACTTATCAATTAATGAGTTGGTTGAAATTGCGAAAGACTACGGAATTGAAGTTACTACGACTTCCTAGTGTAATACCCAAAACTGGAGGTTAACCCTACACGCAGTTGATAATATCCCTACTCAGAATATTTGAACGATAAATCATTAAACAAGATCTATTAATGAGTAGGCACAATGTTCGAGTAAGAGCGAAGTTTCCACATGGACTCATAAAGAATGTTCGGAAATGTAATTTAGATGATCGACCTGAAAAACTTCACATGTTTACTAAAGTAGTCATGGAAAAACAGGCTTTGAGAGAGAGGTACATTAAATTGATGGATGATGCTGAAAGAGCCGTTGGTAGGAAAGAAGCTCTCTACCTTCTCAGAGATGCTGAAATTATTTGGCAAAAGATTAATAGTTGAGGTGGTACGCTTTTTAGGTTCTATAAAATATAATGGTGATTAACTATATTAATCTCTAGGATTTAGATGATTCACTCAATCTTCTTTTACTTCTGACATTAAGTTTGTAAGTTCATCTATTATTTCGTCTTCGTCTCCTTCAATAATAGATTGAGTTCCCGAGTCAAACGTGGATGTCAAATCAGTAAGTAACTCTCTATCTTCCGCGTTGAGTGGTTTAATTTTATCGAAACAATTCATTTTTGATAAATATATGGGGCAAAATTGATTTCAAGTTGATATGTATTGTTGGCAATTTGATCTAGACCCACAACGCACCTTTGTTTGATGCCTCAACGATTGATTCGTAAAATTCATATTTGTATGATGACATGGATCTAAATGGATATCGGAGGAACACCAGCAGATAGTTGATGGAAATTAATCACCCCAAAAGAAATCATTGCGGGTATGAACCAACTAAATGGTAGAAAAATTCTAATTTTAGATTTTGTCTCTTCTGACATGGTAAATTTATACTATATTTATCATCTATGAATTCTTACATTATCGAGAGAATGAATAGTTCGGTTACCAATAAAAAAAAGCATTCAAAGATTCTTTTTATGTTTGTTTTATCTATTAAAGAAAACTAAGTGTCGTTTTAAAAGCGTTAGTACCGAATCCATGGATTTAAATTTTAATCTTTATTTATGATGAACAGCTGTAATGTGAAATCCCCCCAGCGCCAAAAAATTGCTTGGGCTTGAGTCTGTCATATTTTTTCTGTATTTCTAATGATTGCTCCTCGTAAGGGTTGTCTAAAACATTTTGTAGCTCCTTTATGAGGCCATAGTCGCCTTTTTCTGCTTTTTCGTATGCTGGTGTAATGAGCCATTCCCTCCATGTATATTTAGGATTAATACGTTTCATCTCTGCCGATATTTTACTTTGATTACCTGCGTTACTTATGTGCTCTCTCCATCGTTGTAGCCAACTGATCCATTTTGTCTCAATCTCTTCTGAGATTGGTAGATAAAAACTATCTTTTAAGTCCGTAAGTTCTCTTGGCATATTTGAAAGTTTTCGGAAAAAGATTGTGTAGTCAACCTTTGTTTGAACCATGAGTTCTAGTATTTCATTTACTATAGATGCGTCATACTTGTCTAGGCCTAGCTTCTTCGTCCACATGTTCTCCATTTTCTGATTCATGACTGTAGTGAATCCATCTCGGATGCTATCTAGCCTCTCCAGTGCATATGCATCGCCAGCAAGCAGAGGTCGAAGTGAATTCAAAAACATTTGATAATTAGCTTCGGCAGCAACTTGTTGGTTAAAGAATGCAAAATGTTCACCACCACCTGTCCAAGGTTGAAATCTAGGATCGAAGAGTTCGCAAAAACCAAATGGACCATAATCTAGGGTGAAACCACCTGCAGCGCAGTTATCACTGTTAAAATTACCTTGGCAGTAGCCAACCCGTATCCAATTGACTACCAATGATGTGAGTCGCTCTCGGAATGAATTTGCGAGCTCAACGATTTGATTGCTAAAGCTAAGAGTCGGATCAATTTCTTCCTTGTAATTTCTTACGATTAAGTGCTTCACAATCATCTCTAGCTCTTTCATTGCATCTTGATGCTCATTATTGCGTACTCGACGTGCAAAGAGTTCTATTTGACCAACACGTAAAAATGATGGTGCGACTCGTGTTGATATTGCGGCTGGGGTTTCTACCAGGATGTCTGGATCGATTGAATGGGAGTCTTTTGTATACCAAGGCCTCCGGATTGTTTCAGATCTAGAGACATATAGTGTGAGAGAGCGTGAACTTGGTACTCCGAGTGACTGCATATAATCTTGTGCTAAAAACTCACGAACACTAGAACGAAGTACTGCTCTTCCATCAGCTCCTCTGCAGTATGGTGTGGGACCTCCTCCTTTAAGTTGCATCTCCCATCTTTTACCATTAAAGAGACCTTCAAATACTGAAATAGCTCTCCCATCTCCATAGCCGTTCCCTGTCCCAAATGGACACTGTTGTGTATATTCAGTTCCATAGATCGATAGTGCGTAACCTGTAGCCCAACCAACTGGTCGCATCGGTGTTGTTGCAACACTTATGTCGCCTGAAAATAGACGACAAAAAAGTTCATCTAAAGCAAGTTCCTGACTCAGACCTAACTCGTTAAATAATATTTTACTGTGAGCGACATATTCTGGTTCTGGAATCGCTGTTGGAGTTACAGGTACATAGTGACCAGAAAAGACTTCTCTCGTTAGGTGGTCATCACCATCATCTGTTGCTTGTGGATCAGGTTCGAGATAATCCATGAATGAGTAGTCAGCTTTCATTGTAAACTCAGAGAAAGTTCTTGTTGTTGGCATAGCTTTAGTACTGATCATTTAGACCTATTTGTAGTTGCTTAAGTCTTAAATTTGATGATTATTTCATTTATATTACTATCATATATTCGTAGATTTAATGTTCATGAATTTTGTTTTGAAATGGCCGATAAGACAAAAAAGAGGACTGTAAAATATTTTGATTCAAATATATCGATTAGAGAGTTTCAAGACATAAGATAGGGCTAATTCAAATCATTATATATGTTAATTCGTATCAACTATATTTTTAAAAACTCACAATAAACAATTAAATCAGATTATTTTTTGTCTTGAGATTAGGCCTGAAATTTCTTTATTAGTATCATTCTGTAAGCATATCACTTTAGGCAAAGATCTCTTTGGCTTTTAGTCTCAGAGATGACATTTTGTTTTAAACTACTGTCTCTAGTATTATTGGTACAGCCACTCATAAATACAGTAAATACAATAAGCGAAGAATAGTCTTACATCTTTTAATTAATTTTGTAAGTAACTAATGACGAAATTGAATCATAAATGTGTCCAGCTTTCTCAATTAAATGTCTTACTTCATGATTAGAAAACATGGTGATTGATTTATCTTTTTCAGATTGCTCTATACGGCACTATGAGTACCAACTTTCTATACCCTTCTACAAGACAAACAATTTTTTCAGAAATCGTTTGTTTGCTTCACCGTCATCACAATTGATTTTCTATATGGCTTATTACCTAAAAAGACCTCTTTTTTTCTTTGGAGTCTTTGCCTGAAGCTTTTCTTCTACGAATAATATTGCTTTCTTATGAGCAATTTTAGCCTCAATCATTGTTGTGATTGAGATCAAAAATAAACCTCCTATTCCGATTAATTGGTCAGTTTTTGTTGGATCTGTATCAGCATTTAAAATGGCTCCTAAAACAAACCAAGCTGAAGCTACTCCTCCAGTTACAAAGTATGGTATCCAGCGACGTTGGTAGAGGTATCCAGCACCTAAGCCAGGAAGGAAATTTAATGTTGTAGCTACCCATCCACTGGACGCAGCAAGAATTTGTTCCTTAGAGAGATTATCCATGGAAACATTTAAAATCAGATTATGTCGATATCAATTGTCTTTTGTGGACTGAACTTGTGGTTGTGAGTTACACCACACAATTAGCATTTGGATAAGATTTTCTTTTAAGCGGATGACCAGACTCGAACTGGCGACATTCAGCTTGGGAAGCTGACGTTCTACCACTGAACTACATCCGCAGATCTTTAAGTTAGCGAAATTAATTGGCCTACCACTATCTTTATACACTTTCTGAAACGAGAGTCTAATCAGTTCTTTGAATGCCCATGTTTCTGATTTTTCTATCCTTTTCTATTTCTTTCTTGATAATTTCATAGAGGGCCAATTCTTCTGGATCTTCAGAACCAATTCCATAACCCATCGTTGCAGCAACATAAATTTTGTGTTGCCTGTGATAGCTAAGACTCATTAGCTTTTATACTCTAATCGACCTTACGGGATGAATTATATTCTCTAAGAAGATATCTGCAAATGTCATTTTAATAAATCATAGGGGTCTTGCAGTTGATCAATATGTTCTTAAGCAGAAATTATTTCTTTTTTTCTTGACCTCTTTAAAACTGAGTAAAAAGCTAAAACACTTATCGTTCCGGATGGACCTATAAATATATGCCATATTTGTTCGCCTGAATTTGAAAGTAGAATCCCAAAAAATGTAGTAAATATTACTCCGGTGATTGGATAAATAAAGAACACCCAGTCTTTAAATCGGCTCCACCATTGCGATATAAGTAGAACACTTATTAATACTTGAATTAAAAGAGTTGTTGACTTTCCTAGTAACCAATAAGATAAAATCGCGATAATTATTAATAAAATATTGCTAGTTATGATCGACTTGTTTTTAGCTACTGAAATAGTAAAAAACGATAATCCAATAGATAGAAATGAATAAAACAGCCAATTATATATTGATGAGTGATCCACATATATCCAGGCCGTAGTCGTATGATCGAACATCTCAAACATTGAGGCAAGACCTAGTGAGATAAAGGCAAAAGGCGGTAGTAGAGGAAATCTAATTTGCTTGAATCTGTTTATGGACTTAATTCCAAGAAGGATAGGGATTAGAACTGCTTGTAGATGTACTAATAACAATAGTGATCTGAAGGTCAATGAAAGTAATTCTCAGCTATTACGAAATTAGCAACTGTATGAAATATTCCTAATACAACAACTAATATTTTTTAAAGAAACTTACCTGAGAATTAAACCAATTTTGTTGTTTAACAGAAGACACCCGAGGACGAATTAGTCGAATATTTGGAAGTTGACCACACATTCAAAAAATAATTAAAATGAATATGTTTATTCAGGATAAAATTAAGATAAAAGTAACAAGTAAATCTGTAAGAAGAAATGTACTTGATTTATCCAAATCACTTTCAAGATTGTTGCTTGTAATGGCGGCGATAGTGGTAGAGATGATAAATTTTTTTGCGGTTTTAGGTCCTTTAATAAAAACCTTTATCCAAAAGACTCTTATTATGGGACCATTGAGTCTTGTGGGTCTCTTTTTGGTATTTAGGGATTGTGAAAAAGGTCATCCAGAACTTATTTTGGAAGTAATGAGATAAGAAAATGAACTCAACTTTGATTCAAATTATCCAGAAAACTTTTGGCTGAAGATATTTACTCTTCTCTTTATTGGGGCATTTATTTATTGGGTAATGATTTCTCAAAATGCTGATAAAGTTCATGATGAAGATTTTTTACCCAATTCTCAGAGTATTTACCAATAAAAATAACTGGGTATCGTTAATGATTAAAGACTTATTTCAAATGAAAGATCAAAATGGATTTTTGTGATTGGACTGGTTGCCATTGGTGCAGGATTAACAGCAAAGAATATGATCTCCTTTCCCACTGAAGTATAAGAGAAGAAGTTGTACATGACTTTTTTGCACCTGAGGGACTACAAGGAATTTCGCCATTTTCTAGTTTTTCTCCCTCAATAAGTCAAAAAAACCTCTACATTTGAAGAAAGAAATTTTAAAATGTTTTTCTTTAATCCTTTTTGGCCTTTAGCAGCTTTAAGAATCGCTTCGTTAAAAGCAACTTCAACATTACTTTTACTTCTTTTAGTTAAATCCAACCTTCTTCGTTTGAAAGGCGGCTTGATAGGTGGACTTGTTGCACTTACACTTATCTCTGGATTAATAGTCTCCACAACAGTTGCAGGCGGTGCTGCTTACTATATTTTTCAAAATAAGAAATCAAATGATGATGACTTAGACATTTCTGGCGATGATGTGATTAATACTGAAGCAGTTTCAGCTTGATATGGTTTAGCAGTTACCTGCTAAAGATTAATAATTACTCATTATTAACTGATTTAAGGCACCTTTTTAACAAATTCAATTTAAGAAATTATTTATGTGGATATTTGTCTGAGCAACTGAATAATGATAAGAATTAAAAAATTAGATTAATAATTATCTATTGGTTTATGAACAAAGTTAGAATTTCATCTCTTAAATTGTCCATTGATTTAATAATCAAATCGGCACCTGCTTTTCTCAACTCTGCCTCATACCTGAGACGTTTCTCTCGACTTGAAGCTACATGTAAATGTGGGGGGGCAATAGCGAGACTAATGAATTTCTGGTCAGGGATCTTAATCCGAGCATTTATAACTGTTTTAACATCTGCAACAGTATCTCCAATGTATGCAATTGGAGGATTGGAGAGGCCTAAATGTTTTTTTGAAAGTTTAGAAGAAAGTGAAATAAAACCTGTTGGATCCGGTTTTTCAGGCGCTTCACCCATTGCAATTAAGGGAGCAGAGGCTAAGCCGAGCCTCTGCTCTAAGACGAATTTCGCTGATGGCAATTCAGCTCCACTTACAAAACCCCAACCAATCTTTCGTTGAGTTAATTCCTCAAAAAGTGTATGTTTGACTAATAACGTCTCATCTTTAATGAAACCTGACCATTCACTAGAGTCATGGTTTGGATCTCCACCAAAATAAAAGTTGTCAAAGCATTCAATTAATATTTTTCTAGACGGGGCTGAAAAAGAAAGATTGTTTTTTTGTATATGTCTATTAATCATTTCTAAGCTCAAATCCCAATCATTGTTCCAGCACCCCTCACTTTTTATAAAATCAATATCTTCTATCGAGGGTCTCCATCCACTAAAAAGATTTACAGTTTCTTGGATAGCCAATCGATAGCTGTTGGTTACGTCACGAATAACCCCATCTATATCAAATAAAATTAGGCCAATATTATTCATCATTGAGTTTTACTTTTAATTAAAAATGTTCAATTGAATCTCTTTTTTAGTTGAAGTTTAAGCTCTAATTCACGATCTTTAAGTCCTTTTTCATTTTTAATAACTCGATTGCCGATCCAGGCAATTCCCATCCCAATTATCGCAGGTAAACTGATTGCTGAAAATCTTGTAATGTTTTTCATTTATTCTACTGGATAATGAAAAAGATTTTGTTTGAGTCTTCTTTGAAGTTATCAAGCAATTTTGAAAATTGAAATATTAAGTAAATTTCAATTCGTTTTGGTTCTTCTTAAATCTCTCCATAAACACGCCATCAAATAGAAATAACCAGCTAATGCAATTATGAAAAATGATGTCATCAGCTTTGCTCCGCAGTGGACATTTGAAAAATTGAAGCAGAAGTAATTACTAAAAGGATTGCAAATAAAATTAAGTGATATGGAGTAATCATGATTTGAACCGTAAGGGCAAGATGAATCTAACCAACAAACGTGTTCCATGTCGTAGTGCAATGCATATTTTTTTGGGGTGGTTACACCAATATTGAGAATATGATGTAAAACCATATTGAATAAACTGGAATGCAATGGTTAGTTTCCTTTTCTTAATACTTAAGCCAGTGCTGTTTTTGATGTTGAAAAAATTTTTCAAGAAACAAATGAAAGCTTTTATTATCAATGCAATTGAGTGGCTAGTTCTTCAAACAGACAATGACTTAGACGATAAAATTCTTGCCAAGGTAAAAAGTGGAATGAAATTAGGTGTCGTTTGATCAAATGCTTGAGCAATTGCTAAATGGATTTAATACATTGACTCCCTGTAAAATACATTTATGGTTTTGTTGTTACTTGACTGCAAACTTTGACTGAACAATGCGAAACCAAGTGGTCACCCACAGAAGAACAAATCGTTAACATTATTATTCCAGCAATGCAGGGAACTGCTCAGCAATACGCTAAGTATGCTAGTGAACTCCAATGTCCTCCTTCATTTATTGCATTAATGCTTCGAGATATTGCTGATACTTTTGAAGATAATGTAGTTACAGGCGGAAAAGGTTGTGATTGTTGTTAAACCACACTTCAATTCGTCTACTAATCAAAAATCAGCAAGTTAATTATGCAGTTGTAACAAAAAGGCATTTTGTTGTAAAGTTTTTAATTGCCAATTAAACACAAGTAACGAGGAATACCCCAGCTTTTAGTGTATTGCTTGCCTTGTTCCTCGCATTGCGACATGTTTTTTATTTTTTTTTCTATTCCTTAAGTGCTTTTTTGAAGGATCACCAAAAACCTTGGCTTGGCATTCATAGCTGTTAAAAATAAAGCCGATAGGAAAATAATAAATAGCGTTTCATAGATCTTCTTTATCCTGAATTAATTGACGTTTTGGGGGGATTTCCTTCTTTTTACTCGAACTAGTTTGCCCTTCCTAAACAAACCGACCTTTAGGGTATAGATAATTCCTGGTTATGTTATCGACTTGATTTATTTTTTAAGAACATTTAGCAAAGACAGTAATTAATAAAATTACTGATATTAAGCTTTTATTCTTAATTCTTTCCTTTTTCGATCCTAACAATAGGTGTTATTAATTATATTCTGCAATAATAGTTTAACTATTTTTTGGCTGATTATTTTTAGTAGTTATGGACAAATGGATTCCGTCCCAAAAGCAAAAGTCAGGTTTAATAAGTAGAACATTCGAATTCTTTATTGATGAATTAGATAAATTGCAGGATGAACTTGATTGCCCAGATGAATTCATATTTGATTTCCTTGAAGTTGTGAAAAATCGTTGGTCACAGGATAGTTGTCATTCTAAGGCACGGCAGCATAAAAGAGATAACCCAAGCTCCTACTGAAAATGCAAGATGAAGGATGGCTTGTAAAAAAAGATCGAGTCTGGGCAATGAGATTTTTTAAAGATAAACACCCTGATGAAAACGGAACTGTTTTTATTAGGGTTCACTACGCTAGCTGCAGGCTCAGATTCCTCCACGGTATTACTCCTCATGTTCAGTTACATGAAAGTGAGAAGTTAACTTATGAAAAAGCAAGATACCTATGGAGGTCGTCAGTGGAAACAGAATGGGAAGTTTCTAAGCAACCCTTATGGGAGACCTCTTAATGCTTAAAAATATTTAGCCGAATTATCTCTCAATGTGATATTGTCAAAAAATGATTTTGAGAATTGAGTATATACAACTAGATGGTTTTGTATCATGATGAACTACATACACCATTCATGCCTAAGATAATAGTTTTTGTAGCAAACGCTACAAAAACGTTCAACTTGCTACATGGCGAGCCGCATCTCGATTTAAGCCAAGGAACGGGGACTTAAATCAACATTCGGAGTATGGATGATGACAACTCTTCTTTATCGCGGACATAACTATGTTCAGCACAAAGAGCAAAAAGTACAAAAAGAATGTGTTGAGCTGACTTACAGGCGTAATCACTACAACACGTGCAGAAGCGATGCTAAGTCTGAGCTAAATACCCAATTGGCTTATCGCGGTAATTGCTATCGGCATTAGTTAATCACTTTTTTCTAAAGCCCTGCGAGGCAGGGCCATTTTTTTGCCTAGATTATTTTTTCATGGATTGAAAAGCCATTAATTCAATCAAGGTTGATTATTGTCAGCCCTCATAAATTTTGCATGTAGATGCTGTTGGATGGTTACTACATTCTTTGTTCCAAAACTCATCTCTAGTTTCACTTGGAACAGTGTAAGAGAAGTCATGCATTGTACGAATATCACTTAATGCATTTTTGATCATGTTGAAAGGAGTTCTTAGTCTCATAACCCTCCATATCGGTATATGTATTTTCTAATCGATCTTGCTTGATTTATACACCTCGGCTTTTACTCAAGTATAATTAGCTATTATTTGATAACGAATCAAAGAAAAGAATTATTGGAGTAAAGCCTATGTTTAGCCTTATTCAGTTAAGAAATATAGTTTGTGGTTCTTAGCATTCAAATAAACAATTGATTTGCTTATTTTCTAATTGATTTTGTAGTAATAAAAAATCTAGAAAATAAAGATAAAAAATGCTGTAAAATCTATTACCAAGCCAGACAGAAGTAATCCTCTTCTATGGGCTTTTCATAGCATTTACCCCTTCATTTTTTTCAGAAATATATTGATAGTTTGGCGAGGAAATATTGCCTCTAAAAATGAAAAAACGGTCTGTGCAGACTCAGACCGTTAGCAGATTACTTCTTTCTTATCTAAATACATAATTTAAGTTAGTGCGATAGTAAGGAATACCCAAATAATTTGATTAAGGAAAATCCTAGTCTAATTAATTGGAAAGAGGACTGATAAAGGAAGGTAGCTCAAATTGTTTTTGGAGTTTAAACAATGTATTCACTTTATTTTTTAAAAAGAAACCAAAACCAAGGTCAATAAAAATATATAGAAATAGGGAGTAGCAAAAAACCACATAAAAGATCAAATGACATATGAATGTGTCTATGAGATCAGATTCTTTTTCATTAGTCGTTTGTTCTCCCACATCTATCTTGGGTGACTTGAAATCACTTATTGAATTAGTTGCTATTGACTCAACCCACCCAAACTGAGCTAATTCTTGATCGATTATTTTTAGCGCTGAAGTCATAAAAAAGAAGAATTTTCAAATATTTACCTTTTTATCGTTTAAAAAATCAAGTTCTAGCCCAACGTTACATTTTTTGTTTTTTTATCTAATATTGCTTGAAGACGAACACATTATTATTCCAGTTAATTTCTTCCATTGCATCTTTGCACTGCAAGCATATTTGCATCCGAATGATTCTTTTCTGATTTCCAAATCTTATTTGAAGTTTGACCTATACAAACAACTTCTGCTGCATTTTTTATTCCTACTGGTACTTGAGTTAAAGCCAAGATTATCAAGGCCAAGCCTGTTCCAGGGGCATGAATATTTAACCTAAAGCTTTTGAGCCAATTTTTCTTAGGCATTGATCAATTCCTTTTTAATAATCCTTTATAGCTAATTTTGTTATGTATGCTTGATTTGAATTAAATGTCTCAAAAGCAAAAGACGAAAATTTAATTAAAAATGTTATTCCCAGAAATTGAACCTAAAGCACAAGGGATGTTAAAAGTGAGCCATCTTCACTCAATCTACTGGGAAAGAAGCGGCAATCCAGATGGATCAGCTGTCTTGATTCTTCATGGTGGCCCCGGGGGTGGGAGTAGTCCTTCCTATAGAAGATATTTTAACCCAAAGAAATTCAACATTATTCAATTTGATCAAAGAGGGTGCGGTAGATCTTCTCCTCATTCTGAGTTAAAAGAAAACGCGACACATTATTTAATTGAAGATATTGAAAAATTAAGACAATTCTTAAAAATTGAATCATGGCATGTCTTTGGGGGGTCATGGGGCTCAACATTAAGCTTGGTTTATGCCATTCAGCACACTGAAAAAATCTTAAGTCTTACTCTTAGGGGTATATTTTTGTGCAGAAAAACCGAATTAAGTTGGTTCTATCAAAAAGGTGCAAGTGAGATTTTCCCTGAAGAATTTGATCTTTATCAATCTGTTATTCCGCAAAATGAGAGAGGTGATTTGATTAATGCTTTCTATAAGAGATTAACCAGTCAAGATAGGTCTGAAAGATCCAAAGCGGCACATGCTTGGACGAGATGGGAAATGTCAACAAGCTTTCTCATGCCAAAAGAATTATCCATTAAAAAAGCTGCAAATGATAATTTTTCAGATTCTTTTGCCCGTATAGAATGTCATTATTTTGTTAATAACATTTTTTTAGAAGAAAATTATATTTTAAATAATGTTGCTAAGCTTAAAGATCTTCCTGTTTCGATTGTTCAGGGAAGATATGACGTTGTTTGTCCAATGAGAAGTGCATGGGATCTTAATAAATCATTGCCCTCTTCAAAACTTTATGTAATCGATAGTGCAGGACACTCAATGAAAGAAATTGGAATTTCTATGAAATTAATTGAGTTGACTAATGAGTTAGCTAATTCCTCCTCTAACCTCTAAGCATCAGTAGCTTTTACTTGAGCTAATGTTATTTAATTTTTACTACAGCTATTAGAATTACAAGAAAATCTTTTAAATCCTTTTGTTGATTTATTCTTGCTTGTTGTCTTTGTTTAAATCGCCAATAGCTTTTACTGGGAACTTCATACCCTGTCTCCATACAGCTGTAATTATTAAAGCAATGAAGGCAATAATGGGTATGAATCTAAGTACCTCCATCGTGGAAGGTTCGGCAACTAAAGATTTAAAAGGATCACTAAGAGATACGGGAACGACCTCGTATGAATTTGCTAGTTCATTTAGATCTACTTGCATTTTTCTTGATGGATTGTTTTTGAACCCTATAAAAAAAAACCGCGTATTTTCTTTCGACTCGTTTGTTTGTGATTTGTATGTAAAAAATACACCTAAATATGTAAACAAAGTTAATCCTTCGGGTGATTTAAGTTTTATTAATCCGCTTCTTTTGATTTATGGAGACTCAAATTAAATCTATATTTGAGGTCTATTTTTTTTTTGAAAATTTATTTGGTCAACTCTGAGAGGAGAAAGAATCAAGAAAAGATAATTTACTTAGATCAACTGTTAAAGATATTGCTATCATTAAGTATTTCCAACTTCTTCAGATTCTTGGTTAATATTTATTCTTTTTATTTCGCTTCTTTGTAAAAAAACTTCTGACTCACTTTCAGACTAAAGCTATTAGAGGAGAGGTGTAATTTCCTTTTCATTTAATAAAATGAATTTTTCTTTTGAAACGGCTTTGATTCTTCGCCTTTTAAGCTAAAGCCAGTTCATGGCTATTTCAGGTATTTTATTAGCAGTGAGATTATTTGCATTTGAACTGAGCAATTACTTGTTTAGTGAAGGTCTTCACGAGAAGAGTTATATGATTGGCTGTCAATGAGTTGGTTTTAAAAGTTCGATATCTAGATGCCAACTTCCATTAACATTTAAAAACTCTCAAACACAAGGCACCTTAAGCTTTCAAGTTTACTTTTATTAAGTTTGTATTTTTTGTACTTGATTCAATGTCAATGGATTAATTTACCGATTGATAAATCTTTTTCAGTAGCTAAAAAAGTTTAGTTGCATATCTATATGACAAGACCTCAATTTGCTGCACCTCCTTTACCGAAAGGCTCAACTGAGGTGAAAATTATTGAACGAAGCTGGGGCATTGAAAGGTGTTATGTAACACCAGACGGTGAGGAGGTTTGTACACCAGCTCCATTCCTAACAAATCATCGAAATCTAGATTGGACTTGCTTTGCTTAAAGTTTCTAGTCAAGGATAATTTAATAACTGGTCAAACCCAATTTTGATTTTTTCATAATCCGTTTTTTTCTTCTGACACCTTAAAAATTGATGAAGAACCTGTTATTAGCAAAATTCTGAACATGATTGCATGGTATGGATAGACATTTTAATTTCGCGTTTAAAGAAATTGGTTAGCCTATAAATCGTATGTTGTAGTGCAATGCGAATGTTTTAGGGTACTTTCACCCATGCATTGAACTTTTGGATGACTTAAAACATATATACGAAATTGATTTACTAACAACATGAAATTGTTTACTCCATTCAGCATTCCTAAGGCTGATATGACGGCTCTTCCTAAACGAAAAAATAAAGCCACACCCAAAAAGGCACACTAAAAATACCAATAACGTTCAATGGTACACTTGTTCTATTGCTGGGTGATCATATAAACAGGATGGTTGGATTAGGGAAGTAAATGGACAGTAGATATTGAGGTTTCGATATGATTGGGAGAGCTGGGATCAAAACCCTAAGGTTTGGATTGAGAGGGGCAGGCTTGTATCAAATGGACCCCCACTTAAAAAAATCGAAAGAGGATGAGAAGAGAGTTGGCGATAGGTCTATGGAGGGAATTATTGTCAACTGGATGGAGACGTGTTGCCCCACAGTAGGATTAATAATCAAAATGATGAAGTCCCAGATTTTCCAAGGTAAGTTAGTTTTTATATTTAATTTTTTTTACTTCAAACGAAAAAAATCAGTCCAAAGTTTGATTTCGCAGGCTACTTAATGTATAGATTTTGAACATCTCCTCACTATTTAAAAGTTTATTTCTTAGATTAGATTTTTAAATAAGCAAATAAGTATGACTTCGGACATTGAATACTATAAGCAACTATCTAAAAAAGTTAGTACAAAGCAAGATAAAATTAATTTCTTTGATCAAAATCAAAAGGCATTTTACGTAGATATTTATTCTGATAGTTGGTCAAAGATGATGGAGGAATATGCTAAAGTAGAGAATCTAAGTTCAGAGCAATTAAATAAAATTGAGGAAATGAAATGGATTGAGATGCCTGAAGTTTTAAAGCTTTTTGCTTATGATTTCTGTATTCTTAATGGATTTGTTTTTACTGGAGTAGGAAGTAAATAATACTGATTAATCTGGGATTAATAAATATTCAGGTGCTTATTCATGTGAATTATTTACCTCATTTCGTTTTAAGTAGATTGATTATTTTCATTGTGATTGGCTGTGGCAATACTTCAGATGCTTGCCGCCTCCGCGTTCATTGAGTTTTAAATGATATACGCACAAAGTTTTTGATTCTCTAGAAGATACAATTTATTATTTCTTTTTGCCCTTTTGCTTTTTGGTTCAAATCCGTCTTTAAAGTCTATACCGGATTTATTAAACGAGCCAAGAAGTGGGAAAAAGATGTTCCAATTAAAGCAGCAATAACAAATTGAGATATTTCATGATTAGCAAAAAATTTTCCTTCCAGTGGCTGAGTAATAGTAGCAAGTTCCATCAGCCCCGATATAGAACATACGGTTTTTATATTTTGACTTTGAAAATTGATCAAGTCTTCTTTCATGCATGTCGAAGTTTTTTGTATTTAACTCTGGATTCCGTTCTCTTTGTTCATTGGTTCCCTCTTCTACATTCCATGCCAATTTTCTTATGAGCCAAATTGCGCAAATAAAAAAAACAATAATTAATAAATTCATTGATTTCATAAGAGAAAAGTTGTTAGCAATAGTCCCTCAACTCTCTCCATTTATCTAGGCCTGCTTGAAGATTCTCCATTTCAGTTTTAGAACCATTTATTTTAAATGCTTTAATCAACGACTCCGTAGCTTCGATTCCATAGGTAGCAGCTTCTCTTTGCCTTGCACAAACTCTGTCTCTGGATCCATCTTTTAAATCTGTCTCAATTTCTTTTAGTATTTTGCTTGCTTTCTCTTGCTTTTGATAAAAATCAATTAAATACATCTCAAATTCCGTCTCAGCATTAACTGATATGACTGAAGATAATAAGAGAACCAAGGATATTAAGAATAGAGGAAATAAGCGTTTCATATTTTCATAATGGCGATCTTGCTAATCTTCACAACCTACTTATATGCAATGTCATATGTGGAACCCAAACACGCAGCACGTATCAAATATTAAAATGATATTTACAAGAAATCAGATTATTTCTACCTCTCTTTTTACTCGTAAACCATTGGAAATGAGTTTTTTTATTTATTTTGCTTCATAGTATGCTTCGCTAGTTGATAGATATTTAAATGAACTATATCAAAATCCCTTGTCAATGACATTTGCGTTTGTGGTTTATACTTTCAAGACTAATACTTTGGTTGGCAATTTAGTATGAAGATACCTTCGATAAGTTTAAAGGAACATTTGATGTGTCCATGAAAGACACTTTCCCAGGGATAAAAGAATTAGCTTAGAAAGAGAGTTAAGCATTAAGAGAGGAATACTAAGAATAGATAGTGCTAGTGAAAAGGTGAATAATCACTTTCATGTTCTATATGTGAATCAGATGAAATCCAAAAGTTAAAACTATCATTAAAAAGGGGCTTAAGTGGCCCCTTTTTAATCGTCTTACGATCAGATTTTACTAGTAGTGATTTGATCTCTCACGCAGCTAATAGTTCTTCCTCCTCTGGTGATATTTGAGTTATTGACTCATCCATTTCATCACTTCCCTGTATCTCTAAAGAAATAACGTTTCCTGATTCTGGGCTTGGCTCGATATTTTGCTCGGAAGCTATTTCTAGACTGGGTTCCATTTTTACTGATGAGCTAATCTCAGACAGAACCACTTGTGTTAGCTCAGCTTCTTTAACAACTTGAGACCATGGGTTAACTGTTGCTGCAATGAAGTCCCGATTTGCTTCTGTTTTGTCTCCACGGGTGATGAGTAAGAAAGGAAGGGCAACGGTAAACAGACAAAAAATGGCTAGGAAAAAGTTGGCAATGGCCATTTCTCTACCAGGTTCAAATGCTGCTAGAAGCATAAAAAGAAAAGCAATTTGTATAAAAATTCACTTACTTTTTCTCCTTAAGCCATACCTTCGCAAACAAACTTAATCGAAAAATTTATTATGTTCAAAATCAATGATTTTACAGGGGTATTTGAAATGGATTTTTTGTGTATCAGTTAGTGATGTCTCATTCTGTCATTAGACGATAAGCAAAATCATCAACCCTCTTCTGATTCACTCCATTATCTCCAACTCCTACTCTTGATTCTGATCTGACTTGAATAATACCTTTTTCTGGAATGGCTTTGAGCAGTAGATCATCGGTATATCTTCTCCATTTTGTCTTCGCTTCTGCATGAATAAATGAATCAGTTTTTTCGACTATTTTTGTTCTGGCTGTTTCAGAGACAATTTTGGTTGCTTTTTTAAAAGCATTTTCTAAATCATTTACTTTAAAGTCTTCTCTCACGCAGTGAGTTATGACAACACACTCTGGCAGATCAGTTGTTATTGCATTTGCTTTATGGGGGGTTATCAGAAGAACAACAAGAATTGAAAAGAAGAAAGTTAAAAATCGATTAATCATTGATCCAAAAGATCTAGTAGATAAATTTAAACCATACAAATTAATATATCTTAGGTAAAAATTAAATGTGATTTTACTCTAGGATTTTAGGGATTTTTGACTTGAAATTATATCTATCAAAGCTTGAAAAAGAATTAGGGATACTTAATGATAAAAAGAATTTTCTAAAACCATCTGTGTAATTTTTTAACTTGCTAATTCATTTCCCCATTCTTTGTGTTTTCTATCTAAATCTACTATTGAATTTTTTTGAGCATTAAGTATTAGTAAGCGATGAACTAGCTCGATTTTGGTTTCAGTTACCTCTTCTGAGTAAAACTTTAGAGGTTGTTCTCCAAGCAAATTGTCGCCGCTCATTAAATAAAATTTTAAATCATTGTTTTTTTAGGACGAAATCAAGTGTAAGCATTGGTTTTTAAGGTTTTTTTTCTTTTTGCGTTACATCACTCTTGCTGGTTGTCCCTACCTTTACCATCCATTTGTCAAGAGTAGAGGTGGTTATTATTTTGTTATTGTCTTTTGTGTTGAATCTCGTTACCTCAACAAGTTTTAGCCTTTTAAAACTGATGGTTTGTAACTCTCCAGTTCTTCTTTCCATCCTGGCAAGTTCATAACAGTTAGTTCTTTAGTTTCTGTTTGATTTAGTAATGCATCCTGTTTTTCATTCCGAATTTATTGGTCTTGATTGGCCCATCCTCTCAATTGGTCACATCATTATGTTCTGGTCTTTAACTGTAAGACTTGATTGGTCTTGGATTCCGTTAACGGATCATGAGAAATTATGTGGTTCTAAAGGTGACGCATACCGAGCTCAAGTGAATTTATTGGAGAAAACTTTTCAAAATAGCTAAATCAAAATGAAATTACTTCTTGTTTTACCTATATCCTTTTGCTTTTTATTTCCCTCAAAAATACAAGCATCAAGAACTGATCAAGTTAGTTCCGTTTGTGAAAGTTTTGCGGCCGGTAAAATCGATGCCGCAAAAACCTTAAAGGCTTTAAATCTAAATATTGATGATTTTTCAATAGGAATAAATAATACTGCAAAAATATTTTGTGCGTAGTTTTTGAGTTCTTTTTGTGATTTATAACTACTACATATAGATAATTCTTTATTTTTGACTATGAAATTGTGGATGAAAAAAAAGTTTATGTTCACCCATATGATATGGACTTAAGTACTTCTGGTTATATTATTTATTCTTCATTTATTAATACTACTTAAAAGAAGGGGTTCAAATATTGATTTAGGAACAGTATTTTCATCTGATTTGAAATTGATAGCACATAATTAAACAGACTTATACACTTGTGAAATAATATTTAAAATGCAATATACTGATGTAAAAATGCATACCCAAGTAAATGTAATTTCTAATTTTCCTTAATTCTCATTCTCACTAACCAGACATGAATATCGCTCAATCATCGCCTTTGTATGAATATTGGAATTCTGCTCAAGACGAGAATGATGAAAACAAGAGACTATTAAAGCTTAATTCAAAGGAACCTGCTTCTAACCTTTTTAGGAACGAACCTTATAAATGGGAGAATCTTTATCGAAGTGTTCTTAAAAACGTTATTAGTGGAGATGATTCATCAATAAAAGGATTAATGGTTTTGTTATCTACAATCAGTAAAAGGGAGAAAGATTTAGCCCTTAACTCTCTTGAGGCTTTGTTAGATAAGCGTATAATTAATAAATTGAGAAATGAAAAATATCAGGATATAAAATCTAGTAAAAATTTTTATACTGCCTTTAGAATATTGTTGACTATTTTTATCAATCCATATGATTTAGAACTTAAAAAAGAACCAAAACATCTTTATGAAAAAACAGGAATGTTTTTTTATAAATTAAGAAAGATAATTTTATCTAATAAGTGAGATTTAAATCTCTGGTAAAATTTTAATCTTAATGGATAACTATTGGAGAGAAAATTTTTCTATTAATTTTCTAAGTTGTTCTGTTCGAGAGTTTTTTTGTGGTCTGGCATCATCAAGTACTGCTGCACAACATAATTGCCATGATGAACCATCTTTTAATTTCAATTCTTTAGAAATATTTACTGGAGCAGAGGTTAAGGAAGTTATTTCATCTATATGCTCGAGGGTCTCCCACAGTTCACTCTCCAAGAAATCTAGTTCAACTTTTGATAGGAGGTTTGTTGCTATAAAATCTTTGATTAAATCTGTAAGCTCTAAAGACATTTTTCAATTTAGTGTAATCGACAAAACCATAAGTTTAATGAAAGAGCAGTTTGTAAAAAGTCATTTGATTTGAGGATAGCACTTATTTAAATTATTTTTTTACGAGTTGATTTTCAAATTTCATTCTTTAAGACTTAACTAAGATAACTATAATATAAGAAAGTACCACGTTCATTAAAGAAAAAATGAGTGTGGAGATTACAACTGAATCTGCAAAAAAGGCGCAAAAGGAAGCTGAATGGGCATATAAAAAGCAATGGAAAAGTCTTATTACTAAATATTGGAGGTTGTTTTCTTACGGATTAAAAGTCACCTGTCTACGGAGTGGCTAAAGAGAGTTGTGGAGATAGATAAAAAAAGAGCTAAAAACGATAATCTGGGAGTTGAATCCTTCAAAAAACCTGGTCGGTATTAGCAGAAGCATGGACAGGTGCAGAAGCTTTGGGGATGACTAAGATCTCTGAACTTTATGGGTTGGAGATATCTGATTTGGATATATCCAAAATTCAAAAGCTTGAAGCAAATGAAGTTCTCCAAAATGCACGCCATCAAAATAACTTTGATGTACATTGAATCTGCTGAATATCTTTACCGATCGATTTGAAGTTACAACAATTAAAAAGGTTCTTGAAAGAGAGAAAAAAGCTACTCAAAAAGAAATATCTTAAGGAACTTGTTGAAAAACAACCAAACTAGCTTTAACTTAAATGGGTGGTATTTATTCCTATGTCGTATTAGTCTAGGTATATGACATATTATACAAAGCCCAATTATATTCAATACGATGAGTGGTTTGATGACAACATTGATCCGTGCGAATTAGAGAATGAGAAGGAAAAAAAGTTTAGTGATTCTGTTCACGAGAAATTTTATAAAATGTCAAATCATAATTTAACTATCGGTGGTTCGGAGTCCGTTGCAGATTTAAATAAATCTGAAAGATGCTCAGGTGGTTTTTGCTCATTAACAGATGAAGAACTCAAGCAACTTTAATCAAATGTAAATTAAGAAAAATATGAATTTGAATGATCATTTTTTTATTTATTTAGAAGCGCTTAGTTTTTTTCTATTGTCGACAATGTTTCTCCTTTTGTATAAAAGCAATAAATGGTTCCAACGTTCTAGAGCTTTATCTAAAAAAGATGATTGAATTATTTATATGAAATATCTATTATTTTTTACTGTCTTTTTAGGCCTAAACACTCCTTCGGGAGCAGTTACAACCCGAATGTTTAAAGTTCTAGATACTTGTGCAAGATATAGGTTGAAAGAGAAAACTGCTTTACTCGCAATTAAAGACCTTAAACTCAAATATGAGGGTAAAGATGAAGTTGAGGCAGAGCTGTTTATCAAGTTGTATTGCTCGGTTTTCACGCCAAATGAAAATGTAGACTTTTAATTTATTTATGAGTCGTTTACTTGTTCTTCAGCATTTAGAACGCGAGCGGCCTGGATTGTTTGTCAAACTGGCTGAGGAAAGAGGATTTAGTGTTTGTACTTTTCGTTTGGATCTAGGAGACTCTCTTCCAGAACTTAGGAATGGAGATTTACTTTTGGTGTTGGGTGGACCTATGGGTATAAGAGACATTGGTACTTCAACTTATCCATGGCTAGTTGAAGAAATTGGTCTAATAAAAGAAGCCTTAAATCAAGGCGTTGGGTTGATAGGAGTATGCTTGGGTGCTCAACTTTTAGCTTATGCAGCTGGTGGTGATGTTGAAATGATTCAGGAGGAGGTATCCCATCAACCATTAGCTGAAATAGGGTGGGACAATATCTTTCCTCAATCAGTAGATGATAACTTTAAATTGACAAGACTTTTAAGACATCCTTTCCCTGTTTTGCATTGGCATGGAGATAGAATTTTATTGCCTAATTCTGCAGAGCTTATCGCTAGTAGTTGTAGATGTAAGGAGCAATTATTTAGTATTGGTCCATTAGCTTTTGGGATACAATTTCACGTTGAGATTGACGATGAGATGGTGAATACGTGGATTTCAGAAGATCATAAATTTATTTCTTCAGCATTAGGGGCAGACGGTCAATCCATTTTAAAACAACAACAAAAAGAATTTGGTCACAAAACATTAGATTCTAGATTGGAGTTTTTAAACATTTTATTTGACCTATTAAGCTAAAAAAAATTTTAGTTACTTTTGCCTTTACTTAAATGATAGATGACTTCACACTGGCGCAGTGCAGAAAAGATAGGGAAGTTCTTCAATTAAAAATAAAAAATCTTGAGCACGGTATCAACGAAGCAGAAAAAATGATTGCGGAGTCAAGTATGAATGATGAGGCATTAACCTTTTTAAGAAGAAAAGTCGCAGAATCTAATCAGGATTTAGCAATTCTATATTTAATCCATTAGTAATCTCAATTGGAATTGTTTTGTTGAAAATCGACTTTAAGATCTTCATGATGTGAGTAAGCCGTACCAGACCGTACTTCCCTTAAAAAAAAACATACTTTACATTTGTTCACATTGATACAACCCCAGTAATGACAAGTTCACCTTCTTCTCAAGTAATCACTGAGTACGGCAAGCAAAACATCTTTGGCCGTGAAACACAGCCTCAGCTTGTAGAGGACTACACCAGCTATCCAGAGGAAGCAGAAAAGACCAATGGCCGTTGGGCAATGATCGGCATGATTAGCCTTTTAGGTGCTTATTTCACAACAGGTCAAATCATCCCTGGAATTTTCTAAACCAATAACAACTACTAAAATGCAACCATCTAACAAAACAATTCTAGAAAGAAGCATCGGCAGACCCGCCATGATGGCATTCGTTCTATTAACAGGTATCTACCTAACAACCGGTCAACTTATCCCAGGTGTCGTTTAATGAAAAACCAAACCGCTAAAACTCCAAGAGTAGAAGAAGGTAAAGTAATTGCTGAAAGGCTCAATGGCTACGCTGCATTTGTTGGATGCTGGGCACTTATTGGCGCATATCTAACAACAGGGCAAATCATTCCTGGTGTTGTGTGATGAATAAAGAAACTAACTACTGGAAAACAGCAGAGCAAATGAATGGCCGTCTTGCAATGATGGGCTTCTTTGCAGCTGTGATTAACTACGGAATAACTGGCTGGATCATCCCAGGGATTGTATAGTCCTAAATTCAAATCTAATAAAAAGGCCTCTTCTCTGTCATTACGGAAGAGGCTTTTTTTATGGTTTTTTGTTTGATTAGCGCGTGATTAACACCATGCAATTAATTCAGTAATATTGATGATTATCAACTTGATGTAGTTATTTCTATTTGATTCTTGTATCTAGGATCAATGTATCTTCTACTTTGCAACTACCATTAAGCCATTCTCTAAACTCTTGAGCAATTGCTAGTCTTTCCCTTTTAGGGAGCTTTCGCGCTCTAATTAAGAGCAATGTCATTGAATCTACAATCAATTCTTCGACATTTGGCTTTTCTTGCATTTACGACTATCAACTGTTTCTCTCATAAATTATCTATCTTCTTGAATGATACCTTCAGACGTAAGGATATAAATAGAATTAACGAATACTTAACCATTAAGAACGAAAGATAAATTAGTCGTTCCACAAAGTCATATCTGACTGGCCTGAAGATCTTTGCATCCACGCTACTTTCCATTTCTCATCAATCTTTTTAAAGATCGAAGTCACTGTAGGGAGGTCATCATTTTGAGTCCCTTTATAAGTAAATTTTGAGCCTGGGTGAGACGCACATTGCAGCATTTGAACCAATAAGTTTTAATTTGTGCAACTTTGTGACTTCTGTGCTTTCTAATAAAAGATCTCCTGAGGTTCACATCTCTTGAAAACCTTTTGCGTCAATGCGATTCCCACCTGGTCTTATAAATAAAAAGTCAGGGGTTGCTTAGTCTAAAAAGAATTATCCCATTCTCTCTTGAGGCATATGCTTTTAGGATAGATAGTATTTCTTCTTTAGAAGACATTGATCAATTAAAAACAATAAACTATTGATTACAGATCTGCTCAATATTGGATGTTTTCTTTGCCATCTTTTCTTGTTGTGCTGACAATATGAACCAACGCTTTTTAGAGAGAAATACTACAATAATTGATTTTAACTAGAGAATTTAGGCAGCTTCTTTCGATAAATCATTTGCGAAAAGAGATATAAGCTCACCTTTTGGTGTTTTATAAACTCTCTCTACAATTTCACCTTCAGTAATGATTACTTTAGTATTCATTGAACCTGAGGGCAATGTCTTAATAGCTGATACAAGAGCTTCTTTTAAATCTGGGAACTGATCCAAATCCTTGAAGTCTTTAATTTTCTTCTTAGCAACCATTCCAATAAAAAAGTCGAAGTATTACTTACTTTTAACTAACTTTTTTCCACTCGTAAAGAGCTTGTATAGCTAATCAGCTCTTTATAGGACTAACGTGAAAATTTAGATATAGTTTTTGTATTAGGAATTTCTTTTATAAGCTTGTTTTCATTGTTTTCAAAAGGGTTGTACCTAATGTCTACAATCAATACCCTTGAAGTACTCAAAAGTAGTTGTACAAAAATTACTTGTTGTTGTGGAAATATTATTCTTCTTTCTTATTGAGTCGAAAAACAAACGCGAATGATCAATTGATTTTATCCATCAACAACGAGCGCTCAGTTGCACTAAGAATAATTTTTTCCCTTTAGTGTCTCTGTTAATTTCTACTTCTTTTTTTTATTATCAATTCTGTTTAAGAGATATTATATTAATTTATATTTTTACCTATAGATATGATTATGAACATTTTTCCAAAGAAAATAATGCTTTTAGGCAGCGGAGAATTAGGAAAAGAGGTGGCAATAGCAGCAAAAAGATTAGGTTGTTATGTTATTGCATGTGACAGATATAATGATGCACCAGCCATGCAGATAGCTGATCAATATGAAGTATTAAATATGAATAATCCTAGAGAATTAAAAGATGTGATCTATAAATGTAATCCTGATATAATTATTCCTGAAATTGAGGCTCTTGCAGTAGATGTATTAAAGGAAATTGAACAAAAAATAATAGTAATACCTAATGCTAGAGCCACAGCAATAACTATGAATAGAGATAAAATTAGAGATTTAGCTGCTAACGAATTAAATATAAGAACTGCAAAATTTAGTTATGCGATGAATCAATCCGAGCTTAATTTGCAAGCAGAGAGGATTGGTTATCCTTTATTAATTAAGCCAGTTATGAGTTCTTCAGGTAAAGGACAAAGTTTAGTTAATAATAAAAATGATTTAGTCCAGGCTTGGGATTTAGCTATTGAAAAATCAAGAGGTAAATCAAATAAAATTATATTAGAGGAATTTATTGATTTTGATTTAGAAATTACTTTATTAACTATTAGACAATTTAATGGTAAAACCTTATTTTGTGCACCAATAGGGCACGAGCAAAAGAATGGAGATTATCAATGTAGTTGGCAACCAGCTACATTAACGGAAAGTGTTTTAGATAAGGCTCAAAAGATAGCCAAATGTGTCACTGATAATCTTGGTGGAGTAGGTTTATTTGGCGTTGAATTTTTTATTAAGGGTGAGGAGGTGATTTTTTCTGAGCTGTCACCAAGACCACATGACACAGGCTTAGTAACTTTGATTAGCCAAAATTTAAATGAGTTTGAATTACATCTTAGAGCTGTTTTAGGTATCCCAATTCCAGAAATTGTTTGTCATGAAGCTTCTGCGAGCAGAGTGATTTTGGCTTCCCAGAAAACTTCAGATATAGCTTTTACGGGACTTGAAGATGCCTTAAGTCAATCGAATACAGGTATATTTATATTTGGCAAACCGAGCTCTACTCAAGGTCGTCGAATGGGAGTAGCTGTAGCAAAAGCTGAAACCCTCGATGAGGCAAAAATCAAAGCTGATAAAGCAGCTCAATCAGTCCAATTTATAAATGAATAATTTAAATTCAAATTGTTTATCTGATTTCGTTAAGTGCAAGTCGATCTGGTTTCTATTTTTGACTGAGTTAAATTGGAATCCAAGCGCAATTAACCCTCTTGAGTTGGTCCCTGAATCTTTTTGGCCTGAAGTTACGGATCTCTTAATTGAAGCTAGATATATTGGTCAAAGCAGGAATTATTACCTCAAAGAATCTGATAAATATATGGATTATTTAAGTAAAGGTGGTAGGCCTTTTAAAGCGGACTGAAAATCATACATATTCTATTAATTGCTTACCAACTTCATCTAGCACATAATTGTTAACACCTTTATAATTGAACTTGCCTAAAAAAAACTAAATTATATATAGATTTATGGGGATAGATGATCCAAAACTTCGTTTGTTTATGCTTCTTTTGATCAATTTAATAGTGATAGTAGTTTTTAGAAACTGGGTATTAAATAACGAGGCTTTTGTTTGGTTACTGAATGGTTTACCTTCTTGAAGTGTTATGGAAGGATTTGATTCAATTTTTCAAAATATTGCTTCATCCGGGTTTAGTCGTTAGTTACTTTGTGAATCTTCCCATTTTAGGATCCTTTTTTTGTTCTTGAATGATTTTTGTAAGAAGATGGTAAGGCGAAGGTTGGTTTGGTTTAAGAAAGAAAAAGAAGAGGATAAATAATTAACTTTCTTAGTGATTTAAGGGTCCTTTTTAGTAAGAAATGCAATTATTTCGGTTAACACAACTTAATTCACTGTTTTATGTATCACGAGGAACATCGTTTAAAGATAATTTCTGTTATTTTTATTAAACGTTCAGCTGAATTTAAAGCTGCAGTAAGACTTGAGACATGGAACGGGGTCTTGAGCACTACGAGAAAGAGCAATGACTGTTCTTACTTACAGAGGCAAAGAGTACCTTCAAAATAAAGAAGCTACTCCAAAAAAAGTTGTAGAACTTAGTTACAGAAGTAACGTCTACACATCTAGGCAGGCAGAAGCTAAAAAGCAGATGCAAACATCCTTAACTTACAGAGGTAATACATACCAAAAGTGATTTAAAGGTGATTTAAAGAGGCATAAATTGCCTCTTTTTTTTATGCTCATTTTCGTCACAAATATTTATCTGAGCAAACGTTTTGGTTCTATGTATTTTTGCCTGAGTTCTATTACTCTAGTTTTATGGGTGGTATCCGATGTAGAAATAATGATGACTCCGAAATAATCACAATGATTACTCAACAGTCATGGCCTAGTTGCAAGCTGCCTAAAACTCAAAAGGCACTTGAAGCTATTTATTCAATGCTCTGGAAAAGACCAAAGGTGTTTAGATGGTATTACAGGTCAAACTAATAGCTTTATTCAAGGGAAACCGAACACGCAAATAAACTAAAAGTTGTTGAGAATAATAATTGAATGCTTTATTAATTAATGCAAAGATTATTTAACCCTAACAGTAGTGTGTTGGCATTGCTAATGTTTCTACCTATTACACCAAGTATTGCAGCGATTACTGTTTTTACACAGTCAGTTTTAAATGACAGAAGTACAGAGGTAAAGTCTATTTCTCATCATGAACAGCGAGTGATTGATGCTACTAGATATTAATGACTATTTTGAATTTTGATCTACCAGTAAAACTTATTATGTGAATAATTTATTCATTGCTCATTAAAGCTTTATTTAAACTCTCATTAATTTTATCTATATCTTAGTTTAAATACTCTTTACGTCATGAGATCTGTAGGTTACAAGTCATAAGTAACACCTTTCTCAAAGTATGGTTTTAGCAAAAAAGTTTAAGGCCTTTGATGACGCAATCTTAGATCTGCATCCTGAGTTAAAAGATGTTCTTAAACCTAATGATCACTATCCAGAGCTAAAGATTCTTCTAAAAAAAAGATCTGTAAATCTACCTTCTGGGTCCTTGAATACGAAGGTAATTATCAATAATGGAGAAATTGTCGAACGCGTATTTAAGACACCCATGGGCCAAGTCGTCTCGTTATTTTCAAAACCATCAAAAGTAATTCTTGACAAAGTTGCTTAATAAGTGATTTTCAACTAAGCATTAAGCATGTTTTTTTAGATGTTAGATTCAGCTGGAGATGATTTAAACGCCTTTTATTTTTACAGATCTCTAAACTAACTTTTTGTAAATTTTTACTATGGCTAATAGTGTAGTTAATATCTTCAAGAAAAAATCATGGAAATAGGTGAAGCAATTAAAAAACGAAGGACCATTCATATCTTTACCAAAAAAAGTGTTCCTAGCGAAGTAATTCATAAATCAATAGTTGCAGCTAATCAGGCACCCTGCCACAGAAGGACTTTTCCATGGCGTTTTACCAACATTGGGATAAAGAAAAGGGAACTTCTATATCAATTACAGCTGACTCTGAAGTTTGGTGATAAGTCAATAGGTGAATCTAGTTTAAAAAAAATAAGGGAAAAAATGCTAAACCCTTCCCATTTGCTTATTGCCACTCAAGTATGTACTGATAATCAAGCTCAGAAACTCGAAGATTATGCTGCTTGTGCTTGCGCGATTCAAAACCTGTCGCTTTCACTTGTCGCCGATGATGTTGGTTGCAAGTGGTCAACAGGAAAAATCACTAAAGACCCTAATACTTATCAAATAGCACAAATAAATTCAAGTGAGGAGGAAATTATTGGTTTTATTTGGATCGGATATGGAAATGAGCCGCCTTTAATCAATAGACCTTTAATTAGTACTATCTATAGAGATAGGTATTAACCTGTTTTAATTCATAGAAGAGAGATAATGTAACTGATAAGGAAGTGTTGATGCCACACTGAAAACAATCATCATCATCATCCCTGTTTTATCTAATCGAAGGATAGTTTTTCCATGGGCATTTTAGGTGGGTAGAACTAGACATCACTTAGTAATACATTTCTGAAAAACAAGACCACAGGGGGGATAAACTTTTCTCATGATCAATATGTGAACTCATAGAAAATATGCTAGATCCAAAATCAGGTCTTAGTCCATGTTTAAATCCGCTAAATTGCGTTTTTTTTCAAAAAGAATTTGATGATGTTGACAAGACCTTTAAGCAACTTATTAGGATTGCCCAGAAAATTCCTAGAACCAAAGTTTTAGAGGCTAATGATAAATATTGGAAAGGGGTTTGTCGTAGTTTGATTTTCAGATTTCCAGACGACTTGGAGATTTTAAAAATCGATAAGAAGATTCAAATCAAATCGGCATCAAGATATGGTGGTGGCGATCTTGGAGTTAATGGAACTAGAGTGGGAAGATTATTAACTGCTTTAGAAAAATCAAATAGTTAGCCACCAAAACTTTCATAAAACAATCAATTTGTTGTCGTTGTGAAAAATGATAGTTATTTTTAAATAACTGTATAAATAAAATGAACAGAGCACAAAAATATTTTTTACATCTTCCAAAGGGGACTCATTTTGAAAAAATCATTGATACAGAGTATGGGAAAGAGAATATATTTGTAAGCCCAGACGGCAAAAAACATGCAATACCTATGATTTCAGCAAAATTTCTTGACAAACTTCAACACGTTAAAATTAGCAGTTAGGACAATTGTTTTTCCATCTTGTGATTTTGGTTTCTTCATAAATATGACCAGAGGCTTCAACAATAGGCTTTGTTTCCGGATTGATAAAAATGTTATATAAAACATTCTCTGGTCCTTCAAACATTACAGTTGCTCTTTTTGAGTCTCCTATACATTTGCCGATATAAAAAGTTAACTCCCATCTCTCTAAACATCTTCTGCTGCTCTGGCGTATTCATTTGAGTGCAATACTCTGAAAAAGTATTGCTAAGTTTGATGTTTAAAACAGTGATTGCAGTTGCCATGGAAAAGGTAAATGAATTTTAGAGGATATACATCCCTAGCATTTTGCTTGTCTCCCTAAAGACTTTGTTGTTTTGATTTCATCTCATGAGAATGATATTATTTTGATTTTTTATTTATGCCGTTAGCGTTTTCGATATCTTGTAAAAGCCCTTTTGTGGCTTGGTGAAATCCATTTTCACTAAAAACGTTTGAGCTTCATCAAATTTCTGTTGAATTTTTTTTATGTACGGAGTCATCTCATTTGGAGATAAAGACATCGTTTTTTAATACTCTTTTTAAAGTTTGCTTTTTATACAAAATGATAGGAAGTGGCAACTGCTACAAAAAAATAATATTAGTAATAACTACTCACTCAATTAATATAGAAGGCTAGTGGTTTTGCGTATTGCATCTACAGCTTCTAACGATATAACTAAATGAAGTTGCATTGTGACATTGTCTATCTTTAAGCGCCTAGGCAACAGGTTTTCAATGAAAAAGCTTGACAACAGCAAATGTTATTCAAGATGCGAAATGCAACCTTTACCTAATGAGATTTATCAAGACATTGTTGATTTTCAATCCGATGTGAATAGACCTATAGACATTGCTATTTATCGGGAATTTAAAAAAGAAGCTGCATGAGTTCCTGACTAGATTGTTTTGGTTCATATTTTCTTGGATTCCACTTATCTATTAATAGGGTGTAATTTTACCAACTTTACAATTTTGTTGAATAAGGCTGTTAATTTTTTTCCTTGAGTTATCGAATGACTGTAGAGTAGAAAGAAAGAAGTAATTAAATTTTTATTAATGGATAGCTTGAAAGCCAAGTCTTTAGCTAATGAATTAAATGAATTAGCATGTAAAGGATGCACGGAGGGATGGCTAGAGAAACACGATGGACTATCAGATCCAATTCAAGATATTAATGAGTGTGGATCTCTTGGATTTATTTCGCCTGAACGAAAAGAGCGATTAATTAATGAAGTTAAAGAGATTAAAGCCATAAATTAAATAATATGGATAAAAAAAAAGGAAGTAGCCCGAGTAAATTTTCTGTTCCTCCATTCGCTTCAGATGATGAGATATGGATAAAAATTCTTGAAGTTTTGACACCATCTGAACAACTAGAGGCTAGCCGTTCAAAATCAGAGTTCAATGATCCATATATGGGTGGTAAAGAGATTATTGTTAAACGCTCTGATCAGTCAGACATAGCTGTTGCGTTACTTTCTGAAGTCACTACTGATGGTGATGAATGGGCAATATATAGAGAACTTTGAAATGGATGCTTATTCATTAATTGCATTGGGGACCATTATATTATCTCTTTTTAGTTTGGTGTTGCTTTCTAAATTATTTAGAAATTTAATTAGAAAGCAAATAGATGATCAAATGAAAGATATGATACCGATAAAAGCTATTCGAGAAAGAATAGGAATAAGAATAAAATTGAGAAAATAGCATAAACATTATTTTAATTTTGAGTTAGTTGTTTACAGCTTTTCTTTTCTTACGCGATGTTTTTATATAACTAATAATATGAGCTATTAAAATGAGGATTAATCCCCCGTTTCACCATTACGTTTTAGTTAAAATATTATTCATATATCAGTTTTTCTTATGCGTATAAGTTAGTAAGTAATACCGATAGAAAAAAAGAAAAAGAAAGGATAGATTAATTCTAATTTCAGGAGACTTTTATGAATACGATTGATGCTAAGAAAATGTCTCAAGGCCAAGTTGATCCAATTGAAGATTATCTTGAGTGTGTAACATATTGTTCAATATCTAGCAGTGCAGAAGAGAATGATTGCCAAACTATATGTATGGAAAGGCATTTGAAAAGCTCATATTTTTAGACTTATTCACCAAAAATTAAAACTAGAGAAAATCACAGCTCTTTAATAATGTAATTAACTTTTGGAATCTCAATCTCAAATTAGAGACCTAAATATATACTCTTATCTAGCAAGCAATAATTGTCAAAAAATCTATGAATAATCCAGTGGGAAATAGGTATACATTCGCTTGATTTATATCAAATGTTTTAATGTTTAATAAATGACTTGAGCAGTTCTACCTATTCCTGCTTGACTGTTGATGTGGTGAAAGAACAATAGTCTTGAGTAATTATTTTTGAAAATCTAATTTTAATGTTGAGGTAATAACAAAAGGTTTAAATACTTATGAAAAAAACGGACATAATTGCCATCTTCAAATTAGATGATATTAAAAATTTTGGCTCATCCCATATCTTGGTATTGGCTTGTTGGCTTTTTTCTATGGATGGTTCACAACGTTTTGGTTCTTAATCGTAAAGTTAATATTGACAAAGAACGACAAATATCAAAGCGATTTAATGCAATCTCAAGGCTCTATCCAAAAGGTACGTACATTTCACATAGATAATAATCATTAGTTGATTTTAATTATCATCAGCCCTTTCTTGGTTGCCTTAATAATGGGGTGGCTTAGAAGTTTCTTCAGGGAAATATTCTTCATTTTCATTTTCATATGTGTCACCTTTCTTTTTAAAGTATTCCTCTGATGGATCGTAACCATCGTTGTCTGGATTGATTTTGCTTTTCATAGTTTAATATTTTTTCTTTGGCGAGATCAGTGGATCTGTCAAAGTTTGTTATCCAGCTATCCCATTACAAATAATTCCTGCTTTGGCCATTGAAATTAAGACAAAATGATGAAAGCTGGGAACGGCTTTGTCTAGTGCTATGAGAAATATAAGCAATGACATTGATGTCATTGAAAGATATTGCATCCAATGAATACCTGCTTTATCAAGTCCATTTTTATCAAAACTTGTACTAGTCATTTCATTAAAGCTTTGGTCGGTGACATTAACGCAAAAAATTGTTTTTTGCTAGTTATTTCTTTTTCTTGATTGATGCCTTTACAAAATTGATTAACTTCTCTGTTCAGAAATTTCAAAGTTTCTAATCACCTCTTCACCCTTTCTGAAGATTGTTTTAGCATATTCAGTCCATTTCCCCTGTCCCCAATAACGGAAACAGCTAGTTTCTAATAGCAAAAGGTACAGAAGCGCTTCTTGATAGTCATAGGTTTTTGTTAACGATGGATTTTGAACTAATAAATGGTCAAATGTTTCGTGAAAATAGGAACTAAGTTTTGAAATTGGTTCTAAAACATTTACATATCCATCTTCCCAACTCAAATCGTTAGTCCAGCTGGCTCCACTCAAAGAGAAATATTGATCTTCCTCTTTTAATTCATTAATTGCTTTTTTAACCAAAGTAGGAGTTATTGGCCCTGAGATTTTTTTCCATATTCTGTCTTGACCCACAGCTTGTATCAATGGATAATTATTTTCATCAACATTTAAAGTCTCTAGGAAGTCGAGGTATTCAGATCCGTTCATAGCAATTGTGGGGCTTCTGTCGGTTTTTGGACCAATTCTTTTATAAGCATGAATAAAAGCCTGAGGAAATTCGTTCATCATTACACCGCCATTTTCTCCATCAGCAATTTGGGAAACCAACGAGGGGATAATATGTTGGCCTAAATATTGTTTTTTTAGCCCTATTGCCTCGTAATAAGGTTGCATTTGTCCAACAAGCTTGGTGTCTGACCCTTGAGTTTTTATTAGTGAAAGAATAGAGATGCTCTCTCCATTACTTCCTTGTGCTTTGAGCATATTTGGAACATATTTCTGATCGTCTCTAAGACATGAGCCATCAAGATTTTGAACGCTATGCTCTTGAACCATTACCCAACGATATCCACATTCTTTGAGAGCTTTGATTAATTGAAAAAGAACATCAGGTTGGTTTGGAAGATGCATCTCGGGAAGAGAGAATCCTTTCACTCGATGCAATGCATCTTCACCGAATAATGATGAGAAGTGATGCTGCCAGGCTGTTATCTGTAATTTAAAGTCAGAAGGTGGAGTTGAAGAGGCTACAGCATGACTCCAAAAGGTTCCTAACCATTCAACATGTGGTTGAACTGTGCAATCACACGTTAGGATCTTTAACGATGCGAGAATATCCTCGCGACCCATTTGTTCGATTCCCCAAAGTAGATTACCGGAGTAATCAAGCATTATTTTGGGATCATATCCTTCATCTATAAGGCTTGGAATGATTTTAGCTAGACGTTTATAGCATTGAGCAAATGGTTCGGCATTGTGATTATCTCCTTCTGAACTGTGTTCAAACATATATTGCAAATGTGAAATGAGCTCTCCATTGTTACCTGCTGGAATTGTTGGTTGATGCATATGGAGGGCACATGCAAATCCTGAATTAACATTCTCAAACCTTGACTTTTTTTCGAATTGTCTACTATCTCTTTTCTTATTTACTAACTTATTAATTTCTAATTCAAAACCACATATCGGGGGTAAGTCTTTGTTATTCATTTTATTGAGGTTATATATTCAAAGCAGTCCCATTGAAAGGAAGTTTTCTGAATTAATTGGAGTATATACAATAAAAATGTTTTTCATAGATTTGATTTGTTTTTCGATTCAATCTTTGAGAAATACTCTTACTATTCGTTGTATTTTTATTCACTATGAAATCAGAACAATATAAATATATTTATTTTTCTAATTGTTCTAATAGACACTAATAGATTGTAATACAAAATTTATTTTTCCTGGCTTAAAGCCAGGATTCAATTCTCCTGGTTTACCAAATTTTGAATGTAGTAATTGAAATTGGGTAATAGATTTTGATTTGAATATAATTGGTAATGAAATTTTTTTTGCTAGAACAGTTGGTTCAAGGCTTTCAAAAGGTACTTTGATAGTTGTTGTCCCAAATCTTTTTGTTTTTAATTCTGCTACCCATCTGAGCCCACCAGGTGATTTGTCTAAGAAAAATTCTCTTAACCCAAAAATTCCATATTTACATGACACTCCAAACTTTAAAGTTCGACCTTTACCTTCAATTTTTAATTCAAAACCTTGATAATTGGATAAATTTAGAACAGGTGAAAATATTGGAGATTTGCAACTAACAAAACCTCCTTTTTCCTCAACTACAACACCTTCCAGGGAGAGGCCTTTTGAGGAAGATCTACAAACTGCCTTACTCGAACCTCCCATAACAGTGTCGTTCAAGGAAAACCAATCATCAAAGTCACTGGATGAAACGACTTTTGATAGCTCAGACATTTTTAACTACAATTTTTTTTTACTCTATAAAAATATTTTGTAAATCATGAGTTTAAAAATGTAGATTTCCACAGTTAAAGAAAAATACCTGGGTGTCTCATTTAGTGATTCTTATGGTCTAAAAGTTATTTTTTAAATACTAATAAGGCTATTAGAATACCTTTTGATCTAAGGTGATTTACTTCAGTTGGCTTAATGTTTTACCAATGGAAGGTCAATTATTAAAGAGAAGGCAAGCTGGTGATGATGGATTTATAGAGCATTCAGCATCCCAAAAACCTTCTTCTTCGATACCTTCCCAATGATTAATCATTGTTTCTAATTCCTTGATTCTTTCTTTAGCGACATCAATTTTTTCAAGGAGATTTGATGAAGTTTCTTTCTTCATGATTTTTCCTCTTTACTACTCTTATTTAACTACTAAATTGATATTAAATCTACCGATACAATTACTGATGTATTTATTCCTATGAGTCTTTGAAAAAATCAATTCCGAAGATTTTTTCTATTTTCTTTTTTATAATCTACCTTTGGTTGAAATAGAACGAATTACAAAAATTATCAACATTATTTGTCTCAGCTTTAAGACCTGTCTTCTTTGCAATCAAACTTATCTTTGCGTTTTTTTCTTTTAGTGAATAGTCATTCTGATTAAGGTACATTGTGTAATATTCCCTGCATAAATTTGATAGCTCTTTTTCTCTGGAAAATGGGATACGCCCTACAGCTATCAATACAAGAGCTAGAGCTATTGCTCCTGTAAAAGCTTTGTTGAGCGAGTTAGTCATAGTTATGATTTTTTATATTGTCTAGAATGCCGTCTGAAGTGAAAATCCTCGCTTTAAAAGGGAACGATTTCAACTGTAACGAATTTTATCTACTATTTTTATGGTGTTTTATAGTGCAGACTTGCCTTGACCAGATTTTAGGAGGAAAAATGTTGGCAATCCAAGTAAAACACCTACAGAGGTAATTAGTATAAGATTTATAGTGAATGAACTAACACCTAGTTCTGAAGAGGCTAAAGCAAAAGTCATTAAATTGAAGTTGAATTAGTTATTATTTTTAAGTATATTTTCAAAAAATCTCAAACTCTTAAAAGCTTGTAAGAATTGTTTTCACTTTATTCATAGAATTTCAGATTGGAGCTGAGTTTGTATTTGACTCAATTTTTTGCTGATTCATTTTCGCTTATAGATTTTTTCGACTTTTGTATATCTTTATTTAAGGCGGCCTTTTTTTCCTCAGCCTCCTTTTCTATTGCTTTTTTTGCGTCAGCTTCTTTTTCTGCGGCTATTTTTGCTGCTAATGCGACGGATTCTTCATGAGCTATTTTTGCATCAAGTCGACCAGTTCCCCTCATCCATTCATTAACACTTGCTTCCTTCCCAGCTGCTTCACATTCTTTTTTATACCTTAAAAATGGGAACCAATGATGGTTAGCTGTTTCAGGATTACTTGTATTAAAATTATTTTCGCTCATTTACTTGATTAGACTTTTAAGATTATCCAATAATCTCTGTACTAAGTGCCTTTTAAATTTACTAAAATTTAAGTTCTTTTTATTAATTACATTGTTGTGTAATGTTTTTTACTTGTTGATAGTCATATGTAAATAATAGGGATAAGAATTATTTCTCAGAGTTAAATTGATTTTGAAGTATGTATTATTTTGATTTTCCTGAATAAATATCTCAAATGGATTCTTCTTTGGCTTTAGCAATTATTTTGACATTTGTTGGGATAATTATTTTTATATTGATATCAAAAAATGATCTTGGAGTAACTTCTTTAAAGAAAGATCCTGAATCTCATACAACACTGATTGGTTCCGTTGCTAAGGGTATTCCAGGTTCTGATATTTTAAACCCAGATTCAGTCTCCAATGCAAAGGAGTCGACAGAAAATGCAATTCACAGCTAGCAATGATGCTGATGAAGATTTGATTTGGTCTTTGATTTTAAATAATCTGGGGTCTACTCTTTCAAAAGACGTCTCACCAGCTACTTCTGCTTTCTTCAAAACAGAGGACGGCATAGAATGTTCGGTTAGGAGAAGAAATGGAGATTTGATTGCACATTGTTATTCAGAGTCAGATCGAATGGGGCAAAGACGTTGGACTATTGATCTTAAATAATTGTCAAACGACAATAAGCGCTCTTATATTCCTAGTTCTTCAATTAAATTTTTTTGGAATTTGGAACCCAGTATTGTATTCGCGGCCAGAGCACCACTAGCTGCTACAGGTGGAATGCCGATCCCTGGGAATGTACTTGAACCGCACATTAAAAAATTTTTGATTGGAGTTTTATTCCCTGGGAAAAGTCCTTCTGCTGCCGACAAGGCTGGACCATAACTTCCATTCTTTGTATTTAAAAATCTTTGATGAGTAAGTGGTGTCCCTAGCATTTTTATTTCGATTCTTTCGTGAATATCAGGGATTATTTTTTTTATAGGTTGCCAGAATACTGAGCATCGCTCTTCTTTTGTTTTTTCATATTCTTTAGTACCTATTTTAAGATTTTCCCATATTTCCCATGGCTCATTAGCAGGTGTATATCCGTGAAGGATATGTTTGTTGTGAGGAGACATTGTTGGATCCAAGGCAGATGGAATAGAGAGAACAACTACATTTCTTTCGGCAGTAATACCTCGAGCCCAATCATCAACCCATATTGAATGGAGTGGAATATTTTCTAGTCCTTCTGCATTAAACCCAAGATGAAGATGAAGAAATGATTTGCATTTTGGAGTCATGGACATTTCTTCTCTCCATTTTTGAGATATATCTTTTGGTATTAAATCAAGGGTGTTCCAAATATCTGCATTGCTAACAATATGATCTGCAAAGATTTTCTCACCATTTTTTAACTCAATTCCAATTGCTTTATTCCTGTTTATAATTATCTGACTGACTTTTGAATTAAGTTGGAGCTTCCCTCCAAATGAGTAAATTCCATTTAATAGAGCTTTAACGATAGATTCACTTCCACCCTTTGGATATTCCAGGTAGGCATCTGGTTTAAACCAATCATCAAAAAGGGTTGCCATAGCAGCTGCATTCGTTTCGTCTTTCGATAAACCGCTTATTAGAAAGGAAAGTAAATCAACCCAATTTCGCAAAAATGGATCTTTAAGATGTTCATCAACTAAATTTCCAAAAGCACCTCCTAGGTATTTAAAAGATTTCAAGTGAGAGAGGAGCGTTTTACTACGTCTTAAGAGCTGAAAAATAGTTTCCTTGTTTTGATTTAGCGCTATTAGGGGAATTGCATTAGCTGCTGCACCAATCGGTTTAATCACTTGAATAAATTGTTCCCATTCTTTAATGGCATCATTTCCGCTAATTGAATTGATCTGATCAAGGAATCTTCTATCTCCAACTCCAATCGTGTAGTTGCCTTCAGGAATTTGAACATTCCAATCCTGATATTTAATTAATTCAACTTTTTGGTTAAGAGCTTTTAGGACTTGACCTAAAGGATTTGTCGTAGGCCAAGTACCTATTCCACTCCAAAGAGATGGTCCAGATTCAAATGTATATCCATTTTTCTGAAAGCCATGAGCGGCTCCTCCAGGTTTTGAGTGAGCCTCAAGAATTAAGACTTTTTTGCCAGCTTTTGCTAGCAAGCCTCCGCAACATAATCCTCCTATGCCACTTCCAATTACAATTACTTCTGGATTTTTCATTTATTTTTTTTAAAGAAATTTTTTTTCTTTAGAATTTCTACTACAAATTCTTCAGAACTGCTTCAATGAAGTAAGTTTTAAGAAGGGAATTTACTTAATTTTTGGTTGTCAAGAAGAGGAATAGATGGACGTATATAAATAAATAATGCTCCGTGCATATCTTTAATGATTCTTAAATCTTCGTCAACATAGATCACTCTAATCTCACAATTTGGATTTTCTTTGTTCCATGGAAGAAGTTTCCATACGGTTTTAACTGGATACCACCTTTCCATGAGAATACTGTCTAAAAATGGAATTTTTCCCAGTCCATCCACCTCTGATACTTTAGTCTTCTCTAACTCCATTGAGAGAATGTTGTCTTTTAGTTGAAGCCTTTTAGCCAGCGTTATGACTCGACCACCAAAGGTAGGTAAAAGCTTGAACCATCCAAGGATTGGGATGGTTGTAAGTCCAAAGATAGTGGTATCAAATGAGGAGATCATTTCTCCTTTATTAAAATTGAGATATTGACCGACTCTTCCTACTGTTGATATACCAAATGATCCAACTTGTAAAAGATGAAGCTTAAAAAATAAATCGCTTTTTGATTTGTCGTTTAGAGCCTTTTCTATGGCTAAAAAAAATGGAGAGCTCCTAAATAATTCAACTGATGAGTAAATAAGCTCCCATTCACCTTCAATAGAATCCTGAGATATTTCATCTGATAGGGGTAGGAGATTGTCAACAAGTTTATTCATCTCTACTAATTTATTTTGGTACATAGGAGCAATCATCGCGTTCATCCTTTGACCTCTATCTGTTGCTGCGGCTACCTGGTAAATAAGGGCTTTGAGATCCTTCCTGTCCTGCATTTTATTGAATTGGTTAATTCGTACTTAACACCTTGACCTTAACTAAAATTTTCTAAAGACCTTCAGTTTATATACATATAGCTTTACCAAGTAATATTTAAGCGTTTCTCATCGATTTGGCTTATAACATTTATATGATTGAAACTAAAACCTTACTACTGACAATATTTGTTCCCTTGGCGTGTCTTAAACTTTTTGGCTTCTATAAAAAAATTCTCAAGGTCTCAGAACCGTCTTTAAAGCAAATAAAAGCAAAATTAGAAAGAACATTTTCAATAGATAGCTAATTTGTTGCCCAAATTTTTGTTTTTTGTGTTTTTATAGCGATTTTTGCTTACTTTTTAGAAAATCAATTAATTTTAATTCCTTCTTGATAGTTATTTTCTCCTTAAGTGAGACTTTACCTATCTATTTTCTAATCAAGCCTATAACTCTCTTTTTGTGCTCCTTATGTCTTTAAATGAATAGTTTTTTATGTAAATTTATAAGATGCAAATGCTATTTACATCTACATGTAAATAGATTGTTCGGTTTGGATACCCACAATGTGCTAGATGTTGTATATAGGTAATTCTTAATCCAATGTCTCAATTAAGTATCAAAGTTAGCGCTAAAGGCGAAGCCATGATCGCTACCCTTCAAAAGGAAATTTTTAACCGAAGAAGAAAAAAAGTAACAGCATCACAAGTTGTTGAAACTCTTGTAGAAAGCGGTGCTAAGTCACAATCTGATAAGCGTTATGCTGCTTCATGGAAAAACTTAATAAAGGATATTGAGAAAGCTGCAAAAGTTTCTGAGATCCATGGTAATAAGCCTGCAAATGTTAGTGCTGATGAGTGGGCTTTGATTCTCTCTCACCGTACTCGTAAGATTACGAGTGCTAAAAAAGTTTCAGCAAAATCCTCAATTAAAAAAGCTGCTGTCAAGAAAACTGTTGCTAAAAAGTCCGCTATCAAAAAAACTGCTGGTAAAAAAGTAATTGCAAAGAAAGCAGTAGCTAAAGCCGCTCCAGCGAAGAGCGCTGCTAAAGCAAAAGTTAAGACTTCTAAAGTTAAAACAGCAGTTAAGAAAGTAGCTACTGCTCAAGCTAAAAAAACAACTTCAAGCGCAAATTCAGTTTCAAAGAGAGCATCTAAGGCTTTAGCAGGAAGACCTGCGAAGCGTGCAAGAAAAGTTAGTCTTAAAGCTGTAAAAGCTTAGACAAAAAGCCAGATCCGTTAAAGCGGCCTGAAAAGTGCAATGCTTTTCTCTGGCTATATTAGTAAATGTCATTAGAATCCCAATCCTACATTCCCTTTTGTGTAGCCTTGGCAGTAGTACTTGGCATGGTAGTAGTGATTAGTAATATCAGCTTCCTCTCCTTTTAGTCCATCGATTCTTTTCTTTCCTAATTTCAATTCTCTTGCAGCCTTTTCCCCTGTAATTAAATCAGCGCTTAGACGTCCGCAAATATCATTCACTTTGAAGTCTTTCGCTGAAGGACCTCTGACATACCCTGCAAAAATTGCAAGAAATAATCCAAGGGTTACAAACCTTCGGTGGTTTCTCCACCATTCATAACTATTGAGATTTAGTCTCTTTTTTACATCAATTTTCATTTATATCAATAATAGATTTGTTCACCTTAGGTCTTAGTCCTTTTCTTTATGGGTGATGTTCTTGATAGTTAAATATTTTAGCTTATTCACATAGTTTAAGCATTAGCCCTATTCGTTTTTCAATAGATCATATTCACGAAGTACGATTTGATTATTGGCAAATCTATTTACTAATGCTTCAGAAAATTTCAAATGATGATTGGCAATATTTTGTACCCTTTTTGGCTTGCACTTTTTGCTTCGTTGCATCAGATTTCTTAGGAATAATTGATAAAACTTCTATTGCTTATTGGTCTGGTCGATTGTTTTATGAGCCATACAGGATTATTACCTCCCATTTTTTTCATGGTGATTTTAATCATTTATTAGCAAATATCTCTGGAATTATCGTAGCTAGATATTTTCTTAAATCTTTAAGCCTTCAAAGTGACTATTTCTTTATGGCTTTTATTATATTGATCATGCCTCTTCAAGCGTTCATTTGTTGGTGCTTTGATATTTTCGTTTATAGAAATCCAATGTCTCTAGCTATTGGATTTAGTGGGGTTTTATTTGGTATCGACGCATTTATTCTAATGACTACAATTTATGGAAAGAAAAAATTTGTTTACATTGGATGCGAGCTAAAGAAAGATCCAAGATTACTTAAACCTATTTCTATTCTGACAGTGATTGGAATTATTTGGTCATTCCTACCTGGTATTAGTTTGTTAGGTCATATGTCTGGACTTTTGGCGGGATTTCTATTGTTTTGGCTCTAGACAAATAATTGACTTCATGTTATTGCTTCTTAAGAAAAACGTGATCATCTGAATGGTGAAAATTCTTAACTCAACTTTTATTGAGTTAGCTTCACTTCACTTGATAAACTTTTGACCTTCCATTGCATTTACGTACTGCCCATTCGATTGGAGATTTTAAACTTTCTTGTTCAACGCAAATAGTCTGATAATTGGCCCATTTAGCTATTGGCCCTAATCTTATTGAAATTAGTGCAAGGCTAAACGCACATAAAAATGCACACAACAGCAACGCAATACCAGTAAATAGATCATTAAACTTGAATCTCATCTCTTTCAGATTGAAGTTCTTATTTTTTTTTGTCTCACTCATAGAACTAATGGGTTGGAATAAATTGCCTCAATATTTAAAGACTTATATACTTTTTCCTTTTTTATGGTGGCATAGCGAATAAAAGCTAAATGAATTTTATAGATCTATTTATTGATCTTTAACAGTTAGCAATTTTCTTGTGCTTATTCATTTGTTTTCTCGATTAAATATCCTTTTCTCTCCGATCACGATTGTTAACCATCCAAGTGCCAGAAGTCCTCCAGCTTGATAGTCTCCCCTAAGAAAATCAAATAGAGCGAGGGTGCTTGCAGAAATAGCAAGAGTACGAACAGCAAACCTTGCAAAGGTAATCTCATTTTTTTTAATAGGTTTATTCATATGACAATTTTGCAAGCACTAATTTCGTAAAACAAATTTTGATTGGATAAGTCATTAAAATTTATTTTTTTGAAAACATCTTGTTAACAAAATTAAATCTATCATTTCTTCCTTATCATAAGAAGACTGATCCTTTTCCCTCACACCGCTTCCCTCTGTTAAACCTTGTAGTTCTAGTTTCTTTCTAATCAAAATTTTTCTTTCTGCACTTGAAAGACTTTTAAAACGTTTTTTCCTCTCTTCACGACTTTCACTATTGTTCATTGGATTTGTTTAATAATTTGTCTATTTATAAATGAATTGATAATATTCTTTCATATTTTAATTCATTAAATAATTGTTATCTAGAAGTGCATCAATGACTTTTGCTCCTCTTGATTTCTTGCCCAGAGAAAGGGGATTGGTCTTATCTAGTATTGAAGCAAAGCATGTGATCCAACTACTACCTTCGCATACTTGAGCTGCCTCACAAATGTGCTTTGGTGCCTTTTCTGTGCAACCTTGAGTGCGAGAAAGCTTAATAGATTCTAGTTGAGAATATAGTTCTAATTCTAGTAATAATAGTTCGTCTTTATTAATACCTTCGCCAGCAGCGTAGCTTTCAAGCAAGATTTGATAATTCATTCTTTAATGAGTTTTCGTACAATTGAAAATTAAGATCTAAAAAGTTTTTCTAAATCCTGCTTCGCTTTCTCCAATTCACTTAGTTTTATTTTGTTTGTTCTTTGTCCCCATTTATCTACCTCTCCAGTTCGACCATTTTTAATTGTCATCCTTATCCACCAATATTGAAGACTCAAGAATATAAGAGCAAAAAAAATTAATTCAATAGTTCCTTGTTTCATCTCAAACTACAATTCTTACAAATTGAACTTTTTCTTATCGTAGTACTGATTTTTCATTTCTTTATTACTCATTGGGATCAACTTCTGTGATTTTTAGATTTAAGCCAAGGTAAACAAGAATACCTCCAATAAGAGGTGTCCAAAGTCCCCATTGGTTTAAATCATGTGATTGCAGAAATTCCATTTATTCTTCATCTCTTCTAATGATGATTTGATTTGTTTTATATTGAGATACTACCCTATTAGTTATTTCAACAATAAATGAATTTGGACAGTGTAAAACCTCTTGTAACTCAGCTAGTTCATCAGAAATAAACTCTATAGTCCTTGCAATAACTGCGTGATGTTCTTCTTTTGGTTCCCATTCTTTAGCCATTAATTTCTTGATAATGATCAGCTATTTCGTTAAGCATTTTTGAAATATATTTTTCAGTTGCAGTTGTGTGCTCTTTTATTTTTTCGCATGTGTCCTTAACTTGTATCCATGCACTTTCTATCACTTCAAGTTTTTCGTTTGTAGGATCCCATTCTTTAGGCACATTAAATGTGAGTCAAACCAAACATTATCCCTTTAGAAATTGCCCATCCAATACCTAGACATATGAAAACTGTAAAAAGTGTTTTTAAAAGGTCCATATTCTTTTAGTCTCTCCCATAAGCAGTTCTTAACGAACTTGAAAAATCGAATTGAACACCATCATTAGATGAGCCTAAGTTTTGAATTAGCTTTGAACTGGCAAATCTTGATTGAGTTGATGAATAAATTGATTGAGATTTTACTCCTGATGATTTTACTGCCGCTGTTTTCTTTGCTGTCGCTTTTGTTGCTGTAGCTGAGGTCATTAAAAGAATTGTATTTCTTACAACTTAGACAAACTGAGATAAAAGGCGATAGTTGTTAACTTTTTACAATCTTAAAATCATCAACCAAACAGGGATTGATATGAGTGAGATGATCGTACTTAAGACAACAAGAGATGTGGCTTCCTCCTCATCTTTTGAAGCTACTTTGGATATTAGTAAAACAGATATTGCTGTTGGCGCAGCTGATTGAAGTACTAAAGCCTCTCGCATTACGTTTGGTAATCTGAATGCTGCGGAAATGATCAACATAATTATTGGCAATCCAACCAGTTTCATGATTAAAGCATTTTTTATGAATATTATTTGGATTTTTATTCTTGAGAGATTTGCTTTCCTAAGCCAACTTAGACGCATTCCAACGATTACCAGTGCTAATACAATTACAATCCTTGAAGGTATCCATAGTAATTCTGTTATTTGTTCACCCCATGGAAGTGAATGAACAATTAATGCGCCAATTAATCCTTTTACAGCAGGGCTGCTAAATATTGCTTTTATGAAATTTTTCCAATATCTATTAGAACTTAAAATATTGGAAGGATCTGTTAGCAGTATTGGTCCGATACTCCAAATTACTAATGTCGCACCAAGGTCAAAACCTATACTGTAAATCAATGCATGATTTGGAAGTAGTGCTAGTGAAATTGGTATTCCGAAATATCCTGTATTTCCAAAAGCGCTACCTAATTGAAGAGTTCTGTTTGGGACAAAGTTTTTAATAGCAGAAAAACTATTTAATATAGCCATTAAAAAGCCAATAGCTACCAATGCTAATGCAGCAGATTGTACCAAAGGTAATTTAAGGCCAGACTTAAGTAATATTCCCATCAAGCTGATAGGAATTCCATAGCTAATAAGAGGCCGAGAAATCGTCAGGGATAAATCTTTTTTTAAACGTCCGAGTAAATAGCCTATTAAAAGACAAGGTATTAATTCAGCTAATAGAAGGATTATTTCCAACTGAGTAAAGACAATAGCATTTTAGTTTTTCTAAGAATTTAATAGTAGTTTTAATTATTCATTTCCTTATTTTAACTTTAGTTTGTCTTTGCTAGTACTTTTTAGGTTTTGGACATATTTTCTTTGTCAATGATTGAGAAAGCTTTAATTCATAATTACCTTATTTCTCCTTGAAAATACTTTTTCTTGAACATCCTATCGTTTCTCCAAAAAGAATATCTGTGCACATTGCATTACATAATAGATAAACGACCCAACTGGCAACCGGAACACCAACTAAATAACTAAAGGGGTGTTTTACTTTGATGAACCCAACAGTGGCAACAAATAAAACAACAATCAAGTTGATGATTCGTTTGAGGTTTTTTCTTGTTATCTGCATCAGCTATTTCTAGCAGAAACTTTTCTTTTTTATCTAGTTTTTACAACAACTGTTAGTCAGTTGTGTTTTGTTTGGGTATTGTTTGCGCATATAAAAGATTATCGATGTCTTCTACTGTCACCTCAGTTTTTACTTTTAAGGTTGAAAGCACCTTTGATGAGTGGGCTGCAATATTTGATAGCAATGAGGCTACCAGAAGGCATAGAGAGTTTAATATTCAGCCTTTATATAGAGGGTGTAGTGATGAAGACCCTAAAAAAATTATTGTTATTCATCAGCACCCAGAGGGGAATATTGAGAAATTTATAGAAGCCAATGGAGACTGGATGGCCAGCCACAGAGTCGATTTATCTACAATGGAGAAGTCTGCTTGGACTTGGACCGACAATAGTAGTGTTCAGTGTAAAGCCGCTTAATAAAATACGGGCTGTGTACTTATGTAATATCCACGTATCATATTCCAGAGTTTTATTCTTTCTAGCCATTTAAGTTCATTAATAGTTTGTAATATCTAAATTAGAGATTGACCATATTCATAAAGTATTTCTCTACTAAAAGAACTTTTTTTATACAAATGTTAAGTTGCTAAAAAATTTAAATTGAATTATAAGACTCTATGGGTATTAATATTATTCCAATAAATAAAAATTAAAATGGGGAGGTTCCACAATAAATTAATTGAATAAACTTAAACTTGGTGAATTTAAACACAGCTAGTAATCGGTAAGCTTGATTCCACATAAATTTCCTTGCTCTGAAGCTTTTACAATCGCTTTGTATATATCTAAAGTCATAACTTTAATTAAATCGAATAACATTTTTAAGTTACCTTTCAAATCTCTTACTGTAAGTAAGGAAATACCAAATACATAAAGTAAAAATTATTAATATAATTAGTTTTTTTTATAATTGATTATTTATGGTCCTCGTTGTTTTCAGTTTTTTAGAATTATTGTAAAATCTATAAAACGTTGTTTAGCTTAGATTATTAGCGCTTATTTTTATCACGTAGTTAGATTGGAACTTAACTGAGATCTATTTGGTCTAAATCATTAACATGTTTTAGATTCGGTTTCCTGTCCAAACATTGTTCGGTAGATTTCTATCAGAACTATTTTTTAGCCTTTAATATTTAAATATTTGATTTTGAAAAAATGTCCTCAAGACCAATTACATCCTGTAAAAGATATGCTGTTAGCTACCGAGACTTGGATAACAAAAGACATGAGTTAGGGTTTTATGCTATTGATGCTTTTGAAGCTAGACAGCTGGCAATCGAGTTCAACAAATTTGTTCGTGAGCATCCAAATTCTATTGATAGGATCTGTCTCAGAAATAAAGTTATTAGTTGATGTAATTACTTTTTTATGACATTTAGCTAAATATCAATATATGATCGGGGAAATTGATTGTTCTAATAAATACCTTAGATAATTTGTTCAGCAAAAATAATTGTTCAAATATTGAATAGCAGATTAATTATCTTGTACCCATAAAGCGAGTCCTCCACCCTTCCCTCTTGCTGATAACCATTTGCCATTAGGATCCATAGCTATTAGTGCAAAAAATGGTCTCTTTTTTTGATCCGGTGCCGGTAGAGATCTTTTTAAAATAGTCAATGAAGCTAGTTTTATTTGAATGCAATCAAAAGAGAAGGGTAATAATGGCTGTTTCCTTTCTAAATTTGCGTAGCCACTGAATCTCAAGGTAAGTAATCCAAGTTTAATTGCGTTGGCGATAGTAAATTTCTCTTCTTCTGGATTCTGTGTATCTTTCTTCAACTCCAGACAGGCCGAAAGAACCTGTAGCAAAGTGCTTGAAATCGTGTCTTCTGTATCTGATCCCTGCTTCCAAACTGAATTAAATTTCCATAGTCCTATTAGAGAGTCAAATTCAATGCCACTCCCATCTACTCTTGCCCTTTTTTCTAAATCTTTAAGTTTTTCTAGAGAAGGAAGATCAATTTTATTTACGTCCATTGTAATTAATTTTGCTTGGGTAATTTTAATCAGATATCTGACGTCTAGTGGTTTTAGGCTTTATTAATTTTCAGCCATGAATAGTTTTGAGTTAATTATTAGCTTAATTGTACATTTATTTATTCATGTGATTTCTTTCAATATCTAATTTTCATTATGAATCTAATGAGACTTTTGAATATATAGGTCATAATTAGAAATCAATAAGAGAGTGAGTCCCTAATTTTGGCTAATGAATATAAACCAAGTACATCACTCTTAACGGTAGGACTAAATTTATTTATGCTTATTTTTTTGCTTTTAGCTATTTAGTTCATAATAAACAAGCTATGGACTGTGCTTATTCTTTTTGTTTGAATGGAGTGTTAATTAACTTCCAAAATGACTACCTTTAGAGAAAGAATTAATTCACATCTCCCGATAGTGCTTCAGTTGTTAAGCACTGTATCATTGGTTGTGATCGCTCTGTCTGCTATTTGTGGATCTCAATCTTTGAAGAAATTGTCTTCTGCCCATGAAATGCCTAGCTCGGCAGAAGTGCATCACGATCAATGAAGTCCTGATCTTATAAAATGTACAAAAGGGCTTGTATAAGCCCTTTTTTGGTCTTGATTTTATAGGAAGGATAATTGGTCTGCATTAGGTTTGTTTATTGGCTCGGCTGTCCATTCTTCTGGGTCCCATTTAGTCATTAACGGTTTTAAAGCTTTAAGGTCTTGAGGACTTTTAACTGAAGAGATCCAATCTTCTTCTAGCCCATTTGGAATAATAACGGGCATACGGTTATGAAATTGTTTGACTAAATCATTTGGTTCGGTCGTTAGCACACAACAGCTCTCTAGTTCACATCCTTCTTTAGACATCCATCGATTCCAAAGTCCTCCTAACCAGAAAGTTTGAGAATCTTTTCTACCTATTAGATGACCTTTTTCTAGAAAACCACTGGCAGGTATCAAACATCTCTTATGCCTCCAGCTTGCACGAAAAAGTTTCTTCTCTTCAACACTTTCTGATCTCGCGTTAAATGGCTTTGGCCTTGTGTTATCAAAAGGATCTTTACTCCACTCAGATATAAACCCCCATAGCATTATGGATGTTTGTGTCTTGCCTTCATTCTTAAGAACAAGAATTGGAGAACCTGGTTTGATTAATATTTGTGGTTCATAATTTTGACTCAATCCCCTTGGTACATCTTTTTTTAAAAGTTCAGGTAAATTTATAAATTTAGTTAATAGCTGATATCTTCCGCACATCCTATTAATCCTTTAGACGCTTTTTGATCAGGATCATTTTAAAACTATTAGCGTTCATAAAATAATGGCAAAGTTCCTTGTGTAATTTCTTTTTTACTTGAATTTCTTGAAAATAGTATTTTCGAATATTGATCTACATAAGCTCAGTTCTTGTATGAAGGATTTGATTCTGGAATCTCTGATTGATTTATTAGTGTGACTATTTTATAGTCGATTTTCTATCCAATCATTGCTCCATTTGTAGGGGACAAGATATTCATCAAAACGCATGGTCTTAATAAATTCATCTTCATCCCTTTTTGCATTGCAAACTAGAAAATAAGATATTGGATGAACACTAAACCCATCCCAAGAGTAAGTAAGCATAAAAGTCCATTAGAATTTTATAACCTCGTGAAAAGGATCCTCTAAATAATCTTTCTTATCTACTCGTTCTTTTCTTAGTTTTGATTTGTAATCCACAATTATTAGTTGTCTTGTAATAGTGTCTTGCCAAATATCGTCTACACCTCCAGTAAAAATTATTCCGGTAACCTTGTAACGATGCATTAGTCCCCGATGAAGTGAGTTTCTCCAGTTATCTATTTCATGATGATCAAATGGAACAAAACAAATAGTCCTTTAGATGCAAATACTCTGTCGAACCTGCTTTTGTCTGCAATCGTTAAATTATTTTTTGTGAAACAGGTCAGAGGTTTCATTAAGAGTCCAACCTAGTGTCACTGGAGGATCAAGACCTCTTACTCCATCTAGATAAAAGCACCTTTGACACGTCAGAAAATTTGAGAAACGACCTCTACTAATTTTGAAATCTTCTTGTTGATTTGGCTTATAGAAAGAATACTTACGACTTCGAAGGCCTCTGGCTTCAATTGGTTCTTTTTTGATATTTCTTTTTGAGATCAATCATTTTTTGTAATCACATCAAGATTTCAACTGGATTTATTCGATATTTCGATCTATTCAATTTCTTCAGCGCAATTGTCATTCCCTATCAATTAAAAGATTTAGAACCTTTTACTTAATTGAGAAGGGATTTTTTAATTAATCGTTTATAAACATTTACAAGCTATTTTTCTGAAGATTTAGGTAAGGACATATTTTTGTAGCTCACAAATTCATTCAAATAACATAAGTTTTCCACAGCTCCTATATGCTTAATATTGACGAAATCTTTCTATAAAAGGGTTTCCAATAAAAAAGACCCTAGGTATGGTGTCCTGCGGGTCTGGGTGATGGGGATACTATTTCTAACTCTATTTCTCAGATAAATCAACCCCCCCCTACAGATGGTGTTCGTTTAAGCCTGAGATAAAACATATGGTGCTTTAATGTTGCCTAATCTGATTGATTTGATTATTATTTTGAAAAGCTGGGTGATGGGGATCCTTCAGCAGTTTATTTTGCCCTCATGAGATGAGGGCTTTTTTTTTGCTTATTTTGCTTTGTGGTGGACCTATACATTTAACTATTTTTAATTAGCCTTTATATGCTTGAAATATTCATCGTGTTTGAGCATTTAGTTTGTTCGATTTTTGGTATTGCAAGCGACGTATATTAGATGTTTTGAAATATATGACTTGACATTACCTATTAATTCTTGCTAGTACATGTGTACTGCTAAAGGTAAATGACTTCATCTGCTTCCCCGTATGCTGTCTTTAAGGCTGAGGAATGGGCATCTGCCGTAGCCCAGCCTATTGGAATTGGTCAATGTCTACGACTCACCCCAAAGAAACTTGCACCGATTAGATCTTCGGTCAAGAAGAAGAGTGGCAATTCCTTGAGAAAGAGATTCTCAAAAAAACATGTTCAGCTTGCGTTTGCTTGACATGTCAACATTTCAATTGTTCCAGCGACAATCATCGCAGAATAATTCTTTCGTGTCATGTACATCATCGTCTTATTCCTCATGGAGACCATTTGATTTCACGTTGTCTTCTTTGGATGCGGCAACGAGAGAAAGAGATTGGTTGGTGTCCAGAGGTAGCCTGACACTTGAATAGATCAATTTGCTTATTAGTGTTCCCATGCCATCTTTGATCAGTATGTGAGGTTTATTGGCTCTATTTACTAGGATTGTTTTTGTATTAGCTTTTGCTTTTCTCTTGCCCACTTGATATGGCTTTATAGTCAAGATCCAATTATTTAACGATGTCACTTTATATAGATATTGATAGATATATGAAAATTTAGTAGTCGATTAACCATTGACTATTGAATTTAATACCCTATATGTGATAGATGTATAAGGAAAGTAATTATTGAGTTATGTCTCAGTTATCCATCAAAGTTAGTGCTAAAGGTGATGCCTTGATTGCTACCTTGCAAAAGGAGATCTTTAACAGACGTCGTAAGAAGGTTACTGCTTCTCAAGTCGTTGAAACCCTTGTTGAAAGCGGTGCTAAATCTCAATCTGATAAACGTTACGCAGCTTCTTGGAAAAACTTAATTAAAGATATCGAAAAAGCAGCTAAAGTTTCTGAGGTTCATGGAAATAAGCCAGCAAATATTAGCGCTGATGAATGGGCTTTAATTCTTTCTCATCGCACACGTAAAGGCTCTGCTCCAAAAGCAGCTGCAGCAAAAAAAACCACAGCAAAAAAAGCTGTTGCAAAAAAAACGGTTGCTAAAAAGGCAACAGCAAAGAAAGCAGTAGCTAAAAAGCCTGTTGCTAAAAAGGCTGCAGCCAAAGCTAAAGCTGAGGTTTCTGCAGTTGTTAAGCCAAGTGCTGGTAGACCTGCTAGACGTGCACGCAAAGTCAGAAAAGCACCTGAAGCTGCTAAATAACGCTTACCCAGACCGTCAGGCGGCATGAGAGGTTCAATGCCTCTCGCTGGTATTTTTTGTAGATATCTTGTTAATATTTGTTTGGAACTGTTTGCTCAGGTAGATCTCTTCTTTTAATCAGTAACTATTAAACCTGCATTGCATAGAGCGTTGAATACCTTTTTTTTGCGTTCCATTGTTTTTTCAGTTGGCTGAAGCATATCAAGTATGGACGCAATACAACTTATTTCATAGGAGCCTTGGGAAATGAGAGCTGCATCACATATTTTGTTATTAGAGATAACTGGTTCTATACCAGTGAATTTCAATTTCTGAATAGATGCTTTTAAAACTTGTTCGAGATATTCTAGTTGTTCGTTATTTAATGTCTTTCTGTTTACATAATCCATTAAAACTAATGAGGGTGTCACTACGAAATCATCAAAATCATAATTTAACCACTTTCTAGGAATAATTATGATCTCTTTGGTTTTTTCTATTTTTAGGTATCTTTCTTATTCATATCGGCTTTATATGCATTGAGAGCATCTTTAATTCTTCCTGGAGCAAAAGGATTTTTACCTTTTGCCTCTTTCTGGGCTTCTTGCCATGCATTTTCGATTTCTTTCTTAGCTATAGGATCGTTATTGAAATTTGTGTATAGCTTCATCAGATACCAAGTACTTAACACTAATAGTCCAAGACCTAATAAATACATGAGACTGTCTCGATAATTGCGACAATCTAACCAATAGAATGAAAATTGCGCCTATAAATAAAAAAATACGTATACGCTATGCCACTTATCGTAGATCCTTCTAAAGATACGAGTAATGGAGTTGGAAAGATTTTTAGAACAATCAATATCACACTCGCTATCGCACTACCTTTGTCAGCAATTTTGGTGACTATCTTTTGGGGCTTAAAACATGGTTTCAGTAGTTTTATTTAATTTCAATAGAGAAATTATTTTTTATCCAAATAATGTTTTAATGAGTTCAACTAATAATTTGATGCTCCAAAATAAGATGCCTCCATAGATAAACCCTGCCAGACCAGAAGCCCAGTCATTGTAAATTTTCCACGAAATGATTATCACGAGGATTCCAAGAAAGAGTGAATATGTAGCCATTATTTTGTTGTCACTTTCAAGAGATGTTTGTGAAAAAGTTTAGAGGTCGGTATACCTAACTTTTGTTTAGTAGCAAACGAAGTGAGATGTATTTACCGAATCAATTTCTACGGTATGCCTCATCCCTAATAAATTAATTTAGGACATAGTAGTTGTGTCCTCCGAAAGTAAAGTTATGTACACTTCACTCTTCGATACTTTTTCTCTGATTCTTTAATTGCACCTACCAGAACTGTTTATGTGGTTTCTGATAATGCTTGAAGAGCTTAAGCGTAATCAACGTCAAGAGGAACTAGACAACATCTATGACTCCAGAAAAAGACTAGAAGAGAGCTATAAAGCTCGTATTAAAGTTCTTGATGAACGTAAAAAATGAGATAAATAAGGAACTTAAGGCATCGTCTCCCACAAAGGTTAAGGCTGCCCTTAATAAGAAGTAACTCTTCGTTGGTCTGAAGAATGTGTTTCTTAGCTCCTCCATTAGTTAAGTGAGGTTGCTTTTTTTCTAAATGTTCAAATGGTTTTTCTCAGAGCATTTCTTTGTACCTAAATCTATGAAAGTGTTAATTGTCTAGATTCTCTTTTTGGCTTTCTTCAAGTGCCTTTTTGCCTTCTTTGAGGGTTGTTCTGACCCACCAAACTGAAATACTTGTAATAGCAATGCCTAATGTCATTATTGAAATTATTGTTGAAGTCACTTCTCATAATCCTTAATTACTTGAGTTGATTTTGTTTTTTTAAGCAGCTCATCAGATCTCAAAAATTGATTTTTCCAGATTAAAAATTATTTTAATTGATGACTCTAAAATAATTTAAGAGAAAGATGAGGATAAATTCACTTGCTTTAGGCCTTCTTGATGATTTATACCGAGAATAATTGAAGATGAAAACTATGAAACTTCAAACTTCATTTAGTGTCCCCATAGAAAATATGGGTGACATAGGTGGAAAACACGAGGCAGTCAAAAGGGGAATGACAGCGATCGCTTCATACTGGGAGAGAGAGTGTGCTTTAAATCCTTCCTCACCTGCATGTCTTATTTTTGAGGACTAGTAGTTGATAGGACATAAGGAAATATACTTTCCTTGAGCAAATCGTTAATCTTTTACTACTCAATGAAAAGTGTTATAAAAACTTTGTTTGGATTATTTCTTTCCCTATTTTTAGTAATTAGTGTTCGCTTCCAGTCAGTTGAAGCACAGCCGGTGTTAATGACATCGGATGTTGTTATTGAAAATGATCAAAGTTCAATGGATTCAAAAAGTATTGAAGATCTTTTAGGACCAGATACAAATTTTCCATTTGATCCAGCAAATCACAGAGATGGGTCTAATCCGATCAAAAGAATTGGCAAAATAAGCGACGATAATTTGTAAATAGGTATCTTTTTATTTCTTAAGCAAAAGCTCTAAACGTTTTTTTTGTTCTTCAAGACTCTCTGTCTTTTCATTTCTTTTTGCTTCCATTCTATTTTTTATAGACTCATCAGCTTGTCTTGCGATACTTGCTTTCCTAAGGAAGACAAGGATTGAAATCACAGCAAATATAAGTGCAAGGGAACCCAATGGAACTATTGTTGCGCTCATTTCTTCCATTAGTAATTACATGCGTTATATAAACGATTCGCTTTCTGTTGATCCTCACATTTTTTTAGTTTCGTTTCTAACTCTTCCATCTCCTTTTGAGCCTGATTGATTAATTCCAATGACCATTGCCAGTTTCGCTCGTTGCAATGTTGTTTTGCAGAATCCCAGTCCATGGTTGGATTGATTTTAATAATGGGTTATTTGGTCGAGCAGAACTCTTATGACTTCCAGAGGATAACAAGTTTATGAACTAAATATTGTGTTTTTATCCTCTATTTGAAAACTTTATTTGTATTAACTTTGAGCTTATCAATTTAAACCCAACCTTCATCCTCATTTTGACTCTGCCTCTCTTAAGCTCTGAATATCATTTTTTATTCCATGGAAACAGCTTTTGCTTGGAGCCTTTGTCTGTCTGCCGTTGTTGTTTTGCTTTCAATTGGGCCACTAACTTATGGCCGAGTCAAAGCTGGATATTCGGCCGAAAATATGAGTGCTCCAAGAGCTTTATTTGATGAGCTCCCCGATTTTGGCAAAAGAGCTGTTTGGTGTCATCAAAATTGCTGGGAAAGCATAACTCTTCACGCTCCTGCGTGTTTGCTATGTCTGATTGCTGGTGTTGTATCTCCTGTAGCAGTTATAGCTGCGTGGGTTCACCCATTCGTGAGGTTTATTTATATCGGTGCTTATGTCGGAGATATTCCTCCAGCTAGGGGACTTTGTTGGGCATCGGGCCTTTTATGTTCAACTTTTTTGTATAAAGAGGGCTTAACTGCTTTGCTTTCCTCTTAATTGATCAACAATTAAACTTCTTGGCTTGCCAGTCTTAACAGGATTTAATCTATCAAGTACAACTGCTACTGCTGTAAACCAAGAACTTCCCTCTGGAATATTGGTTTGATTACAAATATGTTTTGGAGCTAGTTCAAGGGCATGATTCGTGTCTATTTCATTAATTACCTTTTGATACTGTTTTTCTAAAAGCTCAAGATCCTCTTTCTCGAGAATGTTGCCTGAACAATACCAATCTAGTGATGTTTTCCAATCCATTATCAGATGATACGTCTATTGTTTGATAATCTGCCATGCTTCTGAAGCACTATCGGCGTATTGAAAGAGACTCATATGTTCATCTGAGATAAGTCCGTGATCTGATAGGAATTGAAAGTTGATTACTTTCGACCAATAATCTCGACCAAAAAGAATAATTGGAATTTGATTTTTCATTCCTGTTTGACGAAGAGTCAGTAATTCAAATAGTTCATCAAATGTTCCAAATCCACCTGGGAAAAATACTGCTGCAACTGATCTCATTACAAAATGAAATTTTCGTAAGGCGAAATAATTAAATTTAAAGCAAAGTCCTGGAGTGATATATGAATTGGGATGTTGTTCGTTTGGGAGACTTATATTTAAACCTATGGATTTACAGTCGGCATCAAAAGCGCCTCTATTGGCAGCCTCCATAATCCCTGGGCCGCCACCAGTTACAATTACATGTGAATTGCAGTGTTCTTTTTGGTTTTGTCTGGAGACAATCTTTGCGAATTCTCTGGCCGAATCGTAGTAATGAGATATTGATTGTAAATTCTTTAGACGTGTTATTTCTCTCTGTAAATTAGATGAGCTCGGATCTTTGGTGAGAGAGTTCTTCGCTAGTTCAATTCTGTTCTCTATAGAGCTTTTATCAGATAGATTTGCACCTCCAAAGACGATGATTGTTGACAAAATATTTTGTTCTTCAAGGATTTTTTCTGGTTTATTAATTTCTAGAAGCATTCGTACCCCTCTCATTTCATCACTATTGAGTAACTCTCTATCTTCATGGGCTAATTGGTAATTGTTCGAACTAATAATTAATTCAAGGTTTTTACTAACTAGTTCTAGATCGTCACTTCTATTTTGAGTGCTCATCAAAATATGCCTCCTTGAGTTTTAATGCGGTAAGGAATTAGATCAATTCATCCATCTATCCATCCATGTGAAATGAATGGTGAAGTGGCTGATGCCATTATCTACATTCCCATCGCTCTTCTAAGTTTTGTCGCCTCGTCCAATCCCTCCATGATTGTGAATGTAGAATTAACTGTCGCGGCTGTACGTAGCTTTGATAGCTCTTGATATTCACTGGATTCATAAGCTTCTACTGCTATTCGCATTGATGGGAATTCACAAATGACGGCTAGGTTTGAATCTTCAGTTTTTTCTTTTCCTATTGGGTCTGTATCTTTCGCAAATACCTCCCCACCATTTTCTTTGAGCCATGGCCCAACTTTTACGACATATTCATTAAATAATTCTTGATTAATAACCTTTGCAGTTGAGATCCAGTACCCCTTGGCTCCTTTCTTATCCATTACCTTTGAATCAATTATGAATTTAGGATAGATCAGACATACCTCAAAAAAATTTTTTCAAATCAATGGCCTACAAGTCTCAATAATTTATTTCCATAGACTTCTTTTTTTTAAGAGATCTTCGATATTAGGCCATGCTGCAATTAGTTCCTTGAGGGCTTGTCTATTTGGAGTGTATAGCACACATGAGAAGGCACTGATGACATAAAAGGTAAACCACAATTTATTGATTGAGTAAACAGAGACAAAGGAGAATATAAAACTACCAATGAATACAAAAAATAGTGATCGATTTATCACTTCAAGTGGAGATCTTCTTAATCGTCTAAGCAATTTTTTTGTAGATTTTGTCTTTGAGAATTTTTGTGCCTCTATTTCTTCTTCTTTGATTAGTCTTTCATTTTCTTGATCCAAGATTTCGTTTGATCTGACAATATCCTCTATCTCTTCACTCGATAAGTTATCTAGAGGCTCTGAGTCTTTTTTTATTGCTGCCATTAGTTCAACAAACTTAAAAGTTAGATATTTATCTGCATCTACCTTACTAAAGCGAATGTTTGCATTTTGATTAATTGCCTAGACCAGGTGGAAAAGGAAAAACTTGTTCATCCCCAAAGATATCCTCCATACTCATCTCTTCACTTTGTGAATCCATTCCTAGAGCTTCTTCCTCGGATTCCATTCCCATTTCATATGAGTCACCTTCTCCATAATCCTCTGGTGGAACCCAGCCTTGTATTACAGCCTCAGCACTATTCAATCCAGAGAAAACAATGAATACGAATAAAACTAATTTGATTAGAAAATTTTTCATATACCCATGCTCTCATTACTTAGGCTAATGCTTGATCAGAAGCTTGATTAGCTTTAGGACTTGTAAAAATATCTTCTGGAATTTCTTATTAAAATTGTCGCTTTTCTGTTTCTTATTAGTAGCAGATTTTAATCAGCATTTTGTCTGACAGGTCTCATCATCCCGCCTCCATCATCATCATCATCCCCAAAACCAAAAAATAGCCAGGTAATAGCAAATACAGCTAATGCCCCTGATAGCGACAATGCTTGTAACTCGTTCAAAGCTTTTCGGCTGATTTTCACGACCTTAGCCTTTATTTCGTTTTTTTGTTGATGAGGAGAGCTTTCTTTCTGGTTATATTGTCGAAACTTATTTTGATTACTAATGGAAGAATTAGCCAAAAGAGTGGAAGAACTTGAGCGTCGAGTCCAGCATTTAGAAGCAGTGCTGCAATACCAAGCAAGAAAAAACAAATAATCTCTGTTGCCATTAACCAATACCTGGAATGTCAAAAGGGAGTTTGCCCTCCAGTACTACTAAGTATTTTTGGACTGCAGGAATACGAAGTAAAGCTAACGGAACAAAAATATTTAGAACAATCCATGCTCCTCCAACTAATGGAGCCCATTTACCAGCTTTTTTTATAAAGCTCATTCCCTTCTCTTTCTCTGGAGACTGATTCATGTTCTTGATTTATTGATTAAATACTATCTTGACCCCAAACTTACTATTTTTGATCAGGTTAAGTGGAAATGCAATGGGCATTAAGGCTGATTGCGTTGAGGTGCGAATAGAGCAAAGATACGTTTGTTGAGCTCAGAGGCACCATTGATGGTCGACACTCCACCTGAGTATTTAAGAGAAGCGAACTGAATTCTGGTTCCTGCTCCAACATTCTCAATGAATAAGTAGGTTATTCGTCTGATGCGACAAGGATCAATGATATAGGTGCGTCAATTCAGTCGAAACTCCTTTGCATCGTTTAGGTGCCCTAACGGAGTACAAAACCTTTCTACTAGTTACTTGGCCCCAGGCCACCAATATCCAGAAGCTTCTACAAAAGAATCGGTAAAGGAAAAGGGCCCCCTGAGGCCCTTTTTAAATGTCTATTTAAAAGAGTTTTATTGTTTCTACGGTTTCCCTGCCCAAGACGTACGGTCCTACAGAACAATCAAAGAAAGGGAAATTTTAAAATTAATGTACGTCAGGCAATTAATTGAATTGGTCATCAATTGATTGGCTTCTGGGGGGGAGCACTGACGTTTATTATTCAAAGAAACAACCTTCTAAAGCTCAGTATAAAAAGAAGGTTATCCTAAGAAGTTCAAAAAATATAAGAACAAACCACTATCAGCCGTGTAGGAATAATTACTTAAAGTATCTATTTTTTATTTTCTCTAAAGATTAGTTTCCATCGCAATCTTCATCTTTTGGCAACTGAAGCCATCCACTTGTCCACTTTGAGTATGTTTTTAATTCCGACCATGGAACTCTTATAAGAATTTCGTTGTTGTTAACTGGAAATAGTTCTACCCACCGTTCATCTTTTTTGCCTCCATAGCTTTTAACTTCAAAGTGACGATAACCTTCTCTTTTTACTGCTGAGGTCCAAGCTGCATTCGGTGGCCATCTCATTTGGTTTCCTCCTTTCTTCAACCCTTCACTCTTCCTTTATTTTAGTCTAAATTTATACACTTAAACCTTATTTATGTTTTGTATTTTTGTAAACATAACATTTTTAATCTAGAAAGATTCCTTTAACAGATAAATCTTTTCTCTCACTAGGATCTGGATATGTGTTTTTGTATTGCCGAATAGATATAGATGTGCCAATTATTAAGACTAGAATTATTAGAAGATATTTTACTTTGTTTTTCAACTTCTTATTAAATGCTTGATTGTTCTATTGGTTTGTTTTAACCAAGTATCAATCCTATTATGGCCTGTGAATCTACCGCTTCGCTCCATCAAAATATATTTTTATTTTGAACTAGTTTTTTAGCGCAAGCCCCATATCAAGCTATATTGATTATATCAATGAATATTGATCGATATCATTGCCTTCGCGTCCTATGCTTCCATTGCTTTTACGTCGCAGACCTTTGATGAGTTTTGCTAAGAAGAGTATTGTTCTTTCCTCTTTGATTATTCTTGGCTCAGGAGGAAGTGCCCTTGCGGGTGCTCGACTCAGCGGAGCTGGAGCCTCTTTTCCCGCTAAAATTTACACTCGATGGTTTTCAGACTTAGCTAAAGAGCGTGGAGCTCGTGTTAACTATCAGGCTGTTGGTTCAGGTTCTGGTCGTAAGGCTTTCATTGATGAAACCGTTAATTTTGGTGCGTCTGATGATCCGATGAAAGCAACAGATATTGCAAAAGTGACGCGTGGATTAGTTCAAATCCCAATGGTTGGTGGCACTATTGCCTTTGGTTATAACTACGATTGCGATCTTAAACTTACTCAAGAGCAAGCCGTTCGTGTTGCTATGGGTAACATTACAAACTGGAAAGAGGTTGGTTGCCCTGAAGGAAAACTAACTTGGGCGCATCGTTCTGATGGTTCAGGTACTACGAAGGCTTTTACAGATTCCATGCAAGCTTTCTCAAAGACCTGGACTCTTGGTACAGGTAAATCTGTCGCCTGGCCTGCTGGTGTTGGTGGTAAAGGTAATGCTGGTGTCGCTGGCGTTATTCGAAACACTCCTGGTGCGATTGGTTATGTAAACCAGTCATATATTAGAGGTGAAATCAAAGCAGCCGCTCTCCAAAATTTATCAGGAGAGTTCTTACAGCCAACTGCTGAGGCTGGTGCGATTGCTCTTAATGGAATACAACTAGATAAAAATCTAGCCGGAAAAAATCCTAACCCTAAGGCCAAGGGTGCATACCCAATCGCAACCCTTACATGGATTCTTGCTTACGAAACTGGTAATGGTAGAAACACTGATGCCATTAAAGATTCACTTAACTACCTACTAAGTGATAAAGCCCAGGCTAAGGCTCCTTCTCTTGGCTTTGTTCCTCTAAAAGGTGATATTCTTTCCAAATCTCGCGCTGCTGTAAAGCGTATTGGTAAGTAAATTAATTCCTTATAAATTAAAAGGAGGCATTAGCCTTTTATTAATGTCTTTTTTTGCTAGCCAGTCACTTCCTAACTTAAGCTAAAAAAAAGATCTTTAATATGAAAAAAAAAGAATCATTGAATAATTGGAGGGAAATAGTTGGATCACCCATTTGGTGGGTTCCAGTTTCATTACTAGTTTTATTTATTTCGATTGAGGGATTACATCTAGCCGAGCATAGTAAAAACTGTAAAACAAAAGCAGCTTGGATGAATGAAGTTGGACTTGAATATGACCGAGAATCAGAGGTTCAGTAGTATTTCTTTCGTATGATATTCAATTTATTTTTAATTGATATGGGATCTTAGGCTTTTTCAATAGCTATAGCACTTGAAACTGGTGGTAGTCGTAAACTAGTCAACAATGAGATGAATACAAACAAGCTTGAACACCATAAACATAGTTGCATCCCTATAGAGGCATTAGCTCCAAGCATGAATAAGACTCCTGATATGAGAGTACCAATCAGTCTCCCTGCCGCATTTGCCATATAATAGAAGCCTACGTTTAGACTCACGTTTTCCTTGTCCGTATAAGCAAGAACCATATATGAATGTATTGATGAGTTCATTGCAAAAATGAACCCAAATAATATCAATCCAGCTGTAATTGCTATTCCTGGGTTGCTTTGTCGCCATAGTGCTATTGCTATTAGCGCAGGTATAGCAGTTAAGACAGTACTCCAGAATTGAACAGAAGAGACTCCTGGACTTGTTTTCTTTCCCCATAAATTTCTTAAAGACGGTGCAAAAGCTTGGATAAAGCCATAACCTATAACCCACAATCCTAGGAACGCTCCAATCTCAGAAAAATTCCAATTTAAATACGTTTCAAGAAAAACAGGAAGTGCTACTACGAACCATACATCTCTTGCACCAAAGAGAAAAAAACGTGCAAAAGATATTACATTGATCCCTTGAGATTTAGAGAATAAGTCTTTAAAGATGGGTTTGCTTTTCATCTTTCCAATATCTTCAGGCAAAATCAATGTCACTAAAAATGAAACACCTAATCCGGTTGCCATTAATTCAACTGCTTTATTAAAACCAAAACTGGTTAGTAACAATCCACCAAGAAAGAAGCCAACTCCTTTGAGTGCATTTTTGGAACCAGTTAAGATGGCTACCAATTTAAATAATTGATTATTTCCACCATTGTCTTCTGAGGAGTCTGGAACGACTGTTTTGATGGCACTTTTAGCACTCATCTTGTTGAGATCTTTTGCTATACCACTAATTGCTTGAGCAACCATGACATAAATGACACTTAAAAGTTTCGACCAACCACTTGAAACGGGTATCAACATCAATAAGGCACCGATTTGTAAAAGAGTCCCGACCCAAAGTGTTAGACGTAATCCATACCTTGCTCCTATCCAACCTCCATACAGATTAGTAATAACGCCAAGGAACTCATAAAGAAGGAATAAGAATGCGATTTCTAATGTTGTATATCCAAGGCTATGAAAGTGAAAAATCACTAGCATCCTGAGAGCACCATCTGTCAGTGTGAATGCCCAATAGTTGGTCGTTACGATTCCATATTGTTGCCATGCCGTTAATCGCATGTTCTTATTTTTAATCCTTTTCGAGATTTCTGACATAGCTAACGAGATCTGCCATTCGACAGCTATACCCCCATTCATTGTCATACCAAATATAGACTTTCAGTTGAGTTTTATTGACCACCATGATTGAGGGACCATCAATGATTGAACTTCTTGAGTCATTGACATAATCAATTGAGACAAGTGGTCTTTCTTCGTAACCGAGTATTCCTTTGAGATCTCCTTCTGAAGCTTCTTTGAAAACATGATTGACTTCTTCTTGCGTGACCTCTTTCTCTAGTTCAAATACAGTATCTGTTAATGATCCATTGAGTAGAGGAACACGAACCGCATGGCCATTTAATTTCCCTTGTAATTCTGGGAATATCATCCCTATCGCTTTTGCTGATCCTGTTGTTGTTGGAATTAAGCTTTGGGATCCGCTTCTGGCTCTTCTTAAATCTGGCTTAAGTGAATCAACGACTACCTGTGTATTTGTTAGGTCATGGAGTGTTGTAATGCAACCATGCTTAATACCAAAAGCTTGATGAACAACTTTCACAACGGGAGCCAAGCAATTAGTTGTGCAGGATGCCGCTGTTATTAAGCGATGTTTATTGGGGTCGTATAAATCATGATTAATACCGTAGACGATATTTAGAGCATCCTCTCCCTGTATTTCACCTTTAACTGGACATGCAACGACAACTCTTTTCATCCCGAGAGTTTCGAAATATGGATTTAATGTTTGGGGGGTTTTGAATTTTCCTGAGCATTCTAAAATTAACTCTATTCCTTTTTCCTTCAATGGCACTTTTGTGAAATCACTTTCTTGAGAAAAAGATATTGGGTGACCTTCAATACTCAGGTTGTTTTGGTCGTTGCTTATTGCTTTATTCCAACGACCAAGTACTGAATCAAATTCAAGTAAATGCGCAGCTCCCTTTGCATCACCCAATGGATCGTTGATATGTGTAATCTCAATATTTTCTCTACCCCAGAGCGCACTTAGAACAAGTCGTCCTATTCGACCGAAACCATTAATACCGATTCGCATAACCTGTAATTGAGTCAATTGAGTGAATCAACAAAGGACATAAATACTCATATCAATTTATTTTGATATATAGAGGTTTGTCGATGCAAGCCTTTTCTGAAGTTTGTTTTATCATGTGATTATATTTTTCCTTCTGTGATGGCCACAGCGACAAAGAGCGAAGTAGTTCTTGAAAATGCAATGGCCAGGAAATTGCTAAAAGCTTTATCTGATCCATTGCGATTGCAAATCATTGAGTCTCTTTCAGGAGGAGAACGATGTGTTTGTGACTTGATTAATGAAATTGGATTGGCGCAATCGAAAATATCTTTTCATTTAAAAGTTTTAAAAGACGCAGGATTGATTACCGATCGGCAGACTGGTAGATGGGTTTATTACCAATTGAATATTCACTCATTAAATTCTTTGCAATATTGGATAGAACTGCTTAAAGAAAGTTCGCAACAACCATCGCAAGTATGTGAATAAAGCAATCAATTAAAATCTAGCTTTCAATTGATGTAGCTCTATTCAGAATTGTTCTAATAATTTTTAGGTAATTATTTCTACTAGGTATCAATGGATACTCTTTTATGCTTTGATAGTTATCATATTCTTATTAGATCAAGATTTTTTGATATGAGCAAGAAAGTCTCTAAGAAAGCCAGTGCCATTAGAACAGTTTCTTTAGCAGTTGGTTCCCTAAGCCTTTTCGTTATTGCTGTTTCTCAAGTTGTAGATAAAGAAGTTTGTACAAGCAATGCTTACTCGATTGAAAATCAAATAAGACTTTCATGATTTAATTTTCAATCTAAATATTTATAGTGCTTGATTTTTTAGTTGAATTTTTCACGAGATATTTTTATTACTAGTTTGATCATTGTGGGATCCTCTTCGATTGTTGGATATTTTTACCAATTTCAAATTGCTGTTGGATATGCTTTGTTTAACGTGTTGGTACTTCTTGTTTGGTCAAAACTCCCATCTCGTTAAGCTTCTTTCATCTCGAAATTTAAATAAATTATTCTTGGTCTTGTGAATAATCTGCTAGTTCCATTATTTTTTTAAATTCGTCCATTTCCTTATCCGAAACTCCTGTTTTCTCCTGAAGTTCTTTTAACAAAGCTTCTATTTTTCTTTTTATATTTTCTTCAATCAAAATTTTTAATTAAATAGATGCCTGATTATATATTCAATTCACTTTTAAAATGTTTAGAGACGCATTTTTTTGTAGTCAATAAGTACCTATTAATTTGTTAGTCAGTTCAGGCCTGTGCACCATCTGCTACACGCATTGTCATTCCTCCATCCATGTCATCATCATCGTTGTTGTCCAATATTGCTTTTCCAACCTCATAAAGAAGATAAGTCCCAACAATAATTAGAACTATCAGGAAATTAAAATCTCCTGAGTTTGAAGCGTATGTTTGAAATTCACCCATAATTAACCTCTTTTGAATAACCCTCTTCTTTTTTGTTGTGGCTTAGCTGCTCTAGTTCCACGAGACTGCTGCATTTCAGCTTTAGTAATTGGCTTACGATTTTGGAAAGTATCCCAACCAAGTAAAGCCACAGTTCCAATGGCTCCAAGGAAAAGAACTACACCTGGAATTAAATCCATCAAATTTAATTAAGTTCAACAAAGTTAGTGGAATTGTTATTTAGATCGTGGATAAAAAATATTGCTTCAGCTAATAACCCTGATAAATTTTGCTTTGTACGGATGCCCCCTTTACATTCCTTTACTTTTCCTTTACATTCATTCCCATTATTTGAAATTAATTACGTGACTCCAGAAGCAGAAAAGTTTAATGGTTGGATGGCAATGATCGGCTTTATTGCTGCTTTCGGTGCTTACGCAACAACAGGTCAAATCATTCCAGGCATTTTTTAGGTTAATAAATGACTTCTAGTAACCCAGTTTCTGATCAATCAATTGATCCAACTGATAATCAATCAGATGATAAATCAGTAGATCCAACAGGAATTCCAGCTTACAGTTCTGCTTCTAACCAGATCATTACTGAATACGGTAAGCAAAACATGTTTGCGACTCAGGTACAAACTCAATTAGTTGAAAACTATTCCAACTATCCTGAAGAAGCAGAAAAGACCAATGGCCGTTGGGCAATGATTGGAATAATTGCTTTACTTGGCGCATATATCACTACTGGTCAAATTATTCCTGGCATTTTTTAAAAAGTTTAGACAAATCAATCTTCATATAAATCTAGAGATTTTTCTCTAGATTTTTTTGTTTCATCCATGAATTTAAGCTATCTTTAAGTTTTTTCAAAATAAGAAATTACTATCAAAAAATGCTAAATGTAATCATGCTATGAACAATTCCTCCATGATCTCACTTGTCAATTCAAAGTCATTTTTATGACATACGATCACTGACCATTCTTATCAATGGAGCGATTGACCCAATTGCAAGCACAACAAATATAATAAAAATGATTGTTTTTGATTCCCATTTTTCCATAAAAATGATTTAGATAGTGAATAGATATATCTGTGGATTTTTTGTAGTTTTCGAAAAAATTAGTAATTTATTATCAATCATATTAAAAAAAAAGATAATCAGTCTTTACCAGAATTTTTACCAAAACCTGGAATAAAAGGAAACGTTTGATCATCTCCAAGGTCTGGGGCGGTACTAGTATTCGAACCATTCAAGGCATCACTTGATTCTTCGATCACTATGCCCATAGGGTTATCATCATTCATACCAGAATCCATCTGCGCGGCTAATACAGGGTTGATTACAGAAAAAATAGTTGTCGAAGCTATAAAAACAGATAACGCTAAAAAACTAGCAACTCTAAATATCTCTTTGAGCATGAATGTAAATCAGTTATAAACAATCTAACGTCACTATTCCTTCGAACGTGTTAGGTCTGAATACTCAATTAATTAAATTCAGTTAGATAATAGGGGTCGTAGCAATTGTTGAAACTTCTGAGAAGATTGCAACAGCCATGAATATGTAAGGAACTAATTTCATTGTTTTTGTAAATATGTATTAAGCATATATGCTCATCACATAATCAGTGGTAGCTGATTGTACGGTTCTCGCCCCCATTGTTATAAGTAAATTTGTTTGTCGCTATAAAAAAACCTGATAACCAATATCAATTGTTATTACTGTTTTGTTGGATAGCTTTTTTTGCAAGATTCTCTAATTGACCAGGTGAAACTGGCGTAGTTTTGTTTTTCCCTTCTTTTAATCCTCTTATTAAAGAAGTAATTATTGCCAATCCTAAAAATCCACCTAACCCCAACCAAAAAATCCTCTCTATTAAGAGTGCTGTGGGATTACCAATTACGTCAGTTATTTGTTCCATCTTTTGATTTGAGAAGAAAATAAGATCAGAGAAGTTTTTCACTGATTTCGTCTTAATCCATCATAGAAATTACTTGCAGAAATTCATGGCATAAAAAAACCCTCAAATTTGAGGGAGAAGATACTGAGAGATCCCCATCACCCAGTAATTCGAAAATATTACTCGTTGTGTACATATTAAGCAAGCTAATAATTCCAGATATGGGTCTTTTTTTCTGTTTTTTTAATCTTTTCAACACCAGATATGGTAGGGGTTGCAAATTGGATGAAAAACAGTTAAAAATAGAGTCCCCATCATCCAGGCCCGAGGACACCATACCTAGGGTCTTTTTTATTGGAATTGTTTTTTATTTAGAACCCTGAGTATATTAGTGACTCTGAATCTGTGGAAAACTAGACAGATTGAAGTAATTTTTTTACGCAAGTATCGATTCGATAAATACCCACTTCGTGCTAACCGTAACACTAAATGTTTTTAGATCAGTTAGGTTTATGCAATCAATTTTCTGGTACATGTCTGAGCTTCAGCTAGTTGAGTCATTTCCCATTTGGAAAGCTGTTTTATGGTGCTTTTATCCTATGTGTGCTCTAGTTCTAGTAGAACTAATTTCAAGAGCGCTTCCAGACGATGATGACGATTTCGGTGGAGGAAAGATGATTCCTGCCTACCAGCCTGTTCGAGCGAGATAGCTTTAAAAACTGCTCTGCTCACTTATTGAGCTCCAGTCGTTATCGATAGTTAAATGAAAAACAAACAATCCATTTTTATTTCTTGCGTATTCATACATTAGATGTGAGCGAGTAGCGAAGGTTATAAATTCATAGGTTTTAGATTTCAATGTGAGCATTCTGCTCGACCGAATTTACGAAGTTGGACCTGTTCAACGATTTTTTGTATTTGAGGTAATTGCTAGAGTCCCTTATTTTGCATTCCTATCGGTTGTCCAATTAAAAGAGTCAATTGGTTTAAAGACTCCATTAAATCACATGTTTATGAAGCCTCATTTTTTTTCAAGCAATCAATGAGACGGAGCATTTATAGGAGATGGCATTACTAACCGGAATAGATATTGGGTTGATCGATTTCTTACTAGGCATCTAGTGCTCTTGTATTACTGTTAATGTTTTTTTTATTACTTACTATCTCCATCAAATGTATTCGATATAAATATAAAATTGATGAGCATGCGTATGAAACTTAAGCAAAGTATCTAACAGTTATCCAAACGAACAGTGAATATGTGAAATTGCTCAGGATGAGATCAATCATGCGAATGAATTAAAAGAAGCAATTGCTTTGACAAGTTGAGACGCCATCTTTTTGTTGATAATAATGACAATTTTTACTTGTGGTTTTTCAATTATCTAAAGCAAGCATCCCCAATAATTCTGAGCTTCTCGATACGAGTAAGGTTCTCTCTCTTTAGCAATGTTTTTGGGGAAACAGCCAAGCCTAATTTGATTCTGTTTGGCAACGATTCAACTAATGATTCAATATCTGTTAAATCTTCATTAGAAGATGCAATAACATCTTTTGAGCATTCCCAACCTTTGGTCGTAATGATTTGAGGCCATATAAACCAAAGACCGCTAAATGCTCCGAGAATTAAGAAAAACAGATTTCTAATCATTTTTTCTGATTTAATTGAAACTAATCTTTTGATTTGATTCTTTATTTATACCTGAGCAATATGCATACTCAAGACCAGAGACTAGGTTCTGCAATACTCATGACTGCACCATTTTTTTTATTTCAATGTTCTCTTGTATATTTTTCCCTAAGACACCCTCTAAAGCTTGAACTACAACAATTGCTTTTTTAGGATTGTCTTTGCTGACACATCTGAAAATTACCTTTATTCCTTTGGCTGATCTGGCTAGAGCATCGTCTTTGTCAAATTTTCTCTCCTTGATCAAAAGGTACATTAATATCAAATGTATATGCAGTTGTTTCAATCATTAGGTGAAAAATAAAGTTATTTTTTCAATTCAAAAGCTTCTACCTTACTTGCGATTACGGATAATATTTTGATCTAAATCCATAAATAAATTATCAAATGTCTTTAAATATTCTTTGTTAGAGGAATTAATTCACCGTATACCACTCCAGCAAATGATCATCCTCTTTCACTAAAATGAACTAATTAGGAAATGGCTGAATTTACTTTAAATCGAGGAAGTATTTTGAATACGCATCACCATTTAAGATGCAAAAATCGAATAAAAATACCTTAAATTTTTCTGGGTATTCAGCCCAGGTAAAACTTTTTAACTCTTTAAGCTCCTTTTCGCTGAGTTTTTCATATTTGCGTATACGTAAAACCCGTCGTCTAAGTCTTTAGGGATATCTACATTAACAGAGGTTGTTGATTCATTTGAATCAGTGAAAAATGCTTCCTTAGAAGAATCGAAAAATTCAATTTTTTGAAGATCAGTTCTACATCCTTTAGCTTTTTCTCCGAAAATTCTTTTTTGGTCTTGTTTACTTGTTTGTTCTCCCGACATATTGATGGTTTGATTTGAGACAAAAGTCTAATGCCCCAAACTTACTATTTTTGATCAGGTTAAGTGGAAATGCAATGGGCATTAAGGCTGATTGCGTTGAGGTGCGAATAGAGCAAAGATACGTTTGTTGAGCTCAGAGGCACCATTGATGGTCGACACTCCACCTGAGTATTTAAGAGAAGCGAACTGAATTCTGGTTCCTGCTCCAACATTCTCAATGAATAAGTAGGTTATTCGTCTGATGCGACAAGGATCAATGATATAGGTGCGTCAATTCAGTCGAAACTCCTTTGCATCGTTTAGGTGCCCTAACGGAGTACAAAACCTTTCTACTAGTTACTTGGCCCCAGGCCACCAATATCCAGAAGCTTCTACAAAAGAATCGGTAAAGGAAAAGGGCCCCCTGAGGCCCTTTTTAAATGTCTATTTAAAAGAGTTTTATTGTTTCTACGGTTTCCCTGCCCAAGACGTACGGTCCTACAGAACAATCAAAGAAAGGGAAATTTTAAAATTAATGTACGTCAGGCAATTAATTGAATTGGTCATCAATTGATTGGCTTCTGGGGGGGAGCACTGACGTTTATTATTCAAAGAAACAACCTTCTAAAGCTCAGTATAAAAAGAAGGTTATCCTAAGAAGTTCAAAAAATATAAGAACAAACCACTATCAGCCGTGTAGGAATATTTACTTAACATCTATTCCTGATAGGCTTTATCATTCTATTTGTGGTATTAATTAGAAACTTTTATATAAGTATTCCTATTAATTCAATTTTTTTATAGATGTATACCGAAAGGTAATTCCCCTTATCGGTCTTCTCGGTCTCAGGGGCTGATTGGGAGCGGTTAAACTTACATCTGATTTAGTTTCATCAATGTCAAAAGAAATTTACCAAGAAATTAAAAGAATCAGTGGTGAAGAATTAAAAGAGTTGTTATCTAATTTGGATAACGTTTTTGATCTAGGTACTGGCACGTTGTTGGATGAAAGTTATTTGGTGTCAAAAGATTATTAGGTAACTATTTATTGCATTTGTTTTGTTAACTTTATCAATTGGTTTTTTCCCTCTATAGTTAAAAAAATCAATCTAAATGAATCATTTTTTGTCAAACTACGTAGATTTTGTTCAAAGTGTTGGCTTTATATTTATAATTACAATGACAGTTTTAGTAACACGTAAACTATTTTTAGACAATAGAAAAGATAATTACATGGAAGCTGTAAAAATAAAAGTTGAAGAATGAATAATTTGCTAGAACTTAAAAAAAACAGGAAAATGCCAAAAGCTTTTGAAGAGTTTAAATTCTCTGATGATCAAAAAACAGGTGCAGTATCAGTATTTTGGGAGAACGTTCATCTTGCCGCAAAGGCCTTAAAGGAGGATACTAATTGCCCTAACGAGATAATTGCTAGTGGTTTAAGAGCTGTTGCTGCTGAATGGGATTGATGATCTGGTTACGTATAATTTCAGGAGGTTGTAACTTTTAATTTGAGGGGTTCTTATTCGATTTTGGATTCTTTTTTTTCTCTTCCTCTTCTTTATTAAATTGCTTCATTGCTTTACTGCCTATTGCATCTTCGATTAATTCAAAAAACCAAGTTTTAATTGGGTTAGCCATTTTAGCGAATTAGATAGTTAGTGAATAACCAGATAGCAACGATAAACATAGCGACTCTTCCGTGAATAACTTCTGACCTGCTTAGACGAGCAAAAATAGTCATTAAGTACGTTACTATTATCCTTTTATATCAGTACTTCTCTGAATATGCATGGGTAATTGTTGGGATCTTGCTTTTGTTTTTGTTTTTATACTTTTGCTCAATGCTGTTAAATTCTTTTCTATCAGCCTCTCACGCTTTGCACTTTTTCTTTAAATAATTGCTTCTTATCTGTACGTGTATTTACTTTTAATGTTGTGTAAACACGTGGAGCACCTTTACTATGAACCACCTCATGGCAATTCTTTACACATTCAAAAACTAGATCCCACTCCCCTTCAATTGCGGTACCATTTGGACCCAGTTCATACTCGAGCTTATATTTTTCAATAATTGATAAGCATGCCTTTATGTAAGGAGATAATGAGACACCTACTCCTATAGGTACCAAGCAAAGATCTATGCTTACCCACATATCAACAGAAAATGAATGTATCTTTAAAATTTTAGCTTCTAATTTTTTTACTTACATCTTCTGTACTAATAGTTTTTGATAATAAAATTCTCTTTGGTCGGTTATTACTCATATTTTTACGCAGTTGTTTATCTCGTCTTATCTGTGATTTTAGTATATTTAATAAAAAGTTATTTATGGATAATAACAAAATCCAAGTCCTTCCATTTTTCATTATTACTTTCGCTATTTTGATCAGCGGTTTTACCGTTGTATTCACCTGATTGGTTGTATTTACTCTTCCTGTTAGATTAAAAGCCAAATTCAAATCAATATTTTTAAATGAATTTTGCCACCATAGCCATAATTACAGTTATTTGTACTGTATCTATCTACACTATTTTTTTAGTGCTGGGAGCCGGAGGTGTAGCAAAAAACCGGAGAGCTCAAGGTCTTGATCAAAATCAAACAAGTGATCAATAACCGATTTAAAATTGCTTAAATAGTATTTTTTATTATATAAATTATTTTTCTTACCCTCTTCCTTTTTGACAAGTACCTATCAGTGTTCTATTCCTTTGAGGGAATTCAACTGTATAAATACCATGGGTTCCATTTATTTTGTAGATATTTTTAACTCTGTTTCGATTATCTCTGTGCGTAATGGTGTAAGAATTACGTCTAATCAAAGTTCTTCCTTCTTTTTTTATTCCTTTATCGTCAATAACAGATATTAATCCATCCAAATTAATTGTTAGATAGCTTGTTTCCCAATCTGGTTTAATTAGAGCACCTCTATTTATTTCATATTTACCAGTACATTTTAGAAATATTTCTTCCGATCTGCTTTGTTGCAATGGTAGTATAAGTATTCCTGTTAAAAATACGAAAATTAAGCGATACTTGCCTGGTTTGACAGAGTTTATTAAATTTATGAAACTAGTAATTAAAATTTGAATATTTTTATTCATATATCTGTTGTATTAAATTTTGCTTTTTCTACATTTTAATATAAATCCCTATTTTGTAGTTGTTTGTTAGTTACTCACAATTTTTCAACCAGAAAAAATGTCACTGAAACTAATTTAATCTTTCTTTCCTTTTAAAATCATTGTTAATGGTACGCCTACAGTAAATAATATTCCTATGGTTAGGATGGTTAATCCCATTGGGGAAAGGATGTCGACTCCTCCCAAGACTTGTGATGCTTGTTGGGGTGTAGAAAAAATCATTAATTTATTGCGTATGCCCAATTTATTGATAGATTATTTTCTCCAAGATACTTTTGCAATTTTCTTGAATTGATTTTTAATACTATTCCTTTTGTTGGATAGCATTTAAATAATTTACCCTCTTTCCAGCATTGAAGATAGATTTCTATATCTGAAATAAAGTTTGTAAATTGTGTTTGAGGAATTTCGAAATTTAGATTTTTTAATTCTTGAAGTGATTGAAAATGATTGATATTGCAATGAAATATTTGAAGAGCACAGAATCTAATTCTAGTTAATTGGGGTTTCAAATTTACAGTTCCTAATGATTTGGTTGCAATATTCTTATTTGATATATTTTTATCGCCGTATAGAACTCCCCTTATTTCTATTCTGTTTTTAATACGTATAGAGTTAGGAATATTTTTTAAAGACCTTACACTTTCTGTTATGTCTTTATTATTTTCATTTATTGCCTTGTTTATTTTTCCATTGAAATATTGAATGCAAATAGCTGATCCAATGATATTCGGTTCTAAAATTATTCTTGTATTTGGAAGAAGTGAATCCAACCATTCATGAATATTTCCTTGTCCTAATGATAGGAAGGCTTTTCTTCCAGATTTGAAATTAAAGATTGAGTCTTCTGGAGATATTCTCTGAAGATTCCTTATAAGATGATTTGATCCATCAGTCTCCTTTCTCATCCTTAAGTCCTACATTTTATCAATTTAGTTTGCTTTTCATAATGCTAGCTAGGCATATTTAATGTAGATAAAATTTTTTTTTTTGTATGATCAGAAATGAGCCGATATTATTGCCCTTTTTGCTCTTCTCGTTATCAATTTCATAAAACGAGGAGTGATGGAGTTTTGATTTGTGGTTTGTGCGGAGACCCATTAATTAAAAAACCATTACTAAATTCAAGAAGAATTATTGGAGTAATTTGTGCATCTGCGTTTCTAGCTCCCTTACTAATAATGATTATTTTTGTTATCAATGAATTTACTAAGGAAAAATATCCAAACAATTCTGAATCAATAGTCCTATTAACTATTGATAAAACGTGGAAAATATAAATCTAGACAATCGACTCAATTTCTCTGCTACGACAAGGAATCGTGATTCCATTGCCGAAGTATTGAGTAATTATATTTCTCCTAATAGCTTGTTTTTAGAAATAGCTAGTGGTAGTGGAGAACATGGTGTTTTCTTCCAACAAAGATTCCCATCAATTATCTGGCAAACTAGTGATCCTGAATTAATACATAGAAAAAGTATTAACTCATGGATTATGCATGATGGACTTTTTTCAAAAATGCCTGAACCTCTTGATCTTGATGTCGAAATGCGTCCTTGGCCAATAACTAAAAATATTAGATCTCTGATTAAAGGAATTGTATGTATAAACATGCTTCATGTATCCCCATGGACTTGTACAAAAGCTTTGCTTGAAGAATCAAAAAGTTGTTTAGATCAAAATAATTTTCTTATGATCTATGGACCATTCTTAAGAAAAGGTGTACAAACCTCAGAAAGCAACTTGAATTTTGATCAATCTCTAAAATTACAAAACCCACATTGGGGTCTTCGTAACTTAGAAAAAGTTAACGCTATTGCATTTGAAAATGGATTTAAACTTGATAAAGTCGTTGATATGCCTGCCAATAATCTTTCAATTATTTATCGCTTAAAGTAAAATTTCACATAACTTTTCTTCTTTCTACTAAGAATTTTAGAAATTTGGTAGATGCGATAGGAGAATAAATCTACTACGCTTTTTTCTTGTGGAGTTTTCTGGGCCAGATGCAATTGATAAAGCTATCCAAGCTGGATTAGATCTAGATGGAAGTCCCATACCATCAGAAATGCTAAACCTCTACAGGGATGTCATGGATAAAGAAAACGCACGTAAGAGAAGTGGAGTTAAGAAATCAATGCGAAACCGTATTGTTAAAACAGGATCCAAACATTTTGACCAAGACACTTTAAATACACTATTAATCAAGGCTGGTTGGGATGGATTGAAAGCTAAAGAAATTGACTTTTTTTATAACTGATAACTGATAACTGATAACTGAACATAATATTATAAGTGACACTAGTGTCACACTTCTTCTTAATCAATTCCCCTTAAAGAGAAAATTGTTTTGGCTTGACTCTTGACTTGTGTAGCTAAATTGACTGCCTCGACAATGTTTTTTTATCCGTTGCACCTGAATTCCGCATTAATGAGGCAAGCCGTACTTTTATGGCTTTACGTAGTTTAATAATTGGTTTACATTTGTTTACATACACATCTCGGATCTCATCATGACTCCAGAAGCAGAAAAGTTTAACGGTTGGGCAGCAATGCTTGGCTTCGTTGCAGCCTTCGGCGCATACGCAACAACAGGTCAAATTATTCCTGGAATTTTCTAAATAAGTAACTACTAAAACAATGCAACCATCTAACAAAACAATTCTAGAGAGAAGCATCGGCAGACCAGCCATGATGGCATTCGTTCTACTAACAGGTATCTACCTAACAACAGGCCAACTTATACCAGGTGTTGTTTAATGAAAAAACAATCGGCTAAAACTCCAAGAGTAGAAGAAGGCAAGGTAATTGCTGAAAGACTCAATGGCTACGCAGCATTTGTTGGATGCTGGGCACTTATCGGAGCATATCTAACAACAGGTCAAATTATCCCTGGTGTCGTTTAATGACTACTCAAAACAACATCAATAGAAACATTGATCCTGAAAAGGTAGCTGCAGAAAGACTTAATGGCTACGCTGCTCTTTTTGGTTGTATTGCTCTTATTGGAGCTTATGCTACAACTGGTCAAATCATCCCGGGATTTGTTTAATGGATAACAACTACTGGAAGACAGCTGAAATTATGAATGGCCGTCTGGCGATGATGGGTCTTCTTGCAGCTGTAGTTAATTACGGATTTACTGGCTGGATTATTCCAGGTTTTGTTTAACTTCTTTCTTAATTATTACAATGGCTTTAAGTTATTGGCTTCGTGCAGAAGTCGAGGATCTTCTTAATGAAGACACTTTCTTTGATTGTTCGGATTATTCATGTCTATTAGAAGACACTGACTGGGGTTGATCATTTACTACATTTGATAATGAATACAAAATCTTTTCATTGTCAACTATGCAAAAAAAAATCAGCTGAAACTTTGTGGCGAAGAAAAGGCTTGATTATGTGTAAGCAATGTTTCGACAAACTCCAGAAAGCAAAATTTTAAAACACTAATTTTTTTGCATTTTATCGTTATTGGAAATTTATATTGTTCTTTTACTTTCCCCTTTTTGATTTACTTTCTTTTATAAGTTTATCTTGTTTGGTAAATTAGATTAAAAATTTTTAACGTAGTATTTGTCACCATAAAATCAATCATATTCTTCATGGGCTTTATATAAACCTATATATTCGCAGGAGTTAAATTATTAGGTGTATATTAGCGCATTGGAGTTATCTATGTTTCGGGGTTATATATATGAAAAATAAGGCTAGTTGGCTAAAGTACCTTTCACCTTTTGTAGGTATATTATTTTGTCCTGTTACTATTCTAATTATGTGGTCAATTTGGTCAGTCCCAGTAGTTGAATCTGAGACAGAGCTTATAGAAGAAAAACAGCTTTAAAATAGATTAAAGATTTTATCTATCAAAAATTACTCTAATATCGTTTTTTACATATTTATACATCGTTTAAAAATCACTCAAAAGAAAGTGATTTTGTTTGATATCCATTGTCAGAAGTCTAATAGCATTGTCTAATTCTTCTTCTGTTCGAAATCCTAATACCTTTGCTGGCTCTTGACCTAGCGAACTACAATCAGGTTCTATACCAAATGTTTTAATTGTTTCTAGACTTCCAACTATTTCTTCTAGTTCTTCTAATTCAGTTATGGTTTTTTTTTAATAATTAGTATTTTTTAACGATAAATTTATGAGACTTCAAGTTTAAAACCTTTATCTAAAAGTTGTTGATATGTAAGTCTTGCTTGAAATGCGAGGATCTCAATCGGCTCTTTATCGTCTCTTTGCATGATGAAATAGTGATTGTCTTCACCTTTTCTAGCAAATATGACAATCTCAGAACCTCTTACTAGCCTCCAACATTCTTGATTTTTATGCTCAGATAATGGTCCTAAATCCCATGGAGCCTTCTCTGGATACTTCTCCCTTTTTACCCTTGGCATCTATTAAAAATAACTATTTCTTTTAGACTACACTTATGCTCTTCAACGTCAAGAATTAATTGTTTAATCAGGAAAAGGCAGCTAGTGAATACCCCTCGTCAAATAATCTTTGGTAAGTAAATCTAGCTTCATATTCTTTATAGGCCTTTCTTTTTCCATCATTTTTTTGGATGTATACATAATTAGCGTTTATACGACTCCTAGTGAATGTATAAACGATGTCTGCTTTTGAGAGCATCCATTGAATTGATTTGTTTTTACTTTGATCGACATTTAAATCCCATGGAATATTTTCCGGATATTTCTCAGATATACTCATTTGATAGGATGTGTTTTTTTAACTTATGGCATAAAAACTCAATAGACATGAGAATAAATACTGTGTTTTTTAAATTGATTTTTATTTGATGATAATTTTATTCAATTTAATTAATTCATTTTTAGATCTATAAACTTATTAAATATCTATCTATTCAAAATCATTCTATTGAACCATTGTATGTAATCAATCTAAGGACTCTCTTGAATTTTGTGCTATGACTTTATCTATTCTCAGGACAATATTTATAAATTGGATAATTTGTGTTGATTAGATGCTTACCTTTTTTGTATTTCTCATGTGATCTGGCCTGTCGTCTTTTTATATTTTTTTGATTCCTTAAGAAAACAAGTTAATGAAGCGACTTGGCTCGACATTTTCCTATTGATATATATATGAGATTACTTGGACTCGATAAAGATTGTTTTTCAAGCTGGTGGGCAAAGTTACCAGAGGGGTCAACCATGGTTGTGCAACCGAAAATCGATGGATGTGCAATAGGTCTTAGATATAAATATGGTCAATTAGTAGATGCATATTCTCGAGAGGATAGTGAGATTATTGAAAATATTAGAAATATCAATGCTATTCCTTTGAGTATTGACGACACTTTAAAAGTTGAAGTTGAGTTGGAGGGGGTATTGTATTCACCTTCTTCTACTTCTAAGATTTCAATAGAGCAATTGCTATCAAATTCATTCTCAAGAATTGATGATAATACCTCAATTTTATTTAATGCATTCCATATTTTTTGCTCAAACAGTGATGAATTGTCAGATTTGACCCAACTTCAAAACTGGGGATTTGAGGTCCCTATAACTTTGAGAACCGATGATCCTCAGCAAGTTCAAAAATGGCATTCTCAATGGATCAATAATGAATTGTTTTCTAATCTTCCTACTAATGGAATCGTCGCTAAATGCAATTCCTCTTTGACCAAGAATATTTTGGGTACTAGCCCTTATTATCCTAATTGGGCTTTTGCTTTAACTAGATAACTGATTGATAAGTATTCTGATGTTGCATTGATATCTACTTGTTGATTATTTCTAGTTTTGATTCAGTTATCCTTATTAAGATTGCAAAAAAAGTTAGATGAAAATATTCTTTATTTAATTTCTTCTCTTCTTTATATGACTTTTACTGATAAGCAAATGTTTGAAGCAGTAGAGGCTAATGTTTATGTTCAAGATTGCTTTAAAAAAATCACTGATGCATGCAAGGAATTAAAAAGAAAGACAGGCTGTCCTGATGATGATGTTGATCGTTTTCTTGAATTTGCAATTGGTAAGTGGTCGGAATGATATTAAATTCCCTTATTTATTTTTTTCTACACTATCTGCAATTCTGAATAGGGCTAATCTATTTATTTTATTCTTGATGCCTATACCGAGATATTACTTTTTATTAGGAGATAGTAAGAAGCCCTTTTCCCTAATCTGTTTGAATAGTTCTTATTGATATTTTTTTATCCCAAAAATGAATGATTTTTACTCAAGAATTAATTTAGGACTTCTTGTTTTAGGTTTTACAGCACTGTCTATTCAATTATTCCCTATCTCCAAGCAAGCCTCAAGCTTGAATAGATGCTTAAAAAAAACATCGGAGACATTGAGTCAAGTCGGAGCTGTTAAAAAAATGAATGATGAGAGCAAAGAAGTTTTATCAGTGATGATATGTAATGGAGCTGTATTTGAACCCAAATTTAAGCCGAATAGCCAATAAAGTGGCGGCATTTATTTTTTGAAGATTTTATTTCCCGCAATTTTTAAGATATTAGGATCTATAGTTCTTAGTCTCATTTAAGAAGAATAATAAATCTCAAGGAAAGCTTCAAAGTAATTATTTCTTGTTGATACTAGGAATTTAATAGAGTTCCAATTAAACAAGCAAATGTAATGGATGAATATAGATTCAATACAAATCAGAGGAATTTTAGAGAGATTCATTTTTTGTTGTAATAAGTAATTTTATTCAGATTCATGCCTTAACAAATGCTCAAAAGTTAAGCTTTATATATTGATCGGTTTGATTGTATGAACTGTTCAATTCTCTCGTAGCAGTCTATAAGCATGTATAGATTTTCTCTTATTTTATAAAATTATCTTGCTATTGCTGGCGATTGAGCGATCTCTAATAGGTAAAAGATTTTTCGAATCATTCATTTTAAAGCTTGCCAAAAAGAATCTTTCCTATAAATCAATGCCAATAAGCATGAACAATTTTCCATATAACCTTGAATTTCTGAGTTTAATCTTGATGCCCTCGTTCCCATAACTTTTAGCTTTAATGTCTGGGACTAATGTAAATATTGTAAGTTTGTTAATTATAAGTTAGTATTATAAGTACAACCATTTATTTATCATGCTTACTGGTAAGGATTTGTTAGCCAAGGTCAAAGATTTGGGAGATGTCTCAAAATCTGATCTTGTTAAAGCTTGTGGATATGTTTCCACCAAGAAAGGAGGCGGAGAACGTCTTAACTATACTGCTTTTTATGAAGCACTTTTAGAGGCTAAAGGTGTAAACCTAGCAGCAGAAAGTGCTGGTGGTATTGGTAAAGGTGGAAGGAAGCTTAGTTATGTTGCTACCGTTCAGGGAAATGGAAACCTATTGATAGGAAAGGCCTATACAGCTCTTTTAGATCTCAAACCTGGTGATAATTTTGAGATTAAGATGGGACGTAAGGGCTTCCGTTTGGTTCCTGAAGGAGAAGGTTAATCCCCTAAAAACAGAATTAAAAGATTTAGATTAAGCCGAGAAGCGTATCCGCCTCTCGGCCTTTTTATATGGTAAATTTTCCAAGTTAACTTTCTCTGATTATTCATTTATATTTTATTTTCCTAGAGAGATCTTTCTTCTCTTTTTCATAGCTTTTTTTGTTTTTCCTTTAATGGATTATTCCTTTTTATAGGTCTCTTTTTTCTGGCTTTCTTGTTATTGGGTTTTCTTTCCCTCAAAAACCAATTACATATACCTGTTTGAATTATCTTATTTTTCTGTTTTGATGATTCTTTTTCATGTGAATTATAAGTATGATCCTTTATGCTTTTGTTGACTTTATTCTTGACAAAATCTTGCCTCTTTATTTTTCATGATCGCATACAATTAAGATAAACCCTTGTCCAGCATTCTCTTTTTGGCCAATAGCGCCTTTATATGAGCAGGTATAAACTCTTTTTTATCTTGCCTGTAATTATTTATATTCACATTCTTATATCTAATTTCGTTATCCTTGAATCCATGTATATATCTTAAATTTTTTGTTTGATCCTCTGTATGAAGAAATTGTTACTAATAGATCGGACTTAATGGTTTACATGGTTCGTCATTTTTTTATTGAGCTTGTTTTCCCATTGTCTGTTTTTGTTGCTGTAATGCTTACTCTGTTTATGGATTGGAGTTGGATGCCCATGTCAAGTATTGAGCTAGAGAGGGGCAAAAGTCTCGAGGAAGTTAAAAAGCATCTATTCGAATAAGTTAATTTTTAATTATTTTTTTAGTGGAACGTTACTTGTTGATCAGCTTCTTTCCTAATAATTATAATATCTAAGCATCATTTTATATTTTTTGTTTTAGCTTGGATTCCAAAATATATTGATAAAGCAACCAAAAGAATAACTAGTAATGAATTGCTATTCCCAAATATTTCTATAAGCATATTTAGCTTTGATATTAAAATCTTATTTTACATATTTAAACTCATCCTATGGATTTGATCTATCTTCTCCTCAACTGATGTTACAAATGGAATCTAAAACAGGCCTTACTGTACGGATATTTATCCAGTTCTTTTACAGGATCTCATGGCAAAGGTAAGAATGAATTATTAGTAATTATTGATGCTGATGATAGATTACAGTGATCAATACTATTTACTTTTAACATGTCGTATTAGTTACTGGTTTAAAATTGAATACTTTGTTAGATATAGTATTCATATCTAATCACTAAAGTTATATATATTTTGTGATATTTATAATAATAAAAATCGTTTACAAGATAAAATCAATAAAATTTACTATTTTCGCTAACGGGTTGCCATACCTTGCCTTTTAAAGTTAATGATAATCTTCTACCCCATAAAAGGATTGGGAATAAAAAATTAGTCCTTTTGTTAGATATGAAGATAATCCTGAGGACTTCTAAAAGTGTGTCGCTTGGCTGTTTGATTTCTGAACAAATCCAATTAATTGCTTCCGCACCATGAATGATATTTTCATTCCTGATGAGAATTGCTCCTTTATTCAAATCATATCCTTGATTATAGAGTTGAGATAGTAGAGCTAGATTTTTTCTTCCATCTAATATTTGGAAATCAGGAAGACTGCTTTTTAATTCAATTAATTGTGCAAAGTGATTGCAGAATGGGCATTCACCATCATATATAAATAAGTTTTTGTCTGTCATGATCATTTATTGACTGAATTAGTGTACAAAGAATTTGCCTGCAAACGTGTGTAAATAAGATAAAAATAAGAGTACTTTAAAAAATCATCATTTATCAATTTTTTATATGGTATTTTTGAAGAAATCTGTTTCTATTTATTCTCTACTAATTCTAATAAGCATTTTTTAATACTAAATAGGCTAATTCGTTTGCAGGTTTTGGTTTACCTCAGTATATAAATATATTAATTTAATTAACCTTTGCCATTAGTTGATAATCTGTTCATATTAAATTTTGCGATTTTTTCTAGTCTCAGCTCTTGAAAACGTTGCTCTTTACATTATCTTCTTGAATCTGTGGTCGTAATAAAGACATTGGAAGTGCTGTTACTACTGCGAATGAAAGAACAAGAATTAAATCTGTTGTGAAGTGACTTATACCTAGCTCTGAGTGTGCAAGAGCAAAGTTTAGTAATGACATTTTTTTGTATTCATAACTCTACAATTATATTTTAGTATGTATATACATATATATCATGTAGTAAAAATTATTGCTCGTAGAAGATCAATCTTTACCCATCTTTGTAACTAAATAATTAGTCATTTACAATTATCCTTTTAATCAGTTGGAGTTGGTAATAGCACTTGTTCTGAAAATTCTTTAGTATTTGTAAGCAACTTTATTTAAGGTGCATTAATTAATAGGACATATTATGTTGAGAATTGTAGCCTACGTTCGTTATTCAAATGCTTCAATAATACTTGATTGGCATCTCTTCCTCGGTGTGCTTATCTTTTTTATCCTTTGTGGGATATTGATATTTCAAAATCAGATTTGGGAAGAGGAGGACTATTCAAAAAACAAAAAATGGCATCAATGGAAAGCTTCTGCTATTAAGTCAAATAAAAGTGATTTGTCTGGAATTTACCCAACATCAAAAAAATAATTTTAATTCCATTAAATACTTGTTATTGACCTGTAATTTTATTTCTATATAGTTTTAGGTTTAACAAAATTCTTGCTTGTCGAAGTCAAAACAGATAAAAAGAGAGGATAGTCATTTTCTTTTTATATTTGATATGAATCAAATTAAATGCCCTGAATGTGGAAGCAAGATCAGTATAGATGAAAATAATTACTCAAATATCATTAAGCAGGTTAGAGATCAGCAGTTTGAGGATGAAATGTGCCAAAGACTTGAACTTCTTGAAAAGGATAAACAGAAATCCATAGATCTTGCTATTCAAAACATTCGATTACAAATGCAAGAATCCGTATTTGTAAATGAAAAAAAAATTCAAGGGCTTCAGTCTCAATTGATTGCTGCTCAAGCTGAAAAAGCTATGGCAGTAAATAAGATTAAGCATACTTTTGATAAAGAGAGAGATTCGCTTTCATATCTATTAGAGAAAACAAGAGAAAAGAATGAATATGAAAAGAAACTTGCAGTTTCTAATGCAGTTACTGAATTAAAAGAAGGCTATGAACAGATCAAAAATAATTTAGAAAAAATTGAACTTCAAAAAGAATTATCTGAACGATCGATAAAAATGAGATATGAGATTCAGTTAAAAGAACGAGATGATTTAATTGAGAGACTTCGTGATATGAAAATTAAATTGTCCACAAAGATGGTAGGTGAGTCGCTGGAGCTACATTGCGAAAATGAATTTAATCGTCTAAGGTCAACAGCTTTTCCCAATGCTTATTTTGAAAAAGATAATGATGCTAGTTTTGGTAGTAAAGGTGATTATATTTTCCGTGATAATGATAGAGAAGGTAACGAAATCGTATCTATTATGTTTGAGATGAAAAACGAATGTGATAGCACCTCTAGCAAGAAGAAGAATGAAGATTTTCTTAAAGAGCTAAATAAAGATCGAATAGCAAAAAATTGTGAATATGCTGTTTTAGTTTCTCTCTTGGAATCTGATAATGATCTGTTTAATTCTGGTATTGTTGACTTTTCATATCGGTATCCAAAAATGTATGTTGTACGCCCACAGTGCTTTATACCAATAATTTCATTACTAAGGAATGCCTCTATTAAGGCCCTTGAATATAAATCAGAACTAGCAACTATTAAAGAGCAGAATATAGATATCACCAATTTTGAGAATAGCCTTGAACTATTTAAGGATTCTTTTGGTAAAAACTATGCGCTAGCCTCAAAACGTTTTGAAACAGCAATTATGGAGATTGATAAATCCATAAATCACCTACAAAAAACGAAGGACGCATTACTTGGTGCTGATAGAAATTTAAGGTTGGCTAATGATAAAGCGCAAGAGGTAACGGTTAAAAGATTGACTAGAAATAATCCTACTATGAGAGAAAAGTTCAACTCGATAAGAAAAAATGAGGCTGCATAATAAACTCATTAATCTTTATAAGATTAAATTTAGTTAATATGAATGGTTGGCTTTATTTAATAAGAAATAGAGACTTATATAAGATTGGGATAACAAAAAATTTTGAGAATAGAATGCGGCAACTTAAGCCTGATGATGTTGTTGCTAAATTGTACACTAAAGATTTCTTAAAGTTAGAAAGAGAGTTACATAATCGGTATAGAAAGTTTAGAATCCCACAAACGGAGTATTTTCGATTAAAAGATTATCATCTAAATGAGATAAAAGAGAGAATATCCAAACTTGATTATCCTATGAGTATAATTCTATCAATTTTTATCAAATCGTTAGTATTTATAATATTAATATTTATTCTTATATTAATATTATTAGCTTTAAACATTAATAATATTAATATTGTAATTCTAAAGTCTCTTCTATGGATGGAGAAAGTTTCAATAGTTACCGCTTTTATTTCATTATTCTATCATTCAAGGAAATATTTAAGCTACATAAATGAGCTAAAATATCGACTATCAAGGTCAATTATTTTTATTATATTTTCAATCTTCTTTAAGGTATCCTCTATTTTCTTTATAATAAAATATTTTAAAAGTTAGTAAAAGATTATTTGTTGAGGCAATTCTATAATTTTTTACCACATGTCATTACTTGATTGATCCTCTTGTTGTTGCTTTAGAAGACCAAGTCTTCTATCAAATTCAATCTCTTCTTGACTTTTCTCTTTTACTTTTGAGTTTTTATTGCATTTTTCTTTTACTTCAAGAATCTTCTTAGTTATCTCATCTGAGAAATGATCTTTTATTTCTTCCCATGCTTCTTTCTCTTCGGCATTACCTACAGTTCCTTTGATTTGATCGATTATAATTTCCTTTACAAACTTTCTTAGTTCACTTTCACTCATACTATTAACTCGACTAGATATATACATATCTTTAAGAGTGTCTAATTCGGTTTCGCTTAGATCCTTATATGTGAGTTCGTCCATTTTTTATTATTATTCGATACTATTTGTAGACCCATATCGCTTCTAGGATCTTTGATTTAGGATTGTATCTTTGCTCATTGTTTATTGCTTCCTTTTTATTACTAGCGATTACTGTTTTATGATAGCACCCAACCAGTTTGTTAATCATTGATTCTTTAAAACTCATGACTATTGTATCTTATTTTAATTATATAACAACTAATTTTAAAAACTATTAATTGTCTTTATACGGTGAAAGATTACCATAGATGATTTTATTTATCATTTTGATTTATAAGCTTACTAAAAATAGCTTCAATCAAAATAGCTGTAAAAAATAGACTTAGTGAGGGAATAAATAAAGGGTACCAGAGTTTTTGGAAAAAATTATATATATTTGAGTTTCCATTAACACTTAATATAAAACTAATACCAAGAAATACAGAACCTAATATTAATATATAAAGATTGTAAATTAATAAATCATCTAACCTTTTTTTCCATTTACTTTCACTCATTTTTTTTCTTTACTTACAAGAGTAATGTTTGTTGTAAATTTTTTCAATGACATAAACCTTAAATTATGAACTACCTCTAAAAGCGTATAGATCAATCCCAATTGATTTAAGGTAGAGCGCTCCTCCAATGGCTAATACGTTAAGACAAAATACAAAAAACCAAAGCTTCCATTGTTGATTTTTAGACATCATCTTTTTTATTAGAATATTTATGTATCTCTTGATGAGATCTATAAATAGATTTTAACTATATCCTTATACTAAAACTATTAACTCAATGCATCAAGATCTCTTCTGTAATGTTTTGAGCATCTGAAATCAGCATCATTTGATTTCCATTCGGTGTCTTCTAGCAGGTCTGAATAATTATTTCTATTTGATGGTAGTTTTTTTTCTAATCTCCAACCAGCCTCGCTCAAGAAATCAACGTAGTCTTTTGAAAATAAGCTCTCATTAATTTTTGATTCATCGACAATAACCTTTGATTTGCTTGATAATACTTTTTTAGTTTGTAGTTGCATCTATTGAAAGTAACTTCTTTATTTCTAATCACTTTTTTTTTAATGCGTTAATTTTTGCTTGTAGTGTTAACCCTCGTTGGAGTTTTTGAGCTGATTAACTATGTAGTATTTACTAACACTTCTTTCAAATGACCTCTAATTCGGTTTAATTGCTCTTGACTTCCAAGATATATCAAAATCATACCAGGAAAGATGATTAAGTCATGTTTTGGATTACCAATTAATTGACCCGAGATTTTTGTGGCTAAAAGTAATGCCCCACCTTTTTTCGACAGGTCAAAAATGTTTTCGGTTTTACTATTGAAAATTTCAATTTTATTTACATTTTCTGTGAGCTTGAATTCTTCTATTTCGCAATCAGAACCTGCAAGTAAATCTATAAAATCTACAGCTATAGGCCTTAGTGCAGAGGAGGCCATAGTCCTTCCTGCCGCAACATATGGACTAACTACTGCATCGGCTCCTGCTAGTTTTAATTTATTAGCAGCTTCTTCGTTCGCTGCCCTTGCGATTAATCTACAAGTTTTATTAAGTGCTTTAGCACTAAGAACAACATATAAATTTGCAGCGTCACTTGGAAGTGTCACCACTAAACTGCGACAATTTTTAACTCCAGCTACTAATAATGTTTCGTCCATTGTTGCATCTGCCAATAGTACGTTTAACCCTTTCTCCTCTGCTTCGGTTTTTCTTGAAGAGTCTATTTCTATTATTAGGGTAGATATTTTTTCAGTCTTTAATTGATCAGCAATTTCTTTCCCTGTACGACCGTAGCCACATATAATCACATGATTTTTCATTCTTCTAATTAATCTCCTTAATCTGAGTTCCTCTAATTTTAGGAAATATCCTAATTCAGACAATTGTATAAATCTTTGAAGAGTTAATTGAACGACGAATAATCCTCCTCCGATAATTAAGAAAGTTACTATCCGTCCGGCTGAGCTCAAAACTTCAACTTCACCAAAACCTATTGTTGTAATGGTTATCAATACCATCCACAAACAATCTCCCCAGTCCCAACCTTCAGTAATTCGGTATCCCAAGGAACCGAATAAAAATAAGAATATGAGTAATGAAATTGGAGCTGTCCAGACTTTTAAATAGCCTTTGAATTTATTTGTTTTTATCAGATTCAATTTAGTTCAATTTTCCCAATACTTATAGTATAGAGAAGAGTGAATTAAATAATTTTCTTTTTTATAGATATAAGTCTTTCCATTATATAGTCATCTCATTCAATCATTACTTATAGTATGATTGAATTAAGTATGTTAGTAATTATTAAATATGCAAACTCCTACTTCTGAAGACAAAAAAGAACTATGTAAGGATGCTTTCCAAGATATATCAGCAATTCTTGCAGGTTTACGCGATCAAGGTTTATCTGATTTCGAAATTTTTGAGTTTGGCAAATCTCTAATTGATCATTTTGATCCAATTAAAATGGAAAATTTAAAAAAAGATTCAGATTATCAAGATGCTTTATTTAGAGAAGCTAATGATTTGTAAAAATATTATTATATTCCTTGCTCATCTTCTTTTATATTCTTCGCCTGTGCATCTTTTTTGTTAAAAATGAGAAATTAGCTTTATAAATTTGATAAGTCATAATCGTTTAAATAATTATTTCTCATAAATTTATTCCTTTGTAATTGTTTTTTGAATATAATCAATAATTTTTTTGCTCTGTTCTATTGATAATGACGATAGAGCTGATGAAGCAGGTATTTTTAGAAGTGTGCATGCAGCAATTATCTCTGGCGAATCAACACCAAGGACTTCTGCAAGTTCCTTTACTCTTAATCTTGCCACATTAAAAACCATTTAGATAGATGATCTTATAAAGACCTACGTGTTTATTTTTTTATTTTATTGCTATGTGTTGAATACTAGAGTTGAAATTCATTAAATGAATGATGATAATGATTTGAAGTTGACACTTCGCAAGGTTGTATCGAACGCGGTTCTGCGAATGGAATCTGCCTCAGATGTAAATGTGAGAAGGTGTATATTTCAAGAATATAAGGAGTGGTTGGGAAGTTCTATTGATGATTGGGTTTTGGCATTGCCTAATGATTGGGGTAAGTCTGATGCCAATTTTTATTAGAATAATTAAATACTAATTTGATTTCTATCATTATTTTGTATTTATTGTGAATTAATTAAAGTTTTTTTGTGCACACTCGTAGCCTGATTCTCTAATATCTTTATTTTCATCAATAATTGCTTTCAGAGCACAATCGCAATAATTAGTTATTGAAGCTTTTGAAATCGACTTAGTTGATGGATTGCTTAGAGCGCTAGAAACACAGTCTTTCATTTGCCTGTCAGGATATGCATAAACTGATCTGGCAAAAGAAATCATAACGACAGCAATAATTAGGATTTTTTTCATTTTATTTTAATAGAAAATTAATTATACATTTATGATAGAACTTTAACCTATTTAATTTTAAAATTTTTATCCTTTATTATTAATTTATTCATATTTAAATAATTAGGTCTTTTATAATATAAAGTGTAAAATATGTTTTTCAATTTCATTTCTTAAATGTCTTTAGATCAATTAAGAAGATTTTTAAAGGAAATGCAACATGATGAATCATTAAAAGATCAAGTACTTGCTTCATCAACAGCGGATGACGTTGCACTTATTGCCTTACGGAGAGGTTATGAATTTTCAGGAGATGAATTACTACGATTTTCAGGGAAAAAAGTTGGAAGAGTTACAGTACAAAAAAATGATGTTCCAGGAGAATATAATTAAATGGTCTATTTTCTTTTACTGAGCTCTCTAACTATTCCATCCCACTTCATAGCCGCTTTAAGATAAGCATCTCTTTTTCGTCTGTAGATTAAATAATTGAAAAAGCTTATTGTAGAAATAATTATAATAACTATTACAATAATAGATTTCATTTTATAATATTTTTATTCCTTTCAATTATATAGCTTTTTAACTAATATGTGATTTACACATCAATAAGATATTGCTTCTTAATAATATTAAGTGTTGATACTCATTTTAGCACTATATTTTCCCATATCTTATGACTTTCAACTAGGATGTAAGCTAATTATTACCATATTTATGGATATCACATTAATAGCTATTGCTATTTTTATTTTGATTGCAATAGTATTTCTTGTAATATTTTTGTTTAAAAGTATTAATAAAAAATCATTTACAGCAGAAGATGGTTCTCTTTTTGATAACCAGACTGATCTAGATTTATATCAGAGGCTACTTGACAAGACAAAGCCTTTATTTATGCCTAACGATGAGAATGGCTCTACCAAGCAAATACTAGGATTTGATAAACTTTTCTTGTCAAAATTAACAACAGAAGGTTTTCCAGATTTAAAATCCCTAATAAAATATCGTAAGCAATTTCAGTCTTTATCAGATTTAATTAATACTTAGATTAATTTCGATTTATTATCATTGCTTTATACTAATATAATAATAATTATATTAGTTTCAATGAGTAAAGCAAAGCATACTGACGAACAACTCTCTGAGATGAGAGAAGATGCTTTTGTAAATATCAAAGAGGCGTGTATGAGACTTCAAGAAAGAGCAAAGTGTGGGAACGATGTTGTGATTAAAATGTTAAACGAGGTATCTCAATTTTATATTACGCAAGAAGAAAAAACAAATGATAGTTAACTAAGCCATATCTCGACTTTTTAATTTGTATTCTTTAAATGGTTTAGGATTTATAAAACAAGTACTATTATCCTTGACCAAATTGATATCTTCAGATGAGCCATCTACTTTGATTATATTATTTATAATACCTGTAAATGTAATATCCCCTCCTGTTGTACTTGCCAAAATTGTTGTTGGATTAAATAACTTTAATAATTGAGGAAGTACAGTTTTACCTTTAATAAATTTACCTGCGAGAGGTAATGAAAAATCTACTACTGGTGTTATTAATAAATCTATATTTCTAGCTTTGATATTCTTGTCTAGAAAACCATGTGGCTCGATATAAATTGAATCTAATGCCGAATCGATAATGTAGCCATTTTCAATATTTGGGACTGATGCACCTGATGTGGCTTGAATATTTATGTTCTTACTTTTAAAAGTTTCTCCAGGCTTGAGTGTATGTATTTTGTTAAAACCTATTTGCCTTACAACTTTGCTCGCTGCTTGTGATGCAACAACTGAGATACTTTTATCAATTTTTTCTAGTGTTGGAGGATGTGCATGATCCGGTTGGCCTTGAGTAAGTAACAAAATATCTATATCGCTAGGAACGTCGCTTTCTTTGTCCAATTTCCCTTTTATTAGCCAGTCTCCAGGTGGGAAGGTCAAATCACCATTCAACCAAGGATCAATCAAAATTCTTGTTTGACCCAAATCAACAAGCCAGCCATTTGCTCCATAGTAAGTCGCTTTTATAGCCATTGTTTTTGCTTTCAATATAACTATCGTTATTTAAAATGGTGGATTATTAGAATGTGTTGATTTATCTTTTTTTATATCAATATATTATTATTATTATTATTATTATTAAAATCAATAATATTACAAGTGCAAAGTTTTTCATATATTTTTGAAATTCATACAACCAATCATTTTCCATAGTATCAATACTTTTAATCATTATATACATCCAACTATTATGTTAGATAATTAATATTGTAATACGTCATATTTTCGCAACCCTCGATTCAGAAAATATTTATCTAGTATTTAATTATATCTTTTAATATCATGAAAATTCGAGATTGGGAAGGAGTAGCACTTATTATTGGTGCCGGAGATATTGGTAAATCTATTTCTGAATATTTGAAGACTGTATCACCCAATTTAGAAGTAATTGTCTGTGGTAGAAATGTATTTGATAAAAATGATATTTATTTAGATTTGGAGGATGACCTTTCAATTTCTGCTTTTGAAAAAAAAATTGCCCTTTTTATTAAGCCGCTTCGTCTAGTAATCAATACAAGTGGCTTTCTTCACTCAAATCTTGTTAAACCTGAAAAAAGACTTTCACATATAAATCGCTCTAACATCATTAAAAATTTTTCGATTAATTCTATTGCTCCAATTCTCATTGCTAAAAGTATAGAGCAGTTTATTAGACCAGAACTTCCCTTTTCATTTGCTAGTTTAAGCGCAAGAGTTGGTAGCATTGGAGATAATAGGCTGGGTGGTTGGTATTCCTATAGAGCTTCTAAAGCTGCTCAAAATCAATTTTTAAAAACTCTTAGTATTGAATGGCGTCGAAAATTTCCATTCTCAATCGTATCTATTTTGCATCCAGGTACTTGTGATACGAAATTATCCAAACCTTTCCTATCAGCTGTTCCTAAAGGTAAACTTTTTACTCCTGCTCAATCAACAGAATATATGATTAGAATTATTTCTGAACAACAACCATCTGATTCTGGTAAGTTTTTAGCCTGGGATAAAAGTGTTATCGCTTGGTAAACCTTATGTTTTATCAGTTATAATTATTTTATTTATACGATTTGATTTAATAAACTACTTTATGAATGTTTTTGGATGTACCATATTTTGAGTTTTAAATTAAGTTCTTGAAAAAGCATATTGTTGCAATTGGTGGTGGTGGCTTTGGTAGAAATAATTCATCTAATCTAATCGAAAAATATATACTTAATCTTTCAGGAAAGACTAGTCCAAAAATTTGTTTCCTACCCACAGCAACTGGAGACAATGATACATATATAGTTAGGTTCTACTCAATATTTTCCAACTTAAATTGTAAGCCAAGCCATATTGAATTTTTTAAAAGAACTCCAGATATAAAAAAACACATTATGGAGCAAGATGTTGTGTTCGTTGGCGGTGGAAATACGAAAAGCATGCTTGCAATTTGGAATGAATGGGGGATGTGTGAATTACTTCATAATGCTTACAATGAAGGCGTTGTAATGAGTGGTGTAAGTGCAGGCGCAATTTGTTGGTTTACAAGTGGTATTACAGACTCATGGAAAAATGAATTAAAGATCTTACCTTGTTTAGATTTCATTAGCGGGACTTGTTGTCCTCATTATGATGAGGAACCTTCTCGTATTCCTTATGTAAAAAAAATATTACTTGAAGAAAAAATAACTAATTGCATTTCTATAGAAGGTGGTTCAGCAATTCACTTTATTGACGGTAAACCATTTAAAAATGTAAGTTTTGAGAAAAGTAAAAATACATATAATGTTTTTATCGATAATAATGATGTAGTAGAGAATCCTTTTGATAATATTCAACTATAGATTAATTATCAATAATTTACATTTGTTTCTTTATTTATGAAATCTATTTATATTAAAAAAATTACAATTATTTATTACTAACTAGAATGTCTTTATTTTTATTGTCATTTTCAGAGATGGGTCTAAGTTTACCCCTAGTAATTATATTAATTATCTTTGGTGGTTTTTTCCTTATTAGCTTTTTTATAACAAGTCCTAACATGGATACCAAGGGTTTATTAAGAGTTCTATATTCAAAGCCCGTTAGGAAGGCCGATGGTTCTGTTGAGTATCCAGAAAGTAGAAATAAATAAATTTATACACATTAGCATTTGTTATGAATTTTTCAGGTCCTTTTACCGTTGATTTTCAACGAAAATAAATTGGTTTTAATTAGATTTTATGTATATTAAGGAACTATCTTTTGTGAAAAATAAAAATTCCTATAGCCTCATAGCACTCTTGAATAGTAACGTCGTATATGAACCATAATCATGTTATAAAAATTGAAAAAAAGCTTACTTACTAATTTCGAGACAGTCAATAACGAAAATAATAATAAGACTTTTTTACCATCTGGTTTAAATGGGAAAGCATTAGAAATTTCACTGGATGATATCCCCTCTAGAAAAGAAGTTAGACAAGCAATACCCAAGCACTGTTTTACTCGTCAGACCAATAAATCTCTTTTTTATCTTTCTAGGACAGTAGTAATTCAGATCTTGGTTGTTTTGCTAGGTCTCTCTATTCCTCTAACTAAAGAGATGATTCCAGTTTGGATATTATATGCATTAGTCTCTGGTACAACGTCAATGGGGCTATGGGTTTTAGCTCATGAATGTGGACATGGTGCATTTTCTGATAATCGGAAATTAGAAACAATAGTTGGATATTGTCTTCATTCTTTTTTACTAGTTCCATACTTTTCATGGCAAAGGTCACATTCAGTACATCATGCCTTTACCAATCACATAACTGATGGAGAGACTCATGTTCCTGTTGTGATCTCGGGGGATGGTAAATCTGAGAAACAAGGAGGGGAAAATGAAATGGAGTCATCATTATTTTTTGGAAAGTTTATTTATGGCTTTAATCAACTATTCCTTCACTTGATTCTTGGATGGCCGGCATATTTACTTCTTGGTAAAACAGGTGGACCTCGCTATGGGACCAGTAATCATTTTTGGCCAAAAGCCCCCTTTTCGAAAAAACTATGGCCATCCGTATGGGCAAGAAAGGTATGGATATCTGATTGGGGAATTGGTTTTATGTTGCTTTTATTGTCTTTTTGGTCCTTGATTTTTGGACTAAATTCAATGATTAGTCTCTATTTAGGACCTCTAATAGTTGTTAACATTTGGCTAGTGATTTATACATGGCTCCACCATACTGATACTGATGTGCCCCATCTCGGTGCCAGTCAATTTTCCTACATGAGAGGTGCATTCTTATCTATCGATAGACCCTATGGAAGAATATTAGATTTTCTTCATCACTCAATAGGCTCTACGCACGCTATTCATCATATTGAACCAACAATTCCTCACTATCATGCAAAACTAGCTACAAGAATATTAAAAAATAAATTTCCAAAAGTATATTTATACAATCCCACTCCAATTCATAAGTCTCTTTGGCATATAGCTACAAATTGCGTGGCAGTAAAGAAAGATTATAATATTGATAGATATGTTTGGAAACAACCCAACTTATCTAAATCTTAATAATCATTATAAACATTTTAAATATTACATTTAAGTGATTTGTTCTAGTTATTTTAGCTATTTAGATTAAAAGATAAATAATTTATTTATAATCAATTTTTTATAATAAATGTCAAAACAAGATTTTGAAAGATTCCTCCATAAAATTGATCAATTAAATAAATTGGTTGAGATAATTAATAAATCGCCTGAAAAATATCAATCAATTATTAGTTGTAGGACACATGATGAAGTAGTGGAACTTGCAAAGCAATGGGGATTTGAAATTGGAAAGAGATGGGGAGATTACTAGGCTTTTCCAAAAGTGTAACGACTATTGACCTCCACCGTTACAGCTCCATACCTTTGAGGGGATTCCTTGAGTATTCTTCCCATCGATACGAAATGTTTTCGTTATGCATTCATTTTGTGAGTCTGCCCATGCTGAAATCGGCTCCAAATCTTTTGATATAAGCTTCATAGATTTTGATACTGAAATTATTGATACTGAACTGAATATGAGAGATAAAGTACTTAATCCTGCGAAAACCAAGTATTTGTTATTGTCAAAAAATTCTTTGAGCATCTGTAAAATGGTTGTTTACAAACAACATTACTTAAGAATTAGAGATTAATCAGATTAAGTTATACTTCGAAAATATTAGAGATTGATAAATTTTTATTTAACTGATAGTACTCTATTTTTCATGAAAAGAGTTTAGTTTTTTTTTTCAAAAAGGTCTAAGATCTTTTTTAATCTATCTGTGTTTTCAAAGTTAGGACTTGCTGTAAGAAAAATCACTAAAACTATCATTAGTATACCAACGCTAGATACGCCCAATAAAAGTTGCTGGAAAGGATCTAAAGAATTAAGCATTTCTATTAGCTGTAAAAATTTGTTAATTTTGTATTAATGATAATTTAACGAAAGCCTTTATATAGCTATGGAAACTTTATGTTTTAGTTCCTAGATATTTTTTAGTTCTTTTCTGTTTTTTTAGGCCATCTTGCCTTCAGATTAAGAGGGTTTTTGAGATTTATTTCTACAGGTTGCCCTTGAGCTAGCGATATCAATGCTTTAAACGCCCAGCCACCAAAAATTAATATTACTGAGATTAAAATTATATAACTTATGTTAGTTAACATAAAACGTAAATAATGCCAATTATAATAATATCTTATTTACTAATTTTAATTTTGTAAATAATAAACTATTTTCTTATATATTAACAAATTCTATGTTCTTTCTTCTTGCTTGTCTATTAATCATTTCTTTTGTATTAGATTCTTACATGCTGAATACCAACAATCCTTAACCATCTAGCTAGTTATAAATACTTATTAGAGACGTCGTTTTAATGCCTGATTGTGTTTGATCAACCATTTTATTATTATTATTTTTTTAACTTTTGTTGATTTTTTACCGATTTAGTATGAATATAAAATTGTTAATATTTTTTTGAATGATCAACAGTACCTATTTATATCCCTTTTTTATATTAATTATAATTTCATCTCTATTTTTTTTGTTTCTGAATTTTAGAACTGGTAAAAACGAAATTAACAATAAAATTCTTTTAAAGAATTTATTAGAAGGTTTAGATATGGATTTACCTGAAGAATTGAAAGCTTTAGATAATTCCTCTACTGATCCCCAGAAGCTATCATAGTTTTAACGGATGCAATATAGTGGTAAATTTTCAATTTGATGATACTGAAACTTCAGGAATTTGGTGGTCAACTAACGTTTCTATTAGAGATTTATGCATAGAGCTTAAAGAGGACACATCTTGTGATGATAATGAAATTGCAGAGCTACTTAGATCTATTGCAAGTTCAATAGAAGTCAATGGACTATAAATTTATATTATCGGTTGTATCAACCCAATTATTTATCCCATTGTAGTTTCCATTGAGATGATTTCCAATGCGTTGACCATGAATTTCTTGACTTATTCTGATTTTCAATTTTTGCTATCAGCCAGTCTTTAAGAGATGTGGGAACAATATTTAACTCGTTCTGGATTTTTTTTAATTTATCCATATCCGCTCCATACCCTGATTTTTCAATCCAATCTGCCATCACGCCAATGTCATATTCCAAAAGCTTTATTGCGACTCTCGGAATCATCATATAATTAGTTTGAATTCCTTCTGAAGCAACTATTGTTTGAAGCGTCATCGCCATTTCTTTGCCTGTTAGCTCTTCACCTGCAATATTGATAGATTGATTTTTGTATTTCTCTGGCTTCGATAAAACTCCTCTTACCCATTTACCTATATCCTCAACTGCGATTGTTTGCCATTTAAAATCCCCTCCGACTATTCCAGGAAAAATTTCCTTAGAAATAGTATATCCAGGTAATTTATTTTCAAAGTTTTCAAAGTAGCTTACTGGTCTTAATATCGTAGTAATATTTTTTAGTTCCAATTTTTGGATATATTCTTCTATATCCCATTTACTCGTAAAATGTCCTGGAGCCAAATGATTTTTTAGTGGATCTTTTCCTTTACTTATTGAGCTGAAGATAAAATGATTTAGCTTACCTTTTTCGTATGCAATTTTAACTTGATTTATCAGGTTAAAACCTTGCTGCATTTCATAAGACCTAACAATACTTCCTCTAAATAATTTCCAGCCTTTTGTAGGAGTTGTATTTCCAAAGATCACGTCTACTCCGTCAAAGGCTTTATTAAGGCTTTCAGGGTCCAATAAATCACCATTAACTAGTTCAACGTTGTTGAAGCTTCCAAGTTCTAATGCTTTTGAGCTTTTGAGATCTCTGGTGATTGCACGTATTTGATACTTATTGGTTTTACTTAGTTCTTTGATTACTCCAATTCCTTGCCTGCTTGTTGCCATAGTGACTGCTATGACAGGTTTCTTGCTTTCTCCTAACTCAACAATTTCCCCTTTTTCAAGCACAACTAAAAACCTATTAATAAGGAATGTAAAGCATAAGTGAATTTATGTAAAGTTGCGTCGCTTTTTGGAAAGTGACAAATATTGGGCTGGATAGGCAAGTGATTTCTCCTCAAATAGATATAAAGTCATCTGATTGGTTTCGTAAAGGAATGTTTTATTTACTTTTATAGATTCCAAATCTTGGCTATCTATTTATTAGTACTAAGTTTAGTCATTATGGCAAATGAAGTTCTTGCAAAAATTGATCGACAAAACATTATTTTTGATGTCGTTGATGGTATTCCTCCATCTGGAGATGAAAGCGAAGAAATTAGATCATTTCGCTCTCAGATAGAATCTGACAATTTGATGCTTGAATATTCGGCCGAGGAGTTGGGTTTTAATAATGTATTGTTTGAATATCTTAGTCAGGGATAACCATTTATATCAATTGATCAATCAATCTAGTCCTTGGAATAATTCTTTGTGGACAGCAAACGTATGGTATAAACATGTTCCGTTTTCTGGTGATAATCGTTCGCCGTCTTTATTCCATGCTAACGAACAGACTAGATCTCCATCCCACTTTACATTGTGCTCATTAATTTCCTTAGACCAGTTTCTGACATTACTAAAATGTTCTGGCATAAAGTTACCTATCTTTCTGCAGATTTCACATAGAACAGATAATATTGGTGGCTTCGAATCTAATTTCAGATCTTTGGTAAGTGAAGGTTGAGTAAATACACCAACATATCTAATGTGATCAATTATCTTTTGCTCTTTCTTATTTAACTTGGCTTTTATACATGCTTCTTCAAACTCATCGACGGGTGTAATTGGACGTAATTTAGAAATCACTTCAATACTTTAAATTATCTTTAATTATTTTATATTATCTGATTTTCTCCTTTTTTTATTTTTTCAACGTCATAGACCATTAAATTATCTTCCTTCACTTTTACACTTTTTTTGAACCAATCAATCTGTTCCCAAGCAGCAGATTTGTCTCCATTCATTAGTTGTAGATTTACGATAATTTCTTCATGATTCTCTTTGCAAACCCAGTCATAGCTTACTTAAAATATAGTTAAATGTTACAAATTAAAATATCAATGGTCATATTCCCTAATGGCTGGTATTTATATTGGGTCTTACTAAAGAACATGCTTCCTTTAACTTTCGCTGGACTACTAAGTACCCCAGCTCCTACAGCACCAATCGTAGGTATTGCGTTTATGGCCCTATTCGGAATTATGGCTGTGGTGGTTGGCCCTAATTACGATGGTTTTAATGATCCAAATACATCTAAATAATTAGATTAGGTTCTAAATTAAGTGGGTTGATATGTTTTGCATGTTTTCCCACTTTTTTTTGTGTATAAAAAAATAGTTTCAACTGTAGTGATTCCTTAAAACCATTTTGCAAATCTTGTGTGTACGTTTAATAAATAAATATGTATAGAATTTTTCTGGCTTATAAACAATAGTTTCTAGTGTGTGTATCATAATGTCTATTTTACCTTTTTTGGTTCAAAACCAGTTACTAATTAATTAATTTTTTCCTTTTTCTGCTATTTATAACTAGCTTTATTTATCTTTTATGGGCAATTTGTTACTTGCTGGCCTTACTAGTACTCCAGCCCCAACGGCAGTTCTAGTTGGAGTTGCCTCCATTGCACTATTTGCGATTGTTGGATTAATGGTTGGTCCTGATTACGATGGTATGAATGCTCCAGAGGTTAAAAAGTAGATAATTTTAATTCTATTATTAAAAAATAACTAAGAAAAATATATTAATTATTTTTCTTAGTTATATAAATTTTTTTGTAAATTATAAACAAATTTATTATAAGAATTGATGTCTATTGGATTTATTTTCAATACCTTATTCTTATTAAGAAACTTTTTTACATTTGCATAAAATAAATACCAGGACTTATTGAATTTTTTATAAACTTCATTAGTATCTCTACCTCTTTCAATTCGATCTCTTATTAGTCTTCTTTTAAAACAAATTTCTTTTTCCTCTTCACATAAAATGTTAATAGTATCTTCATAGTTTAAATCTAACCTATGAGCAAAGATTCCTTCTAATATTAAAAATTGATTTTCACCATTATAGTTAATGCTTGTATTTGATTTTGACGAATGTTTTCTCTTAAAGTCATATTTATATAATGTTATTAATCTATTTTTATTATCTATTGATCTAAGAGCTTTATTTATTTCTTTTCTTTTGATACTAATAATTCTATCATAAATATCATATAGAAAGATTGATAAAAAACGGATTAATATGTTATCCCTATAATACGAATCAGTTTTTATAACTATAGAATTATAAAATAACTTTGATAATTTGCTAGTTAAATATGACTTACCAGAGCCAGATGGCCCAGTAATTAAAATAGTTTTCATTATTTACTTTGTCACTTATGCTTCTATATTCTATTATATATTTGTATTAAGGAAAAACTATTAGCCAGTTTTATTGTAATTAAGTTCTTCGTTAGTCCAATTTCTATTGTTAAATCTGTTTTCAATAAATCTAAGAACAAGTATTATTACAGGAATATGCATAAGTCCACCAATTGCGACTGTGATTTGGTTGTAAGGCATAATCATTTCTATTTGTTTATCTAAATATAATTGATTAAACATTTTTTATCTTAATATGTATCTTTTGGTCACATAAGATAAATTTTGCTTAGGTATAAATTACATTATTTCAGATAATTCCTTTTCGAAAAACCAATTTATTTCACCATTTGTAAGTTTAACCACTAGACCAAATTGATTTCCATCTACCATTTTATATCCAACTAGTTCGACTACTGGCTCCTGTTTTATAATTTCTAGAATAGTTTTTGGTAGTCGATCTTTTACTTCATTGATTTCAACTTTTAGCTTTTGTCCCTTTTGAAGAGTTGTGGAATCCCTTATCATAATTAACTTTCCTATTTATTCATTTTTATGATTAATTCAGTTATCCAATTATTGATAGGGATAATTGATTTTCTATTCCACTATATTTAATATATTCTTGAAATTCAGATGAGTTAAATGCTTTTTGAGCAGCGGCTTTAGATTCAAATTCAACTATTACCCCTAATTGACCACCATCCCATTCGTTTAAATCTGAGTTTTGATTTACATCTTTAGCAATTATTGTTCCACCAACTGATCTAAGCCACGGAACCACGGTTTTTACGTATTCGATGAATTGTGCAGTGCTTTCAATTTTGGCCTGTTTGAGCCAATAGCCTTTAGTTCCCATCTCTTAATATTTTGTTTAGATTCTCTCATATCTTTGCCACTTTTTGCTCGATAAAGGAAATTAATTAATGATTATATTCATAAGTATATTTACTGTTTTGAGGACTCATGCCTGTTGTGTTAATTGTTTAATAACAAAATATATTCCTAGATTGAAAGTAAGAATTCCTTATTAACTTTTTAGTAACTAATTTATAGGATTTATTGTTTCAAGTTTTGCCTTTAACTCCATCGCAAGGTGTTGCCGGCCGACTGCGAGTACTTTCAAGGTGTCTTCATGCATCCTCAATTGAGCATCTGCAACTTGCATTCCTTTAACGATTTCCTGTAGTTCTTTGGGCAAGTTATTAAGATCATATTTTTTATCCTCAAATGTTAAAATTGCTTCCCTTTCATTTGATGCACTATTTGTCATTCATTTAATATTTAATTCAAATATAATATAGCACTGGTTACATTCTTAAATGCTCTGAATAAATTGTTTATCGCAAAACTCTTTATATCTACCTTCTCTATTAATTAATTCATTATGGTTGCCTACTTCACATATTTTGCCTTTCTCTAAAACCGCTATTTTATCTGCCTTTTGTATGGTTGATAATCTGTGAGCAATTACCAATACTGTACGACTATTCATAGCTTGCTTAAGACCCTTTTGAACTGATTCTTCCGCTTCCGCATCCAATGCGCTGGTGGCTTCATCTAATAATAATATTGTTGGATCTCCTAGTAATGCTCTTGCTATTGATATTCTCTGAAGTTGACCTCCCGAAAGATTGCTCCCTCTTTCTTCTATAAATGTTTCATAACCATCGGGGAATTGCTGAATAAAATCATGAGCATTTGCAATTTTGGCAGCTTTTATTATGTTGTTTTTAGTTGTCGGCCTTCCAAATCTTATGGCCTCTGCAATTGTACCTGAAAATATAAATGTTTTTTGAGGAACTATACCTATTAATCTTCTTAAATAATTAGTATTTAATTTATTTAGATTGTATTCATCAACAAATATAGAACCTTTATTAGGTTCTATGAATTTTAATATCAATGAAAAGATTGTACTTTTGCCAGCGCCTGAAGGACCAACTAAGGCAATAATTTTACCACTATCTATATCTAAACTTACATCATCTATTACGTTATTATCACTACTATATGAATAGAATACGTTCTTAAATGTTATATTTCCTTTTATTTTACTAGGTATAATTCCTCTAGATGATGTTGATATTTCTTGTGGTTTAGTTGTTATTTCATTTAATCTTCTGAGAGATGCTTGTGCTTGCTTTAATTCGTTGTAGTTTGTAGTTATATGGCTTATTGGATCAATTAACATTATTAATGCTGTGAAATAACTACCAAATTCTTCGTTAGACATGCCTCCAGTTTGTATTCTATAAGTTCCAATTGCGAGGATACTTAAAATACCTATTACTTCAATTAATCCAACAATTGGATGTTGAAGTGCTACTAGCTTAAGCATATTAAACTTAGCTTCCTTATGTATTTTAACCTTTGTATCAAAATCTTTTTGCAACCAGTCTTCTACTGCAAATGCTTTAACCATGGGTAGACCTTGAATTGCTTCTGATAGCAATCCTGCTAAAGAACTAATTTTGTTTTGACTTTTTTCAGATGCTTTTAATACTCTTCCTCCAAAATTACTAACTAATAATGCAATTAAGGGAGCTAATATGATTGTTGCAAGTGATAAGTTCCAGTCAATAAAAATCATATAACCAAATACAGCTAATAATTGCAATATCGATGGTGTTGTATCTTGAATAGATTTATAAATAACTTCCCCAACTCGATCAACATCCTCCGTAAGTCTATAAGCAATGTCTCCAGATGAGAGCTTTTCGATGAAAAGAATATTACTTTTTTGAAGTTTTCTAAATAGTGTTGTTCGGAGTTCTTGGCTTAATGCTAAAGCAGGTTTTGCTAGTAGACTATCTTGTAGATATTGGGATGTTTTTTGAATTATAAAAATAATTAGTGCTTGTAAAATTACGTTTAAAACTTGTTTGGTATTTCCTTGCCCAATTGCAGGGATTAATCTTCCTGATAACCAAGCGAGAATTGGCCAGCAAATTACATATACAAACATGCTTACTCCACCCAGGAGCAAGATTGGCAAATGTCCTTTGAGTCTTCCTATCAGGTAAATGAAATTTATTTTGTTTTTTTGTGTCATTCCATCAAACTATCATTGATTAATTTAAAAGCACGTAAATGAAATTAGATCAATTTTTAAAATTTATTGGGATTGTTCAGACAGGAGGAGAAGCCAAATTGATTATTAAGTCAGGGAAAATATCAGTCAATGGCATAGTAGAAAACAGAAGAGGTAGAAAATTAATTGATGGTGATCAAATTATTTTTGCAAATGAAACATACATTGTTCCAAATTCTGATCCTCTAGGCCGTAAGTTGGCAAGGAGCGAAAAATGAGGAGCTAGCGTGCGTAAACCGGTCATCGCAGGTAATTGGAAGATGAACATGACTTGTACTGAGGCGATTGAGTACATGCGTGTATTGATACCTTTATTGAAAGATATACCAAAAAAAGATAGGGAAGTGGTCATTGCACCACCATTTACTGCCCTATACCCTCTCTCTGAGTTTATTAAGGATGCAAGTGACTATCTTTCTTTGTCTAGTCAAAATGTTCATTGGGAAGATAGTGGAGCCTATACAGCCGAAGTGTCCCCTCTCATGCTTAACGAGCTTTCTGTTAAATGTGCAATTGTTGGACATAGTGAACCAAGAAAATATTTCAGTGAAAGTGATGAGCAAATAAATAAGAGGGCGCAATCGGCTCAGGATCATCAACTAATTCCAATTGTTTGCGTTGGTGAAACTATTGAACAAAGAGAGCTGGGTGAAGCAGAAAGGGTTATTAGAAGGCAAATTGATCAGGGTCTTGAAGGTATTGATGTAAAAAGACTCATAGTCGCTTATGAACCAATATGGGCCATAGGAACTGGTAAAACATGTGAAGCAAATGAGGCTAATAGAATTTGTGGACTAATTCGTAAATGGACTGGTTACGAAAACGTAATTATTCAATACGGTGGATCAGTTAAATCAAATAATATTGATGAGATCATGTCTATGTCAGATATTGATGGTGTATTAGTTGGTGGAGCCTCTTTAGATCCTACAAATTTTGCCAGAATTGCTAACTACCAAGAAATATAATAATTTTTTGCCAAAACATTTGGAAAGAGATACCCATTTAATGGCAATATTAAACATCACTGAAGATTCATTTAGTGATGGGGGAATTTATATTGACTTACCTTCTGCAATTAATCATGCAGCATTATGTATTAAACAAGGCGCACATATTCTAGATATTGGAGCACAGAGTACACGACCTGGTGCATCAGAGGTAGGAGCCGAAATCGAGATTAAAAGATTGGTTCCCATAATAAAAGAATTAAAATTATTACATCCCCATATTCCAATTTCTATAGACACCTTTCATCATACTGTCGCTGAGAAATCATTAAATGTTGGTGCCGATTGGATTAATGATGTCAGTGGTGGTAGACATGATCCTGAAATGTTTAATGTTATAGCTGATAAAGATTGCCCTTATGTTTTGACTCATAGTCGAGGAAATAGTAAGACAATGGATTCTTTAGCTATTTATTCAAACGTTGTCCAAGAAGTGAAAAATGAATTATCCAATCAAATTGATTTGGCATTATCTAAAGGTATAAAAAATGAACAAATTATTATTGATCCTGGAATAGGTTTTGCAAAAAATGTCGATCAAAACTTAACTTTGCTGCGTCATTTAGAAGAATTTGTATCTATGAACAAAAAAGTATTAATAGGAGCCTCTAGAAAAAGGTTTATCGGGTCCGTAATTAATGAACCTGATCCTAATAAAAGAATATTTGGGACTGCGGCAGTTGCATCTAGGTGTGTAATTGCAGGTGTTGATATTTTGAGAGTACATGATATTGAACAAATTTATCAAACTATAATAATGACTAGATCAATTATTTAAATATATCTAATCTTCTGTCGTAACACCCTCGATTCTATCTTCCACCTCTTGATAAAGTTCTTTTAATTGTTCAATATTTTCATCAGATGTTTCCCAATAGCCCCTACCATTAACTTCTAATAGTGTACCAACTATTCTTCTAAAACTATGAGGATTCAATTCCATTAATCTTTTTCTCATCTCTGGATCATTTATAAAAGTTTCATTTGATTCTTCATATACAAAATTATCAACTTGTCCACTAGTTGCACTCCAGCCTAATGTGTAATTAAGTCTATTAGATACCTCCCTTACACCCTCATATCCAGACTTGAGCATTCCTTCATACCATTTAGGATTAAGTAATTTTGTTCTAGAATCTAATCTGATAGTTTCACTTAATGATCTGACTTGAGCATTGGCAGTAGTTGTGTCTGCTATATAACTACTTGGTGCTTTACCATCATCTCTAAGATTTTTAATTAGGTTTGTAGGATCAGAGTCAAAGTAATGACTTACATCTGTTAATGATATTTCTGATGAATCAAGATTTTGAAATGTAACATCAGCAGTTTTCATTACTGATTCAAATACATCTCTATTCTGATTCATCTCACCTGGATTATCTGCATTGAATGCATAAGTTTTTCTTGAAAGGTACATTTCTTGTAATTCATTTTCTTCTTCCCAAGTTGAATTTTCTACTGCCAGATTGACATTTGAGCTATAGCTTCCACTTGCATTTGAGAAAACTCTGCTAGCTGATTCTCTAATACTTTTTCCTTCCTTTTCTGCCTGCTCTAGGGCATGTTTTCTTACGAAATTTTGATCAAGTGGTTCATCTGCCTCTGCAGCCATTTTTACAGCTTGATCAATTAATGCCATTTGATTAATAAAAAGATCCCTAAAAACACCCGAGCAGTTAACAACCACATCAATTCTGGGTCTTCCAAGTTCCTCAAGTGAAAGGAGCTCTAATTTGTTTACCCTTCCAACTGAGTCTGGTTTCGGTTTAACACCTACAAACCAAAGGATTTGAGCTAATGATTCACCATACGTTTTAATGTTGTCCGTACCCCAAAGTACGCAAGCAATAGTTTCAGGCCATGTGCCTTGCTCCTCTTTTTGTCTTTCAATAAGCTTGTCAACAACACCTTTGGCTGAAGCCACAGCAGCTACAGTTGGTATTGATTGAGGATCTAATGCATGGATATTTTTACCACTTGGTAATACTCCGGGGTTTCTTATAGGATCTCCCCCAGGACCAGGGATAACATAATCACCATCCAGTGCTTTAAGAAGACTTTCCATTTCTTTATCTGCACATATTTGTTCTAAGCAAAATCTCAAATAGTCAAACAATTTATCAAGTGAACTTGAATCTACATTTTTAAAACCAGATTTTTTAGTCGATGCTTGCCATGGGGATGGGATTGAGAAACCAATTCCTCTCAAAAACTCAACAATTAGAGTCCAAATATTTTTCTTCATATTTACTCTTCCATCTCGTCCTGTTAAGGACTTAACCATTGAACCAACAGCTTCTCTTGATGTTTCTGTAATTAATTTATTAAGTTCAACATCCTCTAATTTTCCTTTGTTATTACCTGCATAGACTTCCTCAATAGTTTTTCCTTTTGCTTCAGCTAATAAACCTGGTAAAGATCTAATTCCATCATCTTCTCTTTCTATGGATGCGATACTTACTAACGTTGCAATAGCCTCTTCAGCAGTAGCTGGTTTTCCAATAGTGTGTAAGCCGCAAGGTAATAATCTACTTTCTATTTCCATTAATTGTTTATAGACATTTCCTACTACTAAATCTCTTTCCTCTATTTCTAATTCGGAGGCATCTTTTTCAGGTAGTTTAACATCTTCATCAAGATTACATTTTTTTGATGTTTCAACTATTGCGTTAACTATCTGAATTCCTCTTCCACTTTCTCTCAATTGTTGATAAGAACCAACTAACTCTCCAAGTTCTTTAAGTCCTTTATATAGTCCAGCATTTTCAGCAGGGGGAGTTAAGTAACTAATTGTTGATGCGTATCCTCTTCTTTTGGCGATTGTTGCTTCAGAAGGGTTATTTGCTGCATAGTAATAAAGATTTGGTAAACCTCCAATTAATGAATCAGGATAACAAGTCTCACTCATACCCATTTGTTTACCAGGCATGAATTCAAGCGATCCGTGGGTTCCAAAATGTAAAACTGCGTCTGCCTTCCAAACTTTTTCTAAATAAGTGTAATAAGCTGCAAATCCATGATGAGGACTAGCACTTCTGGAATAAAGCAATCGCATAGGATCTCCTTCATATCCAAATGTTGGTTGTACTCCCACAAAGACATTTCCGAATTCTTTTCCGTATATAAGAAGATTTTGTCCGTCACTATTTAAATTTCCCGGTGGCTTACCCCAGTTTTCCTCAAGCCTCTCTGAATATGGAGTTAATTTTTCATATTCTTTAACGCTCATTCGATGAGCTATTGATAGTTCAGGAGAACCTTGTAAAGCTTCAGGATCATTTATTAATGTTTCCATAAGTTCTTTTGGGTTTTTAGGTAAATCTTGTATGTCATAACCTTTTTGCTTCATTTCTTCTAAAACTCTATATATGGAGCCAAAGACGTCTAAGTAAGCTGCCGTTCCAACATTTCCTTTATCAGGTGGAAAACTAAATACAGTAATAGCTAATTTTTTTTGATTACGTTTTTTAATTCTTAAAGATGACCATCTAATAGCTCTTTCAGCTATTGCGTCTACTCTGTCTTGGAGTGTATGTGCTTTACCAGTGGCATCATCTCGACCTGATAAAACTATTGGCTCAATAGCTCCATCTAATTCAGGAATTGCAATCTGAAGTGCAACTTGAACTGGATGAAGACCTAGATCACTACCTTCCCATTCTTGAGTTGTTTGGAAAACTAATGGGAGAGCAACCATGTAAGGTCGATTGAGTTTCTTTAAAGCCTCAACTGCTTTTGGGTGATCTTGCCTTGCAGGACCACCTACAAGCGCAAAACCTGTAAGAGAGACAACGCCGTCTACAATTGGTTGGTCACTATTGATTGGATCGTAATAAAATTCATTTACTGGCTTCGAAAAATCTAATCCACCACAAAATATAGGTATAACTGTTGCCCCCCTATATTCCAGTTCTTGAATTACTGCAACGTAGTGAGCATCGTCTCCAGTAACAATATGACTTCTTTGAAGTACAAGACCAATTACTGGACCATTTTTTGCCTTATTCGATAAGTCATCTCTCGAAGCTGTCCAATTTAAATATTCTTTTTTATCCTCAAACATATTTGGAGCTAAAGGATGCCAAATTCCTAAATCTGGGAAGACTTCTGGCTCTGCCACTTGAATTTTCTCTTCTTCAATATTTAGTTCTGGAAATACATATTTATCTCCAAGCATAAGTAAAAAGTTTCTAAGATTATCCGGTGTACCTCCTAACCAATACTGAAAACTCAGCATAAAACTACGAGCGTCTTGTGCCTTGTCTACGGGAAGGTACTTAAGAATTGAGGGGAGAGTATTTAAAAGTTTCAACATTGAATCTTGAAAGCCAGCACCTCCAGATTCTTTCCTCTTCTTCATAAAATCGCCGATGATGCTTTTGCTTTGCCCTAACTGGGCCATAGAAAAAGTACCCAATTTGTTCAATCGCATTACTTCTGGCATTGATGGAAATACCACGGAAGCCTTAAGATTTTCCTTATGAGGTTCGACTGCTTCAACAACCTTTTGAGCCAAATCTTCAATGAAAATCAAAGAAGCTACAAATAAATCAGCATTTTCAATATCTTTTTTAAAGCTTTCATAATTAGCTTTATCTCTGAGTTCTTCAATTAAATATCCATTAAGTTCAATTCCAATAGGACCATTTTGTGAATTTAATGAGTTAGCAGCCTGTGTTAGAGCATTTTGATATTGTGGCTCAAGAACAACGTAAACAGCCTTCATCACTGCTTTATGGCTGTGATTCTCGACAGGTGAGACTCTGCGATTGGCTGAGCGAACCTGTGTAAACATCTTTTCTGCTATCGGAATTCGACCAAGCCTAGTGTTCAGTGGCCCTTTAGTGTGTTATTTAGTTAATGCGTGTTACAAGGGATATCAAATATGATTGTAAAAAACGAAATTCAATGAGTTCAGCTAATCAATCAATACCAGTTTTAGTTGCAGGAGCTTTGGGTCGAATGGGATCCGAGGTTATTAAAGCAATTAATTCATCCAAAGATTATCAACTTGTTGGAGCAATTGATAATCAGAAAGAAAAAGAAGGTCAAGACATAGGCTCTTTACTAGGTTTAGAGCCACTTGATGTATTCCTTACAAGCGATTTCGAAGGCTCTTTGTGTGCTGCAAGCCAAAACGTCCCTAAAGATGGTTCAAATAATGGTGCTGTTTTAGTTGATTTCACTCATCCTAAAGTTGCTTATAAACACACCCGTACTTCAATTGCCTATGGAGTTCATCCTGTAATTGGTACTACTGGGATAACTACAGATCAATTAGATGATCTTGCTAAATTTGCTGATAAGGCTTCCCTTGGTTCAGCTATTATTCCAAATTTTTCAGTTGGTATGGTTTTGCTACAGCAAGCTGCCGCTGCAGCAGCTCGTTTTTATGAGTTCGCTGAACTGACAGAAATGCATCACAACAAAAAAGCTGATGCACCTAGTGGAACCTGCATTAAAACTGCTGAACTGATAGAGGAGCAACGATCAGTTTTTAACAAATCATTAGTAAACGAAGAAGAATTTATAGAAGGTTCTCGAGGTGGATCACGCCCTAGCGGCTTGAGACTTCATTCAGTACGATTACCCGGACTTGTTGCTCACCAGCAAGTCATGTTTGGTTCTAATGGTGAGACTTATGAGTTAGCCCATAATACAATTGATCGTTCTGCATACATGCCCGGTGTGCTCTTAGTTGCTAAAAAAATCAGATCCTTCAAAAAGTTGGTTTATGGACTAGAGAAAATCCTATAGTTACTCATACAAATGTTATTTCCGATTAAGAAAAATGAGATAAATAAGTTGATCCCTTCAGTGGCAACAGGGAAGCAATTCAATGCAGCATTGGGTAATCCTCAGAAGATTTTTCAACGAATTATGATATCGGCCATTGGAGGCGTAATTACTTTGCTGATAAGCCAAAGTCAAATAACAAGCCAATTTTACTCTTTATGGTTGATTTTAGGTGTGATTATCCTTTTATATATTTTATGGGGTCCAATACTTGAAGCCAGTAGAAAGAATTCTAGGTTTAAAAGTTTCTCCTTTTCAGCATTAGTTGATGGTTATATTTCTAATGTTTATGTTGAAGATAGGGTAGAAAATCAACAGGAACAGGCGAATAGAGATGGAAGGTTAGAGGTGTTAGAGAAAAAAAGAACTTGGGTCGTTTTAGATATAGAAGATGAGGACGGATTTATAGGAAATATAAGCTTTCCATTACAAAATAAGTTCAATATAATTACCAAAGGAATGAGAATTAACTGTGTTGTTTTTAGTAATAGAAGAGGCTTTGATAGGATTCAGGCTATTAGTGATGCTTGGTGTCCAGAGATAGATTTATGGGTAGGTTCTTATCCGTATCTTCTTCGTCCTGCATTTGAAGAATTTGTTAAAATGAGAATTTTAAATTAAACAAATTACAAAATAAATGTTATGGTTAAATCTATGAATATAGCTATTATTGGTTGTGGTTTGACTGGATCATTAGCCGCAATATCATTAGCAAAGGCTGGTTGTAGAATTGATCTTTACGAAAGATTATCAGATGAGGAACTTGTAAATAGAAATAGAACCTATGCTATCACTCATTCATCTAGAAAGATATTAGAAAAGATAGGAATATGGCCATATCTTAAAGACGACTTAGTACCTTTTCAATTTTTAAATGTAATCGATTATGAACTAAATAAAAAGATAACATTTCTCACTAAAGACCTTAGATTGGAGGAACGAAAATATTCAGCGGTTGGTTGGATTGCTCAACATAATAATATGATGAGAGTGATATTAGAATTTATTTTGAACAATGAAAATGTAAATAAAATCCCAACATCAGTTATCCCTAACACAAATAACTATGATCTAATAATAGCAGCAGATGGATCTAATTCATTAACTAAAAAGAAACTTAAGTCTCCATCATTTTGTTTTAATTATGATCAAACGTGCATAGCCGCTAAAGTACTTATAAGAGGTGCTAGTGAAAATGAGGCTTATGAGATTTTAAATTCTGAAGGTCCTTTTGCTGTATTACCTCTTGGCCAAGACATATTTCAGATTATATGTAGTCAATCTATAACTCAAGGTCAATATATTAATAGTCTGCCTAATTCATTGTTTTTAGATTATTTATCTACACTTCTCCCCTATGGTCTTGAACCAGATACTCTAATTGATGAACCAAAATCTTATCCGATAAAGTTTCAGATGAATTATTCATTTTTTTCTGGTAAATATATTTATTTAGGGGAGGCTGCTCACACATTTCATCCTGTAGGTGGTCAGGGTTTGAACTTATGTTGGCGCGACGTTAATAGTCTGTCTAACTTAGTTTCATTTCAGTTTTTAAGAAAATATAAGAGAATTATTCCCCTCGTTTATTCACTATCTAGGATATTTGATGTATTTTCAATTGCTGTATTAACTGATTTTTTAGTTAGGTATTCTAGAAGTAATATTAGTATTTTTTTCTTACCTCGAAAATTTGTTTTCTACATATTAAAAAATTCATTAATAGTTAGAAAATATATTTTGTGCATAATGACTAATGGATTATAAATTAATTGTTTAATGATTGACACTAGTAGACCAATTAATCCACCTTCCGAAGAATTATGTAATTTTATTGTAGATGAATTGGCAATAAGTCAGAGTGCATTGGAATTAGGAATTAAGAGATCACATTTAGAAAATTCTCCATTACCTATAGTAATGTGGAGTTATGGTTTGCTTACTCTTGAACAATTAAGGTTGACTCTAGTATGGCTAAAAGATAATTAGTATTTTATTATACTTTCAATTAATAGATTATTATCTAGATTTTTTCTACCATTAAGTTCGGTAAGTTCAATAAGGAAAGCGTATCCAATTAAGTTTCCACCAACCTCTTTTATTAATTTTCCTGCCGCTGATGCAGTACCTCCTGTCGCAAGTAAATCATCAATGACAATGATTTTACTATTTTTTCTGATTAAATCCTGTTGAACTTCTAATCTGTCTTTTCCATATTCAAGTTCATAATTAACCCCAATTACTTTCCCAGGTAATTTAGAAGGTTTTCTAATAGGAATAAAACCAATATCGAGTTTAAATGCAAGTGCAGATGCTGCAATAAAACCTCGTGCCTCTATACCAGCTATGTAGTCAAGCTTTTTTGAGGAAATTAGCTTTTGCAGAGGCATCATTAATTCATTCCATATTCTGGGCTCTTTATATATTGGATTTAAGTCTTTGAAGGCTATTCCTGCATTAGGAAAATTTTTTATTTCAGATATATATTTTTTCAAGCTTTCCATTTTTAACAAATATATATGGTGTGCGATTTTATAAAACCAACAATAAAGCTAGCTAAAGTTCTATGCCCTGTCATTATTAAAAATATGAAAACACCCTCTTTAGTGACTTCTCAGATTAGAGACTCTAATAGCCCCATCATATCTAGCAAGATCAAAACTAAAAAGTCTAATTTAAACTGGGTTATTACTAATGATGCTTCAAGAAAAATAGATTTTTTAATTTTAGTAATTGAAACTCTACAAATAAACGCTAACGATTCACTCTTGTTAGAGGCAAAAAACATTGGCTTATCGGATGATTTCTCTAGTCGAGTTCAATTTTGGAAAATGCGATGTACAAACCCCTTAAGAAAAACATACACATTTTCATCTCTTTCATCTGATCAAGTTGATTCCCTTGTGGAACTTATTTCATCAATGGCAGAAAACCTTTACCCACTAATTAGGCAGTTACTTTCATCTAAAGAATCAAAAACAATGAATAGGCATCGTTGGCTTTTGTTTAGTAGCCGCCTTAAGTCACTTATTCGCGAAAGGATGAATTTGCAGAGAAGTTTTATTATTTCCTTATTAAGTGACGAAAGTAATGAATACTTCAGGCATTTACTAGTTATTCTTTCCTTATCATGTGGGCAAGGAGGGATCAATCGTTTAAAAGCTTCTCTTTATTATCAATCATAGTAAATATAAATGATTAATTTATCTTATAGATTTGATCAAGACTCTACTTCATTGGAACTTTTTGGAATTCCAGATGTTTCTAATGGTGATTCAGAAAATACTATTGGAATATTAACTTCATGGTCATTAAAAATTATTGGTTCACCATTATTAGAGGGAGAGAAAGAACATCTTGATTACTTGATGCAAGTAATTCTTCAATATTCAAGATCATATATCTCTGGAATTAGAAAAACTTTTATTTCTGAAAATGAAGTAGTAAAAATATCTCCATTCGGTAATTTTCATAAACTATACCTTAAGAGTACGAGGAAAGATGTTAAGCCATTGGAAATTAGCATAGATGATTCAGAATTGTCTGATCTAACAAGATGTTTAGATCTTTTAAGGTTTGACCCTAGATTTAATTTAAGTTGGAATATCAAATCAGATGCACCTTTCAATAAAAGATATATCTTATCTAGTCTAGTTAGTCCTAAAAGACATTATAATTTTTTCTATTCTCTTTTTATATTTCTATCCACCAGTGCATTATTGCTTTTAATTCCTACTAACAATAAATATGAGTTTACAGAGCAAAGCATAAATTCAAATGTCTTAAACGATCAATCTAAGTAATTAGCTTTTTATATTTACCTATTTTCTAAACGTAATATATACATACTATATCAACAATATTAATAATTAGAAAATTGTAATCTTAATAATCGAATATTAATATATATAATTACTATTAAATTTAATTTTTTTCTATATTATAGTGTTTCCTATCTATCTCTATTATTTCTTTACATCACAATAAATTATAAATCATCTATTATACGTTTAGTGATTTAATTAAGATGGAACTCTCTAGTTACGATAGAGTAAAAATTGATATTGCAGATGATCAAATCTTTTATCAATATCCAAGATATGTTCATCACCTCAGCAATTCATTCAGATCAAGACTTACCACCTTGTACGCAGATTATCTCAAAGAGCATTACGTAATTCTAGATTTAATGACTAGTTGGGTAAGCCATTTGCCATCGAAGATTAGATATAAAAAAGTTATCGGTCATGGAATGAATGAGGCTGAGCTAAGTTCAAATAATCGTCTTGATAAGTATTGGGTCCAAAACTTAAATAGTGAACAAAATATGCCACTTGAAGATTCTTCTATTGATGTTGGATTAATTGTTGCTGGATGGCAATATCTTCAATTTCCTGAAAAGGTTTCTGAAGAACTATCAAGGGTTATTAAATCTGATTCATTATTGTTAATATCCTTTAGCAACCGTGCATTCTGGACCAAATCTCCTAATATTTGGACTTATTCTTCAGAGGAAAAAAGAATTGAATATGTAAAGAGTATTCTTACTACAAATGGATGGAGGATTGAAAAAATCTTCAAAGAAAAAACATATGAAGAAAAACTTTTTGGTTTTTTTTCCACTGAAAGTGATCCTTTCTTTTCAGTTATTGCAAGAAATAATAAGTCTAATAACTGAACTAGATATTTTTAAAAGGTATATTTAGTATTAGTTAACAATAAAATTTTATTATGTCCTGTTCTTTAATTAAATTTAGTTCTGAAGATTGTGGAACCTGTCACAGAATGAGCTTCTTTGATTCTAAAGTTGCTAATGAATTAGGTATTGAATTTATAAGTGTAAAACTTCAAGATACTGCGGTTTATAGAAAATATAGACCAATTCTATTAAAACAATATCCTACAAAAGAAGGTATGGGATGGCCTACTTATCTATTAGTTAGAAATCCTGAGGGAGAATTTGAAATTATTGGTGAACTAAAAGGAGGGATTGCTAAAGGTGATTTTAGAGAAAGACTAACTAAATTAATATCAAATTAATTAATTAACTGGTTGCATTAAGCCCCCGCTTCCAGAATCAGAATCATCGTCATCGTTGCCTGTGTCGACTGTTATGAGTGTATATATTCCTAGAGCTAGAAGACTTATCATTCCGCTAAAAATACTTAGCCCATATTGGTTAGAGCTGATTTCTATTACTTCTCCCAATTTAAAAATACTCAAATTTTGGAGACTATAGCAATTTTTTCCTTTAAAAGCGTTTGGCTCAACCAATTGATAGATTGACATGTCTCTTCTCTCAGAATTTACTTTGCTATTTAATGACTATTTATCGCAGAATTCATTAACTTTAGCCAATCTGTTAGTTGATCTAGAAGTTTATCACTATCCAATATGCCTAGACCTCGAATAGTAATTGTCGAATTCCGACTCCCTTTTTTATAAATAAACCTTCCATGAAGATGTTTAGCCAAACCTTTTCTTAATAATTTAAAAGCTGGCTCATCCATCATGGTTTCAAGCTCAACATTTGGTTTAGACAACTTAATTCTCGAGAAACCACATTTTTTGGCGATCAACTTTAATTTCATTACTTCTATTAATGATTCAACGGCCTTTGGTAATGTTCCATATCTATCAACCAAATTGCTAGCAAATTGAACTAATTCATCATTGTTATCACATTCTGTAGCTAATCTATAAGCATTTATCTTTTCATCTGGATCAGTTATCCAATCACCCGGGATAAAAGCAGTTACTGGTAAATCAATTTGGGTATCTTCTACAGAAGGGATATCTTGCCCTTGTATTTCTGCAATAGTTTCCTGCAATAATTCCATATACAAATCAAATCCTATTGTTTCCATTTGCCCGCTTTGTTCAATTCCTAAAATATTACCAACTCCTCGAATTTCCATATCCCTCATCGCTAATTGATAACCACTCCCCAAATTACTAAATTCTTTTATGGCTTTTAATCGTTGTATTGATGTCTCATTTAATTTCTCATTACTTGGGTAAAACAACCATGCGTGTGCTTGTACTCCACTTCGTCCTACTCTGCCTCTCAATTGATAAAGTTGAGATAAACCAAATTTGTGAGAATCTTCAATTAAAATAGTATTTACTCGGGGAATATCTAAGCCACTCTCAACAATAGTTGTACATAGCAAAATATCTGCATCTCCAGCATTAAATGCCAACATTGCATTCTCTAATGCTCCTTCTTCCATTTGCCCATGCGCTATTAATAATTTCACATTTGGAATCATAGTTTTTAATTTTTCTGCAACCTCATCTATCCCTGCTATTCGAGGAACAATATAAAAAATTTGACCGCCTCTATCAATCTCTTGAGAAATTGCGCTTCTTATTATTTCATTGTCAAGAGGTGCCAAATGAGTTTTAATTGGTCTACGTAATGGTGGTGGAGTAGTTATTAGACTCATTTCACGTACACCAGAAAGACTCATATAAAGAGTTCGTGGTATTGGTGTCGCAGATAGGGTTAAGACATCAACACTTTTTTTTAACTCCTTTATCTTTTCCTTTTGGTTAACTCCAAAACGTTGTTCTTCATCTATCACCAGAAGACCTAAGTCCTTATATATTAATTTTTTATTCAAGAGCTGATGAGTACCAACAACAGCGTCAATTTGCCCATCTTTAAGTCCACTCAATATTTGTTTTCTTTCATTACTAGTTTTAAATCTATTCAGTAATGATACCTTTATCGGGTAGGGAGCAAATCGATCTGTGATTGTTCTCCAGTGTTGTTGAGATAATACTGTTGTTGGAGCTAACAATGCTATCTGTTTTCCTGAAGTAATAGCCTTAAAAATTGCTCTTATTGCTACTTCTGTTTTGCCAAATCCAACATCACCACAAACTAATCTATCCATAGGCTTTTCACTTTCCATATCAGATTTAACTTGCTTTGTAGCTTTTGCTTGATCCGGTGTTAGTGCGTATGGAAATGAGTCTTCTAATTCACTTTGCCAAGGTCCATCATTTGGAAATTTGAATCCTTTTTCCTTACTTCTTTCTGCATATAAATTAATTAAATCAATAGCAACCTTTTTAACTGACTTCTTTGCCTTTTCCTTTATTTTGTTCCAATTGGCTCCTCCTAGTTTATTAATTGTTGGAGTCTTTGAATTTGAATTTCTATATCGACACAAACTACCAAGTTGATCAGCCGCAACACTAAGTTTTCCATCCATGTATTTTATTACCAAATAATCTCTAGATTCATCATTAATATTTAACTTCTGAATTTTCTGAAATAGGCCGATACCATGATTTCTATGAACAACGTAATCACCAGGTTTCATTTTATTGGGATCTATTCTCTTGCTTTGTGATTGTTTTCTTCTTCTTACATAGCCTGCACTAGAAATATGATGTTGCCCAAAAAATTCCTTATCTGTTATTAAGGCAATTTTCCATGTAGGAAGTAAAAATCCTTCAATTTCGCCTTCATTATTATTTTTAATTGATACTGGTATATTGTCATCTATTACACTTTTAATAGGATTAAAATCTATATTATTAGGTATGAATTTTGAGATACACTCATGTTCTTCTAAAAGAGAAACTGCTCGGCTAGGTTGTGCCGAAATTATCCAGATTGAATATTTTTCTTTTATATAGTCTTTAATTGATAAACTTATTTTTCCATATTGATTTGGAAGCCATTGATGAATTTTACTGGAGATATTAAACACATTAGCTTTTCCTGAAGTATCTTCTAAATCAGTCACATCTATTCCATTAAACTCATTAATAGATTCATAAATATCTTTTATTGCTTTATGAAGATTTGGCTTATATATATTCTCTAATAATACTTCAGCTTCTAAATTAGAAATAAAATCCTTATAACTTTCGTCTACAATATTATGCCAAGCATTTCCATGAGATAAACCTTGAAGCCTTTCTTCAACTACTATAAATGTATTATTATCTAGGTAATCTAATAACGAAGATGGTTTATCAAAAGCTACTCCTAAATATTTTTTAGCAGAGGGTAATTTATTTGAATTTACTAACTCAGAGTACTCATCATCTGTAAACAAGCAAGAAATGTCCTTATCATTTATAGATATAAGCTCTTTAATAATTAGAGGATCAAACCCTGTTGGAGTAATACATATGTTATCAATTTTTTCTAATGATCTTTGTGTTATTGGATCAAATTCTTTAATCTTTTCTAAATGATCACCAAATAATTCCAATCTAATTGGTAATTCACTACTTACAGGATAAATATCAATAATGTCTCCACGTCTAGTCCATAATCCTTCCTGATCTATATTGTTTGAATTTATATATCCACATTCAGTCAATCTCATTGATAACTTTCGTAGGTTGACTTCTTGACCTACTTTTAATTTTATACATTTTGATTTAAGATAATCATAAGGAGGTAAATGTGGTTGTAATGATCTTTCGGTTGCAATTATGGCAATATTCTCATCATCTTTTAATTCCATTACATCACTAAGAACTTGTAATTGTCCCCATATGATTTCTGATGTTACCTGTATAGAATCATATGGAGACACCTCACTCGTAGGATATAGACATGTCTTAGTCCAACCACAATCCCTTACAAGTGGAAACCATCTTGTAGCATCTTCTAATGTTGGTACAATAACTAATAATGTTTTTGATTCTTTTTTTGCAAGAGAGGTTGTAATTAATGCTTTTGCTGTTCGGCAAGCTCCAGTTAATATTAATCTTTCATTTCTATTAGATCGTGCAAATAACTCATTTGTTAACTGATGATTTTCTAGAAACTTTGCTATAGACTCTAATGACACTATTCCATTTTACTCAATTTATTATTGTTACCATAACATTTCTTTTGTCTTATTGAAAAGTCTTAACGAGCTAGATATTGACTTCGAATTGACTTGAGCTTTGAAACAAAAGATATTAATTGTTCTTGATTTAGTTCCTTCCTTGTTGAAACATTAAATTCCTTTTGTAAATAGTCCCTTCCTTGAGCATTATCCCATGATATGTCCTTAAGTATGCTATCAGACTCTTCAATTAAATTGTTAATATTTATTGTAAATTCATTAGATTTAGATGTTATCTCTATTTCCTTCAAAAGATTTAGATACTTTAAAATATCAGTATACTTAGTTATTTTGTTTCGACTATTATAACCTAGATTGTTTTCTAAAAAACTTATTTCATCATTTCTAGACCATTTTAATCTTGCAATTTCTAAATCTATTTCTGTTAGTTCTTTACTCCAATCACTTGGTTCCTGATTGACATTAGTTTTTTCACTTTTAGGTAATTCGACTACCAATGGGGTTTTAATTTTCTCATTATTAATTGAGTTAATATTCGACTCATCATTAATTTCTATGTTTAGCCTTTTATTAAGTCTATATATAGCCTTATCTTCTGCATCTTCTACAGTTGGCCCTTCAGCCAAAGCACTACCCATATTTTTTTCGTTAAGCCAGCCATTCACTTGTACAACGGCCTTATTCTCAGTTAGGTGACAAAGCTTCGATTCAATCCTCATATCTCTTTTGAATTACCCTAATTAGAATTATTAGGGTTAACATAAACCAAAGGTAGTCTAAATGGTTCTTTTTTCCTAATTTAATGGATTCAGCATCTCTTAGATCCTTAACACCTTTACTTGATGGTATCGACAGATGGGTTGAATTAGCACCTCTTTTACCAATTATTATCTCCTTAGAGCTTGTATTGTCAGCTGATAATGCTGTGGCTCTAGCATCAATAACTAAGAGTTTAAAAAGTATTGATCTCCAAAAGAAGGCACTTAATATAGGTATATTCATAGCTTTATTGCTGAGAATTCTTGTAATTCTTACTGCTCAATTCTTTTTAAACTTTTGGCCAGTCAAGCTTGTTGGTGGTATTTATTTAATATCTCTTTCAATTTCAAAGTTTATTTCCATTAATGATAAATCCTCAATTGATACTGAAAAAACTAATAAACTTAACTCTAACAATTCATTATTAAAGGTTATTTTTCTATTGGCTGTAACAGATTTAGCATTTTCAATTGATAGTGTTACTGCTGCTGTAGCAATAAGTGACCAATTTTTATTAGTTATTACTGGAGCTATCATTGGTGTTATTGCATTAAGGTTTACCTCTGGTTTATTCATAAAATGGCTAGAAATATATATTAATTTAGAAAAAGCTGGCTATATTGCAGTTGCTATAATTGGATTAAAGTTAATAATTCAATTAATATTTTTCCAATTAGTTATACCTGAGTACTTATTCTATTTATTAATGCTGTGTGTTTTTCTTTGGGGTTTTTCATCCAAAGTTAATACAATTGATAATATTTAGTTTCCAAAGATATTTTTAATGCATAGGTTTGATTGAACAGATAAGGTATAACTGTCTGTTGTCTTTTTACCTTCTAATTGGCCATATTTAATTTCTAGGGGATAATCAAGAGTCATTATTGTTATCCCAGTTTGTTTATTTAACAAAATAATTTCTCCTGGTTGTTTATTTTTAGTTAACTGATTATAGATATCTTGTCTTTCTAGGAATTTTTCTTTATTTGTTATTATTATAGCCTCTAGTATTTTTACTCTTTTACCATTGTAAAACGTATATGCGTTTGGATAAAGTCCCTTAATTTTCTTTAGAATTTTTCTCGCTGTTTGATTCCAATCTATTACATAATCTTCCTTTTTGATTTGTCTGGCATAACTTGGATTACGATTAAGTTTACATTGATCGACAGCTTTTAATTCTTCTAGAATTGAGGACCTATTTAGGCTTTTACACTTCTTTATTCTTTCAAGTGATTTAACTAATAACTTAGAGGATATGTTCGATAATCTATTTGTAAGTATCTCAAGATTGTCTGAATCATTGATGATCGTTGACTCTTGTTCAATAACAGGACCTGTATCTAATCCTTCTTCCATCGACATAATACAAATACCAGTGGTTGAATCATCATTGATGAGGCTCCACTGAATTGGAGCAGCGCCTCTCCATACAGGTAATAAGGAAGCATGACTATTCCAGCATCCGAGTTTTGGGAGATCTAATATTTCTTTTGGAAGAATTTGACCAAAAGCTACAACTATAAAAATATCAGCGTTCAAACTTATGAGCATATCCTTTGTATTTTGATCCTTGCTTATTGATTGTGTTGTAAAGACAGGAATACCTAAATCGATTGCTGATTGTTTTACAGGAGATGGTGAAAGCTTTTTCCCCCGACCTCGCTTTCTATCTGGTTGTGTAACTACAGCATTTACTTCGTGTCCAGCCTTTACTATGTTTATTAAATTTTCGGCAGCATATTTAGGGGTTCCCCAAAAAACTATCTTCACGCTTCACCAGTTATTGAGATGTTATCCACCCAAACATATGGACTAATTCCTTGATGTGTCACTATCTGTTCTCTTTCAATTTTAACAATACCTTTTAATACTTTTAAAATATCACCAGCAACTGTTGCTGCTTCTATTGACGTCTTTTTACCATCATTAACTATCCAACCATCAAAGGGTAACGAAAAAGAGCCTTGGCTAGCCTTAACTCCAGAGTGAATAGCAGAAAGTTCATCTATTAATATATATTCTTTAGTTGTTTCCTTAATACTCAGACTTGGTTCCTTATCAATTTCTTTTATACTCTTGCTTACAACCAACCAATCTGGAGAAACTGACACCTTGGCTCCTAAACCTGCATGGCCAGTGGGATTAACTCTAAATTTTCTTGCAGTGGCCTCTGAATGTAATAAGTTGGTTAAAACACCACCAGTTATTAAATTGATATTTTGAGTTGGAGTTCCTTCACCATCAAAACTAAATGCTCCAACATTTTCTGGATGAAGACCTTCATCGCTTATGTTTAAATTAGAAACAGAAATTTGAGATCCTATTGAATCTTTGTTCATTAAACTTAGACCGTCAAGAATCGAACGTGCATTAAACATTGAACTAAATGCAGTAATTAATTGAAGAAAGGCTTCAGGTGAAAAGCAAACTAAATATTTATCGGTATCTATGGATTTATAATTTAAATGACTGACTAACTTATTTGACGTTTCTTTTATACAAGAATCTATTTGAAGGTCTTCTAAATTTGAGCTTAATCTAATTCCTCCTGCACTCCTTGGTTTTTTACCCTTTTCTTCAGCCTTAGCGTACAAGTAAATTGATGTTTGTGAAAGTTTCATATATCTATTAGCACCTTCACTGTTTATATAGATTCTTTCCATATGAGTTTCACTCAATCCGTTATATGGAACAGAATCAATTGAAACATGTGTGTTTATTAATTGTTTTTCAGCCTTTTTTAAGACAGAGAGTAATTCATCAATTGAATGCGTTTTACTAACGCTACAATCAACTTGATTTAATGGTGACTTTGCTAAAGATGAAAAATTTGGTGATTCCTTTTCATTACCAAAAAGACTTGCTTGAATAGCTCCTCTCATTGCTTTTTTAATTCCTTCGCTTGTTAAGTCAGAAGTACTAGTTATTCCAACCTTATTATTTTTATTCCATACTCTTAATGTCATTGAATTTCTTTGAGAACCTTTTAGCTGCTTAGCATTTCCTTGTTGAACTTGAACCGATATATCTTTACTAGAGGATGCTCCCACATCCCATTTTTCAATCTCAGACTCTTTACTAAATTTGACTAAAAGGTTATTCAAGAGTTCAGGATCTAGTTCACCACTTTTATTATTAGTATTTAAATTATTCATATTATCTTCCCCCTACTGTGATTGAATCTACTTTTATATGAGGCTGACCAACAGTCACATTTACACTTCCACTTACAGATCCGCAAAAACCTGCTGCAAGATCCAAATCATTCGCACACATTGAAATTCTTGGCAAAATTTCTTTTGCTTCACCAATTAATGTTGCTCCTTTAACTGGTTTATCAAGTTTTCCATTTTTAATTATATAGCCTTCTTCAACTGAGAAATTAAATTGACCTGTTGGACCAACACTACCTCCCCCCATAGATTTGCAGTAAAGTCCATTATCAACGCTTTCTATTAATTTTTCAGGAGAAAAATCACCTGGTTTGATGTATGTATTTCTCATCCGACTTGCAGCTGCAAATGAGAAATTTTGTCTTCTTCCACTACCTGTCCTTGGATGACCAGTTCTTAATGAGCCTGCTCTATCAGAAATAAATTTTTTTAAAATACCATCTTCAATAAGTAATGTATTTTGAGGTTCCATTCCTTCATCATCCATAGAAATTGAACCAAAGGCGTAATCTGATAGTCCTTCATCAACAGCACTTACTGCTTTATGGGCAATTTGCTTATCGATGCTGTCGTGAAATGGTGATGTCCCTCTCTCTAATTGAGTGGTTTCAAGGAGATGACCACATGCTTCATGGAAGATTACACCTCCAAATTTATTAGCTAAAACAACAGGCATTTGACCTGCTTGAACATATTCTGCGTAAAGCATTTTTTGAGCACTCTCATTTAATTCTTCTGCACTTTTATCAATATTCCAGTTTCTAAGATCATCAGGGTTGCCAGAACTACCATATCTTCTGGCAGAAGTTGATCTGTTTTTATCTTTTTGCGCTATCACATTGATACCTACTGTTTGATGTAGACGAATGTCCCTAGCAAATACACCATCAGATGCAGCAACAAGAACTTCCTGCCAGTTTCTTGAATAACTTGCTCTTCTTACTTGCAAATTTTTATTTTTATCAGCTAGTGATTTATTAGCTTCTAACAATTTGATTGTCGATTCATTTAGATCTGGCGTATCCAGTAACCAGTTATTCTTTTTAACTCCATAATCTTTCAGGTTTGTTAAACCAGCAAATTTGTCATTATTTTTTGAACCAATTTCTAACCCTAACATTCCTAAAGCTTGGTTTAAGGCAAATAGGAGACCAGCGTTGGTCAAATCGTTGGTACTTACAAATCCGTCTTTTTTTCCCAGAAAAACCCTTATACCAGCACCAACACCGAAAGATGGACTAACATTAGAAACTTCATCTTGCTCTGCCAATAGCGAGATATTATCAGATTTCTCTAGAAAAATTTCTATAAGGTCTGCTCCAGCTGATCTGCCTAGAGATAATAATTCTTCAATTTGTGGTTTTATTGTGTCGTCGAAAGTATGAAATAATAAATTATCATTTTTTTTAGTAAGTAATGAATTAGTCAATTTCTTTTTTTTTATATTATGGCATTTAATCGGCATAACTGCGTATTAAACATAATGAAAAAATATCTAATGTTATTATTTAATAATAAATGAAAATAATATATGTCGATTAGTTAAATGGTTAATTAAGAATAATCAATTAGCACCAATCCATTTTTGTCCGTTTAGTCTTTGAAGAACTCTTGAAATCAATAGTACTAATGTAGTCTTTTTTTCGTCAATTAGAAAAGATTCGACAATACTAGGTTTAGAATTTGACTCTGCTAATAATATAGTCTTATCAGAGGTTATTATATCATTGTTAAAGCAAAGCCAAAATCTTCTTTGTTCAGATAGTTCACAAAAAATCATCCAACAATGGCCGCCCACTACTGGTCGTTCACCTTCTATTAATTTAATATTATTAACAATTGTCCCTTTCTTTTGGATAGAGTTCTTTAACTCTGGAATTAAATGATTATTTATAAATTCTTGAAATGGCTTATCTTCTAATTTAGGAGGCTTAACAGCTTTTTTAGGAGCGGGTGCAGCTTCTGTCTTATTGACAGTTTTTGATTCAGCCTTGGAAGGTTCGTTTTTTGAATTTATTTCGCTTGTTGGTTTTGTATTTTCCATAAAAAAATTTTAGCAAATTTACTAAAAAACTAGCTAAGTTATTTTAAATTAAAAATATTTTATCTATATATTACCAGTTTAAAAAGGATTCATCGTTCCAATCAGGAAACTCTGAGATATCAGAACTGTTATTCTTGCTTTTTATTTTCTGTTCAGCATAAAAATCATCGTCAATATAATTTGGAAAATCCGAATAATCGGATTGATTATTATCATAAGCATAAGCATTTGTATTTACTCTTTCAGTTTTGCCAATTACTCTAAAACTTGCATTTAATGTAGGAGAAGAATCGTTGATATCCCTCTCTATTAATGTTTTCTCATAATTATCACCAATAAATCTTTCTTTGTATTCAATTGTTGGATTATTGTCTTCATAGGCTTGGTATTCAATAGTTGGCTTTTTAGTTTCATTCGCATTGTATTCACTTAAATTTTTTGTATTTAATCTATTAATCTTTGCAAGATTAGTTGTGACAAGATACGAAAGTATAAAACCAGTTCCTGATGATAGTGCAAGATATGATCCCAATGAAAGTGTTGGAGTATTCCAAATAAGTATTTTTAACTTTGTTGATTCTTTTTGATTAGCTAGGTTTAAAAAAATTATTAATAATAAAGTTGATAAGAATGGAAAGGCTTTAATTATATAATTTAGATTCATTTATTTGGCCCTTCCCATCTCTTTACGTTTTTTAATTCCTCACCAAGAGAATCAAACAGTCTTACAACTATAAAATCGATTAAATCATCTATTGTCCTTGGATTTGTATACCAGGCAGGGATGGGTGGAACAATTAATGCTCCTGCAGTAGCTAAGCGCTTAATATTGTCTATATGTATTAAATTCAATGGTGATTCTCTTGGTGAAATAATTAGTGGTCTATTTTCTTTTAAGTGAACATCAGCACATCTTTCTATTAAATCCAATGAAAATCCAGAGGCTATCCTGCCCAATGTTCCCATAGAACATGGAACAATTACCATTCCTTTTGTTTTATGACTACCACTTGCAATAGGAGCTGAATGATCATTCCATCTATAACATTTTAAAATTCCTGATTGTACACTTAGTTTATTTCTCCAAAATTCTGTCTGCGCATTTGGTTCTACAGGGATATTAATATTACGTTCGCTTTTGGCTACTTCATATGCGCCTTTACTTAATATTAAATCAACAGATTTATTATTTTCTAACATAAGCTGCACTGATCTCTCACCTATTTGCATAGCCGAGGCTCCAGTAATTGCAATAACAATACTTTTCATTTAAGCTTGATTATTGAATTTAATATCTTTAACAATATCAATATTAGTTTTTGATTCGGTATCAAACTTTTTCACAAGTTCTAGATCAATTTGATTTTTTAAAATATCTACTTTTAAAACTTTAACATTTACCTTTTGTCCAAGTTGATATGTCTTTTTATATTTTCTTCCCACTAAAAGATTTTGTCTTGATCTGTATTCATACCAATCATCACCAAGTGTACTTACATGAACTAATCCTTCAGCAGTTATATCATTTATTTCAGCAAAGAAACCATAACTTTGAACGCCGGTAATAATTGCTGTTACTTCTTTACCTATAATTTTTTGAGCTTCTCTACTCTGAGCAATTGAAATAATGTTATTCCTAAATGATTTAGATTTTTTTCTTATTTCATTTAAATTTTGAATTAACTTTAAATTGGCTTGATTAGCAATATTCCCAGAAACCTTAGATGAGAATATATCCCAATTTACATCATTCCAACTATCCTTTTTTCCCAATTCAATCGATTTTTTACTTCGACTAGTGGATTTGTTTTTGCCATCTACTAATAATGAACTTAAAATATATTGATTGAATATATTCCAATAGTTTAATGAAGGACAACACCAGGGAGCCTCAATATTATCTTGTGGTAAAACAATATTTGAATCTTGACTGTCTAGTTGAGTATTAAATTTGTAAAGTTTTAGATGTATGCCTGGAATTATATGCTTCATTAGTTTATGAAGTATTTTCTTTTCTGCACTCGTCTCAAATGATTTTATTAATTGATGTGTCGTAGCAGAGCCATCAATATTAACTGTAATCTGATTATCTAATGCTAATACTGATTTAGTTAATTCATTAATAGCTGATTGATCAATTTCCTCATGTTCCTTATAAATAAAAGGTAATTTATAGCCAATTAAATGTTTAGCTAGAATATTATTAGATAACCTGATAAAGACATCCATTATTGACTGTGAATCTAAAGAATCATAAGATTTAGTCCATCCATTAAAGTCTCTACTCGGAAAAGCTTTTTGTAATTCATTTAATCTTTCTAGATTGGGTATATGTTGATCTAATTTAATAGATAAATTATTACTACTGTTAATTAGTTTTGAAGCATAAATAATGGTATAAATGACATCTAAATTATCCTTAACAGGCTTTAATGCAATTGGTACAGACTTAGAAGTTGGCTTTCTATTGTTAATAGCTTTAAGGTGCTTTGGGGTAATGATTTTTACAGGTTTAATGATAGTGAGTGAAAATTTCCAATCAGCTATTTTACCGTGGCTATCGATATCTATCATTAAGGATATTGCTTGACATTCCTCATTGAGCTTGAATTGAGAAGACGAGTTGAGTGATTCATTAAGAAATTCAAGCCAATTATTTCCTAAACAAATTACTTCGCCTTTCATTTTCAGATATTCGTCTAACTTTCCGCCAATATTAATTCTTTCGGAAACAGTTGGTGAATGAAGCCATATTCTATTACCACCCTCAAAAGGCTGCGCATAAATTGCCGGTAAAGATGGTGAATTAGGACATTCCCAACTTTCAAATAAAAGTGAAGGTTGAGAGGTTAAGTTTTCTCTTCCTTTTATTGAAACTTTCTTTGGTGAAATTTTAGGAAGGTCAAAATTCCTCGTAATATTGTTCTTAGAAAGCAATATTTCAATGTCACCATCTACCCCAGCTTGTGTTGACAACTCCCTAATTATTGAACCTTTTGCATTAAATTGAGCAATTGGATACTTGCTTATTTTTATTTCATAAATTAGCTCTTTGCTAGCTAACTTATGATGATTATTAACATCGTTATCTAACTCTATAATTACTGGTATTCTGTCATCCAATGGGTAGCCCTTTAAGCCTCCCGTCAATTTGTCAATTTCAACTTTTGCAAGCAAAATATTATTACACCTTTCCAATACACATTGTATGGAACCCTCAGGAGCCCTTCTTTTAACTCCTGGTTTTGTGATTAATACAATTACAGAATCACCATGCCAAGCATTATTCAAATTAGATTCTCTAATGTATATATCTTCACCTTGATCTTCTCTGACAACAAAACAAAAACCTTTACTGCTACAACGAACCCTACCTCTAATAAAATCAATTTCGTCATTAATGTACAGTTTCTCATTATTAATATTTTGGACTAAACCAAGCTTTGTAAGTGCATTAATTGCTATTCGTAAATTATCTCTATCCTGTTTTTTTGTAAGCTTTAAGGATTTTTCAAGTTTGGATAAATCTAAACCATCCTCTCTCTCTAGATTTTCAAGTATTTTTAAAACAGTTGTCATAGTAACGGTTGATAATTAACTTAATTCATTGAATTCAAGTCTTGAAGTAAAAGACTATATATAGTTTAGAACAATCCATGATTACTAGCTATCACTAATATATTGCTTAGTACATTCTGCTAAGAGGTTTATTCCAATAACTAAGAATACTGTTCCTGAAAGCAGTTTAAGTAAGAAAGGTGGTATCAGATTAGCAATAGAACCACCTGCCAAAGCCCCCAAAAGAGTAGCCAGTATTAGAGCGATTGAGGATCCCATGAATACAGCTAAGGGTTTATTAGTTGTACTACTTAAAGTTATTGTCGTTAATTGAGTCTTGTCACCCATTTCAGCTAGAAATACAGTAACAAATGTTGTGAAAAGAAGCGTAAGAATCATTAAAATAATTCAAATTCTATTTTTGTAAAAATTCAAAAAAACCTATTGTTACAAGGTATATTCCTAAACTTAACATAATTATTCCTGAAACTACTATGAAATTTTGTCTTGGGAAATTATTTGCGATCCATCTTCCAATAAGTACTCCAAGAAGACTTGTTGATATAAGTGCTAGTGCCGCACCAAGGAAAATAATTATTGGTCTACCTGACTGAGCAGATAGCATCAATGTTGCAAGCTGGGTCTTGTCACCTAACTCAGCCAAAAAAATTGTACTAAAGGATGTAATTAACACGCTTATAAAAGGAGTAGAATCCTTTGAGTCACTATTATCTTCTTTAGATTTTGGATTAGGTTGCCCCATTCACTCCCCTATAGTGATGTTATCTTTTTTATGTCTTTTCAATTATTACATCTTAATATATAAAACTTATAAACAATCAATTTATCGATATATTCGCTTTTTTAATAAAGATTTTAAAATAATCACTAATTCTTATACTTGACATATCATAAATAAACTAAAAATAGAAATTCTAATTTTCTGGGAATTCAATGCATATTCTCATAATATAAAAATCCAAGGATTTGTAGTGAAAATCAAAGATTTTTAATTATTGTGAAGTATCGTCATTTTATTTAGTACAATAAAAAACAAATATTTTAAACATCATGGGAAACCTTTTGCCTCTAGTAGCTGTCTTTTTAGCTGGTCCAGCAATCATTGCATTGATATTCTATAGAAGAGGTGTTTAAAGCTAAGCCGCTTTACCAAGAGCTATCTCTGCAAAACTAAGAATTTTTTTAGCAAAGACCTCTTGCTTTTTATTTAGATTTAAAGAATCTGCTGATAATCCTGAACTTATAAATTGATCTTGATCGTTTGTTATAAAAATATCCATATTTTCTCTTATTTCACATTTATAAATTCGATTGTGTATTTGTAAGTCTATTACTTTATTATATTTTTTTATATCTATCAGATTTAATTGTATATTTTGTTTTGTTTTCCATCTATTTATTTCGATGTAGAAAGCAATATCTATTAATTCATTATTTTTTATTTCTCTAGTTGCATTCCATTTGATTGCTTCAATAGATCCGCTTCCATCATTTAATATCATTTTAATGTGGTCACCCCTAAGCTTGTATATATCTAAAACTCTACACTTTCTTGTCCAGAAAATCGGTGCTGGGTTCTTCATCCCAAAAGGTCCCATTAAAATAAGTTGCCTATAAAAATCATTATTTATATCACCAATTTTTATACAAGCATCTGGCTTTATAAATTTGTCTAAATTACAATTTTTAAATTCTCTAAATGCTATATCGTTTAACTTTGACTTAAGTTTTGAAATATTTTCTTCTTTGATTGTAAATCCTGCAGCTGCCGAATGTCCACCATGAGCTATAAGAAGATCATTACATTCATCTAGTGCCAAATTGACCTTTAGATGATTATTTGATCTTATAGAACCTCTGTATAATCCATCATTAGCTAATGAAATTATAGCGGAAGGTAAATTAAACTTATCAACAATTCTTGCTGCAACAATACCAATAATTCCAAGATTCCATTCCCTATTTGTGAGTACTAAAAACTTTTCTCCCTTGATATATTGGATTTGAGCTAGAGACAAAGCTTCTTTTTCAATTGTTTCGCATAATCTTTTTCTTTCTTTATTCAATTCTAAACATTCTTTAATATCTTTACTAATAGAGTCTTTTGACTTATTAGATAGAAGAGAGATTATAAGTTTTGGGTCTCCAATTCTTCCTACAGCATTTATTAAAGGAGCAATTTTATAGCCTATGTCATCAGGTGTGATTGCAATTCCATCAATTGATAGTTTTTTAAGTATAGATTTAATGCCAATATTATTTGTAGTTCTTATTTGTGGTAAGCACTCTTTTAGAAATTTTCTATTAGCACCCTTAAGAGGAGCCATATCTGCTATCGTTCCTATGCAAAATAATTCATTCGCTGATAATTTTTTTAAATCGTAATGTAATTTACTACAGATATTTCTTGCTAGAATATATGCAATACCAACACCAGCTAGATACCTATAGGGAGAATTTATAGGTGATTTTTCTGGATGAATTATAGAAAAAACATCTATATTAATATTAGGTATTTTGTGATGATCAGTTATAATTAAATCTATGCCATAATCATTTGAACATTTAATTGCATTTAATGCTGAAATACCATTATCAACTGTAATTACTAACTTTATTTCTTTTCTATAAATTTCATTTACCATTTTCACGTTTAATCCGTATCCATCATCCTGTCTAGATGGAATAAATGGGATTGGCTTCGCACCTAGCTTTAATAATAATTCAACTAAAAGTACTGTACTTGTTATACCATCAGCGTCATAATCACCACATATTGCAATTTTTTCATTTCTTTTGCAAGCTTCAATTATTCTTTTAGTCGCTTTGTTTAAATCACTGAAATGATCCTCTGGATTAGGAAGATCTGATGGATTTAAATATGCATCCAAATCGTTAGATAAATCAAGACCTCTTCTACATAAAACTTTCTGTAAAGTGTAATTTATTGAGCAATTATCTATCTCTGCATCATTTATGGGCCTTGGTAAAATCCACCTTTTGATTTGTTGATTATCTGTTGTCAAAAGCTTAACCTAGATTAAATCCCTAGTATTCATAATTATATTTGTATTATGGATAAATTACATGAATAAGTTAGAAGCGGTTTTTTGGGATGTTGATGGAACTATAGCTGACACAGAATTGTGTGGGCATAGAGTAGCTTTTAATTTAGCGTTTAAGGATTTTGACTTGAATTGGTTTTGGAATGAGATCAAATATTTAGAACTACTTAAGGTTGCAGGAGGATTAAATAGAGTCATCCATTTTCGAAACGAAATAAATAGTGATCTTAGTGATGAGCAATGTTCCAAAATCCAATCAAGAAAGCGTATACATTACAAGAAATTAATTGAATCTGGAAAAATTAAACTTCGAGATGGAGTAATAAGGCTTATTGAAGAACTGTCTAGTTTTGATATTGAACAATATATTGTCACCACAAGTGGCAGAGGTTCTTTGGAACCATTTTTAAATACAACTTTAACTTCACATTTAGATTTCTTCTCAGGAATAATTACACATGAAGATGTGAAAAGACACAAACCATTTCCAGATGCTTACAACTTAGCAATTCAATTAAGTAGCAAGTCACCTTTTAATTGCATAGCTATCGAGGATTCTATGATTGGTGTTGAGGCCGCAAAGGCAGCAAATCTGAATTGTCTATTAACATTACCTCCATGGTCTACTTCTATTCATAATATTTCAAAAAAAGCCAATGCTTGTGTTAATGGCCTTGGCAATATTAATAATCCTTCTAGAGTTATTTATGGTAAGAGACTAACTAGAAATAGTGTTGACTTATCATATTTGACTCAAATTATTAATTAATGTATGCAGAAAACCAAATTTAGATATTTTCTAAATACTTTTTTTAGTTTTATTAATCCAATTATTGCGGATTCATGGCGCAAAAGAAGTTACCTATTGCTGTCTTTACTTATTGGTTTCTACTGTACAAATAGCCTTATTTCATTTTTATTAGATCGATCGATTAATACTATTTATATAGTATTAATATTAATATTAATTATGGAGTGTGTAATACGTTCATCACTTTTATTAAATTATCCTAAATTATCAATATTTATACTATCTATTAATAACTTTAGAATAGGTTCTACTTATGCTCTGATTCTTGAAGCATTTAAACTTGGTTCTTGATTAACCTTAATCAGTCTCATCTTCTGAAGTCTCGCTCATGGGATAAACAAATCCCTGAGCTCTTCCAGTGAGAACTGATTTACCTATAGACAAAGCCTTTTCAGCTGCAACAGCAGCTTTGCCTTTCCAGATCGCATGCCTTTGATTTCGCTTCCCTTTAGATGTTTTTTTCTTTGGAACCGCCATTTTCTTTCAACAATATCTGATTTTTCATTTTATAACGTCATAGTCCAATTTTTCAAACACTCCTAAAAAATCTAACTTCTTGTCTATTTTTCGATATAAACTCAACTTGATAAACATTTTGACTATAGTTTATTTACAAATACTTTGAAATAGTGAATTAATTATCAAATGAGTAAAAGTTATAGTCAATTATTAAAGGATATTGAAAGTGGACAAATTACTTCTATTACGTTAATTCCCAATAGAAGAGAGGTGCTGATTGAATTTATTAATGGTGAAAAGCAAGTAGTGCCAATATTTTACAATGATCAGAAAATACTTAGATTATCTGAAGAATATAACGTACCGCTTACAGTAAAAGATATACGCTCAGAACAACGTTTAGCTGGTTTTATTACCGGAGCTGGACTATCCCTAATATTTGTTATATCTCTTTCGTTTTTAATCAAGAGGTCGTCCAAGATATTAAATAATATGCAAAGTTTTTCTCGTAGTTCGTCTCAGATAAAGGAAAATGATGATAATAAAATAACTTTTGATGATGTAGCTGGGTTAAATGAAGAATCCGATGAGTTAAGAGAAATAGTTGCTTTTTTAAAGAACCCACAGATTCTTATTGATCTTGGTGCGAAAATACCAAAAGGTGTTTTATTAGTTGGCCCACCTGGTACGGGAAAGACTTTATTGGCTCGTGCAATTGCTGGAGAGGCAAATGTCCCTTTCTTTTCGATATCAGCATCAGAATTTGTTGAAATGTTTGTTGGTGTTGGAGCCGGACGAGTACGAGATCTTTTTAATAGAGCAAAATCAAAATCGCCCTGCATTATTTTCATAGATGAAATTGACTCAATTGGACGTCAAAGGGGCGCTGGAATAGGAGGGGGAAATGATGAGAGAGAGCAAACATTGAACCAACTTTTAACTGAAATGGATGGCTTCGCACCTAATAATGGCGTTATTGTAATAGCAGCAACTAATAGACCAGATGTATTAGACAGGGCTTTAACTAGACCTGGAAGATTTGATCGTCGTATCTACATCTCTCTTCCCAATAGAAAAGCGAGACACAAAATTTTATCTGTACATGCAAGAACAAAGCCTTTATCCGATTCAGTAAATCTTGGCGATTGGGCGTCTAAGACTCCTGGCTTTTCAGGTGCTGATTTGCAAAATCTATTAAATGAAGCAGCAATTCATGCGGCAAGAAAAAATAAATCAACTATAAGCAGCATTGAACTTGATAATGCTCTTGAAAAAGCACGATTTGGCTTACTTTCTAAACCACTTTCTGATATCACAAAGAAAAGGCAAATAGCATATCAGGTTATTGGTAAAACATTAGTATCTTTATTAATACCTTCACAAGATAAATTAGAGAAAATATCATTATTTAAGTCTCTTGGAGACATATCTGGAATGACATACTTCACACCTGATGAGGAGACAATAGATAGCGGTCTTATTACTAGAAATTATATCTATAACAAGATTGTTATTTCAGTTAGTTCTAGAGCAGCGGAAATAATCGTTTTTGGATCTAATGAAATATCTCAGGGATCACAAAAAGATTTTCAAGATGTTTACTTTTGGGCTAATCAAATGGTTACAAAATTTGGTTTCTCTGAACTTGGACCAATTGCATATGAATCAGAAAAAGATTCAATTTTTCTTGGAAGAGATTTTATGCAAAATAGAAAAGAGTATTCTCAAAAAACTAGCAAGGAAATTGATAAACAAATAATAGCTATTGCTAAAAATGCTATAAACCATGCAATTAAGCTTCTTTCAGATAAAGTCCTTCTAATGGATAAGTTAGCTGATGATCTAATTAATAATGAAACACTTGATGCTGAATATGTTATTAAATCACTAAACACCTACATTGCTAGCAATTGATCAATGAGGCTCTTTATTTAAAGTGCAGAAAAATATTCTTTACTTCCTTTGGGATCTTCCTTCATAGTTTTGTCTCCAGGTGTCCACCCAGCAGGACATACCTCATCAGGGTGAGACTCTACATACTGATATGCTTGTAAAATCCTTAAGGTTTCGTCAATATTACGACCAACAGGAGCTTTATTGATTGTTGAATGCATAATTATTCCATTAGGATTAATTATAAATAAGCCTCTGTCAGCTTCTCCGTCTTCGTTTAGAACATTATAGGATTGACAAATTTCGCGTTTAAGATCTGAGACAAGAGGATAAGTAATATCTCCAATACCACCTTCATTTCTTGGTGTTTGAATCCAAGCTAAATGTGTAAATTTACTGTCAACAGATACACCTAAAACCTCAGTATTTTTGCTACTGAAATCGCTATATCTATCGCTAAATGCTGTGATTTCGGTAGGGCAAACAAAGGTAAAATCTAATGGATAGAAAAACAAAACAACGTACTTTCCTCTGTACTGAGAAAGAGTGATGTCCTTAAATTCTTGATCAACAACTGCAGTAGCAGCAAAATCAGGTGCTTGCATTCCGACCCTTAGGCACTCATTTGTCGTCATGAAATTTGATGCGTATTTTAATTGGTTTATAGGGTAGAGAATTTACCCATTGCCTTGTTATAATTTATCATGTGATCACCAAATAATCTTACTGCTTTTTTCTAAACGACAATAATCTATAAAATGAATGATCAAATAAGTTGGGAATCATCCCTAATTAAAAAATTTAGTGCTTCAAATCACTTTAAGTTATTAAATCAGTTGAGAAATGAAGTTAAAAAGTATCCACTAAAGAAGAAGAATACGGCATCATTAGAAAAAAAGGATTCTAACTATTTGAATAAAAGTAAGCTAAATAATGATCAACAACAAAACCAATCATTATCTAAAAAATCAAATCTTACAAATAGTAACTATATTAATAATACAACTATCAGTTTTAATAATTCTAAGAATTTTTCAATATATAACAATACTAGTAATGACTCAATAGTCAATAAGAATGAAAATTTATCAGTTGATCAATCAAAATCATTAGAACCCTCATTATCTCCATCAGACAAAGATCCACTCAATCAAATTGATATAAAATAGTATATATTTCTATATTAATAGTAAATAGAATATAAGGAAATAGTAATGACAACTATTATTAGAAAAGTTCTGTTTCTTAACTTGTCAGAAAAAAATAGGGCATCAATCTCCAAAAAATTATCGTAATATACCTCTCCTTCAACCAATGTCAGTGGAGAGACTTGAACTCTCGACCTCAGCGTTATGAATGCTGTGCTCTAACCAGCTGAGCTACACTGACATATGTAACCTTTTTAAATTACAGATTGTCGTTTGCTTTTTTAGAGAAAAAACCGCATTAGAAAAGTCTTGTAATTTTTAGTCAAAAGGTACAAGGTATATAATAATTCAGGATGGTCATCAACGGAAAGAAATCTTTAGATATCATTTTATTTTAAGGTTTCAGAGTTGACCAAAACCAAACCATCTCTGGGTTTCTAATGATATTGAATAAATATGACTAAACTTCCATACCAAAGTATAGATAATCATTGGAAGACATCTCCATAATATATTTAAAAATTAAACTCGTGACTAAAAACTTGATCTCTAATAGACCATTTAAGTACTTTTTACTTTATATAAAAATCATGTAATGTATTCTCACAAGTTCTAAAGCAAAAAGAAAGAGAATATTAAAATTTTTACAAAAGATAAAAAACCATACTAGATATTAAAAAGATAATATAAAAGTAATGAGTACTAATTACTTACAGGCATACCAATCCTCTGTCGATTATTCAGAACAAATATCCTCGACAAAGATCTCAAAAGTTTCATATCTATTAAAATTAAAAGCTCAGTGTAATTCAATATCAGATTTAGATAAAAAGCACAAAGCATGGGGACAATGGCAGTTAATATTGAAGTAAGAGATAAATAAATTATATTAATATTTAAAATTATTATTATATAATCACTTTATTATCTTTTCATATTATTAAATAAATTCATATCATTTAGATTATTTAATTAACAAAATTACTAGTATTGATATCAATCTAAAGAGAGTGATAGGAACATATTGAAGCTGCTTGAATAGCAAGCTCCTTCATCCTTACTTTTAAGGGTTAATACGCTCTTCAATCCATTCATTGCTCCTTATCCATCGCCTTCTAATATGAATAGGTTTATCAAGAATCAATTGATCAACTTGATAAATTTTAATTTTAAGTAAACAAAAATTATCGTTCTTTATTAAGTTTTCTTTAGAATTTACATACCCCTTGTTGTCACAAACGAAGTTATCACCAGGATATGGCCAATTAAACATTAATTTAGAATTATCACTAAGTTTGTTCCAATGATGAAAAGAATCATTACCAACATAAATTCTAGATGTTCCACTAAGCCTAAATTGATTTTTTGCTCTAAAAAAAAGCCAGCATATCTCAACATTATTATTTGATTCTAATTCATGATATTTTTGACTTCTTTTATCAGTAAATATTTCCATTTCGAAGGAATCACTCCATCCTCTAAAAACAACAGTTCTAACTCTTGGCTTGTTATCGGTTGAAATTGTGGCTAATTGAAGCCAATTACTTTCATAAAAATTGCCCTCTTTTTTCTGAGCAGAAAAAATTTCTGACAACCAAGGAGGTTTAAGAATAATTTTTTTAAATATAAATACTTTTCTATATTAACTTATATTTTAAATAGATTACATAAAATATACTTATAACAAAGGCTAGTAAAATTAATAATAATCATAAAGTTTGTTATGGTTCTTCCTCGTCGTTTCCAATTCGTATCTCAACACCTACAAAAGTTCCAAATAAAACAATAAATAATCCAATTATTGACTTCCATACGCCAAAATGAATTACTGAATCAGGTGATTGAAAGAATTCTGGAATCATTCGTCAATAATACATCTATTTTTCCTCTTCCCAATCTTCTTCAGCTTTATCAAGAATTTCCTCGACGGTATTATCAAAGGTTTCGGCTACTGAACGCAACATTTTCGAAATGGTTGAATCAGGGCAGGCGATATCCATTTGGATATTTTCCGCACAGTCTTTTATTTCTTCCCATGCATCTACCAAGACTTGAGAATCTACCGGTTTCCAATCCTCTGCCATAGACAATCTCCTCAACAAGGATAGTAAAATGGATAGTCATTTACTATTTGATTTTAGCTTTTGCTTCGCCAAAAACTGTCTTGATTTCTAGATTTAGACAAAAGTATCTATCTCGAATGTTAATTTGCGTTGATATGAAAAATAACTGCGCAGATATTAAGAGTCTTCTTGCCAAAGCAGAGGCATCACTGAATGAGACTTATAAACTACAGCAAGTTTTAGCACAAATAGAGGCCAACCTATCAAGAAAAGAAAACCAAAAAGTCTCTGAGAAGACAAAAAAATATAGAATACTCATTTCAAGAAGTTTCAAACCTTGAATTCTTATTTACGTATTTAGAAAAACACCTATAAATAAATATAGAGATCAGTTTTTTATCATGCTTTTACCTAAGCCAATTAGACCTGTTGATTCGGAGAAAAAAGGTAAAGACAATTAAAAAAGCTAACTAAATATTAAACTTTACAAAAAAATCAATAGCTAAAATAGATAAGAGTATCATTTTCAGAAGATTAAGGTACTCTTTTTAATTTTATCATTTCAATTTATACTGAAAATTTTGAATAAAAGCAATTTAAATAAATAAAAAGTAATCAAATAATTTATTGGCAAATCGTACATTATCTAAAAATACACATACAAGCTATTGACATCGAGAAAATCATTGGCAAATTTGTTTTTGTCTATTCTTTATTAAATTCTTAAACAATTTACTTAATTATTTAAGAAAATTCTGATTTTTCATTCTCTCTATGAAAACTGCATCTAAAGAACTTCAAAAGCTTAGATTTATCGCTGAAAGCTCATTGAATAAAACTGCTGAGCTTCAGCAGTTACTAGCCCAAATTGAGGCTACTCTATCAAGAGCAGAACTTCAAAAGGTTATTCAAAAGACTAATAAAAACTAGGAAACTTGAATTAATAACATTATACGCACCATTTATTATTAACTTAACTAAATAATATTATATATATATTATTATTTTTTTTGATTACCAATCCAGTCATCAGGTTTTTTCATCATCCAGTTCATGATTCCTTCATTATCCATATTCTTAGAACTATATATAAAAGAGATAATAAATAAAATAGAAAACAAAGAGAGAACTAAAAGTGTGGTTTGTTTATACCCATTTCAGAGTAAGGAATAGCAAATGTTAGAGAGAGCATAGATCTCCTTAGTGGCTTATATAATGATGAAGAATAAGAGATAGGAGAAGTCCCGTCCAGATGCCTTTAATCCAACTTAAAACTATCATTTGATACATAGTTAGTCTAAAGTGATTTTGAATAGCGAGGATTGTGCGTTTATCTAGTCCTAAAAATGAGTACACTTTAAAATAGTCTAAATTAAATAATTTCCAATTCATATAAAACTGATATATTATTCGTTTTACATTATCATATAGTGTAAGTTAGAAAAAATTTATATCTATGTTATTTTACTAAAAATATAGATACAAATAGTGTGACCAAAGGCCAGAAATTTATAAAATCATTAAATGTTTATCATAGATAGATATCTAATATGCTTTCAAAGACAAGATTAGATAACCAACTATAACAATTAGATAGATCTCTATACAAGATATTAAATCGGGTTAAATACATAATTGACTTTTACTAATCAGTCATAATATTAAAACAGATAAATCAATTGAATGATTTTTTATAGCTATACTTTCAGAATTATATTAATACTTGATCTTTATTATGATTGAGGTGTCGGTAACAAATTGAATTAAAGGAGCGGTTAATTTTGAAAAGTATCTAATTTGAGTCTTTCTATTTAGTTAAATAACAAATTTTCGCATAAACTCAGTAACAAAGTTGTATCTACAATATATCAAAAAATAAGGGCTTGAAATCTTTATTACTCGTGTTAAATTAAAAAAAATAATTTTTTTTAGAAAGTTTATTGAATTTCCTTTAGAAATCAAAAAACATCACTTAAAAATTTCTATTCTGCCTTAAATGACCTGTTATTGCCAGCACTGCTTAGAAATCAAAAAACAGCTAGATAGAGCTGAAAAAATACAAGCTGATATATTTAAGGCAAAGAGTTATAAATTAAAGCTAAAATAGAATTTCTCATTTTTCATATGGAATAACAGGTATTTTTAATTTAAATTCTTTACCAATATTAATTGAGGCTTCTTTTTCAATATTATATTTTTTTTCATTTAATTTGTTTATTTCTTTTTTTGCCTCAATATTAACAAAAATAAAGTATATTACTATTAAAGTCAAATACGGAATTAAATTTTTTAGATTCTTTAGTATCATTGATATTGACCTCATCTTTTGAAAATTTAAGAATTTCAACAGAATTACTATAGTTGTTTAAATGTTTTTATGCAAATAATTTCCACTCCTGATTAATTTGTATAATACACTCTACGATTGATATTCTATGTCTAAATCAATCTCTAACACTTTAGTATCAAATAAGCTAGATTTATAAAAGCCGGGAAAAATGAATAATTGAATGAAGTTATAATACAAGAATAATAATTTGAATAAAAGCTACAATAATTTATAATTCTGAAAAAATATACTCACATTTATATTTAATCACATATATTATAAAAAAATATTTTATGTGCATAATATAGAATAGACAAATTATTTCAAATTAGTTTATCCTTAACTTCAATTAGATTTAAACTTACTACAATTATACTTTCTGGAAATTTCAATCACATTTATAAATTTTATGGTACTAAAAATATTATAGATCAATAATTCATATAGAATAAAAGAACAAAAACTTGATAGCTTTGTATATAATCCAGTGCCTAAGAATATGATGATTAACTTATTTTATTTGTGTAAAGAACATCATAATTTTTATTATCTCCTTCAATTGCATTTATCCACTCTCTAAATTCACTCTCAAGAGCTTGTTTATTCTTGCCATCTAGCTTAGATAGCCTTCTAAGCACAGAGTTAATAGTCACTTCACAGCTCCCAAGCAGGTTTGATTTTGACATTCTGGTTACTTAAATCAGTTAACTTTAATAGTAAAAAAAAAAAACTGTAGATTAGTAAATCCCGTAATTACTTAACTTTATCTTCAATTACATATGAAATAAAAAAAAAATTTTTAATTTTATTATTTTTACGTGTTATAAATTGTGATTAGTAATATCAATTATGTAATAAATTAAACCGAAAGACTCGAGTTCATGTTTTATAGTTATATAAACTCTGTGTTTTCAAAGCAATCTGGAGCTTTACAAGCAATTGAGGTAATGCTTATCGGATCACTTAAGCGTCTAAATAATCTAAAAGGTAAGAATAGGGAAGCACTTTATTATGAGTATAAAGAATGGTTAGAGGTAGATGATAATAATGTAATCAATGATGGAGTATTATATTGTATTTATCTTGGATAAAAAGAATAAGCTATTTTCTTAGTATATTTAATTGTAAACATGCAGAGTAACAAACAATCCCACATGCAACTGATAAATTCAAACTTCTAACTCCGCCTGTTTTTAAATGATTCTCACCTCCTGGCATAGGGATCCCAGCAACTATTTCACAATTATTCATTATTTTGTTGGGTAGCCCTGTATCCTCTCGTCCAAATAAAAAAATATCTGTATCTTTATAAATAATGTTGGAGATTGAATTACTGCTTTTTTTTGTAAGAGCTATGATTCTTGAGTTACTAAAAGAGTTTTTATATTGTTCAAATGATTCATATAAATGCACATCTACATTTGCCCAGTAATCTAAACCTGCTCTTTTTAAATATTTATCTTCAAAGCTAAACCCCGTTGGCTTAATAATATCTAGAGACATATTAAAGGCTAAACATGATCTACCAATTGTGCCCGTATTCTGGGGAATTCTTGGTTGAAATAATGCGACTCGTGGTCGAGAACTATTTAAGGAATTCATGGTATTAAATAACCAACTTTTTCTAGGTCTATTGCTGTTCCATTTAAAGCAAGCCACCTTTTTTTTGATTGGCGACTTATCAAAGAGGTCAGGGTGCTATGGCGTTCACGAAATAAATGACCTATTGGTGTCGCTGGAACAATTCCCCAGCCAACCTCCTCAGAAACAACAACAATGCATAAATTATCTTCTGAAAGGCAATTAAGAAATTTAATTTGGAAATTATTCCATTGATCTTCATCTTCTATTAAGTAATGCTCAACTAAGCCACCTAAAGAGTCTATTAATATTGATTGATTTTCTTTAATCGATTCAATTTCCTTGCAGATGTCTTTTGGATGCTCAATGATCGTCCAGTAATCTGGTCTTCTCTTCCTGTGAAGATCTATCCTTTGTTGCCAAGCTGGATCATTTGGCCTTGGTTTTGATGTTGCTATGTAAGTGACGGGATCTTGTTCCTTTATTAAAAATTCTGCTAATTCACTTTTTCCACTTCTTGTTGGTCCTGTAATTGTTATGAGTCCTTTATAGTTTTTCGGTATTGGTGTGATCATATTCTGAGTTATTTGATAAATCTATTAATAGTGTTTTTATATAATATATCGATAGGCTTAAAGATTAAAGGTAGGCATAGATATGTATAATAAAGAGTCAATATATTTAGTCAAACTTGATTGAATAGATAAATGTATAAAATTTCAAAGTTAGTTATAATATTTGGATCCTTTTTATTAATTTTTTCAATTATAAATATTGTAACTGCTAGTCAAGTAAATCCAGCTTTAGTTAGAGCAGAAACAATATCTGGAATAGCTTCAATAGCTTTAATAACTATAGGTTATCTATGGACTGAGATTAAACCTAAACAACCATCCAAGGCTAGCTTGGATGGGAAGGAGGGCTTTGAACTTTGTAATGAATTAACTGACGATCAAAGAAATGAATTAGCGTGGGGAAGCCAACAAATACTTACTGCAACAGCAGCTAGTACAATATTAATATATTGGGACAATAAAGTAATTCTTAGAAGAGGCTTGATTTCTGAAAAATTTTTTGAACCTGGAGAAATATGTAAAAGATCTATTGATCAAAACCGTTTAATTTCATTAGTTAATACTGAATTATTTCCAGGTAAAGATGAGTTTGATAGCGTTTTAAGTAATTTACCTGCAGTTATAGTTTATCCTCTTGAAAATAGAGGACTCACAATAGTTGGGGGTTGGTCAAAGAGATCATTTACCAATTCTGATGAAAAATGGATATCAGGATGGTCTGATAAGTTATACGTACTACTCAGCAAGTAGAAAGTTAATAGTTGCTTCAACCTGTTTATCCTTAGATGTAAATAATAAAGTATTATCTTTTTTAAACCATTTCGCAAAGTCAGATTTAATAATTACCTGATATTCCTCTTCCCCTTCAGAATTATATATATATCTATTGAATTCACTATTGTCTATTTTAAGTAGGCTTGCATCAATATTATAAAATCCATTAGTTGCGTTTATTCTAGTATTATCAAAATTAATATTAAGTGGATTATTAATATCAATAATTGAGTTATTTAAATCCCAATCAAAGGAATTAGTATTTATATAGTAATCCTGGTTGTCAAGAAATGATATGTTTACACTATTAAAAACTCTAATAGAATTAGTTAAATTATTGAGAGTTGAATTGCCAGACTTAACTTTAAAGTCATTACCATTTTTATTAATTATTTCGATTGAGCTGTCAAATATATCTATATCATTATTTGATGGGTCAATTATGGCTATAGGACTACTGATTCTTACACTGGTTTGATTATTAGGATTCTCCTGAAGTAGTTCAAAATCATTAATGTAGCTTTTATTATCAACCTGAGTAGAAGATTTGTTTGATCTTTGACACCCAAGGAGAGGGAATGTAGAAATTATTAGCAGAAGATAAATCGATAAATATTTCACTATACAGTATTCTCATTAAATTCAATTTTATGCATTACAGGACAAGGGTCTTGTAGTCCATTGTCAGGATCTAACAAACCCCAATGTAATGATTTTAGAAAATTGATAGTTGTAGAATCAATATTTAGTTGATTTAATATTCTAATACTTAAATTTGGTACAAAAGGATTTAGCAATATTCCTATAATTCGGCAAGATTCAAGTACAGAATATATATCAAGAGCAACAATATCTTTATTTTTTATATCTTTAATTAGCTTCCATGGTGCACGATCATTTAGGTAAAGATTTGCACTATTAGACAGGTCTATAATTGCGTTAGCTGCATTTTTAAAATTACTATCTTTAAATGATTGCATATATTCATCTATTTTTAGCTCTGATTTAACTTTAAGAGGAGATTCAGTTGATAAAGAATTATTTATTGGAATTTTATCATTGAACCATTTTTTAGACATTGTAATCGTTCTGTTTAACAAATTACCAATAGTATTACATAAATCACTATTAACAATATCTACAAATCTTCTCATTTGAAAATCACCATCTTCACCAAATTCAATATCTCTTAAAAGATACCATCTCATCGCATCTATACCACCATATTCCAAGAGATCAATCGGGTCGAGCACGTTACCTAATGATTTACCCATTTTTTGGCCTTCTCGTGTTAAAAACCCGTGCCCAAAAACACTTAAAGGTGGCTTCATACCAGCAGAAAGTAGCATTGCTGGCCAATAAACTGCATGAAATCTGAGTATATCCTTTCCAATTACATGTAAATTTGCAGGCCAATTACATAACGATTCCTCAGTGAGTTCAGGAGAGTTTTGATCACAAAGAGATCCACTAATATAACCTAATAAAGCATCGAACCATACATAAAAAGTGTGATCTTTGTTTCCAGGAACATCTATACCCCATTTTAAGTTTACTCTAGAAATTGAGAAATCCTTTAAACCTTTTGAGACAAAATTGATAATTTCATTTTTTCTACTTTTAGGAGAAATAAACCCGTCAATTTGAATTAATTTTTCAATTTGCTCTTGATATTTTGATAATTTAAAAAATAAATTTTCTTCATCTCTCCACTCTAATTCCTTTTTATGAATAGAACATATTGGGCTTTTATCATCCTCATCTACATCTTTATATTCCTCACATCCAACACAATACCAGCCACTTTGTCTACCCATATAAACATCATCAGATTTCAAAACTTTTGAATAAAATTGATGAACTAATGATGTGTGATCTTCAGAGGTTGTTCTTACAAAACGATCATAACTAATATTTAATTTATCCCATAAATATTTATACTTTTCTGTGATTTCATCACAATGTAGTTGAGGTTTAAGATTTTTACTTTCTGCGGTTCGCTCTATTTTTTGACCGTGTTCGTCAACGCCAGTAAGAAAAAGTACTGTATTTCCACTTAGTCTTTGAAATCGAGCTATTGCATCACAAGCGATTGTTGTATATGAACTACCTAGATGAGGCTTGTCATTAACATAATATAGTGGTGTTGTAATTGTGTATTTCATATTCATAATATATTCTAATTATTATATTGTATTTTTAAAACTCTTGCACAATTATGATGAACGCTTATTTTGATAATGAAATTAATTCAAAAAACATTATATCATTGTTATTATTATTGATTATTTTTTGAACGTTAAAGCTCTCGCCGATATTTAAGCTCATTTTTGAATTTAGATTACATATAGTAGAGAAATGGTAGTCTAGAAAGTATAAAATACAAATGTTTTTATATCTGTTTACCCAATTGAGTAAAATCACATTATATATATTTAAAGAGTTTTTATCGAACCATTTATTTAGCCAATATTTTTGATCCTCTCTATATCTCATAATATTTTGTCTTCCTTGATTATTAATCTCTAGAATCATTTGTTCAACAGCTTCTTTGGATATAAGTTTATTATTATTTAGATATCTATTTAATTGAAAGTTAACTATCAAGTCAGCATATCTTCTTATCGGTGATGTGCCATGTAGATAAGATGTTAATCCTAAACTGGAGTGAGGCATTGGATTTATAGAGTAATATGACTTACCCATGGCTTTCTTAAGTAAAAAATTGTATAAAACTTTATTATTAGAATCTTGAATATTATCTTTAGAAACTTTTTCTATAGGTTGTTGGACTCTATATGGAACTGGAATTTTATTGAGCTTAGTAAAATATGAAATAAGATTTCCATACAAGATCATTGCTTCACTTATTAATTGTCTCGATAACGTTGGATCTATTATCTTAAGGGTGGGATTGTTATTTTCTACAATAATCTTTCCAAATGATTCTAATATTTCGGTAGCACCTGAATTTTTTCTCCAACATTTTCTACTTTGTAAAATTTCAGATATAATACTTAAATCTTCTTCTTCTTTTGGCGCATAATCTATTAGTTCATCAGCTTCTGTATAATTTAGCCTGAAGTCTACTTTAATAATACTCTGAACTATTTCTGAAGAACCAATACTACCGTCTTCATTAAAAATAACACCTAAACTTAATGATTCTCTCTTTTCTTTATCACTTAGACTAAACACATCATTTATTAAAATTTCAGGAAGCATATAATAAGTATTTGTTGATAAATAAACAGTTGAAATAAGCTTCCTTGCCTTCTTATCAATAGCTGATTGATATTCAAAATATGAAGTAGGGGAAGCAATGTGGATCCATAACTTATGTTGAAAAGATATTTTTTCTAAAGAAATAGCATCATCTATTTCAGACGTTTGAGAATCATCTATTGAATATGTTTTAAGATGTGTTAGATCTTTAACTGAAGTATTTGCATTATTTGTTTGTTTAAATCTAGAAATTATATTTTGAACTTCATTATCTATTACTTTATTGGACATTCTATTATTAATAGAATATTAAATTACCCTTCTGGATTAACAAAGGGAAGTAAGGCAATTATTCGTGCTCTTTTAACTGCTGTGGTTAAATCTCTTTGTTGCTTAGCTGTTAACCCCGTAAGTCTTCTAGGTAAGATTTTTCCTCTGTCTGTAATAAATTTCTTTAATAATTCTACGTCCTTATAGTCAATAGGATCTCCAGGCTTTATGGGAGAGAGCTTTTGTTTGAATAGTGAATTAGTCATTTTTAATGTGTGTATAAAAAGAAATGATTATTTTATTTCTCTATGAATAGTCATCTTGTTTAATTCAGGGCAGAATTTCTTAAGTTCCAGCCTCTCAGTAGTGTTCCTACGATTTTTTTCTGTGGTGTATCTAGATACTCCTGCAGAACGCTTTTCTGAGCTAGGTACAGATCTAGACTCAGTACATTCTAAAGTGACCACTATTCTGGTACCTTTTTTAGCCATATCATCTTAGCTCAACTTTTGTGAGTCTATGGAACAAAGTACAATCTTACTAGGCTAAGCACCCTTTTTTATAAATTCATTCGAGCACCTATGTTTAACTCCTGTCAGAACAAATCATGAAGGTATCAGTTTCTTGGCTAAAAGATCTTGTGCAATTTACAAATGATATTGATGAATTGTCTGAAAAGCTTTCAATGACAGGCTTTGAAGTTGAATCAATAGAAGACTTATCAGCCCAAGCGAAGAATGTTGTCATTGGTTATGTTGACGAGATCACACCACATCCAAATGCCGAAAAGCTCAAAGTTTGTTCAGTAGATGTTGGTTTACCCAAAAAGTTAAGTATTGTTTGTGGTGCACCAAACGTAAAAGCCGGATATCACGTACTTGTGGCGAAGGTTGGAGCCTATTTATCTTCAAAGTCATTAAACATAAAATTATCTAATTTACGAGGGGTAGAAAGCGCAGGAATGATTTGTTCATTGGATGAATTAGGGATTGAAAGTAGTAATGAAGGTATAGAAATTCTTGAAGAAAGTGAAACAAATATCCCTCCAATTGGTTCAAATGCTATCGATTATCTTGGTTTAAATGACACAATTATTGAATTAGCAATAACTGCTAACAGGCCTGATGGTATGTCTTTGGCTGGTATAGCACGAGAAATATCAACAATATCAAATTCAAAATTAACATTACCAACTTTAAATTTCAATAAAGAGTTTGAAAAATTTGTGCCACAAATAAGAGAAAAAGAAACGATAGGGTCAGACTTTATTTACTCACTTACGTATATAGATAATATAAACAATACTGGAAAGATAAATAAATCTATATCTAATAAATTAAATTCATTAAGACAAAATTGTATAAACCCTGTTGTAGACATAACAAATTTTTTAATGCTTGAGCAAGGCCAGCCACTACATGCCTTTGATGCAGATCTATTAAATAATATAGTTGGTAGAATTGTTATGCCAAATGATTTTGGTATTAGAAATGGTAGAGAAGGCGAATCATTTATTGCACTCGATAAAAAAGAATATAAATTAAATGAAAATATAAAGGTAATTACATGCGGTGATATTCCAATTGCAATAGCTGGGGTTATCGGAGGAAACAACAGTTCCGTAACTGCTAAAACTAAAAGAGTTTGGTTGGAAGCAGCTGTATTTACTCCTACATCAGTAAGAAATAGTAGTAGAGAAATAGGGCTCAGAACAGATGCAAGTAGTAGATACGAAAAAGGGATATCACCTAAAATGACAACTGCTGTTTCACTAAGAGCTAGTGATCTTATTTCGTTAGAATTAGGTGGTAATATTAAATCGACTCACGTTAATAATGAATTTATTAGAAAAGATATTACTCTCAATCTTAGAATAGACAAAATAAACAAGGTTCTAGGTAAATTGAGTTACATAGATAATAATCTATTAGGTAAAAGTTCTAATGCACTCCGTTATCTTAATAAGAATGATATTGAGCCTATTCTAACAAAACTTGGCTGCCTAATTACGTCAACTTCTAGTGGTTGGGATGTACAAATTCCTCCTTACAGATCAACTGATTTAACTAGAGAAATCGATTTAATAGAAGAAATAGCAAGACTAATTGGATATGATAATTTTGATTCGAATATACCAGATCCTCTTGAGCCAGGAGTACTAAAACCTGAAAATTTAGTTGAAAGACGTTTGCGAAATTCCTTTATCCACAATGGTTTTCAAGAAGTAGTGACTTCATCACTTGTTGGTCCTGATAACACTGATGAAAATGCTGTATTTATCAAAAATCCATTACTGTCAGAGACCAGCAGATTGAGAACAAATGTATGGGATGAACATCTTAAAATACTCAAGAGAAATGTTTCATTTGGAGCTGAAGGGTGTTGGATCTTTGAAATAGCAAAGACATACAAAAAAGATAAAGAAAGCTTTGTTGAAACAAATTTATTATCAGGTGCTTTGACTGGAAATAAACGAATTAGTAAGTGGGGCTCAGCATCAAAACAAATATCTTTAGATTATTTTGAAGCAAGAGGAAAACTTAAGCAATCCCTTGAAGTTCTCGGAATTGAAATTATTGATAAGCAACTTATCGAAAAAGATTTCATGCATCCGGGTCGAACTTCTGAATTATTTCTTGAAGGGAAAAGTATCGGCTTCTTTGGGCAAATACACCCTTATCTCGCCGAGAAATATGATCTAATTAAAGAAACATACTTATTTAACCTTGAGTTTGATTCATTGATTAAGGCAACGACAAGGAAAACAAAATGGACAAGAATTTACAAGGATTACCCCACTGTTCCTTTCATGGAAAGGGATATTGCGCTTATTCATTCAAGAAAATATAGTTCCTTAGAAATAATAAATCTAATAAAGAAATCTGGTAGACCACTTTTAGAGAAAGTGGAATTGATAGATCGTTACGAGGGATCTTCTATTCCCGAGGATTCGATTAGCCAGGCTTTTAGAATAAAATACAGAGATCCTAAAAAAACCCTAATAGAAGAAGATATAAATCCAATTCACGAAAAAATAAGATCTGCTCTTAAAGAAAAATTAAACGCGGAGCTCAGAAGCTAGTCTTAGATGTATTGAGTGCGACTCATTCTAAGTCCAAGACAAAGACCAATACTAGACTAATTAGATGGTTTTGAAAAATATAATACCAATTCAGCATATCTATTCGATAAGTCAAATTATTTACTTGGATTAAAACCAAAATAGGATCAATAACGCTTACGCTAATATCAATAAGTTTTCAAAGTTATTGAAAAATAGTCTTATAAGTCTTAAAAGAGATTTAATTCTAGACCCACAAACGGTCTCATACTAGATGCATGAGAAAAAATTCAATTCTACCCCCCAGAAGCATATCTTATTAACTCAAATCCAAGAGATTAATTACATTGATAGCATGCATAACTGTCTATAAAGCAGTTATGCATGCTATAAAGCCCTGTCATATCAATGCCTTACAGCACTGATATCATTCATGGACAAAAGATGGACATCTTTCGTGTCAGGCTGCATTAAAAAAGCAAACCTATGCAAACAGTAATATTGAAATATCAATTTTTACTCATTTAAAAATGCGAGCGATGAAGTCAAATACCTATATGTATTTTTTTTTTAATAAAAACATCAATAATAATTTTACATAAAGGATTTATTTTTATCCAAATCGATGTTTTTTTTGACGAAATCAAGCCAAATCAAATTCAGTCTACACGATCTGTTTCTAGTCTTATTAATAGACTAATTATGTGTCTTAGCTAAGACACTTGGGATTCTAATTTTGTATAAATCTTTATCCAAATCCAAGTTTCCAACGAAATCAAGCCAAATCAAATCCAGTCTACACGATCTAATTCTGGTCTTATTAATAGACTAATTATGTGTCTTAGCTAAGACACTTGGGATTCTAATTTTTGTATAAATCTTTGAGTAATTGATAAGCCTCATTTAGTTTTCTCATTGTTTCGTTTGATCCTCCAGCATCAGGATGATTGGAAAGAGCCTTTTCTTTATAGGAATCTCTAATAAATGAAAGCGTTAGAGATGAACCAGCCTTAGTTGGTAAACCCAATAACTTAAGAGCACCATGAACAGTCATCGTAGACTCAAGCGTTTGAAATGAAGTCACATTTTGACTACGTTTGAATTTGTTAACGAATCTACGAATGAGAGTGGGTATTCTACTTCTTAGATTTTTAGCTGAGAAGGGGTCTTCTAGCGCCCCAGCCAATATAACCACATCATCAAAAGTTACCGAATTGATTTTCCATTCATTGCAATAGGAATTAAGCATTTTACAGGCAGCATTCCAGGTAAAAGGAATATTTTCTGTGCCATCGACATTTGGCCAGATATCTCTAGCAAGCCATATCATTGAAGCCTCAAGCACACTTTCAGTCGGTTTTTGCCCATAAAGATAGATCCAATGTTTTACAGCAGCATCTTTCGCTTTTAATAAATCATCAATATCAATAGTAGTAATTGAGGTGTCTTCCATATTTTTAAAAGTTTTATCTTTACTCAAGCTTCTCTTTAGATTTGTAGTTTGTTTTCTAATAAAACCTGGTAATTCAATGCCTGTGGAGATAATTTCTTGTTTTTTTCTATGAACATCATTAGCTTCGACTCCATTGACAGCAACATTTTTTATTTCAATATTCTTATTTCCAACTATCACAAGTGCTTTTTCTTCCTGGTTAGTAATATCTATCCCATTTTTAGCAGATGAATTATCATGATTACTATTACGATTAAAATCTAGTTGTCTATTTTCAATTATATCCTCATCTAAATCATTAGAAAAAATAACCTCTAATAATCTCTCGAAAACTAGTCCTCTAGCTCTAAATCCCCACTCTTTGCGAAGTCGATCGACGCCATCAACTAGATCAATCGGCAAATCAATTGATATTCTCTTAACTTCCTTGCCCTCCCCTTCTGTCACAAGATCCTTATATCTAGTCATATATTAATAGTCTTTCTATCTTCAACACACATTTAGCTTTGAATTTATATATATATATCTAATTGAAAATATATTATATTTTCTGTATATTATCTTAAAATTTAATTATGGCCACGTAAATCAATATTATTATGTATTATTTTTTTAGTGTATCAAATAGTAATCAGAAATGAACTTCTGCGAATCATCCAGAAACTGGAGTGAAAGAAAAAAATTTTTTCAAACAAGGAAATTAAATTTTTTAATTTCTGTTAAAGAATCTTATGAAAGAAAACTTGCTGCTATTACTGCATCAATATCAAAACTTGAAGAACAAATGAATTCAACAACAACTGGTGTCGAAAGCTAAATTAACTTTAATCTACATTCTTAAATTACATCCTTTAATATTCTTTCTGGGCCAAATTTTGTAAGAGTATCGACATCAGATCTTTTTGTTCCAAGAAAATAACCGGCGAAACCAAGAGCATTTATATTAAATCCATTGGATCTATCAGTTTTACGAGTTATCAGTGCAAACCACTTAGATGTTATAAGTAAATTATATGGTTTTAAAGGTTTATTAATTAAATCCATATCGCCTATATTCATCTCACTTACCATAGACTTATATGAGTTAAATAACTCATTCGAGCTAGAATCTTTGTATATATTCCTTGGTCTAATAGAAATACAATGAGAAATTTCAGAATGGGTATCCATAGTATTATTTAATAAAGAGCAAAACCATTCATATCTTGGACAAATACTCTCATTAAAATGTCTTGGTAATAATTGAAAATGTCGATGAGGCTGACTAGCACCAGCTTCTTTACTACTATTAAAAAACCATAAACCTGTAGTATTATTATCAACATTCAGAATAGCTTCAAAGTCATCTTTATCTAACCAGCCATTTTGTGGCATCCAAGTATTGGTTATTAATAACATATGCCCTATTTGTACAGGGTATTTATTTAGTATTAATGTATGTTTATCATTTATTGACTGTATTTGTAATCTTTTATCCCAAGGGATAAATGGATTTCGTTTAGGTCCATATTCTATTAAATACTTGGGTATCGGACTTTTAAGAAAACGAAGCTCAAAATCATAACATTCTTCATTAGATTTATATTTTATAGTATTCAAAGGAATTACAGCTCCGCAATTAACAGCTTTTCTATTAATTTCGAGTGCTTTTGACCATATAGATTCGCTCTTCACCTTAGATAGACCTTTGATAAATAATCTTTATAGATTATATAATTATTAATCTATAAATTTAAAATTTAAATAAAAGCTTATTAACCAATTGCTAATCAAAAATTTTAAAAAGCTGAAAGAATGTAATCACAATTCTAGAAGTCATGGAATTTATGCCTGACAAGCCGATCAAGGCATGAAAGATCTAATTCCATCCAGATAATTGGTTCGACGCTCTAGAGACGATTTGCGGGCTTCTAGAGACCACTTAATTCCTTCTTAGATTTTCTTTCTTATTCTTTAAAAGATTATTTTAACAAATATTTTTGAATTGCAAAAGATAAAAGATTAAATTCATGAATTATTTCATAAATCAGTATTCAGCTGAAGTCCATTGCACCGCAAGGACTTTGGGATGAAACAAGGAAATTCAAATTTATCAATTTGCAAAATAGTTTGAGATTATTGGCAAATAAGGTTGACGAAAGCAGGGGGGAAAGAGGTAAAACCTGATTCAGTAATGTGTCCTCAATGGATTGGGACTTTTCTGAAGACGAAGCTTTTTTAGCTCTATGCGATGCGTTTCGCGAGAGCGGGGAAACATCCGCAATGGAATTTTTGGCAACTGGTGAGGGTGCTAGTCACTTTCAGGAACTAACTCAAAATGCTGCTGGAGAGGGCATTGACTTAAGTGACTCAGAATCAATGGCTGAGTTCCAGATGGAAGTATTAGAAACTATTGATGAAATGAATAACTAATTTTTCAAATTAATTTATAAATTGGGGAAAATATTTAAATTCCAAAGTATTTAGCTGCTGGATGTAATGCAACAATAGCTGTTGTACTTTGTTCAGGATGAAGTTGCTCACTTGTATCCATGGAGATGTTAATTTTTTTAGCTTGAAGCCATAACAATTGTTTTCTAGAATCAGAAACTTCAGGACAAGCAGGATAACCAAAAGAATAACGGCATCCTCGATATTTAACATCTAAGATATCTTTTATATTATCTGGTTCATAATCTTCAAATCCACACTCAATCCTAATAATGGAATGTATATATTCAGCAAGTGCTTCTGCAAGCTGCACGGTCAATCCATGAAAAAATAAATAATCAGAGTATGAATCTTGACTAAATAATTTATGGGAATATTCACTAGCTGATTCTCCCATTGTTACAGCCTGCATTGGCAAATAATCTGTAGGTTTATTATTATTTAAATCATTATAAAAATCTGCTATGCAAAATCTTTTTCCAGATCTTTGCCTAGGTAATAAAAAATCACCTAAAAGACTTTGGTGATCTTTATCATATACATTTAAGTTATTACCCACTCTACCACAAGGAAAATATCCATAAACTAAAGATGGATTAATAAGGTTTTCATTTATTATTTTATTCATCCAGTAATCTAACTTCGGCTCTGCCTTCTTAAGTAAAAAGTCCTTATAATCTGATGCAGACATCTGTTTTGACCTTCTCATCTGCCATTGGCCTGCAAATAATGCATTACGATCTAAGAATTTATAAATCTTAGTTATGTCTATATCTTTTTCTAATAAAAACTTTGGGCCAATAAATGGTGGTTGAATAGGTTCTATTTGAGATATATCTTTTGATCTTGAATTATCTTCAAAAGGCTTATCAATTATTTGTTTTATACTAATTTTTTTATCATTATTAGTATTTTTATAATTACCAATAGTGATCCCCTCAGGAGCACCTTCTTTAAAGCCTAAGATATTATCCCAGTTATTTAATTCCTTTGCTTTCATATATGAATCCATAAATTTCAAATCTGTAAATGCATCTCTTCCGTAAATAACTTTCCCTCTATAAACACTTGCACAATCTTGATTAACAAATTTTGGAGTGAGTGCTGCACCACCAAGAATAATAGGCACTGATATATCTTCTTCATTTAATGCTTTAAGATTATCTTTCATAAATGCAGTTGATTTAACTAGTAGTCCACTCATGGCAATACAATCAGCGTTATGCTCTTTCTGAGCATTAATTATTGAATTGACTTCTTGCTTAATTCCTAAATTAATAACTTCATAACCGTTATTTGATAAAATTATATCTACTAGATTTTTGCCAATATCATGAACATCACCCTTAACTGTAGCGATAATAAATTTTCCTTTTGATTGATTAACCTCAGATTTATCCATAAAATCCTCTAAATATGAAACAGCAAACTTCATTGTTTCCGCAGATTGGAGAACAAAGGGTAATTGCATTTGACCCGAACCAAATAATTCACCAACTACTTTCATGCCATCTAATAAATATTCATTAATTATTACCAAAGGTTTATATTTCTTTAATGCTAGATCAAGATTTGAATGTAAATTAGTTTTTTCACCATCAATAATATGATTCTTTAGTTTTTCTTCTATTTGTAATTTAATATCATCATTATTAGTACTTTTATTTATAATTGTCTTTGAATCATCGAAATAACTAGTCAAGGTTGTTAAGGGATCATATGTGCATACTTTATTTTCAAATATTCTTCTATCATAAATAAGATCCATGCAAATTTTTACCTCTTCTTCACTTATTTTGTTTAGAGGTAAAATCTTTGAAGGAGAAACAATTGCAGAATCAAGACCGGCCTTAATTGCTTCATTAAGAAAGATAGAATTAAGAACAATTCTTGCACTAGAAGATAAACCAAAACTTACATTTGAAATTCCAAGGATTAAATGAACTTCTGGATGTTTATCTTTTATTAACTTAATTGCTTTTATAGTTTCTAAACCATTTTTTCTATCTTCTTCTAATCCTGTTGAGATAGGTAATGCTAACGGATCATAAAAAAGTTCATAAGATTTTAATCCAGAATCAGTCGCATCCTTATAGGCTCTTGTTGCTATTTCTGCTTTTTTGTTAGCAGATCTAGCCATTCCATCTTCGTCAATTGTTCCGATTACGACGGCTGACCCGTATCGTTTAGCAAGATCAATTACTTTATAGAATCTATCTGGTCCATCCTCATAATTAGTAGAATTTAAAATACATTTTCCGCCAGCATGTTTTAGCCCACTCTCCATTTTTTCATAATCTGTTGAATCAAGCATTAAAGGCAAATTAATATTATTAACAAGTCTTTTGACTAACATAGACATATCTTCGATCCCATTTCTTCCAACAAAATCTACATTTACGTCTAATACATGAGCATTTTCCTTCAGTTGAGATTTTGCAATTCCAACAAGTCCGTCCCAATCCTCATCGTTTAGTAGTTCTCTTACTTTTTTAGATCCACTAGCATTTAATCTCTCACCTACGATCAAGAAAGAGTTATCTTGTTCATACGGAATAGACTCATATATTGATGATGCAGCTGGGATTATAGATCTTTCTTTTGAAAGAGTATCCAATCTTTGCTCAGAACATAAAAGCTCTTTAGATAAATCTGAAAGTTGCTTAATATGTTCCGGTCTAGTTCCACAACAACCTCCAATTAGTTGAACCCCTAAATCATTAATAAAATGACTAAGTTGGAACTTAAGTTCCATTGGAGTTAGTCGATAATGAGCCTTGCCACCTACATTCTCTGGAAGTCCTGCATTTGGTATACAACTAATATGAAATGGTGAATGTTGCGATAAATATTTAATATGATCTTTCATTTCTTCAGGGCCAGTTGCACAATTAAGGCCCAAAATATCAATATTAAATGGCTCCAGTATTGTTGTAATAGAAGAAATATCACTACCAATAAGCATCTGGCCAGTGGTTTCCATGGTTACCGACACCATTAATGGAATTCTCTTTCCAAAACCAATAGCTTCATTCACGCTTTGCAAAGCAGCCTTGATTTGAAGGACATCTTGGCAAGTTTCAATAATAAAAAGATCAATTCCACCTTCAATTAGTGCTTTAGCTTGCTCGAGATAAGAATTTTTTAGCTCATCAAAACTGATATGACCTAGGGTTGGTAGCTTGGTTGTTGGTCCAATAGATCCAGCTACAAATCGTGGTTTTTCCTTTGATTGATATTTATTTACAACATTCCTTGCTATTTGTGCCGCTTTTAAATTGATCTCATAAGCTTTATAACCAATTCCATATTCATCTAGAACAATTGAAGTAGCACCAAATGTATTTGTTTCGATAACATCACAACCTGCATTTAAAAATGATTCATGTACTTTTTCGACGCTGGAAACTGATGTCAATACAAGGTTTTCATTACAACCTTCTAATGAAGCTCCGCCATAGTCATCTGCATTAAGTTGTTGATCTTGCAGAGACGTGCCGGTAGCGCCATCAAAGACTAATATCGGTCTCTTTTCAGAGTTGAGATAGCCTAAAAAATCAGTCATAAATTATATATTTAACTTATAAAAATGAAAATCATTAATTTAAATAAGTTATATAATCTTATTTTAAGATATATGTACACGTTTAACCCAATTTTCATATTCAGGATCTAAACCTTCTGTAATTTTAGTCAACTTCGTTCTCAATGAATTCATTATTGGCATATCTTTGCTCATTGATGTAGTTTCAATCATTTTTATAGGGGTAATTTTTGCCGCCGTTCCTGTAAGGAATACTTCATCAGATATAAACAATTCTGTTTTATCTACTGGTCTTTCAATAACTTTTAAACCATCTTTTTTTGCCAGTTCTATAACACTTGAACGAGTTATACCTTCAAGAATATCTTGATCAACACCAGGTGTAATTAATTCACCATTACGTACTATAAAAATGTTCATACCACTGGCTTCACTGATTTTTCCTTGACTATTTAATAATAGAGCTTCATCAAATCCACTTTTTACTGCTTCAGTTTTGGCTAAGGAGCTGGTGATATACGCTCCACTAATTTTACCTCTTAATGGAAGTGAGTTGTCCTGCTGACGAGTCCAGCTACTAACGCGACAAGTAACCCCATCAGGTGATAGATAATCACCTAGTTCTATTCCATAAATAAAGAAATTAGTTTCTATATTATGTAATCTTGGTGCAATTCCTAAGTCACTAGTATATACAAATGGTCTGATGTATACAGGTTGATTCGGTTTGTTTTTAACAAGAAATGTTTCAAGAGACTTTAATACAAAATTCTCATCTAATTCAGTCAGCAAAAATCTAGCACTTTGACATAATCTTTTTGCGTGTTTGTCTGCTCTAAATAATAAAAATGATTTACTATTATTCGGATCAGGAATAGCCCTCATCCCTCCAAAAGCTGCAGTTCCATAATGAAGCGCATGAGTAGCTATAGATAGCTTCGCCTCATTAAATGGGATACATTGCCCTTCAAACCAAGCGAATGGAAGAAAATTATGCATTATTAGTTCCAGCTAAGATGAAAACAATCAGCATTTCAGTTTTTACTGTTCTTATTACACATAATAAATGAATGCATAGAATTTCCACCTTTCCAGGGAATGAACCTCAAGAAGAGAATACATTTATCGAACAGCCATCAGCTCCAGTTATCTTCCTAACTAGCGCTACATCTGATATAACCTGTTTATCTACAGTATTAAAGGTCCCTGACAATAGTAAGTGGAAAAATAAAATAAGAGCATTACCCATAGCTTATTTATCTTCAAATGCATCAATTGATCATTATATAACTAATACATGTAATACAGCTGAAATTATTCTTGTTAGGTTTTTAGGGTCAAGATCATACTGGTCTTATGGATTTGAACAATTAGGTTTATGGCAATTAGAGAAACCAAATAGACATCTTATAGTAGTCTCTGGAATTGAAAGTACAGCAAATGATGTTCAAGGAATTAGTAGCTTAAATCAAGAGAAAGTTCATTTAATTCAAACACTTTTAAATCAGGGGGGTATAAAAAACTATAATTATATGCTTCAAACCTTAGAGAAAATAATTGATGTTGAAGAAATTAATTTAAATTCAGATTTAATTGAATATCATGATGAGTTAATAACATGGAAATGGGAAAATAATGATAATCCATCTATTGCCGTATTTCTCTATAAATCACTTTTACAATCGGGCAATACAGAGTTAGCTGATAAAATAAATGATATATCTAATAAATACAAATTAAATGCTAAAATAATATGGATTACAAGTTTTAAATCAAAAAATATAGAGAATAAAATAATAGGTTTATTAGAGAAAGAGAACATAAAAGCAATAATAACTACAACCTCATTTTCATCGGTTGAATATAAACATGATGATGTGAAGAAAAACCTGTGGGATAGATTAGATATACCTGTATATCAACTACTAATATCTAGCTCATCTATAACTGAGTGGAAAAAATCTACAGTAGGTCTTAACCCCATTGATTTATCTATTCAAGTTGTTTTACCAGAGGTGGATGGTCGAATATGTACAATTCCAGTTGCATTTAAAAATCTTACTTATACAGATAATGAATTATCAATTTCTGTATATAAAACAGAGCCATATGAAAAACATATTGAATGGTGCATAAAATATATAAAAAATCTAACTTATCTACAACAAACGAATAATTCAAATAAAAAAATAGCTCTAGTGATAGCAAATTACCCAGTAAAAGACTCAAGAATCGCGAATGGTGTTGGTTTAGATACACCCGAAAGCCTTTTAAATATTTTGAACTGGCTTAAAGACGAGGGATATAATCTAGGAAATGAAGACATTCCTGATAATAGTAAAGAATTAGTTAACCTCATCTTAAGTCATAGGACTAATTCTGAAGAAACAATCTCAAATGAACCTCAATCATATTTAAATATTCAAGATTATTTAATTTATTGGAAAGAACTCGAATCTAACGTTAAAGAAAAGATATCAAATCGATGGGGAGACCCAATTGATTCCTTTCAATTAGAAAAGTCTGGATTTCCTATTAATGGAATCAACTTTGGAAATATAACAATATTAATTCAGTCAAATAGGGGTTTTGAGAGCGATAATTTATCTGATTTACACTCGCCCGACTTACCTCCTACACATAAATATATAGCACAATATTGTTGGCTATATAATACATTTAAAGCGAATGCAATTGTACATCTTGGTAAACATGGAAGTTTAGAATGGTTACCAGGAAAAGGGGTTGGTTTAAGTCATAATTGTTTCCCATTTATTCTTTGTCCCCCTATTCCAAATATATATCCATTTATTGTAAATGATCCTGGCGAAGGCTCACAAGCAAAAAGAAGAACACATGCAATCATTATAGATCATTTAACCCCACCACTATCTCATGCCGGAAGTTTTAATGACCTACTAATAATTGAAAATTTAATTGATGAATATTATGAATCTAAGTTAATTAACGATAATAGAAATGAATTATTAGAAAAAAAGATATTAGATATTTTAATTAAAAATTCATGGCCAGGAATTGAATCAAATAAATTACAAGTACAAAAGGATAAATTAATCATCCAAGATATAATAGATAATGCAGAGAGTTATTTATGTGAAATAAAGAATTCTCAGATAAGAACTGGTCTTCATGTGTTTGGAGTTAATCAGAGTATAGATAAATTATTAGAATTAACACTCACAATTTCTAATGTACCTACAGGAAAAATTCTCGGTCTAACACAAGGTTTAGCAGAAGATTTAGGTTTTGCGTTAGACCCTTGGAATGACGAAGAGAGTAAAAACTTAAACCAAGGTGACATTGATTTATTTAAAGACTATACAGATATTAATGCAAGGAAAGTCGGTAAAGTAGTTGACTGGTTGAATGACATCGGGAAATATATAATAGAGTTTCATTGTTTTAAAATACTTAATTACAAGAATAAATCAAAAAAGAAGATAAAACTTGATAGAAAAATTTTAAATTACCTAGATCATGAAAAACCTAATATTTTTGTAAATCATTTACTAAATAATATTTTACCCAGACTATTAAATAGTTCAGCTAACGAAAAAACAAATTTTCTCGAGGCTTTAAATGGTAAAAGAATTTCTAGCGGCCCTTCTGGGGCTCCTACAAGAGGGAAATTAGAAGTTATACCCACAGGCAAGAATTTCTTTTCGGTTGATATAAGAGCAATACCAACTGAAACAGCTTGGGACTTAGGGAAAAGAAGTGCTGAACAAATAATGGAACTTTACCTACAAGAAAATGGTGAACACCTTTCACACCTTGCTATTTCAATTTGGGGTACTTCAACAATGAGAAATGGTGGAGAAGATATTTGTCAGCTTTTTGCTCTCATGGGTTTAAGGCCAATATGGGACGGTACTTTAAGAAGAGTAGTTGACGTTGAGGTTATTCCCCTCAGTGTATTGAACAGACCAAGAGTAGACGTAACTTTAAGAATTTCTGGTTTATTCAGGGATGCATTTCCACAGATAATTGAATTGATTCGAAGAGGTCAAAATCTTATTGGAAATTTAAAAGAATCCTCTTCTAATAATCCACTTGCTGAGTCATATAGAAATGGAAATACAAAATCAAGAATATATGGATCTGCCCCCGGATCATACGGAGCAGGATTACAAGAAATAATCAATAGTGGATCTTGGGAGAATCAATCAGAACTCGCTGATGCTTATATCGAATGGAGTAAATGGAGATATGAAGGTTCAAATAAAATCATAAAAGACAAAGATGGATTAGAAAGTAATTTATCAAAGGTAAAAGTAGTACTTCATAGTCAGGACAATAGAGAACATGACATACTTGATTCAGATGATTACTATCAATTTCAGGGCGGATTAATTTCTGCGATTAAAAAAACTAGTGGAACAAATCCTCAAGCCTTTTTTGCAGATAATTCAAGGTATCAAAGGCCAAGAATTCATAAACTCTCAAAAGAAATTGATAAGGTTGTTCGTAGCAGATTAATAAACCCTAAATGGATAGAGGGGATTAAAGAACATGGATACAAAGGAGCTTTTGAAATGTCAGCTAGCCTTGACTATTTATTCTCTTATGATGCAACTACAAACTTAGTTCCTAATTGGTGTTATCAATCTATAGTGAGTAATTGGTTAATGAATAATAATACGAAAAATTTTATTAGTGAAAACAATCCCTGGGCTTTAAGAGATATCGCTGAAAGATTACTAGAAGCATCTAACAGAAAACTTTGGACAAATGCAACTAATGAAGAAATATCATCTATAAAAAAATTACTATCAGATATAGATAGTAAAATTGAAAACTATACTTCTAGTAATAATATATAAATTATTTAACGCCTAAGAAGAGATAGTCCGTGGCTATCGGTACCACAGGTTGATAATAATGAATAAGAGTTTGCGCAATCAAATATTTTATCGCATACAAATTCTGATGGGATCCAATTATGTGCTCTTTCATAGTTATACCAAGTTTCAACAGCATCAAAACCAAGTTTAGATGCTTCATTAATCAAGAGATCAAATGGAAGCTTATATCTAGCGGGATGAGCTAAAACGGCAATTCCATTAGCTTTATGAATCGAATCTACTACTGTCGAAGCTAATAATTCATTACCAATAGCAGCCTTATGAGAAACATAAGGTGATAAGTATTTTGAATTATGATCAAAACCAAGACCTAAAACATGAACTAAACAGCCCTTTAATAGACAAGTAATTTCAATACCAGTCCAAAGTTTAGGAAAATTTGATCTCTCCTTATATAAAGAGTCGTTAATTTTGCTTAATTCAATATAAGCGTTAACTGAATGATGATCTGTAATTGCATAATGATCAATATTTAATTCAATTGCTTGGTGATAAATTTGTCTAGCAGTCAAACTTCCATCGCTAAATGTTGAATGCATGTGAAAGTTGATAGAATTCGGACAACTGTTCTTAGTAATTGATTTAATTATTTTAATTAACTTATGATTATCGAAATTAGACATATTAATTAAATCAAAATTTGGATACTGATTCAATTAATTCATCAACCTTTTTAAAATCAGTTAATTCATAAACTTGTGAGATATCCTTAGGTCCATTTGTAATAACCATTATGAATAATATTGCTAATTTATTTACACAATCAAGACTAGGGTAATCTAGTCTCCCAGCAAAAACTCCTTTTATGGTTGGTTCCCATTGTACTTTTTTAAGAAATTTTATAATATAAGGATTAGTTTCTGGTGTGTTTTTTTCGGGTTTCCGAGCAGTAAGATTTAATGAAAAGAAGGCAGTCTTTTTTTTCTCTAATGTTTCTTTATTGGTATTAATAAACTCATAAACATTCTTGCGATGATAACCATATCTTACACTTGCTCCAAGAACAATCTCGCTGAAATCTGACAAGTTAAATTTATCGGATTCCTCAAGAGAAGAAATTGTTATCTCCTTATCTTTATTAAGTTTTTCAGACATATATTCACATATATGTTTTGTATGTCCGTCAACGGTTGAATATAAAATTAAAAGTTTAGACTTTTCTTCAGTCACAGTTAGTTTTTGATACTTGCTTATATTTTACTTCTAATTTTCAATAAAAACCTGAATTATCAATTTCTATTAATTATTGATAGTTATATCAATAGTGATTAACTATCTCTGATTCGTTATAATTTATCATTAAATTAATCATTTTCGTCTGGATGAAAATATTTCCGGATAACACCAGCCGTAGATGATCCTAATCCTGGTGTTGATGAAAGTTCGGAAAGAGATGCCATTTGGATTGCCTCTATTGATCTAAAATGCTCCAATAATAATTTGATTCTTTTTGGTCCCAATCCTGGTATCTCATTTAATTGAGAGCGTTTCATACGTTGACTTCTTTTTTGTCTGTGAAAGGTAATTGCAAACCTATGAGCTTCATCTCTAATTCTTCTTAACAAAAGCATTCCAGGTTGATTAGGGTCAGTGTCTAATGATTGTTTAACATTTGGAATAAATATCTCTTCTTTCTTCTTGGCTAAAGATATGAGATTTATATTTTGATCTAGATTCAACTCTTCTAAAGCCTCTAATACCGAACTTAATTGCCCTTTACCTCCATCTATTACAACTAAATCAGGCCAATCATTTAAATTATCCTTATCTAACACACTAGATTCATTACTTGATAGTTTATTCATATCACCTCCATCATCTTTATAACGAGCCCATCTTTTAAATCTCCTAGTAATAACTTCAGCCATTGATTCGAAATCGTCACTATGTCCTAGTTTTATATTTGAACTTTTAATTTTATATTTTCTGTAATGTTGCCTAGCCGCAATACCATCAATAAATACTACTTGAGAAGCTACAGCATCACTACCTTGAATATGACTAATATCATAACATTCAATTCTTTTTGGAATTTCTACTAACTCAAGTATATTGGTCAAATCGTCAAGCTCAACTAAATTTTTATCATGAGATTGTCTAATTCTTTGCAACTCCATATTTGCATTCTTTTCTACTAATTTTATAATTTCCGCCTTCTTAGATCTTTTTGGGATTGTTATATTAACTTTTTGCTTTTTTAATTCACTTAGCCATTCCGATATTATGTATGTATTTTGTAATTGATGTTGTACTAATATTTCTGAAGGTATTTCAATCGGATCAACATTTGAGTAATGATTTTCTACAACTTTTTGAAGTATTTGAGAAGTACTGAGATTATTATTATCTGAGAAATATCCAAGTCTTCCAATTAATTTTCCTGAGCGCATTTGAAAAATTTGAATAGAGGATATATTATCTTCTGATGCCAATGCGATTATATCTCTGCATACAGATGAATCAGGAATAATCATCTTTTGAGATTCATACAATCTATCTATACCTTTTAGCTGATCTCTGACAGATCCAGCTTCTTCAAACTTCAATGACTCTGAAAAAGAATGCATCTGTTTTTCTAATAATAGTCTCAATTCTTCAGTTCTCCCTTGAAATATCATTTCAACACGTTTTAGTGTATTTTTATAATCTTCTGAACTTATTTCTTCTTGACAAACGCCTGGACATCTTCCAATTGAATAGTTAAGACACGTTCTATCTTTGTAAAGCGGTATTCTTCTTTGTCTAAGAGGAAAAAGTTTCTTTATACTAAACAGGGTCTGTCTAAGTAAATAAACATCAACGTATGGACCATAATATTTATCTTTTTTCTGTCTTTCCCGTCTTTTCCTAGTTAAAAAGATTCTTGGATATTTATCACCCCAGGTTATACAAATATAGGGATATTTCTTATCATCTTTTAATAGAACATTAAAATAGGGTTGATTAGATTTTATTAAATTTGATTCTAGAGTTAAGGCTTCACTTTCGGTATCAGTAACTATCAACTCAATATCTACAACTTGCCTAACCATTAAAGAGATTCTTGGAGTCAATTCATCGCTGGCTCGAAAATAACTTCTAACTCTATTTCTTAACTTTTTTGACTTACCAACATATAACAATCTATCCTCTCGATCTTTCATCAAATAACAACCAGGATCGTTTGGTATATCCTTCAAAAAATTCGATAGTCTTGACTTGTCCTTAATTAACGGCGTTAATTCCACCGATAATGTCTCGTTAAATTAACCGCCATAGTTCCAACCTGTACTCGCTAAATTTAATGCAGATCCATCTTTATTCAATACTGCACTCTTTACTTCAGCGACAAAGACTGTATGGTCGCCGTGTTCTACGCCCGAAATAACTTCACATTCAACTCCACCTATTACATCTTCGATTAAGGGCATACCAAACTCTCCATAAGTGAATTTACAAGCTTCAAATCGTCCACCTAATCCTTTTTGAGGCTTAAAGAACACAGCTGCTAGATCCTTTTGATCTTCTCTCAAAACATTAAGAGAAAACATCTTAGTTCTTTGAATAATTCCATGACTAGATCCATCTGCGCGAACAGCCATTACAACTAATGGTGGCGTAAATGATCCTTGCGTTACCCAGCTAGCAGTAAAACCATTTATTTCATCTCCTTCTCTTACTGCACATATAAATAATCCATGAGGGATTTTGCGCAAAAGAACTTTTTTGGCATCCTGATCAAGAGTCATGCGCTTTGATACGTTTATATTTATGAGATTCTATGAAAGAAATGGACTTTTTTAAAGTTAAAAAACCATGAAGGCACTTTATCCTGGTAGCTTCGACCCTTTAACGTTTGGACACCTTGATCTAATTCAAAGAGGAAGTGATTTATTTGGAGAAGTTCTCATTGCGGTATTAGAAAATCCTTCGAAAAAGGCAACTTTCTCTTGCGAAAGAAGAATAGAGCAGATTAAAAATGCAACCAGAGATATACCAGGTTGTAGAACAATAGCTTTTAAAGGTCTAACTGTGGATTGTGCTCGTGAACATAATGCGGATCTAATATTAAGAGGATTAAGAGCCATGAGTGATTTTGAATATGAACTACAGGTTGCTCATACAAATAGGTCTTTAAACAAACAATACGAAACAATTTTTCTTGCGACTGAAACACATCATAGTTTTTTAAGTAGTTCTGTAGTTAAAGAAGTCGCAAGATTTGGTGGAGAGATTCGTCATATGGTTCCTGAGTTTATAGCCAAAGATCTAATGGCACTAAAATACTAATTAATTACAATTATCAGTATTATCTACTATTGATAATATATTCATTATATGTTTTGTCGAATTATCCATGTTGTTAACTATAATACTAAAAAATTTACCTTCCCCTAAAATAATACCAGAAACGGATCTAACATTATTAAGTCTCCCGGATTTAGCCAAAATTCTACCCTTAAGGTTTATTGGAGCTTTTACATTAGCTAGCGAGCCCCTAACACCTAATATAGAAAATGATGAGAAATAATAGTCAGAAAATCTATTAAGTTTCATTCTTCTCAAAAACTGAGATAAACCATAAGTGGTTACTCTATTCTTTCTCGATAAACCACTAGCATCTGCAAAGATAAAATTGTCAGAATTAAAGTTTTGATCTTTTATCCAATTATTGTATTTTAGATTAGGGAAATTATGAGACCAATCACTTATTGAATGTCTGAAAATAACTTCAGCAGTAAAATTATGGCTCTCAGAATTAACAAGGTTAAGTAAAATATATAAAGGAGCAGAATTGATAACTTTAATTGTCGAAATATAATCAATAGGATAGTTTTCGTTAACGGATTTTACAAAATATTTTTTTGATAAATTCTTTTTTCTTAGAGCAGTTTCTAGCTCATAAATAAAATTATCAATTGGATTATTTAAAGAATTAATACTTGAATTACTAGCTATTGAATATTTAGTAATAGGTGCCCCATATTCTTCATTTCTATCGGCATAGGACCAGCTTGAAGGCCACCAATTTTTTGGATTGTTTTTTTTAACGACTATTGGCGTTTTTAAACGTAAATTATAATTAGTATTATTAAGATCGCTAATTAAATCTTCTAAATGACTTTTATCAAAATCAGGATCACCTGATGCATCTATATATAAGCTTCCATCATTTATCTCTTTAATAGATGTATTAAGAGTATAATAAGGTCCTAGAATATCTAAAGAGAAGCCACTAGAAAGGATCTTCTGATTAGAGGCAGGAATCCTAGGTATTTGACCATTAATATCTGCAATGAAGTCACCAGAATCATCTAAAATACTAACGCTAATATTAGATTTAAAGTTATAAGTATACTCCTCCAACTCGTCTTGCAAAGGCTGACATATATTAAACTTTTCAAGACCTATAGTATTAATATTAATTCTTTGTCTTAAATATGAATATAATTTAAATAAATTACTATTTAAAATATTTATTGATAATAAAATTATGCCAATATATAAATAATGTTTTTTTCTCATGGATTATAAGTTTAGGATTATAGTTTCATCATCAGGACGTTTATCAAATGATTTAACAAAAGTATATCCATCGGGGTTTAATTTAAAAAGCTCCCAGTCATTAGGAAATCTTTTCAATAATGCACCCATAGATAATGGTTGAACAAAGTAAATTACCTTCCATTTTTCAGCAAATCTTTTTCTCATTTCTCTACCGACACTTCCAATTCCTACTATTGGATCTTCCAACTTACCGTTAACCATAATTACCGTTGAATTGGTATGAGAACATACTTTCTCAAACATCTCAATGTCATATGGTTGAGGAGAACAGACTAATAATAAAGAATTCAACGAATCTGTAGAATTAATAAACTCCTTAAATGTAAAAATCTTATTGGTCAATCCAGGGTTATCTCTTTTAGCAAGAGCCGCACCACCAGCATCGGCCCATAATAAAACATTATCTAATTTAATTTCAGTTAGTTTGTGAGATAAACGAAAAATTATTGGATTGATTCGTAATCCTTCAAATTTAAGGTTGATAGAAAGAAAAGATTGTTCAGAATTACTTAAAAAATAACTTTGAATTGATTCAAATACATTTGTTTCAGCTTCTCTAAGATCTGAGGGTAGGATATTCATAATTTGATGTTCATTGTTTTTAGAGTTCTAAAGATTGCAATAATTCATATATTATATTTGAAACTGAATTAATATCATCATTTGAAATCCATGGACCAATAGTTATTCTTATTCCAGATTCTTGGAGTGGTTTATCAATATTAATTGCTACCAGTATTGGATTTGGTCCTTGACTAGATGATGAGCAAGCACTACCACTGCTTATATAGACGCCATGTTGTGACAATAATCGAACAATTTCTCTACCATTAATTGGATTCATTGATTTTGTATGACAGAGAAATGAGAGATTATTCGGTAATCGTTCTTTAGGATGACCAGTAAATGTAAGTTGTTTAGTCTTAACTAGATTATTTTTTAAAATAGAAGTCATTTTAGAAACATTATTCTCTGGAAATAAAGTTTCATTAGCACTAACTTCTACATATTCATTTTGTAGGTCAATTGCTGTAGAAAAACCTGCAATAAGCGGAACTGACTCAGTACCAGATCTTATAGAGCCATTCTTAAATCCATAGTAAGGATCATTTATCAATAAATCTCGAACGCCCTTTCGCAACATTAATAATCCGATTCCTTTAGGGCCTTGAAGTTTATGCGCAGAGGCACTAAGCATATCAACATTTAAATTAGTCCAATCAAAAAGACCGCTAGGGAGGACCTGTGTCGCATCAGTATGAAAAAGTATATTTCGTTTTTTACATTCCATACCTATTAGATTTATGGGCTGAATGGACCCAATCTCACTTTGCCCCCAGATTATCGAAACAATTTTTGTCGGAGGAGATAACATTTCATCCAACAGATCTAAGTCAATAATTCCATAATTATCTACAGGCCAGTATTTAATATCCCAGCCATCATTAAGCAATTGATTGGCTATTAAATTAATAGAAGGGTGTTCAACGCTACTTATAACAAGTCTTCCTTTATCAAGATTTTTAGATACAGATTTAAGAGCAAGATAATTCGATTCCGTTGCTCCAGAAGTGAAAAATATTTCGTCAGATGTAGCTTTTAATTTATTAGCTATTGATAATCTAGATCTTTCTAAAATATCTCTTGCGACAACCCCAACTTTATGAATACTTGATGGATTCCCCCAGCATTCAGATTGTATATCCTGTAATTTATTAATAACATCAATGTGTGGCGGAGTAGTCGCTGATGCATCGAGATAAATATTTTTCATATAGAAGAGTGATTAAATATCTATCTCTCCACTAAATACTTTTAATGCAGGCCCCTGCATTAAAACTGGACCTGCTTGATTGGGCCATTCAATTTCTAACTTTCCGCCTGGTAAATACACATTAGCTTTATTTAAAGTTTTACCTAGATTAGCTGTTACTACTAGACAAGCGCAAGCTCCAGTTCCACAAGCCAGTGTGGGCCCGCATCCTCTCTCCCATACTTTAACTTTAATATTTGATTTATCAATTAATTCTACAAAGTGAACATTGGTATCATTGGGAAATGTATTGTGTTTTTCAAGGTATCTTCCCCAATCTTCAAATGGTATATTTTCAATTTTATCAACAAATACGATCATATGAGGATTTCCCATGCTAGCAGCATAAACATTTAAAGTTTGATCATTTATAGTAATCTTTCCATTGGGAATAGTAAAATTATTCATTAACAATTTAGTAGGTATATCTTCAGGCAAAAGGATAGGTTCTCCCATATTTACTTTGATATTTTTATTACCATCAATAGAGGTAATAATCTGACCAGCTTTAGTTTCAATTCGAATCTCAGACTTATCTTTAATTTCATTATTATCGTTTATATTAGCTATCAAGCATCTTATTCCATTGCCACACATTTCTGGTTCAGAGCCATCAGAATTAAATATCCTCATTTTCACAAAACATTTATTTTTGGATTCTAATATAAGAATAATTCCATCAGCTCCGATGCCAAAATTTCTATTACATAGATGTTCAATAAAGTTATCTTTATTTTCAGTAAATAAATTATCTAAGTTATTATCGCGAGCATCAAAGATAATGAAATCGTTACCAAGTCCTTGATATTTTGAGAAATTATATTTCATGATTTAAAGGTTGTTTAACTAAGTTCTTAGAAAATAAAGCGTTCCTGGTAGCAATTTCAGAACTATTCGCATATTTGGCATCAATTTATGAGAACATTATCTGATTGGCAAATCAACTACTGAAGGAGATCTTTTTTGAATAATACTACTTCAGAGATTATCGACCAGCGTTACGAGCCTCGTGATATAGAAGCTTATTGGCAAAAAGAGTGGGCTAATCAAGGGCTCTATAGAACAAATACTGATGTAAACAAAGACAATACTTTTTACGCCTTATCAATGTTCCCATACCCTTCCGGTTCTTTACATATGGGGCACGTGAGAAATTATGTCATTACAGATGTACTGGCAAGATATAAACGGATGAAAGGTTATAACGTCCTTCATCCAATGGGATGGGATGCCTTCGGTTTACCGGCTGAAAATGCAGCAATAGAGAGAGATACAAGTCCATCTACCTGGACAGATAAAAATATTTCACAAATGAAAGATCAATTAGATCGACTTGGATTATCACTAGATTGGTCCAAAGAAGTTACTACTTGCAAAGAAGATTATTATAAATGGACTCAATATATATTTAATCAATTACATAAAAATAATCTTGCCTATCAAAAAAAAGCAACAGTAAATTGGGATCCAATTGATCAAACTGTTCTTGCAAATGAACAAGTAGATGCTGAAGGTAAATCTTGGAGATCTGGAGCTAAAGTTGAGAAAAAGGAATTAAACCAGTGGTTTCTAAGAATTACTAGTTTTGCAGAAGATCTAAATAAGGATTTAGTTAAGCTTAAAGACTGGCCAGAAAGAGTCAGGATTATGCAAAAAAATTGGATTGGGAAATCAATAGGTGCTGAAATAACATTTGATATCAAAAATCACGGACAAAAAATAACAGCTTTCACTACAAGAATTGATACAGTCTATGGCGTAAGTTATCTTGTCTTAGCATCAAATCATCCATTAATTGATCAATTGATAAATGAAAAAGATATTGATCAATTAATAGAATTCAGAAAAGAACAAGAAAAGTTAAGTGATCTAGAACGCAATTCAGATAGTAGAAAAAAACTTGGAATGTATTTAGGAGTAAATGCAATTAATCCTGCAAATAATAAGGAGATACCTGTTTGGATTGGCGATTATGTGATTATGGAATATGGAACTGGAGCTGTAATGGGTGTTCCAGCTCATGATAGTAGAGATTATAAGTTTGCTAAATCATATGATTTACCAATTACTTATGTCATAAGACCCAATAATGATGAAGATGATAATTATTTAAAGGCTGAGTATGTAGACAAGGGAATAATGATCAATTCTGATATATTCAATGGGATTGAGTCTGAAATTGCAAAAACCAAAATACTTGAATTAGGTTCCAATTCTAATTGGGCAAAACCAAAAATCACATATAAGTTAAGAGATTGGCTTATATCTAGACAAAGATATTGGGGTTGCCCAATTCCGATTATTAATTGCAAGAAGTGTGGTCAAGTAAGAGTTCCGGACGAGGATCTTCCTGTCTCTCTACCTGTTGATATTAAATTAACTGGTAAAGGGAAGTCACCTTTAACAACAAAAACAGAATGGATAAATACTTGTTGTCCTAAATGTGGACTTAAAGCGAAAAGAGAAACTGACACTATGGACACTTTTATGTGTTCATCTTGGTACTTTTTAAGATATATAAACCCAGAAAATGAGGAAAATCCATTTATAAAAAACGAAATAGATAAATGGCTACCTGTTAAACAATACGTTGGCGGTATTGAGCACGCAATTCTTCATTTACTTTATTCAAGATTTCTAACCAAAGCTCTAAAAAGCTGTGGATTAATAAATATTGATGAACCTTTTAAGAAACTATTAACTCAGGGAATGGTCCAAGCTATTACTTTTAAAAATCCAAATAATAATAAATATTTTTCTAAAGATCAAATTATTGACATTAATGATCCTAAAGATCCAATAACTGGAGAAAATATTGAAATTATCTATGAAAAGATGTCAAAGTCCAAATATAATGGTGTCGACCCATCATTAGTCATAGATAAATATGGTGCAGACACAGCTAGAATGTTTATTCTTTTTAAGGCTCCTCCTGAAAAAGATTTAGAATGGGATGACTCAGATGTTGAAGGACAATATCGATTTATACAGAGACTCTGGAAGTTTGTTATGAATACTTTAGATCTAACAAAGAGTAATTCAAGATTAAATATAGAAAAAGAAAAGTCTAAAGATGATGAAGCTCTTCGTTTAATTAATATTGCTATAAAAGAAATTACTGATGATCTGGACAATCTTCAATTCAATACAGCAATATCTGAACTCATGAAAGCTGTGAATGGCCTAAATTCAATAGTTAATAGCTGTAGTAATGAAACTCTAACTGATGTGATATCAATATTAGTTAAAATAATTTCTCCATTTTCTCCACATATTGCAGAGGAGCTTTGGAAGACAATCGGAAATACTAAAAGTATTCATCTTCAATCATGGCCGGAACCAGACCTAGGAGCAATTGAACAAGATACATTTAAACTTATTATTCAAATCAATGGAAAAGTAAGAGGGTCAATCGATGCTAGTAAAAATCTATCTAAAGAAGTATTAGAGGATATGGCTATTAAAAGTGATTCAGCTCAGAGGTGGATAGATGGAAAAGAGCCCAAACGAATTATTGTTGTTCCAAATAAATTAGTAAATATAGTTATTTAGAAATCATTTTTTCGAAATAATTAGTTGATCTGGATTTGATTGATTACCAATCATTGAATAATGATCTGAATTTTCTGAAAGTTTTCTCATAATTAAATATATCGACTCAGTAGAATCATTAGACAATTCATCATTGATTTGACTTAAAGTTCTATCTTTTCCATCATCCAAAAGTTCTTCAATTTCTTTTTGAAGATTGATTATGTTTGTAGCGGCTTTTTTTCCAGCTTCAACACCAGGTTGATTGTAAGCATTAACATTAATCAATTCTGCATACAAGCTAACTGCTCGCTCAAATAATGCGATTAAAGCTCCAAGACTAGATTCATCAAAAGATTTAAATGTAATTGTCAAATTTTGTCTTCCTCCTTCAGTCAACGCTGCTCGAGTACCTTGAAGAAACCCAGACAAATAGTCACCAGGTTTTTTATTATTCACTTCAACTATCTCTGCTGGATCGTGAAGAATCTCAATAAAATTAACAAAGAAATTATCAACACCATCTCTTAATTGCTGCACATAGGCGTGTTGGTCAGTAGAGCCTTTATTTCCATAAACTGCGATACCTTGATTAACTTGATTTTTATCTCTATCAAACTTCTTGCCTAAAGATTCCATAACAAGTTGTTGAAGATATCTACTGAAAACTTCTAATCTGTCTCTATAGGGAAGTACAACCATATCTCTTAACCCTTTTCCATTTCCTGCTTTGAACCAAGCTAAGGATAAAATAGCTGCTGGATTATTTTTTATATCTTTTACTCTTGTTAGTGCATCCATTTGAGATGCCCCATCTAAAAACTTGTTAATATCAGCGCCAATCAAGACAGCAGGTAATAATCCAACAGCACCAGTAATACTTGTTCTTCCACCAACCCAATCAGGTAAATCAAAAATATCTAACCAATTTTCATTAACTGCTAAAAGATCTAACTTACTACCTTTAGATGTAATAGCTACAGCTCGAGATGACCAATTCTGATTGTTATCACTGACAAACTTCATAGCTTGCTCCATACCAATCAAAGGTTCCGGAGTGCCTCCTGATTTACTAACAACTACAAACAACGTGGTTTCAATATTAGGAAGAATGGAATTTAATTTATGGGAAATCCCTTCAGGGTCAACGTTGTCAAGAAAATGTAGATTCAAGCCGATTGAATCTCGCTTAAATGACTCTTTAATTAGTAAGGGGCCTAAACCACTACCACCTATACCTATCCAAAAAACATCAGTATATTTTTCTCCGTCGCGGTTTGTTATTTCACCATTTAATATAGATTCTCCAAATTTTGATATATCTTGAATTTCATTGGCAATAGATACTGAGATTTCCTGACTTGGAGCTATCTGAGGATTACGAAGCCAGTAATGACCAACTTGCCTACCTTCATCAACATTCGCAATCAATCCATTCTCTATACTTTCTACCGAATCAAAAGCCTCAGAATAAATGTCCTTAAATTTTTCAAAATCGCTGATCTCGACATCCATTCTGCTTATATCTAGCCAAAAACCTAATGAATCGTCGCTAAATAGAAGGTCGCAATACCTTATCCATTTATCGTTGTTATTCATCTGGAAGGTGTCAGTTATTGCCATTATTGATAAAAGATTACTCCTTAATGAGTTCTGTTAGCTGGTATTCTCAAATGAGAGCCGTAAAACAAATTGATTTAATTTATATTAGTCAAGAATAGTTTTCAAATGGCAAATGTTTAGTAATTGACAAATAAAATTGTAAATAACCTTGATAATTATTTTTGTCCAAAGTTAGCGATATCTAAATGATGATTTAACATTCATTACTATTAAATATGTCTTTATATTTAGATATTGTAATTTCTTCTAATGGTCATATATTTAGTAGTAAATAATCATTATTTTATGAAACAAGATAATAAAGAATATACGGACAACAATTTATCTTGTGATTTAGATGAAGAGTGCCTAATTAGTCCTTTAGATTCAGAAAGCCCTATATTTGAGCCAAAAATACGATTAGGCATCCTTGCCTCAGGTAATGGCTCGAATTTTGAGTACATTATTAAATCCATTCTAAACAAACAACTTAACGCGGAAATCTCTATATTAATTGTCAATAATACTAATAGCTTAGCCATAAAAAAGGCAATCAAATACAAAATACCTTATGTAATTATTAATCATAAAGACTGCAATTCTAGATTAGAACACGACATGTTAGTAATGATGAAACTAGAGGAATTATCCGTAGAACTAGTTGTTATGGCAGGATGGATGAGAATTGTTGGTGAAGAAATAATTAATAGGTTTAAAAACAGACTAATTAATATACATCCATCACTTTTACCATCTTTTAAAGGCGTTGATGCGATACAACAGGCAATAGACAATAGGGTAACTATTACTGGATGTACAGTTCACTATGTCCAAAAAGAGGTTGATTCTGGCTCAATAATTATTCAAGCTGCAGTGCCTGTTAGAGAACAAGATAGTAAAGAGAGTTTAAAAAAAAGAATTCAACATATGGAACATATAATATTACCTTTAGCGATAGCAAAAGTAGCAAAGAATATAAGAACTGGCTTCAAGGATAATAAGTAATCTTTGGTAGACCAATGTCTGATTCAAGTCCGTGCATAATATTTAAATTTTGTATAGCTTGACCTGCTTGGCCTTTTAGAAGATTATCAATAACACTCATTAGTACTATTCTTCCATTACGTTTATCTACTTCAACTGAAATCATAACTTTATTAGTATTTTTAACCCATTTAGTAGCTGGATAAGTTCCTACAGGCAAGATATCAATAAATGGTTGGTTTTTATAAAAAGCTTCAATTACAATTTTGCAGTCTTCTGCTGTTAATCCAGGATCTCTTAAACGAGCATAAACTGTAGATAAAATTCCTCTAACCATTGGCACCAAATGAGGCGTAAATTGTAAATTCACTTCATGACCAGCAAAGTGACTAGCGATCTTCTCAATTTCTGCCGTATGCCTATGCCCAATGACTCCATAGGGCTTAATTGACTCGGCACATTCAGACAATAAAAGTTGTTCACTTGGATTTCTCCCTCCCCCAGATGTACCAGATTTTGCATCAATAATAATTCCTTCACTTTCTATTAATCCTTGTTTTAAGAATGGAATTAGTACACTAAGAGAGGATGTTGGGTAACAACCTGGACAAGCAATCAATCTTGATTTTGAGATCTCATTACTAAATTCCTCTGAAAAGCCATAAACAGCCTCCTCACATAATTCATAGTCATATCTTTGATATTTTGCAGCTTCTTTGGAATACACTTCCTTCCATTTGTCTAATGATTTAAATCTATAATCAGCTGATAAGTCGATTACTTTAATACCTTTTTTTAATAATAAGGGAGTTAGTTGTGATGATAAGCCGTTAGGCAGACTCAAAATTGCATAATCAGAATTCTGAGAGATTTCATCAATATTGTTTTTTGATATCTTAATATCGCTCAAAAGTTTCATAAAAGGGTTTATTTCATTCCAGCTTTTACCTACTGATCGCTCTCCATTTAAAGTTGAAATCTCAAAGCATGGATGCTCATTAATCAACTTAACGAGTTGAAGTCCTCCATACCCAGATGCTCCAATAATTGCGATCCTCCCAGCTTTCAATGTACTAATGGCCATAACATCTAGTTTATTTCGTAGAATGATGAGATATTCATTTGAGACTAATTAGCAAAGAACCATTTCACCACATACACGAGGAATAAGTTGAAATCAGAAGATTGTTATGAAATTGAATTTGATGATATAGCGGATGCTCTTGCTGCTATACGGAACGGCGAATGTGTTGTTGTAGTTGATGATGAAAAGAGAGAAAACGAAGGAGATTTAATCTGTGCTGCTCAATTTGCGACTCCTCAGCAAATTAATTTCATGGCAACTGAAGCTAGAGGCTTGATATGTCTAGCAATGCAAGGGGAACGATTAGACAAGCTAGATCTTCCCTTAATGGTCGACAGAAATACCGATTCAAACCAAACAGCCTTCACGGTAAGTATCGATGCAGGTCCTGAATTTGGTGTCTCAACTGGCATATCGGCTGAAGATAGAGCTAAAACAATTCAAGTTGCTCTTAATAGTCAAACAAAACCAATAGATTTGAGAAGACCTGGTCATATTTTTCCCTTAAGAGCAAAAATAGGTGGGGTATTAAAAAGAGCTGGTCATACAGAAGCAGCCGTAGATTTATCTTTGCTAGCTGGCCTATCTCCTGCAGGTGTTATCTGTGAAATCCAAAATCAAGATGGCTCAATGGCAAGACTGCCGGAATTAAAAACATACGCCAAGGAAAGAAATTTAAAGTTGATAAGTATTGCAGATTTAATTCATTACAGACTTGAAAATGAGCGTTTTGTGTACAGACAAGCAATTGCAAAGTTGCCTAGCTTATTTGGAGATTTCAAGGCAATTGGCTATAAGAACGAATTGGATGGATCTGAACATGTAGCGATAATAAAAGGAGATCCAGCAAATTTAAAAGAGCCCGTATTAGTAAGAATGCACTCAGAATGTCTAACTGGTGATGCATTCGGATCATTAAGGTGCGACTGCAGACCTCAATTAGAAGCGGCCTTATCAAGAATTTCTGAAGAAGGGGAAGGTGTTGTTGTATATCTAAGGCAGGAAGGAAGAGGTATAGGGTTAGTTAACAAATTAAAAGCTTATAACCTCCAGGATGGAGGATTAGATACGGTTGAAGCTAATGAGAAGTTGGGTTTTCCTGCAGACCTAAGAAATTATGGAGTAGGCGCACAAATTTTGACAGATTTAGGAATAAACAGACTTAAGTTATTAACCAATAATCCAAGAAAAATAGCAGGTCTTGGTGGATATGGACTTCAGGTTGAATCTAGAGTTCCATTAGTGATTTGTCCTGGAGATCATAATGCAGCCTATCTTGAGGTAAAAAGAGAAAAACTTGGACACTTAATTGGTAATAATATGCAGAAAAATCTATCCAATGAAAGACAAAATATTGTTGTATATTGGGATGGAAAAGTTAACGATAGCGAATTAAAACATTTTGAAGATAAAGCTAATAAATGGTCAGAGAATCATTTTTTAAATATTTCTATTCAAAACGCTCCAAGATTAATTGCTCTATGTGAAAACCCATTATTTATATGGAATGTTAGGCATAGAGATATTAAGGCTCATTTAGAAGGAAACTTAATAGATAAAAGGTTACTTGAGTCACTTCTTAAAGAACTAAGTAATTGGAAACACACAAAAAGAATTGGAATAATTAAGACAGATAATTATGAAAAACTTTTACATCCATCTCAAAATATATTAATAGAAGAGAAAGAAATTAGCGAACTTTCAAATTTTGAAAATTCGCCTTTATTTGATTGGGATTTAAAAGACAAAACCACAACTATTGAATGGAGTTAGTAAAAGTATAAATTCTATTTTATAAGACTTATACCATTGATTCTAGTACCATTAGTAATAGATAGGAGGATTTTCATATCATCAGTTTTACCAAAGACAGTATGTACTCCATCCAAATGTGGCTGCGGAGCGTGAACTAAAAAGAATTGGCTGCCGCCAGTATTCTTTCCTGCGTGCGCCATAGAAAGAGAACCCGCCACATGTTTATTTGAATTAATTTCACAATCAATAGAATAACCAGGGCCTCCAGTCCCAGGAGTGCCTCTTGACCCTTCTCTTGTATTCGGACATCCACCTTGAGCCATAAAGCCATTGATTACTCTATGGAAAGAAAGGCCATCATAAAAACCCTCTTTAACAAGCTTCAAAAAATTTTCTACTGTTTTGGGTGCATCATTATCAAAAAGGTCAATAGTCAATTGTCCTTTATCTGTTTTCATCAATACTTTTGTCATAGCTCTAGTTATTTTTTTTTATAATAACTGTTTTTAAATTCAGTGCAGGAAATATATTATAAATAATAAAAAGTTTAGATTAACTATAATTCATTCACATTTTAGCGTAGATAGTGCTGCTCTTAAATCCCCATTTGAATCATCAAGTAATTGCTTAGCTTCAATAACATCCATTCCAGACAAAGCAATCAATAAAGATAACTTTACGGATCCATTTGTCTTCTTTAGAAGTTGAACAGCAGATTCTTTATCTACCGAAGCAATATCAAATAAAATACCAATTGCTCTATCAGTTAACTTATCATTGCATATTGATAAATCAATCATTCTATTACCAAAAACCTTTCCTAATTTAATCATCACAGATGTAGAAATTATATTTAAAGCCATCTTTGTAGCTGTTCCAGCTTTTAATCTTGTAGAGCCTGCAAGAATCTCTGGTCCAGTAATAAGCCTAATATCAATATCATTATCTAAAGGTGAATCACTTTGTGGAACTGATGAAATAGAAATAGTTAGTGCTTTTATACTTTTAGAATAGTTTAATGCTCCTAGAACATATGGAGTTCTACCACTAGCTGTTATACCTATTAAGACGTCTCTAGTGTTAAAATTTCTACCTTTGAGGTCAGAAATAGCAAGCTCTGATAAATCTTCTAGAGATTCAGAACTTTTTGTTAATGATGATATTCCTCCAGCAATTATTCCTTGAACCAAATCTGGATTAGTACAAAAAGTTGGTGGGCATTCTGATGCATCAAGTACTCCTAATCTTCCTGAAGTTCCAGAACCAATATAAAATAATCTTCCATTTGATTTAAGTTTTAGCGTAATCTCATCAATAGCATCAATTATCTCAGGAATAGCTTTCTCAACAGCCTTCTGTGGTTCTTTATCAGCTTCAGAGAAAATATTGACAATTTCATTAGTGGATTTAGTATCCAAATCATACGAGGTATTATTAATCTGCTCAGTTAGTATTCGATAATTATTATTTTTCAAATCATTATTGATATTAATCATAAAAGATTTTCCAAACGTTTTTTTATGTCCTCAAGTTGATCATTAGAGGAGTTTTGTTCATTTAAATTATCTTGATTGCTCCAATTTCCTACTTCTAAGTTAGAGAGAGGTGGGGAAATCATAAGCCGTTCTTCATCTGTACTCGGAATAAATCCTTTTTCGACATAACGAGCTTCATAACCGGCTTCAACACAAAAAGCTTCAATATCCATCCTCGTTAACTCCTCAACAGATGGGGTTGGGAAATCTTGAGCTTCAAGAAGGCCACAATATCTATCAGCATCGTCCTTATCTTCGAACATAAGGATTACTGTTGTCCCTTTAAGCTCAAGGGAATGTATACCCTCACTTTCAGTCCCCGCTTCATACAAAAGGACATGAACTAACATAGGAATTAAATAATCAAATTAATTATAAATAGATAAAATGAATAAACAATATGTTTCTAATAATTCTCCATAGATAATTCATTTAAACGTTGATATAGTGCAATTTCAGAATCACTTAAACTATCTGGTAGCACAATTATTATTTCAACAATTTGATCACCCCGATACTCTTCATACACCAATCCCCGACCCCTAAGTCTCAACAACCTTCCTGTTGATGAATTAGGAGGAACTTGCAATGTTACCGAACCATTAAGTGTTGGAATATCAACAGCACAACCTAGCAAAGCATCATGAGGAAACAATTCAAGACGATACATAACTCTTAAACCATCAATCCTCAATCCTTCGGCAGTTTGAACTTTTAATTGAACAAAATGATCACGACAACCAATTGCTGCGCCTTCTATTCGTAATCTCCAACCATCGCCTGCAAACGGCGGAGTTAAAAGTTCAACGAGTGTGCCATCTTGCAACTGAATTTCAACTGATGATCCATAAAGAGCTTGTTCTGGAGAAATTTCAACAATTGATTCTTGGTCTTCATAAATTAAGGTTGGTGGTGGTGCTGGCTCACTTGTAGTAGGAATATATTCATTAAAATTAGGTTTATCAAAGTTTTCATCTTCGTCTTCATCAAAATGATCATATTGATAATCAATATGATCATTTTCTTCATTTGAATTAATTTTAATTCCTAACACAACATCTAAATACTCTTCATAAGTTGGAAATCTATTTTCAAAGATATCCTGATTTTTATTGTTTTTTTTCTCCCATTCTTTTCTCTTTTTTGGATCACTTAAAATTGCATAAGCTTCATTAATTAATTTGAATCTTTCTTCGGCATTTATATCATTTTTATTTAAATCAGGATGCCACTTTCTAGCTTCTTTCCTAAAGGCTGATTTAAGTTCACCAGGTTCACACTCCGGTGAGACTCCAAGCAGTGACCAATAATTCGGATCAACGGTAGTATTCATTATCCCAAGGATCTATATTCCTTTTTCCATAATTATTTTCACCATTTCTATTTTTGCCTTGTTGTGAATAGTCCCAAGGATCATCATCCCAGTAATCATCTGAAAATAATTCATCCTTTAAAGATCCAAAAGTATTTTTAATCCCTTGTATGGGATTACTATCAGATTTTCTTTCTGCTGATAATCGGCGGTTCAAGCCAAATAATGCTTCCTGAAGAGAACCAACTGCATATTCAAGTTCTTGCAAATCATTTTCTTGTAGAAAATCTTCAACGTCCCTCATGGCAACTTCTACAGCCCTTTGTTGTCTTTCTGCGCCATAAGGGCCCAGCTCAAGAGAAGCGTCTCTTAGTCGCCTTTCAGCTTGAGCAACAAGTGTTAAAGCATTATTTTTTTGATCAATAGATGCTCGCTTTTTTCTATCCTCAGATGCCTTTAGTTTTGACTCCTCAATCAATTTATTTACTTCATTTTGATTCAAATTTGAACCACCAGTGACACTTACAGACTGTTTCCTTCCCGTGGTTCTGTCAGTTGCGCTTACTTCTAATAAACCATTGGCATCAATATCAAAAGCTACTTGAACTTGAGGGACACCTCTTGGGGCTGGAGGAATACCAGATAATCTGAATTTACCCAATGATTTATTGTCAGAAGCCATTTGCCTCTCGCCTTGCCATATGTGAATTTCTACTGATGATTGATTCGAGGCAGATGTACTAAAAACGTCTGATTGCCTAACCGGGATGGAGGTATTCCTAGGGATAAGGACTTTCATCAATCCCCCAACAGTTTCAAGGCCTAACGAAAGAGGAGTGACATCATTTAACAAAAGGTCTCTCAGCTCTCCTGAAATGATTCCACCTTGAATTGCAGCGCCAATAGCAACTACTTCATCTGGGTTAACAGATTGACAGGGAGGATTTGGAACTAATGTTTTAACTAATTGCTTTACCATTGGCATTCTAGTACTACCACCAACTAGAACAACTTCATCAATGTCTTCGGGATTCCACCCAGAATCATCAATAACAGTATTAACAGGTTCAAATAATTTATCTAAAAGATCAGTGCAAATACTCTCGTACATTTTCCTTGAAAGAGTTGTCTCAATATGTAATGGCCCATCATTACCGGTAGAAATAAAAGGAAGTGAAATTGGAGTAGATTGAACACCCGACAGTTCTTGTTTAGCTTTCTCTGCAGCCTCAGTAAGTCTTTGTAATGATTGCCTATCTCTTCTTAAGTCTATTTTGTTTTTTTCTAAAAAATCTTCAGCAAGCCAATCAACAATTTTTTGGTCAAAATCATTACCACCCAATTGAGTATCACCACAAGTTGCCTTTACATCAAAAACGCCATTAGAAATTGACATTAAAGAAACATCAAATGTGCCTCCACCCAAATCAAAAACTAAAACCTTTCGAGAAGAACTCTTGTCAAATCCATAAGCGAGAGCTGCTGAAGTAGGTTCATTTAAAATCCTTTCAACAGATATACCAGCCAAAATCGCAGCATCTCTAGTCGCTTGCCTTTGTGAATCATTAAAGTAAGCAGGAACTGTTATTACAGCTGAATCAACATTTTCCCCTAAATAGGTTTCAGCATCGTCTATTAACTTTCTAATAATATTCCCAATCAATTCTTCAGGGGCATATTCTCTTTTTGTGATAGGAGAGGTTATGCGAACATTTCCTTGATCATTTGATCGAACGTTGTAAGGAACTGAAAGGCTTGTTTCTTCAAGCTCATCCCAAGCTCTACCAACAAATCTTTTTAAATTTGAAAAAGTGTTTTTTGGATTTAGTACTAATTGCCTCCTAGCTAGTTGACCAACTAACAATTCAGATTCTTTAGTAAAACCAACAACTGATGGTGTAGTTCTAGCTCCTTCGGCACTAGAAATTACTATGGGCCTGCCAGCCTCCAACACCGCTACGACGGAATTTGTCGTTCCCAAGTCAATGCCAACTATTCTCCCCATGGCAATACTTATTTAAGCCCCACAGTAAATAGCATTTAAGGGTATTCAATACTTATTATGTACCCTTCAACACTTAACGCCAATCATTAACCCTCTCTTAGTGAAAAATTTGAAATTACCTATAGATTCATAATGTAAATGCTTTTGCTAGTGGACAAAGCAACTACATCGAACTTTTCACTAAGAATGAGACCAACTTCTGAGAAGTTGGTAGATATTGGCTTTAAAAATTTCGTAATTGCCATGGCTTCAATGGTAGCTGTGGTTCTTTTTTCTATATTTACAGTTGTTTACTATGAATCAACCGAGTCGATTTCAAGATATGGTCTGAGATTTCTTTTTAGCTCGGCTTGGAATCCTGTTACAGATGAGTATGGAGCATTCACTGCTATATATGGAACCCTTTTTACATCAATTGCTTCATTGTTAATTGCTATTCCGTTGGGCGTTGGCACTGCAATATTTATAACTGAAAATCTAATTCCAAAATACATAAGAGATGTAATTGGCATAATGATTGAGCTTTTAGCCGCTATTCCATCAGTAGTTTTAGGACTATGGGCAGTATTTATAATGGAACCGTTTATAAGACCATTTTTAAACATAATTTATGAAATATTTGGATTCATCCCATTTTTTAGCACGCAGCCCTTTGGCGCTGGAATGATGCCTGCAATACTAATTTTGGTAGTAATGATATTACCTATAATCACTTCGATTTCAGTAGACTCATTAAATCAAGTTCCATCAAATCTTAGACAAGCTGCTTATGGAATAGGAGCCACAAGATGGACAACAATTTTAAAAGTGATTATTCCAGCAGCAATTTCGGGAATAACTGGAGGTGTTTTACTAGCGCTAGGAAGAGCCATGGGTGAAACAATGGCTGTGACAATGATTATAGGTAATTCTAATAATTTTAGCTGGTCAATCTTTGCTCCTTCATATACTATTTCATCAATGCTAGCTAATCAATTTGGAGAAGCAGATGGTAGCCAAGTCTCTTCTTTAATGTATGCAGCATTAATCCTTATGATATTAACATTAATGGTTAATGTATTTGCTCAATGGGTTGTTAAAAAATTGAGTTTAAAATATAAATAGAAATGAAATCATATCAACATACTAAATTAAACTATAATCCTTCTTTAACTAGAAATATAGGCAACAATATATTAACAATTACTGCTGCTTTTTTTGCAGCAATTTCTGTTCTCCCATTATTATTAGTCATAAGCTATATTCTAATTAAAGGTATAAGCTATATAAATATTGAGACATTAATACTTGAGCCTGAGCCTCCCGGAGACGATCTTCTATCTGCCGGAGGTATAGGACCTGCAATAACTGGAACTTTCATAATGACAGTTATTGCATCAATAATATCTATACCAGTGGGAGTAGGGGGAGGAATATATCTAGCTGAATATTCTAAGTCTGGAAGATTTGCAAAATTTATTAGATTTGGATCAAATGTTCTTGCAGGAGTCCCCTCAATAATTGCTGGTGTGTTTATATACGCAATAGTTGTATCTACAAAAATATTATTTGGCTCAATGTTTAGTGGTATAGCAGGTGGTATTTCCCTATCAATTTTAATGTTGCCAACAATTATAAAAACAACTGATGAAGCATTAAAATTAGTTCCAGATAATTTGAGAAGAGCCGCCTTCGGTATTGGCGCTTCTAAATTCACAATGATATCTAAAATCACATTGCCAGCAGCATTTAGTTCCATATCTACGGGTATACTTTTATCACTTGCTAGGGCAGCAGGTGAAACAGCACCATTAATATTTACGGCGTTATTTTCCAGATATTACATAACAAGTTTTGATGATCTTTTTTACGAAATGGGATCTTTATCAGTACTAATCTATAATTTTGCTCTTGAACCATATGAAGCACAAAATCAATTAGCTTGGGCAGCATCTTTTGTTTTAGTTGTTGTTCTTTTAAGTTTAAATATCCTATCAAGATGGATAGGAACACTTGGTGCCTTTCCTAAGAATAAAGTATAATTATGGATATAAAAATTATAAAATGATTGATAAATTAAATTCAAAAGATAAAAAATCTGTAAATGATTCTACTATTTCTGTTTCCTTAGATAATGTCTCGATTAAATATGGAAATTCAGTTGCAGTTAAAAATATCTTTTGTGATATAAAAAAAAATCAAGTTACTTCTTTTATCGGGCCGTCGGGTTGTGGCAAATCGACCGTTATTAGAGCAATAAATCGTATGAACGATTTAATTGAAGGCTGTAAATTATCAGGTAGTGTGATTTTTGAAGGCACAGATATATATGCAAAAGAAATAGATCCAGTTGAAGTTAGAAGAAGAATTGGAATGGTATTTCAACAACCTAATCCTTTCCCAAAAAGCATTTACGAAAACATTGCGTTTGGAGCGAGAGTAAATGGTTATAGAGGTGACATGGATCAATTAGTAGAGCAATCGCTTGTCAAGGCAGCAGTGTGGGATGAATGCAAGGATAAATTAAACGAAAGTGGTTATTCATTATCTGGGGGGCAACAACAAAGATTATGTATAGCAAGAACAATCGCAATTGAACCTGATGTGATTTTAATGGATGAGCCATGCTCAGCACTTGATCCATTATCTACATTAAAAATTGAAGAGACAATACATGAATTAAAGAAGAATTATACAATCATAATTGTTACTCACAATATGCAACAAGCTAATAGAGTGAGTGATTTTACAGCATTTTTTAATACAGAAAAGAAAGGTAAAGATCTTGGAGGAAAAGTTGGATTCTTAGTAGAGTTTAGTAAAACAAAGAATATGTTCAATTCACCAAAGCAGAAATCTACTCAAGACTATATTTCTGGAAAATTTGGATAATCACTCATAGCATTATGATTAAAAACCAATATGAAGGAGCGGAGAGAGAGGGATTCGAACCCTCGATAGGGTTGCCCCTATACAGCATTTCCAGTGCTGCGCCTTCAACCACTCGGCCACCTCTCCTTAAATTCAGCAATGAAATTATTTTTCGATTGCTTAATTTAAATATATACCACAAGAGAGGTCTTATTAAAGATTTCAATGTTGGAATTATCTATTAAATATTTTCAAGTCAAACAAAGCCCTATAAATCATTATTTTATTAACGAGAATAAATTGATTTACAGACAAATAGAATCTTCTAATATTAGACGATTATTATAAATAAAAAAATAGCTATGATTATACCTTCCTGTAAAAACGCAGCTATAGATGCAGATTTAACTAAAGATGAAATTAGTAAATTATTAGAGATTTCTAAGCAAGCCGCAGAAAAAGGTGGTGCTTCACTAATGAATAATTATGGAAAGATTAAAACCATAAAATGTAAGGGAACTGCTGGAGATCTTGTTACTAATGCAGATATAGAATGTGAAAAGATAATAATAGATTATCTAGAAAAAGAGACACCTAATATTTCTATTCTTGCTGAAGAAAGTGGATATAAATTAAAAGACGGAGAATTAAAATGGTGCATAGATCCTCTTGATGGAACAACAAATTATGCCCATGGATATCCATTTTTCGCAACTTCAGTAGGATTAATTTGGAATAGCAATCCAATATTGGGATCAATATCAGTACCTTCATTGAATGAAATTTATTATGCTTCTCCAGAACATGGATCATTTTGTAATGGCGAAAAAATAAATGTCACTCACACATCTTCCTTGTCTAATTCACTCTTAGTTACTGGTTTCGCTTATGACAGAAGAGAAGTAACAGATAATAATTATTCAGAATTTTGTTGGCTAACTCATCGTACACACGGTGTCAGAAGAGGGGGAGCAGCCGCCGTAGATCTAGCATTTGTAGCATCAGGCAAAGTGGATGGTTTCTGGGAACGCGGTCTTGCTAAATGGGATATGGCAGCAGGAGTTCCAATAGTGGAAATGGCAGGTGGGATAGTAACTAATTATCCTTCCGGTGATTTTGATCTGAACAGCGGCAGAATTCTTGCTTGTAGTCCAGAGATAAAAAATGAGCTTATAAACGAACTTAAACAAATTAGACCATTAACACCTAACTCTTATGGTGGAAAATAATCCGAATTTATGTGATCCTTAAGCAATAAAAAGATTCAAATAATGACCTTGCAACCTGCCTCGGGTGCGCGTGACTTAAATCCTCAGCAAGTAAAAAAGAACCATCTTATTGCCTCGAAACTTTCATCTTTATATCAACTATGGGGATACGAGCGAATATCACCGCCACATATTGAGCGTATAGAAACACTTATGGCAGCTGGTGGTATTTCCAATAATGAAATACTAAAAATCGTTTCTGATGAACCTCTTGGGTTAAGGCCAGAAATAACTGCGTCAATTGTACGTGCTGCTTCAACTCGATTCAATGAATACGAAAGGCCACTTCGTTTTTGGTCAACAGGAACTTCATTTAAATGTAATCAAAGCATCGATGGCGGTATTGATATTGAAGAGTCATTTCAAAGCGGAGTTGAATTAATAGGAACTAAAGCAATTAATGCAGAGATAGAACTTCTATCTCTGCTGATCGAATCATTAGAAGTAATTGAAATTGATCAGAAATATAAATTGACTTTACTTATTGGAAATACATATCTATTGGAACTTATTTTAGGCTCATTTGATTCAACCAGAATAAACCAAATAAAAAATATTCTCTGCAATCTTGATTACATAGAATTGAGTATTCTTGATGTAAAAGATGAACAAAGAAAGTTTATAAAAAATATAATGAAAATGAGAGGCACACCAGAACAGGTATTAAATAATTTAACAACAATTTATGGCTCGAATTCTTACATTGATAACCTAAAGGAATTATTTACAATTATTGAGCCCTTGGCTAAAGAGAAGGGGATAGAAGTACAACTAGACCCAACATTAGGGACCAAATATAAATTATATAGTGGATTAACATTTTCTCTTGTTTCATCATATTCAAGTGCTCCAGTTATCCTTGCGAAAGGCGGGAGATATGATGATTTAGTAAAGAAATTTAGTTCAAGCGATCAGAATTGCTTCGGAATCGGATTTAGTATTAGCATTGATAAAGTAAGGGAATTAATCTCATCAAGCGAGGAAATGATAGGTAATAATGAAAAAGTATTAATAGCATATAAGCAAAGTGCAAGTTTGTATAAAGCATTAAAACGCCAAAAAGAATTTCATGTTCAAGGGATTGTCTCCTTAATTTCACATGAACCCCTAAAGACAAATGATGCAACTCATCAACTTCTAAAATCTAATAGATGTACTAAAATAGAATGGATAGATTGATATCAATCACCCATATCTTTTTAATGATTGTCAGGGATCGATAACTATTGAGCTTTAAAAAATAACACTTTTGCTTTTAAAACCTAAATAGAAATTTGTATCGCTATGATGATTGAAATTTAGTTAAGTCATGTCTGTTAAAGAAGAAGGAACTATTCTAATTCACACAGAAAATATATTTCCAATAATCAAAAAAGCAGTCTACTCAGATCATGAAATATTCATTAGAGAGCTTATAAGTAACTCGGTAGATGCAATCAAGAAAAGGAAAATGGCTGCCTTTGCAGGAGATTGTGTCGCAGCTGAAGATGAAAAAATAAAAATCTCAATTGATAGAGAACATAAGACATTGACAATTAGTGACAATGGTATAGGAATGACTAGTGATGAAATTAAGAAATATATTAATCAAGTAGCTTTCTCAAGTGCAGAAGAATTTCTTGAGAAATATAAACAAACAGATGATAGATTCATAGGTCATTTTGGACTCGGTTTTTATTCTAGTTTTATGGTTGCAGAAGAAGTTGAAATAATAACTAAGTCAGCAAAGAATGATTCACAAGCTATTCAATGGAAATGCAATGGTTCGCCTGAATATTCACTTGATGAATCAGATAAAGAAGAAATAGGTACAGATATAATTTTACATTTAATGGAAGAAGAAAATGAATACATTGAACCAAGCAGGATTAAAACATTAATTAAAAAATATTGTGATTTCATGCCTATTGAAATCTTGCTTGAAGAAGAAGTTATCAATAAAATGAATCCACCATGGAGAGAAAACAAACAAAATCTTAAAGATGAAGATTATATTGAACTTTACAAATATCTCTATCCTTTTCAAGGCGATCCTCTTTTATGGGTTCACCTAAACACTGACTATCCATACAGTTTGCAAGGGATATTATATTTTCCAAAAATAAGTGGAAGAGCAGATTGGGAAAGTGGTGAAATCAAATTATTCTGTAATCAGGTATTTGTTAGCGACTCAATTAAAGAAATTGTTCCTAGATACTTATTACCTTTGAGGGGAGTAATAGATTCACCCGACATTCCCTTAAATGTAAGCAGAAGCGCACTACAATCAGACAGAAGAGTTAAATCTATCGGTAACTTTATCGCAAAGAAGTTAGCCGATAAGCTTACAACATTAAAGAAAGATGAAACTCAATTTTATGCTGATATTTGGGACTCCATATCACCCTTTATAAAAATAGGTGCTATGGAAGATGAGAAATTTGCCGAACAAGTAAAAGAGATAATTTTATATTCGACAACAAAAACCACTTCAGCAGATAATGAAGAAACTAATGAACTAATAAAATCTGGTTCAAAGACTTTTACCACTCTTGAAGGTTATAAGAATAGGCTAACTGATGAGAACAAAAAGGTTTTATATTCAACAGATGAAGTCTCTCAATCAACAGCACTCAACATGTGGACTTCGCAAGGCAAAGAAGTTTTAAAACTTGATACTGTTATTGATACCCAATTTATTCCTTGGTTAGAAGAAAAAAATAAAGAAATAAATTTTGTGAGAGTTGACTCAGAACTTGATGAAAGTATTAAAGATGATTCGCCTGAAATTGCAGATAAAGATGGAAATACAAAGTCAGAAACACTTAAAAAGATAATTAGTTCATCTCTAAACAATGAAAAAGTCACCGTACAAGTTCAAAGCCTTAAAGGTGAAAATTCTCCTCCTTCATTAATATTATTACCAGAACAAATGAGAAGAATTAATGATATAACAGCACTAATGGAACAGAAACTTCCTGGTCTGCCTGAATATCATAATTTAATCGTCAATTCAAACCATCCACTTATTGAAGGATTACTAAAATTAAATTCCAACTCTATAATCGTTGAAGGATCTAGCAAATCAGAGGAGACTCAATTAGCCAATGACATAGCTATACATGTTTATGAGATGGCAAAACTATCAATTGGAGGTCTAGAAAATAAGGATATTGCAGCTTTTCAAACTAGGAATGCTGAGGTGTTAGGGAAATTAATGCAAAAATTGGTGTAATCTCAACCTCATTTGATAGAATAAAAATAAGATTAAGTTTGAAAAATGTCTAGGGTTTGCCAACTTACAGGCACAAGAGCTAATAACGGAATGTCAGTCAGCCATTCCCATATTAGAACAAAAAAACTGCAGCAAGCAAATTTGCAGCAGCGAAGATTATGGTGGGAAGAAGAAAACAAATGGATAAATATAAGAGTAACGACAAGAGTACTAAAAACTATTCAGAAGAAGGGATTAGGTAAGTATGCAAAATCATTAGGGGTAGATTTGAACAAACTTTAAATTTGATTAGGTAATCAAATGAATAGAAGAAAATTTGTAAAATATTTTTTTTTATTTTCCAGTATTTTATTGATTAAACCCTCAAGACTATTTGCAAGTATCAATTCTGTTGGTCTTGGGAAAAAAGCACCTAATTTTTCATTAAATGGTTTCAACAAAAACTATCCTAATCAAAAGGAATGGTCTCTAGATGATTTTTCAGGTAAATGGTTAATTTTATATTTTTATCCTAAGGATTTCTCAAGTGGTTGTACGTTACAAGCCAAAGCATTTCAAGATAATCTTTCTAAGTTTAAAAAACTTAATTCCTTTGTAGTTGGAATCTCTGCTGACAATCAAGAAGAACATGAATCATTCTGTACATCCGCAAAACTTGGATATACCCTACTTTCAGATACAACAGGAGAAATAAGTAAATCATATGATTCATGGTTAAATCCCTATTCAAAAAGAAATACATTCTTGATCAATCCAGAGGGTATAGTTGTATATAAATGGATAGGAGTAAAACCCATTGGACATGCTCAAGAAGTTTTAGAAGAGCTTATTAAACAGAAGCAAATATATGCATGAACTTTCATTAGGGACATGGTTTATCCACATTGCAACTCTACTTGAGTGGGGGATTGCAATAATAATAATTGACTATATTTCATCAATATCAAATAACAAGTCTTTAGGTTATTTTGCTTTAGCAATGTTGCCAAATCTAGCAAGTGCAATGGCAGCAATTACGTGGCATATATTTGATAACAGTATTGAATTAAAAGGATTAGTTGTGCTTCAGGCAGCTCTGACAACTATAGGAAATATATCTCTTGCATTTGCGGCATGGAACTTGTTTCGATCTGAGTCATCACAACCAAACCAATGAATATTTCAATTCTTAGTCTTGAGTCAATTGCACGAATTGATCCTAGTCCATTCTTTATCCTTTCACTAATTCCTTATCTACTATTCCTGCGTTACGCTGGCAAAACAAAAGCGATACCAAAAATATCATTTTTAGGATTTAAGTTAACTCTCTTATTTGTATTCATGACGATTGTTTTTGCAATAATCGCGCAAATTTATTTTGGGGATGAACTAACAAATGTAGATGTACTACACGGGCTAGCAGAATCGTTTTTAACGATTAGCGATGCTTTTGTTGTCTACGGTTTTGTTTTGATGCTGCAGTCAATCAAAACTAAAACAGAAGTAAAAAACTCTTAAGAGGTGAGTAACATTTGACGCAAAAGCATTGTTTATGGTCGATAATGAAATTATTCAATAGGGATAAAAGATGTTGACAACATTACTAGCAGCTGCTGATCCAGTGACATTTCAGTGGTCTCCAAAATGTGCAGTTGTGATGATCATTTGCAATTTACTTGCATATGCTATAGCTAGATCAAATATTGAAAAGCCAAACGAAGGTTTCCCAATGCCTAATTCACAATTTTATGGCGGACTAAGTCATGGTTCTTTTGTTGCCGCGAACTGTTTAGGTCATGTTTTGGGAATAGGTTCAATTTTGGGACTAGCAGCAAGAGGCGTTTTATAAAATAATTTCGAAACTTAATTACAGTTGAAAAGGATTATCAAAAAAATAATCCTTTTTTTATTAAAAAATTAATTAAATTTAAATTTATTTTTAATTTGATCTGCCATCTTTTCTGGAGTCAAGCCAAGAGATTCCTTGCTTTGCTGAGGAGTTGCATGATCTACTAATTGATCTGGTATACCAATTCTTAATGTAGGAACAAAAATATCATTTTCATTAAAAGATTCAAGAACTGCTGATCCAAAGCCCCCCAACAATGTTCCTTCTTCCATTGTTACTACTTTACCAATTCTATTTACAGCATTATGAATAGTTTCCTCATCTAATGGTCTGACAAAGCGAGCATTAATCACAGTGCTATTTACTCCAAATTCTTTAAGTATTGCTGCTGTTTTAATTGCTGGGCAAACCATAGAACCATAGCCAATTATTAATAAATCTTCGCCCTCTTCTATTATCTCCGCCTTACCAATTTCTAGAGACGCCCACCCTTCTTCCATCAACGCTGCTCCTTCACCTGACCCTCTTGGTATTCTTAGCGCTGAAGGACCATTGTGATTGATACATGTAACAAGCATTTGCTGTAATTCAGACTCATCTTTTGGAGCCATAACAGTAAAGTTTGGGACACATCTTAAATAACTAATGTCATATTGCCCCTGATGAGTCGGGCCATCTGCACCAACAATTCCGGCTCTATCTAAAACAAAAGTTACAGGTAAATTCTGTATTCCAATATCGTGAATTAACTGATCATATGCTCGTTGTAAGAAAGTACTGTAAATCGCTACAACTGGTTTGATCCCTTCGCAAGCCATTCCACCAGCGAGAGTTACAGCATGTTGTTCAGCTATACCAACATCTACATATTGATCAGGAATAGCTTTCTGTAAAAGATTTAAAGCAGTACCTTCTGCCATCGCTGCAGTAATTCCAACAATCTTGCTGTCTTGCTCGCAAAGTTTTACTAAAGTTTGACCAAAAACCTTACTAAAACTTGGAGGTTTAGGGGTTTTAGAAGGAATAGATTTGCCTGTTGTCAAATCAAAAGAAGACTGAGCGTGGTATCCAACCTGGTCAGCCTCAGCATACGGATAACCTTTTCCCTTAGTAGTAGCGACATGGACCATTACTGGTCCACCAACTTTATGCGCAGCATTAAATGTCCGAATTAATGCAGAAATATCATGTCCATCAACTGGACCCATATAAGTAAAGCCCAATTCCTCAAATACGGCACCAACGCTAGGAACTGCCAAACGTCTAACGCTTCCACTAAGAGATTTAAATTCTTCTTGGATAGCATCTCCCATAAATGGGAGATTTTTGACACTTTCTTGAACACTGTCCGATATAAATTGGACAGGTGGACTGTGCCGCATACGATTTAAGTAAGTAGACAATGCTCCAACAGGAGGGGAAATAGACATGTCATTATCATTCAAAACAACCAAAAGAGGAGTTTTTGGTAGGTGTCCAGCATGATTTATAGCCTCTAATGCCATTCCACCGGTTAATGCACCATCACCAATCACGGCTACACATTTATAGTCTTCACCTTTTCTATCTCTTGCAATCGCCATTCCAAGAGCAGCTGAAATAGAGGTGCTCGCATGCCCTGCTCCAAAATGATCAAATTTACTTTCAGTTCTTTTTAGGTAACCAGCTACTCCTTTTTGCTGTCTAAGTGTATCAAATCTGTCATATCTTCCAGTAATTAACTTGTGAGGATATGCTTGATGTCCAACATCCCAAATAACTTTATCGACATCTAAATCTAAAGTCTGATAGAGAGCAATTGTTAACTCAACAACACCAAGACCTGGACCTAAGTGGCCACCACTAGTAGAAACTACTTGAAGATGTCTTTCTCTAATTTGACAAGCAACATCTTCCAATTCACTAATGGCTAATCCATGAAGCTCATTTGGATGACTTAACTGGCTCAGACGCATATAACTCTGAGATTGAATTCTCCCAATCTACGAGGTCTACCCTACATTTTGATAAAACTTGCACAAGAACAAATGGAATGTAGAAAATATATAAACTCAAAATCTGCGAGAAACTAGATATGGAGGACTATTTACAGAAAATACTAAGAGCTCGCGTTTATGACGTTGCTGAAGAAACACCACTAGAAAGGGCAAAAAACTTAAGCAAAAAATTCAAAAACAATATTTGGCTGAAGAGAGAAGACCTTCAACAAGTCTTTTCATTCAAGTTAAGAGGTGCATTTAACCGCATGTCGCAGCTAACCAAGGAAGAGCTTTCTAAAGGAGTGATTGCATCAAGTGCCGGCAACCATGCCCAGGGAGTTGCCTTAAGTGCCTCATTCCTTAAATGTAGATCAGTGATAGTGATGCCTCTGACAACTCCCATAATGAAAGTAAGAGCTGTTGAGTCACACAAAGCAGAAGTTATTCTTTACGGGGAAACTTATGATGAATGCTATGAAAAAGCATTAGAAATTTCAAAGAAAGAAAATCTAACATTCATTCATCCATTTGATGATCCAGAAGTAATAGCTGGACAGGGAACAATAGGTCTAGAAATACTTAGACAGAGTCATAAGCCACCTAACGCAATTTATATTGCAGTAGGAGGAGGAGGACTAATAGCTGGAGTAAGTTCATACGTAAAAGCAATTTGGCCAGATACAAAGATTATTGGTGTTGAACCGGAAGATGCCTGCGCAATGACACTCTCAATAAAAGCTAATAAACCAGTAGAGCTTGAAAGTGTTGGATTGTTCGCAGACGGTGTTGCGGTAAGGAAAGTAGGAAAAAACACGTTCAAAATTTGTAAAAAATATGTTGATGAAATGGTTACTGTAAATACTGATGAAATTTGTGCGGCTATAAAAGATGTTTTCGAGGATACACGATCAATTCTTGAACCTGCAGGGGCACTATCTATTGCTGGATTAAAAAAACATGTTTTTAATAATCAGTTAAAAGATAACCATCTCATTGCAATAGCTTGTGGAGCAAATATGAATTTTGAACGACTAAGATTTGTAGCAGAAAGGGCAGAATTAGGTGAAGAAAAAGAAGCTATGTTAGCGGTGGGAATTCCTGAAAAAGCTGGAAGCTTAAAGATTTTATGCGAAACACTAGGGTCTCGTAGTTTAACTGAATTTAGTTACAGAATGTCAGAAGGTAAAACAGCACAAATATTTATGGGTGTAGAAGTGTCAGATATCAATGATCGAAGATTATTAGTTAATGAAATCAAGCAAAAAGGTTTTGATTGTCTTGATTTAAGCAACGATGAATTATCAAAGGTTCATCTCAGACATATGGTTGGCGGGCGACTACCAAGAACAATAAATCAAGTATTTAAAAAAGAATGCAGAGAATTACTCTATAGATTTGAATTTCCAGAAAGGCCTGGAGCTTTAATGAGATTTGTAAACTCAATGAGACCAGAGTGGACAATAAGTATCTTCCATTATCGAAACCATGGTGCTGATACTGGAAGAATCGTAATAGGTGTGCTGGTAAACGATTCCGACATTCCCGCTTGGAATGAATTTGTTGAAGAAGTTGGCTACAAAAATTGGAAAGAGACCGATAATCCAGCTTATAAATTATTTTTAGGTGCAGACTTTAATTAGACGCGGTAATTTTGGATATAAAAGAAAATAAATTCTAAACGCAAGATCATGAATGAAAGCAGAGAAATATCATTACCAGCGAAGATAGAGGCAGTCCTTTATCTCAAAGGAAGGCCAACATCATCAAAAGAGATGGCTGATCTACTTAATAAAGACATTGCTGAAGTTGAAAAAGCACTCTGGGAACTAAAGGCAGGATATGCGCAGCGTGACACTTCTCTAGAAATAAACGAAAGTAAAAATTATTACAGTTTGGAATTAAGGCAAGGACTTGGTGAGTTAGTTCAAGATCTCCTCCCAGCAGATTTATCGATAGCAACACTAAGAACCCTTGCAACTATTGCACTAAAGAAAAAGATCCTTCAATCAGAATTGGTTGATCTCAGAGGATCCGGTGCATACGATCACATTAAAGAGCTTGTAGAGAAAAACTTCGTGGAAAGAAGGCGACAGAAGGATGGACGTTCTTTCTGGTTAACACTTTCAGAAAAATTTCATCAAACTTTTTCTGTATTACCTGAACCAGATCAAGCAGAAGACAAAAAGGCGGCGTAATATAATACAAAAAATTAAAGGCTAATGGGTTACGAAATTATTCCAACAATTCTTCTTGTACTACTAAAAACACTTGGAATTTATTCAACAATATTGATCATTAGGGTTTTGCTTACCTGGTTCCCAAATCTTGATATGAGTAATCCCATACTTGTAAATTTATGTGCTATTACTGATCCTTACCTAAATTTTTTCAGAGGAATTATACCTCCATTAGGAGGGTTAGATTTATCTCCTATTTTAGCTTTTGTTGTTATCAGAGTTGTTCAAGGGATTCTTGGTAATGCTGCTGCACTAGCGATGGGAGGATTTCAACTATATGGATAATTTTCAGATCAACGGTTATCTCCACTCCCTTGAATTTTCCCTCGAGATTTGCGGCTGTTGAGCTTTTCTAAGTTTGCATTAGCTACCTCTTCCAATTCAAATCCCAGTTCGCTAGAAAGTTGTGATATGTACCAAAGAACATCACCTAATTCAAATTTAATTGCATCCTTACTATCTTTATCAAATACACCATTTTTATCTCTTAGAATTTTTTTTACTTTGTCAGCAACTTCACCTGCTTCTCCTACCAGACCTAATGTTGGATAGATAGCATTTCTTCCAACTTTAGGATAGAGAGCTGTCTTACGAGATTCTCTTTGATAGTCATTTAATTCCATGTTTATTTTCTTGAAAAAGCAAAGTTGGCAAATAAAACACAATCAGATGTTAGTTTTTTGTTATCACAAGTCACATAAATGACAATACTCGATCTAGCTAGAAGGACAAAAATCGTTGCCACCATTGGGCCCGCAACTGAAAGTGCGAGTCAAATAACTAAATTAGTAGAAGCTGGAGCCACCACCTTTCGTCTAAATTTTAGTCACGGAGACCATGATGAACATGCTCGAAGAATAGAAACAATTAGAAAAGTTTCGGATGATCTAGGCATTCACATAGGAATCCTCCAAGATCTTCAGGGGCCTAAAATTAGACTAGGTAGATTTAAAAACGGTCCGGTTAATGTTGAGAATGGTGATAAGTTTATTCTTACATCAAAAAATATTGACTGTAATAAGGATCAAGCAAATGTCACTTATGACAAACTTGCTGAAGAAGTAACTGTTGGAAATCGGATCCTTTTGGATGACGGAAGAGTAGAGATGAGAGTTGAAGAAGTTGATTTGAAGCAACAAAGATTAATTTGTTCAATAACTGTGGGAGGAGTTCTATCTAATAATAAAGGGGTTAATTTCCCGGATGTTCAACTATCTATTAGGGCTCTAACAGACAAAGACAAAGAAGATCTAGCATTTGGTTTAAAACAAGGTGTTGATTGGGTAGCGCTCAGCTTTGTAAGAAATCCTTCTGATTTAATAGAGATAAAAGATTTAATTAGAAATCATGGGTTTGATACTCCTGTAGTTGCAAAAATTGAAAAATTCGAAGCTATTGATCAAATCGACTCCGTTTTAAAACTATGTGATGGAGTAATGGTAGCGAGGGGAGATCTTGGTGTAGAGATGCCTGCAGAAGAAGTACCATTATTGCAAAAACAACTTATTAAAAAGGCAAATAGCCTTGGTATACCAATTATTACGGCCACACAAATGCTTGATTCAATGGCCTCAAGTCCAAGGCCTACAAGAGCTGAAGTAAGTGACGTAGCTAATGCAATACTCGACGGTACAGATGCTGTAATGCTTTCCAATGAGACTGCTGTAGGTGATTATCCAATTGAAGCAGTAGCTACGATGGCAACTATTGCGAAAAGAATTGAAAGAGATTATCCACAAAAAGCTCTGGAAAGCCATCTTCCAAGCACTATTCCAAATGCAATAAGTGCAGCTGTAAGTAGTATCGCTAGACAAATAAATGCAGCGGCAATAATTCCTTTAACAAAGAGTGGGGCAACTGCAAGAAATGTAAGTAAATTCAGGCCTGCAACACCAGTTTTAGCAGTAACAAATGAGAAAACCGTAGCAAGTACACTTCAACTTGTCTGGGGAGTCACACCACTTCTGATTGAGAATCAAACAAGCACATCAAAAACATTCGATGATGCAATGAATATGGCAAAGAAAATGAATATTCTAAAAAAAGGGGATCTAGTAGTAGAAACAGCAGGAACCTTATCAGGCGTTAGTGGATCAACAGATTTAGTTAAGGTTGGGATAGTTAGTTCCGAAGAAACTGAAACTACTTTCATTTAATAAAAATATGAAAAGGAAACTCCCGCTTTCTGAAACCTCGGGAATGGCAATAAAAAATCTGAAATCAAATAAGTTTAGAAGCCTTCTAACAATGCTTGGAATAGTAATAGGTAATGCTTCGGTAATAACACTTGTAGGTGTAGGCAGAGGTGCTCAAAACCTTGCAGAAAATCAATTAAGCAACCTTGGAGCAAATGTTTTATTTGTTGTACCTGGGAATAATGACACAAGAAGGAGAGGAGTAGCTTTCCCTAAAAACCTAGTACTTAAGGATGCCATAGCAATAGAACAACAAGTACCAACTGTTAAAAGAGTAGCTCCGCAAATCTCATCAAACGAAGTCATTCAAACGGGTGCAAAGAGCACAAGTAGTTCTATTTCAGGTGTAACAAGTGATTTTTTAGTTGTAAGAAGTTTTGAAATTGCAAAAGGACGCTTTATTGATGATCAAGATACTAAAGGCGCAAAAAATGTTGTAGTTATTGGACCAGATCTTGAAGAGAAGCTATTTAATGACAGAGAAGGTTTAGGAAAAAGAATAAGAATAAAAGATCAGTCTTTTGAAATTGTTGGAGTTATGAAACCTAAAGGTGCAGTATTTGGAAATAATCAAGATGAGAACGCATATATTCCTCTCTCAACAATGGTCAGTAGAATAACTGGTAAGGATCCAACATATGGAATAAGCCTAAGTTTCATTAGTGTTGAAGCAATAAATGAAAAATCAACAAAAGCAGCAAAGTTTCAAATAACAAATTTATTGAGACAAAGGCATAAAATAATCAGAGATGATGACTTCGCTGTTCGATCACAAAAAGATGCTTTGCAAATAGTATCAAACATTACGGGAGGTTTAACATTAATGCTAGCTGCAATAGGTGGAATATCATTACTAGTAGGTGGAATAGGTATCATGAATATTATGCTGGTATCTGTAAGTGAAAGAACAGAAGAAATAGGTCTTAGAAAAGCCCTAGGTGCAAGGAGACTAGATATTTCAACCCAATTCCTAATTGAATCTTTAATTCTTTCTAGTATGGGTGGAATAGCTGGAACAGGCTTAGGACTTACGACTATCAAGATTGTAGCCGTAATAACACCTTTACCAGCAACAATTGGTTTAGGAACTGTATTAGTTACAGTTATAATTTCTAGTACAATAGGTTTAACTTTTGGCGTTTTACCTGCAAAAAGAGCTGCAAAACTTGATCCAATTACTGCCCTAAGAAGTTTGTAACTATTATTTCCTTAAATAGAAAAACTAGAAATAAAATTTTACTCAAAAATATATTTTTTCTAGTATTTCTGAGAACCTGATGAAATCATCCAACAGAAAGGGGCTTTACCCTACTAGAATTAATGAAAAATTAAGGGATTATGAATAAAAAATGGAAAGTTATAGCTCTTTGGGTGCTTCCAATAACAATAGTGGTTTTAATTACTTGGCAAATCGTTGGCTCTGCAACCAATACTCAAGTAACTCAATCCAACTCTTCTACAACTTCAAGAAATGCTCCTGCAGCTAAAATTAGTTATGGAAGGTTTCTTGATTATATAAAAGCTGGAAGAGTCACTTCTGTTGACATATATGAAGGAGGTAGAAATGCAATCGTTGAATCAGTTGACCCCGAAATAGATAATAGAGCGCAAAGGCTAAGAGTTGATCTTCCAGGGTTAGCTCCTGAATTAGTTACTTCATTAAAAGAAGAAGGAATCAGTTTTGACATACATCCTCCTAGGACAGCCCCAGCTGGAATTGGAATATTTGGCAATCTTTTATTTCCAATAATTTTAATTGGAGGCTTAATTTTACTTTCAAGAAGATCAAATTCAATGCCAGGTGGACCAGGTCAAGCAATGCAATTTGGTAAAACAAAAGCAAGATTTGCCATGGAAGCCGAAACAGGTGTGAAATTCGATGATGTGGCTGGAGTGAATGAAGCCAAGCAAGATTTAGAGGAGGTAGTCACTTTCCTCAAGCAACCTGAAAGGTTTACTTCTGTCGGTGCGCAAATACCAAGAGGTGTCTTACTAGTAGGACCTCCAGGAACAGGCAAAACACTTCTAGCTAAGGCAATTGCAGGAGAAGCAGGTGTACCCTTCTTTTCACTTTCAGGCTCGGAATTTGTAGAAATGTTTGTAGGTGTGGGAGCAAGTCGTGTCAGAGATTTGTTTAAAAGAGCTAAAGAGAACAGTCCCTGCTTAATTTTTATAGATGAAATTGATGCAGTGGGAAGACAAAGAGGTGCTGGTATTGGTGGAGGAAATGATGAAAGAGAACAAACACTCAATCAACTTTTGACCGAGATGGATGGATTTGAGGGGAATAGCGGAATTATTATCATTGCTGCAACAAATAGACCAGATGTACTCGACTCAGCATTGATGAGGCCAGGGAGGTTTGATAGACAAGTAACCGTAGACGCACCAGACATAACAGGTAGATTATCGATTCTTAAAGTTCACTCCAGAAATAAAAAATTAGAAAAGGATTTAACTTTAGAAAGTATTGCTAGAAGGACGCCTGGTTTTACAGGCGCAGACCTTGCCAATTTGCTTAACGAGGCAGCAATTCTTACTGCAAGAAGAAGAAAGAATCATATAGGTCTTTCTGAAATAGATGATGCAGTTGATCGCATTATTGCAGGAATGGAAGGTCAACCCTTAGTTGATGGAAGAAGCAAGCGACTAATTGCTTATCATGAAGTTGGTCATGCATTAATTGGTTCGCTAGTAAAGGATCACGATCCAGTCCAAAAAGTTACTGTCATTCCTAGAGGTCAAGCAAAAGGTTTAACTTGGTTCTCTCCAGATGATGATCAGGCTTTAATAAGTAGGGCTCAATTGAAAGCAAGAATTATGGGAGCACTAGGTGGAAGAGCTGCGGAAGATATTATTTTTGGAAGAGAAGAAGTAACAACTGGTGCTGGTGGTGATGTACAGCAGGTTGCTTCTATGGCCCGTCAAATGGTCACTAGATTTGGAATGAGCAGCCTTGGTCCAGTCTCTTTAGAAGGGGACAATCAAGAAGTTTTTGTTGGAAGAAGTCTTATGAACACATCTGATATATCAGATGAAATCTCAAAACAAATCGATGAGCAAGTTAGAAAAATTGTCAAACAGTGTTACAAAGAAACACTTGAATTAGTAGCAAAAAATAGAGCTGCTATGGATAAATTGGTAGAAATTTTAATCGAGAAGGAAACCATGGATGGAGATGAGTTCTGCAAAGTATTATCCGAATACACTGTCGTTCCCGAAAAAGATAGATTTATTCCTGTTTTACAAGATCCTAAATAAAAATTTAATTAAATTGAATTTATTGGTCGCTTGTTAAATACATTATCAATAATTCCATATTCGATAGCCTCAGTTGGAGACATATAGAAATCTCTATCTGTATCTTCTCTTATCCTTTCGATAGGTTGACCAGTCCTTTCAGACAATTCTTTATTTAATTTATCTTTTACAAACAATATTTCATCAGCTTGGATCCTTATATCGCTAGCTTGTCCTCTAGCACCTCCCAGTGGCTGATGAATCATTATTCTTGAATGGAGCAAGCTGCTTCTCTTTCCTTTTGCACCTGCACATAGAAGGAAGGCGCCCATACTTGCAGCAAGGCCAACACAAACGGTATGAATATCAGGTTTTACATGCTGCATTGTGTCAAAAATACCAAGGCCGTCATAAACAGATCCACCTGGTGAATTTATGTAGAGAAAAATATCTTTATCTGGATCTTCAGCCTCTAGGAAAAGGAGCTGAGCAACAATCCTGTTAGCAGAATCACTTGTAACTGGTTCACCCAAAAAAACTATTCTTTCTCTTAAAAGCCTTGAATAAATATCAAAGGCTCTTTCTCCTCTTCCCGATTCTTCTATAACTATTGGAATCATTGAACGATAGTAATGGTCGGTTTTCATGATCCTAGCTAAGTCGCGAGGTAAGCTAAGGTCTCTTAAGAATTATCTAGGTTTGGCATTGAGCGTTAGAGCAACAATTTCAGACAGCAAATCTGATTTCCATAAGGAATTTCCTTATGTCATACCACCAATTTACAGAAAACTTGCGGATGAGCTGCTGGTAGAACTTCACTTACTGAGTCATCAAAAGAATTTTAAGAAAGATGCAATATTCGCTACTGGATTATTAGAAATATTTAGTAAATTTACAAATGGTTATAAACCTGTCGAACATATTACCAAGCTATTCGACGCAATATGTAATTGTAATGATTTCAATCCAAGCGAGATAACCAGCTCATCAGAACAAATACTTAGTAAGGCCAAATCATTTACAAAAGAAGATTTAAATAATTTTTGTTCACAGCTAAATAAAGACAACAAAAGCAGTCAATACTACAGTCGCATAAGCGCTATTGGTATATACAAATTAGTTAGTGAAATGCCAACATCTAAGGATGCAAATGAAGAATATTTGAATAAAGAAATAAGTAATATTTCCGAATTACTTGGCTACCAGTATTCAAGAGTTGAGAAAGATATAAGTATGTACAAGTCAAATATTGAGAAGATGAAACAAGCATTAGAAATTATTTCTTTAAACATAACATCAAAATAAAATATAAATTACTTTTTTCTTCTTTTATCTTTCCAATCAATATAGGTTAAGTAAATCACACCAATTGTGATAAAAAATAGTAGTGAAATTGAGAAAAAAGATAAAAAACTATAGAGGTTAAAGTCTATAGGCATAACTTTTACTAAATATCAATAGAACCATCACCATTTCTACCCCAAACAACCATTGCAATAGAAAAAGTGAAAATAGCAGCTAGAGAAGCCCAACCTAGAGTGAAGATCATGACTAAAATTATTTACTAAATTATAACTTATTAAAATGATTTAATTTGTCATTATCCACAGACCATTTAGGAAATTAGACAAAAACATCCAAAAAAAAAGATGGGAAGACTTGTTCAAAATCACAGCACTCACATAGAAGGCTTAATCAAATGGCTGAAAAAGATTGCGGAAAACGATGAGATTAAGACAATTACGCCTGCCTCGCTGTCAAAAACTAATGGTAGGGGTGAGAATCTTGGTCTAAAAGTTACTGTCAAAACAAATGAAGGATATAAGCTCCTTGCTAGAAAAGGAAAACTCGTACAAGAGGTTTTTCTTGTTACAAGCTTGGATGAAAATAAAATTGTAGAATTAATTAATAAAACTAATCCAAAGGGTCGTCGGAAAAAGAAAGGTTATTAGATGAAGTATGACGATAGAAGGGATTTTTATTTTGCTTGGATACAGATTCAAAAAGTTCTCTAATGATATCTTCCTTGATCATATTCATTGCTGAATCGATTTCGTACTTATTTTCTGCCATAAAGATAATCTTTAAAGAGAATATAATCCCTGAAAACTAAGAAGCTCGATTAGTTAATAAAGAAATCGGATTTACTCAAAGCCAAATGAAAAAAATTTATAAATAAAAAGTAGTTAAAATTTATCAACAATTCTGTTTTTAACTAAAGAATATAAATTAAGATTTAAAAAATCAATATTTCATATAGCTAATCTAAATAATATTACACTAATGGACAAAAAGAAGATAAATCTAAAGTTCATATTCGTTTTTAAATTTATCTAAATTAGTCAAATATAGTTGATGAAGATTAGTAGTCTCATCATTAAATCCAACTTCCTTATACATCTGATCAAGTGACATATATGCACTCATTACAGGCAAGAATGCAGATTTATATTCTTCCTGTATATCATCCTCATCTATATCATGAATTATAGCTGTAATTAATTCAATTTGCTTCTTGGCTAATGAAATGTTTTTCTCTAATTCAGGACTAAGTTTACGTCGTCTTTTTGCCATTGAATACAATTCATCCTTAAAAATAATACACTATTTTTAATAGAAAAATCAATCAAACGAGTAAGGGAATTAGAAAACCAGAAGAATAAGAGTAAATACTCATAAAAGGGTCCGGTGAGAGTTCCTTTTTTATAAAAATGGGATATATTTTATTTGGTACAATATTAATGTGATAAAGGCCCAAAACAAGGTTTATTAAAGGGCTGACAAATCCAACTATCACTATGAAAAGTAATTCAGATAAAAACCAAACAAATCTTCCATGGTGGGTTGAACTGTTATTTGTTCAAATAGGATTACCTGATGCGTGGCTTTCTAAATATCTTAAAAAGAAAAAGCAAGCAGTAAACTTTATTAATGAAAATAAAAAATATATAGTTTATTCAGCTATCTTAATTTCTGGAATTTTATACATCTACCCAATAGTAAGGTATACATCATCAAGTGCTACATGCATAGATAAAACTACAAAATATCTAAAATCAAATAATATAAATAGATCTCAAAATGAAATTGACATAAATTCCCTAGCAGTTGGATATTGTCATGGTGGTTCTCTGCCAGAATAATCACCTTCTATTCATTTAGTTTTATCACCATCAATATCATATGTGGGAGGAGTTTCAGGAGCCTTTCCCTCAAGCAAAGGAATCAATTTAGAAAGAAACCTTCCCATAACAGGAACCCAGAATTCTGCATAAGCTTTTTTAAGTATTTTATTCATTGATATTTTTATTTAATATAAAAAAGAATTAACATAATATTATTCACCCATATTCACTAATAATAAGTGATTGTCAAATTTTTTAACAGGAATAAAAAGTCGTTTTGATTTTAATTTATCAAATGAATCACTATTAGAGGTGATAACATACTTATATTTTTTTATTGATTCTATATCCTCTACAACCTTGAATGAAGGCAAATAATATGATAATAAAGTCTGAATTTTACTGTTTACACCAAATAAATAAATTGTATTAGAGTTAATAATTGAAGATACAACATCACTTTTCAAGAATAGCTTTGTTTTATAATTGGGATTACCTAGTACACCAAAATTAAACAATAATGATAAAGAAATATATTGAGGTATAATTATATTATAGAAGAAATTAATCAAATTAAAACTAAAACATTTAAAGTCGAACAGAAATCTAATTGAGGTAACGTAGGAAACCAATAGAAATGAAGTTAAGATATAAACTATTAAAGGTTTTCCATAAGAATAATTAATTACCAAATCATTATAATTAAAAATAGAAAACAAGAGGATGGATGATACCAATAGAATTATTATAAACAATAAACAACTAATAGTATAACTTGAAAAGTAGTATCTAAAGGAATTAGACGTAATGTAGATAGAAAAAATTATAGATAAAGAAGGTAATAGGAAAAGATAATAATGAGGATAAGAAGTAGACATACATAATAATAAAAATAAAGATATAAAAGGATAAAAATAAATCAATAATGGATACTTTATATTAATATTTGACCTAACAAGAAGAAAAACAAGAAGGAATAACACTCCAACTGGAAAAGTTAAATAAAGAAAATTTAAAGGAGTAAGCAAAAAATTATTATAACCATATTCTCCTACAGCTTGTTTTGTTGCAAAATCAATAAGAGCTTTAATACCAATAATTCCAAACTTCTTAAATGCAAAATAAAGATTTAGAAAAGTTGGCATAGATCCTATAAATATACCAGTACAAAAGAAAATTTTAATAGTATTTTCTTGTCTAAATAAATGATAAAAAATAAAAGGTGCTAGTCCTAAGAGAGGAGCAAATGCCATATAACTTCTGACAAAAAAGGATAAAGAAACAAAAAAGCCAGACAAAAATATATAAAAATACTTGCTTATATTTCCTAAAGTATCAAGAGATTTAAGAAAAAATAAAATAACAAGAAGTATACACAAAACAAATGGCAAATCAGGACTAGCGTATCTTGAATATTGAATCCATAATGGCATTGATGAAAGTGAAAACAAAGAAATCAATGCAGCCTTTTTATTTGTAATTTTTAATGCAATTAAATACGAGCTAATCAGGCAAAGGAAAGAAGAAAGAATACTTGGAAGTCTTAGAGCTAATTCACTATATCCAAACAACCTAATAGATAATGCTATTAACCAATAGCTCCCTAATGTCTTATGGTGAGGAGAAGGGAATGGGGTTGAAAACCAATTTTCAGAAGACTCAATCAATCTTGCTCTTCTAGCATAAAGTCCTTCATCATGAGCGACTAGACTTTGAGTAGAAATATCGATAAGAAAATATAGTGATATAAAGACAAGAATAAGAAGGAAAGATATAATAGTTATTTTATTCTTTAAGAAAAAAGTTATAAATCCTATTTTAATCTTCTTATAGTTAAAAACATGAGATGGAAGTATTTGCATGTTCGAATATGTTTAAAATTCAATGTTCAATTTTAATGAACTACATTTTAATCAAATTATATCCTTAGTAATTTGATTTGGGAATCTGAAAGAGATTGTATTAATAACATCGTGTATAATAATAGATATACAAGATTTATAAAGATGGCAACTGCTAAGGAAAAGAAAGAGGAGGTAAAAGCATCTCTAAAAATCTTACGAGCGGAACTAAGAAAAATGCATTTAGGAGTAACAGAAGAGCTATCACTCCCAGAGCCCACAGAAGTCAAAAAATTAATGACTCAAATGGAGGAGCTATTATTAGTAATTGAACCAAAGTCATCTAGAAAAGCAAAAAAATAGAAATTGCATTTTTTTAATAGATAATTACAACCTAAAACTGATAAATTTAAATAATATGATTGGTTTATATCACTACTTTTTCATGGATTTAAAAAAAGAGGGACTTGTAATTAATATCGTAATTGCCAAAGGATGTTCTGAAATAGTATAAACAAGAGTCGAAAAAGTGAAAAAATCGATCAGAATTCTAATATCTATTCTTAAATCATATATTGAAAGGACAATTAGAAGAATATATAACCAATTGTATTTTATATAAATAAATAATCTATCTATAGTAATTAAGCTCATGTTTAATCGACAAAATCTTTATTGCTTGTTATTGATAACAATGAAGGGGCTAAAGCAATGCTCGACCAAGAACCAGCTATAACGCCTATTACCAAAGCAAATGCAAACCAATACAAAGTTGATCCTCCCAAAATTAATATACATGTTAATGGAAGTAGTGTTGTAAGACTTGTATAAAGAGTCCTTGTTAACGTTGCACCAACTGCCTTATCTATTTGATATTTAAAACTTAATTGTTTCTCTATTAAACTTTTTTCTCTGATCCTATCAAAAACTACAACAGTATTGTTTACTGAATATCCTGCAATGGTCAAAAGAGAAACAGCAAATAACGAGTCGACCTCTACATTGAATAAATATCCCAGCCATGCAAATACACCACAAACAATAAGTATGTCATGCAAAAGAGCAAATAAAGCTAAGAATGAGTATCTTCGATCATATCTAAAGTTTATATATAAAGCTATTCCAAGAAAAGCAAAGAGTAAAGAAATCAAACTACTTTTAAGTAACTGCCTCCCAAGACTTGGACCAATAATTTCAACTGAAATATTTTCATTATTAAATGGACCAAAAGATTTATCAACCTGCTCAACTACAGAATCAGATTGAGCTGCAGTTAAAAATGGGAGCCTAATTGATATTAATTTTGAATTATCAAGTAATTGTATTTGTGATCGAGTTAAATTAGGAGAAGTATTAGAACTGAAATTTTTATCCTCATTTTTTAAAGCTATTATATTAGAAGATATGTCAATTGTATTTAAAGTAATACAGTCATCAGTACAATTCCTCTCTAAAGTTATTTGAGTTCCTCCGGTATAATCTAAACCAAGGTTTAAAGGGGCCTTAATAGAAGTGCTTTTAAGGGAAATTAACATTCCAATTATTGATATTAAACATAAAGAAAATGAAACAAGCCAAACTATCTTTCTATTTTTATAGAGTTGAACATTGAAAGTAGCTTTCATAATTAATTTAATTTGAATTAGTTGCTATTTAAAGTTGATAGAGGGTGAAGAAATCTGATTAAGATTAATAAAGTTGGAAATTTTTCTAAGACCTTGAAAACTCATTAAGAACTTTAATATTGCTTTTGTACAGGTTAAGGCCGTAAATAAGCTCAATACAACCCCAATACCTAATGTAGCTGCAAAACCTTTTACAAATCCAGTACCCAAATAAAATAATGTAATGCAGCTTATTAAAGTAGTTAAATGACCATCAATAATTGATGAGAAAGCGTTTTTAAAACTTGCATCTATTGAACGAATTAATGTATTTCCATTGCGTAATTCTTCCTTTAATCTTTCAAAAATAAGCACATTAGCATCTACAGCCATTCCTATGCTTAATATAAATCCAGCAATACCTGGTAGAGTAAGAGTTACTGGTAGTAGTGCATAAATAGATAAAGTGAATAGAGAATAAAAAGACAATGCCATGACAGCAACAAATCCAGCTAGTTTATAGATAAAAATCATAAAAAGACCTACAAAAATCAAGCCTGTTAAAGCAGCAAAAAGACTTAGACGAATATTTTGAGCCCCTAAAGAAGGCCCTATTGTTCTTATTTGGATAATATCAATAGGTAGAGGCAGAGCACCTCCCCTTAATTGAACTTCTAAATTTCTAGCATCATCAGCCGTAAAATTTCCACTTATTGTCGCAGCCCCACCCGCTATACCTGCAGATTCAAACTGCCTACCAACACTTGCCTCACTATATGAAATCCCGTCAATAACAATTCCAAGCAATCGAGAAGTTCCCGCAATGGATTTTGTGAGCTCTGCAAATAATTCTCCTCCCTCATTATTGAAGCTTAAAGTGACTTCCCAATTATTGGTATTTTGATCTTGTCGTCTTCCTGCATTTGTCAAATACTGTCCAGTAAGCGATGTTGGCTCAAAGAGAGCTGCTATGTCAGTACTTATTTTATTCCGCAGAAGATTGAATTGAGCAACATCTAATATCTGCTCAGATTGAATATTATATTTTTCGAATAACTGATTAATTTCATTGTTAATATTGATTTCCTTTATCAATTGAGCTGAATTATTGTTCTCTTCTAATAAATTAATAATAGATTCAACACTACTTCGTTTAGTTTGTAATTCTCTTAATTTAGCTTCTGTACCATTTTTCTGAATTCTAAATTCTAATAGAGCAGTCTCCCCTAATACTTTGGCCGCACCCGAAGGATCTTGTTCCCCGGGGAGTTCTAATAACAATTGATTTGTTCCTACAGTTTGAAGTTGAGAATCAGAAACTCCTAATCCATTCACCCTCTTATCAAGAACAGCCTTAACTCCTTCAATTTCATTAGAAGTAATTTGTGGTATTTCGTCAGTAGGCTGCACCTCTAAGGTTAATTGACTACCTCCACGTAAATCCAATCCTAATTGGAAAGGTATATTAGTGCAGATAAAAATACTTAATACTGCAAGAAGAACGACGACAAGAAACCAATAATTCTTCCGACCCATTATTAATCTACTCCACCATTATTAACAATTTTCTCAGCAGCATCTACAATCTGATGAGGTTGAATAATAGTTAAATTTTCTAAATTTCCATTATAGGGAGTAGGAATGTCTTGGCTGCTTAAACGTACTGGAGGAGAATCTAAATCATTAAAACAATTCTCAGTTATTAAAGACATCAATTCAGCTGCAATACCACCTGTTTTCATACATTCCTCAACGATAATTACTCTATGTGTTTTTTTTACAGATTTAGAAATTGTTTCCATATCAAAAGGCTTAAGACTTATTAAATCAATCAATTCGACATCAATTCCTTTACTTTCAAGAAGTTCAACAGCTTTTAAACAGTGATGACGCATTCTTGAATAAGTCAAAATTGTAATATCACTACCTTGCTTAACAAGATCAGCTTGGTCTAGGGCACAAACATAGTCACCCTCCGGAAGCTCTTCTGTGAGGTTATATAAAAGAACATGTTCAAAGAAAAGAACAGGATTATTGTCTCTAATTGCAGCTTTCATTAAACCTTTAGCATTCGTTGGAGTGCTACAAGCAACAATTTTTATACCTGGAACTGCATGGAAATAGGCTTCAAGTCTTTGACTGTGCTCAGCTCCTAATTGCCTTCCAACTCCTCCAGGACCTCTAACAACTGTTGGAATAGTAAAATTACCGCCACTCGTATATCTGAGCATGCCCATATTGTTGGAAATTTGATTAAAAGCAAGCAACAAAAAACCCATATTCATCCCTTCAACAATTGGTCTTAAACCTGTCATAGCAGCACCAACAGCCATACCTGTAAAACTGTTTTCAGCAATTGGTGTATCTAATACTCTGAACTCTCCATATTTTTCATATAAATCTTTCGTAACTTTATAAGAGCCCCCATACTGTCCAACATCTTCTCCCATTACGCAGACTAAGGGATCTCTATCCATTTCTTCATCAATTGCCTCACGAAGAGCATTAAACAAAAGAGTCCCTTTCACAGCTTTAACAGATCGTCCGGATTACCGGTTTGTTATTCCAAACTATCTCAAACAGTGCCTAATTACCCACCCGCCGCAAAAGTCGATAACAGCAATATGGAAAGCAACATCCCAGGAGAGAGTAATAAAACCAGTAGTCCTAAATCATGAAGAGTCATAGGAAGACCTAAATATGACAATTTAATAGTTAAATCTTAGTCTTTTTCTTCCTTATTGCCTTCTATCAAACTGCGAATAAATACTAAAAACAAACCTAGTCCAATAAAACCAAAAGTAAAAGTTGCAAGAAAGCTAATTCCAATAATTAGTGTTTTAAAACCCGAAGCTATACTCTGAGCAATTGGTGATGAATAATTAGGCGTATGAATAGAAAAATATAAAACTATTTTTTTACTTATAAAAAGGCTTAATAGGCTAAAAGATAAACTCGTGATCGAACCTGAAAAAAAGCTCAAGGGGCCTTTCTTTGGTTCTGAAATAGAGTTATCTAAAGGACTTAATGATGGATTAGCTAATTCATCAGATTCATTTTTAAATCCATTACTAGGTGAATTCATTTCTTAATTCAACTCCACTAGACATCATTGAACATGCCCAAGCTGATAAACCAGCCTTAGCAAATGCATTAACATGTTCATTTAGAACTTTATTTGCTTTGGCATAATTTTGAAACAAGGCAAAACAACTTGGACCAGAACCACTCATTGAGACAAGACGAGAATCAGGTAAACGAGACAATATATTCAATGACTTCTCGACCTCTGGAATCATAGGGCGAACGCTTTTTTGTAAATCATTTTGTATCTCTTTACAATCATGAAAAAACCATTGATCAGACCAGTCATTAGATCTGATAATGTTTCTCTTTTTTTCAAAATCCCTATCATCTTCAAGATAGCTATCGCCATACTGTTCTTTATATGTTTTATATGCAACTGGTGTCGAAACTTGTATTGACGGGTCTTTAACCAAAATAATACCCAAATCAAGCCTGTCATATTTTAATTTTTCTAAAACTTCGCCTCTACCAAAACATATCTGTCTACCTCCTGATATGCAAAAAGGTATATCTGATCCTATCTCTTTTGATAAGCTCTCTAATTCCTCAGTCTTGAGATTTAACTTCCAGAGTTTATTTAATCCAACCAATGTGGCAGCTGCGTCTGTAGACCCTCCTGCCAATCCTGCTCCAATAGGTATATTTTTATCAAGTTCGATATCTACACCTAAATTAGTATTTCCTGCTTTATTTCTCAACAGTTTTGCAGCTTTAATTATTAGATTGTCATCACCATTACTAATCTCTTTATTATTAGATGTAAGAGTAATGTTATTTTCTGGACTGTTTATAATTTTCAATTTATCACTTAAATTAATACTTTGCATGACCATTGCTAATTCATGAAACCCATCGGTCCTATTACCTAAAACCTCTAAATGTAGATTAATTTTTGCATATGCTTCTGCGATAAGAAAATCTTCATTTGCTTTGGAAGGTACCATTTTCAGTAACACAAGTTTCTTTTAAAGCTTTTGCCAAGGCGAACCAATTGGAAGGTGAAATTTCCTGTGGTCTTTGTTCAAGACTAATACCTCTGTAGGCGAAAAATTCCTTTATTTTATCGTTGGAAGTAACAAAACTTCCAATCGTGTTTCGTAATTTCTTTCTTCTACCAGCAAAAGCATGTTTTAAAAGTTTCTCTAATAAATTCCCTATCTCATAAAAATCTGGCTCACAAGATACAAAGGGCTTAATCATTACTACTTTGGAATCCACCTTAGGTACTGGTTGAAAACATTTAGAAGGGACATCACATATGACCTGACATTCTGCCAAGAGCTGAACCCGTACACTTAACGCACTAAAGTTACTAGTTCCAGGTCTAGCTACAAGTCTTTGTGCAACTTCCTTTTGCATAAGTAAAACTAAAGTTTCAAAAATATTTTCAGGCGCTTTTCTTAATTCACCAATCAATCTTTTTAACAACGGACCTGTGATGTTGTAAGGAATATTAGCTACAACTTTGTTGATAGTGAATCCATTTTCAGTCTCCAATGGGACAGAGAGGATATCTCCTTCTCTCAAACTAAATTTATTTTGATGCCCAAAACGTTTTTTCAGACCAACGACTAAATCTCTATCTAGCTCAATTGATTGGATGAATCTTGCTTGAGATTCAATTAATTTTTCAGTTAAAGCTCCTTTACCTGGACCAACTTCTAATACGCAATCTTCAGGATTCAATTCGGCAGCCTTAACTATTTGATCTAAGACGCCCTTATCTTTCAACCAATGTTGGCCAAAGCGTTTTCTAGGAATATGCCTAAAATCATTCAAAGTGTTATCACCCATACGCACAATCTCCAAACCACATTAGAAACGATCACATATTTCACTCAAATAAAACTAAATTATTTAAAATATACTCAAAAGAAGATCTTCCATCAATATACATTTTTCTAAAATGACTTTTGATAGCCATAGCATTGAACGATTAAAAGAGTTAGGACGAAAACTTCCTAAAGAGATTTCAAAACCTCAATCAGATGAATTAAGAAATCAAAAAGAAGAAAAAAAACAAAACTTACATCCAGTTGAAATCGAAACCAACCCTGAACAACTTTTTCGAGAGTTGATGGAAATCAGTCCAGATGGATACGTACCCCCTCATTTATTAGAAAGACTTAAAAAACTAGAATCAAATAACCAGAAGATTTCTTCTAATGCCAATCCAAATACTAATAAAAATCCTAAAGATATTACGATAGAAGACTCACCAAGCCTTTATACACAATTTCAACAATTTCTCCTTGAAGATGATATCGATTAAAGAAATATTTTTATGCTAAACATTTCACATTATAAAATCATTGCAATTGGAAAAATAAAAAAAAAGTGGATTCAAGAAGGTATAGAAATGTATATAAAAAGATTACCTGGTTTAGAAATTAAAGAAATTAAAGACAGCACACAAATAAAAGAAGTACATATGATTAATGAAATTATCACCAAAAATGAAATTCTCGTAACTCTTAACGAAAATGGGCAATATTTCACATCAAAGCAACTAGCAACAAAACTTCTAAATTCCAATAATCATAATATTACTTTTGTTATTGGAGGTGCTTTAGGTCTTCCCCATTCCCTTAACAATTCTGCCTCTTGGCAATTAAGTCTTTCGCCTTTAACTTTTCCTCATGAATTAGCTCGCCTTTTACTAATAGAACAACTCTACCGAGCAAAAAACATTACTCAAGGAGGCCCTTACCACAAGGAATAAAAAACTCGAATGCATGCAAGTAGTTTATTTGTACTATAATAGATTATATTGATTTGGCCTATGGATTCAAGCAGCTCTTGTTCTTCCTCAAAGGAAGGCTCTTCGACGCTATTAATTCCATTAGTAAAAGAAACTATTTCTGCGGGTTTTCCTTCTCCTGCAGAAGATCACATAGAGCTTGGTATCGATCTAAATAAATACTTAATCAAAAATCCAATAAGTACATTTTTTCTACGTGTAAGCGGTAATTCAATGAATAACGCAGGAATTTATAATAATGATTTATTAATAATAGATCGCAGTATCAAAGCAACTCCTGGACATATTGTAGTTGCTCTCTTGGATGGAGAATTCACTTTGAAAAGACTTATAAAAAAGCAAGATAATTATTATCTAAAAGCAGACAAAGAAAATTATCCAGCAATAAGCTTATATGAATATATAGATATCCAAATATGGGGAGTCGCGATTTATTCGATACATGAATTACAGAAACAAAAAATCTAATCATGTCCAAAGTAATAGTTCAAATTGATGGGAACAATTTTTATGCCTCGTGTGAGCAAATGATCGATCCTTCCATAAAAGGAAAGGGCTTAGTTGTACTTTCGAATAATGATGGATGCATAATAGCTCGCAGTTCAGAGGCTAGAAAAATGGGAATTCCCATGGGACAGCCATATTTCAAGTTAAAGAATAAGCTGAATCAATTGAATATAAAAGTGAGAAGTTCAAATTACGAGCTTTACGGTGATATAAGTAATCGATTAATGCAGCTACTAAGAAAAAATTGTGAAGAGCTAGAAATCTACTCTATAGATGAAGCATTTGGGACTATAAAACGTCCGAAAGGAAAGTGCTTATATCAATGGGGAAAAGATATAAGAGCTTTAGTTTATCAAAACATAGGAATACCAATATCTATCGGTATTGGTGAGACAAAAGTTCTATCAAAGATTTCTAATCATCTAGCGAAAAAAATAGAAATTAATTCAGGTATATTTGATATAGGTATCATTCAAAATAAAGACCATTATCTTAATCAAATCAAAGTAGATAAAGTTTGGGGTATAGGCAAAAGAATGTCGATATGGCTAAAAAATAAAGAGATAACTAATGCACGGGAACTTAGAGATATGTCAATCAACCAAATCAAAGGAAAGTATGGTGTAGTTGGTCTACGCATTCAAAATGAATTAAAAGGAAAACTCTGTATCCCTATAAAAGATAACTCATCAGACCGAAAAGAAATCTGCGTAAGCAGAAGTTTTTCATATCCCATAGATAACTTAGAAGATTTGAGCCAAGCAATCATTAAATATGTTTTAATCGCAAGTGCTAAGTTGCGAAAATACAATCAATTATGTTCAGCTATTACAGTCTTTACGAATACAAATACTCATAGAAAAGATTTTTTCAGAAGTGAAGCAACAGAAAAGATAAGCGTTCCAACCTCTAACTCAAGAATCATGATTGAAAAAAGCCTATCACTAACAAAAGAAATTTTTAAACCTTATAAAAAATTTATAAAAGCTGGTGTAATGTTGCATAAACTTCAAAGCAATAAATACAAACAAAAGCAACTATTTGATGCAAAAAATATTCAAGAAGAATTATATCTACAAAAACTAGATAATGTAATAGATAATATTAATTCAAAAAATGGTATAGATACAATAAATTGGGGATCCTCAATGATGGAGAAAGAATGGATGCCGCGAAGAAAAAAACTATCTAAAATAAAGACAACAAATATAGAAGATATTCCAACTATATATGCTAAATAGAAGTAGTATAATATTTCACATTGAGTCTACATATTAGAAACGAAACAATTTTCATGTTAAAATTAAAATATAATAAAAGTAAAATAGAAAAAATAATGGAGTTCATACAATATTTAGATAGAAACGAAGTAGAAATAATAAAGATGATTGAAAGGGCAGGATATAAAACGACAGAAAATACAAAACTATGTTTATCAAGCGAAAACTATGTAGGTTTTTTTAATAAGAAAAAAAAGGAAATTATCATTTGTACAAGTAACGCAAAGAAGAGAGAGGGCTATACGCTTCTAAGAAAGAAAAATAAAGATGTTTTTGAAAGGACAGCCCTACATATAAAAAAAGCTTTAAGGCATGAAGCTGTTCATGTTGCACAAGAATGTAATAATGGAAACTTATTAAAGATAGATAAAAAATTATCCATGAACCCATCGAAGATCAATGCTTTGATTGGATCTTTAAGAATATCCGGAGAAGAAGAGAAAGAAAGACAAGCATATATATTAGAGGATAAACCAATATTAATAATGAATGAATTAAGAAAATATTGTCTATAATAATTATTTAATATTAACTATCTCTAAGTAATTGAATAGCATTTAATTTACTACTAAAAATCAAAACCATTCCTTGCTCCAAATATGAAAGACCAATATAATTCTTAACAGCTTGAGAATTCACCAGAGCAGTTCCACATGTTTCAAGAATAAGGAGAGGTAGAGTTGACGTAGAACCTTGCATTCTTTGAAGATCAAGAGATTGACGTACCGCTAACTTGGCTTTCGTAAAACCAATTTTATTGATAAAATTTGCCCAAAGATCATTTGATAAAGAACATTCATCGAAATTAAAAGAAGATATATTTTGCATTGTTAAATATAAGTAAAAAAGATTATTTATAACATCGTTGTTGATCTAGATTTAATATATGTTTTCTTTCAGAGTAGTAAAGTTGTTGAAAGTTTATAGCGTCAGTGTTTAACTCTTCGAACATACTAATAACTCGGTTTTCCATATCAGATGAATTACTAGGATTAGAATTTTCATGAACAATAAGAGAGGCGATACAGTTTTCAAGAGTTTGTAATCTCTGTGAACTCCAAGCTTCAATCAAATGCCTGCAACGTTTTAAAGATTTTTGCTTTTCAAGAGCAGCTAAAGATCCGCGAATGAGAGACTCGGGATCACTTAATGTTGCCAAACGAAGTTCAGTAGCTTCAAGCAAGGGAGTAAGTTTAGGTAGATGTTCATTATCATTTACTAGGAAGTTATCTAACAAGCTTTTAATTAAATCGACATCAGCCAAAATATTACTGGAATCTATTGTACGGTTTATTTTCTCAACAGTCTCAGACCCGAACTTGCTTTCCTCAATGTCACTTATAGTTGACCAAATTGCACGATGATGATTTATTGCAAAGTTATCTAAATCCCTTAGGCGAAGCTGATAACGAATATAAGATCTATAATTAGGACAATGGATATAAGTAAAAAGTATATCCGCTTCACTTCTTTCTCGAAGACTTATTTCTTGAGGTTTATCATATTTTTTAGAGCGACCGTGCCATCTTTGACCGCTAATTTGATTACGTAAATCTTCCTCTAGTTGTAAAGCAAATCTACCTTGACCTCCACTTAGACGCTGTGCAACATTCTGAAGATAATGAGTTCTTATTGCTGTTTGAGGTAATTTCCCAAGAAGAGTTACTAAATTACTAACGCCTTTTTGAAATTGATCAGATTTACTTAAATCTAAATCCTTCAATGCTTGATCGATTTGCCAATCCATCCAGAGAGGTGATTTAGCCGCCAATGCCTCATATTCGGATGGAGAATTATCCTTAAGGAACTCATCTGGATCTTTTCCTGATGGTAACTGAAGAATTCTTAAATCTAGCTGACCTTGAATAGCAAGGTTTTCTACTTCACTAATAGCACGATTAGCGGCACGGATTCCAGCATTGTCTGAGTCAAAATTTAAAAGGATCTTTTTACTATCGGTAGAGCGAGAGAGAATGGTTATTTGATTGCGACTTAATGCTGTTCCCAAAGAGGCGACAACATTTGTAATTCCAGAATCATGAAGGGCCATCACATCAAAATATCCTTCGACTACAACTGCATAGTCTTTTTTCCTAATTGAAAGGGCTGATTTATCTAAACCAAAAAGATTCTTACCCTTTTCAAAGATTTCAGTCTCAGGTGAATTTAAATACTTAGGCTCTGAGCCATCAAGACTTCTTCCTCCAAAACCAATAATTCTTTTTTGCCTATCGTGAATAGGGACAATAATCCGATTACGAAATCTGTCATAGAAACCATTACCACCCTTTCGAGGAACAATTAATCCAGCAGATTCAAGAACTTGAACATTGACTTTTTCTACTTCTACAAAATATTGGAGTAAAGAATCCCAATTGTCTGGTGCAAATCCAATCTCAAAATTGATTAAAGTACCTTCACTTAAACCACGCTTATTCCGAAGATAGCTAAGAGCATTTTCTCCACATGGAGAATTTAATTGATTTCTAAACCAAGCAGTAGCGATTTTTAAAACACGATAAAGAGTATCTCTACGTGAAAGCTGTTGCTTTAGTCTTTCTTGTTGAGGCCCATCAACAGTATCAATTGGTACTTGATATTTTTTTGCCAACTCAAGAACAACCTCACTAAAACTTTGCCTCTGAAACTCCATTAAAAATTTAATGGCATTTCCACCTGCCCCACATGAAAAACAATAATAAAATTGCTTGCCAGGAATTACTGACATTGAAGGTTTACTATCGTCATGGAAAGGACATATTCCAACGTATTCTTTACCTTTTTTCTTTAGGACGACGTGCTCACCAACCACGTCAACAATATCTACACGTTCTTTAACAGACTCAATTGTCCTAGGATGTAGTCGAGCAGAAGCCATATGATAATTTTAATTGATCTTTAAATATTTAGTTAAGAGATTTAGAAATTGAGAAAAAAAAAACTTACAAATGAATTTAATTTAGAGAAAAATTTAAAAGGGATCAAATTTTTAATAGGAAGCAGTTTGGCCTTTAGCCTTATGAGTGTTTGCGTTAAGGCGATTGGAGAAAGGATACCTATTTCTGAACTTGTTTTTGCTAGGGCTACAATAAGCATAATAATAACAAGATTTTTCTTATATAAAAATAAAATCAACCCCTGGGGATATCAAAAAAGATTATTAGTTATAAGAGGTTTACTTGGAACATTTGCACTATTTTGTATCTTCAAAGCATTAACAATATTACCCATAGCAACAGCAACAGTAATACAATATATTTACCCAACTTTTACTGTGATATGTGCTTACATAATTTTAAAGGAATTTATATTAAGGAGAATAGTATATTCAATAATTATTGGATGGCTAGGAATTCTTTTAGTTAGTCAACCAGAATTTACAACAAAAAGTGATATTCAAGAAACATTGTTAGCAATTTTCATTGCAATATTGGGCGCATTGATGACATCATTAGCATATATATGCGTAAGAAAACTATCCACCAAAGAACACCCTCTAGTTATTATTTACTACTTCCCTTTAGTTTCTATTCCCTTATCTATTCCTTTTATTATTAATGATTTTGTATTACCAATAGGAACAGATTGGTTCTGGATAATAGGTATTGGCTTTTTTACACAGATTGGTCAACTCTGCATAACAGAGGGTTTAAGACTACTGCCAGCTGGCCAAGCAGCTTCTCTAAATTATTCACAAGTTATCTTTGCAAGTATATGGGGAGTATTGATATTCCAGGAAACAATAACAAGTTCAATTTACCTAGGTGGTTTTTGCGTACTAATTTCCACTATTATTAGTATAAGTGCATCCAAAACGTCACAAGCCAAAATATGAATTGTAAATCTTTCGTTTTTTCAATAGTTCTCATTTGCACTGGATCATCATCCATTCTTGCAGATGAGTATCAGCGAGGTTACTCAACAAGTAGAACTTGTACGAGAAACGAATATAGAGAAGAATATATTCCAGGGACAAGAAATGACCCTGGATATGTCAAAAAATGGGAGGAAACGGTAGAGGTTCCTTGTCCAAGTGATGGTTCAATAAACAAAAACAATGAATTCGATAACAATGATTGCTCTGAAGGGAAAATTGCTGGTGGAATTTTAGGTGCTGGCTTCGCTACCGCAATATCTAGAGGAAAAGATCGTTGGTGGGCAATTCCTGCTGGTTTAGTAGGGGGTTCAATGGTTGGATGTCAGATTGATGGTGGTTGATTTTAATTTATATTCTCAGAAATTTAATCAAAATAGATAATGATTAGCTGGTTAAAAGGTGAAATAATTCATACTTGGGAAATAGCCTCCAAAAAAGGAGTTGTCCTAAATGTTGAAGGGGTGGGTTATGAAATACAACTATTACCAACACAAATAGTTAAAGCAGAAGAATCAAACAAGATTGATTTATGGATTCACCAAATAAATAGGGAAGATGGCACAAGTTTATATGGTTTCAAAGAGGTTAATCAAAGAGATTTATTTCGAGAAATTATAGGTGTAAATGGATTAGGTCCTCAAATTGGTATTGCATTGCTTGAGGACTTTGAGGTGAATGAACTAGTTAATGCTATAGAAACTAAAGATTCTAATTTATTAACAAAAACCAAAGGTATAGGCAAACGAATCGCAGATAGATTAATAGTTGAGCTAAGAAACAAACTTCAAAGATTTATAGATAATAATGAAATAATTCATTATGATAAAAATGAATTAGACACTAATCAATTCTCTAAATATATAGATGAAATATATTTATTTCTAAATTCACTTGGCTATGTAGATAATGAAATAAAAGATGCAATTAAAATAATATCAACAAACGAAAAAGAAAATTCTCTACTATTGAATTCCTTATCTGCAGAAGGAAAAGAAGAGCTAATGGATAAACATCTCAAAGAGATTCTTATGAAATTGAGTGAAAAGAGTACTTGATAGAAGGCTAGGGATTCAATTAGAATTGAAGAAAAAGAAAAGTTAATCAAATGTCACTTGGCACAGAAGAGAAACAAAACCTAATCAACACACATCAAGTACATCCAACTGATACTGGTTCAGTAGAAGTTCAAGTGGCCATGCTTACCACAAGGATCTCAAAATTAAGCACACATCTTCAGGGAAACATCCATGATTTCTCCTCGAGACAAGGATTGCTCAAAATGATTGGACAGCGCAAAAGACTTTTAGGTTACGTACGAACTAAAAGTGAAAAAAGATATACAGAGCTCATAGAAAAATTAGCTATTAGAGGATAATGACTTGTACTAGATTGCTAGAAGCTAATGAAAGGTGCAAAAAAAAACAAAAAGGAGCAACCTAAAGAAGTAAATATAGGATTCTCAAGCAATAACTCGGCTCCAAAAATAGTTTCAAAGAAATCTTCCAAAAATACTAGCCAGAAATCTGGAATTCCAAGCTATGTTGCAAATAGGATGGCAAGAAGAATAGCTTTTACTACAGGTATTCCAACGCTCAGTGGCATGGGGGTATTTATTGGGAGTTATTTTTTAATAAGTAAAGGCATTGCTGAAATATCTCCATCACTCACTCTTGTCAGTTCTGCTCTGTGTTTCCTTGTCGGCTTATTGGGATTAAGTTATGGAATACTCTCCGCGAGTTGGGATTTTAATCCAGGAAGTTTTCTTGGTTTTGAAAACATAAAGCCAAATATAAATAGAATGAAAGATGCATTCAAAACAAGTCAAAAAGATATTTCTAGTTAAAAATAAAATTTAAATTACAAGACTTTGACTTGATCTTGCAATAAAGGAATTCTTAGACAGTGAATCCAAAGCCAAGTCAGTATCCTTTACGCAAAATTGATCGCCCAACCGTACATACCTAGTATTATTATTATCCTTGAGACAGGCTACTACAGGGATTCTTACACCTAATTCATTTCTGGCAGGTCTATTTTTATAAAGGCATTCTCTTAATTTATGCTGAATATTGATATCTGTAGCTTGATCAGGACGAAGATCAATCAAAAGAAATCTTAAATCATCAATTTCACGGCAATCATCAATAAGCAATTGAACACTTTCATCTCTTCTATCTACGCTACCCCATATCAATAACCTCGTTTCAACCATCAAATGATCAGATAATCTTTCATAACTTTTGGGAAAGACAACGGCCTCACAAGAACCAGTTAAATCCTCTAGTTGAATAATCGCCATCCTGTCACCTTTTCTAGTTGTGACTTCTCTTATTTCTGGAATCATTGCAATAACGCTGACCTTTGACTTATCCTTTTGCTCTTCTAAAGAACCAATACTGATAGGAGCAATCAATTTTGCTGGTTCTGAAAGTTGCTTTAAAGGATGATCCGAAAGATAGAAGCCAACATGCTCTTTTTCAAATTTAAGTTTTTCTGAAGGGAGGTACTCGTTGACTGGTTTAGCCTTTGGAGCTGAAGAATAATCATCAGCCGGTGATGATAAAGTATTCGTAGAAGTAGAAAGATCGAAAAGATTACCTTGGCCGCTAGCTCTATCTTTTGCTCTTGAAGAAGCCCATTCAATAGTCATATCCAAATCAGCAATCAGCTGAGCGCGATTTGCATTTTCATCAAGACAATCAAGCGCTCCACTATGTATCAAAGCCTCAAGTCCTCTTCGATTGACTGCACTAAGTGAAATTCGATCACAGAATTGTGCTAAAGAAGTAAATTCACCATCTTCATCTCTAGAGGTAATAATTTTTCTAATTGCACCATCACCTAAATTTTTGACTGCTGAAAAACCAAAAAGAATAGAATTATCTTTTGGAGTGAAATCAACACCAGAAGTGTTGATATTTGGAGGCATTACGTTAATGCCCATTGAATTACAGTTAGAGATGTATCTCTGAACCTTGTCAGTTGAACCGGAATTAACAGTAAGCAATGCCGCCATATAAGCGACAGGATAATGTGCTTTTAAATAAGCAGTCTGATAGGTAACCGCGCCATAAGCAGTTGAATGACTTTTGTTAAAGCAATATTCAGCAAACAAAACCATTTGATCAAATAGCTGTTCAGAAACAATGGATGAAACGCCATTTTTAACCGCTCCATCAACAAAGAGGGTTCTATGACGCTGCATTTCGGATACTTTTTTCTTACCCATTGCTCTTCTCAATAAATCTGCTTGACCAAGCGAATATCCTGCTAAATCCTGAGCGATCTTCATAATCTGCTCTTGATAAACCATGATTCCATAAGTCTCACTTAAAATAGGCTCAAGTGACTGATGTTGAAAATCAATACTCTCCTTACCATGTTTTCTATTTATAAATTTAGGAATTAATCCCGCATCAAGAGGACCTGGACGATAAAGGGCAAGAATTGAAGAAATATCCTCAAGAGATGAGGGTTTTAGATCTTTTACTATTTGTCTCATTCCACTAGATTCAAGTTGAAAAATTCCTTCTAAATCACCCCTAGAAAGTAATTCAAATGTTTTTTCATCTGTGAAAGGCAAAGAATCAGGATCTAACCTCTTACCAATTGATTTCTCAACTAAATTAATTGTCTTTTCGATCATTGTAAGATTTCTAAGTCCTAAAAAGTCCATTTTCAAAAGGCCCAGTGATTCAATATCTTCCATAAAGTATTGAGTAATTATTTGTCCATCATTGTTTCGTTGAAGGGGAACCAAATTATCAAGTGAATTAGCCGCAATAACTACACCTGCGGCATGCACACCAAAAGTCTTATTTGTACCTTCTATCCTCATTGCCATATCAACCCATTTCTTTACTCGTGAATCATTATTGTATTTTTCATAGAAATCTTTATTTGGCGATTCTTTTGAAATCATAGATGACAATTTTGCAGGCTTACCTCTTACAACAGGAATTAATTTCGCTAAACGATCTGCATCTCCATAGGGAATATCAAGAACACGAGCAACATCTTTCAAAACAGCTTTAGATGTCATTCTGTTAAATGTAATTATCTGTGCAACTTTATCTTCACCATATTTTTTTGTAACATAATCAATAACTTCTCCTCGTCTTTCAATACAAAAATCAGTATCAATATCAGGCATTGACTTTCTCTCAGGATTGAGAAATCTTTCAAATAATAAACCATTTTCTACAGGATCTATATTAGTTATATGAAGAGAGAAAGCAACTAAAGAGCCTGCTGCAGAACCTCTACCTGGACCCACAGGAATGTTTTTTTCTCTTGCAAATCTTATATAATCCCAAACCACAAGAAAATAAGTAGGAAATCCCATCTGTTCTATTACCTTTAACTCATAATCAAGTCTTTCTTTATAAACAGTTGGGAAATTTTCAAATTTATTAATATCTAATATTTCCTTCAAACCATTGATAGTTATCTCTTTAAGATATTCGATAGGCTTATATCCATTAGGTATAGGAAAATTAGGCATCTTATAAGTTCCTAATATGGTATATTCCTCAACCTTATTTGATAGTTTAACAGTATTTTCAATTGCACTATTTATGACATTATTGTCTAAATGATCAGTAAATAAACTTCTCATTTCCTCCTCAGATTTAATATACTCAGTACCTGTATATCTTAATCTTTTGTGATCACTAATTAATTTTCCAGTCAAAACACAAATCAATGCATCATGTGCTTCAATATCATTTTTTGACACATAATGTGCATCATTGGTAGCTATGATTTGGATATCAAGTTCTTCAGCTATTTTAACTATTTCACTATTAACAATTCTATCCTCAATTGATCCATGGTCTTGAATTTCAAGATAAAAATCATCACCCAAAATTTCTTTATACCAAGCTGCTACTGATCTGGCTACATCGTTTCTTCCTTTTAATATTGCTTGCGGGATTTCACCTCCTAAGCAAGCTGTTGAGCAAATTAATCCCTCACTATATTTCTTGAATAAAGACTTATCTATACACGGTCTTGAAAAGATCCCTCTTCCTCTAACTCCATTTAGATGACTAAGTGTGGTTAATTTTACAAGATTTTCATAGCCAATTTGGTTTTTCGCAACAACGACTAAATGATATCTTTTCTCTTTTTTGGGCTGAGGGTCATCAATTGAACCATTGATAACGTACATCTCATTCCCAATAATTGGCTTTATATTTGCAGCCTTACATAACTTCAACAATTCAATCGCGCCATACATTACCCCATGATCAGTGAGGGCTAGAGCTGGCATCCCCAGCTCCTTTGCCCTTTGAACCATTAAAGGTAGTTGACTAGCTCCATCAAGAAGACTGTAGTCACTATGGTTATGAATAGGAACAAAGGTCATTATTACCGCATTAAACTACGCTGCATATAGTGTAGCGATAATTATGTTGTCCACATGAAGTGGTTTAACCTTTATAACGTGAAATCTGTTTTAGGCCTGTTTTTATGAACCTCAGCAGCTTTTTCGAATTGACTAGCCACTTGAAGAAGCTTACCTTCTTCAAAAACATTGCCTATAAGCTGCAAACCTATTGGCAAACCAGATTTATCAAAACCACATGGAAGGCTTATAGCAGGTAATCCAGCTAAATTAGCTGGTATGGTTAATAAATCAGATAAGTACATCGCCATAGGATTATCAATATTATCTCCAGAACCAAATGCAGTAGTTGGAGCTGTGGGAGCAAGCAAAACATCTACTTTTTTGAAAGCATCATCAAAGTCTCTTCGTATCAGAGTTCGAACTTGCTGAGCTTTCTTGTAGTAAGCGTCAACATAGCCAGCGGATAGAGCATAGGTACCTATAAGAATTCTTCGTTTAACTTCACTTCCAAAACCAAGTGCTCGACTTTTAGAGGTCATTTCGATAAGAGTTTGTTCATCTTCCGAGCGGAATCCATATTTGACCCCGTCATATCTAGCCAAATTCGCTGAAGCTTCTGATGGGGCAATAACGTAATAAGTGGCAATTCCATCATTAAAGCGAGGACAAGAAACATTAATAATCTCTGCACCTAAATTTTGAATTACCGACGCAGCACTAAGAACAGATTCTTTAACATCAGTGGCTAAACCTTCATGCTCAAAACAGTTATCAATTAAACCTATCTTCATGCCCTTAATTGACTTAGAAAGCTTCTCTAAATAATTAGGAACAGGTATATCAACAGTAGTTGAATCAAATTCATCTTTGCCTGATATTACTTGCAAAATTTCAGCTGCATCAGAGACATTATTAGCAAATGGACCAACCTGATCTAAAGAACTAGCAAAAGCTATTAACCCCCATCTACTTACACGACCATAGGTAGGTTTCATTCCCACGACACCACAAAATGAGGCGGGTTGTCGGATTGACCCGCCAGTATCAGAACCAAGAGCTGCATAACATAAAGAGGCAGCAACAGAAGCTGCGCTACCACCTGAGCTACCTCCAGGCACTTTAGTTATATTCCATGGATTTAAAGTAGAACCGAATGCTGAGGTTTCAGTAGAACTACCCATCGCAAATTCATCCATATTTGTCTTACCGATCATTATTGCTCCTGCGTTCATAAGCTTTTGAGTAACTGTGGACTCGTACGGTGGTACAAAGTTACCCAAAATCTTGCTAGCGCAAGTTGTCCTAATCCCTTTTGTACAAAGGTTGTCTTTAATAGCAATTGGTATTCCCGACAAAAGCGGTATAGAATCTCCTGAAGCAATTTGTTTATCGATATATTCAGCTTTGATTAAAGCCTCTTGAGTATTAACAGTTAAAAAGGAATTCAAAGTTTTATCTAATTTCTTTATTCGATTTATTTTTTCTTCAACAAGCTCTTTGGAAGAGACTTCACCACTTTTCAATTTCTGGCGTAAGTCTGCAAAAGTCATTATTAATTTATAAAAAATATTTTTAAGCTTATGACGTTAGAGGCTCATTACGGCGACACCTAATTAAAGTATGACTTATTTTTTTTGGTGACTCTTCAGAAAGATCATCAACAAATCCATTTAATCTGAGCTTCAAACTACGACGAGTCAGAAATGGACCAAACCAATAAGTCACTTCAGGTTGAATTGTCTCAACCTTGGCCCACCAAGCCAAGCCAAAACTATTTCCTAAGCTTCGAAGAGCCCTAATGGGACCCATAAGTAAACTGCGTTTAATTTATTATACTTTCTTAACCAGATGTTTATCAAATAAAAAAGGAATATTATGTTCACTTGATGATGAAACATCTATTTGAATACAAAAGACATTGAGTGAAAATCCTGTGGTCGATGTAATTAATAATGTAATTTGATTATCATGTTTTTAAAATCATAATAAAACTATAAAAAATATACGCTGATTTTCAGAGTTAAATTTAAATAGATTAGTTATTAGTTTCAGTAGAAATCTGAGGTTTCAATAATCTAGGAGATGGGTCTTGACCAGATATTGAGCGCATCCATCTGGATCTAGCTACTTCATATAAGAAAATAGACGTAGCTACTGATGCATTAAGGCTTGTAGTGACACCCTTAAGAGGAATCCTTAGCAACTGATCACACAACCTTCTAGTTATGAGGGAAATTCCTTTATCTTCAGCTCCTACTACTACTACTAAAGGGCCTTGGAATTTGATTTCAGACAAAGTTGAAGGTCCTTCCTCTGCAAGGCCAACAACGGTATAACCTTCATCTTTCAATTTCTCTAAAGACCTATTTAAATTAACAACTCTAGCTACGGGTAAATGTTCCAGAGCTCCGGCCGCAACTTTTGCTACGGATCCTGTTAAACCTGCACTGCGTCTTTGGGGAAGAATTAATCCTTGAGCGCCAAGGGCTTCGGCAGATCGAATTATTGCTCCAAGATTCTGAGGATCAGTTAATCCATCCAAAGCAAGAAGCAATGATGAGTCACCAAAAGATTTGCAAGCATCTATTAGATTCTTTAAATCAAGTGTCTTTGATGCGGCAATTTGTAAAACTATTCCTTGATGAACTGCTCCATTAGTGAGCTGGCCAAGCCTGGACCAAGAAACTTCTTCAACCAAAACCCCAGAAGCTTTTGAATCTTTGAGAAGTTGAAAGAACTTTGGCGTACTTCGTAATTCGGAGGTACACCAAATCCTATGAATTGCCCTACCACCCAAAAGGGCTGCCTCACATGAATGACGACCCCAAATCAAATCATCACTTAAAGTTTTCGTAAAGCTTTCCGAATAGGAGAGAGGTTCTTTATTATCTTCTCTTTTGTAATTATTATCTTTATGAGAATTTTGTTTTCTGTATGAAGGGTTATTAGATTTCCCTTCAAATCGATTAGATCTTCTGTATTTGTTAGTTTCTTGTAGATTTTGATCTCTGTATGAAGTGTTATTAGACCTTCTTTCAAATCGATTAGATCCTCTGTAGTTTGAGTTTGACTGATTACTACTTCTTGATCTTTCAGAAGATTCTTTATCTAATGAATATTGATTAACTTTCTCAGATGAATAACGATTACTTTTATTATTTGCTCTTCTTCGATCGTTAAAATTTGACTTTTTGGACTCATTATCTTGACGAAAAAAATTACTACCTCTTTTGCTAGATGAAGGGTTTCTTGAATTCGTTGTGTCTTTATTGAAGCGATAACTCATTTTATAAGAACTATTTTCTAATTAATGGGTCGATCTAGAAGATCGAATAAGTCAGCAAGGCGACTGGGATTTTTTAAAAACAACCATCCAACAATAGTCTCAAATCCGGTAGCAATTGCATATGTGGCAGCATCTATATTTTTCGGACCTCTTCCAGCTTTGTTTCTACCTTTTCTAAGGAAATCCTTTTCAGTATCAGTTAAAAAAGGTTCGATTTTACTGATTGCCCTAGCTTGACTGGATGCATTCACCTCTTTAACAACAGCATTGTGTAGATCCCTTGATCGCATTGGACTATTGCAATGTCGCAACCTTTGATGCATTTCCCATACTGCATCACCCAACCAAGCTAATTGGAGCGGGCCCAAGCCATCAGGAGAAATGGATGATTTGGAAGAGCGAATCCAATCAGTCAAGCTGATAAGTTGCCAATGGCAGTTTTCAGATCTGGGGTCAAATGAAGAAATTCCTCTAATCTAACAAGTTTAATTGTTTGAATGACTCTAGGATTTCCTACAACGTTAAATGATCTTTTTGACTGGGTACATTTTTTAGCTGCTTGCACCATTGCACCAAGGCCACAAGAGTCAATGAAATCGATATTAGTTAAATCAATTACGACTGAAAGTTGATTAGAAGATAAAACTTCATTGATATATGTAGAGAATTGTTTCTCCGAATATGCATCTAGTTGACCAGTGAAATTAATCACCAAACAACCATTTTGCTGGCTAAACCCACCTCTAAGAGAAACAGTAAGTCGTTGTAATTCAGTTATGGGATTAGTCCCCTATGACTTCATGTTGGAAGTGTAGTGATAGAAACCAAATTAATCCACGATTCTTCGTCGTTCTTCTATTAAGGTTACGAAATGATTAAAATGATGATCAGCGTCGTGAGGTCCTGGGCTTGCCTCTGGGTGATATTGAACACCAAAGAAAGGCTTATCAATTACCGAAATGGCGGCCACTGTTTGATCATTTAAATTAAATCGTGTAATTTTTATTTTTTCGGGATTTAGAGATTCTGAATTCAAAGCAAAACCATGGTTTTGACTCGTGATTTCAACTTTTCCATTCAATCCACATGGATGATTTAATCCTCTATGGCCATAAGAAAGTTTAAAAGTTTTTCCACCTAAAGCTAATCCAAGGATCTGATGCCCTAAGCAGATTCCAAATACTGGTAGTTTTTTATATTCAATTAAACTTTCAGCAAGATTAATACCACTGTCAACTGTCGATGGATCACCAGGGCCATTAGAGAGGAAAACACCCTCAGGAGATAAAGCTAAAACATCGGATATGTCAGAATTTGCAGGTAAGACAGTTACTTCACAACCATGGGCAACTAATCGATCTAAAATTGATTGCTTTATTCCAAAATCTATAGCGACAACTTTGTATGGAATTGTTTGAATATTTTTAATTCTCTTATCAAATGAAACAGGACAGCTTGAATTAACTTTAAAAGAGCTTTTCGTCGTTACTTTATCCACAAGATTCAGACCACTCATTGAAGGAGATTTTTGTAAAAGAGAAAATAATTCAGCTATTGAATAGCTTGATTCTGAAGAAATAATTCCATTCAAAGAACCAGATTCTCTTATATGTCTAACAAGTGCTCTTGTATCTATTCCATGAATTCCAACAACATTTTCTTCCTTTAGCCATTTTTCAAACGAGATTTCATGTCTCCAATTACTGGGAATTTTTGTGATTTGACGAGCTATCACACCTTTAACTGAAGTATTTGATGATTCATTATCCTCAGAATTAACTCCAGTATTCCCAATCTCAGGGTAAGTAAAAGTAATAAGCTGACCATAGTAACTTGGATCAGTTATGACCTCCTGATATCCTGTCATACCAGTATTAAATACGACTTCTCCTGCAATAGTCCCTACAGCGCCAAAAGATAATCCTTCAAAATAGGTACCGTCCTCTAATAACAATATTGCAGAGCTATCAGTATCAAAAAACATAAGAAAAAAGATTTAACAGGTTAAAAGAATTACGTGGTTAAAAAATCTTTTAACTGATTAAAAAGGAGCCAGGATTTATCTGTATTCAAACAATCTAATGATCGTTTGACACCTAAAGATAAATCATCCTCAGATCCTGATGCCCATAAAACAAGAGCCGTGTTTAATGCTACGACTTCTTTGTGATATTTATTTCCTTCTCCTTTAAGTAATGACATTAGAATTTGAGAATTAGTTTTCAAATCATCACCGCTCAAGCTGTCATTAGATATTTCAGTAAGTCCAAGATCACTAGGGTTAATAATTTCAGATCTAATAACATCTTTGTCTAAGAACCTAAATTGATTAGGCCCTGATAGTGAAGCCTCATCAAGACCACCTGCACCATGGACCACAACAGCTCTTTTAAGCCCCATTGCTTGTAAAGCTACTGATATTGGATCAAGTAAATCAGCTTTGGCAACTCCTAATACTTGAGACTTTGGTTTAAGTGGGTTAACTAATGGACCTAGCAAATTAAAAATGGTTCTCACTCCTAAGCTTTTTCTTAAAGGAGCAAGGTTTACCAATGAAGGATGCCAAGAAGGAGCAAAGAGAAAGGTAATACCCAAATTCTTTAGTGCCTTAAGAACTTTTTCGGAAGAAACATTTAAAGGTAATCCTAAATTTTCTAATACATCAGCTGATCCAACCTTGCCACTTGCACTTCGATTTCCATGTTTAGCGATTTTCACGCCTAAAGCAGCTGAGACAAAAGCAACTGCTGTAGAAATATTGAAAGTGTTAGCTCCATCTCCACCAGTACCACAAGTATCAACCAAATCAAAGGTTGGAAGATCTAATGGTGTTATTGAGGCATCCTGAAGGATTTTGGCCATAGCCGAAAGTTCAACACCAGATACCCCTTTTGCTCTAAAAGCCGCTAAGAATGCGCCAGTTTGAACTGGTTCAATTTTATTTTCGAGCCATGAAGTCATTAAAAAATTAGATTGTTCTTCTGTTAAATCATTTGAGGAAAGGAGAGATTCTAGAATTACTGAAAAACTTATAGGATTTAATGGGGTCATTTATAAGAAAATGCCTGAATGATAAACATTCCAAGCAGAATATTTTTAACTTCATCATTAATATATCAACAATAGAAGTTGTTTAAATAAAAAAATAATTTCCTAACATTAAGCTTGAGAGGAATCTGACGTATCAAATCCAGAACCAACGTTATCAGGGCTTGAATGACTTGTAGGACGAAATCCCTCTGACCAAAGTTTTCTTGTTATCACCTCTAATTTATCTCGATTAATGCTCCATTTTTTTAATAATTTGTCCATGTCAGAATTAAGATCATCAGCACCTTTGAAATCTTGATAGCGAATTATTAATCTGGCTAATTCAACAAAATGGTTAGATGTTGGGGAATCGATGGCACATAAACGATCAATATTTTCACGATCAATAGAATAAAGCGGATGATTTTGAGCCTCGTTCATAAATTTAGTTAAAATGGTTTCGCTCGCAACCATGGGCTTATATTGCCTAGGTTAATGAGCATATTAATAAAAGAATGGCTGCATTAAGACTTGATCTAATAAAAAACTACTTGAGACCACATAAGAAGGACTTGATAATAGGTGCTTTCTGTCTGATTTTTGTAAATATCCTAAGTGTTGTTATTCCAATGGAAGTTAGAAACATCGTTGATGATCTCAAGGAAGGATTTACATTTTCATATGTCTTAAATAAGTCGACATGGTTAATACTCTTAGCAACAGTTATGGGAGTGACGAGATTGATATCTCGGCAACTCGTCTTTGGAGTAGGTAGACAAGTAGAAGTTTCATTGAGACAAAAATTATTTGATCGCATGCTGGAACAAGATCCTGGATGGGTTCAAACCATAGGAACTGGAGAAGTCATAACAAGAGCCACTAGTGATTTAGAAAACATTCGAAGATTGCTTGGATTTACAGTATTAAGTCTTACGAACACATTTTTGGCATACACCTTTACATTGCCAGCGATGCTGTCAATCGATCCACTTTTAACTTTCTTTGCTATTTCTGTCTATCCAGTTTTGCTGGGGACAGTTGGATTATTCGGTGGAAGAATGGTCAAACAAAGAAAGAGGCAACAGCAAGCATTATCAGAGTTGAGTGAATTAATCCAAGAAGATTTATCAGGAATTAGCGCTATTAAAATTTATGGTCAAGAACAAGCTGAGCAAAAAGCATTCAATAAATTAAATATCAGATACAGAGATGCTGCTATTAACCTTGCAAGAACTGCAAGTACTTTATTTCCACTACTTCAAGGTTTATCCTCAATATCTTTGCTTCTACTTATTGCAATTGGGAGTGGGCAACTAAGCAGTGGAAGTCTTACCGTTGGGGGTTTAGTAGCTTTAATTCTTTATGTAGAAAGACTGGTTTTCCCAACAGCATTATTAGGTTTTACACTTAATACTTTTCAATTGGGCCAAGTAAGTTTAGAGAGAGTAGAAGAGCTACTAAATAATGAACCTACAATCAAAGATAAAGAAAAGACTGTAAATATAACTAAAAATATTACAGGAAAATTAGAAGCAAGAAATCTATCAATAAAATATGAAGATTCTCCTAGAAAAATACTTGATGAAATATCTTTTAAAATAGACCCTGGAGAAATAGTTGCATTAGTAGGGCCTGTAGGTTGCGGTAAAACGACATTGGCAAGAGCTTTAGGGCGAATGATAAAAATTAATGAAGGAAGCTTATTTTTAGACGACAATGATGTGACGGACTTAAAGCTAAATCAGTTAAGAAGTAATATAGCCATAGTGCCTCAAGAGGGATATCTTTTTACAGAAACACTTTCAGAAAATATAAAATACGGTAATACAGAAGCGTCACTAGAGAAAGTGCAGAAATCAGCTTATGAAGCCCGGATGACAGATGACATAAAAGGTTTTCCAGATGGCCTGAAAACACTTGTTGGTGAAAGAGGCATAACTCTTAGCGGTGGCCAAAGACAGAGAACCGCTTTAAGTAGAGCATTACTGGTAGATTCAAAAATAATTGTTCTTGATGATGCCTTGGCAAGTGTGGACAATAAAACCGCCTCTGCAATACTTCAATCAATAAAAAATCAATATAACAAGACTATATTAATGATTAGCCATCAATTATCAGCTGCTGCTGCTTGTGATCGGATATTAGTTATGAGTGATGGAAAAATTGTACAAGAGGGAACGCATCAATTTTTAATTAAGAAAGACGGTTTGTATAAGAGCATGTGGGAGAGAGAAAAAGCTAAAGAGAAACTTCAAGCAGATGATTAATCATTACTAATTAAAGTTTTTTAATCATTTTATATGAATTGGATTTAAAGTAGAAAAACAATTATGTTCACTAAGATAATCATGAAATTATGAGCGACCAAACAAAATATAAACTTATTTGCGACCTCGCATTTGGTGATATTTACATTCAAATCCTTGCATGGATGGGTGTAATTTTTGTAAGCCTTGCTGCCGGTCTTGCACTCATGGGATCATCAAGACCAATTTTCGCTCTTTTAGGTGTAGGATTAATACTTGTTTTAAGCCTGCCTTTCTTATTATTTGCATTTGTTACAACACTAATAAATCATATAAAAATAGAAACTATAAATTAAAGTTATGATTAAAAATATAATTGAATATTTAACAACTTTAATTGATAAGCTATATTCATATAATATTAAAGAAAAATCAAAGAAAAAAGTGCTACATGTAATATTAAAAAATGAACTAACCGCAAAACTAAAAGAACATGAGAAAGAAATATTGTTTGGATGTGGCTGCTTTTGGGGCGCTGAGAAAGGTTTCTGGAGGCTGCCAGGTGTTATCAATACTGCCGTGGGGTATGCTGGCGGTGAAAAAGAAAATCCAAACTACAGAGATGTGTGTTCTGGGTTAACTGGTCATACCGAAGTCGTAAGAGTTGTTTGGAATGATAATGAAATTGATCTAAGTGACTTACTAAAATTATTTTGGGAATGCCATGACCCAACTCAGGGAAATCGTCAGGGAAACGATAGTGGAAGCCAATATAGATCTGCGATTTATACGACGAGTAAAGATCAACTAAGTAAAGCAATAGAAAGCAAAAAAAGCTATCAAAAAGAATTAAAAAATAATGGCTTCGGGGAAATTACCACAGAAATTAAGAATGATATTAAATTCTATATCGCTGAGAATTATCATCAACAATATTTAGCCAAGCCTGGCAGCAGACCATATTGCTCTGCAATGCCAACGAAGGTAAGATTTAAAGATTTTAGTGGTGCAAACTTTAAACTAGATAAAAGAATTTGGTCTAACTATAATTGGAATATAAATCATTGTATTCTTAGAGGCGAGAATAAACCTATTGAATCTAATTTATAATGAATGATCAATTACCAGACAAAACTATTTTGCTAATTATATTTGCTACATTGTTGCTAGTATTTTTTTTAGTATTTAGTTTCAAATCTGAGAAAATTGAACAAGAAAAAACAATTCAATGGATGGATAGTTCGATAAATACTGAATTTTCATACCCAAGCTAAACAAAAAAATTTAATCTTAGCTTGTGAATTTTAAAACATATGAAAAATAATAAGTTAGAAAACCATTTAGAAAGAGCCCGGATCAACATATACAATATTCTTGCGATTATAATTGTAATTATTCCAGAATATTTTGCCGAGTTATTCTATATAATCGAATCCACTCAACATAAATCTAAATTGCCGTATGAGGGAGATGCCTGGAAAAACAATATAGAGTTAAGACTCTCAAAGATGAGTATCTACGAGTTAAGATTAATGGCTAAAAGACTATGTATTCATGGTTATTCTAGTGAAAATAGAAATTCACTCATTAGACGAATAAATAAAACGTCAAAGAAAAGAATTAAATGGAAATCATCAAAAATTTAAAATCTATGGAACCCCCTATGATAATTTAAATTTACGGGACGTAGCGCAGCTTGGTAGCGCACCACTTTGGGGTAGTGGGGGTCGTGGGTTCAAATCCCGCCGTTCCGATAAAATCTTAAGATTACTAATCAGAGTCGCTGATTAAGGATTGGATTAATTTCGTTGTACTAATTAGAACTGCTAAGAAAACGAAGAGAGTTAAAAAAATAATTAACGCAAAAACGAAAGTGGGAACATCTATTTCTCCAAAAGAAACAATGAATAAATTAGGTAAAATTTTCATCAAAGCTACGAAGTTCATAATGCAATATTAAACTAAATAAAATAGAAAACTTCTATTCATAAAGTTGCTAAAATAAATAAACCAAAAGCTATACGATAATAAACAAAAACAAAAGTATTATTTTTACCTAAGAAGTTAAGAAGCAGGTCAATAGCATATATTGAAGAAAAGAAAGATGATATAATCCCGATAATCGTAGGTATAATTTCTATTACAGATAAAGATCTAAATAAAGTAAATAATTCTACAAGTCCTGAAATTGAAATAGCAGGAATACCAACTAGAAAAGATAGTCGAGCTGCTGTTTTTCTTTCAATACCTGAAAACAATGCTGAGGTCAAAGTAATGCCAGATCTAGAAACCCCAGGAAAAATAGCTAAAGCTTGAGCCATGCCTAATAAAATAATATCTTTTAAATTAACATCCTCAATAAACTTTTTTCTTTTACCATAAATCTCCGAAATAGCTAACAATACTGCCATAATAATAGATGTAATAGCTATGGAAAATAAACCTCTAAAATTCGAAACGGAGTAAGTGGGCCAATATAATTTAATAATTAAACCCAAAACAAAAATTGGGATACTTGCTACAAAAATATAAGTAGAAAGTCTGTTATTATAATCATTTAAAACCTTACGACCATTCAAGATTGAAGAAAAAGAATCAATTATTAAACTAATCTGATTTCGAAAATAATAAACAATAGCTGCTGCGCTTCCTAATTGTAAAGAAGCGGAAAAAGACACACCATAATCATTCCATCCAAAAAGAGTAGGTATAACTTTCAAATGGGCTGTACTACTAATGGGAAGAAACTCAGTAAAACCTTGAATAATGCCTAGGAAAAATGATTTAACGCAAATAAATAAATAAGGACTAATTTCATCAAGCATATTTGGAAAATAATAAAAACATAAGCTTGTTAAATTTCTATAAATTTCCAATTATTATAGATATGATTTCAAAAATAAGAATAAATCATGCAGAAAAAAATTATATTATCACTAATTCTTGCTCTGACATCATTGGGAGGATTACAAGATAAGGTACTGGCAGATTACTGGCTTGTAATTGGTAGTTATAGACAAGGGCCCGGAGGAAAACCACAGGTAAGTGGTATTACGAGTCCATCATTATTTGCAATTCCTATTGGTACAAAAAAAATGTGTATGGAAGCTGGAACGAAAATTGAGAATGATATCTACAAACCTGTCTGGCAATTTGATAGTAAATGGACATGCATCAAAAATTCAAATAATTAAAAGAAATTATTTGGGTCAGATGGAAATAATAATCACCTCTGCACGTCATGAGCGCATCCATCTCCCTCATAGTCATCGCTATTGTAATATCCATTCTTTGTGCCAAAAAAAATAGCAGATATAACAAAAGGTACTGCTACAAAAATCAAAAAATTAGATAAATTCAAATTACGTAAATACACGTTTGTACTCTCAATCTAACAAGAAAACGAAATTTTTGAAATCAACATTCTGTATATATTATTAATCTATAAAAAGAAATAAATAAAAATTAGCTAAAGCGACTGAGAATAGGATTTACGCCAAATTCAATAATAATATACGTTAATAAAAACCAAGATAACATAAAGAATATAAATAAAATTGGACCTTTGAGAAAAGGTTGAAAATACTTATTCGAACCATCTCCCTCTAGAAGAGATCTGCATTCTTTCACCTGTGAATTCGCAAGTCGATAATAATCTGAGCCAGGTAATCTATTATCAACATATGTTTTCCTAAGATTTCTGATAAGTGGTTCAGGTTTTTCAGTAACTATAAAGGCAAGCAATTCACCTGGTCTTAAGTCAATTCTGGTTCGTTCAAGGTTGTTAGTAAAACCAATATTGAATAAATCACCGTTTTGAATCAAATAGACATATGAAGCCATTTTATAGGCATGTGTAAGATTTATATTTAATAATAATAGTGTTTAATTAAAGTAAAAGATAAAAGTTAACAAAAGATAAAATAAATAAACCAACAAAACTCATGATATATGTTATTTAATATAGTTTAGGAATATAGAAATTAGTATTGATTAGTCTTTAGTTTTTCAATTCGACGATTTTGATTGATTACGACTGTAGTATCTGAATTAATAAAAGATAAAGATTGTTGTGGAATTGAGCATTGAATCATACGTATAAAGTTAGTTAAATTGTTACCTTTCAATCCTGAACCTTTTATTTTAATCATTTCATTTTCTTGCTCTGATTTCCATAGAATTGTATTATCAAATTTAGAAGACTTAAGATGCCAAATCTTATAAAACTTTTTCCAAATTTCACTATATTTATCCAGTGAATCTTGAATCAAAATACGGTAATCTTTTTCACTCTGAGTTAATGATAAGTTAATTTCTTCACCAGTCAAATCATTTATTTTCAATGAATCTAAAACGGGTTCACAACCAACAAACCACCCTTCCAAAATTAAAACTCTAGGTTTTAATTCACACCACCCTGATCTATCTCCTTTCCCATCTCTTAAAGACTTATCAAAAGTAGGACTAATTAAAACTCCAGTTTTCAAAAATCTATCTATTGAATGATGCAATAAATCTATAGAGTGACTACCCGGGAAACCTCTAGGAACATTCCATGGATTACCATTCATTGCAGCATCCATTTCTTTTCCAGGCAAATAAAAGTCATCCAAAGATATAACTTTAATATCTAAAGATAGTTCTCTTGCAACACTATCAATCCAAAAGCCTAAAGTAGATTTTCCAGAGCCAGGTAGTCCTGAGAAGCCTATTATGATTGGATTATTTATAGAATTTATATAATTCTCTAACAGGGTGAAAAAAGGAAAAGCTAATGACCATTTCCAATCTAATTTTGTATTTGGTTTCCAATATTTATCAATAATAGATTGATTGTTAATCTTAGACCATTTATTAAAAAAAAGAGAGGGGTTAATCGACAAACCTTGTAGGAATAAATGATAAGTTTCTAGCGGGAAAAGGAAATCATCCTTTATTTCCCTTGGGAAAATATCATTGAAATCATAGTTAATTTCGTTATCTATCATAAATCCTTAAAATTATTAATAACGTCTGCAACACTATTTGACCATCCCTCTGCATGTGGAGCATTTGCTAATCTAAAAGATCCATTATCAATTCCATTCTGTAAATACTTATTTGGACCATTTTTACCAGGAATAACAATAGATATATCAGCATATTCAAGTAGAGGAAGATCATTTTGAGAATCACCTAGTGCAATTATCTTTACATCTTTATTCTGTAAGTGCTCCTTTAATTTATTAACGGCTTGGCCCTTATGACTTTCATTAGAAAGCAAGTGACTCATACGGTTTCCCTTGAAAATATGAACATTATAAGAATCACAAAAAGACTTTAATTCTTCATAAATATCATCAGGAGGATTTAAGAATGGAACACTCCACTGCCTATCTAAAGCTCTAACAATACCTTGCTCAGACAAACCAGTAAGTTCAAATATTTGATTATTATTTAAATCATTTAAAGGAATCAAATGGTAATTAAGTTCTTTAGATATATTCATTAATATAAATCTCAATTCCTTATAACTTTTACCTAGGACCAACTCCCACTCAGAAGAATTATTTTCATTAGTCCCATAAATAGCCGCACCATTCTCTACAATAAAAGGATCTGACAACCTATTTTCATTTCTAAAATATCTAACCTCAGAAGCTGTTTTACTTGTACAAGGTATGACAGGAATATTTATTTCTGACAACATCTTCAATGTTTTCTTAGCAGGCGATATGTCATAGTTCTCATCCATCAATGTTCCATCAAGATCTGTAACTATCCAATATCTAGAATTATTTTTCATAATACTAATCAGTTAAAGAGAACCAAGCTACTTGATAGGGATTAAGTTTAAATGTATCAGTATTAAAATGAGAGCCTGTAATATTATCAATTAAACTTTTATTTGAAAATGAATTGCATAAATCAAGTTCATTCAATGGATAAATATCTAAATATTTGTTAGACATATTACAAAATATATAAACACTTTCTTCACCCAAACCTCTTTGAATTATTACACAATTATCAATATTAGTAGAGATACATTTCATACTCGCCTCTGGATGAAAAGCCTTAAGTCTTGATCTAACTTTAACTATGTGAGTAAGATATGAAATATTTTTACTAGCAGGAGAATCAAAGTTCTTTAGAAGCTCAAGTAATTCGCTAGCCTCGAATTTCTCACGATTTAAATCTCTTCTTTGCCCAGTTTTTCTAAAAGAGTCAAGATCATTTGGAGAAGCTAATATCGATGGAAGATAAAAGGCTGGAACTCCTTTTAGAGATAAAGTGAATATCTGACTGAGTAAAAAACGTTCAAATTGTAGTAAAGAGATATCAGCTCCATTGTGAGACATTGCACTCCACCAACTAATGTTTAATTCATATGGTTGATCTTCCCCGTTTGAAAGACGACGATGACTAACTAATCCTCCTCTCTTCTCAGATTCAACCAAGAGATTATGTACTCTATGATCGTCCATAATTCCTTCTAATGCTCTCAAACCAATACCATCGTGAGAAGAAGTAAAATTAAGCAGTGATGTATCCTTTGGCAACTCATTCCAATTGGATAACCAATTATTCAACAAATCTGTTTTACCGGTATAAATAGCTTCTAATAATAAAGGAGGTAAAGTAAAATTATAAGCAAGATTTGCTTCATTACCTTCAATCAAATAAGAAAGATTTTCCTTTTCCGGTACATTAGTTTCAGTAATTAATACAGCCGATGGTTTTATAATCTTAAGGCATTTATTTAAAAGCTTAACTATTAAGTGTACTGGGCCTAAATGTAAACAAGTAGTGTATGGCTCCTTCCAAATAAAAGCAATTGCATCAAGTCGAATCCATTCAGCTCCATTATTTACATATCTAACCAATAATTTCAAAAACTCTAAAAAGATATGTGGATTACTCCAATCAACGTCAATCTGATCCGGTCCAAATGTTGTCCAAACGTTCTTAAAGCCTTGATTAGTATTTATGTTAGTGAAAAGCGATGAATTTCTCGGTCTTATAACTTTCTCCCAAGAATGAGTCTCAGATGGAGCAACAATGTAGCCAATACCGGGATTCTCTGATTTTATAAATTGATGAACCCATGGATGAGAAGAAGAGACATGATTTAAAACTAGATCTGCCATTATTTTGTGCTTACTTGATAAATCCTTTAAATCATTCCAATCCCCAAAAGTATCTTCAATCTTTTCATGATTAGAGACAGCGAATCCTCCATCACTTGTAGAAGGAAGAAATGGTAAAACATGTATGACTGAAGAAAGAGCGCCTAGTCTATTTTTAACGAATTCAGTTAATGTTTTTAATGTTGATTCACCTTTCCTATAAATTGAATCTGGGTATGTAATCAAAACAACACTTGAAGCATCCCAAATTGATTTAATCTCTAATTCATCAGTGTCGTTATTAACACGAAATGGATCGAGAATCTGCAACAATTGTGACCACACTGAATTGATTTCTTGTTCAGAGTGATCAGGATAAATTTCTCTGAGAGACAATCTCAGTTCATCTAATTCACTATCCAACTCAGACACTCTTTAAAGGGAAACAATCATCTCTACCTCATCGTAGCTCCCACCTTGAATCTGTAAAACTTTTTTCTTGAATGGACTTTCAGCAGGGTTTAATCACAACTATTCATGAGTACGGACTAGCAAAAGATCCAGTATCTCAAATAAATAAAGACCTATTAAAAAGGCCAACATCAATACTTATTCCATGCCTATACGAAGAATTCAGTAGGCCAGCATTAAAACTAATAAGAACCACTTTAAAAGAATTAAAAAATTTAAATCAATTAGTCATAGCTTTATCGGCAAATAATCGAGAAGAGGTAGCAAAAGCAAGAGATTTCTTTAAAGAAATGCCATATCCAGTTCACGTCCAATGGACGAATAGTCCCGCGGTAATTGAATTGCTAAAAGACCAAGAGAAGAATGGCCTAGATCTATTAGGTGTTCCAGGAAAAGGATGGGCCGTATGGCAAGGAGTAGGTGTGGCAACAAAAAGCTCTGAGGTTGTAGCACTTTTTGATGCAGATATCAGAACATTCAACTCTAAATATCCAGCAAGAATGTTGGGACCTTTACTTGAAAAATCAAATGGGATTTCTTATGTAAAAGCTTTTTACAGTCGTTTATCTCTTGAGACAAATGCACTACAAGGTAGAGCTACCAGACTATTTGTAGGTCCACTTCTATCAAGTTTGGAACAATTGATGGGGAATGCCCCATTCATCCAATATTTACAGTCTTTTAGATACCCACTCGCTGGAGAATTTGCTTTTACTACTGACTTAGCAATGAATTTAAGGATCCCATGTGACTGGGGCCTGGAGATAGGGCTTCTATCAGAGGTCTATAAAAATGTAAGAATATCAAGAATTGCCCAAGTGGATCTTGGGATTTTCGATCACAAGCATAAAGAAATAGGTTCAAAGGCTAATGAAGGCCTCCAAAAAATGTCTACTGAAATTCTTTCCAGTGTTTTAAGAGGTTTGATGGAACATGAAGCAAGAACACTTACAAGTTCTCAATTAGCAAACTTGGAGGTTTTATATCGAAGAGCAGGAGAAGATAGAGTTAAACAATTTAGTTTAGATTCCTCAGTTAATCAGTTGCCCTACAGTCGACATAAGGAAGAACTAGCAGTTCATACTTTTGGGAAACTATTAAGACCCGCAATAAATAAATTCCTTGAATCACCTGTCAAGCAGCAATTGCCATGTTGGGCAAGGGTTTTAGACTGTGAAAGTAAATTGCAAGATGATTTAGAAAAAGCTGGATGCGTATAAAAAACTTTTAACAAAGTAATACTCATAAAAAGGCTTTGATTAGTAATGAAATTCCAACAGAAAAAGAAATTATTTCAAAAACTACCTTAATAAATTTAGAACCTTTAATTATTGAAAAATAAGCTCCAAAATAGCCACCTAGAAGTGAACCTGAAATCAAAACAGGTATATATTTCCAAATAATATTTCCAGTTAATCCTAAAGAAAGGGCGCCAATACCATTCCAAAAAATTCCAACAAATATCAAGGTATAAGGAACCGCCTCAGAAAAAGATAAGTCAAATATTGTTATCATCCAAATCGTCACAAATAGCCCAGTACCAGAAGAAAGATAGCCATTGACGAAACCAATCATAAAAAGGCCTAATGAGCCGATTAGTATTTTTAACTTACTAATTCGGATTTTTTGATTTGAACTGCCAAGTGTTTTCTGCTTTATTGAGTAAAAGCTCAGAAACAGAGTGAAAAAACCTAATAACGTAGTAGAAAAGTTATTAGGCAAAATGGAAGATGTATAGGCCCCTATTAAAACGCCAGGTATTCCCGAAATTAATATCAAAAAAGCGTATTTTATTTGTAAGTTATTTTTCTTTAAATGTGGGATTGACGCCCCAAAGCCAAGTGCAACACTAGCAACCTTATGAGTTGCTAAAGCTTTTGAGAAAGGTAAGCCAAAAAATAAGAGAGCTGGAAGCTGTATTAATCCTGCGCCTCCTCCAGATAACGCAGAAATGAAATTAGATAAAAATGATATAAATCCCAAAAAGATTTGAGAAAAAATATCAATATTTAACATATAAATCTAAATGAATTCTTTTATACAAAAATCATCTATTATGTATAGACTAAATATTCGTAATAATTTCCCTCCTAATAAGGTCGATACAATTTGGGTGCTCATGAATATATCTATTAAATTCCATTGCAAGTAATCTTGCTTCATAAGCATCACATGCATAAAAGCAATTCTCAAGACGTTGATTATCACAGTTCCTATAATGAACTGTATAAGGCCTTAAGCTTGAAAGTGGGATTTTAAATTGAGTTTGATTCATTTTCAATTTATATTCCTATTTCAGTTATGCATCCATTTTATTTTTTTTTCTACTGATGTCTTGTAACCAATATAAATTAAAATTTATTTATAATTTGATCTTGAATTAAAATTCGACTTATAAAGATTAAATAAATTAGTAGAGATTATTTGCATGCTCAAATTATCTGAAATAGATCTAGGGTCTGCCCTTTTATCAATTTTTATCTTGGTGGGATTTATAGCTACGGCTTTTGTCTTTATAAGACTAACGATAATTGGAATTAATTATGTAAAGGTTAATTATTTAAAAGAAGAAGGAGAGTATAGGGGGAAAAAGGAAAACAAAAACGAAACCAAAGGGTTTTAAAGACTTTAAATATAGAAGAAACAAAGATAGGCTTTTCAACACATAAAGGAATTTTGAGTAAATGGATAGTTAATTCATTGATTCAAAAAATATGTTAATTTAGTAAAATCTAAAGTTATTCATAATGGAAGTAAATCCACTAATACCAATTGGGTCCAAGATAAAAGTAGATAAGTCAAAATTAGAAACTCTGCTACCAAACAAATTATTCGATAACTTACCTCAGATAATAAATGGAGAAATTGTTGATTATAAAATGACCGATGGGATGGGTATTGGATATGTCTTAATTACTGAAAATAATCTAAGAATTTGGATTTTCAACACCGAATTAAACGAACAAACAAGAAAAGAATATAGCTTGGGAGAAACTAAAAAACAGTATAATCCTCAAAATAGTGTTCTCATATTAGGAAAATATAAGGTTGTCTACGAGCTAAATGGAAATAGAGCTATTAAAAAGATAGCCAATCCAATCAATTTAATTAACTGGTTAATATTTACGATGAAAGATATTTTCTAAACTACTAATCAACTTGGCGTTTCATGATAAGAAATAACATATTAGCTATTTTAATTGTTTCTGAAAGTTCCCATCGCTCAAGTCCTTTTTTATTTAGAAATTTACTTAGTTGAATAGCAGGATGATTGGATCCTTCATTTTCCTGATATTGTTCAGGGAATTGATCTTTGAGAAAATCTGGACTTAGTGAACCCTTAAGTTTTTGACTTGCAGCTTCAGGATTGCTCGATTCTTCTTTTATACTTGACGATTCGTCTACGTTTAGATGGACTACGTGATACTCCCATTTCATTATATGATTTCAGATAATAATTATTATACATAATTCAACTATAAAAAATTTGAATATATACAGATTTCAAGAAAGTTAAGAATCGGAAATTAAATCAAAAAAATATTAATATGGAAAAAGCTAATTAAATTAATCGTGGAAGGTTTTGACCCAGCAATAAATTACGGCCCAAATGATGCAGGAATTTCAGCGGTAACAATAATTTTAGGGATTTTTGGCCTTATTGCTATTTCCTGGCTATTTGGAAAAATATATGGACAAGTAGCTAGATTCTTTGAAACAAATAATAAGAATGATTCATAGATAAAAATACATTAAAGAAATTTATATCAATAAAATAATAATATTAGAGGGAAATTATTTTTGAATGAGGTAATAATTTAATATAGTTGTGAATTATTACGAACATAATAACAAAACTAAAATAGATGTAGTATTTTTAGAATTAACTATAAAAAGTATCTTATGTTAGCTTCATTGATGGTTCACGATTGGGCGACGCCATTAAATCTATCGGCTCCGATAGCTGGCATACTCACCATAGGTGGCTTTATGGGGTACTACAGTTTATCTAGGAAGTTTTAAAAATATACCTTAAGAGTAAAGAAATCATAGTAAATACCTATAACTAAATAAGTTGAACTGGTCAAATCTTGATAAATGCCTATATTAAATATGTATGAAATGTAAAAATAAAAAATCCTAAGGAGTTTATGCTTTCCCTAGGTGAGGACTATTTATTGCCGTTGCAGTAAGTCATTCACTTGAACTACCACTATTAGAAGAGTCTAAAAGTAATTCTCTCATAGTTAATTATATACGAAAAGGGTCATACACTTGAAAAAATAAGATATTTAAAAGGTACAGAAACTCATGTATGGGTTAGCAAAAAAGGGGCTACATGGTGGAATTCTTATAAATATATAAAAAATAATGAATGTATAATTTTTCCCTGGGAAAGTATCAATGCAGCTAATAAAGATCGAGATTTATACAATAAATCTCGATCATAAACGATTTTTACCACATCAAATCATTAGATTTATCAACTCTAAATGACAAGTTGTTTGGACTAAAACTCAATAATCCATTTAATTTAGTAGCAAATTCATAAGTATCACCTTTTAATCCTAAATTAATATAATAATTATTGGTTTTTATTTTTTTTCTTAAGTTCAATAAACCAATATATTTTTTCCATAGAATATCATTACTATAATTATAGGCCCATATATCAAAAATATCTTCAATTATGTTAATGGGAATCTCAGAAGAGTAACCAATAATAGAATTATCTAATTTATATCGATCAAATTTAGAATCAAAAGCCAGAATATCTAATGTGCTATTAATTGCTTCTTTAACTTCATTTGCAGCTTCAATACCAAATAATTCCTTTCTATAGCACTCAAGCAATTCAAAACCTGTAGAATTCAAGATATCATCATCCTCAGTAAAGTTAACAAGCCAAAAGCTTTTATCCTCACTGACTCCTGAAGCCAAATATAGGTTAACAGAACTAGTCATTAATTAAAGCCTATAGACACTGGGCAATAAATAGAACTTAGAAAAAGACAATTTAATAAAAAGATATCTAAGTATAAAATAATAATCTTTATGTACTTAAATTGAAAAAATTATTTTTATTGTAAAAATAAACTAACCTCCCAATCAAATGGAAAAAGTAGCCTCAAGTAAATCCATGGGTTATAGAAAAAGCCTTGGCCCTGGAATCCTCTTAGCTGCAGCATGCATAGGCGGGTCACACCTAATGTCATCAACTACAGCGGGTGCCAAATTTGGATTTTCGCTTTTTGGACTTATTTTATTAACAAATCTAGTTAAATATCCTTTTTTACTTGTTGGAACAAGATTTACAGCAGTGACTGGATTATCACTTTTAGAGGGATTTCAAAAACGTAATAAATTTTATTTACCTTTATATTTAATAGTTGGTTTAATTACAGGAACCTTTACTATTTCTGCCGTTAGCTTTGTTACTGGTCTCCTTTTAAAAAATATAGTAATTTTTTCATCCTTTCCTGCTTTAGATTTAGCTATAGGTATATTAATAGTCTGTTCATTAATATTATTTATAGGCCAATATAAAGCTCTTGATAGGATATCTAAAATACTAGTATTTTTGCTTACAGTATTAACATTTTTTGCTGTTATCTCTTTACTTATTAAAGGCCCCGCTGGAGATATCAATATTTCATTCTTGAATAGCAGACCCTCTCCGTGGACTCTCTCAAACCTTGGTTTTCTAATTCCTCTTATGGGTTGGATGCCTGGTCCAGTAGAGCTTTGTATATGGCCTTCATTGTGGATGTTTTCAAGAGCTAAAGAGACAGATCACACAGCCACGTTGAAAGAAGCAGAATTTGATTTCAATCTTGGATATTTCATCACTGTTTTAACTGCAATTTTCTTTCTAATACTTGGTGCATACACAATGTATGGCACTGGCGATGAAATGCTTACAGGTTCAGGAGTTAGTTTTGCTCAGAATTTGATCCGCTTGTATACAGAATCCATTGGTGGATGGGCAAAGTGGATAATTGTACCTGCAGCTTTTGCTGCAATGTTCAGCACTACGCTTACATGTTTAGATGCATATCCCAGGAGCATCTCATCAGCTCATGGTTTGATAACTCGCTCAGACAAGGGTAATAGCTCTACTTTGATTGAAAAGAAACGTCTCAAGAAATGGATAATATTTCATGTTTTTGCATCACTTTGTGCTCTTCTTATTGCCAAATCTGGAGGAATTGGAGTTAAAGACTATGTCTTCGGGGCAATGACCGGTAGTTTCCTGACAGCTCCTTTCTTTGCATGGATGGCTATGGATACTATGAATAGCTCATTAGTCAAAAGTCAATTTCATTACGGAATTGTTCTAAAAACAATTTGCTGGTTTGGGATTTCATTCCTCTCAGTCTTTAGTTTATTATTCATATTCAATTCATTCTTTGGTATTGGACAATAAGCTCATAATTTATAAATATCGTTAAAATAAAAATATTTAATGAAATTAATTAAATAATTTAACTTGAGGCAGAAGTATAATGTTTAAGGGCGAATTTCCAGAAGAGTCTGCTAAAAATAAAAAATAAACTACTTAATATTAGGCCAAAAAATATTATATTAAATTTAAGTTCTCCAAGAATTGCCTCAGCAGGAAAAGTGGTTAAAAAAGCTACAGGTAAAACCAAAGTAAATATGAATCTCAAAATAACAGGATAAGCGGAAATAGGGTATCTACCTGCAGCTAACAAAGCTCTAAGAACTTCTGTAGCATTCCATGTCTTAACGAACCAAATACTTGATGCAGCAATTAGGAACCAAACTGAATAAAGAATAATAAAACCAATCAATAAGGAAATATTAAATACAAATAATGAGTAAATTGAAAAAGATGAACCTGATTGGATAGCCGCCCAAAAAACAATTGAAATTCCTAAAATAATTTCAGGTAATCCTGCAAAAGAAAACTTTTTAACTGATAGCCAAAACTGACTATCAATTGGTTTTAATAAAACATAATCGAGAGTACCCTCTCTAACGTAATTAACGATCTCGGTTAAATTTGGTCGTAAAAGAGCATTCGTTAAACCATCGAGAAAGGTATAAACTCCCTGAATAACTAAGGCTGATTCCCAAGTCCAATCTCCTAATTGCCTTCCTCCAGTAAAAAAAAGGGATAATATAAATACACTTCCCAAAAGAGTTCCCAACATAGCTAACAACTCAATTAAAAAATTTAATTGATATTCAAGTTGAGAAGCAAATGCTGTAGACCAAAATAATCTAATAGTTTTAAAGTAACGCTGCATATTAGGCTCCCATTGCTGTATATCTTTTTACACCAAGTTTCCAAAGAATATTTACAGAAGGTACCAGTATTGAAATCCACAAGATCTGAGCTAAAAAGCCATTAAAAATATCAACTGGCATCCCTGATAAAATCTTTGCTGGAAAATTAATTAGATAGGGAAATGGTGTTAACATTGCCAGTTTTAGAACGTTAGAAGGAAAGGCTGATAAAGGTACTAATAAACCAGAAAGAAAAAGATAAGGAACAAATATTAATCTCTCAAGAGCACTAGATTTTTCAGTCCAAAAGCAAAGTGCAGCGACTAAACTTTGAAGAAGGAAAGCGATAGTAAAAGCAAAGTGAGTAGATAAATACGCCAAAAACAATTGAGGCAGTGAAGGAAGCCAAAAAGATGATGGATTTAATATAAAAAAGGTAATAGCTATGGCTATTGCGAAAGGAAGTCTTGTTGCCTGCTCTGCCAAGTGAGAAGCTACATATCTAAAAAGAGGGTGCAAAGGCTGCAGCAAATATGGAGATAATCGACCAGAGAGAGAATCCTCCTCAAACGAGAAGACGACCCAAACAACTGAAAATTGCCTAACTAGAAAAGCACTTAAAAAATATCTTGCCAACTCTATATCATTTAGACCAAATGAATTACCAACATCATTTTGACTCCAAAGAGAAAACATAATAAATGGTAGTACTCCAGATAGAGCCCATAAAGCTATTTCTATTCGATATTCCAACATATATGCATATTGTGTTGTTAGTAGGGTCTTAATAACCTTGAAAGACAATCCAAATATTCTCAATTGACTTCACCTTTAATAAATAATTCTCCTATCAGTAGATCAATAGGAGGATCACTAATCTCTAAATCGATAATATCGAAATCAGTTAATAGATTGCTTACTACATCTGTCAATTTCTCTCTTGAAACTAATAAACATACAAAACGATCATTTAAATCTTGAATCTCACCATATTTTTCAAATTGTTCACTTGTACATGGTTTTTTCAATTCAACTTTTACCTCTCTTGAGGGTGATAATGAATTAGCCAGTGAATCAAGGTCACCATCATAAAAAAGGTTTCCTTTATGAATACAGATAACTCTTGGACATAATGCTGTTATATCAGCCATGTAATGACTAGTTAGCAAAATTGTCGCACCAGTTCTTTTGTTGTATTCAGATAAAAAACTACGAACTCTAGCTTGAGCATTTACATCTAGACCAAGAGTAGGTTCATCTAGAAAAAGGACAGATGGTTTATGCAACAAGGCAGCAAGAATTTCAGATTTCATTCTTTGTCCTAAAGACAACTTTCTTACAGGTCTTGTAAGTTCTTCTCCTAATTCAAGCATTTCAGCTAATTCATTAATTCTTACTTTTGCTTCGTGGTCAGACAAACCATATACAGCTGCGTTTACATACAAAGAGTCCATGGGAGGAAGGTCCCAAATCAACTGTTGCTTTTGCCCCATAACCAAAGTTATCTCCTTTAGAAAAGCAGGTTGCCTTCGTTGAGGAGAGAAACCTCCAACATCAACTAACCCTGTCGATGGATGAATAAGACCACACATCATTTTTAATAAAGTGGTCTTACCAGCTCCATTAGCTCCGAGAAATCCGACGACCTCTCCCTGTGAAATTTTAAAACTGATATCAGTGACGGCAGGGACGTCATAAGTCTTGCGATCGAAAAAATGCTTAAGAGTACCCTTAAAGCCAGGTTGTTTGTTTGCAACTCGATAATATTTACTCAGCTGATCTACAACGATCAAGTCACTAGGATTATTGTGCAATTAATTTTCAAATGCTTCAACATTAAGATAAAACATTTTTGCCTACATAGCAGATAAAATAAAAGGAGTGAAAAATTTATAGGTTGTTAAAACTAAATGGAAGAACAAAAATATGTAATAGCGATTGCTCTTGCAGAGCAAAATAATAAAAGATTAATGCCTCTTGGAGGAAAAACTTTTTCAGGAGTTGATCCTTTAAGTCAATCGTCTAACAAAGAAGTCGAAAAGATAATACTTGATTTATTACTAAGGATATTTCAAAGAACTACTGAAGGTAGTCTTAAAATAGCAAACAATGAAACTGGATTATTACTAGCAGAAATTAGTTTTGAAAGTATGCATAATAATATTCCGGAAATAAAATCAAATTGGATTAATAGCGGAGATACAAATACTTTAATAGAAAAATTAAAATCAATTTGTTCAAATCTTTGGAGTGTTAAATTCCAAAAGCATGAAGGTATAATGTTTAATGACTTAAAGAATAAATAACTATCCTGAAATCTTTGATTGAGCTTTCTCAGCCTTACGAATAATCTTCTGAGCCTCTTCACGAGACATGCAAGACTCAGCTTTAGTTTGCAACTTTATAAGTTTCGCGTGCTGCTTCTCCAACTTCATAAAAAAATTTAAGAATTAAATAATTATTATAAACATAACATACTTCTTTGTATTTGTAAATACAATAAGTTCTTAAAAACCAATATTTACAATAATTCTAGTGATCTATTCTTTTATTTGAGATATACCTATGAAGAACAGAGATATCTAATTCACCCAAACCAGCCTGCATTAATCGTTGCTCAATCTCTTTTACTTTAGAAGCTATTGGTAAGTCAATATTTATAGATTTAGCCAGATCAATGCCAATAGATAAATCCTTATGATGCAACTTTAATTTAAATCCCAAGGGATGTTTATCAATCAACATTGCTTTTGATCTGTTTTCTAATGGCCATGAATTCGCTGCTCCAACTTTTAAAGCAGAAACAACATCATCCATGGGCAAATCAAGCAATTTCCCTAATTCCATTGCCTCGGCTACTGCGGCATATGTTCCTGCGACTAATATTTGATTAAGAGCTTTGACTTGTTGGCCTTTACCTACGCCATTAAAATAATTAATTGATTTGCCGAGGACATTAAATATATGTTCAAAAGATAAGCACTCTTTTTTGCTTGCACCAATAAACAAAGACAGTGAACCTTTATCAGCTCCCTCTGTCCCCCCTGAAACTGGACAGTCAACATAAAAGATATTTTTTTTAGCTAATCTCTTATGTATGGAGATAGATTTATTAGGACTTATTGTAGAGAAATCAATCACAAAAGATTTCGGCTTTAGTGAGTCTGCTACTCCATTATCTCCAAATAAAACAGATTCAACCGCATTATCATCAGTAACACAAATCAAGAGTCCATCGCAGTCAGTAACAGCCTCTATAGGGTCAACAAAATATTTTCTTTTTTCATCCTTTTTTTGTTTATTTCTCTGATATAAATTCAAATAATAACCATTATCAATAAGTCGCTCAGACATTGGTTTCCCAATAGATCCAAGACCAATAAAAGCTAGTTTCATCAAAATCGGATTTTCATTCAAAACGAACTAAGAGTAATAAGTTCAACAAAGGTTAGAAGTATTACTATAAAAAATTAATATGCTGCCAAAAGAAGAAAATATGATGCGATAATTAAATCATTGAATACTTAAGAAATTGACTAATTTAACAGATTCCAAGAATGCGACACATCATTGGTATCCATTCTTGAAGTATCAAGAGGAATGTGAAGCCGCTGGCAAGGAAGCTAGCGTAAATGATTGGATGAGAGCTTCAGGTCAACTACAAAACAGAATTGATTTTGAAGAAGCGAAGAAAGCTGCTGAGGCAGAGGCTCTTAAAGCGAAGGCTGAGGCTCCCAAAAAAGAGGCTTAAATAATTAATTTTCAAATAAGAAAAAAGTATATTTACCTCTTTAAATAATTAGAAAGATTACTTGAAAATAATAAGGAAATCTTGTGAAGATCTATCAAACTAGTTGCATAAATGTAAGTCATTTTACTAAAGTTATTTACTTAAGGTCCTAGGATATCTTGCCTAAGATCTATATATCTGATCCTAAATAATGTCAGAGACCAAAGCCCTAAATGTACTTATCGCCCCAGAAGGACAACTACAGGGTAATGGACAATTAAGAGAATCCTTTCATGAGAGAAGGGATCGCAGAGGCGCAGATTATCCTATGTGGTATCTCAATTGTTCGTTAGTCAGCAAATTCAATATCACTGAAAAAGAGGGTTATGAAGCAGTTGTAGCGGAAGATGCAACAACAATAGCTTGGCTAAAGCTTCGCTTTGGAGGAGAAAAGTTGAGCAAAGAACTCAATATCGATGAGCTTTGGGAGCATGCAAGTTTGCCCCCTGAACCACCAGAAATAAAAGATATATCAATTCAGAAATAAATAACCTTATGAAGCCTGTTCATAAAATAACTATCCATCATAAACAGGAAGGAAAAACATATACCTTTGAGGTACCTGAAGGTGAGTACATTTTGAGAAATTTCGAATCCAAAGATGAGAATGGCGAAATTATCGGAAATAGGCTTCCTTTCTCTTGCAGAAACGGCTGCTGCTCAGAGTGCGCAGTTAAAATAATTTCAGGAAAAATGGATCAAGAAGCTTGTATAGGTTTGTCTAAAGAGCTTAGAGATAAAGGTTATGGTTTGTTATGCGTTTCAAAAGCTATTGGACCTTTGGAATGCGTGACACAAGAAGAAGACGAAGTCTATAACGCTCAATTTGGTAAATATTTCAAAGGACTGGAAACTCAAGCTGGCAATCCTTTTGATATTTAAAAGCTCTAAATACTCTTACTTGTCAGTCCAAAAATTCAGAATATCTCCACCAGTAAAATTAACATCCTTATCGTATCTTAATGCGTTAGTTGCCTCCATAGGTAAAGCAAATTGCTGAAAAATTAAAGAAACAAATTTTATAAATTTAACTGGTTTAGATATCCCTTTTGTGGAGACAAAAGCTCTGAAAGCTTCAATAATATTATTTCTTAAATCCCAAAATCTGTTGTCTTCTAAATTAAATACCCAAGGGAATGCATTTTTAGATGTGTGGTTAGTTCTTTTAATAACTTCCTCATCAAATTCTTTAGGCTCAATACCCAATAATTCATAAAATTCTCCTCTTTCACAAACTGTCAATGTATGAGTAAGAAATACACTCCAAAGGAAAAAACGACTTAATAACTTACCTCTCCAACCTTTAGTAATTCCAGGCCAGCATCTCATCATTACAGTAAAGCAATCGCCATGCCTATTCTCGTCTTGACACCATGGTTCAAAGAAGTCAAATAAGGGAGCAAAAGCTTCCCCTGGATTAGCTTTAAGGTGCCTATCCATTAAAATATATCTCCAATATCCAATTTTCTCTGAAAGATATACAGAGTAAATAACCCAACTTATGGGGAACCAAGTTGCTGCTCTTTTTCCACCTAGATGAGGGAGATCCACTTCAATACCCTCTGCAACTAATGCTCTGCTGAGAAAGCCAGCATGTCTAGCTTCGTCTCTAGCTAAAAACTGGAATAGTTTGCCAAGATCCCTATTTCCCTCTTTCTTTAAACGGTTTGAAATCTCCTTAAATAGTAGGAATCCAGAAAACTCTGATATGACTGATCTAACTAAATAACTCTCATAAGTCTCTTTTGCCTTCTGAGGCAATTCTTTTAATCTATCAAGACTTGCCTTTCTATCAAAATGAGTACAGTTATAATCCGCTTTCATTTCTGATAGCATTGCTTCGAACTCTTCACGTGCATCAGTTAATTCTGTCTTGGCCGCTTTCTTGAATTCGGTTACATAGAAACGAGGTGTTAAAAGGTTTTCATCTAAATGTGGCGGCAACTCATTAGTTCCGCGTGTATCAACTCTTAATTTTGGGGAAGAAGAAGCTGTTGCGGTCATTCCAATTATCAAGCAAGAACATAATTGTATGTCTAAATTTGAAAAAAAGGTGAATTTTTAATCAGGTAGTAATAGAGCTTTGCCAAAAATGATCGAAAAGACACTGAAAAAAGTGATTATAAAATTGATATTTAACAATTTATAGAAATAAATATCATAAAATAAATAATATTTATAATTGAGATTACAAGATATTAAATTTACATAAATATCAAAAGATGTTTAAGAATGAATATCTTGTAATGCTGAAACTGATAAGGACTGACTCTGCAATGCCTGAATACCTTCTACTGCAGCGCTAGCACCTTTTAAGGTAGTTAAAGTTGGTACTGAATAGTCAAGTGCTGCTTTCCTAAGATATTTGTCATCATAAATTGCTTGCCTTCCAATAGGTGTGTTGATTACTAACTGAACTTTTCCAGATCGAATCATATCCTCGATATTGGGTCTTCCCTCATGAACTTTTAAAACCATTTCAACATTTAAACCGAATGCTTGGAGATATTTAGAAGTACCTGAGGTTGCTAATAATGAAAAACCTAACCCAATTAATTTTTTCGCCACAGGAATTAATGCAGCTTTATCTCGATCATGAGTAGATAAGAAGACAGAACCAGAGGTAGGCAATCCCTCCCCGGCTGCAAGTTCAGATTTTGCATAGGCCATGCCAAATGAATCAGCAGATCCCATCACCTCTCCTGTTGAACGCATTTCTGGTCCCAAAACACTATCTGAGCCAGGGAAACGTCTAAAGGGCATTACAGCTTCTTTGATTGCTTGAAGAGGTGGAATTGGTTCTTGATTTAAACCAATATCTTTAAGTTTTTTACCTAGGAGTAACTGAGTTGCAATTTTCGCGAGAGGGATACCAGTAGCTTTAGAAACGAAAGGAACAGTTCTTGAAGCCCTTGGATTTGCCTCGATAATGTAAACAATCTCATTTCCTTTGTTATCTCTTTTGACAGCAAATTGAAGATTAATTAAACCAACAACATTTAATTCAATAGCCAAATATTTAGTCCATTTTTTTATAGTTTTGATTGATTCTTCAGAAAGAGTTATCGCAGGCAGGCAACAGGCCGAATCACCGGAGTGAATACCCGCTGGTTCAATATGTTCCATTAAGCCTCCAATGACAACATCTTTACTGACGTCACATAAAGCATCTACATCAACCTCAACTGCGTTCTCTAAATATTGATCAATTAAAATTGGATGATCAGGCTCAACGTTTACAGCTTCATTTATATATTTTTCTAATTCATCTTGTTCATAAACAATTTCCATAGCTCTACCGCCAAGGACATATGAAGGTCTAACAACCAGTGGGTAACCAACTATGTTAGCTACTTCTATTGATTCTTCAAAAGTTCTAGCAAGACCATTTTTGGGTTGTCTAATACTTAATCGCCTCAAAACCTTATCAAATTGCTCTCTATCTTCAGCTAAATCTATTGATTTTGGAGAAGTACCTAAAACTTTAGTACGCAACTTTAGATTTTCAGATTTATCTAGCCAATTTAATATTGGTAATGAAAGTTTTAAAGGAGTTTGTCCTCCAAATTGAACAACTATTCCAAAAGGATCTTCAGCCTCAATAACATTTAGAACATCTTCTAGAGTTAGTGGCTCAAAGTAAAGTATGTCACTTGTATCATAATCAGTAGAAACTGTTTCAGGATTGCTATTTATCATTATTGTTGTAAAATCTTCCACTTGAGCTTGATAAGAAGCATGGCAACAGCAATAGTCAAATTCAATTCCTTGTCCAATACGATTAGGGCCACCACCAAGAATTAAAATTTTATTTTTGTTATCAACTTTAATCTCATTAAGATTGATATTTTTAATTATTTTTCCATCTTTATCTATCTTGAAAGCTGGTCTTTCATATGTTGAATAATGATAAGGTGTATTAGAGGCAAATTCAGAAGCACATGTATCAACTGTTTTAAAAATAGGAATTATTCTTTGGGCAATTCTTTTGGATCTAATTGTTAATTCATCTGAATTCAATGCAAATCCAATTTGACGATCGGAAAATCCAAGTTGTTTTAGTTTAAATAAAAAATTAGAGTCTAATTGATTAATACTTTCATACTTTAGTAATTTCTGCTCAGCATTTACTATATTCCTAAATTTAGATAAGAACCAAGGGTCTATTTTAGAAAAACAAAAAATTTCATTATCGCTACGACCATGCAGCATGGCCAATCGGACATACATAATTCTATCTGGAGAAGGAGTCCTTAATTTTCTCTCTAATTCAATAGATGAAAGCTTTTCCTCTTCACGATCACAACCCCAACCACTTAAACCAGTCTCAAGGGATCGTATTGCCTTTTGAAAAGATTCTTCAAAACATCTTCCTATTGCCATAGCCTCTCCTACTGACTTCATTGAGGTAGTGAGAATTGAAGAACTTCCTGAGAATTTTTCGAACGCAAAACGAGGTATTTTAGTAACTATGTAATCAATTGAAGGTTCAAAGCAAGCGGGAGTCATGCCAGTAATATCATTAATAATCTCATCTAATCTGAAACCAACAGCCAAGAGAGCTGCAATTTTAGCAATAGGAAAACCTGTTGCTTTACTTGCTAAAGCTGATGATCTGCTAACACGAGGATTCATCTCAATCACAATAATCTCACCATTATTGGGATTAATTGCAAATTGAATATTGCTTCCACCAGTTGCTACTCCAATTTCTCTAATTATTGAAATTGAATAGTCTCTTAGCCTTTGATATTCTCTGTCAGTTAGAGTTTGCGCTGGAGCTACTGTAATCGAATCTCCAGTGTGAACTCCCATAGGATCTATATTTTCAATACTGCATATAATTACAACATTATCTGATAAATCTCTCATAACTTCTAACTCAAATTCTTTCCAACCTAAAAGAGATTTTTCGATAAGTATTTGAGATACAGGACTAGCATCTAGACCTGTTTTACATAATTCTAAAAATTCATCCTGGTTATAGGCGATACCACCTCCACTTCCTCCCAATGTGAAAGCAGGACGAATAATTTTTGGAAATGAAGAAATTTCATTTCCAACTATTTCAGCTTCTTGAAGATTAGAAGCAATACCAGATGGACAAACATCAACCCCAATATTATTCATCGCAATTTTAAATAAATTTCTATCCTCTGCCTTTTTAATTGCCTCAAGATCTGCACCAATTAATTCAATATTGTAATTTTCTAAAATGCCTGATTCAGCCAATTCAACTGAAATATTCAAAGCAGTTTGCCCACCCATTGTGGGCAATAGGGCATCAGGTTTTTCTATTTCTATAATTTGTTCAACAACTGAAGCCGTTAGTGGTTCAACGTATGTCCTGTTTGCCGTTTCAGGATCCGTCATTATTGAAGCTGGATTAGAATTAACTAAAATAACTTCAAAACCTTCGCTTCTTAGCGCCTTACATGCCTGGGTACCGGAATAATCGAATTCACAGGCCTGTCCAATAACAATTGGTCCAGACCCTAGTATCAAAATCCGACGTATATCTTTACGCCGTGGCATTTGAATTTCTTGTAAACTTCATTTATGTCACACATACTAGGTATCTGTTTATCATCTACTGCCTAGATCGGCAAACTACCATTAAAGTTTAACTAACTTTCCGAATAAGAAACAAAGAGTATGAGCGAACTACAGCGCCTTAAAGGGCTGCTGCCACCAGAGAACCAAAGCTGGGTATTCATTGAAGCCGCAGCAGCAATAGATCCTCCTCTAATCACGCTTGAAGAAATTGGGCGAGATGAAGTGGAGATTCAAGTTGACCTTGAGCAATGGGACTATCTAGCTCAAGATCATAGAAATCTATTGTTTTGGCATGAGGTGGGACGCATTCAAAATGACACTATTCCAAGAGATGGGTGGGAAATGGCAGCTCTTGCAATAGGTTTAGGTGGTGCCATTGGAGAATTATGGGTTCAAGATGGATTGCTACTTTTAATGGCACTTGGATTGTCAGGTTTTGCAGGTTATAGGCTTTACTTGAAAAATAATTCAGAGAAACGATTGCAAGATGCAATATCCGCTGATGAGAGGGCTATAGATTTAGCTTGCAGATTTGGATATAGCGTTCCAAATGCATATAAAAGTCTTGGCGGAGCATTAAAAGATTTAGTAGAAAAATCTAGAAAGAAAAAAAAGCGTACATTTTATGAAGACAGATTAGAAGCACTCAGAAAGAGTGCTGAAAGAGCTCGAGCAGAAATGGCAGCTCAGGAGGGATCTAAAAAATCAGTTACGAGTGAAAATGTTTATGGATAGTAGGGGTTTAGTTGAACTAGCTGCAGTTGCTTGCGATGATAGAAAAGCAGGAAATATAAAACTTTTAAAAGTAGACGAGGTTTCCAGTATTGCTGATTGGATATTAATTACAGAAGGACTCTCCGATGTTCAAGTAAGAGCGATAGTTAATAATGTAGAACAGACACTAAGAGAAGAAGCTGATCTACTTCCTCTTCGGAAGGAAGGAATAAATGAAGCGAAATGGGCCTTGTTAGATTACGGAGATCTAATAATTAATGTTTTTCAACCTAATGAAAGAAAATTCTATGATTTAGAATCATTTTGGAGCAATGGGATTACTCATGATTTTATTAATAATAAATTAATAGCCTTAAAAGATGGATAAAATAATATGCCCTGTTCCAATAAACCAAAGGCCCTTAAATGAATTTAATAGTATTAGAAATTCATGGATAATTTCATGGCCTTTTTTAGAAAGAAGTATTTTCTATAGAAAATTATTATTTAGCTGGTTTTTAACTACACCAATTTGTTTAATAATATCTTACGGAAGTGATTACTTAAAAAACAACATTTTTGAATTTGCATTAGTAAGCTTCACCTCCTCTCTTTTTTTTCCTATATTATTACTAGTAAGACAATGGCTAAGTTGGTTATACATATACAAACGTCTTAATTCTGAAAATATTGAATATGAAGAGTCTGGATGGTATGACGGACAGGTCTGGGAAAAACCTATTGATTGGAGAGCGAAAGAATTACTTGTAGCTCAATACCAAATCAAACCAATTTTAAATCATTTAAAAGTAATAATAATACTATTAATCGCAGTTATTATTATATTATTATTATTTACAATTTTAGAAATGAATTATACATGAATATACAAGGAAAGTCGTTAAATCAAGAAATAAATCCTATGAAGGTTCTGGTAAAAAGAGGTTCAAGTGTTGAATCCATACACAGAGCACACGCTTCGATATGTGATACGAAAGGCAGGATATTAATGAAAGCAGGCTTATGTGAATATGAAACATTCATAAGGTCCGCACTGAAACCATTCCAAGCTTTGCCATTCCTTACAAGCGGTACTTCAGAAAAATACAATTCAGACAACAAAACCTTGGCTCTTGCATGTGGTTCTCATTCTGGCTCAGCTGAGCAAGCGAGAACAGCTTTCAAGCTCCTTTGGAATGCAAACATAGATATAAAAGAACTCAAATGCCCCATCCCCAAAAACAGAGAAAGCAATCTTCAACATAATTGTTCAGGAAAGCATTCAGCATTTCTTGCAACTTGCAAAAAAATGAACTGGGATTTAGATAGCTACTTAATGGGACATCATCCACTTCAAAAAGAAATTTTCCGAAGAGTTTCAGAGATATTAAAAATACCCGCTGAAGAATTGATTGCCGAAAGAGACGACTGTGGAGCCCCGACCTTACTTTTACGTTTGTCCCAGATGGCTCTTTTATACGCTCATTTATCAAAATCAGACCAACCAGAATTCGAAAAAATAACTCGTGCAATGACAAATCACCCAGATCTTCTTGCTGGGAAAGGCTGTTTTGATTCGGAAATAATTAAAAGAGGTCACAAACAAATCGTCAGCAAAGGCGGAAGTGAAGGAATCCAATGTATAGGTCTTTTAGGTGAAGGAATTGGACTCTCAATAAAGGTTGAAGATGGATCAAAAAGAGCAAAACACGCTGTAGCCATACATCTTCTTAGACAGCTTGAATGGCTCACTCCATCGGCATTAGATGAAATGGATGAAATGATCCTCCAGAAGAAACCTGGCATATATTTAGAAGTTAAAGGACAATTAAAGGTCCCATAACGAAAACAAATTATTCTTTAGCGACACTTAAAGATGTATGCTTTGTTTGCTACGCGGGGTAGAGCAGTCTGGTAGCTCGTCGGGCTCATAACCCGAAGGTCGGAAGTTCAAATCTTCCCCCCGCCACCACTTCAAACCAAGCCCTAAGGGCTTTTTTAATGCATTTTTTTATATTTAAGGAAGTAGCTAAAACTACAAGAAGAAGAGACATTCCATTTATAGCTCCATCGACTTTTTTCAAATGCACACTTTCACTAAAGAAAAATGGTCTAATCCTCTCAAAAAGTTCTCTGTGACTGAAATGATTTAATTTAATTCGTCGGGCGGATAGCACGAAGGTCAGAAAATATATTTAAATCGTCACGTACAAAATATAAAAAAGGTAAATCAAACCTGAAATTGAAAAATTTTTTTGTCTCTAATTAATCTATAGTGAGTAATTTGAAAGTAGAATTAAAAAATAGTGAGCGAGGGAATTTCGCCGGAAAACGGATGATTGTCAAACGCTTATCGTGTAATTGAAACAGATCAGACAAGTCTAAAACTGTAATATTCAAGTGAAAAAATTACAAAGGTTTTAATAATGATTCTATTTAATAAAGCGAAAAAATCCCAACACCATTTAGGTGATTGTGTGGTTGATTGTTTAATTCCAAATTTTTATCATCCTCATTCGAGGACAAATTTTTATGCCTAAAAAATGGAATAAACTATCAAAAGAGGAACAAATGAAATGTCTAGTAGCAGCAACGCCAAAATCATGGATTGATTAAAGTAAAAGGCGGACGTTATCGTTACGACTATCTCCTGTCGATCGAAACTCTGACAACAATCACTCAGCAAGACATATCTAGTTGATTGATTAATAAATAGTAACGTATATTAAAATAATTACTTTATATTTTAGACCTTGATGTGAAAATAATATAAAGGAGGCTAACAGTAGGTTAATAATCCAATTTAAAATCTCTTACTAAAAATCAGATACAATCCTCATCATTTAATTTTAAATATAATTTTGCATATATATATATTATTTACTCTACTATAGAAATTTAATCTAATAATTCAAAGCTTGTAATTAAAAAATTATTAAGTATACCCATTTGGATTATTTCTTTGCCATTTCCATCCATCCAAGCAAATCTGTTCTAATGATCTTTTAGGAGTCCAACCTAATAATTTTTTTGCTTTTGAAATATCTGCATAACATTTTGCAACGTCACCATCTCTTCTGCTTTGAATTGAAAAGGGAATTTGCAAACCTGTAGATTGCTCGAATTGGCTAATTATCTGAAATACTGAGTATCCTATCCCAGAACCTAAATTAACAAATTCAAGACAAGATTTTTTAGAACATAAAAAATCTAAAGCGTTTATATGACCTTCGGATAAATCCATAATATGAATATAATCACGAACTCCTGATCCATCATTGGTGTCCCAATCATCACCAAAAATATTTACAAACTTTCTTCTTCCAATTGCTACCTGAGTTATGTAAGGGAATAGATTGTTTGGTATGCCGATTGGATCTTCACCAATTAAGCCAGATGGATGAGCCCCAACAGGATTAAAGTAGCGTAAGGAACAAATTTTCCAAGATTTGACATTTGATCTAAATAAATCATAAAACATATTTTCAATTGCAACTTTGGTTTCTCCATATGGGTTTATTGGTGAAATAGTATGATCTTCAGATATTGGAATAGAATCTGTTAAACCATAGATAGTTGCACTACTACTAAAAACAATTGAGTAACAATCATTTTCATTCATTGTAGCTAAAAGATTTAGCGTCCCACAAACATTTACATCCCAATAATGAAGAGGATTAACAACAGATTCAGATACAGATTTTAAGCCAGCTAAATGTATAACTGTTTGTATAGGATTAAATTTCTTTGCGGCATCACTAAAAATTTTATTTAAAAGTTGTTTATCTCTAATATCCCCATCAATCGTTTTTAAATTATAGCCAAGATTTTTATTATCTAAATAAGTTTTAATTGCATTAATTGCCTTTGAAGAACTATTTGCGAAAGAGTCTAGTATTAAGACATCATATCCCTTCTCTAGCAACAACAATGCAATATGCGAACCTATGAATCCAGAACCACCAGTTAAAAGCACCCTCATAATAGGATATGTATAGGTTCAGGAGAATCCTCATTTCAGGCAAGCCTAAAAAAGGAAAAGACTTTTTATAATTATTCTAATTAACAGATTAGCACCTGATAAAAGCAATTTGAATCTAATTAGCACTTTTTATGAAAATCTTACTGAAACTAAATTAGCCATTACAAAGATCTATACTTTACTATCAATCATAATAAACAAAATAAATAATGTATATTAAACATATTACTTGTATTACTTTAAATTTGACTATGTGAGCAATCAGATACTATAAACAAATAAATAAAGTGAATAAATAAATTATAGAGTATTATGATTACAATAAATTTAAAATCTATTTAATTACAACTATATATATGAAAAAGGACAATTTAAAAAGAATCATCAAACAATTCGAAACTTTGATAGAAGAGTTAAAAAGTGAAGTTTACTCTGACAAAGATTCATATGTTCATCCATGGGACGAGCATATTAAAAACACTCCGCGAATTATAGAATCAGATGACGACGATGGTTATGCAGATTAGATCTCCTGACACGGCAGCAAGAAGATAAAGATAAAAAGCACATATCTATCTCAACCTTTTGGTAAATTTACCTATTGCAATTCATTGATATAAAAAGCAAATTATAAAAAACTAAATTATTGAAGGCTGTAATGGCTGCTTTACCTCAACTTGTAAAATCTACTCCATATGGAGGCACTATTCATAAATACCAATTAACAGGGGGTAAAACATCCTTTATGAGATATCTTGGTTGCTATCTTGGAACTTGTAAATTCTGTAATGATATTGAAGAAGCAACAGAATTTGTATCTAGCATAGAGATTTCCCCAAAAAGCCTTTAAATAAAAGATTTCTCCAAAGCAACAAAGACTAAAAATTACATAGAGGATCAGCTAATCGGGATACAAGTTTTTTTATGTAAATTTAATCGATTCTCGAAGGCTTTAGGTGCTATTTTTTTGGGACTTTAAACATTTCAGGAGAATACTCTTTAAATGAGTTAAACACCTCACCAAAAGAGCTGCTCGCCTATGAAAGAAGAAAAAGGAAAAGAAGATAAATCATTTGAATATGAGACTAATAATCTCATTAGATCTGCTTTTAATGAGAAAAAGGCTGTAAAAGAAATAGATAATATTGCTTCAAAGCCCTCTAATCAACTAACCAATGGAATATTAGGATGGTATTCAGTTTCAAGCAGTGAGACAATTAAGGAGGGCAAATTAAATCATTTTACAATTTACAATGAGCCACTTGTTTTATATCGCGATAGAGAAGGAATTGTAAGATGCGTAAAAGACGTATGTCCCCACAGGGGAGCTTCGTTTTTAGGTGGTGAAGTTATAAATGGACAACTTGTATGTCCTTATCATGGTGCAAGGTTCTCATCTCAAGGGAGTTGTACAAATTTAGATAGAATAACTTGCCAGCATATTATAGATTCTAATTATGATAATTATGCGAAAAGTATAAAGCTATTTCAATACCCATGTATAGAAAAAGAGGGTTATATATATATATATTATACAGGTACACCACTTGCAAATATTGAAGACTTCCAGATCAAGTCCTCAATCAATAGCCTACTTCCTGATTCCTATGGATTTCCATCATTAGAGTATGAATATGAAGAAGTTTATGTAGATTTCAAAGCAGATTGGGCAAGAATTATTGAAAATCACCTAGATATATTACATGTATTCTGGATGCACGGAGATACCATACCAGACAAAAACGTTAACAGAGAAACCATTACAAGCTTTAATCAGAAAATAAAACGAGATAGTAGACAAATAGAAAGTATTTATTCATATAAAACAAATGGTCAAGAAGAGTTTATAAGAATAAAATTCGTACCACCTGGCAGGATTTTTATATATAAAGGCTCACCTGAAAGCACAAGATATATTCAAGTTCTTGATCATATTCCACTAGGAAACAATAAAGCAAGAGTAATAGTAAGACATTACAGGAAATTCTTAAAGAATAAGATATTCACGAATTTAGTTTTATTTAGCCATCTACAAAGAAGGACATTTTATAAGATTTTTACAGAAGATTATTTAGTCTTAAAGACTCAGACATTTAACGAACAGATGGGTTATATACAAAAAGATAATGTTAAATTATTAGGTGAAGATAAAATGGTTCAATACTACTGGGATTGGCTACAAAATGCGCTAAACAAAGAAAAACCATGGGATTTACATCCCACTAATTCATTAACCAACTCAGTTCATGAGGATAGAGGAATGCAATATCCACCAGAAAATCCAAATATGGCAATAAAGAATAATAGAAAGATAATTATTAAGCTTTTGACGAGATTATTATTCCCAATAAGTTTTATTCTGCTATTAGTCTAATTAAGATATTACATAGTTATATAAATGAGAATTGAATCTCAAAAAGATTTGAAATGCTGGGCAAAATTTAAAAATATAAATGTTTATATTGATCAAAAAGAAATTCTATCCAATATCACTATTAATTTAAATTATGGAGAGAATACAGTAATATTAGGTCCAAATGGCTCTGGCAAATCAACTTTTTTAAAGTTATTAAATAGATCCATTTATCCAATAGTTTCTCAATATAGTTCATTTAAGCTTTTTAACAAGGAAAACATAAATATTTGGGATATAAGAAAAAAGATTGGATTTTTATTTAAAGAAATGGAGCAAAGGGTAAATAAGGGAGTAAATCTATATAATTTAATTGCATCAGGCTTTTCTGGAACCTTCAATTCTAGATATTCTATATTACTTTCAGAATCAGAGAAAATAAAAATTGATAAGCTAATAAATGATTGGGAACTAAATAATATTATTAAAAATGATTTTACATCATTATCTGATGGTCAAAAAAGAAGAGCATTGCTAGCTAGAGCTCTTGTTTATGAACCTAATATACTGGTCCTAGATGAGCCATTTTGTAATTTAGATATAAAATCAAATTATATTTTGAATAAGAATATAAATAAATTAATTGATCAATCAGTAAATATAATTTATGTTACACATAATTTAGAGTCGATATTATATAAGACTAATAGAGTTATTTTAATAAAAGAAGGTAAAATAATAAAAGAAGGGAAACCATATGAAGTGCTAAATTCAAAAACACTTAGTGATCTTTATGAAATCTCACTTAATGTAATAAAAGAAGAAGAATACTGGAGAGGAGTCCCAGCTAATAATTAAATAATAACAAGAATAAAAGAAATAATTAATATGCAAAGAAAGAAAAAGTATTTATTGTTTAAAGAGAAACCATTGAAATTATTTATTTTATTTTTTGCTGATCGTCTAACTCCAAATGGTGTTCCACATGAATTACAGACCAATCTTCCTGATAATGCACGATCTGCCCTCAGATTAGAGCTTCCACAAACCAAACATTTATTTGCAGTCATTAAAGTTAAATTAATTCAAAATGTCATCTAAGAATGATAATGGTTCGCTCATTTTACTTGAATAACCTAGAAGGCTTTCAGGAAAAAATTTATATAAGACCTCGTTCTTTTCATTCAACAGTATTGTGGCTCCTCTCTGCGTAAGGAATGACGAATCAGGAACATATGTATTCCAATTAGAGAGTATTTCAATCATATTAGAAAGTCTTCTTGTAGCCAATTCAAAAGGACGTAAATATTGTTTTTTAGAAAAAATATCAAACATTTTGCCTTTAAATAAAAAGAAAGGTCCTATTTTTATATTCTCATCAGTGGCAAACAACCTTTTTGCCTTTTTATCCCCCAAATAACCTCTTAGAACCTCTTTTATTGTACCTCTTGAATTTATACCTGCACACATAATTAATAAATTAAAGATTGCTGGCAGTGGTGAAACAAACCCTGCATTAAGATTAAGTTTTTCATGAAGGTCAGCATTCCTGACTGCAACAACATTTTTTAAATCGATTTTATTAAACCTACAAAAAAGTTCTTTAGACTTTTCACTACCAATACCTATTAATAAAAAATCTACTGAATACTTTGCAAGCTTTTTTGATTCGCTAGACAATTGCTGAGAGTATTCAAAACTGTCAAAATCAGCAAAAGAACCCAGAAAAACTATTAAGATCTTTCTTTGTTCTAGAAAAAGCCTTTCTCTTCCAAGAAATTCAATAACGACATTTTTATAGTCCATTAATACATTTAGCTTTGTTTTCAAAATAACAAAGTTCAAAGGGTGGAAATGAGCTTTAACTATGTCTAAAAGCAAATATCATAGTCACTCAATGGGACTTAAGTACTAAATATGCCCATAACACGAAGATCATATTAAGTAGCAGATGTTCTTCAAATATGTACAAAACCTACAATTTCAATAAGCAATGTGAAGGGATATGGAACTTATAGACCTATAAATATATCCTCTTACTGTTCTTTGTTTATTTCTCGTGCAGACCTACGGGAATCCTAGCGTTACCTATGACTGGTACGCGGGTAATTCAGGGACGGCCAATCGCTCCGGAAAATTCATCGCTGCGCATGCTGCCCATGCTGGTTTGATGATGTTCTGGGCAGGTGCGTTCACTTTATTTGAGCTAGCTCGTTATGACTCATCCGTTGCGATGGGTAATCAAAACTTGATCTGCTTGCCTCACCTTGCTCAACTTGGAATAGGTGGAATCGAAAACGGCGTAATAACTGAGCCTTACGGTTGCACAGTTATTGCTGTACTTCACCTAATTTTCTCTGGTGTTCTAGGTGCTGGTGGAATTCTTCACTCCACAAGATATGACGGTGATTTAGGAAACTACCCAGAAGGAAGTCGTCCTAAAAAGTTTGACTTCGAGTGGGATGATCCAGACAAACTTACATTTATTCTTGGTCACCACCTAATTTTCCTAGGTTTGGCAAACATTCAATTCGTTGAATGGGCTCAATATCATGGTATTTGGGATACAGCTCTAGGAGCTACTCGTACAGTTTCCTACAACCTAGATTTAGGAATGATTTGGAATCACCAAGCTGATTTCCTTCAGATTTCTAGTTTAGAAGATGTAATGGGTGGCCACGCTTTCCTAGCATTTTTCCAAATAATTGGTGGTGCATTCCACATCATCACAAAGCAATTTGGTGAGTACACAGAATTCAAAGGTAAAGGACTTCTTTCAGCTGAAGCTGTTCTTTCATACTCACTTGCTGGTGTTGGTTACTGTGCACTTGTTGCAGCTTTCTGGAGTTCAACAAACACAACAGTTTATTCAACAGAATTTTTTGGAGATGTACTTCAACTAAAGTTTGATTTTGCTCCTTATTTTGTTGACACCGACGCATCACTTGCTACTGGTGCTCATACAGCTAGAGCTTGGTTGGCAAATGTTCACTTCTATCTTGGCTTCTTCTTCATCCAGGGACATCTCTGGCATGCATTAAGAGCTATGGGATTTGATTTCAGACGCGTAGGTAAAGCGTTCGACAATATGGAAAACGCAAAAATCACTAACGGTTGATTAGCAAGCTAATTGATTGCAATAGTGATAAAGAAGGCCCTTCAAGGGCCTTTTTTTTTGCAATTTTTAGCAGAAAAATTACAAGCTAACTGAACTAATGTCACAAATAGCTAACTCAAAACACCCTAAAAAAGCAATAAGTGAATGCGTGTGTATTTTTTTATACGAAGTGAAGTAAAAACTTGTCAAAAAATCTCAAGAGCTTCTTGCTATTGAGAATCGGTTGCAAAAAGGATTCTTTTTTGTGTAAGTTAGGTATGAAATCAGCTATTTAGATTCCGATGGCCTTTAGAGGCTACCCAGAGACACCTTCGTCAGCTGTTCGAATGAGTACTGGGCAATCTGTGCTAATAGATCCTTCTTCTCGAAGAGGAGATACTTGTTTAGAAGTATTAGATGGCATTGCTCGAGTTTATTGCCCATGCGAAGAGACAGAAGGAATGACATTAGCATTCTTGCAATCAGGTGACCAATTAAGAACAGATCGTTTATGCAGTGAAGGAGTCTGCGTTGAGGCATTAACCCCTCTTTGCTTTGTAAGTGACGCAGAGGCCTCAATTGAAGCTAGAGGATATGACGCCGTAAATGAATGGACACTTCAACTTTTGAGGATAAGACATTTAGGAAATGCCGAACAGAGACTACAGGCTTTGTTTGCCTTATTAGTAAATCGACTAGGTAGAAGATGCGGTGATTGGTGTCAATTACCTTTTAGGCTTACTCATGAAAGGATTGGCGAGTTAATTGGATCAACAAGAGTTACCTCTACTCGTTTAATTTCAAGATTAAGAACAGCAGAGTTACTAAAAGCACCATCAGGTGAGCCGACTTTAAGCCTTGCACCTGAATTCATTGAGACATCACCATTAACAACCTAATTAATAATGAGTAAATCACTATTTTTCTATTCTGAATCAATTGTCTTATCACTTTGCAAAGAGATAGAATATATAAAATCTAGATCAAAGAATATAAATACATCACTAAAGACTTGCCACAACAAAAATCTATCCAAAAGATTGAAAATAGAACTTGATAAACTAAATAAAAATAGATTAAAAATATTAAAAATTTCTGAAAGTATGTTCAGAATCAATTCTCAAGATTTATCGTTTGAGTTTCTACTAGAAATGACCAAAAGGTCCAATTCTTATCAACAAATATAATTTCACCAATATATATTTTTAATTTATATTTAATTCATTGTCGATAATGAACAAAGCAGATGCATCGTTGTTGGCAAATCTGACTTTACCAAGTAAATAAGCCATTTCATCTTCAGATTTAATTTGCTCATCTATAACCGGATCAAGGAATACCGTAGTACGAGTATCATTTGATCTCTCTGCCAATGAATAAAGTTGCTGGACCGAGGTCGTTACGTCAGCCTCCATTTGGAAAGATAAAGTAACTAATTCCTGAACTGTTTTCCATTCTTGAATCGGTTTAGTTACTTCATCAAGTTCAACAGTTTGACCACGAGCAATCATGTACTTAGCGAAGTTAAATCCATGCTCCTGCTCAGATAAAGACTCTTTCTTGAAAAATGAAGAAAATCCTCTAAGTTCTCTTTCTAGGAACCAAAGGGACATGGCTAGATATTGAGCACTTGAAACCCTTTCAAGAGATGTATGTTGATATAGAGCCTCAAGCAAATCAACATCCATCGGCTGTGCGATAGCACGACCTGAGGGACCCATGTTAAGACCTATTGAACTGGATGTGGCTGATTGCATGACAAAAAAAGCTAAACCAGAGAACGAAAAAACAGATATTTTTTTCAATCAAATGATAACTCCTTTTGTATCATTTTGTTGTTAGAGGTCTAAAATTTAAAATTTATTTATTTGATAATGAATCTCAATTGCTTAAAAAAATTTAACTATAAATTTCTAGGCTTTTACTTTATTTAAAATTTAGATTTAATATTTTCAGGAAGAATTGAAAAGTTTTTTTCGTGAATTGATTCAACTTTACATTTATCTCCAATAGATAAATGTGTATCCAAGCTCATCTCTGATCTTAATTTTAAATTGTCACAAATAATAGTATAGACAAAATGATTGATGCGATATTCTTTTGATATAACAGTGAAGAGATCATTTGAACTAGGTTGGATCCGAATAGCATTTTTATCAAACATACAAACAGATTTTGATGAGATAGAGATATCTGCAGGCAAATTCAATTTGCCAATGCATGTAGAATAGTAATCATCATTGTATTGAATAGGCAAAATATTTTTTTGCAAAACAAATTGACCTACAAAATCATTTGTTGGATTTGAAACTATTTCAAAAGGAGTTGAGTATTGCTGAATTTCGCCACTTCTTAAGACAGCTACCCGATCGCAAATAGCTAATGCTTCATGAGGATCGTGGGTTACTAAAATTGCAGATGCTGAGCAGGACTTTAGAACTGAAGAGAGTTCCGACCTCAATCTAGCTCTCACTTCAACATCTAAAGAGCAAAAAGGTTCATCAAGCAAAACCAGAGAATTACCAGGAGCCAGTGCACGAGCTAATGCAACTCTTTGACTTTGACCTCCTGAAAGTTCGTGGGGATATCTATTCTTGAATTCATAAATATCCAATAAATTTAAGAGCCAGTTTGCTCTTTTAATAGATTGCTCTTTCTTATTTATGCCAAAGCAAACATTTTCCCAAACATTTAAATGAGGGAAAAGAGCATAGTCTTGAAAAACCATTCCTATTTGCCTTCGTTCAGGGGAAAGAAGATAATGATTATTTGAGATTATTTGACCATTTTTTTTTATTAATCCACTTTTAGGTTTTGCGAAACCTGCTATCAATCTTAGGAGTGTAGTTTTGCCACAACCCGAAGGACCAAGCAAGCCTACTAATTCTCCAGGTCTTAGAGAAAAGTTAACATTTTTAAGAACCCAATTATTATTTTTATCAGGCTTAAACTGATGCCATAAATTGTTGACTTCTAATTCAGTACTCACTAAACCTATTTTTTATGATTCTATTCAATCAATACCCATTAAAGACAAACAAACCACAAAAGAAAAAGCCTACGCACATAAATCACGAGTATAAGTATAGAATGATACCTGGGAGTCTACGGTAAAGTCGCTGGATTATGGTCAATGGGTTTTAATTTAGTAATTTAAAAACAAAATATTAATTCTGTAATGAAAAAGAATGAAAGGGTAAAAATAATAATTAAGAGACTTGAAGAAATATACCCTGAGACACCTATACCCTTAGATCATCAAAATGCGTTCACGCTACTTGTAGCAGTTGTGTTAAGTGCGCAATCAACAGACAAGAAGGTCAATGAATTAACTAAAGCACTTTTCAAGATTGCCACAACTGCTGAGGAAATGTATAAATTAGGGGAAAAGAATATATATAATCATATAAAACAACTTGGGCTTGCAAAAAACAAAGCAAAAAATATTCATAACTTATCAAAGATTATTCTTGAAAAATTCAATAATATAGTTCCAAATACATTTCAGGAACTTGAGTCACTTCCTGGAGTTGGGCATAAGACAGCAAGTGTTGTTATGTCTCAGGTGTTTGGTGTACCATCATTTCCCGTCGATACACACATACATAGATTATCTCAGCGATGGGGACTAACATCAGGAAAAAATGTTATTCAAACTGAAAAGGACCTAAAAAGATTATTCCCAAAGAGTCTGTGGAGTAAGTTACATCTACAAATTATTTTTTACGGTAGAGAGTATTGCTCAGCGAGAGGATGTAACGGGAAAATATGTAAGTTGTGTAAGGAACTTTACCCTAATAGAAAGAAACCAATTATTTGTTCAAAGGCTTAATAATAATCTATTAATTTTATTATCTCAACAAAAAGCACTATTTCTTGCTAGAAAGCATATCAAAGTAATTAACTCTAATGAAATTAGCCATAACAGGAGCTTCGGGGAAAACAGGTTTTCGTGTAGCAGAAGAAGCAATACTATCTGGATATGATGTGAGATTAATAGTTAGAACAAAATCTGAGATTCCTGAATCGATTAAAAATTGTGAAAGGTACGTTTTGTCAGATACTAATGGAATCACTCTTGATTATGCATTGCAAGGTTGTGACAGCCTAGTTATTGCAACAGGTGCTAGGCCATCTATCGATTTAACAGGTCCAGCAAAAGTAGATTATCTTAATATCAAAAAACAAGTTGAAAGCTGCAAGAGACAAAAACTAAAAAGGGTTGTTCTTGTTAGTTCGCTTTGTGCAGGTAAATTGATACATCCTCTAAATTTATTTGGTCTCATACTTCTATGGAAAAAATTAGGTGAAAGATCTCTACAAAAAAGTTGTCTAGAATGGACTGTAATTCGTCCTGGTGGTTTGAATGAGAATGAAAATAATTTAAAAAACCAGAACATTTTGTATTCTGGTGAAAAAACTCAGGAAGAAGGTTCAATTCCAAGAAGACTGGTTGCAAAAGCCTGCATAGAAGCTTTAAAAACAAAAGATTCGATCGAAAAAATAATCGAGATTACTAGTAGCAAAGATAATCCTAAAACAAATATGAGTAAGGCAATAAAGACGTTTAGTATTTGATTATAAAACCATAAAATTGCTATGAACAACAACGCTAAAATTGATGCGTTGCAGCTTATGCTTACTGATCTAAGAACAAGGAATGAATCAATAAGACATAAAGCTGCATTCAGGGGATGCCAACCAGAATTTCAATCATTAGTTACGGCACTTATTGATCAATTAGAAACTCAATTGAATGAAGAAAAAAAAATTCACAGAGGAAAATCAAATTCCAATGAATGAATAAGATAAAATCTCACCCCAACTCCAAGCAAGCTAAACCATATACATCATTCATGGAAACAGGAGGTTGAGAACCTCTATACATTCTGAAAGTTTCAGATTCTGATTTAAAACCTAGTTTATTAAAGACTTCAGAAGCTGACTTATTTAATCCAGGAGAGTCGATAATTATCAATCCAGGATGACTCTCAATAAGTTTCCTTAGTAAAATTTTTAAAAGCTTAGGAGTATCAGCCATTAAAGGACCAATCCTCCATCCATCTCCGTTTTTTAAAAGACATGGTCTTATTCGACCAAAACCATGACATCGATTTTCATTATCAATAACCGCTATTACCTTTCCTGCTGAGTGATTCAGCCAATTTGATAAAAAATGAGGTCTAGGAGTTGTCTCTCTTTTTTCGTCAAAATTTTTTACGGCATCTTGAGGGATAGAGGCGCCCTCAACAAAGCTGAAATCATCTAAATTATCGTTCTTAGAGTTTTCTTCAAGTAATTTCCCATCGCCGAACCACTGCCATCTAGTTGTTTTCGATGAAATAGTAAATCCCCATTTTGAGTAATCCGCAATTCTCTCTGGAGCTGCCTCTAAACCAACACAAGGTAAGTCGATTAAATGACTCAAAGCCTTTTTCCAAAGCTGAAGTCCAAAACCCCTACCTCTATACTTCTCAACTACTAAAAACAATCCAAGAAATCCGTAATATTGATTATATCGAACACCTGCAATACATCCAATAGGATTGTCATTCAACCAACCAACCCAAAGTCCCTGTTTATCGGTATTTTGGTATATGGATAAATCTCCAACTCCTGGAGCAAAACCTTCTTTTCTAGATATTTCAGTAACAAAATCGATATCTTTATCACATAGAGGTTTAATAAAAAAAAGATCATCCATAAATTATATTTTTTAATAAATAATAAATCTTATAAACAATAAATCTATAAATATGAGCAAAAAAAAACATCTAACAAATCCTATATATAATATATATGAACGAAATAAAATCCTTTATATATTATGCAAATATTGAAAAGAGATTTAAAAACAATTTTTAAATTATATAAGAATTAAGAACATGAGCTATAATTATTACAAAATAAAAATTAATACATAAGATTATTCAAATCTCCTTTAAAAGATAGATTTTTAAGTTCAGAATAACCACCAATAAATTGATTATTTATAAATATTTGTGGGAAAGTAGAGAAAGAAGTTTTAGTGTTAATTCTTTTAAATTCATCATCATTGGTAATTACATAAGAGTTATATTTTATTTGAAAAGAATCTAGAAGATTACAAGCTTTTTTTGACCAAGGACAATCAGGAAGAACATAAATATCAACGGATGAAGGATTATGTTTTGAGCTCCCCATTGATATTCTATTAAGATTAGGAATTACCCCAATCAAGACATCTAATGATTTGAGAACAATTGTTCCAGAAAGGAGATGTCCACCGAATACACTACAATTATCATCAGATACACTTACATGTAGATGAGAATCGGTTGATCTTATATAACCACTTAAAGTTATAATCTCTAATTTCTTTTCAAGAACAATTGGCTTTTCATTCAAAGGGCATTTGAATGAGACTTTTGAAAGATCGCCAACAGCACTTATTAAAAATGATGTAGAGTTAGGATCCGTATTCAAAACATTTAATGAATCACAAATATCTACTCCTGAAGCAAAATTATAAAAATAATGTTCCATAATATTAATGTTATTAGATATTAAAAATTTTAAGTTATTCCTGATCTAATTTCCGTACAATGAATGCCATTGTACCTAATGATAAGAAAAACATAAAAATGAGAAATGAGGTCATGATTTTACAATGTTAATTCTTAGTATATTATAATTTATTCTAAATAGGCTATGCTTAAGAAATTTTAAACAAATTCACTTAATAATATAAAAAACATGAACAACAAAATTTTCAATTTAGATAGATTTATTACATGGCCGAAGATTATAAATGGACTGACAATTTCTAGGATATTTCTTGGATTACCAATAATTCAATCCCTGAGGAGTGGTAACAATGATATTTTTATTTTTCTACTACTGCTGGCAGGTCTTACTGATTTTCTTGACGGTTATTTTGCACGAAAATATGATCATAAAACTGTTTTTGGCGCGAAGTTAGATCCTCTCGCAGATAAAATCGTTCTTATTGGTCCAATGATTTGGTTGGCCCATGAGAATCTAGTACCCTTATGGGCTATTTGGTTAATAATATCAAGAGAACTATTAATAACTAGTTGGCGATCTGATAAAAGCTCTGGTGGTCCTGCCTCAATTCAGGGTAAATATAAAACTACATTTCAATTTTTTAGCATGATTCTATTATTATGGCCCAAAAGTTGGGGTCCAATTTATACCATATATATTTTTAATAAAGTAGGCTATATTTGTTTCTGGATAGCATTATTTCTTAGTTTAAGTTCTGCAATGAAATATATTTTTAATCAAAAAGAATCTCGTCAGAACTGAAATCAGCTTGTTCATGATTAGCTAATAGATAATCATTTTGATAGCTATCAATTAAACCATTTAATAAATCAAATTTGGGCTCCCAAGATAAATCTTTTTTTATTTTAGAAGTGTCCGTAAAAAAATTAGTTAACCTTAAAGGAAAGAGTTTTCTTGCTTTAGGATCAAGTTTCGAAGGGTCAAAAGATCGTAAATTAAAATCAGTGCTTTTTTTTCCAGTGGCAATAATTGCTGTTTCAATTAGACCTTTAAAAGTTACTGCTTTGCTTCCTGAACAATTATAAATTTGATTAATCGCTTTATCTGTTTCAAGAGATTTTGAAATAGCCTCGGCCAAGTCAGAAACATGTCCTAATTGCGTAATAGATTGACCATCAAGAGGAAGAGGAATAGCTCGCCCATTAGTTATACGATCAAAAAACCATTTTTCAATGGGGTTGTAGTTACCTGGGCCATAAATATACGTTGGGCGAAAACTCGTAAAAGGGATACCTTCAGTCTTCAGCCAAGACTCTGTTTTTGCTTTACCAATATGACGACTTTCAAGATCTACTGGACTATCTTCAGTAACTGGAAACAATTGTGTGTTTTTATATACTCCTGCAGAACTTATGTATATGAATCTAAAGTTAGGAAGACCTGAAAACTTAAGAAGTCGTTGTGAATCTTCCAATTTACGTCCAGAGCTATCAACAATGAGATCAAACGAATAGTGAGATAGCTTTTTTAGATCCTCATCATTTGACCTATCTCCCTTAAGGTGGGTTATATTTTTTGGAACGGGTAAATTTCCACGTGTAAAAACAAATATTTCATGTCCCTTCGATTGCAACTTTGAGACAAGAGCTTTTCCTACAAACCTAGTTCCGCCGTAAAATAGAACTTTCAAGATCCTTTATAAAAAAATTATATTAAAGCCTATAGATAATCTCCCAGAGCTACTTAAATGATGTTAGATGAATAGTAATAATTTTTTTCATGATGGAAATCATACCTGCAATTGATCTATTGAACGGCAAATGTGTTCGACTAAATCAGGGGAATTATGATGAAGTTACCAAGTTCAATAGTGATCCTATAGAACAAGCTCAGATTTGGGAAAGTCAAGGAGCAAAGCGACTACATCTAGTAGATCTTGATGGTGCTAAGACTGGTGAACCCATAAATGATCGAACAATAAAAGAGATAAAAAAATCGATTACAATCCCAATTCAACTTGGTGGTGGAATTAGAAGCATTGATCGTGCAAAAGAATTATTCTCTATAGGAATAGACAGATTAATTTTAGGGACAATTGCGATAGAAAATCCAGAGTTAGTTAAACTTCTATCTCAAGAATATCCAAAAAGAGTTGCTGTAGGAATTGATGCCAAGGAAGGAATGGTGGCAACTCGAGGATGGCTAAAACAAAATGAAATATCTTCTTTAGAGCTAGCGAAACAACTTAACGATCTTGAATTAGCTGCAATAATATCAACTGACATTACAACTGATGGCACTCTAAAAGGACCAAATATTCAAGCCTTAAGAGAGATAGCCGAAATAAGTATTAATCCAGTAATCGCATCAGGCGGAATAGGTTCAATATCTGATTTAATTTCCCTATCAGATTTCGAGAATGAAGGTATTGAAGGCATCATCGTAGGCAGAGCACTTTATGACGGCTCAATAGATCTAAATGAAGCGAGATTAGTACTAAAAAATCTTCATATTCAAGATTCATTTAATAATAAAGATAAATTTCTTGCCTAACATTTACATATAAGATTGATCTTATGGATTTATTGGATAGGGCTGGAAGTATTTTTAAATCAAGTTATCTTAAAAAGGATAGGTTCTAGAATTCAAATTGATCGAAGAAAGACCAAAACAAATTTTAATGATAGCGCCTTCACTCCTGGGCGAATCATTAGCTTTACAGCTAACATCTCAAGATAATAATTTAGAAATAATCCTAGATAAAAAATATATAAATGGTTTACCTAAACTTATTCTATTTTGCCTTGAAGAAATAGAGCTCTCAAGCTCAATCAAACTGGAAATTCTTAGGTTAAAAGAAAGATGGGATCAAGCTCCTATATTAATTGTAATCCCAAAAAATATTAAATTATCCTCTTCCGATTTGATGACTATGGGTAGTGAGGGAGTTATTCAAGACCCTACTGTTGATATTTTAAGTGATACGATCAATATTTTACTTGAGGGCGGCAGAGTATTTAAAATTAATAGTGAAACAAATTACAATGCTGACTCAATTAATAATTCATATGGACTAGGACATTGGCTGTTAACTAGTGGCTTATCACAAATAAATAAAGATCTACAGATTATAGATCATATGATAGATAAGAACTCAATAAATACATTTTACCTTTTCATATTATTAGGGAGAAAAAGAGAACTATTACTAGCAAAGAAATTGATCATTTGGCTATGGGGTCCACTAGAGGTATTGATAGAGTCTCCTGTTGAAAATATTAACAAAAAAAATGTAAATCTAATTAATAAATATAGTACTGATATAACAATAAAAAACTCATCAAGTAACGAGTTATGGCAGGTAATTTATAAACGAGCATGGGAGAGACTTCAAGATGATCTTATAAACTCTACAGACGAACTAGCAGCTCTTTATTCATTAAATAAAAGGAAAAGGAATGATCTCTTAAAAACTCTTTTGAAAGAATTTTCAATTTTTATAAATAAACTTGATTCAAAAAATGAGCGCGAAAAAGGATTGGAAGATATCTTACAAAAAATTACTCCTGAATTATGCGCCAATACATTGCGTAATTTCATAGATTCTTACGATCATCTTCCAAAAAATGGCGTTAATGTTTCTATTTCAGACTTTCTAGTAAATAATGCAGAGCTTGGGATTCTTGATGATGAACTACCTTCAATTACTTTAATAATAGATCCAATATTAAATAATAAACCGATTCTCATCGATGGAGAGTATTTAACTAGAGAAGAACCTCGATCTATTATTCAGTTAGAAACACTCATTCTAAATTGGGTATTCAGGACAGCTGAAATAGTTAGTGAAGAGATTATATCATCATGTTCAGAGTGGCCAGAATTACGTAAATACTTTCTAAAAAAAGAATTAGTTTCAACAAGAGAATTAGAACGAAAAAGAAATCATATTAATACCAATAATCAACTTCAAAATCTATTCAAAAAACCAGTAAGATTGTACGAAAGCAAAAGATTATATTATACTGTGAAAAATAATCAAATTGAAAAGATTATTATCCTTGAACCTAGAGATGATGAATTAAAGAAATTAGACTGGGCCCAAAGACAAATAGCATTTATTATAGAGTTAAGAGATGCTATAGCTCCACAAATACAGGCAATAATTCAATACTTAGGTGATCTAATAGTACTAATTCTTACGAAAGTTGTTGGAAGATCTATAGGATTAATTGGTAGAGGTATCGCTCAAGGTATGGGGAGAAACCTATCCAAGTGATAATTTATTTATTAATTTATGTAGCAAGAGCAGGATTAAGACTTTAGAATTAGAAAAATTATTATTTTACATTGATTTTATTAAAAATATTCTCCTCACTACTTATAATTTTTACTCTCTCTGTTAATCCAGTATATTCTGCTAGGGATACTGATAGTTATGATGGAAATATATTCCCAATTTATGCTGGTAACGGATCATTAGTTCCACCACCAAGCACATTATCCGAATCATTAAAGAACGAAAGAACAAGCGTCTTAATATTCTATCTAGACGATAGTGCTACTAGTAAAGAATATGCACCAGTAGTTTCAGGTATTAAGTTATTGTGGAGCTCATCTATTGATTTAATTCCTTTATCAATTGATGAATTAGACAATGATGACAAGAAAACTTTTAAGGACCCTGGCTATTACTGGCATGGAAAAATACCACAGACTGTGGTTATTGATGGAAAAGGTAATGTTCTACTAGACAAAGAAGGGCAGGTATCGTTTGATCAAATTAATGATGCAATAACTAAAGGGACAGGTCTTAAGAAACCTGATTTTGATCTAACAGTAAAAAGCTTTAACGAATATAATAGTGAGCCTTCTAAAGATGGTTATAATAGACCTAGAGGCAGCTAAAAATGTAATAACAATATTAAATAAATTTTACTAAATTATCAAATATTTTTATTAAAAAATGTTGTTAAACTTTTTTATTCTTATAATAATCACCTTTGGTTTTATTGAAGTAACTCATTCTTTTAGAAAGGATTCGCCATTAGTTCTTAAACCAAAGAAATTTAAAAAAATCATATTAGATTCTACACAAAAATATATTACTTTGGTAGAAATTAAAAATATAGATAAAAGAATGGAAGTTATGATTCCTTCGTTTATTGTGAATCCGCAGTTAATTGGTATCTCCAAAGATGAAATAATAACGATAGGTACCAAAATCAAACCGCTTCATCCGGAAGAAGAAGAAGAACCGCAAAATGACTATTGGAGTGCATATATCTTAAAGGGTAAAAAATCGACATTTATCGAAATTGAAGTTGAATTTAAGATCAGAAGTTCATCATTAGATAAGATTAAATGTTTATGGTTAGATATTGAATGGTGTAATTATGGTCCATTCGGTTCTTTCAAGAGATACAATGGTTTTGTATTACCTAATCTTGCAGATATAACTAAAGAATATTCCTCTAAAACTAATTTAGTGGAACCAATTAAAACTCATATTCTTGGTACTTTAGATGACCCTATTAATATTTTAAGATCCTATATACCCTTAGATTTCTTGCCTACAGATATTCTTACAATTGGAGAATCGCCCTTAGCTATCATGCAAGGAAAATATATAGATTATAGAGCAGTAAAAGCAAGTCCACTTTCAAAGTTAATTTGCAAAGGTTTTCATCCAACAAGTAGTTTGGCAACTGCCTGCGGAATGCAAACACTAATAAATATTTCTGGTCCAACAAGAGTAATAATTTCATGGTTAATTGGAGGGATATTTAAATGTCTTGGTTTTAAAGGAATGTTTTATCGTTTAGCAGGAAAACAAGCAAGATTGATTGACGACATTACTGGAACGACTCCTCCTTATGATAAAAGTATAGTTTTGGGACCTAAGGATTCCCAGATTTTTTGCATGAAAGCCTCAAAAGAACTAAACGTTAATGTAGCTGTTGTGGATGTAAATGATCTAGGAAGAGTTAAAATTCTATCTACAAATAATGTTAATAATTCTGAAAGAATTAAAAGAGCTTTAGCCTCAAATCCAGCAGGTAATTCTAATCAACAGACACCATTAGTACTTATCAGATCAGATGAACTAAGTTTGGAGTCGCACGTTACTTAAAAATATAATAAAATAATAAAATGAAAATCGATGAAGCATTACCTTCAGATTTAATAATCGAGCCACTTAAGCTCAAGCATTTATCTATGCTTAAAGCTGAAAATAATTCTAAATACCTTGGTATATTTCAAATTCTTTTATGTAAAAAATGGTTTTCTTCACTAGAATCTAGTTTTACTAATTTAATTCCTACTCGAAACTCAACATGTCTAGTAGCATTAGAAAGAAATAATATTATCGCATATATTTTAGCGACACCAATTAATCGAAGAGGTACTTGTTGGTCGATATCAGAGCCACATTTTATAGGAGAATCAATATCCTTTAGTCGTTATAACTTATTGCAGAATTTATTAAGAAAAGTTCTTTATGAAAGCAATATTAATACCCATAGTTTTTTAATTTCTATAAATACATGTGACAATCAAAACCTATCAATAATAAGACAATCTGGTTTTCAACCGCTAAGAATAATAAAGTATTGGGAGAGGGAAGAAGGTATTAAATATATAAAGAAAGAGTATAAAGATAATTTTATTTGGGAAAAACTAAATGAAGAAAATAGCCAACAGATATGGAGACTTGAACAAGCAAGGGTGTCAATTAACTTTAGGTCTATTTTTGATAGGCAGTGGCATGACATATATGAAAAAAGACATACATTAACTGGTGTTATTAAATCAAAGGAAAATAATATTATTGCAGGGCTAATACCATCTATTTGCCCGCAATATAATTATTCATTGGAGTTAATCAGAGGATTAGCTTGGGATGAGAGACTAAGTGAATATATTCCTCAAAGAATCAATAATATGAAAACAAGTAAAAATAAGTGTTATATAGAAACAACTAGTGAAGACAAAAGGTTGAATGATATTTTAAATAAAAGTAATTGGGAAGTAACTGAAGAGAGAGTTCTTCTAGGAAGAAGTATTTGGAAAAGACAAAATGGATATAAATTAAAATCTATCGAAACTGAATTATTAACTAATCTTGTTGGAAATTTACAACAACAACCAGAATTACCATCAACTATTCAAATTGGAAAAACAAAATGATTCAGCCCAAACCCTGTTCAGTTTTAAGTCTAGATATTGGAGACAAAAGAATTGGTATTGCAGGTTGTGATCCACTTGGAATATCGATAACTCATCTCCCTGCTATTTTTAGAGATAGCTTTGAACAAGATTTAAAAGAATTTGAGAAAATATGTTTTGAACGAAAAGTTGAAGGGCTCATTGTGGGGAATCCTCTTGATATGCACGGCAAGGAGACAAAGCAATCTATTCGATGTAAAAAATATGGTTTTAAATTAGCGAGATGTTTAAAACTTCCTTTGGCTTTTATAAATGAACATTGTTCAACCGTCGAAGCTAAAGAAAGATTCTCTTTAAAGGATGACAAGACTGGAAAAATAGATAGTGCTGCTGCCGCTATACTTTTACAACAATGGCTTATTGAGGGACCTCATCTGGATGACTCAAATTAAATTTTGAATATGATGTAAAAACATAATCAAATAAAACAAGATACTGACGAATAAAGACTCAACTATGTCATCAACAAATAAAAACGACGAAGTACCTACTCTTTTAGTTAAAGATTCTCAAGGCTCAGACCTTCTATGTTTTCTTGAACAAGTAGTACCTCTAGAAGGCAATGAATATGCCCTCTTAACACCCGTTGATACTCCTGTATCTCTGTTTCAATTAATTGATGATCAAGATCCCAAACTAATAGAAACAATTGAAAAAAATGAGCCAATACTTGAAGTGGCTGATGTTGTCCTTCAAGAACATGATCTTAGACTTGTTCGCTCAGCTATTACCCTTACAGTCTCAGGTGAATTAGATGAGCCCGAACCAGAAGAAATTGAAGAAGAAGACATTGATGACGAGTCAGAGACTTATGAACTTCTTGTCAATTTTAGAGTTGATAATAATGAGTATGGTCTTTACATTCCGCTTGACCCTTTCTTCATAGTTGGGAAGCTACAGGATGGTGAGGTAAAGCTTGTTGAAGGTGAAGAATTTGACAAGATTCAATCAGGAATTGAATCTGAACTTGAGGAAAGAGGATTATCAGAATAACTATAAAAGAATTACTTATTCCAAAATGGAAGGTAAACGATAAAATTTCAAAGATTTCGATAAATGATTTATTATCGAAAAATATAAAAGCATTAATACTTGATGTAGATGGAACATTGATTTATGGGAACAATCCAGTATTATCAAGTAATATAAAAAGTTGGATAGATACATCAAAGAAATACTTTTATACTTATTTATTCAGCAACAATCCATCTAAAAATAGAATTAAGATGATTGCTGATGCATTAGATTTGGAATATACATACTCTGGTGGCAAACCAAGTAAAAGAAAGTTAAAGAGGATCCTAGATAAAATTCCTTATTCATCTAATGAAGTAGCAATAATTGGAGATAGAGTTTTCACAGATATTCTTGTAGGCAATAGATTAGGAATGTATACAATATTGGTAGATTCAGTAGATTATTATGGAAATAAAATTGAGAAAAATAACTTTCAATCCATAGAAAGATACTTAGCAAAAATTATAACCGGAGACATTTTATGACAACCTGGGTGATCAAAATTGGGACAAGCATTTTGCGAGGAAACGATAAATATACAACCTTTGAAATCATTAATAATTATTGTTCATACATATCAAAGGCTCAAAGAAATGGCAATAAATTTATATTGGTATCTAGTGGTGCAGTAGGACTTGGATGTCACAAAATGAGCTTCAAAACAAGACCTGAAGAAATAATCTCTCTTCAAGCTTCTGCCGCAATAGGCCAACTTCATCTAATGGCTTTGTATGAAAAAGCCATGAGTAATTTTGGATATAAAGTTGCACAAATATTATTAACCAGGTCAGAATTGGGCTCAAGGAATAGTTATAAATCTGCTTCGCAGACATTAAAAAGATTGCTCGAATGGGATGTTATACCAATAGTAAATGAAAATGATATAACCTCAGATGAAGAGCTAAAGTATGGTGATAATGATACTTTATCTGCATTAGTTGCAACAGCTATATCTGCTGATCAATTAATATTGTTAACTGATATCGACCATCTCTACTCTTCTGATCCCAAAACCAACAATAAAGCTAAGCCAATTAAAGATATTAATAATTCAAAAGAATTAAATAATTTAGAACTTGCAAATGAACAAACTTCTTGGGGTACTGGAGGAATAAAAACCAAATTAACTGCTGCAAAGATCGCCACTGAAAGCGGAATAAAAGTTCAATTAGCTGACGGCAGATCTCCTCATGTATTAGGAGAATTACTTGATGGGAAGAAAATAGGAACTGTTTTCCACCCTCATCCAAAGCCTATTGGGAATAGAAAAAGTTGGTTAGCATATGCAATTAAACCAGTTGGAGAAATACAGTTAGATGATGGTGCTAGTGAAGCCATCAAAAATAAAGGAGCTTCACTATTATTAGTTGGCGTAAAAAAAGTTAATGGGAATTTTATTGCTAATCAACCTGTAAAAATTATTAACATTGAAGGAGAGGAAATTGCTAAAGGGATTTGCTCAATGAGCAGTGATGCTATAAAGATAGGAATTAATTCAAAATCCGAAAAAACTGGCTCTCCCCTAGTTATTCACCGAGATGTTCTTGTTCTAACAAGTGAATAACTCACATAACAATAGTAATTTTCACTTCCCAAATCAAATCATGCAATTCAATGAAATTGTCGAAAAACTGAAGCAAGGCCAATCTGGTGTGGTTGACTTTAAGATAGAAAACAATGCCGTTATTTTAGCCGCAGCTTCTTTAGAAAAAGCCAAGGAAAACGACATAAGTTTTCTTGACAATAATAGTCCATTAGATCTTAGGAATCTCATTAAAACTTCAAAAGCATCTGCTCTATTATTACCAGCAAATGATAAATATATTATTGAAATAGCAAAGAAAACTTCAGTTAATTGGATACTACTTAAAGAGCCCAAGATTGCTTTCGCTGAAACATTAGAATTTCTTTATCCTTCTGAGATGGAAAGTAAAGGCATACATAAAAGTGCTGTCATCGGAGATAATGTAAAAATTGGACTTGGCGTTTCAATCGGCGCTAATGCTTATATTGGTGATAATACAGAAATTGGAACTAAAACTATTATTCATGCAGGGGTTGTTGTCTATAAAAATGTAATCATTGGTGCCAAAAATTTAATTCACGCAAATAGTGTTATTCATTCTGGATCTACACTTGGAGATGAATGTGTAATTAATGCTAATGCCGTTATTGGTGGGGAAGGTTTTGGATTCGTGCCAACATCAAATGGATGGAAGAAAATGCCTCAAGTTGGAATAGTTATATTAAAAAACAAAGTAGAAGTTGGTAGTGGATCTACCATTGATAGGCCTTCAGTAGGAGAGACAATAATTGGTGAAGATACAAAGATTGATAACCTAGTTCAAATTGGTCATGGAGTAACTACTGGTAAAGGTTGCGCTATGGCTGCTCAAGTTGGTATTGCCGGAGGTGCACAGATTGGAGACGGAGTTATTCTTGCTGGACAGGTAGGTGTTAGTAATAAAGTGAAGATTGGCGATAGAGTGATAGCCAGTTCCAAATCAGGTATCGTGTCAAATATTGAGACAGGGAAAGTCGTTAGCGGCTTCCCTGCTATTCCAAATAAACTATGGTTAAGATGCTCTGCTAATTTCAAAAAACTACCTGAGATAGCAAAAGCCATTCGTCAATTAGATAGCAAAAACTCCAGGTAAGTTTTTCCCTTAATCAATAAGAAAAATGAAGTCTTACAAAATAACATTATTACCAGGTGATGGAATTGGTCCAGAGATAACAAACGTTACACGTAAAATACTTGACCTCGTCTCAAGAAAATTTGGCTTTGTACTCAAATTTAAAGAAATGCCTTTTGGCGGATCAGCTATAGATTCATATAATATCCCCCTCCCAGACAAAACTCTTCAAGAATGTAAGAACTCTGATGCTGTTTTGTTAGCGGCAATAGGAGACCCAAAGTATGACGAATTACCTAGAGAGAAAAGACCTGAGACAGGTTTACTCAATCTCAGATCTTCATTAGATCTTTTCGCAAATATAAGACCAGTAAAGATAATTCCATCCTTAACCAAAGCTAGTAGCTTAAAAGAAGCCTTTGTTAAAAAAGTTGATTTAGTCGTAGTTAGAGAACTTACTAGCGGTATTTACTTTGGAGAACCTAAAGGAAGGATAAAATCACAAAACGGAGAGAGGGCATTTAATACAATGACATACACATCAGAAGAAGTTAAACGAATAGCGGATATTGCTTTTAAATTAGCCCTACAAAGAAATCAAAAAGTTTGCTCGGTTGATAAAGCTAATGTTCTAGATGTAAGTCAATTATGGAGAGAGGAAACTATATTGGTGTCAAACAAATACAAAGAAATAGAACTTACACATCAATATGTAGATAACGCAGCAATGCAACTTGTTAGAAATCCAAGCCAATTTGATGTGATTCTTACAGGTAATTTATTTGGAGATATTCTTAGCGACATTGCAGCTATGCTAACAGGCTCAATTGGCATGCTTCCTTCTGCTTCGCTAACCAATAATGGTCCAGGTGTATTTGAACCCGTTCATGGTTCAGCTCCTGACATAGCAGGAAAAGACATAGCCAATCCAATAGCAATGCTTTTATCTGCTGCAATGATGTTGAAAATTGCCTTTAATCAAACACAAGCAGGAGATTATCTGGAAAATGCAATTAACGAGATCCTGACTGAGGGTTATAGAACTTCCGACTTAATGAGCAGTGAGACCGCTAAACAGGTTGGTTGCTCAAAAATTGGGGAACTTTTAGCAGAAAAAATAAAATAATTAATTCACAAATTAAAAAACTCTTTAATAGATTCCCTTTGATGGTCAGTCGACCTGTAAAAATAAAAAGTCAATACATAAGCGTCGATGTCAAAGCTTCACCCAGTAGTAGCTGTAACTGGTTCATCCGGGGCAGGAACAAGCACAGTTAAAAGAGCTTTTGAGCATATATTTGCTCGTGAAAAGATCGTTCCTGCAGTTGTTGAAGGAGATAGTTATCACCGTTTTGAAAGAATGCCTATGAAGAAAGCAATGTCTGAGGCACTTTCAAGAGGTGAAAACTTTTCTCATTTTGGACCAGAGGCAAATTTATTCGATAAATTAGAAGATCTATTTAGTCAATATGGCAAAACTGGTGGGGGTCAAAAAAGATATTATTTGCATAGCCCTGAAGAAGCAGAAGAACATAACTCTCGTTTAGGAACAAAATTAGATCCAGGTCAATTCACTCCCTGGGAAGACATTCCAACAGGAACAGACCTTTTATTTTACGAGGGACTTCACGGAGGAGTAGTAGGTAAAGATTATGATGTAGCTTCGTTTGCTGATTTACTTGTTGGAGTAGTCCCAATTACTAATCTAGAATGGATTCAAAAAATCCATCGAGACAACGCTGAAAGAGGATACTCAGCCGAAACGATCGTTGATACGATTTTGAGAAGAATGCCTGATTACATTAATCACATATGTCCCCAATTTAGTCGAACAGATATTAACTTCCAAAGAGTACCGACTATTGATACTTCAAACCCATTTATATGCAGAAACATTCCAACACCTGACGAAAGTTTTGTAATTATCCATTTCAGAAAAGGTTCAAGAGAAAAATGGGGAATTGACTTCCAATACTTATTAGGGATGATACATGATTCATTCATGTCAAGTCCTACAAGTATTGTTGTTAATGGAGGAAAAATGGGATTTGCTATGGAACTTATTCTTACACCTATTATTCATAAAATGATCGAAGAGAAAAAAGCTGCAGGATAATAAACTCAAACAATTAATCAATACAAATCATATAAATACATTATTAACATAAGAGGTTGATAAATAAAGCCATTTTAATACTCTTTACATTTATACTTCTATTTATTTTATATTCTATATCTATAGAAGATATAGAAACCATGCTAATAAGTGAGACTAAATTAACATTATTCGCTCTATCAGGTATTATTTACTTGCTATGTTTAGGCTTTTCAAGCGAAAAAATAAACAGTATAAATCTAATAATAGATAATTCATTTTCTATGCTTATTACCTTTATTGTAATGTATTTAATAAGTCATATAAGTTACAATATCTTTAAAATAAATTCATTAGGATTTGGTGATATAAAACTATATTCTATTAGTACAATTTGGCTTGGTATTGATTTGTGTTTTATATCATTATGTATTTCATTTTTCTTATCAGCCATATATAGCATGCACGGGAAGATTTTTAAAAAACTAAAACCATTTCAACAGTATCCATTTGCGCCGTTTATATCAATTGGGATATTTTGTTCTTGGATTATAGATAAGATTTAAACTTTCTAATCCCTTAAAAGGTGCTCAAGGGATTAAATTAAGTTCAATCACAAAATAGCTGTGTCATTATTCGACTGGTTTGCTGATAGAAGGAAAGGTCAATTTGTTGGCAAAGTCACTCAAGAATCTGAAGAAAGTGATGGACTATGGGAAAAATGCCCAGAATGTGGACAAGTTGTTTATAGAAAAGATTTAATTGATAATTCCAGTGTTTGTAATAATTGTGGGCATCACAATCGAATAGATAGCGAAGAGAGAATAAGGCTAATTACTGATCCAAATACATTCAAATCAATCAATGATCATTTAACACCAGTTGACCCTCTAGGTTTCAAAGATCGACGAGCATATGCAGACAGATTAAGAGAAAGTCAAGCAAACACGGGACTTAAAGACGGAGTAATAACAGGAATATGCGAAGTAAATTCTATACCTATGGCATTAGCCGTGATGGATTTCAGATTCATGGGTGGCTCAATGGGATCTGTTGTAGGAGAAAAGATTACAAGGCTTATCGAACACTCAACTAAAGAAAAGTTGCCATTGCTTATTGTTTGCGCATCGGGTGGTGCTCGTATGCAAGAAGGTATGTTGAGCCTCATGCAAATGGCGAAGATTTCAGGAGCACTTGAACGACACAGAGATGCTCAATTGCTGTATATGCCATTACTTACCCATCCCACCACTGGAGGTGTTACTGCAAGTTTTGCCATGCTTGGAGATTTAATACTCGCAGAGCCCAAAGCACTTATTGGATTTGCAGGGAGAAGAGTAATTGAACAAACACTTAGAGAAAAACTACCTGATAATTTCCAAACAGCCGAATATCTTCAAGATCATGGTTTCGTAGATACGATCGTACCAAGAACAGAACTTAAGGAAACTTTGGCAAAAATACTTCGATTACATAAGTCTCCAAAAAAGTAAATACACAAACCAATGATTAAAATAGATCAAAAAAATAAAAAGAAATTTGATTATTTCTTAAAAGAAATTTGATTATTTCTTAAACGTAGCATTTATAATATTAATAATTTTTTTTAATGGTAAAAATTTAGTATATGCAGCTAATAATAATTGGGTGGAAGTTAGCAAAACTAATTCAGGTATTCAATATTCAGACAAAGATAGTCTAAATATTAAAAGTAAAGGAATAATAGAAATAACAACAAAGTACTTAAAAATTGATACTAATAGTTCAAAAGGAATTGAGGAGAATATTTATGTAATGAGAATCAATTGTTTAACAAATGAATTCAAAGATATTTCAGTTAATGGTAAAAAGAATTTTGCTGCAAAATGGGAAGACCCAGATGGAGATAAACTAATAGATGATTTAATTTTACATAGCTGCAAAAATGTTTAAAGTCATTAATTTCTTAAAAAGATGATTAATAAAAATCAAACTCTCCGCATTGCAATTGCAGGCTTAGGTTTCGGTGAAAACGTTCATATTCCTGCATCATTATCTAACAAAAATATTGAGCTTGTAGGGTTATGGCATCCTAGGCCAGATAGGCTAAAAGAAGCCTGTAATAAGCACAATCTTTGTGCATATGAGACCTGGAATGATTTAGTAAATGCTTCTGAAATAGAAGGTATAATTATAGCTACTCCACCAGCGCCAAGATACGAGCTAGCACTAGACGCAATTAAAGCGGGAAAACATCTTTTACTTGAAAAGCCAACCTGCTTAAATTCGAATGAGGTAATGGATCTTCAAAGAAATGCTCTCCAAAGAAATTTAAAAATAGCTGTCGATTACGAATATCGAGCGGTTCCTCTGTTTATGCAAGCAAAGCGAATCATTAACGATAAGAAACTAGATGAACCATATTTTGTAAAACTAGATTGGCTAATGAGTAGCAGAGCCAATCCCGATAGACCATGGAATTGGTATTCAGATGAAGATTCTGGTGGAGGAGTCTTGGGCGCGTTAGGTACCCATGCTTTTGACATGATTCATTGGCTAATTGGTCCAACTCATTCTTTAAGCGCAATAAATTCAACTTCAATTAAAGAGAGAGTTTGCCCAGAATTAAAAACCACTAAAAAAGTGACAAGTGAAGATGTAAGTATTTCTCAACTACAAATAAAAGGTATTAATAACAATTTAATCCCAGCCCAAGTAAATCTCTCTGCAGTAACAAAACAAAGCAAAGGTTTTAGCCTAGAAATTTATGGAGGCAATGGAACTATTGTTCTTAGCAGTGACAACCAGAAAGATTATGTCCATGGATTTGGGTTGTGGTACTCAAGCAAAGGAGAAGTTCTTAGAAATATTCAACCAGATTCAGATCTTTCCTTTTCAAAAACTTGGACAGATGGACGAATTGCTCCAGTAGCAAGAATCCAAAGCTGGTGGGCTCAAAGCATAAAAGAAGGCACACCTGTTATTCCAGGCTTGGCTGAGGGATTAGCCAGCCAAATAGTTTGCGACAAGGTCAAGGAATCAAATTTAATGGGAACGAAGCTTGAGATTAATTAAAGAAAAACTTTTTAGGTGTAATAAGCCACAAAAAGGGCCTTTGATATGGAATAATCTTAAGGAAATTTTTGTTGCATAAATGGCACTCTCGTACTACGCAGAAGAACTTAAGAAAACAGCAAGTGCCATAGCCCAGCCAGGCAAAGGAATTCTTGCTGTTGATGAATCGACGAAAACAGTAGGTAAAAGGCTTGCTTCTATAGGTGTTGAGAACACTGAAGACAACAGAAAAGCCTATAGAGGTATGCTTTTCACAACAGAAGGTCTTGGAAACTTCATAAGTGGAGCAATTCTTTTTGAAGAAACTCTTTTCCAGAACCATCCAGATGGTGAGCCAATGGTTAAAAAGCTTGAGAAGCTAGGAATAATTCCAGGGATTAAGGTTGATAAAGGTCTAAGACCATTAGCTGGTGGAAATGATGTAGAAACTTTTTGTTCAGGTTTAGACGGTCTTGTTGAAAGAGCTGCTGATTATTACGAGCAAGGTGCAAGATTTGCCAAGTGGAGAGCAGTGCTTCAAATAACAGATGATGGTTGCCCTTCTAAACTTTCCATAAGAGAGAACGCTTGGGGTTTAGCGAGATACGCTAGATCAGTACAAGAATCTGGATTAGTTCCAATTATTGAACCAGAAATCCTAATGGATGGTTCACATTCAATTGAAAAGACAGCCGCAGTTCAAGAAGAAGTAATTAAAGAAGTTTATTTAGCTTGCCAGGTAAACGGAGTACTTCTAGAAGGAACTCTTCTAAAACCATCCATGACAGTTCAAGGTGCTGATAGCTCAGCGAAAGCTGATCCGCAGCAAGTTGCTGAGATGACGATCCGTACAATGGAACGATGTGTACCAGCAAGTGTCCCTGGTATTACTTTCCTTTCAGGTGGCTTAAGCGAGGAAGCTGCATCAGTTTATTTAAATCTTATGAATAAGATCGACAGAAAGGCTAAGTGGAATGTTTCATTCTCATATGGTCGTGCTTTACAACATTCATGTTTAAAAGCATGGAAAGGCTCAAACACTGTCGATGGACAAAAAGCGCTTATCGCAAGAGCTCAAGCAAACTCTGAGGCATCAAAAGGATTGTATGTAGCTGGTTCTCAGCCTTCTTCTGATGAACAATTATTTGTAGCTGGATACAAGTATTAAACTAAAATAAGCTAAAAAAAGCTGCTATCTCTCTTCTGGATAGCAGCTTTTTTAATACATTGATTTTAAATTTAAGAAAGAAGTGTACTTAAAATTGATTTACCATCAATATCACCTAAAGCATCATCACAAGCTCTTTCAGGATGTGGCATCATCCCCAAAACATTACCCTTTTTATTTGTTATTCCAGCTATGTCATGGATTGATCCATTTGGATTATCTGCGTATCTAAGAGCTACCGAATCATCATCCTGCAATTTTTTCAAAACGTCATGACTGCATTGATATCTTCCCTCTCCATGAGCAATAGGAAGTGATATGGAATCATGTTTTTTATAGTTTTTCATCCAAAATGATTTAGTACTTGCAATAGATAAATTTGCTCTATCACAAATAAAATGAAGATTCTTATTTCTTGTCAAAGCTCCTTGCAAAAGACCAAGTTCAGTAAGTATTTGAAACCCATTGCAAATACCAAGAACTTTTCCACCTTTATCAACAAAAGAGATTAAAGAATTTAAAACAGGTGCAAATCTTGCTATTGCGCCACAACGTAAATAATCTCCATAACTAAATCCCCCTGGAATGACAATTGCGTCATAACCATTTAAATCGGTGGTTTCATGCCAAAGAAAACTTGTAGAAATTCCTAAGCATCCTTCAGTAGCCCACCTAACATCCCTGTCGCAGTTCGATCCAGGAAAAACAATTATTCCAATATTCATTTTTTTAGTTTATGAGAGCTTTCTGTTCGTCCTTAAATTCCAAAGTCCAATCCTCTATTACGGGGTTTGCGAGCAATCGATCACTCATTAGCTCAATCTTAGATCGGGCATCTTCCTTATTTGCAGCTTCGATCTCAAGTTCAATAGATTTACCAATTCTTAATTGAGTAACTCCATCTATTCCTAATCTCTTAGTAGCTGACCTAGTAGCTTCTCCCGCCGGATCCAAAACAGAAGGTCTTAAATGAACAAAAACTCTTGCTTTAAATAAAGACACTTTAAAAAAAAAAAATGGAACTTACTTTTCCTTGGTTAACCTAAGAAAGAAGGTTAGAACTTATTCTAGATAATATTTGATAAATTTCTAATTGATATTTTCTCTTTGTTTACTTATTAATCCTTTACCTAAGCATGTAAGACAAGTGTGATAACAATTGGGGCTAGATTTCATGTAACCATTACCCCCACATTTATTGCAGGTCTTCATCTTCAAAGTATTCGAAATACTCTGAAAATTATTTTTCACGGTGGTGGTAACTGCTTGACTCACGAAAAAAGTCCGATTAGAAACTATTAATAAATTGAGATAAGAGAATTATCTCCTAACTCACAAAGAATCGCGGATAAAAAAAAAAAACAACCTATTTTTAATATAAATATAATAATTAGAACCTATTTATTTAAAGAGGATTTAAAAGCCTTTTCAACTCCCCCTTTTAGACTCAAAGAGACTAAATCAATCCCAGCATTAGAAGGTTTCCAGGAATCATGATTTGCGCTCTCAAACCATGAATTAAATCTAGATCCAACCATTTGGATCTGAAGAGGCAAAGCTTTACCCTCGATCCAGCATCTACCTTTTAACCGAAGGATTTGATATTCAGGAACAAGTTTTACAAGTATTTCTCTTAAAACATTTTGCTCAATTGGGAATTCAAATCTTAAATGCTCACTAATTACATCAACATGGTCATGGTCATGGTCATGGTCATGGTCATGGTCATTTTGATTAAGACTGGAAATATTATTTTGTTCATTGCTGAGACCGAGAATTAATGAAGGTTCAATTTCCCCATTAGATATTGGCAGAATATTAGTAGTTTGAATTCCTTGCTTTTTCACCTCATCACTAACCAATGAAAAATCTTTTGCAGAGAGCAAATCAGACCTACTAATCAGAATGAGATCAGCAGAATTCAATTGGTCTCTAAAAAGCTCATTTATTGGAGTTAAATGGCCAATACTATTATCTTTTGTTATTTGTTCATTAATTCTTTTTAAATCACCTACAGGACTTCCATTTGAAAGTGCATATCCATCAACTAACGTTACTACTCCATTAATAAAAACCTTACCTCTTATTGCAGGCCAATTAAGAGCCAGCAGTAAAGGCTTGGGCAAAGCAAGGCCACTAGTTTCAATAATGATTCCATCAAGCTGATTTGATCTAAGGAGCAAAGCTTCCATTGCAGGTAGGAAGTCCTCTTGAACAGTGCAACATAAACAGCCATTATTCAATTCAACTATTCTTTCATCTACTTCATCATCAGGGCAAAAACCACAGTTTTTAAGAAGGTCTCCATCTAAGCCTACTGTTCCAAATTCATTAACGACTACAGCTATACGTTGATGACCTTCTCTTAAGAGATGTCTCAAGAGTGTTGTTTTACCAGAACCTAAGAATCCTGTAACTACCGTAACGGGTAGACGACTATCACTCATTTTTATTTTTTCAAAATGTTAGCAACCAAGACTATAGCTGGTGTCTTCCCCGGTCTTTGAATTTGCTCCAGAAGCCATAGAACATAATTCTTTTTGCTGTATTCGACTTATTACCGCATCAGTAAAATCAGCTCCTTCTATAAGTGCATCTGTGAAAGTACTTTCCATTAATAATGCACCATTGAAGTCGACATCCCTTAAGTCCGCCCCTTCAAAATCAGTTGCATATGCCAATGCGTCATTTAGCTGCGCACCATGCAAATCTGCACCATTTAATTTACTGTTATTAAAAACTGCTCCAGTAAGGTTTGATTCACTAAAATTTATTCCTTTCAGATCTAGTTTTACGAAATCATTTCCACTTAAGTCCTGGCTAGACATATCTTGGGTAATATTAAGTTCTTCTTGATTGCGAATCTCAGCAGGCGTTCTAGCAAACACACTTTGAGCAGGGAATATAAAAACAAAGGTAAGTAATACAGCAAAAACAATTGCTTTAAAATCAGAGATGGAAGAAGTTTTTTTGTTCATTGGAGCTTAAAAGGACTTTTAACAGGTAATTTAATTATTCACGTTATGGCAAATAAGGCCAAGAATGAATCATGTCAATGAGCTTAAGAGTAATAGTTCCTCCGCACCCACTCATATCACATTGGTTAACTATTTTAAGGAACCCTAGTACCCCAGAAATTCTTTATGCAACAGGATTAGAGCAACTTGGTACCTGGCTCACGTATGAAGCTCTGAGAGATTGGATCCCAAGCAAAAAAGAGCAGGTCACTACTTCAACAGTAACAACTGAATGCTCAATTATTGATCCAAATATTCCTATTTTGGCAATTCCATATTTGCCTGCAGGGCTTGAGCTATTTAGAGGTGCGAGAAATTTAATTCCGAATTCAAATTTATGTATTGGCGGGCTACCTAAAGAAATAGAGGAAAATGCAGGAATTATTTTTTACATAGATCAAATAACAACTGGTAAAAAACTTTTAAAAGATTTAAATCATCTTAAAGATAAAAAAATTGATGCAAGAAGGATAAGAGTGATTACAGTATTAGCAGCCAATCATGGGCTTAAAGAAATCGGCGAAAATATTCAAGATTTGAATATATATTGTGCTTGTATAGATCCTGAATTAATATCAGAACGTGAACTATCACCTGGGATTGGTGATCCATCATTACGTATCAAAACCAGAGTCACCTCATCGGACTAGCATTTAAAGAAGTCATTCAAAGTTATGAGCCAATACCGAGATTCAAATTCAGGAAGTTTGGCATCATTAATTAGTGGTGCCGTACTAGGAGCTGCTGGTCTAGCTTGGTGGTTACTTTCTGAAGCCGAAAAAAGGCAAGAAACCAGAAAGCAAAAAGCAATGCTTTATGCACCAAGAATTCAAGATGGCTCTGAGGCAACTGAATTAGAATCAAATACTCTAGGGAATCAAAGTAATGAGCACCTCGAGCAACGTGTTGAACAGCTTAATTCGGCCATAGCGGACGTGCGTAAACAATTAGAAGACCTGGGATCTTCGAATTAATTCTAATTTTTTTAACAATAAAATAGAAATCAAATGCTTAGATCAAATGCAATAACACAAGGTATTCAACGGTCACCAAACAGAGCAATGCTAAGAGCTGTTGGGTTTGATGATAATGACTTTAACAAGCCAATCATTGGAATAGCTAATGGTCATAGCACAATAACCCCATGCAATATGGGATTAATGGATCTTGCTAATAGAGCAGAGGCTGCTTTAAAAGAGGCTGGTGCAATGCCTCAAACATTCGGGACCATAACTGTTAGTGACGGCATCTCTATGGGAACTGAAGGAATGAAATATTCATTAGTTTCAAGAGAAGTTATTGCAGACGCTATTGAGACAGCTTGCAATGCTCAAAGCATGGATGGTGTATTAGCAATCGGTGGATGCGACAAAAATATGCCTGGCGCAATGTTATCAATGGCAAGAATGAATATACCCTCAATTTTTGTATATGGAGGAACAATTAAGCCTGGGAAATTAGATGGTTGCGACCTAACCGTAGTTAGTTCTTTTGAAGCTGTCGGACAATTAACAAGTGGAAAAATCGATGAAGAACGTTTAATGGCCGTAGAAAAAAATGCCATACCAGGTCCAGGTAGTTGTGGTGGCATGTTTACTGCAAACACCATGTCTGCAGCAATTGAAACAATGGGTTTTAGTTTGCCATATAGTTCAACAATGGCAGCTGTAGATGATGAAAAAGCAGAAAGCGCTGCTAAAAGTGCTCAGGTGCTTGTCAATGCAGTTAAGGACAACATAAGACCATTAGATTTACTCACAAAAAAAGCCTTTGAGAATGCAATCAGTGTGATCATGGCTGTTGGAGGCTCAACAAATTCTGTCCTTCACTTACTTGCCATTGCGAGAACTGCAGGAGTTGATTTAACAATCGATGACTTCGAACGTATAAGACAAACTGTTCCTGTGATTTGCGACCTCAAGCCAAGCGGTAAATACGTAACTGTTGACTTACATCAAGCTGGGGGCATACCTCAAGTAATGAAATTACTCCTTGACGCAGGAATGCTCCATGGTGAATGCAAAACTATTGAAGGTAGAACAATTGAAGAAGTTCTCAGTGATATCCCCTCAAAGCCCAAAGAGAATCAAAATGTTATCAGACCAATATCAAACCCTATATATAAAAAAGGACATCTAGCTATTCTTAAAGGAAATTTAGCTAGTGAAGGAAGTGTCGCGAAAATTAGTGGGGTGAAAACCCCTGTTTTAACTGGGCCAGCAAGAGTTTTCGAGAGTGAAGAAGAATGTTTAACTGCAATTCTAGACAATAAAGTTAAAGCCGGAGATGTAGTAGTCGTTAGATATGAAGGGCCTGTAGGAGGACCAGGAATGAGGGAAATGCTATCTCCAACTTCAGCAATTGTGGGTCAAGGCTTGGGAGAGAAAGTTGCACTAATTACTGACGGCAGATTTAGTGGTGGATCATATGGATTAGTGGTTGGCCATGTTGCTCCAGAAGCAGCCGTTGGAGGAACGATTGGATTAGTAGAGGAAGGAGACAGTATTACCGTTGACGCTAATAAATTGTTAATTCAATTGAATGTCGAAGACCGAGAAATAGCCAGAAGGAAAGAAAATTGGGAGAAACCAAAGCCTAGATATAAGACAGGCATTCTTGGAAAGTATTCCAGATTAGTAAGTTCATCAAGCCAAGGAGCCACAACCGATCAAATTTAGTTCATGTCAATGAAGTCTTAAAAACCATCCTAAGTCTTCTTGCAAGGGACTCAAAAAGTTTTCCATATGAAGGTGTGTCGCATTGAACACCAGAAGAGCTATCCATCCAAACGGCATGCTTCCCTTGCCATAGTATTGGTCTATCAATTAGAGATTTCCAAGATATAGTCATATTTATCTCATTCCCACTTTTATACACTTCAAGTTCAATATCCAGAGATTCTTCTCTTTCGCCGTCAATATTTCTAGATTGAATTTTAAAAATCAAATCATCAAGCTCATTATCCTCATTTAATTGATTTTCTAAAAAGACAGAATGAACATATGGCTTCATACAAAGGTCTGCAGCTTTGGCGACTTCAGCTATCAAACTATCTTTCAAATCAGGAGTAAGCACTAATTGACTTAATTAAAACTTTGATAGGACCAGCAAAAAATCCTGAGTTCATTTTGCCTGGTTGGCCAAATTTTGAATGAAGTATTTGAAATCGATTAATACATGTGGCATCAAAACTGAGAGGAAGTCGAACAGGCTTTGCTCGACGAGCCGGTTCAAAATCTTTGAAAGGTATTTTGATTCTACTAGCTCCATTTTTCTTTGTAGATATTGATGCAACCCAGCGAATATCACCTTTTAAAAGATTTGATAGTGATAAAGGTTTCTTTTCACAAGCAATCGCAAATTTCAAAGTTCTCCCTTCTCCTTCAACGTCAAGAATTAATCCAGAATAGTTGGAAAGATCAAAAGGTTTATCAAAAACTGGAGAGCGGCAACTAACAAAGCCTCCCCCTTCTTCTACCAAGTTACCCTCAAGAAATAAGCCTTTCTCTGAAGAACGACAATTTGCAAGACTTGATCCACCCATAATTGTGTCATTCAGAGATTTCCAATCTGAAAATTCTGAACCCTGTATGAGAGGAGTAATTGAAATTTCAGTCGGTGGTGAATCAGGAATCAATTTAAAAGTACTTCTCTACTCATACAATAATCTAACTAGAAAGGTGGGTAAGCATCTTTATCAGTAAGAATAATAATTTCAGAGCTTGGTACAACTAATTTTGCAGGAGTTCGCTCCCATGGTTCTGATTGATCAAGTAGACGTTTAAGGGCCGTTTGTTTAGCAGATCCACTGATTAGGAAGATCACATTAGCTGCTGAACTGAGCAGTTTACTGGTGAAGGTAATTCTTTTATGACCTTTACCTTCGCCAACAGTTATTAGGCTATCTCTTTCCAATAATGCATCAGAGCCAGGGAAGAGGGAGGCAGTATGACCATCATCTCCCAAGCCCAATAAAATCAAATCAAATTTTGGTGGATCCCCATCCAAATTGTTCTTCAAAATTTTTTCATAATCTTTAGCACTATCCTCTGGCGATGCCAATTCAACAGTTGCGACACTAAAGAATGATGCCTCTAGGGAAGGATTTCCTTCAATAAACAATGAATTATTCAGTAAAAAGCAATTACTTTCTTGCGATCCACGGTCAACCCATCTTTCGTCTCCGAGAAACAAATCGACTTTCGTCCAATCAATATTCTTTTTACCTAATAAAGTATAAGCAGCCTTTGGGGTGGATCCTCCACAAAGAGCAATTTTAGCCCTAGTTTTATTTTTCAAGGTTGACTGAATAACTTGAGCAATCAAATCAGAAGCGGCTAGAGCAAGAGAGCTTTTTTCATCTGAAACTTGGATTTTATATTTAGTCATTGAAATCAGTCAATCCATTCAGTATGGAAAGATCCGGCTTTGTCTACACGCTCATAGGTATGGGAACCAAAGCAGTCTCGCATTGCCTGGACCAAGTTTTGAGGGAGTCTAGAAGTTCTGAAACTATTTAGATAATCAAGTGTACTACTTAAGCAAGGAACTGGGATACCAGCATTAGCAGCTGCAGAAACCACCTGTGTTAATCCTGAGAGACGATTATTCACTTGATCAGTAAACCAACTATCTAGAATAAGATTGCTTAGCTTCGGATCTTTTTTAAATGCATCCTGTATACGACTCAAAAGAGTAGATCTTATTATGCAACCACCTTTCCATATTTGAGCTATGGAGGGCATATCTAGATCGTAATTATATTCATCAGAAGCGAGTCGTAAAATGTCCATACCTTGTGCATAGCTCGCTATTGTAGCCAATACAACTGCATCCATTAGCAGAGGCATGCCATCAGAAGGCTTACCAAAATCAAGCAACGAAGGCGTATTTCCATTCAAAATTGTTTCTGCATAATTTCGTTGATCTTTCATCGAGCTCATAACCCTTCCATTCAAAGATGCATAGATAGTTGGGACAGAAGCTCCAAGTTCAAGTGCGCTAACAACTGTCCATAAGCCAGTACCTTTTTGACCCGCCTTATCCATTATCTTTTCAACAAGATCGGAACTATCTTCGGGATCCTTAACTCGTAAACATGCCTCAGTAATTTCAACAAGATAGGAGGAAAGTTCTTCAGTTTGATTCCAAAAGCCCATAACGGATGCCATTTCATCACCAGTCATCCCACAGGCTCTTTTCATCAAGTCATAGGCCTCGGCCAATATTTGCTCGATCCCATATTCAATTCCATTGTGAACTGTCTTAACAAAATGTCCTGATCCCCCTGGGCCTATATAAGTCACACAAGGTCCGTCTGCTACCTGAGCTGCCATTTTATTCAACAAGCTCTCAATAGCATCGTAAGAGGTCTTTGTACCGCCAGGCATCATGCTAGGCCCTTCCAATGCACCCTTCGCACCACCTGAAACACCCATGCCGATGTATCCAAAACTCTTACTCTCAAGTTCTTTTACTCTTCTTTCTGTATCCATAAATTGGGCATTACCGCCATCGATAAGCAAGTCACCTTCTTCGAGAAAAGGGGAAATTTGATTAATGACAGCATCAGTTGCCGCACCGGCTTTAACCATCATCAAAACTCTTCTTGGACGTTCCAACTTTGATACAAATTCTTGAAGATCTTTTGCTCCTTGAATTGATTTATTTAGTCCTCTACCTAAAAGAAAATCTTCGGTTTTTTGATAAGTACGGTTATAGACCACACTAGAAAAACCATTTCGCTCTGCGTTAAGAACAAGGTTCTCTCCCATCACTCCAAGACCGACTAATCCAAAATGTGCCTTGGTCATTAAGTTAATAAGTTTCTACTTGAAATAGTGTGACGAGTGAGGACTCATTTCGCTGCATTAAAGAGGTCAATGTCAGGAATGAAGAATTCTTTTTATAAATCTTTGATAATAAAATCGTGCAAAAACTAGGCTTATAAAAATCTCTAGAACAATAAAAAATAATCAAATAATAGTTCCATCTGGAATTGTGGCGTTTTTGACTATGACAACTATTCCATTACGAATATAAAATCCTTGATCTGCACGGTCAGCTTCTTCAATATTGTCTTTATTCACTATTGTGACATTGTCACCTATTCGAGCATTTTTATCGAGAATTGCTCTTTTAACAGTTGTTCCCTGTCCAACACCTAATGGGATCCCCCCTCCATTTCTCAGAGCTATTCTCTCCTCATAAGATTCGTAAAAATCAGATCCCATAACTAAGGTTTCATTGAGAACAACGTCACTTTCAATTCGACTCCTTACTCCCAATACGCAATGGTGAATGCTACAAGATTTCAGTATTGATCCTTCAGAAACTATTGAATCAGTTATTTGTGTATCTACAATTTTTGAAGGTGGCAAATATCTAGGCCTTGTGTAAATAGGAAATTTCTCATCATAAAAACTAAAAGGAGGGGTTGGTTGTTGAGTTAAGGCTAAATTTGATTCAAAGAATGCACCAATGGTTCCAATATCTTCCCAATAATCATTAAAAACATAACTTTTAAGCTTATCGCCTCTACCTAGAGCCTCAGGAATAATTTCTTTTCCAAAATCTGTATAAGAAGGAAATTTATTTAATAAGTCAAAAAGAGTTGCACGACTAAAAACATATATTCCCATAGAAGCCAAATAAGGTTTTTCTTTTGCCTCATTTGCTTCCAATCCAAACCTTGAAGTATCTACAGCCATTGCTTTCAATGAATCACCAGTTGGTTTTTCACGAAATTCTTTAATATTTCCTGATTCATCAGTACGCATCAAACCAAACGCTTCAGCTTGAGCTGAATCAACTGGTAAAGCTGCCACAGTTAAATCTGCTCCAGTTTTTCTATGTTGCTCAACAAATAAACTGTAATCCATCCGATAAAGCTGATCTCCAGAGAGAATCAAATATTCATCAACATCCCACTCCTGAAAAAGCCATTGATATTTTCTGACGGCATCAGCAGTTCCCTCAAACCAAGATGGTGTTTCTGGTGTTTGCTGAGCAGCTAAAACCTCAACAAAACCTTGACCAAAAGGTCCGCTGAGATTATAAGTTTGCGCAATATGCCTATTCAGTGAAGCGCTATTGAATTGCGTTAGAACGTACATTTTGCTGATGTCCGAATTTATGCAATTACTTATAGGAATATCTATCAATCGATATTTTCCAGCTAATGGAACAGCGGGTTTTGCCCTCATTTTCGTTAATGGATATAGGCGTGATCCTTTTCCACCGCCAAGAATTATGGCAAGTACTCTCTTCATGAAGGCACTATTAATCGGCTATTCGGAGCAAACCTACTGGATAGAGTGCTATTTAATCCAGAAAGAAGTGATATGTAGTAAGAATTTCTAAAGTAAATAATAATTTCAGCTGTCTTTTTGCTTGTTCAAAGAACTAGAAACATCGAGATTAAAAAGTTTTTCAATCACATCTAGAGCATCTCTGCGATCATTCCTTGATTGAGGGGCCCTTAATTTTGTTACTGGAGTGTGAAGTATTTTGTTTATAATCCCTTTGCTTAAAGCTTCTACAACTTTTCTTTCCCTAGCGGAAAAATCAGGCCCCATTCTGCTTAATGCCTTCTGAAGTTCTTCTTTCCTGATTGACTCTAAACCAGATCTAAGACAATTTATAGTTGGAACAGCCGCTAAACTATCCCACCATTCAAGAAAAATACGACACTCTTCCTCTATCAAGCCTTCAGCTTCTAAAGCGAGCTTTTGTCTTGCTTCTTGATTTCTTGAGACTACTTCTTGAAGGTCATCAACATCATGAGATTCAATCCCAGCAACTGATTTTGCATCAGAAGAAATATTTCTTGGCACTCCAATATCAATAAGTCTAAGCAAAGGTTTTCTGTTGATATTTATCAATTTTTCTGCATCTATAATTGGCTCATTAGCAGCAGTACTTGTAAATACAAGAGTACTAAGTGATAGGCAACTATCAAGCTCATCAATTAATTGACAGTCAATTTTAATATCGGGGAAAGCTGCTGACAGCTCCTCAGCCCTTTTTTTAGTTCTATTTAGAAGAGTTAGTGAACAACATCCTTTTGATTGAAGATGTTGAAGCAACAAACGACTCATTCTTCCAGCGCCAACAACAGCGACTTTTTCAGTTTCTAAAGTCATCAATTGATCTCTTCCATGCGCTTGACCAAGTTTTAATTGTGCTAGTTCTACAGCGGCAGAACTTATAGAAACTGCTCCAGTTCCAAGATTTGTCTCGCTTCTTACTCGTTTACCCGTACTTACTGCCTGAGTTAATAATCTATTTAAAATAGGACCTAAACTTTGATGATCTTGACCAAGACGCACCATCTTTTTTACTTGAGAAAGAATCTGTCCCTCTCCTAAAACCAAACTATCCAATCCAGCAGAAACCCTCATTACATGAGAAACTGCTTTTTCTTGGACAAAATTAAATAAATGTGGGAATAGAATTTCATCTTCTAGTCCCGAAAATTCAAGAAGAAAAGATTTAATTGCTTCTATTCCTAATACAGGATCCTTAACTAGGCTGTAAATTTCAAGTCGGTTACATGTACTTAATATTGAAACTTCTAATATTTGATCTATTTTCTTTAAATTATTAAATGATCTTTCAACCATCTCTTCTGGGATACTTAGCTTTTCACGCACTTCGACTGGGGCCGTGCGATGGCTAAGACCGACGACAGCAATATGCATAAATTGCCCCTTACTTCATTTAATTAAATATCACTTCAAAGAGATGCTTTTAGCACCATCTTTGATGTGAACAGTATTGGTAAATCTTGCTGTTTGATCAAGCGTACTAATCACAAGACTACTAGTTCTGATGCAATCTTTTTCAAATTTAACTCCATCAAAAAGCAATCCATCTGTAATTCCGCCACCAGCAAAAACAACATTTTCTCCGGAGGCAAGTTCATTGGCTTCATAGATCTTGTCAATATCAGTAATTCCCATTTCATTCAATCTTTTAATATTTCCTTCTTTTGTATAGTCTGCCCATTCTGATGTTTGAGCTATTGCCGGATCATAGACAAGTTGTCCCTGAAAATGACCTCCAAGTGCCCTCATTGCCGCCGCAGAAATAACACCCTCAGGAGCAGCGCCAATACCCATCAAGCAATGTGTTCCAGTCCCCTCAAAGCCACATGCTATTGCAGCTTGAACATCTCCATCTGAGATAGGTTGAATCCTGGCACCAGTGGATCTGATTTCAGAAACTAAATTTTTGTGTCTAGCTCTATCCATAACAACAATAGTTAAATCACTTATTGCGATGCCAAGGCAATCACTCAAGATTTTTATATTTTCTGTAGGTGTCTTTCTTATATCAACTTTGCCCTTAGCTGCTGGTGGAGCAGCTAATTTATTCATATAAAAATCCGGAGCATTAAACAAACCTCCTCTATCTGAGGCTGCTAGAACGGCCATAGATCCGCGCTGACTGTTAGCACATAAATTTGTCCCTTCGCATGGATCTACAGCAAAATCAACCCCAGGGCCTGTTCCTGATCCAACTTCTTCTCCGATATAAAGCATTGGAGCTTCATCTCTTTCTCCCTCTCCAATTACGATTCTTCCTTGCATCTGAATCGTTCCCATTCTCTTTCGCATTGCCTCGACGGCTGCGGCATCAGCCTCATCTTTTTGACCCAAACCAGTCAATTGAGCCGAAGCAATTGCAGCTTGCTCAACTACTTCAAGAATTTCTTGGACGAGAGTACGATCCACTTTTTGCAGCTAGGTAAAGAAATTTACGCCTTAAGGCAGACAATATTGTAAGTAATTGAGGGCATTGAAAAATGCTCAGAAAAAAGTACTCACAAAAAACTTATTATCTGTTGATAAGCGACAATTACTGTATCAGTGCATGGTCACACTAGAACTTATGACCATGAATTAATAGAATCTCTGCCAAAAGACAAAAACAATGATCAAATCCATTTCGTCAGCAATTTTTTCTGAGCACCGTCCAGTTCAAATAATCCCTTCAGTCTTGCCAGCAGACTGGGCAAATATGGGCCAGTGCGTAAAAGATCTTGAATTGGCAGGTGTAGACAGAATTCAATTTGATGTTATGGATGGGAACTTTGTTCCAAATCTCACATTCGGCCCAGAAATGATTTCCGCATGTCGAAAGTATTGCAAAGTTCCATTTGAGACTCAGTTAATGGTTAGTCAATATAATTGTGAAACAATGCTTGAGGGATATGTAGAAGCAAGTAAGGGTGCTGACGGAGAGCCAGGAGTTGTAATTGCTCATGCTGAAGCTAATGTTCATCTCCATCGAATTCTTGGAAGGATTCGTCAGCTAGGCGGGTCTCCCTCCGTAGCCCTAAATCCTCATACTCCAATGGATATGGTTAAGGATGTTCTTGATATGATTGATCACGTACTAGTAATGACAGTTAATCCTGGATTTGGCGGGCAAGCTTATATTCCAACAATGCTCAACAAAATCACTCAATTAAGGAAAATAATTTTAGAAAATGGATACAACGTAGACATAGAAGTTGATGGAGGAATAAAAGCAGATTGGTCATTATCTCAATGTTGCGCTGCTGGAGCAAACTGTTTCATAGCAGGAAGTGGTATGTTTGCTTACCCAACACTTAAAGAAGGTTGTGATGCACTAAGAAAAATTGCTAATGATGCACAGAATGGAATAATTGTAGAGAAATAGTCAACTTCCAGTAAAATATTAATTATCAAAAAACCAACCATAACTGTGCAAGCCAACGCCAAGAAGATTGACTCCAATATAGCAAACAATAATAACGAAAAAGCCTGCTACAGCAACTAATGCAGGCTTTTTACCTTGCCATCCTCTTGTTATCCTAGTATGCAAATAAGCAGCATAAACCAACCAACATATCAAAGCCCAGGTCTCTTTAGGGTCCCAACTCCACCAACTACCCCAAGCTTCATTAGCCCAAACAGCACCGCTAATAAGACCTACTGTAAGCAATAAAAAACCAGCAGTTATTGATCTATAACTTAAAGAGTCAAGTTGCTCAGCATTTGTAAATTCAACAGGCTGTATTGAATTTAGGTTCTCATTTCGGTCATCAAAATATAGCTCAGAACTTTGCCTAAAAGAACCAGAGCCAAAGGAGCTATTACGGATATTAAATTGCTTTGTTCCATCAACAAGAAAGACACCAAAAGACAAAATCGAACCTATTAGTAATGCAGCGTAGGAACACATAATTACACTCACATGCATTACCAACCAACTAGAGCGAAGTGCTGGAACTAAAGGAGCAGAAGTTTGCAGATTCTCTGGTAAAACAAAGCTAGCAAAGCCTATTGAGAGTAATGAGATAGGAGTCGCCACTGCAGAAACTATTGGGGAGCGCCATGCTCGTTCAACGAAAAGTTGAGTCAAAGTACACCCCCAAGTCAAGAAGCAAAGAGACTCATAGAGATTACTAATTGGGAAATGTCCCGATTGCCACCATCTCAGAATCAATTGACTAGTTAGAAAAAGGTTGGAAATGGCAACTAAAAATCTAGCTTTTGAGGAATCACTGTTACCAGCAACTGACCAAAAAGCAATAGGCAAAGCAATTAATAAGGAAAGAAAGGCTACGAACCCAAGAGAAACAACAGGGTCAAAAGAGAAATTATTTAACTGAAAATCAACCATTGATAAAAGCAACTAAAGATTATTTAGAAAGATCAGATCATTTGCTTGCCTTTTTCAACAAGAAACCTCCCCCTAACATAGACAAAAAAACAGGAGACCAAGCAGCAAAGAAAGGATTTATCATTCCTTTGACTCCAAGAGAACTAAAACTAAAACTCAAAATGTAATAGATAAGTATCAAAATAATACTTAAACCGAAACTTTGACTTCGACCCCCTCCTTTTTTTTGCATTACCCCAAAGCTACAACCAATCAAAGCAAAAACTGAACAAGCGATTGGCAAAGTAAATTTTTCTTGAATTCTTACTTTCATTCTTCTTGCTTCTTTAATATTTCCACTACTTTGATATAACTCCATAGCCGTATTCGCCTCTCCAAGATTCATATCATTAGCATCTTTTGGCAGTTGTGCAATATTTGTAAGTTCAGTACCTAATGGATATAAAAAACTCAAGAATTTTGTTCTTGTATTACTTCCATCAGGACTGAGTGTCAAAATATCTCCTTCAAAAAATTCCCAATTATTTTTATCACTATTCCAAATTCCTTTTTTTGCTTTGAGCATTTGAGTAAAGCCCAATTTTGAAAAATCAATTACTGTGACATCCAACATCTGTCCATCAATAAATTTCCAGGCATAAAAAAGGTGAGTAACTCCTCTTTTTTTATAGCTTGAATATGGATCTAAAATTTCTCCTTTTTTTGAAAAGATAATATCTTCTCCCTGTTCATTTGTAAAAGATTTGCCTAAAGAATTTGCTAAAATTATTTCAGCATTCTTATTGGTACTTGGAACAATATTATTATTAAAAACAAAGGTCATATATGACATAAATATCGATAAGATTAAGCCTGGCAAAATCAGTCTATATATTGATATGCCAATACTTTTTAATGCCTTTATTTCACTATTATCATTTAGACTCCCATAAGCCAATAAAGTTGAAAGCAACATTGCCATAGGGAAAGAAATAACAATAAAACTAGGTAGTTTTAGCAATAGAATCTGAACAGCAATAGAGAAAGGAAGTCCTATCTCAACTATTTTTCTAATTAAATCAAAAATAACTCCTACAGAAAGAGAAACGACGGTAAAAGCGGCTATCGAAAAAAATAAAGGCGGCAGTAATTCAAAAAGTATCCATCTATCTAACAAAGGAATTATTTTCAATTTTCTTTCTATTAAATTTTGAACTCTAGATAATAAGGATATGCTGTTAAACATAGCTTAATCGAATGAATTTCCAAGATAACTCTGCTTAACAACCTCATTCCTTGTTAGTTGATCTGAGGATCCATCTGCAAGAATTTCACCTTTATTAAGAATATAAGATCTGTCGGTTATCGCCAATGTCGCTCTAACATTGTGATCAGTAATTAATATACCTATGTTTTTATTTTTTAATTTCCTAATCAAATTCTGTAGATCATTAATAGCGATTGGATCAATCCCTGCAAAAGGCTCGTCTAAAAGTAAAAATTTCGGACCTAAACGTCCCACAGCTAAAGCTCTTGCTACTTCACATCTGCGTCTTTCTCCACCGGAAAGTTGATGTCCCAAACGATCAAGGAAAGAGATCAAATTAAATTCCTCGATCAATTCTTCACGTTTTTTCCTAAATAAAGAAATTGATAACTTAGCTTGAGAAAGCGCAATATCCAAATTCTCAATAACTGTAAGATTTCTAAAAACACTTGGTTCCTGAGGTAAATAACCTATTCCTAATTGAACTCTTTTTGTCATCGAAAAATTTTTAATGCTATTTCCCTCCAAATAGATATTGCCTTTGTTTGGCTTAATCAAACCCACGATCATATTAAAAGTACTAGTTTTACCCGCACCATTTGGCCCCAAAAGTCCAACGACCTCCCCTGGTTTAACATTTAAATTAACGTTTTTAACAATATTTTTATTGGATAAGGTTAAGTCCAAACTCTCAATAAGTAGAGTCATTTCAATAGAACCTATCAGGGGGATGCTTATACATAAGAATTATCTGATAATAAACTATAGCTCTCATATATAAGGTTAATCAACAATTCTCTCAACCCAATACAAGTAGAACATCTCTGAATCATGAAATGAGTTTTCAAATTTTGAATCAGCAATTACTCTAAATTTTTCAAAGTAAAGAGGCTCATCGCCTGGATCCAAATTCTTAATAGATGATCTATTACTTAAAAGTAGTAATAATTTATTTACATTAGGAAATTTATCTAAATAAACTTGAACTTCATCAAATGTTTTTGTATTACTCCTGTCTAATATAATTCGATTGGCCCACTGAGCATAACTTCCAAATCCATTCAATTCAGGCAAGTAGAATTCTCTATCAAGGTATCCAGAAACTGTTGCCACTTCAACATCTCTAGTCGCAAATATTGGGAGATCCTCCCATCCTTTATTCTGAATATATTGAGCAGTTTCCTTTCCACTAGAATAAGGTATTCGAAAATCATTGATAACCATATTAATACCAACGACCAAATGTATAGTTAAACAAATGGTAAGTAATCTAGGGAAATGAAATAAATTACCTTTAGTGAATAAATTTTTGTGATTAGAAAATATAAGTTTCTGATCTTGATTAGATAGTGCTAACCATACTGAGGAGATAATCAATAGAAAATAATATCCATAATGTCTTGATCCATCACCTAAAAATAAAAAATAGTTGAAAAGAAACAAAAATATAATCCCACTAAAAAAGTAAATCAATGCAGGACGATAAAATTTAATAAAAGTGACTGTACTTACAAGCAAAATCAAAGTAATTAAGGCACATAAAACTAAATCAAAAAATCTACTTGAATTAGGAATAATAAGCATATATCCTCCAAAAATCTGTCCTATTACTCTAAGAAAGTGACGTAAATCTACAAATGAAGAAAGTAACTTAACTGAATCTTTTACTTGAAGAAGACTAAAAGCTCCAAAACACAATAGCGTAGAAGAAAGAACGATACTAGAAGTCAAATCAAGAATCCAATTTTTGTTGCTTTTATAATTTTTTCTTTGATTAGGATTTAAGAACCAATCCAAAACGAGAGTCATTCCAATAGAAAATGCTAATGACCAGGACAAAGCTTGTGTATTAGCCAAAAGGCCAATACATAAAGAAAATGGTATGTAGGTTTTATCTCTTAAATGATAAATAGAGCAAAAGGTAAATATTATTAATTCTGCAATAACATAATGACGACATACAAAGAAATATTCCCAAAAAGGAAAATATCCAAAAGTAAATAGAGCTTTAGTCGTTACATTAAAAGGACTAAATCTCCAAAAAATCAAAATCGCAGAACTACCTAAAAACCAATGGATCAGTTGCATGCTTATGGGCGTGCCGGTAATATTTTTCGAAAAATAAATTAGTAATGACCAGAGAATAGGATGTCCAGATGGTGCATTATTTTTCCATAAATCTATTAAGTTATCGCTTTGCCAAGCCACAAGCCAGCCTTGCATCTCATCTCTCCAAAGAGCATGATTAAACGCTCCAATTAGACCTATTATTATAAATAAAATAGGTAAAAATATCTCATAAAAACGCTGATCAGGTAATTGTATTTGATTGATTCTTTTAAATTCCATTTTGATTATGCAAAATGTCGATCTATATAATTTGGATTGATCAAATTGAAGCTAAGAAAAAGAGGAAAACAAGCAAAATAATATGAAATCATCTCTTTTTCAATAGCAAAAATGTAAGAGACTTAACAAAATTTTTAAAGGAATCTGAGAACAGGCACGCTGCAACAAGATAAGTCCTTTCCAATTTGTAGAAATTCCAATCTCCTTGAAACGCAATTAGAAAGCCCTTCAATATCTAATCCAAAATTACTTAAATGAAATCTTTTTAATCTACCCAATGCTTCTCCGTAAAGTATCGTCGCTCCATTTAAATTGCTATTTTCTAGATGAACTTGTGCAACAGCTACTTGCAAAATGCCTTGTATTAATTGCCTATCAGCTCCCCCAGTCTCATGCCATATCTCTTCAAAAACATCATGAGATTTATACCATTGACAAGAATTAAATAATTTCATTCCAATTTCAAAACGAGAATCATTTATAAATAAGTCATCTTGTTTATCTATAAAAGTCATTATTTTTTCAAATTTTTCTTTGCATTAATTTTTCTCAGCCTTATAGATTCAGGAGTAACTTCCAACATCTCCCCTGGTCCAATATATTCAAGAGCTCTTTCTAATGTCATTTCAATTGGAGATTGCAATTGATCTAATTCATCTGCACCAGCTGATCTCATGTTGGTAAGTTGTTTAGCCTTGCAAATATTTAATTCAAGATCTTGTGGGCGATTATTCTCTCCAATAATCATTCCTTTATAAACTTTAGCTCCAGGAGTAATAAAAAATTGTCCACGGTCTTCTGCATTTTTCAAGGAATAGAAAGTAGCTACGCCCTCTTCAAATGAAATAAGGACTCCATTTCTCCTTTGTTCAAAATCTCCTACTGATGGCCTGTATTCAAAAAACGAATGACTCATAATACCTTCACCTCTTGTTGCACGAATAAACTCACCCCTAAATCCAATTAGGCCTCTTGATGGGATAACAAATTCAAGTTGAGTTCGATGATCAGTGCCCGTTTCCATATTTTGCATTTCACCTTTTCTCACCCCAAGGCTTTCAATACAAGCGCCAATAGAAGCTTCAGGGACATCAAGGACTAGGGTCTCAACTGGTTCACATTTAATTTCATCAATGGTTCTAAAAATGACTTGTGGTTGAGAAACTTGAAATTCATACCCCTCTCTTCGCATTGTCTCTATGAGAATTCCTAGATGTAACTCTCCTCTTCCGCTAACAGAAAAACGATCAGGTGAATCTGTGTCCTCGACTCTTAATGCAACGTTCGTAAGAAGTTCTTTGTTTAAGCGATCCTTCAACTGACGACTGGTTACAAACTTTCCCTCTTTCCCTGCAAAGGGAGAATCGTTTACAACAAAAGTCATCTGCAATGTTGGCTCATCTACCTTTATTAGAGGTAGGGGTTTTGGTTCGTCAGGACAGGCTACGGTTTCTCCAATAGAAACATCTTCAAATCCCGCTAAGGCAACTATATCTCCAGCATTTGCTTCATCTATTTCAATTCTTTTTAATCCCTTAAAACCCAATAGCTTATTAATCCTTCCTTTTTTTAAGCTTCCATCTTCTTTTATCAAACAAGTCCTTTGGCCATTTTTAATCACACCATTATGTACTCTTCCAATAATTATTGTTCCTAAAAAATCTGAATAATCAAGTGTGGTGACTTGTAATTGTAAGGGCTTATTTTGATCACCTACAGGAGGAGGAACTTGCCTAATAATTGCTTCAAATAAAGGTTTCATATTATCACTTTCACTTTTGACTTCATTCTTTGCAAAACCACCTAATCCACTCCCAAATAAATAAGGAAAATCACATTGATCATCATCAGCTCCTAATTCCAAAAAAAGATCTAAAACCTTGTCAACGGCGGTTTCAGGTTCTACTCTTGCACGATCAATTTTATTCACAAAAACAATAGGCCTTAAGCCCTGCTCTAAAGCTTTTTTTAGAACGAATCGAGTTTGTGGCATTGGTCCCTCGTTGGCATCAACAACAAGAAGACAGCCATCTACCATACCCAAAACCCTCTCGACTTCGCCTCCAAAATCAGCGTGACCCGGAGTATCAACAATATTTATACGGGTGTCGTTATATGTAACAGCTGTGTTTTTCGAAAGAATTGTTATACCTCTTTCACGTTCCAAATCATTTGAATCCATCGCACAAGTTGGGACTTCCTCGTTATCGCGAAAAGTACCAGATTGATTTAAAAGTGCATCAACCAAAGTTGTCTTACCATGATCAACATGAGCAATTATTGCGATATTCCTTATGGACTGTATATCAAAACTCATAATTGAAAAAAATTAAAATTTCTTTGTTTAATAGAAACTTAAAGAATATCTCACCATGACTTCATTTAGCTGTTTTAAATGCCAATTAAAATATCGAATAAAAAATTAGAAGTAAAAAAAAACTAAGTCAAAATTATTTAAATTTTGTAATTTTATTGGCAGCTTCAAATTTCCTCAAAGCATTAACAGTCCCTTCAAATCTCCAATGCCAAGGCTCATAAGTTACTCCTTGTTTGTTATTGGGTGGGAAAGAGAGAACGAAATGATATTTTGGGGCGAACCTCTTCATCCATTTAAAAGCAGGCGTTTGTTCAAATTCAACCTCAAAATGAGTATCTGGATAATTCCCATCACCAACATCGATTGCATATCCTGTGCTGTGTTCAGAATAGCCAGGAGGAGCTGAAACCATAGAACGCTCTACAGCAGTTTGATTTCTAAGAGATTTATTTTCATAAAAAATCTCTCTTTGCAAATCAATTGATCTATAACCACTTAATAGTTGTAAAGAAATTCCTCTTTGGGCAGCCATAAATTGCATTTCCTTAAAATTTTCATAAATTTCCTTATGAACGTAAATACCTGGAGAGAAAAGAATTAACTCATTTTTCAAAGCCTCAGGGTAAGGAAGGTGGCCCAACAAACTTTTATTTTGATTTGTCTCAGGGGAGTTAATCGAATCATCTAAAAATTTTGTTTGGCGTAAAAATGATTTATCAACTAAAAACGTTAACGACATACCAAATCCAACTAATAGAAGTCCTAAACGCAAAAAAGACTTGGTAGTAAAGGTTTTGATGGATCTAATCCTTTTTGCCAGAGGGATGTCATCTTGATAATTCATACGATCTACTTATGGTCAAAACAATTGGAATTCACAAAAATGATGTTTCGATAGTAACGAGTATCTCCAATCTTTATACTTTCTATGAGATAAGGATGTAAGTTTTATATATAGAGAACTAAATTTTTCATCCAAAGATGTTAAGAGTTGCTGTTATTGGTGGTGGTCCAAGTGGATCATGCGCTGCAGAGATTTTAGCTAAAGCGGGGATTAAAACTTGGATTTTCGAGAGAAAGCTTGATAATGCAAAACCATGTGGAGGAGCGATTCCATTGTGTATGGTTTCTGAATTTGATCTTCCTGAATCAATTATTGATAGGAAAGTCAGAAACATGAAAATGATATCTCCATCAAATAGAGAAGTAGATATTATTTTGGATGATATTTACCCAGGAAGCGACAAAGAATATATAGGCATGTTGAGGCGAGAAGTTATGGATTCTTTTATGAGAAATCGCGCTGCTGAACTTGGCGCAACATTAGTAAATGGATTGGTATCAAAAATAGAAACTGGTACTAACAAACAAGGTCCATATACACTTCATTATACGGAAATACTGAAGGACCAATCTGAAGAGAAAGGGAAGCAACTTGAGGTGGATTTAATTGTTGGGGCTGATGGTGCAACTAGCAGAGTTGCAAAAGTAATGGATGCTGGTGATTACAACTATGCAGTAGCAATTCAAGAAAGAATAAAACTTCCTAAAGAGGAAATGAAGTATTACGAAGATAGAGCCGAAATGTATGTCGGTACAGATGTATCACCGGACTTCTATGGTTGGGTCTTCCCAAAATACGACCATGTTGCAGCGGGAACAGGGACAATGAAACAAAACGGTGGTTTAATAAAAAGCCTCCAGATTGGTGTTAGAGAGAGAGCAAAGAAGAGGCTCGTAAATGGAGAAGTCATCAAAGTAGAAGCTCATCCAATTCCTGAGCATCCCAGACCAAGAAGAGTTGTTGGAAGAATGGCTCTAGTTGGAGATGCCGCTGGTTATGTAACCAAAAGTTCAGGAGAAGGGATTTATTTTGCTGCTAAAAGTGGAAGGATGTGTGCCGAGCAAATTGTCGAATCAAGTCAAAATGGAAAAATAATACCCACAGAGAATGATCTCAAAAAATATTTAAAAAAATGGGATAAAAAGTATGGGACCACATATACAGTTTTAGATATTCTCCAAAGAATTTTTTACACCAGTGATGGAGCAAGAGAAGCTTTTGTAGAGATGTGTGGAGACATGGATGTTCAAAGACTTACATTTGATAGCTATCTCTATAAAACTGTGGTTGCGATGAAGCCACTTCAACAACTAAAACTTACACTGTTAACAATTGGTTCTGTTTTAAGAGGAAAAGCACTTGCACCAAGCACATACAAGCCAGTACCTAGCGCAGTGAGAGATGATAAAGAAGTTAATAAAATGTTAGCGGTAAGCTCAATTAAAGGTGGTATAAAAACCAGTAAAAAATAATACCAATATTAACTAAAATAATTAACTAAGCTTACTGAAATCGGCAAGCTTCAAAGACTGATTCCTAAGGATTGTCAAAAGATTTAGTCTATTATTTCTTAGATTAATATCATCTGTCATAACCATTACACTTCCATCTCCATCAAAAAAGTTGGCTAGAGTTTCAGCACTTGAGACTAGACCATCAGCTAACAATTTATATTTAACACGGTCACCGTTTATCGCTAGAGGTTTTAATTTCTCTAAAACATTAAACATTTCGATTTCACAAGCCTTCTCAAATAGTGATTTATCTACAAAACCTGAAGGATCTATAACATCTTTGGGGATAGAACTTTTAGATGCCAACTTAGAGGCTCTAGTCACAACAGCTTGCAACAAATTAAGGGTATTATTTCTCCTCATTTCCATTAATAATGTAGTACGAAAATAAACGTCAGTTGGATCATCTAATAAATTTGATGTTGAAATTGTGTCTCCTGCAATTGCCTGAATAATATCAAAGTCGATATCTTTCTCCTCTAATAAACTAATAATTCTTTGACGAAAGAATTCCATTAAATCGTTGGAAAGACTATTTATTTCAATAGCAAGAGAAGGGAAAAGTTCCTTCCAAAAAATTAGTGAATCATTTTGTATTTCATTAATATTTAATTGCCAATCCTTATTCCATAATATCAACAAAATTCCATTAGCAGCCCTTCGCAAAGCATATGGATCAGATGAGCCAGAGGGTCTTTCTCCCTTAGAATAGATACTGAAAAGCAATTCAAAGCGTTCAGCTAATGAAACCGCATTGCCTAGGTTGTTTGAGGGGAGAGCGTCTGCAGTTCCTTTAGGTTTATAATGCTCCAAAACACCTAGACATACATCTCTGGATTCACCCTCACGAAGTAAATATTTAGATCCAATAGTTCCTTGTAATTCTGGAAACTCACCAACCATGTTGCTAACTAAATCATGTTTAGAAAAATGTGCAACTTTCACAGATTTCTCAATGTCCTCTTGATCAAATTTAAGTTTTGATGTCAACAATTTTGCAAGCCATTCAATCCGACTAACACGTTCATATAAAGAACCTAATCCTTCAGCAAAAGTTACATCTTTTAATTTATTAATACGTGAAGAGCTTTTTATTAATAAATCTGACTTTATAAAAAATGAAGCATCAGAAAACCTTGCCTTTAATACTTTTTCATTACCTAAAATAATATTTTCTTTGGCTGAAGATAATCCATTACTAATACACAAAAAATTAGGTAGTAAAATATCTCTTGAGTCAAGTGATAATGAATCAAACTCAACATCTTCTTTGTACAAAGGTATATACCTTTGATGAACCTTCATCACTGTGGACAAAACCTCAGGGGGTAAATCTAAGAAAGATTCATCAAAACTCCCAGTCACAAGTAAAGGAGACTCAACTAAATCGGTCAGCTCATTTACAAGGGCTTCAGTTAGATCAGGCTTAACTTTCTTATTTTTCTCGTGATTAAGAACTAAATTATTGATATATGAAAGGCGGCTATTCCTGTCAACTATTACTCCAACATCCTGTAATTGTTCAAAATAAGTTTTTGCGTTCTTTATTTCTAATGTTGAGCCATACAACCTATGTGGTCTTGAGATATTAGTAATTTGAATTTCCGGATCGCACCCTGAAATTCTAAAAGGTAAAACTTCTGAATCAATCAAAGAAACAATCCAACGGATAGGTCTCGAAAAGCGAAAATCCCCTTTACCCCACCGCATAAACCTTCTTCCTTGAATTTTGTTGATCCATCCCGGTAAATAATCAGCCAACAAACTTTTAACGGGCTTACCTTTCTCGATTAATTTCGCGAAAACAAATGAACCCTTTGGCGTTTCACGAACCTCTAATTTTTCAGGAGAAAGGTTATATCTTTTGGCAAAACCTATTGCTGCCTTTGTAGGTTCTCCATCATGAAAAGCTTGAGAAAAAGGAGGACCTTTTCGTTCTGAAATATTATCTTCAGAAAAAGGACTAAGCCCTTCAATGCTTAATGCAATTCTTCGAGGAGTAGTTGTAACTCTTATTTCACTAAATTTTATTTGAGAAGAATTCAAGTCGTTATTTACATTTAACTCAAGCTGGGAAATAACAGATTCAGCAAAATCAGCGGGCAGTTCCTCTGTGCCGATTTCTAAAAGGTAAGTAGACAAAAAAATTTCCTTATGTTCTCAACAAGATTAGATCTAAATTCGAATTACTTCTACATTCTGTGTCCTAGAAAAAATTTAATATAAAATGGAATGCATTCAATCAGTCATGGCTTGATTTGAACAATTAGGCACCAACTAACACGAAAAATGATACAGTGTAGGTACCGGTGTAGGTACCATTGCCCAAGATCATAGAAATACCTGGAAGATCGGGTTTTTACCTCAGGGTTGCTGTACCAAGAGGTAAATTAAGGGAGGCTTTTGGAACATGTGATGTAGTAAAAAAAATAGGGAACACTAAAGAAGAAGCCGAAAAGAACATAAGCTCAGCCGAAATAGCTATTCAACAAAAATTCGATGAAAAGCTCAGAGAAGAAGAGGCAAGTCAGATCAATAAAACATTACCTAAAGGGATAAGACTTGAGGCAGTTAAAAATAGCAATTCAAAAGAAACTCCAAAAAACATAGAAAAAGACCTCAAAGATGCTGGATTCAGTAATGCAGCTATTGAAGCTCTAATGAATTTCGAAGAAAATGACAATACAAATGTTGGAGAAATAAAAGAGACTGTTCCTTCACCTTGCATAGCTAACAATTCCCCTCGAGCGAAATTTGAACAATTTAAAGCCGATAGTAATTACTTAAACGAACCTCTTCAAAGCGAATTAATTAACGACAGTGATCACTTTACAAACGACGCAGTACAACTACTAAAATTTCATGGTAGTTACCAACAAGATGATCGAGAACATAGAAAAAGGGGCGGCACAGGTAAAGACTGGCAAATGATGCTGAGGCTAAGAAATCCAGCTGGTTTTGTCCCAGGTCCTCTTTTTATTGCATTAGATGATCTCTCTGATCGACTAGGGAATAAAACGCTTAGAGCTACCACACGTCAATGCTTCCAAATGCATGGTATTAAAAAAGAGAATATTAAAGAAGTAATAGGAACAATAGTGAAGTCAATGGGGTCGACCCTCGCGGCTTGTGGAGACGTCAACAGAAATGTAATGGCTCCAGCAGCCCCCTATGAAAAAGGTTCTTATCCTGCTGCGAGAAAATTAGCTAATGATATTGCCGATGTTTTATCACCCCAAAAAGCAGAGAAAACATATATTGATTTATGGGTTGATGGTGAGATGAAATACGCTATCAAGCCTTCGCCTGAAGTCAAAAGGAACAGAAAGCTACAACAAAATCCTGGAGTTTTTAGTGGAGATAAAAATGAACCTTTGTATGGTGCAACCTACTTGCCAAGGAAATTTAAATGTGCAACTACAGTTCCAGGCGATAACTCTGTAGATATTCTTACTCATGACATAGGTCTAGTGACTTTCACGAACACAAAGGGAGATCTAGAAGGATGTAATGTCTACGTTGGAGGGGGTATGGGGCGGACACACAACTTAGATACGACATTCGCAAGAGTAGCAGATCCCATTGGTTTTGTAGAAGGGAAACACATTTTAGAGCTTGTTCAATCTATTCTCGCACTCCAAAGAGATTATGGAGATAGAAAAACGAGAAGACACTCAAGACTTAAATATGTTTTGCACGACATGGGTATCGATTGGTTTAAGAAACAGTTGACAACCAAATATTTCTCAAAACAGATTTATACTTTAAGGAACGAAGGAAAAACAATACTTGAAGATTATTTAGGTTGGCATAAACAATCTGAGAAGTTATGGTTTGTTGGATTACCATTATTATCAGGTAGACTTACCGGAGAGATAAAGAAAGAGCTGAGAAATATAGTTGAAAAATATGCATTGGATGTACGTTTAACGCCCAACCAAGATTTACTTTTATGTAATATTGGTAATTATCAAAAAGTCAGTGTAAAAAATGCTCTTATCAATATAGGTTTTAATAATCCAGAAAACCCTGACCCAATAGCTAGGCATGCAATGGCTTGTCCAGCTCTACCATTATGTGGACTTGCAATGACAGAAGCAGAGAGATTTTTACCTGAGCTATTGGAAAGAATAAACAATCAATTAAAAACCCTAGAGATTAACAAATCAATACTGGTAAGAGTTACAGGCTGTCCAAATGGGTGTGCTAGACCATACATGGCAGAATTAGCTCTAGTTGGTAGTGGTCTAAATCAATACCAACTGTGGCTTGGTGGTAGCACTAATTTACAAAGATTGGCGACTCCGTATCTACAAAAAATGCCTATCAATGAATTAGAGAAGACATTAGAGCCTTTATTGCTTAGCTGGAAAGATACTGGAACCTCATCTAGTCTTGGAGATCATGTAACTAAACTTGGCTCTGAAAGTGTAATGTCTTTACTTACCTCAAGTGCAGCCCCATAAATAGCATTACTTTTCTTAGTTAACCAAGACCACAACTGATCTCCATAGCTAAAATGCCACCATTCATTTGGGTGCTGAACAAAACCAGCCTGTTCCATAACTGAAAACAATAGTAATCTTCTATCCTGAAAAACCTGATGTTTTGAATAAGTCATCTTAAAAGAGTCTTTCTTATAAAAGTCAGGGCTAGATTCCGGTCCAATAAAATCTATTTCTCCTCCAAGATCTAATGGTTTACTAGTCATATCAGCAAGTGTTAAATCAATAGCAGCACCTGTACTGTGCGGAGGCGGTGTAAGAGGATCAGAGGATGGTTTTGCCCAGAAACGGCCTACTTCCTCAATTACATCATTGATTCCTCCATTTACAGAACAATCATTAATATCAATGCCCTTCGACTTGCAAGTTTCTTTAATAGTGTAATTAAACATAAAATTTTGGACAGAGATAGGTCTCCAAGCATCAAACAAAGCCAACTGTAATTGAGGATTAATCTCGGAAAGATTCTCTTGCGCACGCATCAATCTTTTTAAAACACTTCTACGTAAAACCCATGGATCTGCTCCACTTAAATATGGTGCACCTAAAGACATATAAGGATGAGGTGTTAATCGAAATATGGATTTTGGAATAGATATTAAAGGCTCATTACACTCATTTATTTTGATGTAATTCCAAGGTCTTAACTTTATCATTTGTGGAATATATGAGTATTAAAATTTAATCGTTTAAAAATTATTTTTTAATTTTACCCAAAAAACAAATGAGTTCAATAGTTAGAACTTTTTAAAAAGTTAATTTAATTTATTACCAATTTTCAGTTTTTCCCACTGTTCTTTTATTAGAGAACGAAGCATTGAGTTATTTGTAAGAACAGGATCAGAGTCTAAAATATTTCGAGCTTCGTTCCGCGCAAGATCAAGGACATCAGCATCATCTGCTAATGATGCCAGAGCAAAATCAGGCAAACCCGATTGTTTAGTACCTAAGACTTGTCCAGGCCCACGAAAGCGCAAATCAATTTCAGAAATTTCAAATCCATCATTGGAATTAACCAAAACTTCCAATCTTTGTCGAGATAATTTGTTTTTATTCTGATAACTCAACAGGCAGTATGACTGGGATGCCCCCCTCCCAACACGGCCCCTTAGTTGATGCAATTGAGCAAGTCCAAACCGATCAGAATCTTCTATTAGCATTACGCTGGCATTTGGGACGTCAACACCTACTTCTATAACCGTAGTAGAAACTAGTATGTCACTTTTTTTGTTAAGGAAATTTCGAATGACATCTTGCTTTTCTACACTTTTCATTTTTCCATGCAGTAATTCAACAGTAAAATCTGAAAAGATATCTGTAGACAATTGATGATGTACATCAACAGCTGAGCTGAGCTCAAGTTTTTCGGATTCTTCAATTAAAGGTAGAACAACATAAATTTGATGTCCTTTATTGATTTCACTCCGCATTAAATCATATGCATACTTTTTATCTTTAGGTGATATCAGCTGAGTATTGATAGGAGTGCGACCAGGGGGAAGTTCATCTAGCTGACTAACATCGAGATCACCATGCAAAGTAAGTGCCAAGGTTCTAGGAATGGGAGTAGCAGTCATCGTCAGCAAGTGAGGTTGCAAACCTTTGTTCAAAAGTTTGTTCCTCTGCTTAACACCAAAGCGATGTTGCTCATCTACAACTACAAGACCAAGTCGATCAAAAACAACTGGGTCTTCAAATAATGCATGAGTTCCTACAAGAATTTTTGTAGATCCATTTACTAAATCATTAAGAATTTCTTTACGACGAGACTTTGATGTGGAACCAGTTAATAGATCAACATTTAATTCAAGCTGAGGAATCCATTTATTTAATGTTTGATAGTGTTGTGAAGCAAGCACCTCAGTTGGTGCCATAAAAGCAGCCTGCCATCCTGATTGAACTGCAGTGAGGAGTGCTGAAATAGCAATAACAGTTTTTCCACTTCCAACATCCCCTTGTAAAAGTCGAGACATTGGTTCGGCTTTGACTATATCTGATTCAATTTCCTTTAAAACCCTTTTTTGAGCATCTGTGAGGGAGAAAGGAAGAATACTCAAAAATTTCCTAACTAGGCTATTACTGCTCAGCTCAATACTTAATTGAGGGGAATTACGTTTCTTATGTAATTCACGTCTTAAAAGAAGACTAAGCTGCAACAATAAAAATTCTTCGAATACAATTCTTCTTTTTGCTTTAGCTAAAGTTTTTGAATTCTCAGGATTATGAATATGGAAAAAAGCTTCTTTCTTCGTAGGTAGGCCTAGTCTTTTTAATGTATCTTTAGGGAGTGGCTCCTTTATCTCAGATGTCAAATAAAGAATCGATTGGACTAGATCTCTGAATTTATCAGCAGTAATTCCTTCAGTTAAAGAATAAACAGGAAATATCTGACCAATAATTTTAGATTTCAAATAACTATTAGGACTATCGATAATTTCTATTAAAGGATCATTTAATGATTTACCATATCTACTCTCCTTAACCAACCCACTCACCGCAACAGTAGCACCAACAGCATATAAACTTTGCTGAGATTTCACATACGAAATACTGCTGTTACGACGTCCGGCAAAAAACCTAGTGACTTTCATACCCCCTGTCTTATCTTTTATAAACAACTCAAGAATTGAAAGATTTGGATTTTTAGGACTTTTAAATGAACTACATCGCCTTACTTTTGCGACAATCGTTACATTCTGACCAGCTTGGCTTTTATCTATAGTTTTCAATGAAGTGTAATCAACATAATCACGAGGAAAATAATTTATGAGATCACGAATTAAAATTAGACCCAATGAAGATAATCTTTCAGCTTGCTTTGGCCCAACACCTTTAATAGCTGCAATCGAACTTTCTAAACTCAATGAATCTGAGGAAGAGCTTTTCTTATAAATATCAGGATCACTTGATCTTCTTATCTTTAACTTTTCCGTACTTGTTTTCTCTTCACGATTTTGAGATTTATATAGATTATGAAGAGCTTGTCTTGTCTGAACTAATAATCTACGTCTATCATCTATAGACATATTTGAATAACCTTCAAAAGCCAAAGCTAATTTCTTTAATTTAGAGAGTTCAGACTCGTAAACAGCTATGGAAGGGATACTTAATAAATATCTATTTACGAAATAAGAAAATCTACTTTTTCTCCCTTGAACATTCGTAAACCCGTGGTCAACTTCAACTGTTAAAGCTTGTTGTAAAGATCGAATCCAGGTTTTTAGTTCACATGATTTGCGATCAGGTATAGCTTTTAGATCATTGCTGCTTATATTTTTGTTGTATCCTTCCACCATTCTTTACTCATCTCTTCGGCTAGAGAACGCCCTTGCCAGTATCGTTGTTGTTTAATCATACCCAAAAGTACTTTTTGATAATGTTGAATATTACTTCGATTTTTCCTAAGTGCTGGATTATCAAATTCCATATCTGAAGGTGTAATTAGCAAGCAATCGACATCTAATCCTCCAGAACTTAATAGATTATTCGTTGGCAATTTAAAAGTAAGAATATTGGAAATAGATTTAGAAGAAATTAATTGGCCAGATAAAGCCGCATCTAAAATATTAATTGGGACAAGTGTATTTACCAAGCCTGATTTTAAAAGCTCAGTATTAATGGAATGTGAAAGATCACGCAATCTTCGAACCAAAGCTGTATCTATAGAAATCATCCACTCGTATAATCCAATTGGTGATTGTGGTAAAAATCGATTATTTTTACCATTTTCAATAGAGTTAGATTTATCAGATGAAGCTTCTATTTTTGATTCTAAGTTATTTGAACTTGATTCATCTGTCAAAGCAAATATGGACTTTAAAATATCAATATCTTTCCTTTTTAAATTAAACTTATCAGAATTCTTATCATCATCTTTTAATGCCTGATACTCCTTACTTGTATTATTAATTAGATTCTCACTATCTGATATTTTACTTTTAATGTAAATGTCTTTATCATCTATTGAATATGGAGCTTTTATTTCTCCATTCCATCCTTCAGTAATAGACAAGTTCTCCAAAGGCGGAATTAAACTTATATCAATTGAAGCAACATCACTCAATGATTCTAATTTCTCCGAATCATTTTTCATTTCAAAGGAATTCGGAATTTCATCTTTTGCATTATGGAACTGACGAATATTTTCTTCATCAATTTTCTTAGCCAATTCATTTAGATGTTCAATTGTTAGAAGAGAGATATTATCTGAAACCAATTTATCAATTTTTAACTGAAATATTTTTCTTGAACTTACTGTTGAGAAGCCGAAATCATCTCCAAGCCTATCAGTAATGAGAGAGAATAATGAAGTTCTTATAGTTTGAGGTAAAAATTTTCTTAGTTCTTCTAGGTAATAAGAATTAGCCCTATATAAATAAGGAGATATATTATTACATTTTTCTTTTAGTAATCTTATTTGATCTAAAGGATCAAAATTAGAATCAAATAAATACTTGTTTTCAGACAAGATCAACCTGAAGTCATAGATGCGACCTCTTCTGCAAAGTCAGGTCCTTGAACCTCAATCCCCTCTCCAAGTGTATATCTAGTAAATCTGCGAACCTTTAAATTTTCTCCTATTTTTCCAGCAACTTGTTTTACCAACTCTTCAACAGTTATTGAACTGTCTTTTATAAACGGCTGCTCAAGGAGAGCCATTTCTTTTAATCTCTTTCCAATTCTCCCTTCAACAATTTTAGCTTTTATCTGATCAGGCTTTCCTGAAAGATCATCTCTACCCATCTCTATTTCTTTCTCCTTATTGGCAATTGATTCTGGAATTTGATCAACGCTAACATATTCAACATTTGGGCAAGCGGCGACTTGCATAGAAAGGTCTCTCAATAGGCCTTGGAATAAATCTCCTCTGGCCACAAAGTCCGTCTCACAATTCAGCTCAAGAAGTACACCTACGCGAGAACCTGTGTGTATGTAACTACCTACAGCACCCTCGGCAGCAACTCGACCTGATTTTTTTTCTGCACTGGCAATACCTTTTTGTCTTAACCACTCAATAGACTTTTCCATATCACCCTTATTTTCAATTAGGGCTTTTTTGCAATCCATCATCCCTGCAGATGTCTTATCTCGCAGTTCTTTGACGAGTTTAGCTGTTATATCCGGCATTTTATTTTAGGTAGTGAGAATAAGGTTGTTAAGAATTTATCAAATAAATGTATTAACTAGTCATTAGGGCCATGCCTTCCTTCATTAATAGCATCAGCAAGTCTACCCAAGACTAGTTGAACAGATCGGACAGCATCATCGTTGCATGGTATTGGAATTTCACATAAATCTGGATCGCAATTAGTATCAAGCATTGATACTAAAGGAATATCTAGTTTTCTAGCCTCTAGAACAGCGTTTGTTTCTCGCCTTTGATCAACCAAGACGACAACATCGGGCAGTCGTCTCATTCCTTTAAGTCCACCTAAATATTTTTGCAATCGTTCTAATTCTCTACGTAATACGGCCCCCTCCTTTTTGGGGCGCATTGCAATAGCACCACTTGATTCCATTCTTTCAAGATCTTTAAGTCGGTCAATTCTTGCTTTCATTGTTGTCCAATTAGTAAGCATCCCTCCCAACCATCTTTGATTAACGTAGGACGCACCGCACCTCATAGCCTCTTGAGCAACTACTTCGGAAGCTTGTTTTTTAGTACCAACAAAAAGAAATCGTTTACCGCTTCTTGCTGCTCCTCTTGTCCATTTGTAAGCACTATTCATACAAACAGCGGTTTTGACTAAATCAATAATATGGACCCCATTACGAGCAGAATAGATGTAACGGGACATCTTGGGATTCCATCTTCTTGTCTGATGCCCAAAGTGAGCACCAGCTTCCATCATCTCTGAGAGAGAAACTACAGCCATGTTTTTGTTGTGGGTTCCGGGTTCGCCTCCACCCAACAGGGACAAAGTAAATCTGGATTAAATAATCAAAATTTATTTATCACCCGAAACAGTCAGGTGTGCGGTTTTAAATTGCAATTCTAATCTAACAAATCATGGCTCACCGAAGTCCAATTAATGATGCTTCTCTAAAAATTTGTCTCACTCCAATCAAATTAAGAGGAAGTCTTAACAATTCCATAGCCAAGCCAGATTGACCATTTTTTATCAAAATAGACAAGATCGGTCTAAGAGTTTTTGTATTAATAAGCCCGCCAAGAGTTAAAAATTCCCAAACAAAACGATGAATAAATGTATATTGAATTATAAATCTCACTCTTAAAGTTGGGTGCTTACGATAAAAAACCAATCCCATCTTTGCTCTTTCTTTTTCAATTCGAATCAAATTAGGAATTTGATCAAGAGCTAATGCTGGATGCCAATGATATCCAATAGCTTTTGGACATTTAATAAGCTTGACTCCCATATTTCTTAGTCTTTCTCCTAGTTCCAAATCCTCCCAACCATAAAGTCGAAAAGATGTATCAAAAAGGCCTGATTTTTCTAAAACCTTTTTATCAATAGCAACATTTCCAGTAGCAAAGTAAGCCCAAGATAAATCTTGCAGTTTAAAAGGTTCAGAATTTGGATTATTAAAATTAGAAGTATTTATTACTGATCCATAGGTAAAACATTTTCTATTACCATTTTTTTTCCAAGCTTTGAGTAATGAATCAACATGGTTCCTAAGGAAAAACTTATCAACGACTAGATCACTATCAATAAAAACAATTACATCACCTTTTGAATTTCTGACTCCAAAATTTCTTCCTAGAGCTGGTCCACCATGCGTTTGTTCAAAGAGTCTTAAGTGAGGAAAAGTCTCAATATTATTTCTTAGCCAATCAATAGTCCCATCTGTTGATCCGTCATCGACAATTACAATCTCGTAATCATAGATTTCACCACTCCATGTTTGATTTTCTAATGAAATTAGACACTTTCTTAGTATTGGAAGTCTATTGTAAGTTGGTATAACAACGCTGATTAACATCCTAAATTAAAAAGATAAAGTGAAAATCTTTGTTCAAACACTTTAAATTAAAGGATTTAAACAGAATATTTTCTAATTTAAAATAAATTCTTAATCAGCGGCTCCTCCGTTATTTGCCGTACCGGTAACACCATTACCTGCCCCTTCACCTCTACCATCATTGCGAAGCTTGCGCTTCTTGAATTTCCTCGCATAAGCCCTATTTCTCTCTTGCTTCTCTTTTTTAAGATTTCGTCTTTTGGACATGCTAGTTCCTACAAAATTTAATATCTATATAATTTACTAAACAGAGGGCAATAATTGACCATCTTCCATGCGCAAGAGACGATCTGCTACATCCAATATTCTTGGATCATGAGTGACCATCAATACTGAACAGGATTGTTCTAAAGCTAGTTTTTTTAACAAATCAACAATTTCTCTACCAGTTGAACTATCTAATGCAGATGTTGGTTCATCTGCTAATAGTAATTTGGGTCTGGCAGCAAGCGCTCTTGCAATAGCAACTCGCTGTTTTTGGCCACCTGACAAATCATGTGGCAGCTTACATAAGTGATCTTCTAAACCAACAGCTCTAAGCCATTCTCGAGACTGCGCCCTTCGAGCCTTATATGAAAATCCATTTAAAAGGTCAGCGCCCATTTGGACATTTTGTTCAGCAGTAAGACATCTCAAAAGATTATGCCCCTGAAAAATCATGCCAATATTCTTTCTAAGATTCTGTCTAGTTTTTCGGCTTGCCCCAAAAAGCTGTTTCCCAAAAACTTGAATGTCACCATCTTGAACCTTGCGAAGAGCTCCAATCAACGTTAGAAGAGTGGTTTTTCCACATCCGGAAGGTCCTGTCAGTAAAACAACTTCCCCAGGAGAAATTTCCATAGAGATAGATTGAAGAACATGTCTTTTCATTTCTCCATGCCCATACCAATGATTTAAAGAAGAAATATTTAAAGTATTTTTTTTTGTATTTTTCATAATTTATTTAAATTTAAAAAACTCGATTTATTCATCAAAATATCTCAGCTGGGTCCGCATCAGCCAATTTTTTCATAGCAGCTAATGCTGATCCCATGCACATAAAAAGTATCAGGCAAAATATAATCGATGCTCTACTGAAACTCATTTCAACAGGTAATTTAGTTGATGATCTAACCAAAGCATACAAAGCTTGTCCTGAAACATAAGCAGGAATATATCCCATTATTGATAGAATGAATCCTTCTCTAGCTACAACTCCTAATAAGCTTCTTAAGTTATATCCCATCGCCATTAAGGTTGCATATTCAGGTAAATGATCACTTACATCACTATAGAGGATTTGATAAACAATTACACAACCAACAATAAATCCCATTGCAGCGCCCAATGTAAAAATAAAGCCAATCGATGTACTACTTTTCCAATAATTCTTTTCAAAATCTATAAATGATTTCAAAGACATAACTTTAACGTCACTGGGCAAACTTATATTTAATGAGCGAACAACTTTTTCAATATCAGATCCTTTCTCTAACCTTACTAAACCAATTTCGATACTTCCTTTAGGATTACCGGGAGATAATTCTAAGTATGTCTCACTGCTAGTTATTAAATTTCCATCTGCGCCAAAGGAAGGACCTAAACTAACTATTCCAGAAACTCTAACTCTTTTACCTGCGACTTCAGTTTCAACTATACGTCCAGATTTAAACCAAGACGCAATAGGTCCAAATTCATCTCTGGAAAGATCATCAAACAAAACTCTTCCTTTGTTTTTTAAAGTTTTAGCCTTTCTCTCAAAATCAGAATCAATCAACAAAGGCTTACTCGGCTCAAAGCCCAAAGCAAGAATAGATCTTGTTGATAAATTTTCAGGATTTCGCCAAAGCAAAAAATTCCAATTAACCGCAGTTGTTCCAGTTACATTTTTATGAGCCATTGCTTGAACTAATCTTCTTCGAGGAAACCCACTCATACTTATTGAACTTTTTGAGCGAGGACTAATTAAGACCAAATCTGCGTCAAACAACTTATGAACAGTAACACTTGCGTCAAATAAACCATCTCTGAAACCTAATTGCATAAACATCAAGATTCCTGCAAATGCAATTCCAGCAATAGCTACCAATATCCTTAAGGGTTGTCTTGTCAGCAAGAGCCAAGCAAGAGGTATTTTTCTTTTATTTAAAAAATTAATTAAATCCACTACGGCTGAAAACGAGCAATGACTTTCATTCCAGTAAGGTGAGAAACCTTTTTAGATGAAGAATTATCAAGCTTTACTCTGACCTCAACAACCCTTGAATCAGCATCACCAGTTGGATCAGTTGAAAGAACTCTTCTTTGCCTGACTTGTGGACTGATCAAGCTAACTTGACCACTTAAAGACCCATTAAAACCTCCATTCTCACTAATCAATTCAACAGATTGACCCATTTGAACTCTATCTATATCGGACTCATAAACTTCAATAAGCGCTTCCATTAGTTGGTTAGCACCTACATTAACTACACCAGACGAATTTGGTCTCTCTCCCTCACGAACTAAGATTTGCAGAACAATCCCATCAATTGGACTTTTTAATTCTGTTTGTTCTAAGTCAACCTTAATTGAATCGATAGCAGACTGAAACTTTAATGTACTGGTCTCAGAAATAAACAAATCGTCTTTCATCTTATCTAAAACAATTTCAGCCACTGCTCCTTTATCAACAAGATTTTGATATCTATTTATTTCCCTTTTTTTTATCCTGATTTCACTCATTAATACATTTAAATTAGCTTTTGCAGATTCCAAATCGGCTTCAAGCTTGGAACGATTATCAAAAACAGCCAAGATTTGGTCCTTTATAATAGAGTCGCCTTCTTGAATTAATAATTTAGATAATCTTGGTGTACCGCCTTTTCCACTAGTTGGAGCTGCTAATTTTCTTACTTCGCCGTGAGGATTTAATTGGCCCAATGCAGCTACACCCTCAATCTTTTCAATAACTTCAATATCCTTGAGAGATTGACTAAGTTCTAAATTTTTGTTATTACATCCACTAACTAATATAACGCTTAAGTTTGTGATACCAAGAAGAAGTAAATTTTTTAAAGATAAATATTTAAACATAACTAGCAATCAAAAAGTATCTTGTTTATGTATTCGTTTGCCCATGATGAACCAAAAAATTTAGTTAGAATCCCTCTAGTTTTATCATTACGTTTTTGATTTAAGCAATATCGTTTTTGATAATTAAGTCTATTCATTGTGTCCAACGAATTAATTTCGTCAATATCTACATTAACTAACAATGACAATAATAGTGACAAATATTGATCAATGAGTTTTAAAAATGATTTTTCCTCAAGAGAATCAATTGGACGAATAAAGCATACATACGGAGAAAAGATAAATCCCCATTCTGGAAGCTTCCCCGGTTCTTTGAATTTAGGGACCTTTAATGATCTGATTTGTGAAATCAAAGAATCAGGCAAATGTTTTCCAACAGGAGACAAATCAACAATGGCGGCGGAAATATTATTTGAATTAACTACCAAATCAGCTCCAAACAAGGGAAGTTCATAGCAAGGGTCTGGGAAAAAGACGCAATGAAGGATTTGCAATGATTTACCAAGTTTTGCGACTTCCAAATGAATTTTTCTAAATCCTTTTGCCTGATAAAACTCGTTTAGAATAAATAAATCCTCATTATTTAGGTTGTTATAAATCCTGCTCAACTTAGGATCAATATTTAGAGGTTCAACATCAATCAAGGAATTGATTCTATTATTGATAAGTTCGTAAGCCTCAACCAAAAGAGGATTCAATTTATTTTGAGTATAAAAAACTGACTTCAAAACCAAGTACTCAAGCTAAAAAGGTTTGATCAAGAATCATAGAAACTGTTTATTTATAAATACACTTGCACAATATTATATTATTAATAAGGCTCAAAAAACTGACAAAAAGAGATTTTATGCAAAGAAAAGTGAATAAGCACAAGATAAATACTTGAAATAATGATAAAAAATATATATTAACAGAAAATCAACTTAATAAAACTAATTTAAATATAAATATAGATCTAAAGTCATATAAAACTTAAATTGACTGTCCAATTTAAGAATTTTAAAACCATAGAATTACAAAATTATAAATCTGATTAACATAAGCCATATAGCATAAAGATTTAGCTTGCTTTAAAATATTTAAAATGAAAGTAAATCATTGGTCATTGCCTAATGGCGCTACATGTGTTCTAGCTGATACAGAGCAATCAACATTAACTTGTATTGACTTTTGGTGCAAAGCAGGAAGTCTTTGTGAAATAAAAGATGAAGAAGGAATAGCCCATTTCTTAGAACATATGATATTTAAAGGGAGTAAAAACCTTAGAGAAGGTGAGTTCGATTTAAAAGTTGAATCCTTAGGGGGAAGTAGCAATGCTGCAACTGGTTTAGACGATGTTCACTATCACGTTCTTGTACCACCAGAAAACATAGAAGAAGCACTAAAATTAATATTAGATTTAGTATTATTTCCTGAGATTGATCAAAACGCATTTGAAATGGAAAAAGAAGTGGTTTTAGAGGAAATCGCACAAAATATAGAGCAACCAGATGAAATTATTTATATGAAATTATTAAAAGAATGTTATAAACCACATAGATATTCTAGATCAATATTGGGCGATGAAAAAACCATTAAAAACTTAAAACCTAAGCAAATGAAAATATTTCATAAAAATCATTATATAGGTCAAAACTGTACGCTTTGTATTGCTGGTGAGTTACCAAAAGAAATTTATTCAATAATTAACAATAGTAAATTAAAGCAATTAAAAACATTCTCAGATAAAACAAATATTAGTTCAAAGCCTATTTTTAATAAAGGTTATAAAAAAGAAACTATTCCTAGGCTTGAAGGAGGAAGAATATTGAAAGCATGGAGACTACCACCTGCAAAAGAGCAGATATTGATTTTAGGAGCAGAAATTGCTGCCACAATGTTATGCGAGGGTAAAAGTAGTATTATTGTTAAGGACTTAAGAGAAGAAAAACGTATAATCGAATCAATAGATATAGATTTACAAATTCTTGAAGAAGGTGGATTAATCCTTTTAGATGTGAGTTGCCCAGAACAAAATCTTAAAATTGCCGAATATGAAGTCAACAATATTCTCAGAGAATTAAACAGGAACGTAGTTACTATTAAAGACTTGGAACGTGCGAAAAAACTAGTAAAAAATAATATTTATTTTGGTCTAGAATTAAGTGGCCAAATTGCTTCTACATTAGGAAATCAAGCTCTATGGGGTAGACATCAATCAATATTGAAATCAATAAATGATATATCATATTGGACATCTACACGTTTAAATGAATTAATTTTTCCATTATTTAATCCAGATAATGCATTTACATTAGTTGCTAAACCTGAGAAATTAATATGAAAATAATTCTGGACAAACTTAATAGTAAAAATATAATGTCTGCAAAACTATGGATAGTAGACGGAAGCAGAAATGATCCAAAAGATAAAAAAGGGATTCATCAACTTTTAAGCGCAACAATGCTTAGAGGTTGTGGTCCATACAATAATAAGTTAGTTGCTGAAATAGTAGAAAGTTCCGGCGCAAGTTTAAATTGTGATACATACGAAGATGGTCTTTTAATAAGTCTAAAATGTGTCGAGAATGATGCTTCTAAACTTCTTCCATTAATTGGTTGGATGATTACAAAACCACTACTCCAAATTGATCAGATTGAATTAGAAAAAGATCTAACGATAAAAGCTATTAATAGACAAAAAGAAAGTACATATCAACTAGCATTTGATGGGTGGAGAAGGATGGTATACGGTAATGGACCATATGGACATGATCCACTTGGATTAATCAAAGATATAAATAAAATCAAAAAGGATCACATAATTCCAATAGCAAGATCATTAACTAATAGAAAAAAAATCCTAGTGATTTCAGGAAAGTTTTCTATTAATATAGAAAATTATATAGAAAATTCAATTGCATTTAAAGGTATTAGTCAAAATTTTAATGACCAAAATAAAACATCTAAAAAATACAATAATTTTGAAATTGAGAATAAACCAAAAACTAGTATTTGTACAAGAACATTAGATACAAAACAAGTCATTCTGCTACTAGGTAAAGCAACAATTAGATACGATAATGAATCTGATATTTTACTAAGGTTATTATCATGCTACTTAGGTTATGGGATGTCAAGTTTATTATTCAAAGTCCTAAGAGAAAAGTATGGAGTAGTTTATGAAGCTGGAATTTATCATCCTATTAGAGAGAATCAAACACCATTTATAATGCACGCTTCTACTACTGAAGATAAAGCAATAATTACTCTAAAATTACTAAAAGAATGTTGGAGTAAAATTATTGATAATGAAATAACTGCTGAAGAATTAGATTTAGTAAAGATAAAATATCGAGGCCAAATGGCTCATTCCCTGCAAAGTATTAGTCAAAGGGCTGAGCATAAAGCTCATATCTTAGGGATTGGTTTAACGAAGGATCATGACGAAGAAACTCTATTAAGACTCGAAAATATAACGAGTAAAGAAATCAAGTATGCTGCAAATAAATATTTAAAGAACCCATTACTAAGTGTTTGCAGCAACAAAGAGGTTATTCAGAAAATTAATAAAAGCTGGGAAATTTAATCAAATATTATTTTATTTTTAGATATCACTATCCAAAAGCTTAAGTCTTTCAGAAGGTATCAAGAAATTACCCCGTCTAAATTTCACTTCTAGTAAATCATTTGGCCTTATTCCAATTATTTCTCCAATCTCATCAAGAGATACTAGATCTGGGGGCCTTAACATCGAGATGGAGTCTGCTGTCTTTAAATATGGCAAAGGTACTTGTAAGGATACTTTTTCTCCAACTGAAAATTCCATTATGACTATGTAGTTCTAAATTATCTTATTGACATATCAATCAATTTGTAAATAATAATGTATAAGATATTCTAATTAAATTCATTGCACAAATTTAGTATCGGAGTAAAAGCAATAACAGGCATAATGTTAATTATAGTATGCTCAATGATACCATCATCAATAATTCTTCCTCAAGAAGAGCTGTCTCTCTCAAATATCCCACTTCATAGCAATTGGCAAATCCAAGGGCTACTTTTGAATTCATTGATCTGTGGACCCGAAATTGGAACAATTTCTGCAATTTCATATTTGATTATAGGTTTATTATATTTACCTGTTTTTCATGGTGGAGGAAGTGTAGGTTATATCTTAACCCCTGAATTTGGGTACTTATTAGGATTTATTCCTGCTGCTTGGACATGTGGTTTTTTAGCTAAAAATGCTTCAAAAGCTAATTTAATCAATTATTCATTTTATACAATCCTATCATTATGCATTTTGCATATTACAGGTATTATTTATTTAATTTTTGGTAAACTCTTCGGAAATTGGTTAGATTCTTTATCCGATCTGATTTTGATTAATACTTTTTTACCTTTTCCAAATCAATTATTACTATGCATATCAATAAGTCTATTATCAATATTACTAAAACAAATATTAATAGTAAAATGATTTCCTTTAAGAGTAGAAAAATGAAAATAATAGTTTACTCTATTTTTATTATTTTTTTAGATCAAATTAGTAAGTTCTTAGTTTTAAGTACATTAGGCTTTGAAAGGTCTAAAAATATTATTCCTAATTTATTAAATTTCACCCTAATACGAAACAAAGGAGCTGCATTTAGTCTTTTTAGCGACTCAACAAACTTTCTTACGATTACAAGTATTATTGTTTCATTATTATTAATTACTATTATTTTAAAATACCCTCCGAGATCTTATTGGAATTTAATTGGACTTGCATATCTTTTAGGCGGAACGTTAGGCAATGGAATTGATAGATTATTAAAAGGTTATGTTGTAGATTTCATAGAGCTAGTTCCTATTAATTTTCCTATTTTCAATCTAGCGGATGTATCAATAAATATTGCTATAATATGTTTTTTAGTTGATATAGCTAAAGACAAGCCAAGAAAAAAATATTAAACAATTGGTTATTATTATATGAAAATCTATAGTTCAAAAAAAATAATATTATATATATCTATAATTATTATTAGCTTAATATTTGTGGGCTTGGTTGGAGCAATAATTAGATTAATAAATATACCTGCGGTATTAATCACAATTTTATTAATTTGCGGTTTAATTTATTCAAAGAAAATAGAGTGGATACAAACCAATCTACAATCGATATTTAAAATAAAAATGAAGAAGAAAATTATAGATTTTTCATTAACAACTAAAAAGCAAGCTGCAGATAAATCATTAAAAAGTATTGATCAGCTAATCAAATTAATTAATGATAAAGTCAAAGCCAAGGCCCTACAGGATGAGAAGGATAGAGTTTCATTAGAGTTAGATAGAGGGGATATTATTTTAGTAGTTTTTGGAATTGGCTCTAGTGGCAAAACCTCACTAATAAGAGCTCTTTTAAAAAGAATAGTAGGTAAAGTTAGTCCTGAAATGGGATCAACAAGAGAAAAAGAAACCTTCAGGCTAAAACTCAAAGGACTTCCAAGAGGAATAAGAATTATTGATACGCCTGGAATATTAGAAGCCGGGAAAGGAGGCAGAGGAAGGGAAAAGAGTGCATTAATAGAAGCACGCAAATCTGATTTAATGTTAGTAGTAATAGATGGAGATTTACGTTCTGAAGAAACAAGAATAATTAGGAGTTTATCTAAAGCAGGAAAAAGACTTTTACTTGTTCTTAATAAGATAGATTTAAGAGGAGAAAATGAAGAAAAAAGATTAATCGAAATTCTAAATTCTAGATGTGGTGATTTTATTGAGCCAAAAGATATTATTTGTACATCCTCCTCCCCTCAGACAATTGCAATCCCTGGGAAAAAGCCCTATCAACCAGCCCCTGAAATCGAAAGTTTAATTAGAAGATTAGCAAATATCCTACACGAAGAAGGTGAAGAATTAATCGCAGATAATATTTTGCTTCAATGCAGCAATCTTGGGAAAGAAGGTAAAAAATTATTAGTTAAGCAAAGAAGTCAATCAGCAAAAAAATGTGTTGATAAATATGGTTGGATGAGTGGAGGTGCATTAATACTAACGCCATTACCTGTTATCGACATGATCGCTGCGGCGGCTGTTAATGCTCAAATGGTCATTGAAATAGCAAAAATCTATGGTGTTGAAATTACCAAAGAGAGCGCAAAGAATTTAGCTATATCGGTAGGAAAAACACTTGCAACTATGGGTTTAGTTCAAGGTGGTGTTTCATTAATAAGCTCAACATTAAGTCTGTCACTCCCAACATTAGTTGTTAGCAAAGTAATTCAAGGTGTAAGTGTTTCCTGGCTTACTAGAATTGCAGGAGCAAGTTTTATAACTTATTTCCAACAAGACCAAAATTGGGGAGATGGTGGAATCCAAGAAGTTGTTGAGTATCATTACAACTTAAATAAAAGAGATGAGTATTTCAAAAGTTTTATTAGAAGAGCTTATGAAAGGGTTATTGATCCCATAGTTGAAAAAAAACTTAGAAAACTACCACCGAGATCAAGGCCTCCGAGGGAGGAGGGGTCATCGGACCTCTAAAGTCTAAAATAAAAACCAATGCCAAATAAATTAGGCCAATCAAAATTGATATTGCAGCTGTTATAAATGCCACTATATTTTTTTTGTTAAAAAAATCTTTATTCATTTTTAATCAAATAATTGATTGATTAATAAGATTAGACAAAAGTTTTAAATCCTCAAATTTAGTATTAGGATTCCCCATAACAGCTTTTAAATAATATCTATCTCCATAAATTGGTCTTGAGAGCATAAACTTGTTGACTAATAAAGAGTTTCTCGTTTTAATAGACCATTCGGAGGCTTGAGAAGAAGTACAATTGTTCGGTGTTATAGCTAAAAGATGAAGAGGTCCTGATATTATTTTAAATTTTGATGAATCAATTATTGATTCTAAATAACATCTTCTTTCAATAGATTCCAAAAGTATTTTTTCAATACCTTCTTCACCTAATTGTCTTAAACCAATCCACAATTTTAATGACTCGGCGGACCTAGTACCTTGAATACCAAGTTCTCCACCATGAGAGTCATTTCCTGTAATTGGTTCGGCATAAGGGAGTCCGGTTGAGAAGGTAGAAGAAAGATGTTTTTTATTAGCTACCAGTAATAAAGAGGAAGTTTTTGCGATACCCAATAATTTCTGTGGATTAACAGTTATGGAGTCTGCGGAACCTAAACCTTGAACAATTTCTGAAGTTATTTTTGATAGACCATAAATCCCACCAATTGCACCATCAACATGAAGCCAAACTTTTTCTTTTTTGCAAAAGTGAGCGATGTCAGAAAGTGGATCAATAGCTCCCCTTACAGTAGTTCCTGCTGTGGCCACGACAGCAAAACATTTTTTTCCCTGAGATTTTATTTTTTTTAATTTTGAAGACAAGGAAGAAATATCTAATTTACCTTTTTCATCAGTAGGGACTTTTTGGAAAGATTCTTGTTTAAGGCCCATAATCCTTAAAGATTTTGAAAATGAGACATGACAATCATCACTTGCAAAAAAAACTGCACTGGGATCATTTTCTAGACCAGCAACATTTCTTGCTATTACTAATGCCATTAAATTACTTAAACTTCCCCCACTAGCCGCTACACCTCCAGACAAATCACCAAGACCTAATTTCTGACAAAACCATTTACATAAGTTTCTTTCCAAGGATGTCAAGCTAGGTGATAATTCTTCAGCCAAAAGATTATTATTCAAACCTGCACAAATAAGCTCTCCTACAATCGATGCTGATAGAGGAGGAGGATCTAAATGAGCGAGAGCCCTTGGATGAGATGGTCGGTAAGAACCATTCATTAATAATTGAATATCATTCAATAAAACTTCATTGGATAAACCTTTTTTATTAGGAAAGGCCTCAGGCAAATCAAAGGAATCAGGCATTGGACCTTGACTGCCTGATTCAGCAAACCAATAACAAAGATTACTTGAGGCTTCAGCAAGAAAAGAATGAAGTTCTCTATCTAAATTGTGAGGTGATGCAAAAGGGTCCAAAGAAAATAAGTCTCTATTTGTAGTATTTGATGATCAAGTTCAAACCAAAAAAAATGATTAATCTCTAGATAAACATTTTATTTGATAATTCCCCAAACATCTAAAAAATTGTCAAAACCAATAGCACTGAGTCAGGAAGAAAAAATAATGTGGATGACAAGATTGTTATCTAAAGCAAAGCTCGTAGGAAAGAGAGGGGAAGTCCCTATTGCAGCAGTTATCCTCGACAAGAGGGGTAGATGTATTGGTTATGGAGGGAATAGAAGGGAAGCGATGAAAGATCCTTTAGGTCATGCGGAGTTGGTAGCGCTTCGACAAGCTTCTTGGATAAATAACGATTGGAGATTTAATGACTGCACTTTGATTGTAAATCTGGAGCCATGTCCAATGTGCGCAGGCGCTTTAATACAAGCAAGGATGGGAAAGATTATCTATGGATCTGCAGACCCCAAAAGAGGCGCACTAGGTGGAACGATTAATCTCGCAGAACATAAAAGTGCCCATCACAAAGTGTTGATTGAAAGAGGAATAATGGAAGTAGAATCTAGAAAGATAATCTTAGATTGGTTCAAAGATAAAAGAGTATTACCTAGAGAAAGTTTATTATCTAAATTTAGGTAATTCAGTTTCAAAAATGTTTATTATCTTATCTACATTAGAAGAGGTTGAGTTGTAACCCATCAAACCAATTCTCCATACTTTTCCAGCAAGATCACCAAGTCCACCTCCAATCTCAACCCCAAAATTATTTAGTAAATGTTTAGTAAATGCCTTACCGTCAACTCCTTCTGGTATTTTCACTGTTGTTAGCGTCGGCAATCGCAATTCTTCTTTAACGTGTAATTCTAAACCAATATTTTCTAAAGAACTCCAAAGTAGTTTCGAATTTTTTTTATGTCTATCCCATGAAACTTCCAATCCTTCTTCTGCTAACAATCTAAGCGCTTCTCTAATGCCAAAATTCATGTTTACAGGAGCCGTATGATGATATACCCGATCACTACCCCAATATTTGTTTAATAAAGAAACGTCTAGATACCAGTTAGGTACCTTGTCTTTTCTATTTGACATTTTATTCTCAGCTCTCTCATTCATTGAAAAAGGACCTAATCCAGGCGGGCAACTTAATCCTTTTTGACTACAACTATAAGCTAAATCAATTTTCCACTCATCCAAATAAAGAGGAACGCCTCCCAATGAAGTCACAGTATCAACAAGTAGTAAACAATTATATTTTCTACACAAATCACCAATTCCATCCATAGGTTGACAAACACCGGTGGAGGTTTCTGCATGAACAATTGCTAATACAGCTGGGTTATGCTTTTTCAGCGCATCTTCTATTTCGTCAAGAGAGAATGCATTCCCCCAATTTTTGTGAATGGTTTCAACATTTGCTTTATATCTTCCTGCCATATCAGCAAGTCGATGTCCAAAATATCCTTTAATAGCAACTAAAACTGTATCCTCTGGCTCAACAACATTTGCTAAAGTTGCTTCCATTGCGGCACTCCCTGTACCACTCATTGGAAGTGTTAATCGATTACTTGTTTGCCATGCATATCTGAGCAACTCTTGAACCTCACTCATCAAATCCACATAAAAGGGATCCAAGTGGCCAATGGGAGGCTGAGATAGCGCTTTCAACACAGCAGGATCTGCGTTAGATGGACCTGGCCCAAGCAATAACCTTTCAGGAGAAACAGTTGGACCAAAATCTTTACGATGTTGATTATCAACAGAAGGAAGAATTTGAGTGGCCAAGAAAACAGATCTTTTTGTTTATCTACTGAGCCTAAAAGGCAATAGGCAAAGTCGGGGTATTTTTTTTAGGGATTGCAATAGGAATTAGCTAGATTTCCCAAATAAGAGAGAAAATAAAGAAAGAATTCTGTTAAAAGTCTAAAAAAAGTGCTTGTCGATACAAAAATGAATGCAAACGCTCATTACCTTCATAATTAAGTATCTCTGTTGCAAATCAAATTCATCATGAGCAAGACCTCTCAAGATGTTCTTCGTCAAATTAAGGATGAGGGCATTGAGCTAATAGATCTAAAATTCGCTGACCTGCATGGTAAGTGGCAACATTTAACTGTAGCTTCAGATCTGATTGAAGAAAGCTCTTTCACAGAAGGACTTGCTTTTGATGGCTCTTCCATTAGAGGTTGGAAAGCTATAAACGAATCCGATATGGCGATGGTTCCAGATCCATCAACAAGCTGGATAGATCCTTTTTACCATCACAAAACTCTTAGCTTGATTTGTTCAATTCAGGAGCCCAGAAGCGGAGAACCATATGCAAGATGTCCAAGAGCTTTGGCACAAAAAGCATTGGATTATTTAGGAAGCACGAGTGTTGCAGATTCTGCATTCTTTGGTCCTGAACCAGAATTCTTTATTTTTGATGACGTTCGATATAACTCAGGGGAAGGCGGAAGTTTTTACAGCGTAGATACCATAGAAGCTCCTTGGAACACAGGGAGAGTGGAAGAAGGAGGAAACCTTGGGTACAAAATTCAATTAAAAGAAGGTTATTTTCCAGTATCCCCTAATGACACAGCTCAAGATATGAGGTCTGAAATGCTTCTACTGATGGGCGAATTGGGCATACCTATTGAGAAACATCATCATGAAGTAGCGGGTGCTGGTCAACATGAATTAGGGATGAAATTTGCGCCCCTAATCAACGCAGCTGACAATGTGATGATTTACAAATATATAGTTAGAAATGTAGCCAAAAAATATGGAAAGACTGCAACTTTCATGCCCAAGCCAGTCTTTAATGACAATGGAACAGGAATGCATGTTCACCAAAGTTTATGGAAAAGTGGTCAGCCTTTATTTTATGGAGAAGGTACTTATGCCAATTTATCTCAAACGGCAAAATGGTATATCGGGGGGATTCTGAAACATGCTCCTTCATTCCTTGCTTTTACGAATCCAACTACCAACAGTTACAAAAGATTGGTTCCAGGCTTTGAAGCACCAGTTAATTTAGTTTATTCACAAGGCAATAGATCAGCAGCAGTAAGGATTCCTTTGACTGGGCCAAGTCCAAAAGCAAAGAGACTTGAATTTAGATCGGGCGATGCGTTAGCCAATCCTTATATTGCTTTTTCAGCAATGATGATGGCAGGTATTGATGGAATCAAAAATCAAATTGACCCTGGAGATGGTGTTGATGTCGACCTTTTTGAACTTCCATCGGAGGAACTATCAAAAATAGACACAGTTCCATCCTCGTTGAATGATGCATTAGAAGCATTGAAAAGTGACAACAAATATTTAACTGAGGGAGGAGTATTTACTGATGATTTCATAGAAAACTGGATAGATCTTAAATACGAAGAAGTTCAACAGCTAAGACAAAGACCTCATCCACATGAATTCACTATGTACTATGACGCCTAAAATAAATTTTTTGGATTAATTAATTGGAGTTTTAAAAAATAAGGTCTATGCACAATTTGTACATAGACCTTATTTTTTTTTTGTTAATTCGTCACTAATCAATCAAATCTGTTAGATAATAAAGAAATTAATCAATGGTTCATGGCAGCGCCAAGCCTTAAAAAATTTGCATATCACACTCTTCAACAAGGAAAAACGCTTGCTGGCCTAGCTCATAAAGAGTTGAGTACGAAGTTAATGGAATTTTTTGCACCCGAAGCAGCCCCAGGAAAATTCCCAATTGATCAAGATCTATTAACAGAAGTTAGACGGTCAATGGAAAAACTAGAAAAAATTGATTGGCAAGAAGCAGAGGCAGGTGTTTATCCAAAATCTCAACTATTCGAAGCTCCATGGCTGGAATGGGCAAAAAAATATCCGTTAGTTTGGCTTGACATGCCTAAAACATGGGAGAGGCGTAAAAAAAATAAAACCAGAGAAATTCCCAGAAATGTAAATGAGAAAGATTACCCTGATTACTATTTACAGAATTTTCATCACCAAACGGATGGTTATCTAAGTGAGCATTCTGCTGAAATCTATGATCTACAAGTTGAGATTCTTTTTAATGGAACAGCAGATTCAATGCGAAGAAGAGTTTTATCTCCTTTGAAAACAGGTCTAAAAAAATATTTGTCTGAAAACTCAAAGAGAGTAAAAATATTAGATATAGCAACAGGAACTGGAAGAACACTCCAACAAATACAAAGTGCATTACCTGAAGCAGAACTTTATGGTATTGATTTATCTGGTTCATACTTAAAGCAGGCTAGTAAATATCTAAGTTCCAGAAGTGGGGATCTCGTTCAACTAACCAAAGCCAATGCAGAAAATATGCCCTATTCATCATCTAGTTTTCAAGCACTGACTTGTGTTTTTCTACTTCACGAACTTCCTAGAGATGCGCGACAAAATGTTTTAAATGAATGCTTTAGATTGTTAGAACCTGGTGGGACTCTTGTCCTTGCGGACTCCATTCAAATAGAAGATTCTCCAAAATTCACTCCAATAATGGAAAATTTTCATAAGATTTTTCATGAGCCGTATTATAGAGACTATATAATCGATGATATAAATTTAAGATTAGAAACCAGTGGATTTGCAGCCGTAACTAATGAATCTCACTTTATGACTAAAGTATGGAAAGCAAACAAACCAAATTAATTCAAAAAACAAAAAAATATTGAAATTTAGAATAAAACAAATTAAAAATCATGACAAGAAAAAATAGAAAGATTTGGTCAGAAAAAACAATTTTACTAACACAACAGCTTCACAAGGAAATAAGCTTGAACAATCATAACTGGCATGAATTTAGGGGGAACAAACAAAGAAGAAGCGCTGAATTAATTATTTCCGCAATCTCACAATTAATTCATGATGGAGATGAAACAGAAATAGAAGACCTACTTATGCAAGCAATTTTGTGGATAAGAGAAGACTTAAAAGATAAAGGCTGCAATAGTCATTAAAGAATTATTTCTTTATTGATAGCTGAAGTCTATTCCCTTTTCTACTCCATCTAACATCATCAAAACACTTATGAATTAAATATATACCTCTTCCATTATTAGCATCAATTTCAAGAGGTAAAGTGCATAATCTTTTATTTTTAACTATACCTAGTCCTTCGTCCTGAATCTGCCATACAAACCAGTTAGGAGTAAGAATTCGTCTAACACGAATAACTTTATTAGGGTTAGATAAGTTGCCATGCACTACGGCGTTAACAAGTGCCTCATGGAGGCCCAATTCTATTCTTTTTGCGGTTTCACTACAGATTACTGGCTCTAAAAGAGTTTCAATAAATGTTGCTAGTTTTAAAGTAGAGGGATGAATAAAAACAGCCCAATTTTTAGAAATCTCCAAAATTAAAACTTTCTTTGTAAATTAATCTTTTAATCAGACAATTAATCTGGAAATAAAAAACATAAGTTCAACTTAATCCATAAATAGTATCCTTGGAGAGAACATTAAAAATTAATCATTAAATTTCTAGCTTTTAGCTGTTAATGCTTGATGGTTTAGCAAGGCATCCATTAATCGAACTCCTCTAAGCTGGTTAACCAAAGGCATATGACCATTGGGTGCTTCAATTGACCAATTAAAAGCTTTTGGATATCTAGTCCATACTCCATCTTTTTTCCAACCAATTCGAGGCCAAAGTTTGTCATATCTTCCACCTACTGAATCTAATATTTTTGCTTGAACTGAAAATCCAAATTTTCCTCTTGAATAAACAATCCATAGTTTATCCAAAGTTGACAAATCAATAGAGGGTATTGTTTCAACCTCGGAAAAATAAACATAACCTCTATTTACAGCCTTTTCCCCAGCAAGCTCTCTAAGTTTTGAGCTAGTAAAACGATCAGCATCCTCATAACTCTCGTTTAATAAATATCTCTGAAGAGGTGAATAATCAAAACCAACCTCTGATGGGGAATTAAACCAACAAAGGTCATCGCAATCGAGATTATTTTTTATAAACTTATCATCATTTTTGTGAATGAGTTGCAAAATGAAACCAGGGGGCCAATCATAAACATCAGGATCAAATACTGACATTAAAGAAGAGCCAAGGCTAAGAAGCTCCTCAACTCGCTCTTCTAAACCATTTAACAAACTAAATCGTTTCCTTTCTGAAGCCATTCTAAAAGACTCCAAATATTCCTTTAAAGTCTCTTTATTTGGATGTGTTTTTTCTTCAGTCATGATCTACTGCCGGCCTAAATTGACCTGATCACTAATACTATGTCAGAGAAACCTGCCAATTCAGCCTATCCCGTAACGGATTTTCGAAATTCAACGAGCCAAATTGTTGATGTAAGGAGCCCAGATGAATTTTGCAAAGGTCATTGGCCAGGCGCTATTAATATTCCTCTGTTTTCTGATGTTGAAAGAGAGACAATAGGGAAAAGCTATAAAAAAGAAAGTCGCTTAAAAGCAATATTTATTGGTTTAAAAATTACCCTTCCTAAAACTAAAAAACTATTGGAAATAATTCTAAAAACGACCAAAGCAAAAGAGAAAGGAAATAAATCATTGCGAATATATTGCTGGAGGGGAGGCATGAGATCTGCTGCTTTTGCATGGCTTGCACAGACAATTGGAATTAATACTTATTTATTAAAAGGTGGATATAAGTGTTATCGAAAATGGGTCTTAAATCAATTCGAAGCTGACCTACCCATAAGACTTATCGGAGGTAAAACTGGTACAAGAAAAACCGACCTACTAAATCACATAAATAAAGAAAATATATTTGTAATTGATTTAGAGGGAATTGCTAATCATAGAGGAAGCAGTTTTGGTTCATTAGGTATGGAGAAGCAACCCTCAACACAACAATTTGAAAATATTCTTGCCGAATCAATTAATGAGTTTCAACAAAGTAAAGCTAATGAAATATGGATAGAAGCTGAAAGTTCTAATCTAGGAAAATGTCGCATACCAACAAGTTTGTATATAAAAATGAAAAAAGCCCCGATCATAGAAATAATTAAAACTAAAAATGAGCGTGTGAAAAATTTAGTCAATCTATATAGTCAAAATTCTCAAAACGAATTAAAAGATGCTGTAAATAGAATAAGTAAAAGATTAGGACCACAAAGAACAAAAGAGGCATTGAATGCGATAGAAAAAAAAGAATGGTCTCGAGCCTGCGAAGCAATGCTGGATTATTACGATAGATGTTATGACTACGAACTAAAAAAAACAAAAAATATTAATTCTGTTGATCTTAGTGGTCTAAGCCTAGAATTATCTTTAATTAAAATCTTAAATGAGAAGCTCAACCCATTATAGTTTTATATAAGGATATGTCTTTTAATGAAAACTAAGTTAGAGATGACTAAAAGCAATGAGGATGTATCAATTCAATTTATTAAAGGGGAAAGCGAAAAAGAGCAACCTGAAATACGTTTATTTAGAAATATCGATGGCAAAAAAGGTTATGTAGTATATAAATTCCACAGACCTAAATCAATAACAGTACAAAATTACAGATCAATACAGAAAATGTATCTAATTGACCAAGAAGGTGAGCTATCGACAAAAAAAATTGATTTATCTATCTCAGAAAATTATATTAAGGATGTAAAATCTACGTATAATTGGAATTCAGAAAAGGAATTTGAAAGGTTCATGCGTTTTGCATTAAGGTATGCAAATTCTCAAAAAATAAATAAATAATTTAATTGAAACCAACAAACTTGCTATCAATTATAGCTTTAATTATTTCTATATTAATCTTATGGGGTTTAAAAGAAATAATTATACTTTTTTTCGCATCTATAATTATAGCAATGGCTCTTTGCACAATTACTGGTAAAATTCGAGATTTTTTTCATCTTTCCAGATGGATTTCCTTAGGAATAACAATAATATCTATAATATTAATTTCAAGTCTTTCAATAGTTTTAATCATACCACAGTTTACGAGTGAGTTTCAAGAATTAATCAACCAAATACCCTCTGCCGCTAGCAAACTATGGGATCTATCTATAAATACATTTTTTGATTTTGCAGAGCTTATATATAAGGATAGTATTCCCAATTTAGCAGACAGAACAATACTCACAAACAAGCTCAGCATTATTCCAGACAGTGCCACCCTTGCCAGTGGAGTAACAGATAGCATCACAAAATTGATCAGCCTTGCAAGTAATGTTGGAATTGGAATTATTCAATTGTTTTTTATAATTTCTGTTGGCCTAATGATATCTTTACAACCTAATTCATATAGAGAAGTTGCAATATTATTAGTTCCTTCGTTTTATAGAAGGCGAGCACGAACGATTTTATTAAGGTGCGGCAATGCTCTAAGTAATTGGATGTCTGGAGTTGTACTTAGCTCTATATGTGTAGCAATACTCGCTTCTATTGGACTATATTTATTAGGAATAAAATTAGTAATTGCTAATGCTTTGATAGCAGGCATTTTAAACGTCATACCAAACGTAGGTCCAACTATAAGTACTATATTCCCTCTCTCTGTTGCATTACTTGATACCCCATGGAAATCACTTGCTGTACTAGGTTTGTATATAGTAATTCAAAACTTTGAGAGCTACGTAATAACTCCCTCAATAATGCAAAAACAAGTCAAATTGTTGCCAGGATTAACAATCACTGCTCAATTTATATTCACTATTCTTTTTGGGCCACTTGGTTTATTGCTAGCAATTCCAATGGCTGTAGTGATTCAAGTATTCGTTAAAGAAATAATTATTCATGACATATTAGAAAGAAATTACTCTTCTATTAATAATTAAGAAATAGGTAGCTGAAAAAAACTAGTTTTCCCAGGGATCAGTCCAAGAAGAAGAAATATCATCTATAGAGATTTGTGAGATATTTTTTCTTTTTAAATCCATCCATTCACACCACATTGAGTTTAATAGCCAAGCCTGCGATTGACTATGAGGACCATCATCAATCAATTTAATTTGATAAGGTTTTAATTTTTTCCATTTCTTATACTGTGTCTTCCAAGTTTCTTCAATCATTTGCTAAATTAATTGCCTTATATATATATTGTTATTAGTTTTTCACTTCGCAAGTCAAAGTAAATATTGAGAAATAAAAAATTTACAATTAAATTAATTCGTCTTATGCTTTTTAAAATTTTTTCAGACATAAATTAATTACATCAATCGTCAAACTCAGGCTTAGGTTTCTTTTTAACTTTACCTGAAAGTAATTGATGTAAAGCATCTAAAGAATTGTAGACCTCTTTAAGCTCAGATAACTCTGGCAACAAACCATATTGGCCAAGCATTTGATCCAAGTCTCGAAGTTCCTGCCTGATATAACGCAAATGCGAACTAACTTCCTCTCTTTTACTTGTGGACATTATAAAATAGATTGATTGCTGCTAAGCATTAACTTTAACCTAAGATAAGTATATTAAGGATCTTAAGATTCAAAAAATTTATAAACTCACAAGTAATCAGCTAACTATCAAGATAATTAATTTCTTAACTTATCTAAATCTAATAATTAAAAAAAATAGAAGACAGACATTGAGTTGTATAGAATCAAGAGCAAACAACTAAAGAGCCAATCCCAAAAAACCTTTCTGGTTTGTAAAAAAATAAGAAATATCTTGTGCCATATCATAAATTTGGATGAAAATAAATAAATGGATCAACAAAAAAGAAAAGACCTCAACCTGAGGCTAGGAAATTTAATACTCGCAATATTTCTTGCCACTGTTCCAACAGCCATAACATATGGAACGCTTAGTATTCATGGACTCAATATATGTAGGAACCTTAGCAGTAAAGTAACCAACTCTGATCTTATAAAATCTCAGTGCGATCAAGCAGCATGGGACACAACAAAAAGTTATATCATATTAATAGGATTTTTTATTACTTTGCCCACTTGGATGTGGTTCTACTTATCAACGAAAAAAAAAGAGACTAGATAAAAGTAATTTTTAAAATCTTAAGAAGACAAAAAGCTGGAAAAAGGAAAGCCAAATGATCTTTTTTGTTTGTTAGATTTTAAAACTTCTGCTTTATTAGACGATGACAAGCGTTTTTGTGATCTCTGACTAAAAACATCATTTATCAAATCAGGATTAGAATTGAAAATTAGTTTAATGAGATAATCAGCAGAGAACATACCTGGACCTAATAAAATTATTGAAAATGCAGAAGCAAAATAAAGAGCTAATAATTCTAATAAATATATGTTAAAACCTGAAGTAACAATTGCATGATAAATAGCAACGCTCATAGTTCCAAGTATTGCAGACGCCCCTAATCTTGTCCCAAGACCCAGAATTAACAACCAACTTCCACCTATCTCAGAACCAGCAGCGATATAAGAAAGAGTAACAGGGAAAGGCAAATGCAATGGCCTAACAAAAGCTTCAGCGAAGTTATTAATGTCGTTTAGCTTTTCAAAACCATGATGGATTAATAGCGCTCCAGTAAATACTCTTAAAACCAGAAAAGCTAAATCTTTGAATATTGATTTGTAGAAGATCGAATTGAGCAATTTAACTCATAATATTTCCATAGACTTTACTTATCCCATGGCACAAAGCGTGGAAGCAGAAAGGCAGACCTCCCATGATGAGTATTAATACTTACGATGAGAGGTCTGCCTAGATATTTCATGGCAAGGGCTAGGAAGGGATGTAAAGGCATGATTCGATGATTCAGTGTTGAGAAAGAAAACATCAATTCACTCCAAGGTTAATTTGATACATCGTGAAGAAAAAAATAATAAATCACTTTAAATAGTATTAATACTCACAAAGATATTTAAATCAATATGTAAAATAGTCAAACTTATGAAGAAAGCGTGAACACGTCTTTACTTACTGCAACGGCTGCTGTGGGTCTAATAGTAGTTGCGATACCAGCTCTAATTGCGTCACTTGGCTAAAATATTAAATTCAATTTATCCATAATTTTTGCACTATTTTAAGTAACAAAAAATTAATAAAAATCAATTAATTTATGATCTATTTAAAATCATTGAATTTCCAGCGATCCAACCACTTGTCCAACAGTGTTGAAAATTAAAACCACCAGTAATACCATCGATATCTATTACCTCTCCTGCGAAAAACAATCCCTTGCAAATCTTACTTTCCATAGTTTTAAAATTAATTTCCTTAAGTGATATGCCACCAGCGGTTACAAATTCTTCACCAAAAGGGCCACGACTGTTTATTAAAAAACTTTTCATAGTTAAACATTTTACTAAAGACTCTTTATTTTTTTTGGACAAATCAGACCATTTTAATTGAGTATCAATCTTTTCGCTTAAGAGAAGTGCATTCCATAAGCTTCGAGGTAAATGATTAAAAGGTTTATTATTTAATAAAAACTTCTTACCATTCTCTAATTTATATAAATCAATTTCGGAGCGTACCTTTTTTTCACTCATGCAAAGCCAATTTATTCTTAATTCTCCAATATATTTATTAGCATGTAAACTTCTAGCACTGAAAGCAGATAAACGTAATATGACTGGACCACTAAAACCTTTATGTGTTATCAACATAGATCCTGTTTCAGAATATTTTTTTTTATCAACCGTAAGTTTAATTTGAACATCGAGAGATATACCAGAGCATGATTTTAACGAGTTTTCAGAAACAGTAAAAGAGAACAGAGATGGAACAGGTTGAATAATTGAGTGACCAAGACTTTTTGCTAATCTCCGTCCACTTGGGTGGCCACCAGTACAAATCAAAATATTTTTTGCTTCATAGTTAATACTCCCTTTAACTGATACATCAAATCCTTTCTTTGTTAGGCTAACTTGCTTTACATGAGAATTAGTGAAAACCTTTACACCAGATTTTTTAGCAACAGATATTAAACATTTTATTACGTCATCAGAAGAATCTGAACAAGGAAAGACACGTCCATCTTTCTCTACTTTAAGACTAAGACCTTTACTCTGAAACCAATCAAAAGCTTCTGTTGTAGAAAATCTATTAAACAAGCTTATTAGTTGTTTTTCTCCTCTGGGATAATTATCTACTAAGTTAGGGATATCCCAACATGAATTTGTTAAATTACATCTACCACCTCCACTAATTCTAACTTTCTCTAGAACTTTGGATGTGCTTTCTAGAATCACAACAGATCTGAGTCCACTACTAATAGCTGTGATTGCCCCCATAAAACCGGAGGCACCTCCACCAATAATGACAAGATCTAAACTCATCAAATAATAAACTTCTAGTAAATTTTATTTTAGTAAAATAATATATAGTTTATTTATTTATAACTTTTATTTATTAAGCTGAAGATAAATTTTAAAGAATTATAGAAGGATAAGATTTAATTCGAAATAAAGTGAGAAAGATTTTATCTAAAAACAATTGTCTTGATACGCAGTTGAAATATTAATTCAGTTCTTTTTTGTTGTATCTTTCTTGAAAAATAAAAAATAAATATGGCTGGACCAAAAAGAGATGAAGCAAAATCTATTCTATCTTACGTTAGGCAAGAGCTTAGATATATGGACGAAGATCTCAGGAAAGATGGTTTACTACCAGAATTATCATCCCTCAGATCAGTTTATGAACAACTCTCAACTTTACTAGAGCTTTCAGACGGCAGGAGAAAAAAGAAAGATAAACCGGAATTCCCTGAAGACAAAAAAATATAAAATACCTTTAGTAAGGATTAATGTTCAACCTCGGCTGCTATAAAGACTAAACAAAGTAAAATTCATCTAATTTATTTTTAGAAGAGAGAGTCAATAGTCTATTCTGGAATTTAATATAAAAACTTATTTCAAATTAAGTAATACCTTTTTATTACCTAATGCCTAAAAACCTTACAAATTCCAATAGCGAATCTAATCTTCTAAACCCAATAAATCACATTCATTTTTGGGAAAAAGGAGAAATGGCATACTCAGCTCTTAAGAAAATAAATGAACTCAAGACTAATAATGAATTGGAAAAAGCTCAGATAATGTTGGCTGAATGGATTTTTTAAAAGTATAAAGTCAAGAAATAAATAATTTTTTTTGAATTAAAGAAAAAGTAAAGTAAATTAAAATTCGAACTCAATAGGTATATATGCCCTCAACAAGAAAAAGGATTGGCTATCTTCCTTCACTTGAGACTCAAGAGGTGATAACCAGAATTGCAAATAAAGAAAAGCTAAGCCAATCAAAAGTTGTAGGAAAATTAGTTGAAGAAGCATTAATAGCAAGAGGAGAAATAGATCTTAGAAATATAAATAATTTAATTACAGACAAACTTGATAGACCAGTAAATAATATGAGTAATTCATCTATCAAATTCAATGAGGTTGATGAATTAATTTCGGATAAAGGTATAATCTATAATAGAAAAAAGTATATGTATAAAAATAAGGATAATTTATCTGAACCCAAAGAAATATACAATGCGGAATTATTTGAGCAATTTAAACAATTTATTCTATTTCAAAAGAGTACACAAGAAAAATCATAAAAATATTTTTAAATTAATTCTAGTAAAAACTATTTCCTTTTAAAACAAACTACATAGTTAAATTTTCGAAAGAATGCAGAGATCAACAAAAATCGCGCATAAAACACACTAAATGTACTAGAAAGTATTCATATGTTCTTCCAAGGCTAACTCAAGAAATTTTATAAGAAATTTCAAATATAAACATGACATCAACAACAAGTCGTCCAATAGCAAACTCATCTAATCTTCTTGAAGAAGCTTTGAATCAGCCTCTAATCGGAGAAACTGCTAATTTTTCATGGAATGCAACACCATTAGGTATTGCAGCAATTTATAAAGGTATTTCGCCCTCAAAACCACCTTATGAGCAAGCAATCAAAGAAGGTGAGGAATTATCAATGGATTTAAGCCGAGAAGAAAAGGAATTTTATTTAACTCAAAAAGGCCTTGCACTTATTTTCTACTCATAAAAAAGAAAAAATTCCAATTAATTAGAATCAAAAATAATACTATGATTAATCACTTGTCTTCAACAGATGAGTCTATTACCCACTCATCACATATTCCAAGAAGAACCAAGGCCTTATCTTCCCAGTCTGTATCAATCGACCAATCGTAAGGTACATCTAAAGACAATAATATTTCATTTTTAGTCTTGGTGTAAGTTTTACTTTTAGGGAGTTTTTTATTGGAAAAATTGTTATCTAGTAAAAACATATCATCAGAAATAAAGAACTCAACATAACCTAAGCTCTTTATTTCCTCTTCAAATTTCAGTTCTAATCTAATATTAAAACAATGAGCCTCGTCCCAGTCAGAGTAATGTGAAAAATATTCATCCCAAGAGTTTGGCATTTAAACACCGATATATCCCAACTCTACTATGAAGGAGAAATATTCTATTAATTATAATAGAATATATATATTGAATAAAATAAGGGAAAAGAATATTTAGAAGAATATTATCAAACAAAAGTGTCTAACAATTTATTAGTTTGTAAAAGTGAGAAAATTAAAATCATTGAGTACCCAGGTACCTAGGGTGAGAAGCGCAAAACCAGCAACAAACATCATCAATGAGGCCAACTTATACCTGTCAGCCTCAGAAACTCTTCTAAGCAAAAAGGTTTCAGCAGCAAAAGAATTTGATTGAGGAATGCTTTTTGCAGTTGTCTTTTTCCTTGATGAAAACATTTCGTGCTAAAAAAACCAATATCAAGCTAGTGGAAATTCATATCGATCGCGAAGAGTCAAAAACATTGAGAAAACTCATATAGGGAAAAACAAGTGTGACACTTAACAGACATAGAATATAGCCAATCGGAGCTTAAGCCTCACTCCAAGCAAAGCATGCAGATACTAAAACTGAGCATTGATACTATAAAAATTCAAACACTGTCTCGAAAAAAGACATTAATCGATCGCCAAACGAGAAAGGTGTCGAAGACACGCCAAAAGGAACCAGAGCAGAAACTTCACAGAAGTTCATAATTGCTTTACAATAGTTAACAACTTCGGTCGTATGACTCCCGGTGCGCAGATAGCTCAATTGTCAGCTATCCAGAAAGTCGTTTGTAAATTCGATCCGATCCCAAACAAAGCACCCTTATAAGCTCAATAAAATGGAAATGAATCCTTTTAAACCTTTAGTTCAAATTTTTGAAGTTATCTATTATAGAAAATTTTCATTTATGACTTCAATAAACAAAGTTCATTTAAAACTTAGCTTAGCCAAAGCTAATTCATGAACTATAGAATTTCAGATCAGTACAAATTCAAATCATAATTATATACCTAACTATTCAGAGCAGATAAAAAAATTTATCGATTTTGGTTCATTAAAAAAACTTTTTTAATTCTTTTAAATAATCCTCAGTCGAAGAGTTAGTTTCAATTAATGGAAAAATATTATATTGTTTATATATTATTAATAATTTTTTTATATATTCATTAGCCTTTTCAACTGAACCTAGAAATTCCTTAGAACAATAAACTCCTTTCCATGGCCTAAATTTAAATCTAGCTAAAAACTGCTTAGACGGAATTAAAACACTACCATATAACTTTATGTTTGATGTTTTAGATTTGTGTTTTATTGAGGTGAGTATTATGCTTTTTAATATGTCTATTCTACTTTCAAAAAGATTATAATCAGTACCAAATTGAATCCAAATAGATTTTACTAAACCAGATTGAAGTTTCTTTTCTAACCTTATAATCTCCTCTTCAAATAAAAAACTAGGAAGATAAGGATTAAATGCTACACCAATAAAAATATCATTATTATAAAAAAAGGGATTTTCCCTAAGCAAAGATAAGGATGAAACGGAATCTAATGTTGATCTTTTTTGAGAACCTGAAACAAGTAGAAGTTCCCTACAGCCTAGATTATTAACATATTTAAGGAATTTAATAAAAGAATTCTGAGTATTATTCTTATTTCTCATGAATTCATAGTAAATACTAAAATGTGGGATAATCTCTAAATCTGGAAACTCTTCTCTTGAAATTTTAATGGAATCTAATAAAAAATCTTTTTTTATACTATTTTTACAAGGAAAATTAATTTTATAAATTTCATTTCGCTGATAAAAACCTAGTATCAAACGTAATTCTTCAAATGATTTAAAAGATATTTCTACCCTTAAATCATTCAAGTCAAATAAAATATCCTTCATTTATATATATAAAAGATAAATTCAATATAAATAAAATATTTAGAAAATAGATTAAATTAAATTTAATTTTTTACCATTTATAAATAGCTTTATGTCGCTTGAGATCTTATCCAAAGAACGATAGTAGTAATCATTCCATGAATCAGAAGGGATACCCAGAAAAATCATTGATTTAAGATGATATTCATCAGCATCACTTTGGGAAATCATCTCTAAATAAAAATCAGGCTTACCTAAAGCAATCTCGACTCCGAGCTCAATAATTATACCTTCATCAGGATTAGCACCTTAAACTATTGCAAATAAGCCATCGGATACCCTCCAGTCTTTTAGGTTTGAAAAAGCAATTTGATTAGCCTAAGCCGAGATAGGAGTGTCGATAATTCCATTGCGTGCAAGAGGTTCAAAACCCTCGCCCCTAAAAACTCAAGTTTATTAATAAATTCAGTAAAAGTTCATCTCGAATGTTCAGAGAAACCATATGGGGAAGAAAGATAAAGGAGCTTATTTGACAACGTATTTAATCGTCAGATTAATCATAAATAAATAATATTAATAGCTAAGACATTAATTACTATACAAATAATAAAGGCACAATTTTCTTACTATGATTTGTATCATTGTTTAATTGAATTTACCTTGACTATTATCAGAAAAACGCTTGTTAGCGTCTTTTACTAATAAAAGGGACAAGTCCTTTACATTAAAAATAAATTCTTTTTGATTCAAATACATTTTTGTTATAATTTCCTTAATCTCTAAATTAAAAGCTGTATTAGACAGCAAAATAATTGAAGTCCATCCAGTTATAACAGCAGAGAAGATAAGTAATAACTTAGTAAGTTTTTGTATCGTATTCAGCAATTTATTAAATCTTAAATAATTAATACGATTTTAACCCATAAAAAAAAAAGTACATTAAAACTAAAAACATATGACAATGCTCTTGAAACTCCATATCAAAATAAAAACCTTCAAGCAATTTTAAACTTTTCAGCATCAAACTCAACCCAGCCCGATGCAATCAATTGTCTCCAAGTGTTAATTAATTCTTCTTCAGTGACCTTTCTTCTACTTTTAAATTCCATTGGTTTACCGCTTGGAACAAATCCCCACATATCAATAGTGAAAAGATTATTGCTCTGGTCATTAGATACCTGTTTAAAGTCAAAATGAATAACCCATTTATTATGAGGATCTATAAGCCAACCAATAGGGCTAACTAATTTTTCTACGTTTGCCATCAAAAAATAAAGTCTTAATTTTGTTTTTAAGTAAGAAACAGTGCTTCGTCAAGTCACAAATCTAAAGTGAAGTTAAAGAAATCAAAATATCAAACAAAAAATAAACAGCCCAAAAGCGAAATACCTAATTAGAAAAAATTCAAACCTCCTAGGAATATTATAATCTTAAATAAGATTTATTATAAGTTAAAAAACAATACTAATATAATATTCTACTCTTAAAATCAAGTTGATTGGGGTTCTAGAAAAGAAATGAATAATTAGATCAAATATTTTCAGACAGATAAAAAAGTGAATTTATTGTCTATAATTCCTATAATGAGAATTAAACCTCTATTAGCTTTTATAAGCGAAAGAGTAATTATTTAAAAAAGTTGAAAGAAAATTAATCATTTAGAATCAATAGATATAATAAAACTTATACCTATAACCAAATAAGATGTCGTCTGAAGCTGGCAGTACTCAATGCAGAAAGTTGATAGAAGCAAAAGAAAGCCTTATAAAAGCAATGAATTCTCTTGGAGCAATTGAGAATACAGGCCATATCGATAAAACATTGCGTGAAGTCTATAACGAATTGGAACAACTACATGAATCAAGGAGGATAAAAGAATCGAATAATCTTAATTAAGTATTAACTCAATCAAGATATAAGATTAATAAACTCATTCTAAAATATAAATTATATCTAAAATTGATTAAAATTATATAATCTATATATTATTATTTGCAAAATATTTATGTACAAAAATGATTTCAATTATTTATATGATTTTAAAATATTTGAACATTAAAATTAGTGAATAATCTATTAAAAAAAAATAGTTGAAAATATTTCATATCAATAACGACTACAAATACGACTTAAGCTGATATTATAAATAAAATTATTGTTTATATGTCTATAAAAGATTCTGATATATCTAAATTAAAAGATCTTGATAAATTTAGATCTGCCCCCAAGCTAAATGAAAAACAGTCAAAGTTTCTTTTCAATGAACTTAAAGATATTATTAATAATTCAGATTGGATAACGATAGGAGTCATGTCTCCTTCATTAACAAAAGGAATCAATGTGGTTAGAAAAATAGAAGAAAAGTTTGAATACAACAAGATGAGATGTATTACGTTACCAAGTTCAGATGGTCCAATATTCCTAAAAGCAAATCAGAAAACTGGAGAAATACACGCAAGGATTGAATACGGTTTAGGTGAAGGTATATTAATCAGTTGTCAAAATTATAATAATTCATTGAATTCGAAAACTATTGGGCCATTTCCATTAGATTTCTTTGATTGAATGTAATATGTTACACCTCGTAATAACATATCAATATTTCCAAAAAATAAATCAAGTCAAAAAAAAAAAAAGAAAGTTATCAAAAGAAATGCTATCCTAGTATTGGTAAAATAAACCAAAGTTTGAATACCTTAATAAAATTGAATTTAGTAATGAATAGAATGAATCAAATTTTTTACTACTGTAAATCGAATAAAGAGGATTTAATACATGACCCATTTTATATAAATGGATAAAGAAAGAGCCAAATTTTATCAATCAGGGGATGGCTCATATTTTTACACAGCCGATGATGCCTCCAAGTGGGATCTTCTAGATAGGATTGGTCAACTCAATTTGCTTCATGTATTAAAAAAAGAATGGGAGCCAGAAGAATCCAGTCAAAGTAAATTAAGAAAAGTCCTTCAAGAAATAAATATTGATGAGTTTGAGGATTTCATGGCGGATATACTTGGAATATGCGAATCATTCGAGGAGATGGTTTATGAATTTGAAGGTAACATAAATTTAAGCCCGGAATACTTAGAGAGGGTTTACCCAGAAGAGAAGGAAAGTCTTGAAAAGTTGAAAAATCAGATCAAAGAACACAAAGAATGGAAGGAAAAACATCAAGCCTCATATTCTTTTCTAACTAGAAGGCTCTTAGAAACAAATGAAAAAGATAATAATGAAAATAAATAATAAAAAATTAAACATATCAAAATTTAGTTTTTTTATTGTTCCATTTCTAAGTAGATAATAAGACTTTCTTTTATCTATTAAATTTTATCAGATCTAATTTATTCACTAATATTTTGAGGAAATACAGAAGAAAATTATAGCTTTTATACTTCTGATCTATTTTACTAAAGATATTTAATACTGAATTCTACTTGATATATACATTTACGGTTAGCGATTAAATGCGATGAGATTACTTCGTCAGGTTATAAATGAAAAGATTAATTAGTAATGAATAAAGGTATAAAGAAGAAGAAACTAAAAATATAGCAAATGATCTAGTCTTCATACATTCCTGAAAATTCGGAGAATTGATACTCTTTAAGTCCAACAAAATAAATCGCTTAAGGTGCAAAATTGAATCAAAGAGCATCAATAAATTGATCGAACATCATATTAAAGTGATTTTACCTACACAACTTACAAAAAAATCCATTATAATCTTAACAAATGTTTACATACAAGCCTTACTTCTCTTTTGCCGTCTTCTATTAGTTTTGGTCAAAGATCACTAAAACTCATGGCTCCACTGATTTCTTGGCAAATTCAACTCAAATCGAATTTGCTCAACTAAAGACTTCATTCCAAATCTAAAAGTCTTAAATTCACAAAAAACAAATGACTTCTACTAATCCAAAAGCAACAAACCTTATCAATAGAGATGATGTAAATGAAATGATAGAGAATGCAATTAGAAGGCACAATAGGAGGTCTACAATAATATCGGCAATACTTGGATGGATACTTATTGGGGGATATTCATTTGGTTTATTTCATGTAGTTCAGAACATTTGACGGTTCTACGAATTTATAATTAATTAATTAATTAATTATAAAAATAATTGTTAATATAATATGCTATGTGTTCTTAGAAAATAAGAAATAAAAATAGCTAACTAATTAGTCTGCTCACGTTCATTAATTATTTAATTAATAATAGGTACGAGCTTTTAAGTAAATATTATGAGATTGAATATTATCTAACTAATACGACTCCATTTGTCTTGATATGGAAGTTGATAGTCCTCTTTATTCATTGGGATCCAACTCCAATCCAAACAAATAGAAAGTTGATAACCAATTACATAGAGTGCAAGTATCGCATTGAATAGGTTTATATGATTGATTGGTGTATTCATGATTTATTTATTACTAGTCTTATTTTAGCTAATTTAGAACTTAATTAGAACTACCAATCAAAAAAGTGGCCATTGAAGTACGATTTAATTCTTATAAATAAGAATTAATTTATAATATTCAATAACGAAAATAGACCTTTTTAAAGAAATTAATATTACTTATTAATCGAAATTGGCACTGTAGGATGATCATAAGGATCATCATTCAAAATAGGTGCACACACCTGGCGACAAGACTTTCCCTGCTCATCTTCAATACAAACCTCTAAACATTCAAAATATCTGTCTTGTGCTGTTTTCATATTGTTAAGTTTAATAGTTTTTAAATATACTATTAATTAATTACTTTTTCTTTAATAATTAACAAAACTTTTTTAGGTAAATTCACTTATTTTCGATCTTTTAAATGAAAAAGTATTTCTGAAGATTTTTTATTTGCATCGCAAGCTAAGGCACATTGTGTTAATTCATTATGCGCTAGAAGTTGAAGAATCCTGGCCATATCAATTGAAGATAATTCCCCATCAGAACTCCATTTCAGTGTAGTTTTTCTTTGAATGGGTTTGTTCATGTCCCTCCAATAAAACTAAGCTACAGTTAGCATAGCTTTTCTCAAATAAAAAATTTTTTATATTGTTTTTATTTTTCTTTGTTAGCATAGGTATAAATGACTTCTAATAGCTTATTACCATAATTGATGTCTATGCTATTAATCTTATCTCAAGGGATTAAAAATCGAAAAATATAAATTAGTGAACTAAATTACAATAAAGTAATTGTAATTTAATATTGAAATGATTCGAAAATAGAGAATATATGAAAATTCAATTAATTAAACTAATTTTTCGTTTGACTTTTTTGTGATTTTGACTTTAAATCTTTAATAAAAAATTTGGCAAATTGCTGAGTTTTATGTTTTTGCATTGGTGGATGAATGTTTTGAATTATTTGGAACTACTTAAATAATCTCTATCATTTAAGTTAGCTCCTATAAGATAGCGAAAATTAACGAATACCGCGTGTGAAAACCGAACAATCATTCAATTAGAATTAATTGTGTTTTCAACTGTAATTTTATAAATTCAAATAGAAGTAAATCACTTAACAAATAAAATCTTTTCTTCCCAAAAAATTATAAGTAGAATAAGAAAAATACTATATACTTAAATTCTTTTTTTATTCTAGTTAATTGATCTAGTCCAGTTTTTTGTACTCTTGGATTTTTTCTCACCTTTCAATATAAAAAGCATTAACAGTGGTGCTATTCCCATTAGTGGAACGATAAGGTTCATAGCATAGTTATGGGTCTCTTCCATTTCAAAAAAAATTTATAATTTCTATTTTAATTAATTTTATTTTTGATGTTAATGCGTAAAAATTCTTATTCATACTCTAAAAGCTGTTTTGCTTTAAAGATTATTTTACAGGTTTGAATAAAACAAAACTATTCAATCATTTTATATTTACCTTAGATAGGATAGGAGAAAAGATTATCAAAAAACAAAAATGAGAAATAGTTTTTTCAACTTAGACTACTTTTCTCCTACAGGTTTAATTGGATTCTGGGTGCTTTTCATAGGACTAATTTTCACAGGGACAATGTTCTATTTTGTATTTTTTAGACTTAACAATGAGGATTCCTATAAAGATAAAAAACAAAAAAAAATAGAAAAAGAAAATCAAAAGCAGAGAATATCTAGACTATATCCCAAAGGAAAGCTTTATTAATGTAAACAAGTTACATAAAAAATATATAAGCAATTGCTAGAAGCCAATTCACCTAATTAATTAGGATGTTTTCACCTCATAAATTGGCCCGAAAATCAATCTTGTTTAAAAGAGCGAAAGATGAGAGAACGACTAGAAAGTGGCTTTTCAAGTATAAGGATCATTTTTTCTATTACATCTCGTTTTACTTCATAAGGTTTTTATTTTTTGGGCTAATAAAAAGAGATAATAGAAAAATAAGAAAATGGCTTCTATTCAAAGAAACCTGTTTTAATTCAACCTATGGCTTCGAATCAAGCAAACACTGGTATTAGTCTTAATGAAAAGTACCCTTTTTCATCCTCTGGGAAGCAGGTTCCAGCAGCTTTATCAATGATGGTTGACTCTATGGCGAGCATGGTAGAAAGAGCAAAGATCGATTTAGAGAATGTTGATCAACGAGCTAGAGCCGACCTTGAGAACATCGATCAAAGAGCAAGAAAAGATGTTGCATTTCTTGACCAGAGAGCAAGAGAAGATATTCAAAAGGTTGACCAAAAAGCAAGAAGAGATCTAGCAATTCTTGATCAAAGAGCAAGAGAAGATCATGAGCTACTTCGAAAAGTCCGCAAAGCTAAAAGATTAACCTCTTAATTTTAATCGTTTATAAAGACCACAAATCAATGCCTAGCACAAAATTATATTGGAATAAGATATATAAAAGATTAAAAACTAATCTATCAAAAATTTTATCAAGTTAGAATTAAGAACCACTTACCTCATTTGGGATAAGAATAATAAACCTAAACTAATCAAAGAATTAAGAATTAGATTTTTCAATGATCTACCAAATATTCCTAGCTTTACTGGTAGGAATATTTGGTAGATCATTTTGGTAAAACAGCCTTAGGTCAAGGGTTTTTATTAATTTATCAGGGCAATCATAGGAAGACTTAAATGGTTAGTACCACTTTGCCGTAAGGCCCAAGAAGCATCGACCTGGTAGAACCAGAGGGGGATTCAAAGTGAAGCTTCGTTTCCAGAACAAAGCTGGTATACGTTACTTTCACGACAGTTTCCCCATATCGAAAGAGAGTCAGATCAGAGCACTTGAGAAGGCCAATACCAACAAAGTAGTACTTCAACAATCTAATCAAAATAGCATCAAGAGGTAGGCCAAATTGAACGTATAGTTTTTAAAACACCTAATGCTTCTTTCTTTCTAGACGAAGTATCTTTATTTTTCAAAAGAAAAGTAACGTGACCAAGCTTCCTTCCCTTTTTTTCTTCTTCTTTTTCATACCAATGAACTTTTAAGCCAGGAATACCCCTTAAATTATTTAACCTCTGAGTAAGTGAAATTGGATAGTTGCTTTCTAAGCCAAGCAAATTTGCCATTAAAGCACCATCAACAAGCATTTCAGGCATAGGGACATCAATACCAGATGTGATACATATTTGTTGATCAAACTGACTGCTACTACATGCATCTATAGAGAAATGACCTGAGTTATGAGTTCTTGGAGCTATTTCATTTACAAGTAATCCTTGAGATCCATAGAAAAATTCAATAGCAATAACTCCCACATAGTCCAACTCGGCAAGCAAGGAAGATACGATATTTTTTATCATAAGAATAACATCATGATTGATGTCAGCAGGAGCAAGGACCCAGTCACATACTTGTTTAGATTGGTAAGTCTCTACAATAGGCAGGCTGCGAACTATACCTTTTGAATCCCGACTTGAAACAATAGATAATTCTTTTTCAAAAGAAACCCATTTCTCTAGCATCCATTGTTCATCTTTCTCAACTGCAAGAAATTCTTTCAGTTGTTTTAAATTTTTAATAATTTTTGTCCCTTTGCCGTCATATCCGCCTGTGGCTGCTTTTGCCATTAATGGGAATCCCCAATCAATAGGAAGATCAATCTCTGATGATTTTTCTAAAGGGATAGGCAACCAGTCAGGGCAGGGAACATTAAGACTATTTAATAATTCTCTTTGAGTTATTTTATTAATTAAAGGTCTTATAGATTGAAGTGTTGGGACAAACGAAACTCCATTATTTTGTAGCGAAAGTAAACTTGGTATATCTATCCACTCATTCTCAAATGTAATCAAGCGGGACTTTTCAGCAAGAAGTTTTGTACCCCCTGCATTTGTAGGATCATGCAAAATCACCTGCTTAGTTTTTTTCGCAGCAGGATCAGTTTTGGCTGTAGTCTGAACAACTACATCAACATCCCTTTTTTTTCCAGCTTCAACAAGAAGCATTGCAAGCTGACCTCCACCCACAACCCCAATCATTAGTTCAAGTCCTCATTTTTAGAGCTTTGCGCACTAGAAGGAAACAGCATAAACTTTGTAAATCGAAAAAATTATTGTATAAACTGTGTTTTTAATAATACATCTTTCATTCACAACCTAAAGAATATTCCACTTTGTGATTATTTTGATCCCGTTATAGATACGAATCGTATGCGAACACATATCATTGGTTTATTAAATGTGTTAGTCAAACGTGTAATTACTTTCATGTTTTCATGATTTAATCAAATAAATCATCAAAAATCTTATACCTCACAACTGTGAATAAAGACAACCTCCATATTAAAGTTTCTTTAACTAGCAACCCATACGAAATAGTTATAGGGAAAAGTAGTCTTGAATGTATAGGAGATGAACTATTTAAAATTGGTTTTAAGGAAGGACTAAAAGTATTAGTCGTTTCCAATAAAGAAGTCTCAGATCATTATGGTGATTGCATAATTAAAAGTCTTATCAAAAGTAAGTACAAGCCAAAACTTTTAATATTAAAAGCAGGAGAAGAACAGAAAAATCAATCTTCTATAGATTTAATTCACGATGCAGCTTACGAAGCCAGGCTAGAGAGAGGATCTTTAATTATTGCCCTTGGAGGAGGCGTTATTGGAGACATGGCTGGTTTTGCAGCTGCTACTTGGTTGCGTGGAATTCATGTAGTCCAAATTCCTACGACGTTGCTCGCAATGGTTGATGCTTCTATTGGAGGTAAAACAGGTATAAATCATTTGAAAGGGAAAAATCTTATTGGTGCTTTTCATCAACCTAAATTGGTTTTGATAGACCCTAAAACATTAGCAACGCTTCCAGCTAGAGAATTCAAGGCAGGTATGGCTGAAATAATTAAATATGGAGTTATATCAGACCTAGAGCTGTTTGAACTGCTGGAGAGCCAAGATAATATTTCTGATCAATCAATACTAAAAGAGAAACTTTTAATAGAAATAATCCAGCGCTCTGCTAGGTCTAAAGCAGAAATTGTTATAAAAGACGAGAAAGAAAGTGGAGTAAGAGCATTTTTAAACTATGGACACACTTTTGGCCACGTTATAGAAAATCTTTGTGGCTATGGAAAATGGCTACATGGTGAGGCAGTTGCAATGGGTATGGTTGCAGTTGGTCAGCTAGCAGTTCAAAGGGGGCTCTGGAAAGAGATTGATGCAATAAGGCAAAGACAATTAATTGAGAAAGCAGGCTTACCCTCTAAGTGGCCAGAGCTTGAAATAGAAAGTGTTCTAAGCTCTCTTCAAGGAGACAAGAAAGTTAAGAATGGCAAAGTAAGTTTTGTTATGCCCTTAAAAATTGGTGCTGTAAAATTATTTAATAATATATCTAACAAAGAAATACATGAATGCTTGCAAAAACTTAGTTAATTGGTTCTTCAAGAAAACGATTACTGAAAACCAAATCATTACTATTATCCTTCTGGAAAGCCAACCACCTAAATCCCCCTAGTCCCATTGGATCAACGAGTCTCAACAATGACTCTCTTCGATTTAAAGCAGCTGATAAATCTTTGCTATTTGTTTTTTGAATAGAATATAGAAAGCTTGAAAGTCCTAAGGCCAATAAAGCCTGTCCCTGCCTAGTCTCACCAATGAATTTCCATCCGTTGGTCAAGGCATAATTAATAGTTGATTCAATACATAAATGTGCTGTTAGATCACTCAAGCCAGGATCTTTCAAAATATCTGGATTTGCTCGTTGATTCTTGTAAGAAATAAGAGTACCATCATTTCGAATTGCGTTGTAATACCTCTTCGATTCCAAAGCATAGTCGACAACTAATAATGAGCCATTTATTAAAATCTTAGACAATTTTTCAAACCAAATCGGCACATCACAATGCCATTCTGTAGTCCATCTATCACAAATATCTTTTGGTGGAAACTCAATATTTAAAATACTTTTCGAATCTTGCAAAAATTTCGTAATCGCTGAAGTAATCTCGAGATCAACAAACCCCAAAAAATATTCGTCATTTATTTTTTTTAAAGAAACTCCTTGTCTAAAAACCTTTTTTTCAGTAAAAACCAATCTCTCTACTGGAAAAGCATCTAAAACTTCATTCGCAATAATTACACCTGTTACTGGACTTGAAGTAAGATCTTCAATGTTGCTCCAACGACAATTAATCCCCTCCAAGTTATTAACTACTTTTTCTTGTCGTTTTCTCATCCCTACATTTAATTCAATTAAAACAAGCTCAATTTTACTGAGCAAAGCAGGTGCAATTTCAGCAATTGCAACTATCAAATCTTTTGATAAAGATCCTTCTCCTGGCCCAATTTCAACAAGAGAGAAGAGTTCCGATTCGATTTCTGATTTTTCTAGATCGAGAAACCAGTCAACAATCTGAATTGCCAATAAACGTGCAAAGTCATTCCCCATGGATGGTGAGGTGCAGAAGTCTCCATCCTTCCCAATATTCAATCTTCCAGTGGAATAAAATCCATTTTCAGGATCATTTAAAACTAAGTCCATATATCTGTGGAAGCTTATTGAGCCACCAACATCAATCATTCGATCAATCAACCATTGAGGACATCTCGCAGTCGGGTCAATCATGATGGAGAATAAGTTCAAAGAAAATCAAGCACATGCTGAAAAAATCATTTAATAAAGTCATAATTTTCTGCCTGGGAATGATAATAATATTGTCGATGGGAGGGCGCACATTTGCTTACGATAATCCTGAACTCTTACCAACAGAACAAACACCAATAATCGATCTAGCAAAAGCTTTAAGTGAGAAACAAAGATTAGATTTAGAAACCTCACTTAATTCTTACGAACAAGAAACTGGATGGAAAATAAGAGTGTTGTCGCAATATGAGAAAACTCCTGGCTTAGCTGTAAAAGAATATTGGGGTCTTGATGAGACAAGCTTACTAATAATTGCTGACCCTAGAGGAGGAAATTTACTGAGCTTTAATGTTGGAGATGCATATTTTGCCCTAATGCCCAGAATCTTTTGGGTGGAGTTACAAACAAGATTTGGCAACCAATTCTATGTAAGGGATAACGGAGAGGATGGTGCAATCTTAGCTTCGATTAAGGCTGTAGAAACCTGTTTAGACCGTGGTGGTTGCGAAGTGGTACCTGGCTTACCTCAGGAACAATGGCAATGGACCTTATTAACCTCTTTGTTGGGAGGAATAATTGCAGGTTTTGCCGCTTCTCCAAGGAAAGAGAGTGAATCATTCTCAATAGGGTGGCTATTGCTCCTATCGCCTCTTTGGATAATGCTATTTGGGATTTTTGGGATAGCTCCAGTGGTAACAAGAACTAATGATATTTTGCCTTTAACGAGGAACATTTTAGGATTTATTGGTTCTGCTATTGGTGCTTATTTGATTGCAGAAAGAAAATTTAAGGATTCTGATTTAAATAATCAAACATAAAAAATGAATTTAAAGGTGAGTAATATATAAATAATACTAATTATTTTGATCTAATAAAATCTCTTTATAAGCTATTGATGCATCACTCCTGTACCATCTATGAGATGCATGTATCAACTTGCCATTAGAGAACTCAACCCAAGAGAAATGACACAAATTCTCCCCTGCAGAATCAATACCTCTTCTTGGTACACAAGCCGCATTTAGATATGAAGTCCCCCATATATCTTGAGTAAAAGTTTTTCTAGTTCGATTCCCCCCAATTCTTAATTGATGATGAGTATGACCAAAAACCACTAATTCTGGAATCCTAAATTTGCGAATTTGATCGATTGCGATACCAAGATCTTTATCTCCCCAATCTATTGATGGCAATTTCCAATCTCTTCCACAAGGACTAGAAGACTCTGAGCCAAGACCAACTGGTCCTGAATGAGCAAGTATTAATAAAGGAAAATCTAGTGGTGCAGACTTAGCCGCAGAAACAATCCTAAGAACTGATTCATCAAGACTGACCTCCCCGAAAACCGACTTAACCTCTTGTGTTAAGAAAAATCCTCCCCCACCACTGCAAGGTCTAGCCCCAACGACAGAAAGCTCATTTAATTTCCATTTGGATAAATTCCAAGCACAATTCTTTTCACCTAACAAATCCAATTGGGCTTTTAAAATATCGCCAGAACCGTCTTTCCCTCTATCATGATTTCCCAGTATTACTGATGTGGGAATAGAGATTTTTCTTATTGCCCGAACAATTCTTAAATCACCATCTGATAAGTCGCCAACAAATAAAACCCCATCTGGATTTAATTCCAAAAGCAAATCAAGATCATCATTACTCCATGACCCATGTAAATCCCCAGCTATAGCGATTCGGATATCTGACAGATTATTTAGGAAATTAACCTCTATACTGCCCCAACAAGTTCATTTGGAAACTAATTACCACTGTTTCCTATTACAAGACTGATATATCAGTCTCAAATAAAAGGAATAATCTCACTGATGAGATCAATTCTTTGCGTGAAAAAAGAAATGCAATAATTCTTGCTCATTACTATCAAGAGCCTGCAATACAAGACATAGCAGATTTCATTGGAGATTCACTTGAGTTATCCAGAAAAGCTTCGGAGACAAATGCTGACGTAATTGTTTTTTGTGGCGTTCATTTCATGGCTGAGACAGCAAAGATCCTTAGTCCAAATAAAACTGTCCTTCTTCCTGATTTTGACGCTGGGTGCACACTCGCAGACGACTGCCAACCAGATGACTTCCAAGAATTCTTAAATAAACATCCCGATCATTTTTCTATCAGCTACATCAATTGCAGTGCAGCAGTAAAAGCAAAAAGCGATCTGATTTGCACAAGCAGTAACGCTGTAGATCTTGTAAAACAATTACCCAAAGATTTACCAATTTTATTCTCACCAGACAGGAATCTAGGTAGATGGGTTGAACGTCAGAGTGGTCGAAAATTAACCTTATGGCCTGGAAGATGTCTTGTTCATGAGACTTTTAACGAAGAATCTCTTTTAAAGCTAAAAATCAAGAACCCAACAGCTGAAATACTTGCCCATCCAGAGTGTCAAGAAAATCTATTAGATTCAGCAGATTTCATTGGCTCAACAAGCAAATTGCTGAATTACTCTCAAAAAAGTAAAAACGATAAATTCATAGTGCTTACTGAACCAGGGATAATCCACCAAATGAGATTAAAAGACCCACTTAAGACTTATATTGAAGTACCTGGTTTAGATGGATGTAGTTGCAACGAATGTCCATATATGAGAATGAATACCTTAGAAAAGGTTTGTAAGTGTTTAAAAGAAATGAGCCCAGAATTAAAAATGGACGAAAAGATTAGAGAAATGGCCTATAAACCAATGAAAAAGATGTTGGACATGAGTAATTAAATCAAGCTTATGGATTTATCCCTTTTTATTGTTGTATTAGGGGGAAGAAGTTTAAAAAGTAATATAGAAATACACGATGTAAGATGGGTATTAGGTGAATCAATAGAGGATACATTCCCTGAGCTTAGAAAACAATGGTTAGGAAAGAAAAGCGGACTTCATATTGATAGTTATAAGTGTATTAAATATGTTGATGGATACGAAATAGTCGTATCTAAATCCAATAAAGAGAGTTTAATAAGTCTAAAAAGAGAAAATTTATCCCTTTGGTTTGTCAACTTAGGAGGCTACAATCCAAAAAGGATGTATGAAGAACACGAATTCAATCTAATTGTCGCAAAAAAGGCTATAGAGGCAAAGAAAAAAGCGAAAAACAATTGGGAAGCAAATTTAAAAAGCAAACACAATGATGACTACTCAAATGTAAATCATATAGAAACAATCGACGACATACACCCTATTAAAATAAAAAATTGGGAAATAAATCTAATACCTGATCCTGAAGAAAGAAGTGAAAAACTTATTCCTGACTGGTATGGATACAGGAGAATTGATAAGTTTTAACTATTTTTTTAGGGCGTAGTCTAGATTAGATCCTAAGGGGTTGAAAGAATTTTGATTACTTTCAATTCTAAACTTCTTAAGTAATAATTTTTCAGCCACTACATATTGACTATCTTTTAAAGTTCCTAGATCAGAAGTTGTGAATTTATTTTTATCATTTAATACTAGATCTGCTCTAATATCAGGCTCTATTCCATTTTCATTAATGTCTTTACCACTTGGTGTTAAATATTTAGCTACAGTAACTGTTAAACCTGATCCATCAGAAAGAGACCTTACAGACTGAACTAGTCCTTTCCCAAAAGTCTTTTTCCCAACCAATAATCCTCTATTATTATCTTTAATTGCTCCCGAGAGAATCTCACTAGCACTCGCAGAGCCTTCATCAATCAAAACGACGACTGGTCTATTAGTTAAGGCTCTACCTTTTGCCTTTCTTATATCAGTAATACCATCTTTTGTTCTAGTACTAACAATTATTCCTTTATTTATCCATTGTCTGGCTATTTCAATACTTGCCTCAAGCAACCCTCCAGGATTACTTCTAAGGTCTAAGACATAACCAAAAGGTTGCTGTTTCTCTAATTCGTTAATCGATAAACTCATTTCTTGAGGAGATTTTGCATTGAATTGTTTTAATCTTAGATAACCAATTTTCGCCCCTAAAACTGTATTATTTAATCGACTATCAACCACATTAATTTCAATTCGATCTCGTATTAATGTGACATTTAATAACTGATCATTTCTAAGGATACCTAGTTCTACCTTCGTTCCTTTTTTACCTCGAATAAGTTTAACGGTACTATCTATACTTAGACCTTCGATAGACTTACCATCTATGGATAAAATTATATCTTTAGGTTTGATTCCGGCAAGAAATGCTGGAGTTCCTTCTATTGGTGATACGACAACAATTTGATTAGTAACTTCATCTAGAGAAATTTGAATACCTACTCCCGTCAATTCACCAGTTGTATCTATTCTCATTTCGTTAAAATCTTTAGGTTCTAGAAATCTTGTATAAGGATCATCCAATTCTGTCAACATTTCTTTAATAGCAGTATAAGCATCGTCATTATCAAAATATTTAGTTGACAATATTTCCTTTCTTAATTTAATCCAATCTTCTACCTTATATTTACCTGAATAGTCTAAAAAGTCACGATATATAATTTGCCAGACCTGATCAATTATCTCCTTTGGATTGTTAGTAATCAACCTAGAAGAATTAGCTTGGAAGGAATAAGATGACGCAGGGAAAGCACATATTAATAAACATATCTTTAAAAATCCCTTCAACATAATTATCAAATATTTTTTTTATGATAAGCCAATTAAAATATATATTCTGTTTTTAAGGGTCTACCCATTTGCCATCTTCTTTGATTAAATCAACTAAGGCCTGAACACCTTCATCCTCAGGCACTCTCTTGATTTCATCTCTATTTCTATAAAGAGCAATTGTTCCAACACCTTTACCTACATAACCATAGTCAGCATCTGCCATCTCTCCAGGTCCATTAACGATACAACCCATAACTGCTATATCTAATCCTGTCAAATGAACGGTAGCGGCTCTAACTTTTGCCACAACTTCTTCTAAGTTAAATAATGTTCTTCCGCAGCTAGGACAACTAATATATTCGACCATAGTTTTTCTAAGACCAACTGCTTGCAAAATTGAATAAGCAACAGGTATCTCCTTCTCAGGGGCCTCAGTAAGGGAAACTCGTATTGTGTCTCCAATCCCCTCTGATAATAATGTTCCGATTCCAGCAGTACTTTTTATTCTTCCATAATCTCCATCACCAGCTTCAGTAACACCCAAATGCAAAGGATAATTAAATCCCTCTTTATCCATAGTGTCGGCCATCATTCTATAAGCAGCGAGCATGACAGGAGGTCGTGAAGCCTTCATTGAAACAACAATATTATGAAAGTCCAATGAATCACAAATTCGAATAAATTCCATAGCTGATTCAACCATCCCAAAAGGTGTATCTCCATATGCAAATAACATTCTCTCCGCTAATGATCCATGATTAACTCCAATTCTAAGTGCCTTATTCTGCTCTTTTAAAGTATTAACAATTGGTTCAAATTTCTGAATAATCTTGTCTTTAATTGCTTTTATTTCCGCGTCAGTAAATTCAGACCTATTTGGATCAGGTCTTTCAAAAACAAATAATCCAGGGTTGATCCGAACTTTATCTACATGCTTTGCAACCTCTAAAGCTATTTTCATTCCATTGTGGTGAACATCCGCTACTAATGGAACTGGTTGATAAGTACTAGCTAAAAGTTTTTTTATTTCTCCAACAGCTTTTGCACTTGCAAGAGTGGGAACCGTTAATCTAACAATCTCGCATCCTATTTCATGCAATCTTCTTATTGCGGCAGTTGAGCCCTCAATATCCATCGTATCTTCATTTATCATTGACTGAACACGAACTGGATTATCTCCACCGATTCCAATATCTCCGACCATTACAGGTCGAGTATCTCTACGAATAATTCTGGTGCTATAACGCTGTGAAACATTATGTTCTTTCTTATCTTTTTCCAGGGTCGCAATCATGAGTTAACAATTGAGCCTCTTTAATAAATAAGAATGACATATTTGAGGGCTATTTTAAAGTATCAATTTTTTCCTTGATTTTTAAAAAATCCGATTTGGTTAAACACATTGGAGTCCCTTTCTCTTTTGATTGATTTCTAAGTAAATAAGCTGGATGAAAAATAGGCATAATAAGTCTTCCATTCCAATTAATCCATTTACCCCTTAGAACGCTTATAGGTGACTTATTTTTTAAAATTGCTTCTAAAGCTGTAGCACCAACAAGAACTATAATTTCTGGATTTACAAGTTTGATTTGTTGATACAACCAAGGAAGATTTTCTTGGATTTCAGCCTTTGTTGGACGTCTATTTTGGGGCGGTCTACATTTGACCACGTTGCAAAAATAAACATCTTGGTTGATATCAATCCCAACTTTTTGAAGCAATTCATCAAGTAATTTTCCAGACCTTCCTACAAAAGGCTCTCCTATCTCCTCCTCCTTAGCTCCTGGAGCCTCGCCAATAATCATTAATTTAGCGTAAGGATTACCCCTTGATACAACGATCTTTTTTATGGCATTGCTTAAATCAGAAACTTTATAAACATCTTTATCAGAAGTGATTTTTTTTGTCACATCAAAGCTTCCTTATCTGATCCTTTTAAAAGATCGGGCACCAAAATTAAAAATTTATTACCTTCTGGGTCTAGCATCCATTGCTCAGATCCAAAGTTTGCCAATTTTGGAATCCCCATTGCACTACCTCCAATTTTTAAAATCTCAGATGTCCAACCCTCTAAGATTTTTGATGGATCTTCGCAAGGATCACTTTGAAAACACAATGAGGTTGAATTTCCTTTCCTTTGCCATTCGTGATTTTTATTAGGTTTATAAAAATGTATTTTGGATCGATTACCTAATGAAATAAAATAATGAGCATTATTAAAACCTTTATTTGCCTTATCAGAGTTGATTTTGGCATAAAATTCTGATAATTCTTTAGGGTTTTTAGAAGCAATTACAAAGTTTATATTCATCAAAGGCATGCAAGTAACTGATTAAGTAGTAAATTTATGGTTATATGAATTCACTCTAAAAGTGAATCTAAGAAAAACATTTTGAAGTTATGCTTCGAAGATGACTGAAAAATCACAGATATCTAAAAGAGCTCTCTCAATAAAACCTTCTCTAACTCTTGAGATTAGCGCAAAAGCTAAGGCTCTAAAAGCTGAAGGAAAAAACATTTGTAGTTTAAGCGCTGGAGAACCTGATTTCGATACCCCAGAATTTATTATCGATGCCACTCTAAAAGCATTAAAAGATGGAAAAACTCGTTATGGACCTGCTGCTGGAGATCCAGAATTAAGAGAAGCAATTGCCCAAAAGCAAACAGATATTAATAAAGTTCCCACAAAAACTGACAATGTTTTGGTAACAAATGGAGGGAAACAAGCAATATACAATTTATTTCAAGTAGTACTTAATCCTGGAGATGAAGTCCTTATACCTGCTCCATATTGGCTTAGTTACCCAGAGATAGCTCTTTTAGCTGGTGCCAAGCCAATTAAAATTAAATCTTCAACTAAAGATAATTTCAAAATAGATATCAATTCTCTAGAAGAAAACGTAACTGAAAAAACAAGGTTATTAATTATTAACTCTCCAAGTAATCCAACAGGCTGCGTTTTAACCGAGCAAGAAATGAATATTATTTCTGAGTTTTTAAGAAGACATCCAAGAATTTTTTTAATGAGTGATGAAATCTATGAATTTCTTATTTCTCCAAATCAAGTTCATCACAGTTTCGCAAAAATATCACCAGATTTAAAAAATAGAATTTTCACAGTCAATGGATTTGCCAAGGCTTGGGCAATGACTGGCTGGAGGATTGGATACCTAACAGGAAATAAAGAGGTAATAGAGAAAGCCATTGCTTTACAAAGTCAAAGTACAAGCAATGTATGTAGTTTTGCTCAAAAAGGAGCTATTGCTGCACTTCAGGGCTCAAAAGATTGCGTTCATGAAATGGCAGAAATTTATAACAAAAGGAGGTTATTGATAACAGAAAGACTAAAAAAAATAAAAAATATTTCTTTTGTCCCTCCTACTGGAGCTTTCTATGTTTTCCCAGAAATTAATCTAGAGGATATCGATTCAATAAGTTTCTGTAAATTAGCGCTAGAAAAGGTTGGCCTAGCTATAGTTCCAGGGATTGCTTTCGGAGATGACAAATGCATAAGAATCTCATATGCATCTTCAAATGAAATGATCAACGATGGAGTTGATAGATTAGAGAAACTATTAAATAATTTTTAAATTAAAAAAAATGAATCAAGGACCAAGAGCAATCAAGTTCACAAAAATAACTATTGCTCTTTTATCAATATTTAATTTATCTAATATTGGTTCATTAAAAGCAGAGGAAATACTTCGCATTGGGGCGATACCAGATCAAAACCCAGAGCACCTGAATCGTCTATATAAAGTATTATCCTCTGAATTAAGCGAGCAGCTCAATGTTCCAGTCCGATATAAACCAGTTACTAATTATGCTGCAGCTGTAACAGCTTTTAGGACCGGGAATTTAGATTTAGTATGGTTCGGTGCTTTAACGGGCGTACAAGCAAGACTTCAAAGCAAAGGATCCAAGGTGATAGCACAAAGAGATATTGATGAAAAATTCCATAGTATTTTTATTGCAAACAAGAAAAGTTCAATCAAAAAAATAAATAACATAAATGACTTAAAGACACTAAAAGGAAAGCGTTTTACTTTTGGCTCTGAAAGTTCAACATCAGGAAGATTGATGCCACAACATTTTTTAAACAAAGCAGGTGTTGAACTTAAAGATTTCAAAGGTGCAAGACCTGGCTTTAGTGGTAGCCACGATGCAACATTAATGCTTGTGCAAAGTGGTTCATATGAGGCAGGTGCTCTTAGCGAAGAAGTGTGGAAGAGAAATCTTGAGAGAGGACGCGTGGACCCCTCAAAAGTCTTTGTAATTTGGAAGACTCCCTCTTATAATAATTATCATTGGCTTGCTCAAAGGAACCTAGATAAAAAGTTCAAAAGAGATTTTACGAAAGAGCTTACAAATGTACTTTTAGGTTTCAATGAAAAGTCAAAAAAACAAAAACAAATTCTCGAATTATTTAGCGCAAAGAAATTTATAATATCAAAAAGCGAGAATTATAATAACATAGAAAACATAGCTAGAAAAATTGGAAAGATTAAGTGACTAAGTTACTAGAATTAAAGAATATAAGCCATAGAAGTAAAGAAAGTATTAGATTAAAAGATATTAATTTTACTATAAATCAAGGTGAGAAAATAGCACTTATTGGGAAGAGTGGCTCTGGCAAAAGTACATTAATCTCGATCGCGAATGGATCGCTAATCCCAAACGAAGGGGATGTAATATGGAAAGGTTCTAAAATTAAAAATATCTCAAATATTGAGTCGTCAAAAATAGGAACTATATGGCAGGATTTATACTTGATAGAGGAGCTAAATGTTGCACAGAATATAAACTGTGGTGTACTAGGTAAACACAATTTTATATGGGCCTTAAAAAATCTCCTAGGAGTCTTAGATAAAGGTTTATGCCAAGAGTGCCTAGCAGCAGTCTCTTTGCCTAAAGAAACTATTTATTCCTATATAAATAAACTTTCTGGTGGGCAAAAAAAAAGAATAGCAATTGCGCGTCTTTTAAGACAAGAACCAGAGATTCTTCTTGGAGACGAACCTTTCTCAAATTTAGACCCTCTATTATCAAAAAATATCTTAAATTTATTTATTAATCAAAAAAATTATCTTAGAATTAAAATCCCTGAGACCATACTTATAAGTCTTCATCAAATAAATTTAATAAATAATTTCAATAGAGTTATTGGGTTAAAAGATGGAGAGATTGTAATAGATAGAGAAATTCATAATATTAATCAATCAGAGTTTGATTGGCTATTTTAATTCATAATGAAATTAATAAAACCAGTATCAACTTTATTAACATTAATCCCATCAATAGCCTATATTCCCATACTAATAGAAATCATCAAAGGGTTTCATATAGGGGGTCTAAATATCATATTTCTATTCATAAGCTCAGCAATAAAACCATCATTCAATCAAGAAGTAGTTAAAAGCGCATGGGAAGGACTTCAAATAACAATTGCTACTGCTTTAACTAGCTGGGTTTTCAGTATGCTTATTGGAATTCTTTTAGGGGTACTATCTACAGATTTATTTTGGAAAAGTATTCCTAAATTTTCTTATTTAGGTAAATTCATAAAATACTCATTAGCAATTCCAAGATCAATACATGAAGTAGTTTGGGGCTTGCTATTTATACAAATTTTAGGTTTGAATATTTGGGTAGCAATTATATCTATAGTCATTCCCTATTCAGCCTTAACAGCAAGAGTAATTTCAGAGCAACTAGATAGTTTAGACATACAACCTCTAATAGCAATTAAGAAAACTGGATCTAATTTTATGATCTCATTTATAACTATTCTACTACCAAAGTTAATACCTATCGTATCTACATATGGAAGTTACAGATTTGAATGTGCAGTTAGAGGTGTAACATTACTTGGAATATTTGGATTAGGAGGTATAGGGACAGAACTATATTTAACCTTAAAATCCTTTGAGTTTAATGAAATGTGGACTTGTTTATGGATGCTTTGGTTAGTAATAATTTTACTAGAGAAATTTATAAGATTTTTAAGAAGTTATATATCTGAAAATATTATTTTGAAGAATTCTTTCTTAATTTCAATCTCAATATTTTCACTATCTCTATCATTAGGTATTAATTGGCTTTATAATCTAAATTTTGAGATATTTACTCCATTAAGCTTTTCGTATTTAAATTTACCTTCATTCGTAGAGATAAGAAATGGATTTAATAACTTACCTCTGCTTAAACTAATCATTACAACAATTTTAATAACTTTTTTTGCGTCTGGGATTGCAATAGGGACACCTCCACTTTTACTAGTATTATTCCCAAGTAAATTGTCTCTAAAAGTTCAAAATATTATTTGGATCTTCTTTAGATTGATACCTCCTCCATTGACCACTATACTTATTCTACTTTTTACTACTCCAAATATATCTGTAGCCGCTTTATCACTAGGAATTACACATATGGGTGTCATGGGAAGACTGCTTACAGATAATATACTAAATCAAGAAAAAAATATTTATCAAGCAATCAAAAGCAATGGTTCAAACAAGAAAGCAGCAACACTTTATGGAATTTTAGCCCCCCAAAGTAATAGTTACTTAGCTTATGGAGCATATAGAAGTGACGTAATCCTAAAGGAAACAGCAATTATAGGTGCAGCTGGAGGAGTAGGATTAGGGTGGGAATTACAGGAATCACTAAGCTCATTCGATTGGGCTCAAGTAATAGTAATAACTGCTACTTTCTCTGTATTAACAATGTCAGGAGAATTTCTATTTAACACTTCTCAAAATTATTGGTTAAAGAATTCAACCAACAATTTAATTAGTTAGTTATTTTATTCAACATATCGACTTATGAATAACTATCAGAAAAAATTAATCATAATTGGAGATAGTGGGGTTTACGGATGGGGAGATCTAGAGGGAGGGGGATGGTCTGAAAGATTAAGACAAAAATGGTTGAATTTAGAGGGGGGGCCTATCATTTACCCCCTTGGAGTAAGAGGAGATGGATTAGAGAAAGTTGCAAAAAGATATAAGAGTGAATGGGAAACCAGAGGTGAGCTAAGGAGAAAAGTTCCAGAAGGTCTTTTGCTATCTATTGGATTAAATGATACTGCCAGAATAGGAAGAGAAGATGGCAGGCCCCAATTATCCGAAGATGCTTTTAAATTTGGATTAAAACAATTAGTAAACGAGATTAAGAATGAAGTTTCTGTAATGGTTCTAGGACTAACCCCTGTTAATGAAGATTCAATGCCTTTTGCAGAATGTCTTTGGTATTCAAATCAAGCTTGTTCTAAATATGAAAAAAAAATTGAAGAAACTTGCCTAGAATTAAATGTCCCATTTTTATCTATCCATGAGAAAATGATCAACCTATTATCATTTAAAGAATTTCTTTCATCAGATGGAATACATCTAAATACTAAGGGTCATAAATGGATTTATGACCAAATTAGCGAATGGCCAGCACTGAAGAATTGGGCTGATTTAAAATAAATATTTCAAACAAACTTCAAATATAAAAAGATAGAAATAATAGCGGCTATAGATGTCTGGATAGAATTAACTAATTCATTAGTCATCCAATCAATCTTATTTTGAACTACTGCTCCAATATAACTTTCCAAAAAAGTTGCTAAATAACTTGAGAAGAAGACTATAAAAGCAACAGATAGTCCAGAAATGATCGATAGATTAAGCATAAACATTGTCATGATAAAACTTCCTAGCAACCCAGCCATCGAACCTTCGATGCTTACTGCCCCCTCTGTTCCTGGTGATACTGGCTTTAAAGTCGTAATTAGAAAAGTCCTTTTACCAAATCTTTTACCAATTTCACTTGAAAAAGTATCGGAAAGTTTTGCGCTGAAACTAGACGCAAAACCTACCATGAATAAAGTTAAGAAATTTGGCCAAAGACAACTTAATAAGGCGAGTGAGCAACCTGTTGCTGCAGACCCCCATACATTTTCAGGGCCACGTTTACCACCTCTGGATTCAGCAATCCCTCGAGAAGCCTTATTTTTATATCCAATTTTTGTAACTAAAGTTCCCAACAAGAGATATACACAAACTGATATCCAACCATTCCAACCAATAGATCCTAATAAAAGTGTTCCAAGTATTCCAGCATGAATCCAACCTTTTTTAGTTAAAAACGGAAGTCTATGTCCCAAAAATATCAACAAAAAATTAATCAAAAAAGCATTAAGCCAAATACCGCTACTAGCTAACTGGAAGTTATTCATGGTCTCTAATTAGCATGAATGTCCTTGAACAATAAACGTTTTCATGATCAGCAACATTTAATCTTAAAAAGATGATTTAAGCCTTCTCCACGCAGTCATTAGCTGACAGGCACTTACAGCAGCTGTTGATGTCCTCAAAATAGTTTCTCCCATAGACACCCCAACCAAGCCAGCGTCAAAAGCTAATTCCTCTTCATATTTATTCCAGCCCCCCTCTGGGCCAATTACCACCCAAACTTGATTGACTTTATGTGTTGTTTCTTTTAACCAGTTCACACAATCTTTCAAATCTTCAATGCGTGTTGTGGCGAAGCCAATTTGAGCCTCGGGAGGTAAATTATTTATCCAATTTGAGAATGTCAATACCTGCATTACTTCTGGACTCCAAAGTCTTTCAGATTGCTCAACTGCTTCATGGATAATTTTATGGTATCTAACAATTTTCTCGTTATTGCATTCTTTAACTACTGATCGCTTTGAAATTAATGGTTGAATTATATCAACTCCTATCTCACAACTCATTTGCAAAAAATTTTCAAACCCTTTTTTAGGTATAACTACAGCAATGCATAAAAGTGGTCTCTCTCTAGAAACTTCTTGGAGAGGTTTATTAAAACCATCGATAAGTTTTATGGTTTTTTTTTCAAGAATTTTGGCATTCCAAAGATGACCTTTTCCATCAATAACTTCTAAAAGATCTCCCGATCTCATCCTCATAACCCTAGATAAATAATGTGATTCTTCAGAGGTCAATATCAACTCTCCTTTTGAATCGATCTCATCACTTAATCGATTTAGTTTTATAAATAATCTTCTTTTTTCAGCCATAGAAAATTACTCTGTTGAAGAAAAAATTGCATCTGGATGTTCTTCTACTGGCCAATCTTGATTTACTCCTCCGATAATTAATTCTTCTATTTTCACTACATCAACATCCATTTGTTTTAGTACATTTATCAAAATATCAATTGCTATCAGATCAGAAGTACCTAAATCCACCCAGCATCTTGCCCAACACTCATTAAACTCAAATTCTCCTAGATTGTGCATTAATGATGGAAGACTAGATGAGCTCTCGTCATTTTCATAATTCATCCAACTAACATCAGAACCCATTTCATGCGTTTGCAGATTTTCAGAATTAAATCCCCCAAGTCTGCCGAGGACATACCAAGAATCAAAAATACCATCAATGTATTCCTTTACCCCTTTAGTAGGTATATCTGAATATCTAAGCCAGATCCAACAATTGAAAGGATCAACTTCACGAAATCGAACTTCCATAAACAATAGATCTTGAAAAAGAAAAACTAAAAGATATCAAACATAATCTAATGTAAATTGATTAAAGAAAATAAAAAAATCTTTATTTAGTTGATCAAAGCCTTAATGAAAAAGAATGCTTAGTTTAAAAAATATTTATTATCATCCCTCAACAGCGGAGAAGCCAATCCTTAGAAATTTGTCTTTAAAATCTAAAACTGGAAAAATCACAATAATTAGAGGCCCCAGTGGAAGTGGAAAAACTACATTGGTAGAAGTCATTAGCGGTCTATCAGGATATCAAAAAGGAGAGATCTCATGGTTCAACCAAACTTTAAATGCTCGTCAGCGCAGGTGGTTATGTGGTTTAGTTTTTCAATTTCCAGAAAGATATTTTCTTGGATTATCGATAGCTCAAGAATTACGTCTTGGACACAAGAAGTTAACGACTGAAGAACAAATTTCAACTCTCACAAAAGTGGGATTAATCGACTTAGATTTAAAGAAGCCGCCAGAATCTCTCAGTGGAGGCCAACAACGACGATTAGCTATTGCAGTTCAACTACTAAGGAGACCAAAAGTACTTTTATTGGACGAGCCAACAGCAGGTTTAGATTGGTCAGTGAGGAAAGGAATCATAAAATTGCTCACAAAGCTTAAAGACAAGCAAACGATTCTAATAGTTACTCATGAACCGGAACTTTTTAAAAGTTTTAATACCGACAGTTATGAGTTGAACGATGGTCGACTTATCACTAACTCAAACAATCCAACTAATCAATGAAAGATTCACTAGTTAGAGCGACTGCTGCTAAAGGAGGAATAAGGTTGGTTGCAGTATCAACAACTGAAACAACCAAAGAAGCAAAAAAAAGACATTCACTTTCATATTTAACTTCTGCAATTGTAGGCAGAGCCATGAGTGCAAGCCTCTTGCTTGCAAGCTCAATGAAGGTAAATCATGGAAGGGTGACTTTGAGAATAAGCTCAAACGGCCCACTAAAAGGATTAACTATTGATGCGGGTCGAGATGGAAGTGTGAGGGGATACGTTGGTAATCCAAGTCTTGAATTAGACCTTATAAAAAACAAAAACAAAAATTATACATTTGATTTTAAAAAAGCTACAGGTATTGGCTATCTTCACGTTATTAGAGATGATGGAAAAGGCGAGCCACACAACAGTACAGTTGAATTAATTAATGGAGGAATAGGCGAAGATATAGCATCTTATTTATTACATTCTGAACAAACACCATCAGCTGTGTTCGTTGGAGAAATAATTAATCATAATGGAATAGTTTGTAGTGGAGGGCTGTTAGCACAAATATTACCTAAAGCAGAACGAGACTATTCATTAATAGCCTTACTTGAAGATCGATGTAAAGAGATTAGCTCTTTTAGTGAGTTGTTAATCAAAAAAGGGAATAATCTTATTTCTCTTATCGAAGAAATTTTCCCTGATCTTGATCAATCACCTTCAGATATTATTAGCACATCTCAAAAAGTTCGTTTTAAATGTAGATGCTCAAGAGAAAGAAGCCTATCAGCATTAAAGATACTTGGAAAGAATGAACTTAAGGAAATGATAGAGGAAGAGGGTAAAGCAGAATTAACATGCCAATTCTGCAAGAATGTTTATATTGTTAATAAGGAAAAGTTAAAATCTTTAATAGATTAAAGTAAAGATTTAATCAAGAAAAATTACTCCTAACCAAATCAAAATTACTGCAGGTATCGCCTCAAATTTGTCTGAAGACAATGATCCAGCATTATCAATAATTGATTGAGCACCACCTAAAAGTAGCGCTCCAGATAAAAGTCCAACGCTGAGAAGAAGAATGCACCAGAGGATAGAGGAAAAGAAAGGCCTACCTCTTCGAGACTGGCTGACGAATAAGCCTATTGTTGAGAATGAAAGTATTAATTCAACACTTTCAGAAGGCACAATTAAAACAAGTAAAAAAGCCAATATTCCAAGAGAAATTCGTATATTTAATTCTTGCCCAGAGGGCAGCTCTAATCTTGATAAAATATTAGATTTTGATGCTTGGGAGTTAGGAAAATTTAAATTCCTCAACCTAGTGAGAAGCGAACCAGGTTCCATCTCACCAACTTTCTTAGCTTCATTTTCTTTCTTTGATGCATTTATTGCCTCATTACTTGCATTACCAAGCTGTCTTGACTTGAGACTTACCATTAGCAAAGAATCATAAGCAGCTTCTATTTTTGCTTTAGTAATTTGGTCATCTCCTGCTTCTGTTAACCTTTTGTCCCTAGCTTCTTTAATAGCGTCAAAACTTGCACCCTCATTGATTCCAAGCATTAAATATGGATCTTGCGAGTTCGAATTTGATTGTGAATTAGTACCAGGATCCATAGATTTATCAGAAAATGGTTTATGAAATATCTTTGGTATTAGATATTAATCTACTTCAGAGGGAAACAGGATCAACACCACTGACAACTGGAGCAACTGAGTTTAATTCAATCTCAGGATGTTCTTCCTTTAACTGATTTAGATTCCATTCATTTTTAAAAAGCAGTACTGGTCTAAGCCAAGCATCCTGAACAGTTTTACAATTAAAAATTCTTCCAACCTCCTCTAAAGAGGACCATCCACCTTTTACCCACCTGGCGACTTGATAACCCATCGGTTCAAGCCTAGTTTCCACACCATATTCACTAGCAAGTCGATGTTGTACTACCTCAAGCTGAAGCTGACCAACTGCAGCCAAAATTGGATCTCTTTTGCTTTGATCTTTATCGTAAAGAATTTGGACAGCTCCCTCCTCTCTTAATTCATTAACCCCTTTCCTAAAATTCTTAAAAGCTGAGGGATTTGGATTTCTTAACCAACTAAAAATCTCGGGGCTAAAACATGGAATCCCCTCGAATTCAACTCTCGGACCAATATATAAGGTATCTCCAATAGAAAACATCCCTGGATTATTTAAACCAATAACATCACCAGGGTAAGCATCATCAACAACAGCTCTATCTTGGCCAAAAATCTTTTGCGGCCTAGAGAGTCTGATTTGTTTGCCAGTCCTAGCATGTTGAACTGTCATATCTTTTTTAAACCTCCCACTACATACACGCACGAAGGCAACTCTATCTCTATGTTTTGGATCCATATTTGCTTGCAATTTAAAAACAAATCCACTAAATGATTCTCTTGTAGGAACGATTGGGCCATCAAAGCTATTTCGAGCAACCGGTCCCTGAGATAGCTCAAGAAAACTATCTAAAAATGGCCTAACCCCGAAGTTAGTCATTGCAGATCCAAAAAACACAGGAGTTAATTCGCCAGATAAGATTAATTCTTGATTTAATTCACAACCAGCCTCATCCAAGATCTCAATTTCTTCAAGTGCTTTTGTTAATAGTTCCTCTTCTACTAAATTTTTAAGTTCAGGATCATTAATTTTTAACCGTATTTCACTTGATTGCTTCCCTCGTTCCGCTCTAGAAAACAAAACAACTTCTCTGGTTGCACGTTCAACAACACCTCTAAAAAGTTCACCACTTCCTATTGGCCAATTGACTGCAAAGGTTGATAATCCTAATTCAGACTCAATCTCATCTAATAATTCCAGCGGTTCTTGACCTGGCCTATCCATCTTGTTGATGAATGTAAAAATTGGTATTTGACGCATTCTGCAAACCTCAAAAAGCTTTCTTGTTTGAGGTTCAAGTCCTTTCGCTGCATCCTCTAGCATTACAGCATTATCAGCAGCAGCGAGTGTCCTATATGTATCTTCTGAGAAATCTTGATGACCAGGGGTATCTAATAAATTAATGGTCTTATCTTTATAGGCAAATTGTAAAACAGTTGATGTGATTGATATGCCTCTCTGTTTTTCAAGCTCCATCCAGTCAGAAGTAACCTTTCTCTGTTCACCTCTTGCTTTAACAGCTCCTGCTTGTTGAATAGCTCCGCCATAAAGTAAAAGTTTTTCTGTCAAAGTGGTTTTCCCTGCATCAGGGTGAGAAATAATCGCAAAATTTCTTCTTTTACCAACCTCCTTACTTAAAGATAAGGTAAATTCTTCTTCTAAATTTGGATCTAAATTAGTCTTGTCTTGGGGAATTGATTTCATTATTGTTTTTGGTTGTTCAATTGTTCAGGGAAAAGATTAAAGACACCCAATAATCTCAAAATAAAGCTCATCAACTTGAAAAACCTCTAATTGAGATAACCCTGCATCGTCAAGCTGTTGAGATACTTCCTCAACTGTAAATGATGCTTTGAGAGATGCATAAAAATCCTTTTTCAGGATTTCTGGAGAATTTGAAAGATGTTTTTCTTTAATTTCAAATGCTTTTTCTGCAGACGTAGGCCTTATTAAATCACGATGAATATGAATACACTTTGCTTTACCAAGTTTTTTCAATGCACCCCAGAAATTATAAGGATCGTGAAAATGATGCAAGGCACTATTACTGACTAGGACATCAGCTTTAAAAGGAAAATGTATTTCACTTGAGGCTATCGAATTAATGTCAAACAATTCATAAGAGAGATTCTTCGTAAGATTTTCGGAAAGTTTGTTTTCTGCCTCATTCAACATTTCCTTTGAACCATCAATTCCTACAACATTTACAAAAGGCCAATTCTTTGCAATTCTCTCTGCAATATTTCCTGGACCACATGCCATATCAAAAATTAAATCACTTTTATTAAGAGTTCTTCCTACTTTTTTTAAATATTTTTCGAGCGCTTTAACAACCATAGAATCACTCCTAGAGAAATCAGCATCCGCATAAGCCCTTACCTGCGAAGGGATTTGCATAAGTTCAGGTTCAGGTGTTCTCTTCATTACTAAAAGAAAAAATTTGTTTTTTTCTTTGGAGCCCTGTAGATGGTGTTAAAAAAACTTGCTAACGCTATACATGGCGTTACCGTAGTACTTACCAACGGGATACAAAGATTTTGACAATCGCAACAAGCCGGTCCGAAACCAATAATGCAGCATCGGGTAAAAAAAATGTTACAACTGATTTTCCAATAACTGCACCTGCAGCCAATCCTGTTTTTTACAGAACCTATAGTAGAAAACTTTCAGCAGGTCGTGAAAGCTGGGAACAAGTTAATACAAGGAACCTAGATGGTCTAAAAAAGCTTGGGGGATTAAATGAAGCAGAAATAAATTTAATGCAAAGAATGCAACAAGAGAAAAAAGCTCTTCCCTCAGGTCGATGGCTTTGGATAGGCGGAACAGATTGGATTGAGAAAGAGAAGAATTTTTCTGGGGCCTACAATTGCACCTCAACAAATCTTGTTGATTGGCAAGCCTTTGGACTTATGATGGACTTAGCCATGATGGGTTGTGGAACGGGTGCAATAATTGAACCTCACTTGATTGACCAATTACCAGAGGTTACAAATACAATTAACATAGAAAATGTTTCTGATATTGGTTTAACCCCTTCTGAAGAAAGAAATGAAAAGACCACATTCTCTATTCAAGAAAATAATGTACTCATAAAAGTTGGGGATAGTAGACGTGGATGGGTTGATAGCTATCAAAAAATCCTTGAACTAAGCAGTGACAATAATTTCAATTCTAAAGTTATTAATGTATCCATTGATTTAAAAGATGTAAGGCCAGCAGGCGAATCACTTAAAGGTTTTGGAGGCATGGCGAACCCTGTAAAACTCAAAGATTTATATCCTCGAGTAGCAAATCTTTTAAACAAAGCCGTAGGAAGGAAACTAACTTCAATTGAATGTTGTCTACTAATCGACGAAGCAGCTGTCACAATCGTTGCAGGCAATATCAGAAGGAGTGCAGGTATGCGCCAATTTTCTGCCCAAGATTTAGAAGCGGCTGGTGCCAAAGAAAATTTATGGAAGCAAGACTCAGATGGTAATTGGAGTATTGACCCAGAGAAGGATGCTTTAAGAATGGCCAACCATACTCGTGTTTACCACACTAAACCTGAATTAGAAGTTCTTGTTGATGCCGTCACTAAACAATTTCATTCAGGAGAGGGAGCTATTCAATTTGCGCCAGAAGCAATTGCTCGATCAAATGCTGACATACTTTCAACAGTAGAACTCAGGAATGAATTTATAGATATTTATTGTGACCAAGGGAAAGAAGAAGCATCCGAATGGATTCAATCAAATTACGGTCCATTTGATGATAAAGAACTTTTTCACAGACTTAGTAGGTATGGTCTTAATCCTTGCGGAGAAATTCTAGGTTCAGATTTTCACTGTAATCTTGCAGAAATCCATCTTAATCAAATTGATCCATTAGACATAAACCAACAAGAAGATGCTTTCAAAGCAGCAGCCTTGTCAGTTGCTTGCCTCCTTAATCATCGATTCGAAGTAGAGCGCTACAGAAAAAGTCGTGAATGGGATCCCATTGTTGGCGTTAGCTTCACAGGACTTTTTGACTTTTTTGTTCATGCCTTTGGGACTCCATGGTTAAAATGGTGGGAATCTGGACGACCTGAGACAAAAGAAGGAAAGGATTTTAAAAATAAAGAGGCTACTTTTTTGAGTCATTGGAGAAAGATCGTCAACGATACCGTATTTGATTATTGTGACAGACATAATATTCGCCGTCCAAGTCGTTGTACAACAGTTCAACCTGCGGGTACAAAAAGTCTTCTAACAGGAGCCTCACCAGGTTGGCATCCTCCAAAAGCTCAGCGTTTTATTAGAAGAATTACTTTTAGGAAAAACGATCCAGTCGCATTAGCTTGCATGGATTATGGATACACAATCGTTCCTTCTCAGTCAGATAAAGATGAAAATGGAAAATTACTAGACAATCCATTTGATCCAAAATGTACTGAGTGGCTAGTTGAAATACCTACTGAGGTGAGTTGGGCAAACATACCTGGAGCGGATGAAATAGATATAAACAACTTCTCAGCTCTTGCACAATTTGATTTTTATATGCAAGTTCAAACAAACTACACAGACCATAACACCTCTGCAACAATTGAATTCAGAGAAGACGAGATAGAGGGTTTAGCTAAAGCTCTACATAACTCAATCAATGAAAATAAAGGTTATATTTCTGCTGCCTTGCTAGCAAGGTTTGATGCAAATGCAACCTTCCCTAGACTTCCTTTTGAACCTATTGACGAAGAATGCTATACAAAACTGCAATCAGAGGTCATAAAAAGAAGAGATTATTGTGATTTTTTTGATGCTCTTAATCGATATGATCAAGGCGAGCTTACTGAAGCAGGTCCAGCAGGTTGCGATTCAGATAAATGCTTACTACCACTTGCCAAACCATCTTAAGAGAAGTCATTCAATCTTGAGTGAGGTTATTAATACCATCCTCAAGAAGTTACTGAACTAAAAAATAGTTTACTTTTTCAAAAAGGTTTAAAGATAATTGTCCAAATTGGAAAATTTGGCTAATTATTAAATAGGTCTTGTGTTCATTAATTTCAATGACTACGATAAATAAACCATTAAAGATAAGTGGCGCAAGTGCTAATGATGCACTTATTGATCAATTGAGAGCTTGTAAAAACCCAGATGAAATTCTGAAATTTGAAAAATGGTTCAATTCCAACATTGAATCAGACAAACTTTATAAAAGAATTTGTGAACTACTAAAAAACAGAAGCATTTCCAGAGCTTTAGGATCTAAGTGGCTCTTAACTCTTATTGAAGATAGAGAAAATACTATTAATAAGTTGTCGGTTCAGTAATTTTTTATTTTAGGTCTATTAATCCAAAATCAATTGAATGTTGATCTCAATTTAAAAAGGGAATGGTCCTGTTGCACCACTTGAAGCAGTAAAGCCTGAAAGAGCCCAAATCCCGAAGGAAAACAGTGCGCATCCAATAAAAAACATCAAGTGAGCTACATAACGGTATTTCTCTTTTTGACTAATACCACCCTCCATTGGAAGGTCTCCAAGGAAACGAGATTGCGGACTCTTGTTGCTTGCCATGAATGTGATTTACCAATGTCTGAAATTATTGCACAAATAATCTCATTGAATTTTATACATACAGAGAATCTATAGGTTCTGAAATTTTTTAAGGTTTAAAAGTATCCCCCTTTAAAAATGAATTGATAGCAAAAGTGAAAAAATTGTGACTTTAGAATTTTTTTTAAGATATCTGTAGCAAATGAGGTTAAGTCATAGCCTTAGAGTTGGTCGAGTAGTTAATATCTCAAGACCTAAAAAATAGCACTAATTGCAATTAAATCAATAATAAGATTATTTGATATAATTGGCTTCAAATAATTTTTTCATTGCATTATATTTTTTAATTTTTAATACTCAAAAGCTGATTTTTATTTTTTTTTACAAGAAGGCCTACTTTCAAAAAGCGAACACTCACGTTCATGAAGCCTTGCCACAAAAAAGCTGACAGAAGTCAGCCCTTCTCGTTCCAATAGAAATCGGTCGTCAACCATCTTTATTTTAACTGTTTTAAAAGAAGACTCTTGGGTATGGAGTTTGTCCGTTCATTAATGATGTGTCTATTGGTTTGCAGATATTCATTAATGCGTTTAGACCAAATCCAGGCCCTGTCGGACCATCAATGAACTCCTGAAATTCTTCTAAAGTAATGTTCTCCTTAGTTTCCCAAATACAGTAAACAGGTCCATCGGAAGTAACAGCATTAGCAGAGTGGTTGTAAAAACCTTTTTCTTTGTTTGCTTCAACTGCCTCATCCCATCCACCTCCAGGTGCCATTGCGGAATAGGCAGTTTCCCACCACTTAGATGAAGTACCAGCTCTAAATTCGTGATGAACGATATAAAAGTTAGAGGTCATCAAAGACATACAAGAAACAAAAGCATTGCATATTTTTGGAAATTTTTATGTATTAAAAGTTAATCGCATCTCTTTCTTCTGACAATAGTTGAGCCTTAGCTTATGGCTTATTAGTGAGCATATGGATCAATCAAAATCAGACTTAAAACTAAACAAGTCCAAATTTAGACTTTTTCTTTGATTTTGCTGGAGTAGAGGCGCTAATCAATTTTGAGAAGGTTTATATATAGCCTTATCAGACTTTTTTAAAATTAACTTGAAAAAATCCTAAGCTAATGATGTAAAATCATTAGTGGAGAGTTGGTCGAGTGGTTTATGGCTCTAGTCTTGAAAACTAGCATGGGGGCAACTCCATCGGGGGTTCGAATCCCCCACTCTCCGTTTTTATATGGAGATGCTAGTTCTATTTAATTATATTTTTAATCTCATTATTTATTATCTATAATTAAAAAGTTGACCGAAAGTCAAACGAAAAAATTTTTTTTAGCTGGCAACAAAAACTTTTCTTCAAAAAATTACTAATCTATTTCTGTCAAGCCTCGGCATTTACTCTTCAAAATGAAGCTGAGATGCAATGTCATGAAGCAAATGTCGATAGTTTTGAAAATCAGCATGGATCAACTACATCAGTGGGGGGGGGCGAACCCCCCACTCCTTATCCTGAGCAAGGGATTTTGAGATCTTTAATTATACTCTTGCACTTTCTACATAATAAATAAGCCGAAATATTAAGTGATTTGATAAGAAAAACGTAAAAATGATTTATTTTTTCCGGCCACCAAGATAAGTAAATCAAATATTTAATACCTAAAAGATTGCCATATTTCTCATGCTTTTTTTATTTTTTCGTTAAGGTAATTCAAAAATAGGTTTTTTTAGATTTTTAAGATACTGATCTGATACTAATCGTGGCAACCTAGTAAATCTGTAAGATTTACTAGGTTGATTTTCTTAAAAAGCTTAGAAACCCATACATTTCATAATTAAATCAAAATGAAAGAAGAGCGTTACTTAAAAGACAGAGAAGCAATTATAAGAGCTGACATTTGGAAAGAGATTACTTCTTCATGCAAAGGGCTTAGAACTGAGCTTGGTTATACAAATATCCAAATAGTTGAGTTTCTGAAAGAAATAACAAAAACATTTGAAAGAGACCAACTCTGAATTGTCAGTTCGAGATTGAGATTCTTTTCATAATCTTCTACTTTTCTATTGCTTTTAAAGCTTCATCAATAATTTCAATCGCATTCGGAACACTATTTGAAGCAGACTTCAAGCGCCAAAAAGCTCCTCCAAAGAGTGCACTAGTATCACCCAAACTTTTTAGAAAGTAATTTGGATTTCTCTTATGAGCTCTATCTGCTATTAAGGATGCCTTCCAAGGGTTCCAAGATGCAAATGTAACGATAGCTCTATAAGCACTGGGCCATGGATTATTCGGCAACAAAATTTCTAAATTTCTTAGATAAATTTCTGCTTCTAAAGGTCTATTCGACAATATCTCCAGAAGCGATAGAGACCATAAAGATTCAACATTTTCTGGGTCTGAACTTATTTTGGATAATGCCTTATCTCTAACTATACTTTGATATTTGAAATGCCCATCAAGCATATGTTTTATTTCTATTTCATCAAAAATAAATTTAATGCCTACTGGACCTTGCTCCATTCCATTTGCTAGTTCCACAAATCTATTATGAAATTCATTTTGATTAAGCAAACCTGACTTTCGCTTCCACAAAGAATAGCTTCCTTCTTTTTCTCTAGGAAATTCTCGAACTTTTATGAAAAAGGAACTTTCTCTAACAGCTTTATCTAGAGCTATTGAATTACTTGAAACAGACCCTTGATCTCCCTCAGCCAAAACGAGCCAATTAGAATATTTAAGAACAGGTTCTATATGCAAAAGAGATTGCCCAAGTTGTCTACCTAGAATATTTCCACCTTCCATTCTCCCAAAATAACTTACATTATGCTGATTAACATCAGGAGTGCTGGGAACAACAATAATTGTCTCCTTTTCATCAAATGACTGATCCGATTTAACGATCGATATTATGTCTTTAACAGGATAATATCTACTTGAAATATTTTCCAAAGTGTTAAACTTACTAATAGAATTTGAAAATAAAAAGCTTACAGGAGGAATCAAAAATAAACCATAAAATTTGAATTTAAAATAAGTATCTAGCCAATCACTCCACTTAGAGAATCCAAGGGCTAACAGTAAGATAATTAACGGGATCGTACATGCAATATATCTTTCATCCTTATTTGGAATGAAAGTTGTAAAAGTCCAGCATGTTATTAAATTAAAATAAATCCATGTCCATTTATAATTATTTTTGTTGAAAATATCCACTAATCTTGATGAAGCTCTAGCAGATCTTACATAGGTTAAAAAGGAAAATATTATTCCAGAAAAGCCAAAGAAAAAAATTATACTTCCAAACTGATTATCTAAATACGGGAAGTACCATAAAATACTTTTCAAGCGCAAAACAGATGGATCACCTTCTATCACAGCCGATTCAAAAACAGCTCTGTAAGTACCACTTAATATCATTATCCAATTATGATAAAACCATGGGAAAACTGCTAAAAAATTAACAATAATCAAGCTTAAAAATTGTAATCGAAATGTTTTACCTCTTTTAAAAGAAAGAATAAAAGTGAATAACAAAGAAGGTATTATAACTAATAAAGAGCTCTGCTTAATCAATAGGGAAAAAGCACATCCAAAAGAAGCGATTATCAATTGAATCCATTTACCTCCTATTGATTTATCACTCCACCTTCCTAGATGAAACAAATAAAATGTAATAGAGGAGATCAAAGGTAATTCCAATACATAATCAGTTCTTAGATGAAATAAGAAAGGAGAAAACGCGGTAATAAGAACACAAAAAAATGAAAATTTTTCTCCTCTCAAATAAAGTCCCCATGACGCGATATTAAAGATCAAAAATCCATTCCAAACACTTAAGGACCAGGCAGCTTCGTGAGGGGCATCACCAACAAAGGCAATTAAGGATCCATTGATTATTGAGGCCAAAGGTGGAATCTTTGGGGATTTATCTAGTAAAGAACTAAAGTTTTTAACTCCATCTCCATCCAAAAAAGAAAGTGCGCGCGCGTGGTCAAGGGCACTATTCAGATAATCAGCTTGATCCCATGAAGGAGTATTACTATAAAAATTCCACCAAATCCGATCAACGAAGGTAGATATAATCCATATAAATAAAATTGAAATCCAAAAAATATATTTAGGATGATTAATATTTTTCTTAATAAGCATACTATTGTCTAACAATCTAATGTCTCACTTGTTTTTTTATTAGTAACACTGTTTACGCCATCTGCGACAATACATAGCTTATTTTTAACATCGTTCGCTATTAATACATCCGTAAAGTCGGCACCTTCAATAATAACGTTTTCAAATTTAGCATTATAGGCAAAAGCACCTTCTAATACGCTGTTTGAAAGGTCTGCACCGTTAAGTATGGCCGCATCCATTGTTACATCTCTCATATTTGTATTACTTAGGTTAGCGTTTTCAAGCTTTGCATCAAAAAAACTAGCTCCTTGAAGATCACTACCTGAGAAATCGGCGTCTTGGAGATCACTTAAATAGAAAGTCGCACCTTTCAAATCTGTGTTAGAGAAATCAGCGCCTATCAAGGTTTGTTTTCCATAGTCCAAGGCAGCAGAAGCTGGCAGAGAATAAAAGAAAAATAGAAACGAGCTTACAAAAAAGAGAAGACTTTTAAACATCACTTTCTAATAATTACCAATGATTATATTTTAATTCAAAAGGGGTTATCAATTAAATATTGAATTTAATATATATTAGAGCAAAAGAAACTACTACTATAATCTCTCAAAAATCATAAAAAATAAATCTATTAATCTTAATAATTAAATAAAAATTATTTCATACTAAAGCTTTACTTGAAAAAATAAAAATAGATAAATTAATCAAATTTCCTAACCAACTAATAGATAAGCCTATGATTTAATATATATTTAAAATACCAAAGAAATAATTCTCTAGTTCATCCTAATTTAAAATATACAATTCCTACAAATGATGAACAAGCCATATGAAGTCATAATTATCGGTTCTGGTGCAACAGGAGGAATGGCTGCTCTCACAATGGCAAAGGCAGGCGTAAGAACATTAGTAATTGAAAGAGGTCCTAAACTAGAAATCGAGCAGGCCAATGGAACAGAGCCTTGCAATATGATTCGGAGACTTATAGGAGTAACAACTGGAGATTATCAAAATCAACCTCAACATCCAGGTTTCTGGAAATCAAATCCCTTACTCTACGCAAACAAAAAAGCAAATCCTTACACACACCCACCAAAAGCTCCTTTCATGTGGACTCAAGGAAATCAAGTTGGTGGAAGGAGTCTTACATGGGGAGGAATAACCTTAAGATTAGCCGAAGAAGATTTTGAAGCTTCAAAAGATAAAGAATATAACCTTGAATGGCCCATTAATTATAAAGATCTTGAGTCACATTATTCAGATATAGAGAGTTTTCTAAATATATATGGCAACAAAGACGACCTCAATAAACTTCCTAATGGTGAATATATTGGCAAACTTCCATTCACAGAAAGTGAAACAAGATTCGCCTCCAATATCAAAGAAAAATTAAATCTTCCCTTTATACATTCTAGAGGCTTTGGGGCAAATAAAGATAAAGCAAAATGGCCAAGATATAGCAGTTTAGGCAGCACATTAAAAGAAGCTACCAGATTAGGTAAAGTAGAAATACTTTCAGATCATATTGTAGAGAAATTAGTATTAAATAAGGATAGAAAATCTGCGAAAAGTCTTGTTATAGTAAATCAAAAGAATGGAGAGAGAAGTGAATTAGAAAGCAAATTAATAATATTATGTTCATCAACAATCCAAACAATTAGAATTCTATTAAGTTCCGAAGAAAGCAATAATTCAAATGGTCTAATTGATCCCTCCCACTCATTGGGAAAGAACTTAATGGATCATATATCAACCTGTAGGTTTTTTACTTTCCCAATAGATAAGAATCTTACCGATTATCAAAGTGAAAATAATAATCATCTTTTAACAGGAGCTGGCAGCTTCTTTATCCCAATCGGCAGAAACCGATCTACTAAAAATAATTTCGTCGGAGGATATGGAATATGGGGAGGAATCGATAGATTCGAACCACCTGATTTTTTAAAAAAATATAAAGATACTAAAACAGGATTCCTTATCGGGCACGGAGAAGTACTCCCCAATGAAAAAAATAATGTTTCCCTCTCAGGGAAAACAGATCAATTTGATATTTCTATCCCACACATATCAATAGTTTGGCGTGAAAACGAAAAACGAATGGTGACAGAAATGAACAGAATGATTGAACTGATTATCAATTCTGGAAATGGAAATATTATTCCAGCGAGTGAAATCCTAAATATTCCATTTACTAAACAAATTTTAAATAAATCAGTTGCGACTAAAAACGATGCTCCACCACCTGGTTATTACATTCATGAAGTAGGAGGAGCGCCAATGGGAAATAATAAGGAAAAAAGCGTTTTAGACAAATGGAATCGTCTATGGGAATGCAGCAACGTCTTGGTGGTTGATGGGGCTTGTTGGCCAACTTCATCTTGGCAAAGCCCAACCCTAACAATGATGGCAATAACTAAAAGAGCCTGCGAAAAGGCGATTATTGACTTTAAAGCTTAAAAATATCATTTAGATATTTCTCAGTAACCGCCCTATCATCAGAGCCATTTTGAAAAAGAAAATTTGCGATAGCAGAGCTAATAAGCTTTGATTGATCCCAATTATTGTTTCCACTTATAAAATCCTTCATACCAACATATAGAGCCTCAGGCACCTCAGCTTCAAGACTTATAGACATTAGGTCTAAATCATTTTCACAACATTTAGCATCATCACTTCCCATTTCATCAATACGAGTCTCAATTTGATTAAACTTCATTTCCTTTTTTTAAAAGTTTTAAATTTATGAGATAAGGATCTTAAATTTTCAATGAAACGTCAAAGATAAAGAAAAGCTTTACCAAAAATCTGAGACAAGAATAGACTCACCTCATATCATGATTCCTCGAGGAGAATCTACAAATAAAGTATGTTTATCCACCTAAAATGTCTAAGTGTAAATTACTATTAAAATATCTACCGAATCCCACAAGTCCTTCGCTAAACCTAGAGTTTTAGTTTTCTATAGTGGAAAACTGCTCGCTAGTTGTGGAAATCGCCTGGGGAAAAGAGCCGAAACTAAACATTAAAAAAATGTATAATTAACGAGTCCCTTGCGACCCAAGCAAGAAAGAGACATATGATTCTTTAATTTAAACCTATTTTTTTTAGATTTGGCTTTTATTTAAAGAGCGAAGCGTGACAGGTCCTAAAGGATGTTCTGCATGTGGATAAGGGAAATGTTCATGTAAGTGCTGATGCACTTTGTTTCCTGGGGAAATATCTAGACATCCTTCTACATGATCATGGTGACTGATCTGCTCATATCCAACCTCACTTTCAAAGCCCAATAAATTAGAGCGATATTTACATAAAGCACAATTCATAAAATTCTCTCCATTAAAAACCTCTTGAATTCTCTCCATAAAAGTATCAATCACTAACTCTTGGTCTGATAAATAAGTTGCATTTAAAAATTGCACTTCAGGATTATCATTTGCTACTTTTATCGCATGATCTCTAACGCGACTTACTAAAACACCAGAAAAAAGAAAATAAGGTAATAAGATTAATCTTTTAAAACCTAATCTAAGAGCATGTCTTAAGCCAGGCTCAACAAGAGGGAATGTTACTCCTGAAAAAACGGTTTCACCCCATCCAAAGCCAAATCCCTCAACGAGCATCCTTGTAATCTTACAAACATTTGAATTAGCATCTGGATCTGATGAACCCCTCCCCGCTACGACAAGTAATGTTTCAGAAATAGGAAATTTTGGATTAAGATCAATTATTTCTTGGATCCTTGCACCTGCTGCTCCAATCATCAAAGAATTTAGGCCAAGCTCTCTACCAAATTGAATTGGAAGTTCATTTTCAGCAGAGTATTTATTCAAAACCGCAGGAATATCATTTTTAGTATGTCCGGCAGCAAATAACATAGCGGGTAAAGCAATTACCCTCTCCACTCCCATATTTCTAAGTTGATCTAAGGCCTCACTGATTATTGGTCGGTTAAATTCTAAGAAGCCGAATGCAACTGGAATATTAGGTATTCTGGATTTTATTTTATTGACTACATTAATAAACTCCTCTACTGCTTGGCGATCTCTACTCCCGTGCCCGCACAAAATAATTCCAATATTAGATGGATATTTATGATTGATTGATGCCAAAGAAATTAAACCTCTTTTAACCAATAATCTACTTTAATAGAATAAAGTTTTATAAAATATCAACTTAAGAAATTCATTATAGAAAAAGGAGCAGATTATCAAAAATTCAATATCACTACAAAATCAAAATTCCAATGATAGTAATTTCCTTGGAGTTTTTGAAACTGTCAACTCAGGATTTCTCCAAGCACTAAAATCATCCGAACCGATTTCCAAACCATTTTTAGTGTCGAGTGGAGGAACTACAAGCAGATCCGCCGCAGATAAACATTGGATTTTAGACCTAAGAAAAAACTACCAAAACATATCTTTTGATTTAGAAAAAAAGCTTGTAGAAATTGAGGCTGGAGTAACGATGGGAGAGTTATCCTCTTTCTTAAAAAAACATAAAAGAAGCTTCCCAATTGGTTTATCGGGAAAAACAGGAATGGGGTATATATTGACAGGTGGAATAAGCCCACTTAGTAGAAGCAGAGGATTAGCAATAGATCAAATCATGGAGATTAAAGGTTTCTGGGGAAATGGAAAAGAATTTCATTTATTACGACCGAATACAAACAAAGAATCAACTGTTGAATGGAAAGCCCTTTGTGGAGCAGCTATATTTCTTGGCATAATCACAAAAGTAAAGCTAAAGACTCAGCCATTAAGACCATTATTAAGTTGGAAAGCAAATCTTTCGTTTTCTCAGCTATCTGAATGTATTAATCAGGCCGAAAGTTGGCCTAACTCACTTAGCTTTCAATGGATATATGGAGAAGATATCTTTGCTCATGCAATTGGTGAAATTAAAAACACCAATGATGAACTCATCTTGATTGATTTATTAGAAAGACTACCATTCTTGAGAAATAGAGTCATTAATAAATTTTCCGATATGAACTCTTTACCAAGCTTAAGTTTAGGAAATAATAAAAATAATAATTCAAACCATTCTGAAGTTCTTGGTTTACTTGGTCCTGCTTGGCAAGAGAATAATCCAAAAGTATTAAAAATCCTCAAAGAATTAATTAATAAAAGACCTCACAAAAGTTGCTATATAGCTTCTCAACAACTAGGAGGTTTAACACATTTAAATGATCTTGATACTTCATTTATACATCGTGATGCGATCTGGAAACCTTGGATTAATGGGGCTTGGGAAGCCTACGATAAATTAGAGAGAACAAGATCCCTTGAATGGATGAAAGAGTGCTGGAATAATCTAGAATTTATATGCCCTGGTGTCCATCTTGCGCAAATACATCCACATTTGGAATGGCATAAAAAAGAATTATCGTCAGCATTCAAAGATTGGCTTCCAAAATTAAAAGCAATTAAAACCATTCATGATCCAAGAAATGTAATGCCCCCTCTTGAATAGTCAATAGATTTTACTCAAAAAATGTAAGTCCTTATAAATCTAAGAAAGTTAAACACTAAGGCTTACGCGTTGATAACAGAACCACAACCATTGTTGAAATAATAAGTTTCTATGTGATCGCCATGAAGTATTTGATTTAGTTAAATCAAAATTTTCTGGAGGAGGTACGTCGCCTCTTTTCTTATCTCTTTCCATCTCAGACTTCAATCGATCAACATTATATTCAGGATGTCCTAAATGCATTAATTGCCTTTGATCAGGTGTTTCAAAAATTGTATAACCTACCTTTTCCCCATGGGCTAATAATCTTAGCTTGCCTTTTCTTTCAGCTTTTTCCATTTCAATATCAGGTAAACCAGCATGCCTACTCTGGGGGCAGAAGAACTCATCATCTTGGGTTCCCATTAAAGAATGACCAGGCACAAGACTCCTCATTGGATATACACCAAAAAGTTTTTTATTAAAAATTTTTTTCTCAACTCCTGCCATATATGCCATTGCAAAACCAGCCCAACATAATCCCAAGGTACTTGCACATTTTAATTTTGCTTCCTCAATTAGATTTACTAATTCTTTCCAATAATTAACTTCTTCAAACGTAAGATGCTCCACAGGCGCCCCAGTAATAATCAACCCATCTAAAGGAGTTGGAGACATTGCTTCCTCCCAGTGAACATATAAGTTTTTCAGATGTTCTAAATCCCATGTTCTATATGAATGAGATTTTAATCTTATCCATATAGGTTCTATTTGTAGGGGAGAGAGTCCTAACGGGTGTAATAGATTAAATTCATATTGTTTTCCCAAAGGCATAATATTTAATATCCCAATCCTCAGAGGTCTTATATCCTGTCTTTCTGCTAATTCAGGCTCAATCCACGAGATATGATTTTTTTCAATTGATGAAATTTTATGATAACTACGAGGAAGTATTAAAGCCATATCTAAACATTTCTTTGGAAAATTAAATTAAATTTAGGGCCTGCTCAAAATCCTCTAAAATATCATCAATATGTTCTATCCCAACAGACACTCTTACCATAGTCGGAGTAACGCCTGCAGACAACTGTTCTTCGGGAGATAATTGTTGATGAGTTGTTGAAGCAGGATGAATTACTAATGTTTTTGCATCACCTACATTAGCTAGATGACTCGAAAGTTTCAAAGAGTTTATAAACTTTACAGCATCATCAAAGCCACCTTTCAGAGAGAAAATCAACATGGAACCTTTTCCTCTATTAGTCATATAAGAAGAAGCTCTTGAATGGTAATTATCCGATGGTAATCCTGGATAACTAACATTATTAACTTTTGAGTGATCGTTTAACCACTTAGCCAATGAAAGAGCATTAGAGCAATGTCTTTCTATTCTTAAACTTAAAGTTTCTAATCCTTGAAGTAATAAAAATGAATTAAATGGACTGATTGCAGGGCCCCAATCTCGTAACCCCTCTAGCCTAGCTCTTAAAGCAAAAGCAATATTTCGATCTGCAGGGACTCCAAGCATTCCACAAATATCACTCCCAAACCCAAAAGCATCCCAATGAACTAAGCCATGATAAGCAGCGCTTGGTTGACTCATTAAAGGATATTTTCCATTTCCCCAATCAAAAGTTCCTGCATCAACAATCACTCCTCCAAGACTAGTTCCATGACCTCCTATCCATTTCGTAGCACTTTGAACAACTACATCTGCTCCATGTTCAATTGGACGAATTAAAGCGCCAGCAGCACCAAGAGTGTTATCAACAATTAAAGGGATATTTTTCGATTTAGCTAATTTCGATAGTCCCTCAAAATCAGGGATATTAAATCTAGGATTCCCCATGGACTCAACATAAATTGCTTTTGTAGATGAATCAATTTGTTCTTCAAAGCTTTCTGCATCATCACCATCAGCAAACTTGACATTAATTCCTAAGCGTGGAAATTGAACTTTAAATTGGTTGTAGCTCCCGCCATACAAAAACGATGTTGAGACAAAACTATCTCCTGCAGTAAGGAAGTTTGTAATCGCAATGAATTGTGCAGACTGTCCTGATGCTGTAGCTAAAGCAGCGACTCCTCCCTCAAGTGCTGCAATTCTTTTTTCAAAAACATCCGTTGTAGGATTCATCAAGCGAGTATAAATATTTCCAAATTCCTTCAAACCAAATAAGTTGGCTCCATGATCTACATCGTTAAAAACATATGAACTTGTCTGATAAATAGGAACCGCCCGAGAGTTGGTAGCAGGGTCTGGTACTTGACCTGCATGCAATTGAAGAGTTTCAAAACGTTGGGAAGTCAATTAATTAATTATCTCTATTTTCTTTTTAGCCACATAATTTAAAAATTGGCTACTTAATTATCCAATCATTAGGAGGTAAAGATTTATCTGACTCAGCTAGTGAAGGTAAATTGTCTTTTATAAATGATAAAAGCTTTTCATTAACTTTTTTACGAAATTCCATAACGTTTGCTTTATCAATAATTTGATAGTCTTGATTTCTTTCATATTCACCATCTCTCAGAGATCTCCAACTAGAGTTTTCACCACTTGATTTGGCAATAGCCAAAGCTGCTTGGAAATCAAATTGCTTTGTAATAACTGATCCTTTGTAGATTTCCAAAGCTGTTTTGACTAAATCCTCTCTTATTGGGCCAATCAATTTAGCTTTAATCGTATCCGGTAAACCTAGGACTGGTTCAAAATAATCAATTATACGAAGTTCTTCCTCTAGAAAAATAGGCCAAACACCTCTCATGCCATTGTCTAGATTTGCATTTAACTCAAAATCATTCATTTGATCAAGAAAGAATTGAATCCAGCAGTAATATGATTTTTCTTTGAGAGGTTTTTTAACTGAAACTTTATTTTTAGAAATTTCAGGCAATAAAGATTCCGCTTTCCTTAAAAATAACCTATCTTCTCTCTCTAGATTTATGGAGCCCCACCTTTGCCTGTAATCCCATAATTCAATATATTTGTACAAATCTTCCTGACTCCATCCCAATTGTCTAAGCTCCTCGGCCCTATGGGTTAATTCCTTTGCCACAAGAAAAAATAAATATCAAATTTACTTTAGTGACAAGTTGGGTTATTTGAAACCCTAAACAAGATTTTGTACATCTGAGACAAAAGGGGGATTTGATGAAATCCCAATTTTTTGAAGTGACTTTGACAAAGTAGGAATTTGAGTAACGAAACTAGAAAGCAATCGATATTGGACCTCTGCTCTATATAAATTGTGAGTGTGATATTTTATTTTGAAGTACTTATTTGACTGCAAAAAATCATTCAGGAATCTGATAGTTAACTCAACTATTATCATATAAATAAATTCTGGAAGTAATCCAAAACAATAATCACCCTTTTGATTGGGTAATGAGAAATAGCCTTTGAGGAAATAATTACAACAGTTAATATCAAAGTATACATTCTCTATATTATCTGGATCCTCGCCAGCAATATTACTAATTGAACGTATACAATCGGCCAAATCAGTAAGCAAATAACCAGAAGATACAGTATCTAAATCAATCAATGAAACAACATATTTGTATTTAAGATCAAACAGAAAATTGCTTAACTTCGGATCACCATGTATAACACTATGGTCTATTGTTTCCCCTCTTATATAACTTAATATGAATTCAACAATTCCGATATGATCTGACAAACTAGTAATTAATTTTTGAACCCTCTTATTAACATTATAATCTAAATTCTTAAAATTATAATGTTTAAGACTCATATTAAATTGGTCTATATAATAGCTAGTATTATGAAAGTCTTTAATATTATTCACTAATTTTTTAAAATCCAGATCTGAGCAAACTAAATGAAATTTACCAAGTCCAATACCTATTTGATAAGCCATTAATTTATCTTCTAAAGTATCAACGCTAAAAGTATCCTCTATATACAACATGGCTCGCCAAAAATCGGTGTCATAAGGAAAAACAAAAAGGTTATTTGAGTTACATCTAATTAAACTTGGAATTCCCCATCTATACTTATCCAAATAGAGGAAATTTTTTTTTATTTTTTTTTGAATATGATCTGTTATCAATATATGATTCATATTAACTATCTCATGAGATTCAAATATCTTGCTAATAGACTGTAAGATAAATTTAGACTTTTTTCCTTTATTTAAATGTTCAATTATATACGTTTTGTTTATAAGACCAGAATCTATGGAATCTATATTCAAAACTTTACTATTATAAAAAAAATTATTTGTAATAAAATTAATTTTTTCAAAATCTACAGAATTCATACTACTTTTTAGATGCTATTAAATAGGTTTCTATATGATCAATAACTTTATTATAAATTTGTTTATCTTCAGATTTTGTTGGATTATCAAATTCAATCTCATTTGAATCAAAAAATAACCCATTTTCATCTATTAAAGAATTTGTTACAAAATCAATAGAAGTCTTTAAATGAAAATTATTGAGCGCATCAGATATTTTCTTATTCTGGAATTTTCTAACAGATTCTTGACAATAATTAGCTAACTCACGACTAATTGTCATAACATTATAAATATCATTTTTCATCTCTTCAGGTGACATTATACACATATATAAAAGATTTATCATTGAAGCATTATTCATGGGTATTGAATATTTACTCAAAATATATGGCCAGTAATTTAAAGAATTTATTCCTTCTAAAGCTCCACGTTTAAGACCAGACTTTTCGCACCATTCTATAAACTCATCCACACCTTTTGGGCATCTTTTATATTCAATCATCTTCTCAGCGAGGACTTCCCCAGCTTGAAAATTCCTGGTGGGCTTACCACTTACAGGTAACATCATGCTTCCTCTCACGTCAGCAACCATGGCCGTCAATTGACTAAAAGTATGATCTCTAACCTGAACGAAGTCTCCATCCTTTAGCAAGGACGCCTCTATACGTTGGACGCTATATCCAAGTTCAGTAATAGGGAAGGGTTGTTTTGTATATAAATCCTCCCTATCTGATCGACTCATTGAGACATAAGCAGCCTGATCTAGGCATTGATCTAATAATAAAGTCAATAAAGTTGGCAATAAACCAGGATTATTCTTATGAAAAGTATGACCGAAACCAGCTAGAATTGAAGAAATATTTTTAGCAGCTTTAATATATTGACCTTCAACGTTATGTATACCTGCGGCAACTTGAATATTTGGTGAGATTTTATTTAATAGTTTTGCACCTAATATTGCATTCATAGCATCTGGATGACAAAAATTAGCAGTAAAGCTATCTAATGGATTTCTAAGTGCTCCATGTCGATGAAACCCTGAAAAGAAAGCTAGATTATTAAATTTTTCACACAGAACGAAAGATTCATTTGAATTGAAATCATGGCAAAATGACCCAACTAAACATGCAATTAAAACATTTTCACGGCCAAGTTCTTTTCTGAGTTTTAATGCTGAATTAATATCATTTATTATATGTTTACTATTTGAACTCAAGACAACTAATTCACAGTTACTTATTAAATCCTGAAGAGTATTATATCTTCCTGATTTATCATGATTTGAAATTGCCATAGCTTCAATTTTATTTTTGATACCTTTATCCATTTCAGAAAGTTCAATATCAGAAAAGGCTCCAAAAAGTTTTCTACCGTTTCTTGGGGCTAACAGAATATTCAATCCTCCATTTTGCAACGCACAGTTATAGGCAAGAGAGGCAGGATATAATCCAACACTGTAAAATCCTACTTTTCCATTCAAAACCTCTCTAATTCTTATTGCTACAGTCTCACTTGAATAAGGCTCGGTAAAGAAGCTATTACTTAAATTCTTTTCAAGCACAGTTTATTTGCATTAAATTGCATTATATACAATAAGAAGAAACTTTAAAAAATGGATTTTATAATACTGAATATATATCTATATACTTATTTGAGGATAAGATCTATAAAGAAAGTGTAAATTCAATTGAATTAGAGTAAAGTAATATTTAAAGGCTTCTTTTATGAATATGTTTAGGACGAAAGAAGAAGTTATAAATACTATAATAAATGAAGAAAATATTTTAATAGTTCAGGATCTTGACGGGGTATGTATTCCACTAGTTCAAGACCCTCTTAAAAGAGAGATAAACAAAGACTATATTAAGGACGTTTCAAGGTTAAAAGAGAAATTCGCAGTTTTAACCTGCGGGGAGCACGAAGGAAGAAGAGGAGTTAATCGTTTAGTTGAAAATGCACTTAATTCAAAAACAAAAGCAAAAGAAAATGGGTTTTACTTACCTGGTCTCGCAGCCTGCGGAGTCGAATTTCAAGATAGATTTAGTAATCTATCCCATCCAGGTCTCACAGATAATGAGATTAATTTTCTTGCAAACGTTCCCAAGAAGATGCGCTCAATATTAACTAATGAATTAAAAGAAGTCTTACCAAATCTATCAAATGAATTAAGAAATAATTTAGTTGATGTAGCTGTATGTGACACACGATTTACACCCACTTTAAACTTTAATGAAATCTTTAGCTACGTAAAAAATGATTTAAAGAAAGTAAAGAGTTTACAATTGATAATGGAAAAAATAATGAATGTTTTACTAACAGATTCTAAAAAATTTGGCTTAGGTAACTCTTTTCATCTGCATTTAATGCCAAATCTAGGATTAAGAGATGGCAGAGAAATAATGAAATATGCAACTCAAAATGATTTCGGGACAACAGATATTCAATTTATTATCAAAGGAGCAATAAAAGAAGCAGGTCTTTTATTGCTATTAAATAAATTCATATCAAACAAAACTGGCATTTATCCTTTCGGTGAAAACTTCAATGTAAGGAATGCTCCAAGGACAATTAACAAATTAATAGAGCTATGCAAAGATAAAATTCCTAGTGATCAAATGCCACTGCTAATAGGTGTTGGGGATACAGTAACCTCGGTTAAAGATAGTAAAGATAATTCCTGGCTAAGAGGCGGAAGTGATAGAGGGTTCTTAACATTGATCCAAAAGCTGGGAGAATCATACAAGAAAAAGAATCAAGTTGTATTTGTTAACAGCTGTAATGCTCAGGTATTGAGGCCAAGAGTGAATGGAACTGACATGAATGGCATTAGCGATCCAAATGATGATTTAAAATTCAATATGATTATTAATGCTGGTCCAGAAGAATATATAGAGTGGTTTAAACAATTAGCTAGTAACTTTTAGATTATTAATAAAAAATTTTATAAAATATTCTCACTTAAAAAAATATTTTTACTATAATTACATATGATGATATTTATATATAGATCTCAATGGAGATAAATAAAACAAAATTCCCAAAAATCAAAAGGAACCATCTTGATACTTTACAAATAAATATAGGTTACAAATGTAATCAAGCCTGTAGTCATTGTCACGTTAATTCTAGTCCAAGTAGAACAGAAATGATGAGCGATGATATTATAAAACTTATACCTAAAGTTATAAAGGCTAACAATATTAAGCTTCTAGATATTACCGGAGGAGCACCAGAGCTTCATCCTAAGTTTAAACAATTAGTGAAGGATGTACGTAGTCTTAATGTTGAAGTCATGGACAGATGTAATTTAACGATACTTACAGAGCCAGGTTATGAACATTTAGCGGGTTTTTTAGCATCAAATAAAGTACAAATAACAGCATCCCTTCCTTGTTATCTCGAGGGCAATGTAGATAAACAAAGAGGTAAGGGTGTTTTTGAAAAAAGTATATTAGCTCTTAAACAGCTCAACTCTTATGGCTACGGTATAAAAAATAAAGATTTAATTTTGAATTTAGTTTATAATCCAAGTGGTCCGCAGCTTCCACCATCACAAAAAGAATTAGAAGATATTTATAGACGAGAGCTAAAAGAGAGGTATGGTATTCTTTTCTCTAATCTATTTGTTTTAGCTAATATGCCAATAAATAGATATGAAAACTATTTAAAGATAATTGGAAAATTAAAAGAGTATAATAAATTACTTAAGGATAACCATAATCCTGGAAATCTTAACTCAGTAATGTGTAGAACAACTCTAAGTGTTGATTGGAAAGGTTATCTATATGACTGTGATTTTAACCAACAACTTGGAATGAAGACTAATGGTGACATTAAGCATTTGTATGATCTATTGATTCCTTTCATTTCTTTAAAGAATAATCCTATTTCAATAGGGAATCATTGTTTTGGTTGTACTGCTGGAGCTGGTTCTAGTTGTGGTGGAGAATTAACTTAAAAAGCAAGTTTTATTTATTAAGACACATCGGACATAATGCTCTTACGTTTAAAGATGATTCCAATAATTTAAATCCGAAAGTTTTAGCGGCTGATTTACCAGCATTAATAACATCATTATTTTCAAACTCTTCTGTTCTACCGCAGCGAATACAAATCAAATGATGATGATCTGGATGATCATGGCTAAGTAGTTCAAACCTATTTCCTCCCTCACTTAAATCAAGCTCATTAAGGAAGGTCATCTTCACCAAAAGCCTTAGAGTTCTATAAATAGTCGCAAGAGAAACCTTCTCTCCAGAAATTGTCAATTTGGAATGAACCTCCTCAGCACTGAGATGGATTCCAGAGCCAATCTCTTCAAACAAAGAAAGAACCTTTTTCCTTTGAGGGGTCATTCTTTTACCATCTGAACGAAGGCCAGTTTCAAAAGGAGAAGAATGGGTACGATAGGAAGAGGGAGAGACCAATATGAGCTATATTTTCTCAATAGTTTAGCGTAATGAGAACAGACTGCAACAAGAGGGTAGGCTACTTAGGGTGTTTTCGATAGAAATGATGTCTAAGTAATTTAGATGATTTATATTCAAATAAATAAAATGAAATTTTAAAATGGATCAATTTCTAAACAAACAATCAATTGCAATCAATATAAATAATAATAAAACATTAGTAGAAGATGAGACTTTACTACTAATAGTAGATGTGCAACAAAAACTTATAAAAAATATTAAAGACAAACAACTATTAATATTTAATATTAGAAAGCTTATTGCTACTTGTAATTTGCTTAATGTTCGTATCGCTGTTACGGAACAAAATCCACTAAAGCTTGGTAAGACTCTAGATTCAGTTTTAGACAATAATGAATATCCTAAATTTGAAAAAATGGAATTTAGTTGCAGTAAGAATAAGAACTTTATAAATTATATAAGTGAATATAACTTTAAAAATATAATAGTTTGTGGAATAGAGAGTCACATATGTATCCTTCAGACATCGATTGATCTTTTACAAAAAGGGTTAAATATACTAATACCAAGGGATGCTATCGGGAGTAGGAATGAAATAGACAATGATACAGCTTTTTTAAGGCTTATATTATCTGGAGCAATTGCATCCACAACCGAAAGTCTTATATGTGAATTATGTAAGACCTCTAGTAGAAAAGAATTTAGAGAGGTTAGTAAAATTCTAAAAAATTCATTTTCAAATTAAATAATAAAAAATATCTAGACAAATCATTTTTATCAGGCAACCTAAAGAAAAGTAATTTAGCATCATGAATGATTTTTATAAAAATATAATTATTTCATTATTTACTTTCAGCATAGGTTGCATAATTTCCCTTATAAGTCCAAAAATCCTAAAAAAAATTTTAAGGAGAATAACATCCGCAACACAAAGCAAAACAGATGACTACATAGCTACTCTTTTGATTGAGACTATTAAGCCTTTAGGTTTTATTTTAAGTTTCATAGTCGCATGGAAAGTTTTACTAATTGGTGGAATTGTAGATAAGACATTAATTGGTATTAGTAAATTTCTATGCCTTATTTATATAGTCCGATTTGTAAATAGAGTATTTTTGAAAATAATACAAAGATGGGCAAATAAAATAAATGATCAATCTATAAGCGAAATGATTCGTTCACTTAGTCCAATGGTTGGAGCATCTGTTTGGAGTCTAGGAGTAATTTTCTATCTTCAAAACATGGGTGTCCAAATGGCAGCTATTTGGGCTCTATTAAGTGCAGGAGGAATAGGGGCTGGACTCGCCTTAAAGGAACCCGTTCAAGAGTTCTTCGAATACATAACGATCCTCCTTGATAAACCATTTCAAAGTGGACAGTTTATTCATATTGATGGAATATGGGCAAAAGTTGAGAGCGTAGGAGTTAGATCCACTCGCTTGAGAAGTATAAATGGAGAGGCAATAGTAATGAGCAATAGCAGACTGACAAATGGAGTAATTTCAAATTATGCAGAGATGAAAAAAAGAAGACTGGTTCATAAATTGGGTGTGGTCTATGAAACCACGTATGAACAAACAAAAAACATCCCCTTGATGATCAAAAATATCGTTGATAAAACTGAAAATGCCATCTTCGACCGATGTCATTTTATTGAATTCGCAAATAGTAGCCTTGATTTTGAACTTGTCTATTACATTCCAACAAGTGATTATCTTCAAGCAATGTCAGCCCAACAAGAAATTAATCTAGAAATCATGAAGAAATTCCAAAATGAAAATATTAGTTTCGCATACCCAACCCAAACAATTCATGTAAATAAATAAGAGATATTCAGCTAATTACCTTATCTATTAAAATCTTAGATAACTCCCATATATTATCAGATAAATCTTCTTTCTTAGCATCGTTACTAATATCTACTTCTTCAAAAATAAATTTACCTGATGAAACAATTTTATTACTATAATAATTGAAACCAGGTTTGTTATATTTACATAAACAAGCTAAACTACTTAAAAGTAAACCTGCTGTTTTATTTGTTGTGGTTATCCTTAAAACATCTCTTGCTAGAAAAGCGAATAATATTTGTCCTAATTGATTATATTTTCTACTATACCTAAAAAACCCTTGGTTATCTCTAGAGATAACCAAGCCTGGAGCCCATGCAATAACGGGAATTGATAAGTTTTTTCGCATCAAATCACTACTTAACTTTTTCGCAAAAAGAATATTACATAACTTACTATCTTTATATGCCTTATCAGCATTAAATTCATTTCCATCAATCATCTCAAATCCTGGACCAGATTCTAATCCTTTTAAGTTTCCTAAGCTCGCTTTAGCTCCTACTTTTCCACCACCACTTTTAGGATTATGCACTTCTGAAGAAGTAATGATTATTTTTGGATTATTACTTGTATCTATCAAAGGTAAAATCTTTTGTGTCAGGTAAAAATGTGCTAAATGATTGACCGCAAAGGTCAATTCAATTCCCTGAGTTGACCATCTAGGTGTTTTTGATCCTGTATATTGCAGACCAGCATTCAAAATTAAAACATCAATATTCAACTTTCTCTTTATAAATTCAGAGCATAAAGAGTCAATACTCTTCAAATCAGAAAGATCCATTATTGGGGTATAAATCGTCCCTCTCTTAGATAATTTTAATGAAGATTGATTAATTAATTTAGTCAATACTTCATTCGCTCTAAATATATTTTTACAAGGTAATATTATATTATGACCAAGCGAAATAAACTCTAAAACAGCTTGATATCCAATACCTGATGAACCACCTGTTATAAAAATAGTTAAAGATTTATTTTTTTTTGAAAGATTAAATTTTTCTATCATAAAATTTTTATTTTAATCTTAAATGATTTTGGAATTAAATTAAATGTTTATTACTTCAATTTTCAATAAAAAGTCTTCATTCATACTTAAAAATAAAATAAAATCATTAGTTGATAAAAAACATTAATACAATTCATTGTGAATGCCATCACGAGCTATTGTTGATTCTATAGACATAGGTGTTTAAAGTGGTAATCCTGGGAGGCAGTCAAATAAAAGAATTTTATCGTAAGAAATTAAATCCTAATTTTCGATTCGAAGTAAGCGGACAAGGTAATCTTCTGCAAGGTAAACCATGAGTACTAGTGCATTAAAAGATGCTCTAGTACTTGGTTCAGGCCCAGGCGCTTTATCAATAGCGGCAGCATTAGCAAATGAAAACCTAAATGTTGAAATCTTGTCCGAGCAATCTCCAGAGGAGCCTTGGCCCTTCACCTATGGAATTTGGGGTGAAGAGGTTGACGAGCTTGGCCTGAGTCATTTACTTGAACATAGATGGATAAATACCATTAGTTATTTTGGTGAGGGAGACAAGGATCCAAATTCTAAAAAGAATAAAGCTACTAAACACAATAGAGATTATGGACTTTTTGATAAAAATAAATTGCAAGCTTATTGGTTAGCTCAATGCAATAAAGCTGAAATAGAATGGCATAAAGGATCGGCAATCAACTTAGAAACTAATCAATTAACCAGTACAGTTCAAACTTCTACAGGGAAAGAGCTAAATGCTCGATTGGTAATTGACGCAACTGGTTACAAACCTGTTTTTATTAAAGCTCCAAACCAAGGTCCAGTAGCCGTACAAACTTGTTATGGGATAGTAGGGAAGTTCAACTTACCCCCAGTAGAGAAAGGACAATTTGTTCTGATGGATTATCGCTGCGATCACTTAAATCCAGAGGAAAGAAAAGAAGCACCAACATTTCTTTATGCTATGGATATGGGTGATGGAAAGTTTTTCTTAGAAGAAACATCCTTAGGTCTATTTCCTCCAGTCTCACTTGATGAGTTAAAAAGAAGACTGGAAAAAAGATTAGAGACTCGAGGTTTAAAAATAAAAAGTCTTGAACATGAAGAGCATGGATCATATCTGCCAATGAACATGCCTATCCCTGACTTAACACAACCGGTACTTGGCTTCGGCGGTTCTGCTGGAATGGTTCATCCTGCATCGGGATACATGGTTGGCAGCCTTTTAAGAAGAGCTCCTAAAGTTGCCCAAGCTCTTTCATTGGCAATGAAAGACCCAAAAGCGTCCTCAGCTTCACTAGCAAAGAAAGGTTGGCAAGTCTTATGGCCATCAGAACTGAGAAGAAAACAAGCTATTTATAAATTTGGATTAGAAAAATTGATGAGATTCGAAGAGAATTTACTAAGAGGATTCTTTGTAGAATTTTTTAGTTTACCTAATAAACAGTGGTATGGATTCCTTACAAATACACTTAGCCTTAAGGAATTAATATCCGCAATGTGGAAAATGTTTAGGAAATCACCCTGGGCTATCAAACAAGGATTAATGAACATGCATGGTAGAGAGTTAAATTTATTATTTAAAGCAATAATAGTTAAAAATAAATGAGAAAAATTCTTATAAGTGGAGCAAGTAGAGGAATAGGTAAAGCTATAGCATTAAAATTACTTAAAAAAGGTCATTACTTAAGTTTAGGAGTAAGAAAAAAAGATGATTTATTAAATACTCCTCTAGATCCAAAATCAAATGATTCAGAAAGGGTTTTGATAAATCGATATGACGCAAATGATCAGAATTCATCAAAACTTTGGGTAGAAAAAACAATCAAAACTTTTAAAAATATTGATACTATTATTCATTGTGCTGGAATTTTTAAAAGAACAAATTTAATATTTAATGAAAATGAAATGCAAGATATAGAAAATCTATGGAAAGTTAATGTGATGGGCCCATGGATATTAACAAAAGACGCCTGGAATTATTTATCACTAAGTGATTCAGCTCGAATTGTTGTTTTGGTATCTATGAGTGGAAAACGATCAAAAGGTAATTTAGCTAGCTATTCAATGAGTAAATTTGCTTTAATGAGCTTGTGCCAAACCATGAGAAATGAAGGATGGGAAAAAGGAATTAGAGTTACAGCTATTTGCCCAGGCTGGGTAAATACAGATATGGCAAAGGAAATAAATCATTTTCCAAAAGAAGATATGACACAGACAAATGATATTGCAAATATTTGTTCAAATTTACTTGATTTACCAAACAGTTCTGTTCCTTTTGAAATTGCACTCAACTGCCAACTTGAAACAATAATGTAGAAAAAGGCTTATATTTTTTCAAACAGGATTGGTGGTTTTTTTAAATGTATTCAAGACTCCAAGAATTACCTTACGGATATACTTATGAAAATAATTCCTATAAAAACTTCCTATAGCTTTACCTACTGAATACGTTCTCTGTATAAGACCAACTATAAAATTAAAAAGCCACAAAACAAGCAAAACAGTAATGGCTAAAGAAGCGATTGAATAAACCTTATTAAGCTGTTCTTGTATTGGCTCTAAGAACTGAAGATAATCAGCAATGTTCATACTATTAGGAATAGTAGCTATTAATTAACTTTATAGCTATATTTTTATACTTAAGCAATAAATTATAAATTATATATATATATATATAAAATGATAATTTAGATCAAGGAGACGTTGAAAAGCTGGAAAAAGTATATAGAACATATGCAAATGAAATCATGCAAATAGCGATCAAAAAACCTTTTAATCTATTAGAGACTGTCGAGAAAAGTGACAAATCATCAGTATCGTATCCTCCGAAACTACCAAGAATTGTAAGCGACCACATTGGAAGAGAAGCAAATACTATTGAAAGGAAAAAACTAAATATAAACATCTTATTAATAAGGAAGGAAATCATAAAAGTTAAAGTTGCAAATAATAAAGAACCATTCAACCCAATTGTCAACTCTTCATTTAAGCTTTTTGGTAAACTACTTTTTCCTTCTAAATGTTTTTTACAGTTATTAACCTCTGATTCAGATAAACGAAAATAGTTAGTATCTGGTATTCGTTTTTTCTTATAAAGCCTTAGTAATCTTACCTCAAAAGATTTAGGATCATTAGTTTTGAAAGAAGAAATTATTTCACCTGGTTTCATTTTACTAGCCTCACTTTTTAAATTAGTGGTGCACCCGATCTTATATAAATCACTGTTTTTCATTAAATAAACAAATCCTGGCATAATTTAATTTTTTTGAGAAATGAAAAGTTTAGAATATCAAAATAATGGATTATATTTTTATAGTAAAATATAATGAACAAAGAAAATTTTAAATAGAATATACTTATTAGGTATATTCTATTTAAAATTTTAGGATTGACTAATCATATCTAGGTATAGATTCTAAAATGATTTTAACAGGAAACTTATGAAGCACAATATTCTATATAGCTTTAGACGGTGTCCTTACGCGATTAGAGCTAGATGGGCTCTATTAAATACAAATCAAGTAGTGGAGTTAAGAGAGGTCGACCTGAAAAATAAACCTATTGAATTAATTCATATTTCCAAGAAAGCTACTGTACCTGTATTAAAGACAAGCTTAAATCAAGTAATTGATGAAAGTTTAGACATAATGATATGGAGTATTGAAAGATCAAATATGCATTCATTGTTTGGTAATGATAATGATAAATCCCAAGAAATACTTAGTCTTATAGAATCAAATGATAATAGATTTAAATATCATTTGGATCGATTTAAATATGCATCTAGATTCGAAATAGACAAATCAGAAGATCATCGAGATGCTTGTATGAAAATACTTTTATCTTTAAATAATAGATTAAAAGAATTCTCATGCAAAGGGAAACCACAATTTCTTATCGACAAAAAAGAGACCTTAGCTGATTGGGCTATTTGGCCGTTTGTTAGGCAATTTAGAATAGCGGATATTAAAAAGTTTGATCAAAACAATGAAATCAAATTTGTAAGAAGTTGGTTAAATTATTTTTTTACTCATAAAAATTATTCAATAGTTATGAAAAAAAATGAACCTTGGAATAAGAAAAATGAGCCCCTATTTTTTGGACAATAAATTAGAAAATCATTCTGAGGCCCTTCTTTTATCAATAATTCTTGATAACTCTAAAAAATAGCCTGCTGTACAGAATTTACCTAAATTTCTATCTCTATTTCCTATGTCACTCCTAAACTCTGCTGTTTCAGCCATAACCAAATCCAACTGATCCTGAGGCAACTCATAGAGTTCTCTTAATTCAACCTCTTTCCCAAGAAGATGACTTTTAAACCATTTTTCTTTTAATTCTTGAGGAGGAATATCTTTGTAAATTTGTCGATTCATATAAAGGAGTCCGATGATTTATTAAAACAAATATTTCTATAAATTAAAACTTTTCTTAAGTTTATTCATTTTCATACTGACGCTTTAGTGTATTTTGACTGCAAAGATATTGCGATCGCGCATAAAAACAAAGAGATTAATCCACAAAATTCAGTCCAGCCTTTAAGTCCAAAATTACTAATAAATAAAGGAGCTATTACAGTAATTAGGCCTCCAGAGAGAAGTGGTTGAAGAAATAATTGCTTAATAGAAAACACAGGTAAGGTATTAGTAGCATTTCTAGGATCAGCCAATCTCAACAGCAATAATCCACTAGCAGCAACACCCGTTGAATTCCCAAACTCTGCTATTGCTCTTTCAAACCACTCTTCTCTAAAAAATAATCTAGAAAAGACCAACATACCTGCAAGATTCCAAATCAATCCACCAATGGCTAAAATAGCTATGGGTATCCAGTAGTTAACCAATAAAGGTAAATTCAATCCCGCCATTGCGGTAATTATAAGTAAATCTGTTGAAAGTATTCCAATCTCACGTTGAAATAGGGATGAAACTAATTTTGTATTTCCAGTTTTTTCTAATGAAAATCTTATAAAAAATGATCCCAATAAAGCCAATGGAAATACAGGGAAAGCTAATATCACCTGCTTACTTACATCACCCAAATATGTAGAAAAGAGTCTTAAACAAGATAGTAAAAATATACCAACTAATACAGCCAAACCTGCTAAGGCAAAATTATATAAAAGCACCTTAAATTGTTCAATTGGTTTAAATTCCGAGTCAAAATCATTTAAATCATTTAAATCATTTAAATCATTTTTGATATCTTTTTCAGCAGGTACAAGCCATCCAAAAAACCTACCTAGAACAACTAAACCGCTCCCTAACAGAGTAGAAGCTAGTAACCCTACTGTTGCCATTGCAAACCCTAGGTCTAATCCTTCAGGAAAGCCTAACTTCATAAAACTTTCTCCCATTATTGCCGCAGCTCCATGTCCTCCTTCAAAACCAACTTCGATAATGCATCCCATTAATGGATCTACTCCTAAATTAGGAAGCAAAAATGACAACACAATTATCCCACCAACAACATATTGACCAAAACCTAATAAAAGTCCTAACAATGCCTGCGAGGCGACTGGTTTCCATAAGACACTAATTCTTGGAATAGGTCTCCCTAGCATTAAGGTCGCAAAGACTAAAGTAAGCAATGGAGTTGGTAATTGCACCCAAGTATTCAGAACCCTTTCCGGTAATAAGGCAAAAGGACCATAAGGACCTATTAAAAAACCTAATGCTCCAACTAAAAGGGCTATTGGGATACCAAATCTTTCCAACTTCATTGCAGAATCCAATCTTCTCCCGAGGGTTAGAAGAATTCCTATAATTCCAAGCAATCCTAAAGAAAGTACTAATGTTGGGATTGCATTATTTTTATATAGGCCATCTAAACCTAAAAACAACAGACTCATCTATTAACAAGCTTACGGAAGAAACTGAGAATTCCTAAAAAATAATATCCCATCTGAATATTTAACATCAAAAGTTAAATTGATTCTTATCATATCTCAATCAAGTTATTTATTTATTCTAATACTCAGTAAAAATCTGACCAATATATAATTAAAGATTAGATAAATAAAGATTTTAAAAAATATTGAACTAATAAGAAATCTTATTTATTCTAATTCTTATTAATTAGCTATTGATAAATACAACCCAATAAAAAAGCCCCATACAATTGGGGCTTTTTTAGGGTTAAATTTCTTTAACTATTTTAATGATACTGAAGCAGTATCTAAATTACTTAAGGCATTAGTTACTCGTTTAAAATCGAATCCCATTGCCCTAAGTGCATGCCATAAATGACCTTGGATAAAGAAGAATCCAAAATAATAATGAACGTTAGAAAGCCAAGCACGTGAAGTATGAGCTCCGTTAGGGAGATCGACAGTATCTACCCAATAAGGAGAAATACCAAACTTAAGCGCCAATGGTTCACCAAACCATTCAACAGGGTAAACAGTAGTATTTTGTGCGCACCAGAATGCTGCAACTACTGCCATCCAACCAATACCTGCAAGAGACCATGAAAGAATAGCTTCTGCAGAAAGAAGACCAGATCCTTTGAACTTCGTATATTCACCTACTTGCTTAGTAGCTATGTGGAAAGCTCCACCAGTAATTTCCAAGAAGGCCAAGAAAGCATGCCCTCCCATTACATCTTCCAAACTATCAATAGTAAGGAAGTCGAACTGATGGTCCCAAATGTGACTCAAGTTAAGGTCATATTCAACCTGACGAATAGCACCAACAGCAGGATCATAAATTCCATGAATTCTGGCCCATTCAACAAACCAAATACAAGCAACACCAAAGAAAATCAAATGATGTCCTAGTATGAAAGTCTGGTTATCAGGGTTGTCCCATTCAAGTTTAAATTTCCTAGCCTGGGGTACTGAAGATTCCTGCATATCGCTAGAAAACAGCAATGAATGCATTAATCCACCAGCGCCATAAACCATGGACAAAACCAGATGAACCACAGCAATTGAAACAACTGCAGTACCACCAACAAAAGCTCCAGACTCATCAAAGCCTAAACCTAAAGCTGCTAAATGAGGAAGAGCAATTAAAGGCTGATGACCCATTGGTACGGAAGGGTCAAAACGAGCTAATTCAAATAACGTGAAGGCACCAGCCCAGAAAGCAATCAAGCCGGTATGAGCGGCATGAGCAGCAATAAATTTGCCTGAACGGTTGGTGACCCCTGAGTTACCAGCCCACCACCCGTAGGTGACTGCTGAATTTCCATAGGTCTGCATTAGAAGTGCTATTTTTCAAAACCGATCAGAGACTACTGCAATTTCATCGAATACTCATCTAACAGAAAGAATATGTAAATTTTTTTTATTATTTAATCCAATGAACCTAGAAAAATCAACAAGAGCAGGTTTAAAACAAAGATGAAATAAAAGGAGATCTAACAAACAAAATCAAGTGAATTGCCTAGCTAAGAATTCTTATTAAAGAATTAATTGATACATAAAAAGAATTTATATAAGGCATTCGAGACAAATCAGTCGGAGAATCAATATAAATACATGCAAATATGTAATTAATATAAAAGATTAATTTGGTCTCTTTATTTATAACTATTAAATAATTAAATCCTTTCGGATATCGAATCATGAACTTCAATCGACTTAATAGTCTAGAGATGGAGACAGAAGATCACTATAGAAAAAAGGCACATGTTTATAGAACATCAGCTGAATATGGAAAAATGATTTCTCTTTATCCAATTCTCGAGACGTCAATCAATGATTGCAAAGGTGAAAATTTAGTAGCTTAAAAAGCCAAATCTTAAATATCGAATTTACAAAAATTTTGTTTTTCTCAGGCTGCTCTATGAGCAAAAGAATCATTATTGTTCTGCCAATATTCAACAACTTCTTTACATTCTTTTATAAAATAGGAAACTTTCGGTTTCCATGGTAATTGACCAGGATCATTTGAAGTCCTCCAGTGAGATCCTGGCTTTAAATAACCCCTTTCTCTCAGCAACTCTAAAGATTGTTCATCTACTCTTAAAACCTCACTAGCTTCTTTTTCTGATAACCAAATTGATTCTTCTATCATTATTCAAATAAATAAGTATTCTTTCTTCTAACGCAAAAAGCCAACCAAAGAAAGATCAAAAGATCAGCTTAAAAAGCAAGTAATAATAAAATCATACTTAAATCGCATTAAATCATAGATAAAAAATTATTTACATCTTTTCAAACCAAGGTCTAATTTTATTTTTACTTATAGGCATTGTTAAACCAGAATCTGCGGATGGCTCATAAAATTCAGCGGTTTTCACATCACTTTTAATATTGAATAATTTAGAAGATTTTATAATTCTTCTTTCATCCCAGCCGACTTCCCAATTAGATAAATCAACTAGCTGTGACCAAGAAACTTTTACAACCACCTTTGAGTCAAGTATAGACATCAAAATGACCCATCTATTTAGCAGTTCTCCACCATATTTAATTGCAACGAAATGAACTTGGCCATCAATATAAGCCTTGCTAGTCCATGCTTTTACTGGAGGCCAAATCATAAAATCAAATAATTCGTAATATTATTCTAATAAATACTTTTTAGTATTTTATTCTAAGACTTAAATATAATTATTTTTCCTTTGTTATTTTTATATATTCTTGTCTGATTGACTTTAACAATGCCTTCTTCTTTCTCATTATTTTATTCTTTTCATTGAAATCTATTTCAAGTCTCTCTTCCTTTGTTAAGTTCATCCAATTATTTATATCAACTTTTTGTTCAGATTGTTCTTGAAGTTTTTTCTTCTTTTTGAAAAGAGATTTAAAGAGCATTATTTTTTTAAATTTAAATTACTTAAAGACGTAAAATCAATGTGATCTATTTAAGCACTTATTATAGACATATTATTCTTTTATGAAGAAATCTTAGTTCCCCTCACCAAGCTTCCAAAGATTTATGCCTGTATTCTCAATTTCTTGTCGATTAACAACAGATCTTGTATCAAAAATCCAAGCTGGTGATCTCATCAAAGAAGCTAAATAATTCCAATCAAGCCCAAAAAATTCATCCCATGGAGTAAGAATTAAAACTGCATCAACATTTTTCAGTGCCTCTGGAATTGAATTGGCCATTTTCCAAATCCCTTGGTTATTAAATGAAAATTTTTCAAAATCTTCTTCTATTCTCTCCAATGAGACCTTAGGGTCATAAATTGATAAACTTGCTCCTTCCTCGAGCAAGTCACTGCAGATTCTTATTGCAGGAGATTCTCGAGTATCGTTTGTATTTGCCTTAAAAGAAAAACCTAGTATTGCTATATTTTTGCCATTAACTGTACCAAAAAGCTTTTCAAGAACAATTTTATAAATTCTATCTTGCTGCCAAGTATTGATAACCACAACCTGATTCCAGTAATTAGCGACCTCTGGCAGACCGAAATATCCACTTAAATAAACTAAATTTAAAATATCCTTTTTAAAGCAGCTGCCGCCAAAACCAGGTCCTGCACAAAGAAATTGATCACCTATCCTTCTATCTGTTCCAATTGCTTTTGCAACTTCCTGAACATTTGCTCCAGTAGCTTCACAAAAAGCTGAAATAGAATTTATTGAACTAATTCTCTGAGCCAAGAATGCATTAGCAGCTAATTTTGAAAGCTCGCTACTCCATAAATTAGTACGAATTATCTGTTCACTAGGAACCCAATTCAAATAAATATTAACCAGTGCTTCTACAGCGTCAGAATCCTCCCCACCAATTAAAACCCTATCAGGTTTTTCTAGGTCATTAATTGCGGTACCTTCAGCCAAGAATTCAGGATTCGATAAAACAGCAAAAGTTTTTGAAATTTCTTTATTTTGGTTCTCTCTATTTGTTGTTTTAAGTATCTCTTTTATTGCTTGTGCAGTACGAACTGGAAGAGTACTTTTTTCAATTACTATAGTGTGTCCTTTTGCATATTTAGCTACTTGCCTTGCACTTGCTTCAACCCAACTAAGATCACTTGCTTGTCCAGCCCCAAGACCTTTTGTTTTTGTTGGAGTATTAACTGATATAAAAATCATATCAGCATCAGATATTGACTTTTCCATTTCTGTACTAAAGAAAAGGTTGCGACCTCTTGTTCTTGAAATTATCCGATCTAAACCAGGTTCAAATATTGGCAATTTATTGAGATCTGAATCATTCCATGCATCAATTCGTTCTTTATTGATGTCAACAACCCTAACTTCTATATCGGGACATTTGTCTGCAATAACAGACATTGTTGGCCCACCAACATAACCGGCGCCAATACAACATATTTTTTGGATTTTAATAGAGCTCATTTTAAACAATTCATCATTTTCTTAAGCAATCAATTTTTTAATTAACTTATCAAGATCCTCCTTTGAAAAAATATATTCATTACTCTCCTCATCCTTTTGTTTATTCCTTAAGTTCTTAATCAATAATTGACCTTTAGATGCCTCATCCTCGCCTATAACTAATGCCCATTTTGCTCTACTTTTATTTGCTCGCTTAAATTGTTTTGAAAAAGATGAACCTGAGTAATCCAATTCAATCATTAATTTTGATGACCTTAACTGACAAGCAATTTCCAAAGCAAGTTGCTCAGCTCTTTCACCTTTATGAATCACATAAACATCTGGAGATTTTGATTGTAAAATTTTATCTCCAGCAAGAATTATAAGCCTTTCCATGCCAATAGCCCAGCCAATTGATGGGGCTTGAGCCCCCCCAAGTTCGCTTATCAGGCCATCATAACGTCCTCCTCCACAAACAGTTGCTTGAGAACCCAAGTGATCACTTGTTATTTCAAAAGCTGTATGAGAGTAATAATCAAGTCCCCTCACCAAGTTATTGTTAATTTTATATGGGATCTTTAGATTATCAAGTAATTTCTGTAGATAATCAAATCTATTTTTACTCTCATTTGATAAAAAGTCGTTTAAAGATGGAGCTTCAAATAAAAGTTCTTTTGTAGAATTATTTTTACAATCTAATATTCTCAAGGGATTAACATTAATTCTTTTCTGAGAATCTTCATCTAATAAATCAAATCTCTGATTAAGCCAATCTTTCAATTTTTCTTTGAAAATATTTCGATCTTCATTACTTCCAAGACTATTAATTTCTAAAGTCAAATCATTTAGACCAACATCTTTTAAAAAGTTCCAAGCTATTGAAATAACCTCAGCGTCACTCATGACGGAGGCCAATCCAACAAATTCAACCCCAATTTGATGAAACTGCCTTTGCCTTCCTGCTTGAGGACGCTCGTATCTAAACATTGGACCTCGATACCAGAGCCTTTGAGGCCCATTATTTAATAATCCATGCTGGACAATTGATCTCGCGACTGAAGCTGTACCTTCAGGTCTCAAAGTGCAAGAACGACCTCCTCTATCTTCGAAAGTATACATTTCTTTATTCACAACATCAGTATTTTCGCCAATACTCCTCGAAAATAATTCAGTTTGTTCAATAATCGGTGTTCTAATTTCTTGAAGACGAGCTCGATTAAAATGTTCAAGTGCAATTGATTCGACCTTTTGCCAGCCCTGACTCTGAGCAGGTAAGAGATCTACCATTCCTCTTAAATTCTTGAAATTGGTCAAAGTAGCTTCAGCAAAATTATTTTTGTTTGTTTAATAGTAAATGTTTGCGTAAACTGAAAAATAATATTTTATTGATGAATTTGCTATCCCAAATTTCTGAGAATCATTTTAGAAAGGTATTAAAGCTTAATCCTCTAGTCGAGTAGCGCCTGAATATTTAACCAACCAAAAATTAACTCTTCTTCTCACATTAAAAGGCATTTCATTTTGGAGTTGAATTAACTCCATCGCTCCGAGCCTCTTAAGTTCTCTCGATTCAAGACTCCACATTCTTTCAGCTTCACAAATTAAACGAGCCCAACTTCTTGAGTGCTGCCATTGTCTGAGGCGCTTCTTTAATTCATTACCGTCAGCCTTACTTTTAAGGAGAGGATACTGAGAAACTATATTTTTCTTAATGAAGTATTTTCTCATAAATCAACAATGGAAATACCCTAGAAAAACTCTTTACCCAATACATTAAACATATAGCAAAGATTTGAAATGAGTACTTTATGAAAAGTCCACTTCAAGCATTAAAGTCGACCTCAAACACAGGGAATTCTAATTTCTCCATATCCCTACGACTCATTTTTCTAGACCAAGCACCCTTAATGGCATCATTCCACCTAAACCCAGCATTTTTCGCTAAATACCTTTCTTCATAGGAGATCTCAGCACGAAAAAGGACTTTTGGTTCTAACGCTCTAATTAATAGTTTTTCAAGTTCACTACATCTTTTAAAAACCTCTGCCAAATATATACAATCTGTTAGAGCTCTATGTGCATTCCAGACTGGCACACCATAAGCCAAGGCAAGATCTCTAACAGATGGGCGAGTCTTCAATTGTCTATCAGCTGGCCACGTTATATCGTCCATGGAACATATCCATTGTTTTTCGATCTGAGGTAATTTCTTCAGACCAAACCATTTCATATCAAAGTCTGCATTGTGAGCAACAATCACATCAGATACTCGAACCAAAGATTCAAAATATTTAATTGCTTCAGATAAAGGTTGAGGCAATCTGGTTATTTCAGCAGGAATATTGTTTATTTTTTCCGCATTATTATTTTCAACTGGTAAAAGAAAAGATTGCTGCGCTAACACCGATCTACTTTTGACATTAAAAAGGATGGAACCTACTTCCATACAATCATCATTTACATTGTCAAGGCCTGTAGTTTCCGTATCTAATATCAAGAGATTCTCAGGTGGTAATTCTTCCCTTAAAATTTCAACCCGTTCTTCTTTTGATTTGAGAGAACGTTTTCCTAATAAATCTTTTTCTTTTTCATTGGCAATTTCTTTTGTTGTTTCATTTAGAAAGTCAAGCTGCTCACTCTCTTTCTGATAATTCTGCTCTTCTTTCACTTCAAAATTAATTAGTCATGCTTCTATTATCATCAAAAAAACAGAGTTGAATAAAAACTTAGTAGAACATTAAAATAAAAGATACTTAATTTTTAATTTATAATTGTTTTCTATTTATCTTAACGAGTGATTCTTCATCAATGATAACTTTTAAGCGTATAAATGATGTTTCCTGTCAATGGCCCTCAAGGCCAGTTGGTCTTATTGAAATAATTGGAGGTAGCTATATTTCAATCAAGCCAGAAGTTACATACAAAAGACTTATTTCTGGTCTTTTAACGAGAAATTTGGCAGTACATTCATGGAGCTATATCCCTAATTTTGATCACCAACTTCAAGCGAATCGAGCATGGATACAATTCCGTCAATCTCGAAAAATTCTTGAAAAAAAAGTTGGCTTAATCCCCAAATCAATCAGACTGGGTCATAGCCTTGGATGCAAATTACATTTACTAGCACCAGATGGGGGGAGGAATTGCGATGGCTTAGTAGCTATAAGCTTCAATAATTTCAAGGCAGATAAATCTATACCTTTGCTCAGAAAAATGTCTCAAAAGCTAAACTTCCAAACTGAATTTAGTCCAAGCCCTAACGAAACATTAAATCTTATTAGAGAACACTATGAACAAATAAATAATCTATTAATAAAGTTTAAAAATGATAATCTAGATCAAAATGATCTTTTGCTTAAATCATTAAAGAAAAGATGTTCTGATAAATCTAAAATGATGTTACTAGATGGTAACCATCTAAGCCCAGTAAGTGCAGGAATAAGAGAGAATTTACTAAAGTCTAGCTTACAAAGCTCGATGAAATACGAAAAAATTGACTTAATAGTCGATCAAATAACTCATTGGGAAATCTAATATTAACTTCTTAATTTATCTAAAACCGATCTATCTTCAAGAGTACTTGTATCTCCGCTTATTTCATCTCCCGAGGCCAGTGCTCTCAAAATTCTGCGCATAATTTTTCCACTTCTTGTTTTTGGAAGAGAATCAGTAAATTTAATTTCATCAGGCTTGGCAATTGGTCCTATTTCATTAACCACGTGTTTTTTTAATTGTGCATCAATATTTTCATTTGCATCTGCACCAGTTCTCAACGTGACAAAGGCTACTATTGATTCACCTTTTAAATCATCAGGTCTACCCACAACCGCAGCTTCTGAGACGAGCTCATGACTAACTAAAGCTGATTCTATTTCCATTGTTCCAAGCCTATGTCCAGAGACATTTATAACATCATCAACTCGTCCCATTACCCAAAAATAACCTTCCTCATCTCTTCGAGCGCCATCTCCAGCAAAATATATATAGCTATTGTCTGAAGGTTTTAAATACTCCCAGTAACTCTCTCGAAATCTTTTTTCATCACCATAAACATTTCTCATCATTCCAGGCCATGGTCTTTTAACTACCAAATATCCACCCTCATTATTAGAGACAGAGACCCCATCTGAATTAACCACGTCGGCTTCAATCCCAGGCAAAGGGAAAGTTGCTGATCCAGGTTTTGTTGGAGTCGCACCTGGAAGAGGACTAATCATTACTCCTCCAGTTTCTGTTTGCCACCATGTATCAACTATGGGGCATCTCCCCCCTCCAATAACGTCTCGATACCAGATCCAGGCCTCTGGATTAATTGGCTCTCCAACAGTTCCTAAAAGTCTCAAACTTGATAAATCGTATTGCTTAGGAATCTTTTCTCCTACTTTCATAAATGCCCTTATGGCGGTTGGAGCAGTATAAAAAATCGAAATTTTATGCCTCTGAATTACTTCCCAAAAAGCGCCTGGATTTGATGGTCTAGGAACTCCTTCGTACATAACAGTAGTTGCACCATTAGATAATGGGCCATAGACGATATAACTATGTCCAGTTATCCAACCCACATCAGCGGTGCACCAATAAACATCATTTTCACGAATATCAAAAATCCATTTAAAAGTTAAATGAGACCAAAGGTTATACCCAGCAGTTGAATGAACTACTCCCTTTGGTTTGCCTGTAGAGCCAGAGGTATATAAAACAAATAAGCAATCCTCACTATTCATTTGTTCTGGCAAACATTCTTCTGATTGACTATCTACAATTTCATGCCACCAATAATCCCTACCATCATCCATATCAATAATTTTTTTTGTCCTTTGAACAACTAAAACTGATTCGACCTTTGGACAAGCACCACCCTCCAATGCTTGATCAACAGCATCTTTTAGAGGAATTATTTTGTCTTTTCTAAAACCTCCATCAGCTGTAATTACTGCTTTCGCTTCTCCATTAATTAATCGGTCCCTTAGGGCCTCAGAGGAAAAACCTCCAAATACTACTGAATGTGGTGCTCCAATCCTTGCACAAGCAAGCATTGCAATTGCGGCCTCAGGTACCATAGGCATATACAAAGCGACAAGATCCCCTTTGCTTATACCTATAGACTTGAGTGCATTAGCTGCTTTGCAAACTTCTTTGTGTAGTTTTTTGTAGGTATATTTTTTTTGTTCACCTGGCTCCCCTTCCCAAATCAAAGCGACTTTGTCAGCTGTTGCACTATTTAAGTGTCGATCTAGGCAGTTAAAAGAAATATTGGTTTTTCCGCCATCAAACCATTTTGCGAATGGTGGGTTGGACCAATCAAGGACTTTATCAAAAGATTTAAACCAATGTAATTCTTCTCTAGCTGCATCACCCCAAAACTTATTGGGATCTGATTTAGCCATCTCCGACATTTCCAAATACTTAGAAAAAGATGAAATTCTACTTTTACTAGAAAAGTCATCAGAGGGAGGGAAAACTCTCTGCTCCTGAAGAACAGACTCAATAGAGTTAGAATTGTCTGAATTCATGAAAGATAAAAACAACTTTTCATTTATTGCATTCAAGCTATTTCTGACCAAAAGGCTTGAATAGTGAAACTCTTATTTAAAACAAATTCATAATGAAGAAAAATTGGAATTTTCCTAAAGCATTTTTATTTGATCTTGATGGAGTTCTAATTGATTCAGAACCCTTGCATGGACAAGCATGGAGAGAAACAGCCGCACTTTTTGATCTAAATCTAACTTATAGCCAACTAAAACTATTAAGAGGAAAAAGAAGAATTGATTGTGCCAATGAACTGGTTAAATTGATTCCAAAAGCAGTTGAGGTGGAAGAATTACTAAACCTACATAAGCCCATCTCAAAAAAACTTATCCTCAAGGCAGAAGCAATGCAAGGTGGCGAGAGTTTGGTCAAAAAGTGTCAAAAAAACAATCTCCCAATTGCGTTAGTAACAAGTAGCAGCTTCGAATCTTTCCAAATAAAATCTGCTCCTCATCAATGGATGAATCTGTTTTCTGAAATAGTTCTTGGCGATGACGAATTACTAGCCAAAGGGAAACCAGCTCCAGATCCATATCTACTAGCCGCTAAAAAATTAAATGTTGATCCTCAAGAATGCTGGGCTGTTGAAGATTCAATTTCTGGAGTATCTTCAGCTTTGGCGGCAGGATGTTTTGTTTTCTATTTAAAAGAAAAACGTGATGTACTTCCAAAAAAAGAAGTTTTTCATGAAAATATCAATTTAAAACAAATCACCCATTTAAAAGAAATTGAACAAACATTAAATAACTTCTAAATTAATAAAGTCTACTAATTACAAATTCTGGTAATTCAAGTAGTGCTTTTTTTGATGGTGAATCTGGCAACCATGAAATTGAATCTTTTGATTCAGAAGCAAATTTTTCGGCTAATTCTCTTGATTTTTTGATCGCGTTTGAATCTCTTACGAGAGATAGAGCCTTCTCAAGATCATCTTTCTTGGAGAATTTATCATTAATAAGTTGGCTAAGAGCTGAATTTTCTTCCAAAGCATAGAAAACAGGTGCTGTTAGATAACCGCTTTGAAGATCACTAGCTGCTGGTTTACCTAATTGTTCATCATTTCCAGTAAAATCAAGAATATCATCAACCACTTGAAAAGCTAATCCTAACTGTCTTCCAAAAAAATAAAGTGAATTTAAGCTCTCTTGATCTACATCAGATAAAACACCAATAGCCTTGGAGCTATTAGCAATTAAAGAGGCAGTTTTACAATAACTTTTTTCTAAATAACTATCAAAGGATTGACTTGAATCAAATCTATTAAGACCCTGCTTTATTTCACCTTCAGCCAGATCCATAATCACCCTACTTAACAATTTAACAACATCTAAATTCTCAAGATTTGCCAAATGCCAACTTGCTTGAGCAAATAGAAAATCTCCTGCAAGAACAGCTATCCGGGGATCAAATCTACTATGGACAGTTTCAACACCTCTTCGTGTATCAGCTTGATCAACGACATCATCATGAACAAGAGATGCGGTATGAATCATCTCAGTAATCTGGGCCAATTTTCGATGCTTTAAAGGAAGATCCTTTTCAGCCGTCAAAGCTCGTGAAATTAATAAAACAATTCCAGGTCTTAAACGTTTACCTCCTGCACTAAAAAGATGTTCTGCTGCTGCCTGCAAAATAGGATGTCCAGCACCTATGAGGCTGCGAAGATCCAAAAGCAACGCTTCCAGATCAAGTTCTACAGGTTGAAGAATTTCCGTGGCTGTGGTCATAAAACCGCTCTACTTTTTGATATTAAGAGACTCAGCCCTTCTTCTGCAGCGAAACGAGATTAACTTCAGGAAACACATCTAACCAATGCTTAGCTTTATTGGGGAAATTTTTGAGTTTGGAGGTTACGTAAAAATTTAAATCCACTAAATTTCTTTTATTTGAATAATTGCCTCCTTTTGAATCCATAAACAACTTTAATTTCAAAGAAAGAGCTTCTGCAGGGTCAATCAATTTAATACTAGAGGGTAAAATCTCAGTCAGCAATGGAGTTATGAGAGGATAGTGACTACAGCCAAGAATTAAAGAATGTATTTTTTGTTTTAAAAGAGGTTGTAAATATCTAGTCGCAACATCGGTAATTTCATCTGAATTAATATTATCCATTTCAATCATTGGAACAAATGCAGGGCATGGTTGTTCAATTACAAAAGTTTTTGGCTTGAATTCCAAAATCGCATTTGTATAAGCCTTAGTTTTTACTGTAGAAGGGGTTGCCAGAACACCAACCCTAGATTCCTGAATGGTTGAGGCAGCAGATCCAATCAAGTCAAAAATAGGGACTTCTAAATTATTTTTAAGTACATCCAAGGCAATTGCATTTGTTGTATTACAGGCAACCAAAAAAGCATCAATATTTTGATAACGAAACCAAAATGATATTTCTTCTGCAATTTTTTTGATCTCATTAGTTGTTTTTACTCCATATGGAAGTCTTGCTGTATCAGCCAAATATATAAATGAATTATTGGGACATAACTCAATAACCTTTTTCAGAACAGTAAAGCCTCCAATACCACTATCAAACAATCCAAGACGCATATCTAATTTGAAACTTTTAGATAATTCAGTATTCCCCTAGCGATAGCAAAGGACATTTTATCCCTGTAAGCTTTTTGTCGTAATAAATCGGCATCATATCTGCCAGTAACAAATCCAATCTCTACTAAAGCTGCAGGCATTGATGTTTTTCTAATTACATAAAAGCGTGATCTACGAACACCTCTATCAGGGCTTTGTGGAGAAACAATTAAAATTTGTTTTTGAATATTTTTTGCTAAAGAATAACCTTTATAACCAGAGTAATAATAAGTCTCTAAACCATTCACATCTTTTCTTTTTCCTCGTGTTGCATTTGCATGAATACTCACAAAAGCATCCGCTTTTGAATTATTAGCCTTGTTAACTCTTGGCTGTAAATCTAATGTTGTCTCGTAATTCCGCGTTAAAATAGTTTTTACACCTTTATTAGTAAGAAATCCTGAAACACTCTTTGACACTTCTAAAACAATATCAGTTTCTCTCAGTCCATTTATTCCAACAGCACCAGGGTCTGACCCACCATGGCCAGGATCTATAACTACTTTATATTTTCCATAGGGTACATATGGCAAAGAAGTAACATCTAAATCTTGAGTATTTATTTTTTCAAAAGTTCTTTTAATTGAGTTTCTTAGGATATTTCCTTCTTCAATAGAACGGAAAGAATTACTTTCTAGGCCAAAAAGTTCCAATTCCCAGTTGTTTGGTGATATACCAATTAATTGTAATTTTGAGGGTTCTAATTCAACTGATTGAAGAAACTCAATAACAAGCCTTGTTTTGCCCTTGGAGGGTTTACCTAGTCTGATTTCCTTGACTGATCCATTACCTTTAATAGTCCTAGGACGACTTAATTCTCCAGGGAAATCTATCCAAACCCTCTCACCTTTATTAGTGGTTGAGGATTGATAAAAAGCATCTAATTTAGCCCCAGAGGAAGTTCGTAATTTAAGAGTCCCGTTACTAGTTAAGGCCCAAGCCGCGAGAGCACTAGCAGATCTGAGCGGTAAAGAAATAAAAAGATTTGAACAAAAAACAAATCCTGCAAACAATCCTAGTTTTGATTTTAAAGATTGATCTTTAAACATCAAATAAAAAGCTCTGTTTTTCTATGTTTTAGGCTGGGCATTTGTCCTCTTATTCTCCCAACTCTCTCTTTATCAGCAGGAGCTATTGCTGCTCCTTGGACTACCCCTGCATCTGCCAGAACTGTCCCCCATGGATCAATAACCATTGCATGTCCATGACTTTGTCTTCTGCCATAGTGACGACCAGTTTGAGCTGGTGCAACAACATAAGCTGTGTTTTCAATAGCTCTCGCTTGGAGCAAGACTTGCCAATGATCCTTTCCCGTAAAAGCAGTAAAAGCTGCTGGAATCATTAATAGATCTGCGCCTTTATTTACCAAATCCCGATAAAGTTCAGGGAATCTAACGTCGTAACAAATAGATAATCCGATTTTGCAAAGGCCTGGGACATCAACAACAGGTGGAGACTCACTTCCGGAAACAATAGTTTCAGATTCTCTATAAGTATTGCCCTCAGGAAGATCAACATCGAAAAGGTGAATTTTGTCATATTTTGCTAGAGATTGACCGTCCTTACCAAACAACTCCGCTCTATTTAAAGTTCTTACTCCATCACCAGCAGGGACAGGAAAACCACCACCAAGCAAAACGACTTGATATCTTCTTGCCATCGTCACCAAAAAACTATTGCATTTTTCAAATATTGAAGATGCAATTTTTAATTTTTTCTGATCTTCGCCCAAAAAGGCAAAGTTTTCAGGTAGTCCCACAAGATCAGCCCCACGCCTTGACGCCAACTCAATTTGTTCTTCTGCAGCATTGAGATTTGCGTCTATGTCTGAGGTACTTGTTAGCTGTAAGGCCGCAGCCAAAAAATCTGACACTGAGTTAAATAAATAAAAAATAATTTAAAAGTTAGTTTGAGCGAAGTACGCCCATCTCCATCTGTTTTGGAATGATAGAAAGATTGTCCAAAGAAGAGCAACAAGCGAAATCATCATCATGATTACCTATTCCTGCAAGCCTTTGTCCATGACTTGCAATACGTAAACATCCTTCAACATCATTCTCCCAATTTTTCCATAGTGCTATCGAGGCCATCAATTCATCATTTAATATCTGAACCGACTCTAATTGATCCATTAAAATAGAAGCTAAAGCACCAGCTGCTAGAGAATCTTCCAAAGAGTAGGAACCTTCCCACCCACTACCAACAATCCAAACTTCTTTGGGATTATCACTTTTCAATCTTTCCGCAATAGCTTTTCTGTTTGGAAGTGCCATCGTATACAAACTTTTAGATTCTCTTACACGATGAAGTGACCTTGTTCCATTAGTAGTACTCATGAAAACTCTTTTTCCTTTTACTCTCTCAGTGGAAACTCCTAATGGAGAATTTCCTAGATCAAATCCATCTAATTTTTTTCCTCCTCTCTCCCCAACTAGTATTTTATCTTTTGGGTCAAAACTCTTTGCCTGATTTTTAAGTTCATCAACATCTGCAAACACTTGTACTGAATCAGCACCATTTTCAAGTGCCCAAGCAATAGTTGTTGTAGCTCTAAGAACATCAATAACTACTGATGATTCAGGAATAATTCCACTCGGCACATCTGCCGCTGTATAAAAATAAGAAAGTTTCATTTCCACAAAGACTGATAAGTTGCGTCACAGTAATTAGATATATAGGTTAATCCTGCAGACCTTCATGAAATTATTTCGTCAAGAACCTCTTACACGGGATATAAGAGATTTTCTTACTCTTCTAGATAAAAAAGGTCAACTAAAGAGAATAAGCAGTCCAGTTGATAGTGACTTAGAAATTGCGGCTATAAGTGACCGTGTACTTGGCATGGGAGGACCTGCTCTACTTTTTGAAAATGTTAAAGGATCATCAATTCCTGTTGCAGTCAATTTACTTGGGACAATGGAACGTGTGGTTTGGAGTATGGGCTTAGAGAAGCAAGAAGAATTGGAGGATCTTGGAAAAAAATTAGCACTTCTTCAGCAACCGCGACCTCCGAAAGGATTTAGAGAAACAAAAGCTTTTGCTTCAGTTGCTTGGGATCTACTTAAAGCACGTCCTGATATTGATCTATTACCACCATGCCATCAAAAGGTAATTGGTGAAAAAGATTTGGATCTAAATCATTTACCACTTTTACGTCCCTGGCCAGAGGATGCTGGAGGTGCCATCACTTTAGGACTAGTAATAACGAAAGATCCTGAAACAGGCGTGCCAAATGTTGGTGTTTACAGACTCCAAAGACAATCCGCAAAGAGCATGACAGTCCATTGGTTAAGTGTACGAGGAGGAGCCAGGCATCTTAGAAAAGCAGCTGCAATGAATAAGAAGTTAGAAGTAGCTGTTGCTATTGGAGTTCATCCACTTCTTGTCATGGCGGCAGCAACTCCAATTCCAGTGCAGCTCAGCGAATGGCTTTTTGCAGGTTTGTATGCAGGAGAGGGTGTTCGATTAACAAAATGCAAAACTATTGATCTTCAGGTACCTAGTCATAGTGAAATTGTTCTTGAAGGATCCATATCTCCTGGAGAAGAGATGATGGATGGTCCTTTTGGAGACCATATGGGTTTCTATGGGGGTGCTGAGTCCTCACCTTTAATTAGATTTCACTGCATGACTCAAAGGAAAAAACCTGTATTTTTAACAACCTTTAGCGGTAGGCCTCCAAAAGAAGAAGCCATGCTGGCTATAGCATTAAATCGAATTTATACACCAATACTTAAACAACAAATCCCTGAAATTATTGATTTTTTCCTACCGATGGAAGCCTTGAGTTATAAGTTAGCAGTTATATCCATTGACAAAGCATATCCAGGCCAGGCGAAAAGAGCTGCTATGGCGTTTTGGAGTGCTTTACCCCAATTTACATATACAAAATTTGTCGTTGTAGTCGATTCAACTATCAATGTAAGAGATCCTAGGCAAGTAGTTTGGGTCCTATCCAGCCAAGTTGACCCTCAAAGAGATTTATTTATACTCGAGAATACTCCTTTTGATACTCTTGATTTCGCGAGTGAACATATCGGATTAGGAGGAAGATTAGCTATTGATGCAACAACAAAAATTGGCCCAGAGAAAAATCATGATTGGGGCAAACCATTAACAAGGCCTAAAGAACTTGAAGATAAAGTCGATGAAAGATGGGCAGAGCTAGGCTTGTCGGAGCTGGAAAACAAACAACCAAATCCAGAATTATTTGGTTACGTTATCGACGAACTAATGCGTCAAAAACAAATAAACAATTCATAAATCAAGAATAAAGCTTATCGATAAATAAAATAAAAAATAATATTTTGTTTTTTCATTGAAAGTTCCCACTAAAGATAAGTCTTTAAGAGACCTTCCTAAAGGAGGGTCACTATGTGGGAAAGTGAAAGTACCTGGAGATAAATCAATCTCTCATCGAGCACTGCTGTTTGGTGCTATCGCTAAGGGGAAAACAATAATTGAGGGTCTTTTACCTGCCGAAGATCCAATAAGTACTGCTGAATGCCTTAGGTCAATGGGCGTAAAGATTAGTCCAATCAGGAAAGGAGACATTATTGAAATCGAGGGCGTTGGATTAAATGGACTCCAAGAGCCTGAGGATATTTTGAACTGCGGAAATTCAGGAACAACTATGAGATTAATAATGGGATTATTAGCCGGTCAAGAAAATCATCATTTCATCCTTACAGGAGATAAATCACTCCGAAATAGGCCAATGAAAAGAGTAGGACAGCCGCTAAGAATGATGGGGGCTAAAGTTTCTGGAAGATGCGGTGGAGACTTAGCTCCTTTATCGATTATTGGGAACAAATTAAGAGGTGCCGTAATTGGCACTCCAGTAGCAAGTGCTCAAATAAAATCTGCAATCCTACTAGCGGCTCTTAATGCAGAGGGTTCAACGACTGTTATTGAACCCGCCAGATCAAGAGATCATAGCGAGAGAATGTTAAAAGCCTTTGGAGCCAACCTGGAAGTTGGGGGTGAAATGGGTAGACATATAACTGTTTCCCCGGGTAAAGATTTAAAAGGTCAATCAATTATTGTTCCGGGTGATATCAGTTCAGCTGCATTTTGGTTGGTTGCAGGTAGCATCATACCCGGATCAGAATTAATTGTTGAAAATGTTGGCCTTAATCCAACAAGAACTGGAATACTTGATGTATTAGAAATAATGGAAGCAAATATCAACATAATAAACAAAAGAGATGTGGCCGGCGAGCCTGTCGGAGACATTGAAGTTTCCTACGAAAAGAACTTGAAACCATTTAAAATTGGTGGTGAGATAATGCCTCGGCTTGTAGACGAGATTCCTGTATTATCCGTAGCAGCATGTTTTTGTAATGGTATCAGTCAAATAAAAGGAGCAAGTGAATTGAGGGTTAAAGAAACTGATAGATTAGCTGTAATGACCAGGCAGTTAAAAAGAATGGGAGCCAAAGTAGATGAATATCAAGATGGTCTGACTATCTATGGAGGAAATAATTTAGAAGGATGCGAGCTTGATAGTGAAGATGATCACCGTATAGCAATGAGTCTAGCTATTGCATCAATAATGGCTAATTCTAATTCGACATTACGACGTAGTGAAGCTGCTTCAATCTCATATCCTGATTTTTGGAGTCATCTTGAGAGACTTCAACAAAAAAATTAATTTTTCTTAGAATTGGATGACTATAAAAAACAAACGACAAAAGATGGGAGTTTAAGTCTTTATAGCTTTAGCTATGAAGAAGGATTTCATGATAGAGACGGAGCACTCAGAGAATCAATTAATAAATATCTATTACCTGCTCAATTAGAGCAATTTTCTAATGCAGAAAAAATAGTTATTTTAGATGTTTGTATGGGCTTAGGGTACAATACTGGATCTATACTCGAAGAGTTACTTCAACGCAATATTAAAATCGAATGGCATGGACTTGAGATTGATCAAAGGCCTCTAAATCTTTGTCTTAATGAAAAAAAATTTCAGGAAATTTGGTCTCCAAAAGTATTGCATTTTTTTAATTCCTTAAACAAATCAGGGAAATGGACTGAAGGTTTTAACGAAGGAACTATTCACTGGGGAGATGCAAGAAAAAAAATATATGAAATAAAAGATTCTCTACTGTTTGATTTAATTCTTCTTGATCCTTTTTCTCCACAAAAGTGTCCCGAGCTATGGAGCGAGGAATTCATCTCTTCATTAAAAGAAAGACTTTCTTACGACGGCCGCTTGATTACATATTCAACTGCTGCCTCAATTAGAGCGAGTTTCAAAAGAGCTGGCTTAAAAATCTACTCAATAGCTCCCTCAACTGATACCTCAAGCAAATGGAGCTCAGGGACAGTTGCTATGAAAAGACCAATAGGGAAAGAGTTCATTTCAAAGAATAGCAAGCTTAAAGACTTAAGCACCAGGGAATTAGAACACCTAACTACACGTTCATCAATTCCTTACAGAGATCCAACAGGGGAAGGGAAATCTAAAGAAATTATTTCAATCAGAGAACTAGAACAATCTAAAAGTCAATTAATAAACACTTCATCATGGAGAAAACGATGGAATACTGCGCAAAAGTAATAAAGCAATTAGATTTCTTCAAAAAAGTACTCTAATGCTTGCCATCGCAATTTTAGCGGCTGGGAAAGGAACGCGAATGAAAAGTAAGCTGCCTAAGGTTCTTCATCCTTTAGCAGGGAAATCACTTATTGATAGAGTTTTGTCCTGTACTCAGGGCCTTAATCCAAGCCGTAGATTAATAGTTGTAGGACATCAAGCTAACTTAGTAAAAGACTCTCTAAAAAGTCATCAAGACTTAGATTTTGTTCTTCAGCAACCTCAAAATGGAACTGGACATGCAATCCAACAATTAAGACCAAAGTTAAAAGGATTTAAAGGAGAGCTTTTAGTATTGAATGGTGATGTCCCACTCCTAAAGGAGAAAACTCTAAACTCACTTATAAAATCCCACAAAGAATCCAACGCTAGTGTAACTTTTTTATCTGCAAGTTTAGACTCACCAATAGGCTATGGTCGAGTATTCACAGATGAGTCAGGACTTGTAAAAAAAATTATTGAGGAGAAAGATTGCACTAACGAACAGAGAAAAAATAAATTAATAAATGCAGGCATATATTGTTTCAATTGGCAACAATTATCAGATGTTTTAAACTTATTATCTAGCAAAAATAGTCAAAATGAACTTTATCTAACAGATACTATAAGTTTACTCAAAAAAGCATTACATTTTCAGGTAGATAATCCATATGAGATTAAGGGCATTAATGATAGATTTCAACTATCTGAATGCGAACAATACGTCCAAGAAAAGCTTAAATCCCTTTGGATGAGTAAAGGAGTTTCATTTATCGATCCTATTAGTTGTTCACTAAGTGAGGATTCGAACTTTGGTAAAGACGTAATCATTGAGCCACAAACCCATTTTCGTGGTAAATGCGATATTGGCAATGGTTGTCATATAGGGCCAGGTAGTGTCATAACAAATTCAACACTTGCGGAAAATGTATTAGCCATTCATTCATTCATCAATGAAGCTAAGGTTGGAAATAATACATCAATTGGTCCATTCGCTCACATAAGGCCGGAATCAAATATAAGTGAAAATTCTAAGATAGGAAACTTTGTAGAAATAAAAAAAAGTTTTATTGGTGAAGGAACAAAAATCAATCATTTAAGCTATGTAGGGGATTCAACTCTTGGGAAAAGCATTAATCTTGGAGCAGGGACTATTACAGCTAATTTTGATGGTAAGAATAAACATCAAACAATTATTGATGATTATTCAAAAACTGGTGCAAATTCAGTACTAGTTGCGCCCATCAAGATTGGCTCACATGTAACAATCGGCGCAGGCTCAACAATAAGCAAAGATATTCCAGATAAGAGTCTAGTAGTTGAGAGATCAAAAGCAATTATTCGAACCAAAACAGACTAACCACATAAAATTGGTTATCGCTGTAAATAAGGTAATACTTTCTCTAATTCCAACATACGACTTCCTTTAATCAGAATATTGTCTCCTGGTGAGAGCCAGGACAATAATGACATAGCAGCATCTCTTGGAGTTTTCACTACATCATGATTTGGCAATTCTTTGATTATCTTTTTTATAAAATTATTTTCTTCCCCATAAGAGACAAAAACAATTCCAGTAAGACCTAATTCAACGGCTCTTCTAAGAACTTTCTGATGAAGTGAAATACTCTCAGTGCCCAACTCAAGCATCGTACCTAAAACTGCAAAATGTCTGCCAGGCTTGCTTACTAATAACTCTAAAGATGCAATAACAGATTCGGGAGATGCATTATAAGTCTCATCTAAAACTAAAAATTGTCCACAATTAACTAATCTATTTCTTCCGACCGGCATATTGATTTTTAATTGATCTAGATTCTTTAATGATAGCCCTAATTCAGTTGCGACAGTCAATGCTATCAAAAAATTCATAGCATTATGTATTCCTTCTAGGGGTAATTTAAATTTATTGCCCTCAAAAGACATGAGCTTATTCTGCATGTCAATTTGAGAAAGATAATCCGGTTTAATATCTTTAAAAGCAAAACACTCATCTTTACTACCGAACCAATTCAGTGAAACTCCTTCTATCGCTACTCGAACAATACGTCCTGACCATTTTTCACATAAAGCTTTCTCTAAGAGGTTATCCCCAAAGGGGATAATCACCACGCCATCAGATCTTAAATTCGAGGTGATTTCCGACTTAGCTTTCGCAATATTTTCTCTACTACCGAGAATACCAATATGAGCTTGTCCCACATTTGTTATTACTGCAATATCAGGCTCAGCAACTCGAGAGAGACGTTCAATTTGACCTAAGCCACGCATACCCATTTCAAGAACAAAAGCAGCATCTTTTTCAGACCCTCTAAGAAGAGTTTTTGGAACACCGATATCATTATTTTCATTCCCTCTGCTAGTAACAATTTCACCAAGAGAAGACAAAATTGCTTTTATCAATTCTCTTGTAGTTGTTTTTCCAACAGAACCAGTAATAGCAACTACAGGAAGATTTAAATTTCTCCGATGAAGCAATGCGATCTGTTGATAGGCATACAGAGTATCTGGGACCACCCAGTGAATCAAGCCTGTTGGCACCAAACCTTTAAATTGTTCAGAAACTATTGCTGCTTGTATGCCATTATCAAAAGCCATATCTAAGTAATCATGGCCATCAAATGTATTACCTACTAAAGGGATAAAGAAATCACCTCTTTCAATTGTTCTAGAGTCAGTAGAGACAGAACCAACAGCTAAATCAAGATCCATTTCCTCTTGATTAACTGGCTTCCCCCATAGTGCAATTAAGTCCTTAAAAGTAATCTCCATATAAATACATGCACAGAAGTAAAGTAATCTAAAGACTCAAAAAAACTATAATTTTATTTTTTTACCTTTCCTTGAAGGATCTGCCTCTTGGCCATAAGAAAACTTTTCGACCTCTGCTGCATCGGGAGAAGGCTCCTTAATCCCACAAACATCTTTATACATTAATTCATATTCCTTCGCCGATCTATCCCAACTATATTTATTCGACATCGCTCTCACTTGTAACTCCCTCCAACTTTTTTGATGTCTATAAGCTTCCCAAGATCGAACTAATGCTGTATAGAAGTCAATTGGTTCATACCTGTCAAAGCAAAATCCAGAACCTGTTCCATTCATGGGATTATAAGGCTCTACCGTATCAACTAAACCTCCTACTTTTCTAACGATCGGAATTGCACCATAACGCATAGCCAATAATTGACTGATTCCACATGGTTCAAATCGACTAGGCATTAGGAATGCGTCAACTCCTCCATAAATGAGCCTAGATAAAGCATCATCGTAAGTAAGAAAAACAGAAAAACGACCAGGATACTCAATCGCAAGCTGCCATAAAGATGACTCTAAATAACGATCACCTGTACCAAGAACAACGATTTGAGAGTCAGTATAAGAAAGAAGCCTATTAGCTACTTGCAGTAAAAGATCAATACCTTTTTGATCAACAAGTCTACCAACCATACCCATTAGATATTTATCTGGATTCACCTCAAGTCCCATTCTCTCTTGAAGGACTCTTTTATTAATTGCTCTGCCAGAAATATTATCTACACTAAATTTAGCTGGCAATGAGTTATCCTTTGCTGGATTCCACTCATCCAGATCAACTCCATTCAATATTCCACGTAATTTCCCTGAAATATAATTCAAAAGTCCCTCTAATTTTTCTCCATATTCAGATGTTTGGATTTCCCTTGAATAAGTAGGAGATACCGCATTAACTCTATCGGCATACAACATTGCTGATGCCATTGTGTGATCACCATGCATATACCATGGGCACCAGGTTATTTGATCAAGTTTCCATCTCCAGGGGCCTTGATACTTGAGATTATGAATAGTAAATACTGTACTGATTTCGGGATCTTGATGCATCCAAACGGGGATCATCCCAGTATGCCAATCATGACAATGGAGAACTTGTGGCTTCCATGAATTCCATGCAAATTCAGAGACTGCACTTGCAAAAAAAGTAAACCTCCAATCTTCATCTTCTCCCCCATAAATACGCTCAGCATCAAAACATGGATGTCCAACTAAGTAAATTGGCAATCCATTAGATGGATGCCTTGTTTCAAAAACAGAAAAGTCAACACCCATTGTGTTGGCTCGAAAAATAGGTTCAGGTGCAATATCCATCAAAGTCCATAGTTTTCCATAGCCTGGAATTATTAATCGAACATCATGTCCAAGTTTTTTAAGAGCAGGAGGTAATGAACCAACAACATCACCCATACCTCCAACTTTTATCATTGGGGCGCATTCTGCAGCAGCAAAAAGTATTCGCATTTAATTCATTAAAAAGAAAGATTTATCTTTCGGATAAATCAAATAAAATCATGGAAGCCATTTTGATTCGGAGAAATCAGGATCCCTTTTCTCCATGAAAGCATTTCTTCCCTCCTTTGACTCATCAGTCGTATAAAAAAGATGTGTTGCCTGGCCAGCGAGCTCTTGTATACCAGCTAATCCATCGGTATCAGCATTAAAAGAGAATTTCAAACATTTTATGGCAGTTGGACTGTTTTGAAGTATCTCTCTAGCCCACTTAACCCCCTCTGACTCGAGCAAATTAATCGGTGAGATGGCATTTATTAGTCCCATATCTAAAGCTTCTTGCGCTCCATACTTCCTACAAAGGAACCAAATTTCTCTGGCCTTCTTTTGACCCACAACCCTTGCTAAATAACTTGATCCAAAACCTGCATCAAAACTCCCCACTTTAGGTCCTGTTTGACCAAAGATTGCATTATCTGCAGCCAAGCTCAAGTCACAAATCAAGTGTAAAACATGTCCACCTCCTATTGCGAAGCCAGGTACAAGCGCAATAACTACTTTTGGAAGGCTCCTAATTATACGTTGTAAATCGAGGACGTTTAAACGTGGAATACCATCATCACCGAGATATCCACCACTTCCACGGATAGTTTGATCTCCACCAGAACAAAAAGCGAACTTTCCATCTTTTGAAGGTCCAACCCCGGTAAATAAAACAACTCCAATGTTCGGATCTTCTCTTATTCTGATAAATGCATCACAAAGTTCTGAGATTGTTTGAGGTCGAAAAGCATTTCTTTTCTCAGGACGATTTATCGCAACGCGAGCAATTCCCTCGGGACTTATATCAAGCAGGATATCTTTGTATTCACCAAAAGAAACCCATGAGGTAATAATTTCCCCAGGGAGAACTCTTCTAGAGATTTCTTTAGGTGTGACAGGTTTTAAAGTCATTTTTAAATTAGTTAAAACTTGATAAATTCTCAGATAATGTTCTTTTTAGTTCATCACGTAAACTTACTCTCAATTTATGATCCTCAACAGAGTTAGTACAAACTCTTATTAATACATTTGTTGATAAAGAAAAACTCCATTCAATTGCTTGTTCTAAATCATATAAGCAAGAAACTTGCTTATATTTCAATCCATAGGCTTTTGCAAGTGTAAGATGACAAACTTGCTGAGGCATAAGAAAAATTTCTTCAAAATCTCCTTCTTGAATTCTATCTATATTTAATTGATTAAATATACCACCTCCTCCATTATCTATCATGATTACGATTAGACTAATATTTTTATCCTTTGAAAATAGCCAACCATTAGTATCGTGAAGAAGTGCCAAGTCACCTGTGATCAATACCATTCTCCCCATAATTATTGATAATCCCATACCCATTGAGAGTGTTCCATCAATGCCTGAACATCCTCTAAAGCCGAAGCACCTTCTTAAGAAAGCCCCATCTCCCGAATAACTCAACCAATCTCTTATAGGACTACTTGAGGCAAGCATAACAGGGACAGAACTAGGCAAAAGACGAGATAGAAATCTAGCCAAAGCAGGTTCTGTAATCAACCCATTTCTAAACAACCTTTTATCAAGCCAATCATGGATGAATAAATCATAATTTACAAGCTCTTTAGTCAATCTTTGACTAACAATTTTTTTATCTATTGCTGGCTTCGTGGTAATACTCTCAAACAATTTATTAACCCAAAAAGAAAATCCTTCACTATATTGAATTGATACACCTATAGGATCAAGATTTCTATAATCTCCCTCAGTAATAAGTAATTGAATTTTTCCAGGTTTTTTAAGCCAAATTTGTAATTCTCTACTTGGTGGGAGTGGACCCAAGCGTAAGACCTGAATCTCTTTGATTTTTTCAAATAAACCTGTTGAGAAAAAAAGATCCCAATGATTTATTAACCCTTCTTGATCATTAAGAACTCCAGAGAGTGGATCAGCCAGAATTGGCCAACTAGTTAATTTTTGCCATTTCTTCAATGCTTCCCTAAAAGAAAGAAGGTCTTTTGCTTTCCCTCTCCATGGGCCAACAATGATTATTCCCAAAGAGAATGGATCTAATTTTGGCAGTCTTAAAGATGGGGTATTTTTAAAAGACTCAGTCTTAGTTGAAATAATTTTGTTCTTTAAAAATCCTTCAAAGACCCATCCATCAAGAACTTTCTCTTGGTCAATTTCACAGGGATGCAAAGGTTCTTCATAAGCAAGGTTAATATGAACTGGGCCAGGGATATCTGAAGCCATTTCGAATGATTTTTCAATTAAGGATGTCAGTCTCTCTTTAGAAATTAAATGAATTCCTTCTTTTGGAGATTCATCAAAATGTCTACAAACAGACTTCAGAAAATCCTCTTGATTAACTGCTTGATTTGCTCCACACTCTTTTAATCGCAAGGGTCTATCTGCAGTTAAAAACAAGATTGAATGGCATGACCTGTCTGCTTCAACAGCCGCCGGCAAAAGATTTGCGACAGCACTTCCAGAAGTTGTAATAACACAACTTACTTGTCCACTAGCTGCACTGATTCCTAAAGCAAGAAATGCTGCTGACCTTTCATCAATTGACGTTATTAGTGTTAATTCTTCTCTTTTAGAGAGACTTGCTGCTGCTAATGCAAGAGGACCTGATCTGCTGCCGGGGCAAAGAACAAAATATTTCACTCCCTTTGCTACTAGAGTTTTAAGGAGCTCTAAGCTAATAAAAAAATTGTAACGTGCTAATGAAATTTCCAAAAGAAAAACTACTTCGATTTTTGTAAAAAACTTTCAAACAAGAAACTTAAACAAAGAAAATTCATGACCTCCGCCGAATCAAAAAAGAATCACAACCAAAATAATTGGAAAAGTTTGTTGGTTTGGATACTAATTGCGCTTTTATTCAGATGGCAAGTAGTTGAGCCTAGATGGATTCCATCTGGATCAATGATTCCAACTTTGCAAATTCAAGATCGAATATTGATAGAAAAAATAACCCCAAGACTTAATAAGAAACTAAATAAACATTTAAATTTAAATACGATTGTTATTTTCACCCCCCCCAAAATCCTTACAGAAGCAGGCTACAGTGATGGTTCAGCACTAATAAAAAGAGTTGTTGGATTACCTGGAGACAAAATAGAAGTTTCCAATGGAAAACTATTTAGAAACGAAGAAGAAATAAATGAACCTTGGATTAAAGAAGCTATCCAATATGAAATGGAAGCAATAAATGTACCTGATAATTCACTTTGGGTTTTAGGAGACAACCGAAATAATAGTTTAGACTCACATGTTTGGGGACCTCTCCCAGAAAAAAATGTTATCGGTACAGCACTTACAAGGTACTGGCCATTAAAAAAAAATAGGCCTATTCGGTTCCCATAACCTAAATTAAATTTTATTGGAGTACGTTTTGCGATAGTGTGTAATTAATTGAAAAAGCTGGATGTTTAATCCTGAATTTTTAGCTACTGACAATAATGAAGGCCATGAGGCAAATGCTCTAATACAGTACTTACAAGATCAGCCTGCTGATGTTTTACAAAGAGTTGCCAAATCTGCTAGTCCCGAAATTCAAGAAATAATCCGACACAATGTTCAAGGTTTACTTGGAATGCTTCCTGGAGAGCAATTTGAGGTAAAAGTAACTTCCAGCAAGGATAATTTGGCTAGTTTATTAGCCTCTGCAATGATGACTGGTTACTTCCTTAGACAAATGGAGCAAAGGAAACAGTTAGAAGAAACACTTTTATCCGATAAAGAGATGTCAGTCGACCCAGATAAAATTTAAGCACTAAACTTTTTCAGAGGATCCACAGGCACTACACCGATTTTCAATAATTTTTGATCTAACCAACTTAAAAAACCAAAGTCACCTTTACTTTGGGCCCAGTCTGATCTGTTAATTTTATTTTTTAAACCTTTTATTTCATTTTTTGAAAATCTAACTTTCCCGCTGTAATGAGCGGAAATTAGCCATGAAAGACCTTGTAAGGATTCAACTTTATTTAACCAAGTTGTTAATGCTTTTTGTCCTCTAGGGAAAACCAACCTTTCTATTACAGGTGCAATTTGTATTAGAGGGGTATTTTTTCCTACAATTTTTTTAGCGGACAGCTCCCAGCCTTGCTGCCAAGAAAAAGGGTATATTCCAAAATGTGCTCTTTTATTTCTTAAATTTGCTTTAAAAGAGTTTCCAAGAATTTCTTTTATTTTTGGTATGACCAACTTCTCAGGTCTCAAGTAAGAAGCAAAAAGAACTAAACGAAGCCATCCTTTTCTTCTTAAAATCGGCGTATCAATGAGTTCTTCAGAACCCTTCTCTCTAGAATGAAACAATAATGGGGTAGGGTCCAAATCAAAAAGCTCTGGAGGAGTCTCTTCAATACCTACAAGTGCATCAGTGACCAACAAAGATCTTGATGGTTTGTGAAAACAAGATATCTCTTGAAAGCGTCCCAAGCCAATATCAATGGGGCCTAATGAAAACCACTCACAATATTCACTATGAGGGAAGCCATCGGCCAATAAAATATTTGTTCTTTTAGATGGAATACCTAACCAATCAAAAGGCAATTGAATTGGAAAACTCCATTGCCCTGGGCAAACCCATATTTTTGAATAAGGAAAAGCTCTAGCTAAAGCAGGAAGAGCAATTTTGTGTTCCAAACCAGAAGCGGTTGGTAAAACAATAGTTTTTACAGGTCCGATTTTTTGCTGAAGGACCTCTATGTTCTTCAGCAATTCATCAGTCGGAGGAAGAGGGTTAATTATCATCAATTCATTCTTTACTCTTACAACTAATAACCTCACGGGGACGGCAACATAATAAATACCTTGGAGTTGTTCAAAACTCCATATCTGATTAGGCACTAATTCACGAAATATTGTTCTTTTAGTGCCGTACGGATAAAGAGGCAAGAGAGGCCACCATTTCCATTTTTGTTCGGAAGCAAGATTACTCATATTTGTATTAATTTAATCACTATTTAAAAGAGTTTGGTTTTTAAATATTCCATATCTTGGAGCAAATAAGAACGCTATTAAAAATATTAATGTTTGCACTAGCACAATAGATCCTCCTGTTTCAATATCTGACCAATAACTTATATAAACACCTAAAATACTAGAGAAAGAGCTACTTATTACTGCTAATATTGCCATTCTATCAAAACGATCAGTTAGCAAGTATGCTGTTGCTCCAGGAGTGATCAACATTGCTACCACAAGAATGATACCAACAGTTTGCAAACCCACTACAGCAGATAGTGATAATAAAGTTAACAACAAATAATGAAGAATTCCAGTATTTATCCCTATAGAGCGAGCGTGTTTAGCATCGAAACAATAAAGCATTAAATCTTTTCTAAATAGAAGCAAAATAAATATAACTATAAAAGAGATTATCAAAGTCTGATTAACATCTGACTGAGAAATACCTAGAGGGCTACCAAAGAGAATCTGCATAAGGTCAATGTTACTTTTAATTTTTGAAACCAATACAATGCCTAATGCAAAAAAGCCAGTAAAGACAAGACCTATTACAGTGTCTTCTTTAATTCTAGATTTCTGTTTAATAAATCCAATCAAAGCAACTGAACCAACTCCAAAAACAAAAGCACCTAAAGAGAAAGGAAGCCCTAAGGCATAAGCAACTACCACTCCTGGCATGACTGCATGAGAAACCGCATCTCCCATCAAGGCCCATCCTTTTAATGTCATATAACAAGACAGAAGGCCGCAAACACCCCCCACTAATGCACTAACCATCAAGGCTCTCCTCATGAATTCATGAGTTAATGGATCCAAAAGCCAATTAATTGGCGCAATGGAAATCAAAAGATCACTCATTTACAAAATCTTTACTCGACTCTGGCGCTGACAAAGGATTTGGTGGCATTCCCCCAAATGTTTTATTGATATTTTCCGATGTAAATACTTCCGAAGTCTCTCCATAGGCAAGAACTGTCTTATTAATGAGAACTACAAAATCACAAAAATCTCTCACATGATTCAAATCATGGGTAGAGATCAAAATAGTGTGCCCTTCTTGTCTAAACTGCAAAAAAAGCTCAGACATTAGTTTTTCAGTGGGCACATCAACCCCAGAAAAAGGTTCATCTAAAAGAAGAACTGAAGCCCTTTGAGCTATAGCTCTAGCAAGGAAAGTTCTTTTGCGCTGACCACCTGATAATGATCCAATTGGTCTATCTCTTAGATCTAGAAGATCAACTCTCTCCAATGCATGAAAAACTGCTCTTCTATCTGACTCTCTTGGTATGCGAAAAATATTCATAGCTCCATATCGACCCATCATCACAACATCCCAAACACTTATGGGGAAGGCATAATCGATGCCTTCATTTTGCGGTACATAAGCTACTGTCTGATCCTTTTGAGCTTGATTGACTCTAAGTCCATTTATCCTTATCTTTCCCCTTGATGGTCTAAGAAAGCCCATTAAAGCTTTAAAAAAAGTTGATTTCCCCGCGCCATTCATTCCAACCAGACCACATATCGATCCAGCTTTTAAATTTAGACTAGCGTCATATAGGGCAACAGTACCGTTGTAATCGACACAAACCTGATCTGCCTCAATTCGCATAAAATCTTTTTCATGACTCTTAAAAATTGGATTCATTATTTTTTATGTTTCAGGAGTTAAGCCTTGAGTAATTAATCGAACATTGTGCCTGAGTAATTCTATGTAAGTGGGAGCTGGTCCATCTGGCTCTGAAAGTGAATCTACATAAAAAGTACCCCCAAAAATAGCACCACTAGATTTTGCAACTTCCATTTGTGCTTTTCGACTCACCGTACTTTCACAAAAAATCGTTGGAACATCATTCTCTTTGATTAGCTCTATAAGCTTAACCACTCTCTTTGGAGTCGCCTGGCTTTCAGCATTAACTGGCCACAAGTAACCCTCCTTCATTCCGTAATCATTGGCAAGATAAGAAAAGGCTCCTTCACAGGTCACTAAAAATCTTTTTTCTTTAGAAATTGAGGTTAGAGAATCCCTTAGCTCTTTATCAAGCGATTCGAGCTTAGCTTTATAGGTTGAAGCGTTTAATCTGTATACATCAACTCCATCAGGATCTATCTTGATAAAAGCATCAACTATGTTATCTACATAATTAATGGCTTTTCTCGGCGACATCCAGGCATGAGGATTGGGCTTCCCTGCATAAGCGTCCCCATCTATCAAGAGTGGCTTTATCCCTTCAGTTAATTTAATCTTGGGGATTTCTCCCGTACTTATCATAAATTTCGAAATCCAAGCTTCAAGACCTAAACCATTTTCAAGAATTAGTTTTGCTCCTTTAGTTTTTACAATATCACTAGGTGTAAATTGGTAGCTATGGATCTCTGCGCCTGGTTTTGTAATTGATTTAACTTCTAATCTTTCTCCAGCGACATTTTCAGCAAGGTCTGCCAAAATTGTAAAAGTAGTTAGGACTAAAGGTTTTTCAGTGACTGAGTTGTATGTGTTTTTATTTACACATGCTGACAAGCATAAAATAATGAAAGCATAGAAAATAGTGAATCTAATTAATTTATTTTTCTTATACATCAAATTAGAAAAAGCCTTCTCATTAATCATATTTTAAAATTAGAAATTATTTGTTTTTTATAAATACAAATCAAAATTTTACTAGAAAAGTCATAAAATCAAACTGTTTTTATTTTGTAATTATTAGATTGAGATTGAATCCATTCTTTTGATTGCTTTAAAAAAGCTACCCAATCAACTCTTTCTAGCTCAGCAGCTTTTGATACTAGCTGAGGAGCTTGTTGCTTAATAAGTTCTAAATCAGGCTGAGTAACTCCATTATTGATAGCCATCCAATCGGCCATCGATCTTCCAACCACTCTTGTTAAATAAGCAGCACTCAAGGCCTGAATTGTTCCAGCAGCCACCCAAGAGGAACCATCAAGCTTTGCCAAGCTCAACAAGGATTGTCCACTCCACTCAACCACTCCTTGACCAATTGCAGCCATTGCTAACTGTCGTAAAACTGCCTCAAGTAATTCTGGCTTCATTTTGGAAGACCATATTTTTGACATTTCTTTGATCATTAAGCCATTAACAACTGCAACTGCAAGTAAATCAGTTGAGGCGACAGGGGAGGCGAAAACAATACCAGCAACTATCCACTGAGATTTTGATTGAATAACCTTGAATTTTTCCCTTCTTAATTTCTCTAAATCTTTTTGCCAAGAAGTATGCAAGCGAGATAAAAGTCTTTGCTTAGTTATGTCTGTATTCTTCTTTGGATTTTCAAGAAGTTTTTTAATTGGAGAAAGAACCGTTTCCATTTCTGTTTGGGATCCATTCCATTTCAATAACCTGCTATTCCATCTATCTGGTAATTGAGCCTCTAATGCATTTCGTTCATCAGACCAATTAGTAGATTCTTTACATGCAACCATTAGCCAAGCTGGCTGATCAGTGGGGATATTTTTAATCCACAAAAGATCAGCTGCGCTCATTGGAAGTTCCAAAGAATAAACAATAAAATCTTGTTCTTGAATTAAATCTGGCAAGATCCAATTTCGATCTCTTACAGGAAGAGCTGGTGGAAAAGAAACTCTTATTTGTTTTTTGACTCCTAAAACTTTTTCCAATTTCTCTTTATCGGGTAATTTCACGCCTTTTGTTTTCAAGAAACCAATGTTTTGATCTTCCCCTCTGTCAATAATTTTTTGCAAGGAGTTAATTCTTTCTTTTTTTCTTTCACTTTGCTCTCCATCCTCAAGTAAGTACTCAAAATCCTCTAAAACGTCATGACATCTCCTTAACCATCCTTGAACAGTTGATGGGGTATCAAATGAAACCTTTCCTGGTTTTAAAAAATAAAAAATACAACCAAGTCCTAATAGCAATCCAAATCCACCTCCAGGGATATGGGCCACATCACTCAAAACCCATTGACCTGTGATGGTTAGCCCAATAAAGAGACTAATTTTCGGAATCGAAAAAGAAGGTAAGGAGAGAGAAGATTTTGTTAATGAATGATTTTCCACGATTTCAATAAATACAGTTTCTTCTTAGCTAACTTTCATTTTAAAGCAAATTTTCCCTTAATAACCTCAAAGAAAGAAGGTTTTACGTTTTTAAGAAAAAAATTTATTCCTAAAGAAATCAAATCATTCCCCCTGTGATCCATATCGTTAGATGTGAAAGTGCTAATCAAGATATTCAAATATGTCGCAAAAGTACCGGCTATGCGTCACACTTGCCCCTATTGGCAAATATGTTCATGGGTGACTCTTACACCAATAATCAATCAGGTGGTGGCGAATTCCAAAACCAAAGACAAAATGGGCGTAATAATTTCAGAGGTGGCAGAGGTCCTAACAATAGAGAGGGAGGCTTTCGTATTCGCTTAAGCGACAATGAAATGCGAGCAGCAAGATCATTACAAGAAGCCTTTAATCTTCGATCTACTGTGGCTGTTCTAGGTTTCGCAGTAAGAACTCTTGCCCAAATGCTTGAAGATGGAAGTCTTGAAAATTTAGTTAACGAATATAGGTCTCAAGCGCCAGCCAATGACCAAAGAAGAGGCAGGGGTAACAGGGGAAACTATAACGGCGAGAGTAACAACTCAGCCAAAACAAAGCCAAACCCTTTTGCAAGACCAGAAAAGCCAGTTAAAGAACAAGTGGTCGCTGATACTGATCAGGCAAACAATGTTGCTCAAGATCCTGAAAAAAAAGATAATGATAAAGAAACAGAATCAAGTTCAAATGAAGATGATTCCACAAATAAAAGCGAGCAAGGATAAGTGAATCAGAAGCGAGTCTTATCTGGTGTTCAACCCACAGGAGATGTTCATATTGGTAATTGGCTTGGAGCAATAAGAAATTGGGTTGAATTACAAGAAAATTACGAAACCTTTGTTTGCGTTGTTGATCTTCATGCGATAACCACTCCGCATGACCCAAAATCTCTTCATCAAAATTCTCTATCTACAGCCGCTTTGTATATTGCTTGTGGGATGAATCCTAATAAATGCTCAATATTCATTCAAAGTCAGATAAGCGCCCATAGCGAGCTTTGCTGGATATTAAATTGCTTAACTCCCTTAAATTGGATGGAGCGAATGATTCAGTTCAAGGAAAAGTCAATTAAACAAGGAGATAATGTCTCTATTGGATTATTAGATTATCCAGTTCTTATGGCAGCGGATATTCTTCTCTATGACGCTGATTTGGTTCCTGTTGGAGAAGATCAAAAGCAACATCTAGAGCTTGCGAGAGATATTGCTTCTCAACGAGTTAATTCAAAATTCGGAACAAAAGATAATCCAATACTTAAAGTTCCAAATCCTTTAATTTTGAAAGAGTGTTCCAAAGTCATGAGTCTGACTGACGGAACAAAAAAAATGAGTAAAAGCGACCCAAATGAGAATAGTAGGATTACTTTATTAGATAGTCCAGATGTAATTACTAAGAAAATAAAACGTGCAAAAACCGACTCAGAATTAGGATTAGAATTTGGAAATCCTTCAAGACCTGAAGCTGATAATCTTCTAACAATTTATTCAATAATTTCTGGCAAAGGTAGAGAGAAAGCAGCTGAGTATTGTGCAGAAATGGGCTGGGGTAAATTCAAACCAGAATTTACAGAAGCAATGATTAACGTTCTTAAACCAATTCAAGAAAAATATAAAGAATTAATGAATGATCCAGAAGAGTTAAAAAGAATACTAAATAAAGGTAAGCTTACTGCTGAGGAGGTTTCTAAGTTAACATTAAATAGAGTTAAGGAAGCTCTAGGATTTTACTCAAATTTGTAGAAAATCATGCCGATAATTACATTACCTGATGGAACTGAAAAAAAATATGATTCCGCTGTCACAATTGATCAAATAGCATCAGAAATCGGTCCTGGTTTAGCAAAAGCAGCTCTAGCGGGGAGAGTGAATGGGAAATTAACCGATACTTGTATTCCCATAACTCAAAATTCTCAGATACAGATTATTACTTCTAAAGATGATGAAGGACTAGAAATTATTAGACATTCTTTCGCTCATCTTCTTGGACATGCTGTAAAGCAATTATACCCCGAAGCAAAAATGGCAATAGGGCCAGTAATTGAAGATGGTTTTTATTATGATATTTCTTATAAAGATACCTTCACTCCTGATGATCTTCTCAAAATTGAGAAAAGAATGAAAGAGTTAGTTGATAGAGATTATAATGTAGAAGTTGAAATAGTTAGTCCAGAGAAAGCAACGGAGGTTTTTACTGATAGAGGTGAAATTTTCAAGATAGACATAGTTAAAAATATCCCTAAAAATGAAATCATAAAGTTATACAAACATCAAGAATATATTGATATGTGCAGAGGTCCTCATGTTCCAAATACAAGACATCTAAGAGTATTTAAGCTAATGAAAGTATCCGGGGCTTATTGGCGCGGAGACTCTAACAATGAAATGCTACAAAGAATATATGGAACAGCTTGGAACAGCTCTAAAGAATTAAAAGAATATATGTCTAGAATTGAAGAAGCTGAGAAAAGAGATCATAGAAAGTTGGGAAAAAAATATTCACTTTTTCACTCACAAGAAGAAGCACCTGGTATGGTTTTTTGGCACCCTAAAGGGTGGACTATTTATAGAGTTTTAGAAGATTTTATTAGGGAAACCATTACAAAATATGATTATCAAGAAGTTAAATCTCCGCAAGTAGTTGATAGGAGTCTTTGGGAGAAATCAGGCCATTGGGATAAATTTAAAGAAGATATGTTTACTACAACCTCAGAGAACAGGGAATATGCAATAAAACCAATGAATTGTCCATGCCACATACAAATATTCAATCAAGGTTTAAAAAGCTATCGAGATCTTCCTATTAGACTTTCTGAATTTGGTTCTTGTCATCGCAATGAGCCTTCTGGTGCACTGCATGGCTTAATGAGGGTAAGAAACTTTGTCCAAGATGATGCTCACATTTTTTGTACCGATGAACAAATACAAGAAGAAGTCCAAAATTTTATTGATTTAGTATTTGAGGTTTATAAAACCTTTGGCTTTGATTCAATTCTTATTAAGCTCTCAACAAGACCAGAGAAAAGGGTTGGGAGTGATGATATCTGGGACAAATCAGAAAAAGCCTTATCTGAAGCACTTGATTCAAAAGGATTAGATTGGTCACTACTCCCTGGAGAAGGTGCCTTTTATGGTCCAAAAATAGAATTCTCCTTAAAAGATTGTCTCAACAGAGTATGGCAGTGCGGAACAATTCAAGTGGATTTCTCCATGCCTAAAAGGCTTAACGCAAGTTATATAGATATTACAGGGAGGAAACAAACACCTGTAATGCTTCATAGAGCTATTTTAGGTTCTTTTGAAAGATTTATTGGGATTTTAATTGAGAATTATTCAGGAAATTTTCCTACATGGTTATCACCTGTTCAAATCATGATTATGGGCATAACTGATAGAAATAATGAAGCTTGTTTTAGTGCTAAAGATAAATTAATTGACTTTGGGTTCAGAGCTGAAGTTGATATAAGAAATGAAAAAGTCGGTTTTAAAATACGAGAACATACTATGCAAAGAATACCTTTCTTGATAATTATTGGAGATAAGGAAGAAGAGAATAATGAAATCTCAGTAAGGACAAGAGAAGGTAAAGATCTTGGAAATATGAGTATAGACAAGTTTAAATTAATAATTGACGAATCAATTAGCAAAAAAGGTATACAAGTTAATAAATCCTAAATCAAAAACGATTTTAATATCTAATGAATTTACTTGCTGGAGACCTTGGAGGTACTAAAACAATATTAGCTGTTTATTCAAACGAAGACTATCCAAGAAAATTATTTGAAAAATACTATGTTTCGTCAGAATGGAAATCTTTTTATTCAATATTTAAAGATTTTGTTAAACAATTACCAGATAATATATCACTTCCTGAATATGCTTGTATTGGAGTAGCAGGCCCAATAAAAGGCAAGAAAGTTAAGATTACAAATCTAGGATGGAATATCGAAACAGAAGAATTATCTCAGCTTTCAAAAATCAATAATATTGAATTAATAAATGATTTCTCAGTTTTAATCTATGGAATACCATTTTTCAAAAAATCCCAATATGAAGTAATCCAAGGAACATTAAATTCAGAGTACAAAACTAATCAAAAATTAGTTGCCATTATCGGAGCTGGGACTGGCTTAGGAATGTCCAGAGGATTAATTACACCTAAAGGCATTTTCACATTTCCAAGTGAAGGTGGTCATCGAGAATTTTCTCCAAGAACAGAGAACGAATGGGAATTAGTCAAATGGCTAAAAAAGAAGCTAAACATTCAAAGAGTATCGATTGAAAGAATAGTTAGCGGGACTGGCCTCGGAATGATTGCCAGATGGAAATTGGATGATCCAATAAATGAAAACCACCCACTTCAGGAAACTTTAAAAAAAATGGATAACGAGAAATCAGCTTTCAAAGATTTACCCGCTCTTGTTTGGGAAAAAGCAAATAGCGGAGACAAATTAATGTCTGAAGCTTTGCGATTATGGCTAAATAATTATGGATCTGCAGCTGGAGACCTTGCTTTACAAGAACTTTGCTCTTCAGGGTTATGGATTTCAGGTGGAACAGCAGTAAAAAACCTCGATGGAATAAACTCTTCTAACTTCCTTAATGCATTTAGTAATAAGGGTCGCTTTCAATCTTATTTAAAGGAAATCCCATTGATTGTTCTTAAAGATCCAGAAGCGACATTATTCAGTTCAGCTTGCAGAGCAAGCTTAAGTGCCGAATCAAATGGGAGACTTAGCTAAAGGGAAAAAACATGGGGCCGCCAAAAATAGGACAAACTGTCGTAGTAGAAGTTCCTTCTACTACAGCCAATATTGGTCCAGGGTTTGATTGCCTTGGTGCAGCACTCGATCTTTCCAATCAGTTCACGATTAAAAGAATTGAGGGTAATGCTGAAAGGTTTGAATTAATAATGGAAAGTACTGAAGGCAATCATTTAAGAGGCGGTCCTGAAAACCTTTTCTATAGAGCGGCGCAGAGAGTTTGGAGAACCGCAGGTGTAGAGCCTGTCGCTCTTGAAGCAAGAGTAAAATTAGCTGTGCCACCTGCCAGAGGTCTTGGAAGCAGCGCTACAGCAATCGTGGCAGGATTAGTTGGAGCGAATGCACTTGCTGGATATCCTTTGCCTAAGGAAAAATTATTGGAGCTGGCAATAGATATAGAAGGTCATCCAGACAATGTTGTTCCGTCATTGATAGGAGGTCTTTGCGTAACAGCTAAAACTGCAAACGATAGATGGCGCGTAGTTCGCTGTGATTGGGATCAATCAATAAAAGCAGTAGTTGCAATCCCATCTATTCGCCTTAGCACCAGCGAAGCAAGACGTGTCATGCCAGAAAACATTCCAGTAAATGATGCAGTAATCAATTTAGGTGCCCTTACTCTTCTGCTTCAAGGACTAAGGACTGGAAATGAGGATCTAATTGCAGATGGTATGCATGACAAGCTTCATGAACCCTACAGATGGGGATTGATTAAAGGTGGGTTAGAGGTTAGAGAAGCAGCAAAGGCTGCCGGAGCTTTAGGATGTGCAATTAGTGGAGCAGGACCAAGCATTCTTGCATTGTGCAAAGCGACTAGAGGCCGAGAAGTCAGTGTCGCAATGGTCAAAGCCTGGGAAGCTGCTGGTGTAGCAAGTCGTGCTCCTTTAATGAGCCTCCAACTCAGAGGAAGCGAATGCATTTCAAACACCTTTGGGTAGTTCTACTCATGAAAACGAACAAAAACTGATAGCTTTATGGCTGACTTGCCCCAAATTATGGATGCCAATCTGCCTATGAGTATTGATTCTCAGACAGCATTTCCATGGCTTTCACTCATTGTGCTCCTACCCATAGTTGGAGCATTGATAATGCCTTTACTCCCAACGCAAGAAAGTCAAAAATCTAATCTGCCAAGAAATATAGCCCTAGGTATTTTATTAGCCGATTTTCTGATAATTGTATTAGCTTTTGCCAATTTGTTTGATCCAAGGAGCGAGAGTCTGCAGTTAGTTGAAAGACTTCAGTGGCTTCCTTCCATAGGACTCGAATGGTCATTAGGTGTAGATGGTATATCTGCACCACTAGTAGTTCTAAGCGGTCTAATAACATTTTTGTCCGCAGCTGCAAGTTGGAAAGTAAAACAAAAAACAAGGCTTTACTTTGCGTTATTACTGATTCAAGCTTCAGCCCAAGCTTTAGTTTTCCTATCACAAGATTTCTTGCTATTCTTTTTAGCTTGGGAACTTGAACTTGTTCCTGTCTATCTATTGATTGCTATTTGGGGAGGGAAAAGAAAACTATATGCAGCAACAAAATTCATCCTTTATACAGCTCTAGCTTCCCTTTTAATATTAATTAGTGGGCTTGCTTTAGCTCTTTCAGGAGATCAATTTACCTTTAATTTAAGTGAAATCGCAGCCAAATCTTTTAATGGTAATTTTGGGATATTCTGTTATTTAGGTTTTTTAATTGGTTTTGGAGTAAAGCTTCCTATCTTTCCACTTCATACCTGGCTCCCAGATGCTCATGGAGAGGCAAATGCTCCGGTTTCAATGTTATTAGCTGGTGTTTTATTAAAAATGGGAGGTTACGCTCTCATAAGATTTAACGTTCAAATATTGCCGGAGACTCATTTAATACTCGCCCCAGCTTTAATCATCATTGGGATAGTAAATATTATTTATGGCGCTCTAAATGCTTTTGCTCAAGACAATGTAAAAAGGCGCATAGCCTGCAGCTCTGTAAGTCATATGGGTTTTGTTCTTGTTGGAATTGGTGCAGTTAATGCACTTGGAATCAGTGGAGCGATGCTCCAAATGATTAGTCATGGACTGATTGCTGCCGCAATGTTTTTTGTTACTGGAAGTTTTTATGAAAGAACCAATACTCTATCAATCCCGAATATGGGCGGTCTTGCAAAGGCTTTGCCAATTACTTTTGCATTCTTCTTAGCCAGTTCTTTAGCATCACTTGCCTTACCAGGTATGAGTGGATTTATAAGTGAAATCACAGTTTTTCTTGGCATAACTAGTCAAGAAGGATTCACTTCTTTATTTAGAGCAATAACAATTCTTTTAGCAGCTATTGGACTTGTTTTAACTCCTATCTACCTTCTTTCAATGTGTAGAAGAGTATTCTTTGGCCCAAGGATACCTGCTTTATCGATAGTCAAAGAAATGGATGCGAGAGAGCTTTCAATAGGTTTAAGCCTCGTAATTCCAACATTAGTAATAGGTTTTTGGCCAAGAATAGCTATTGATTTATATGAGGTATCAACAAATGCTCTCGCACAATCATTAATTACCAATAACCTTGTACCAATCAGTTAGTTTTGGAACTTAAAAAATGACTTCAATTAAGCCAACAGCACTATTAAAAGGTGAAGGTCTGCCTGATTACGATAAAATTACCCCCAATGAAATTACTGAAAATATACCCAAACTGATAAAAGAACTGAATGAAGAACTACATAAATTAGAAGAACAACTCGAAAAACAATTACCAACCAAAAGCTCCCTAAGTTGGGAAGATGTAATGCCTCAGCTTTATCATATAGGTGAAAAGCTCAGGTGGAGCTGGGGAGTTGTCAGTCATCTGAATGCTGTATGCAATTCCACTGAACTACGTGAGGTTCATTCAAATCAGCAACCTTCAATCGTCAGATTTAGTAATCAGCTTGCTCAAAACGAAGTCATTTTCAAGGCGCTCTCAAATTTAAAAGAGCATGGAAACATTAAGGATGAAACACAAATCAGAATAATTGAGACAGAACTAATAACTATGAAAAACAAAGGAATTGGTCTAGAAGCCAATGAAAAAGCACTATTTAATTCTCGCAGTGAGAGATTAGCTGAATTATCAACTACCTTTAGTAACAATGTATTAGATGCAACAAACAATTGGAGTCTTTTACTAAAAAACAAGTCACAAGTCGAGGGGCTACCTGTAAGAGCACTTGAAACAATGGCTCTTGCGGCAAAGGAGTCTGGTGACAAAGATGAAGAAGGCAATGATCCATCAGCATCAACTGGTCCATGGAGAGTTGGCTTAGATTTGCCTAGGTACATTCCTTTTCAAACTTATGCAAAAGATAGACGTCTAAGAGAGAAAGTTTATAGAGCCTTTGTAAGCAGAGCTAGCGATGGAAAGATTAGTAATAAAAAAATAATTGAAGAAATTTTAGATCTCAGAAACAAACAGGCAAAACTATTGGGATATAAAAACTGGTGTGAAATTAGTTTGGCCACAAAGATGGCGGATAGCGAAAATGCTGTTGAGATGTTACTTGAAGAATTACGATTGGCTGCAATTCCTCATGCTGAAAAAGAAGTTATACATCTTCGTGAGTGTGCTAAAAGAAATGGAGAGAACGAAGATTTTGAGCTATCTCCATGGGATGTAAATTTTTGGGCTGAAGTTCTACGCAAAGAGAAATATGATCTTGACCAAGAGAAACTCAGGCCATGGTTTCCCTTAGATCAAGTGCTTAATGGTCTATTCAATTTGTGCAAAAGACTTTTTGAAATTGACATTGAAGAAGCAAGTAATACAGCGCCTCTATGGCATGAAGATGTCCGTTTCTTCAATGTAAAAAATTTAGATGGCCAGAAAATTGCATCTTTCTATCTCGATCCCTACAGTCGTCCTGCGACAAAAAGAGGAGGTGCTTGGATGGATGAATGTTTGTGCCGAAATCAAAAAGCGAAAGATGATATTGTTCTCCCAGTAGCCTATTTAGTCTGTAATCAAACTCCTCCTATTGCGGACAAACCCAGTCTGATGAGTTTCGAAGAAGTAGAAACTCTCTTCCATGAATTTGGCCATGGACTACAACATATGCTGACAACTGTAAATTATCCTCAAGCTGCCGGTATTAATAATGTTGAATGGGATGCTGTCGAATTAGCAAGCCAATTCATGGAAAATTGGTGCTTAGAGGATCAAACAATCTCAGAGATAGCAATACATTGGAAGACGAAAGAGCCATTATCAGTATCAGAAATCAATAAATTGAGGCTAAGTAGAACATTTAATTCTGGGCTTTCGACTTTAAGGCAAATACATTTTGCTCTTACTGATCTAAAACTCCATAGTCAATGGAATGAGGATTTAAAAATTTCCCCAGATGAGTTACGACGAGAAATCGCAAAAAATACGACAGTGATGGATCCTATTCCAGAAGATCAATTTCTCTGTGCCTTCAGTCATATTTTTGCTGGTGGCTATGCAGCTGGATACTACTCTTATAAATGGGCTGAGGTACTCAGTGCTGATGCCTTTGCAGCATTTGAAGAAGCAGGCCTTGCTAATCAAGATGAAGTCCGAAAGATTGGTAAAAAATATCGCGATTCAATTCTTAGTCTTGGTGGTAGTCGTTCACCCAATAAGGTTTTCAAACAATTTAGAGGAAGACTTCCCTCTACTGAAGCTCTAATAAGACATAGTGGTCTTTCTTAGCTATTATTAAAAATCTTTTTGGCTAAAACATCTAAAGAAATAGAATTTGTTATCAACTCTTTATGTGTCAATACAGGTAAGTGATAAGAATCACCAATAGAAAGTTTTGCTTGCCAGCCTGGGAATGACATCAAGTCCCATTTTGTAAAAAAGCTAGTACATTCAACCTTTTCCAAGGAAGTTAAATCATTATTTAATTGAGATAATAAATTACTTCCTCTTTTCATCTCTGCAATACCTGGCATAAAAAACGAAGGGATCATTTGAGCTGTATAAGTACCAAAATGAGGAGTACCAATACTAAAAAATCGTTTAGTTCTTAAAAAACCATCATAATTTTGCAACCAGCACCTACTAATTAATCCACCCATTGAGAAACCAACAATGTCAATTTCGATTTCAGGACCCACTAATTCCTCAATCTTAGAATCAAGATCTCGAGCTAAATGCCTAAGAGATGTTTTCCCATATTTGTGTGGCAAATGCGGTCTGTACAATTCAAAATCATCTTCATTTATTTTTTTAATTAATTTTTCAAATAATTTAGGATTGTTCCACAATCCATGAACAAGAAAAATTGGTCTTTTATCTATTTTCAATTAATTAATAGGAAATAAAAAATTCCTTTTTTTTTCTATCAGAACACTTCCAGTAAATCCATGTATTGGTGGAAAACATTTTTTTAGCAGAATATGAATTGGAATTGGACCATATAGAGACTCAATAAGATTAAGGATCTGATCACTAAAATATTCAATCGTTAAGCATTTAATTTCGAATGAAAGTTTTTGAACTGCTCTAGTCACTTCGCTATAGTCTATTGATTTATCTAATTGATCAAGTTTGGATGCCTCATCCAAATTCAACCAGAAACTGATATCAAGAAGAAAGCTTTGACCATTTATTCGCTCACTTTCTAAAACACCTACATGGGCCCATAAATTTATATCTTTTATATGAATTGCGCTTAAATTATGAAATTGACTCATAACGGTAAATCAGTATGTAAAAAACTTCTATCTCCAGAAGCAAAATCCTTAACGAGATCACCATCACCTCTGAGATAATAGCGATAGGTAACTAAGCCTTCCAATCCAACTGGTCCTCTTGGTGGAAGAGTCTGAGTACTTATCCCAACTTCAGCTCCAAACCCATATCGGAAACCATCAGCAAAACGAGTAGAGCAATTATGGTAAACACCCGCACTATCAACCGAACTTAAGAATTTTTCAGCAACTTTCTTATCATCAGTAACTATCGCTTCAGTATGACGAGAGCTAAATTTACGAATATGTTCAATAGCTTCGTCTACATTACGAACAATTTTTATTGAAAGAATTAAATCAAGATATTCTGTAGACCAGTCTGCTTCATCAGCCTTATGTTTTACCCCCAAAGATTGACTCTTTGCATCTCCCTTAAGAGTAACTCCTGCATTAGAAAAAATTGGCAAGCCTTTTTTCAAAAACATCTCAGCAACATCTTCATGAATTAATAATGTCTCAATTGCATTACAAGCCGCAGGGTATTGAATCTTACTATCTAAAGCTATGCTTATAGCATTATCAATATCTACAGAATTATCTACATATAGATGACAAATTCCATCAGCATGCCCTAAGACAGGGATACGTGTATTTTCTTGAATAAACTGGACTAACTCATTGCTACCTCTGGGTATTATCAGATTTACAAACCGATCTAAACGAAGTAAGCCTAAACTTTCTTGACGTGTAGTGAGCAAAGACAACGCTCCCGAACCGACATTTGATTTGCGTAACCCCTTATCAAGAGAATCCATTATCGCTTGATTTGTAGCTTTTGCTTCACTTCCTCCTTTTAATAAAGCTCCATTACCAGAACGAACAGCAAGAGACGCTATTTGTATTAATGCATCTGGTCTCGATTCAAATATTACTCCTAAGACTCCTAATGGAACTGTCACTCTCTCAAGAATAAGGTTTTCATCCAACTCCCTATGAAGTTGTCTTTTACCTATTGGATCTGCAAGATTTGAAACTTTTAGAACCCCGTCAATACATCCTTTGAGTTTAGTTTTTGTTAACTGAAGTCTTGATAAAAGTGATTTATTCAATCCTTCTTTTTCTGATTTTTCAAGATCTTGAACATTTGCTTTTAATATCTCATCAGCATTATCATTCAAAGCATTTGCCATTTCAGTCAAAGCCTCAACCCGTTGTTCACTAGTGGATTGACCAAGAAAGATAGAAGCATTTTTTGCACTCTCAGCTACTTTTATCAGCTGGGGCGTAGGATCAGGAACTGAAAAGTTTGTACTCATTTGATTTAGATCAACTATTTAATCAAAGATAATTTTTCACTATCTTTAAAATATTCCTTTGATTGCTTGGCTGCAAGGCAAAGAAATAACTCGTTGCCTTGATTACAACAACTAATCATGTAATAGCCAATCAAGTAATAAAAGAAGATAAAAATATTTCGAACTGAGCATTTTTTAAAAATATTTTTATTCAAATATGTGTTTATTTAATATCTAAAAAAAAGTTGGAGCTGACTTTGCCAATTTCCATTTTTATCAAACGAGCCTAGTAGACCTACATTAGGATTCATTTGAAAAGTAATATTACCTTTCGGTGGAATATCTTGCCGGTTTGGAGCTGCCTGAACAGAGAAATTAACTTTATCGTTAAGGTCAACTCCTATTTCAGTCACCCAAGCCTGTTGACCTGGCAAATTGGTATCCTCCTGATCAGGACTTGAAGAACTACTTTCACTAGCATCATCCTCTGAGTCTGAACCATTTATGTAGGCAGGATACAAAGATATTTGAAGCCTATCACTTAAAAAACCATTGATATTACCTTGAATATAAGAAGCAAAAGATCTATTCAGAAAACTAGCAAGCACATCACCATTTCCTCCACTGCTTATTAAATTCGCAAGAGAGTTACCTCCTATAAGCCCTAACAACTCACTTCTTCCCAAAGATGGAGTACTTCTCAATTGAAAATTTTCACTAATTCGATCTGCAGGCCCAGAGGCCGTCACTTCGACATTTACAAAACGAGATCCTCCAATCCCAAATGACGCCATACCATTAGAGGAAAAATTGCTTACGTCTCTAACATTATCGGGAACACGACTTTTCAAAGTCACGTCAACATATGGAACCAAGCCCATAGACGGTACAAATACGGCTACATTAGGTTCACTTTGATCTAGAGTAAAAGTAGTCGTAAATAGATTAACGTAGCCACTGACAAGCTTAATAACTCCACTAACATCAAGTGTCTCATCAAAAGCACCATTTAAGATAAGAAATCCATTAGTTTCAAAGCTTGCCAAGGGTTGAGACACCAATCGCAATGAAGGACCGAGTACAAGCTTTAAATTGTCAAAGATTATTGATTCAAATCCTTTAGGTAAGCCAGCACTAACAATGCGACTTGCAGGTGCATTTTCATCTTGAATAAATAAAACCAAAGGTTCTCTCTGGTTCCAGTTTTGTTCTGGTAATTTACGAATTTTTTTCACCTTAGAATCTTTATAATTATTCACTTTTTTAGATATTGTTTTATCTGGGTTATTAGCTCTTTTAGCAAAGATTGAACCTTCTGAAATAACGACTTCACCTGCTAATTGAGGCTTCAAAATAGAACCCTTAACAATAAGGTTAGATGAAGCGATGATGTCAGAAAATGCCGTTTTAATACGCGTTTTTTCTATAGAAAAAGCCAATTGCTCACTTTCACTTAATTGAGAATCAAATAATGATATTCCACCTTGACTATTGATGATTGCGTTTGCTCCTACATTTGCTTTGAGATTACGCACTTCAAGTCTATTGAAATCAAAAACCATTGTGCTATTCAAATTATTAATTTCTTTATCTTGAAGAGTTAGCTCACCGTTTTTTAAAACCAAAAAACCATTCGCAACCGGTTTTAAAGGTGTTCCTCTAATCAACAAACTTAGATCAGCTGTCCCTGAAGTCCAAGAGACACGTCCTTTCGTTAGCCCAGCCAAAGGGGCTAATCCATCTCCATGACTTTCGACCTTTAGATCGATAGGGTAGGAACTAATTAATGGATAGGTTCCATTTAACTTAACAGAATTTGTCGAAGATTTATCCCTTAGAGCTATATCAAACTCTAAAAAATTATCTTTAAATAAAATACTTCCATTATCTAAGATAATATATCTATTGTAAATTACTGTATCCTTAATAGTTAAATCCGCTGTAACTAGTGGGAATGAATTACTTAAACTATATTTACCATTTAAGCCAAAATATCCATCAACTGCCGAAGGTATGGGCGCAACTAAAGATAATAATGAAAAATTAAAATCTAGTAGAGAAAAATTTCCATTACCTGAACCCAGGTTTCCATTAAAAGTGACTTTAAAAGGTCTTATATCTTTTGGATCTATAATCTTCAATTTGTTTGTCCAGACCTTACCCAAGGCGCTTGCTTCTAACTTTAAATCAGATAGATTTGGACCACTTAATCTAATATCTGCATTGACTTTCCCATTAAGATCATAAGGATTAATAATACTCTGATTATTTATCTTGGTAATCTCTTCTATATATGAATTCCGGGACCTATTTAAAGCTTCTAACTGACTATCAATAGAGCTATCAGGATAACCAATTATCAATTTCTCTAAATCTCCCGCCTTACCCATAGCATCTGAATACTTCAATCCTAATTTAGGAAACTCTAGAGCTGTAGAAGTAATCCAACTAGAGCTAACATCCTTTACTTGAGCTAATAAAGAAAATTCGGGCTTATTATTAATATCAAATTTAATCCTTCCATTATTAGATGGTATTAATTCACCTGTTAAATTAGTTTCTGAATTTTTAATTTGACCTTTAATACTTGCTTTTTTTAATTTAAAACCTAACAATCTAAAATAATCTAAATTCAAATAGCCATTAAGAAATAATGGATCAAAAGAAAACATTCCATTACCTGAAACTTCCCCAAAAATTCGTTTAAAACTTTTCTCTGGCGGAAAAGCCACTTCTACTCGATCTAATCTGAATTTATTAGCATCCCATTCAAAAGCATTAGATTTAGGGCTTAAACTTATTTTACCGCCTAATCTAGTTAGATTTAAGTCATTAAAATTTCCATCCTCATTAAAATTAATTTTAATATTTCCAGGAACAGAGGCACCTTCCGATTTCATTATCAAACTACCCCAATTCTTTTTACTTGGAATTCTGGTAAAAGATCCTCTCCATCTTTCCCTTAAACGAATACCATTGACTTGTGGATTGTCTAAAGAAAGTTTAATAGAGGAGTTCAGGGAAGATAAGGGGCCCTGAATATGACCTACTGTATTTAATTTACCCGATAATGATGTATTTAGTATTGGATTTAAAGCACCTAAAGGAAAAGAGTCTAAACTAAAATTAGCATTTAATTCTCCAGGAACAAATTGTCTATCAACTACTGAAATTGGTAATTTAAATTTGAAAGCAATTGGCTTATGATCAAAATCTTTAATTTTAATATTAGTTACAGAATTTATATAAGTTATATCTTTCTTATTAAATGGTATTTCAATTGAATTAGATATATCCCAATATCCATAACTCCATTCGGAGTTAATTAAATTTAACTTGCTTTTATCACATTTTATTTTTGAATTATTTGTAGACAAGGTATCATTTAGAGGTCCTACTCTTAGAGTTAAATCATTAAACAACAAATCACCCTTGCACCTTATTAAACCTTTCTTAATTCCCAAATTAAGTCTTCCATTTATCTTTCCTCTAGTAATAAAATTAGAATTATTTCCTAAAATATTCTCGAAAATACCAAGACTAAGTTTATTAATTTTTACTTTAGTTTGAAATTCTATTCCATCCCAATAACCCTTTCCTGAGAGATAGAGGCTTCCTCGTTTTTTGGAGTTTAGATTGATCGCACCGTAAATCTTTTTTTTAGCAAGATTGAGGGATAGGTTACCTTTCGCTAATAATGTCGTATCCCCAGGATTAAATAAAATTTTAGTTGGTTCTTTTAAATTCAACTTTAGTTGAAGGTTGATTTTTTTAGACTTATCATTCTGGGGAAAGACCCAAAACGAACCAGCTTCATTTTTGTTTAATATAATTTCTGTACCTTTTGGATTAAATATTGCAACTGGTTGCCAATTAAATAAAGAAGCAAAGGGAGCAAATTTAATTGTTAAAGTTGAAATATTAACTGAGGAAGAATCCTTAATGCCTGGAAGTAACTTTGTTGGCCCCAAATTAACCCCCCAGGGTCTAAGTCCTCTATAGGAACCTATTTTCAAAGGATGACCCAATGAATTGGATAATATTTTTTCTATTTCTGGAGTAAAGCGGCTTATAGTTCTAGCTACTAATAGATCTGCACCACTCCAAATCAAAACACCACCAAACGCCGCAAAGGTTCCAGCAAGTCCCCACCGCTTTAATCTTTTAGAACTCCACTCATCTCCCATGAAACATTATTCACAAACTTGGGGAGCTAACAAACTATAAAGAATCAATTCAGGAGAAACCATCCTATGTCTATAAGTGAAGTTATCCAAGATATTACGAAATGGCTAGCCTGGGGAGGCTCAGGACTTGGCGTCTTGACTATTTTAGCTTATTTACTTAACTGGGGAATTAAATTCCGACTAACTGGGACAACAATTTTCACACTTTTACTCTCTGCTAGCTGCTGGGCCTTTGAGCAAAGTTATACTCCTCCTTTTAATGTCGAAGGTTACAAATATGCTCCTATTGTTTATGACAATGGATTTGATTTAGTTGTTGCTCAAGCTTCTAATGATTTCCCTAAAGAAGCTATCAAACCAACATTGTTACAAATAGCCGGTAATTTGAAAGGGGGAGGAAGAAATGGTGCTCAGGTCAAAGTCAGGCTCAGGAAGATAGAATCAGCAGGTGAGGGAATAAGTAAACCAATTATTCTTGGTGAATTAATAAATGATTTAAAAGAATCAAAAATCATAGAATTACCGGACAGGAATTATTATGAAAGTGAATATTTATCAAATAATACTGAGATTGAAGAAATCACATCATTAGAGACTGATGAACAATAATTTATTATTGAAAGATCTTCCTAAAACCTTTTATCATGAAGAAAAAATACTCTTATCAAATAATATAAAAACATGGGATTCTTTATTATCTATTAGTGATGAAGAAATAAATCATCTAATCAATGGAAGTCTGGGTAGTGTTCGCAATCTAAAAAGACTTAAATGCATAGCGTATTTTATATGTACTTTAGATATTCAACTTAACGAAGCAGCCTTGTTAATGCACTCAGGATTAATCTCTAACAAGGCAATTTCTCGACTTACTCCTCAAGAGCTAGTTCAAAAGACTGGACGCTTTGAAAGAATTCTTCGAACAGGAAGGATTCCAATAATAGATCTACAAAAAGCTCACTTTTTAATAGAGAAAGCGAAAAAAACATTATTTAATTTACCCGATAAGAATTAAGTAATAGAATAAAACAATTCAAAAGAAACCAGAAAAAAGGAAATGAATGTTTTATTAATCACTTTAATATTTACATCATTTGGAGTCAGTCAAGTTGCAATGGCTCAATCAAGACTTCTTGAAAGTGTAAAAAGGAATCCTGATGAAGCGAAGTCTATTTGTGAAAGTTTCAGAGAACTAAATAAAGAAAACATTTCCGCTGGTTCACAAAAATCTATTCAGAAAATCTCAATTAAAAAAAATATAAGCGAAGTCGATGCTGAGATCCTCTCGATGTACGTAAGAGGTCTTTATTGTCCAGAAACTTTTTAAACAAATAATGAATTCAATAAGATATAGGGACGAAGACTTACAACTCAAGGACGGAACATTACTAAAATCTCGAATCTGGTCGCCTCAGGGAAACGGGCCATGGCCTGTCTTATTAATGCGCCAGCCATATGGAAGAGAAATTGCTTCTACAGTTACTTATGCCCATCCATCTTGGTGGGCTAGCAAGGGCTATCTAGTTGTCATTCAGGATGTAAGAGGCCAAGGTGGGTCTGAAGGAGAATTTTCAGGTTTCAATCAAGAAGCTTCGGATACTAGTCAAACTCATGATTGGGTACGATCCTTGCCTGAATGCAATGGCCTATTAGGCACATATGGTTTTTCATATCAAGGATTAACACAACTAATTGCAGAGGAAGGTAGCCCTCCACCTGATTGCATTATTCCTGCGATGACAGGCCTTTCAGAGTATGAACATTGGAGTTGCGAAGGAGGAGCGTTTTGGTGGCACTTGGGAATTGGATGGGGTTTGCAATTAGCCGCCCAAAGAGCGCAAAGGGAGAAAAATTGGACAGCTTGGCATGAAATCCGTGAAAGTCTTGAATCAAAAAAATATTTACATAACGGTCATGATTTACTTAAAAAGATTGATCCAGAGGGGATGGCATATAAATGGCTAAATCTATCGTCTAGTAAAAATTCTCAATGGAAAACCCATGAGCCATTAGATAGCTGGTTAAAAAAACCTTTGCTTCTAATTGGAGGTTGGTGGGATCCTCATTTGAAAGGGATTTTAGATATTTATGAGAAATCTAAAAATGCAGGAGGCAATCCTAAATTACTTATTGGTCCTGCTACTCATCTTCAATGGTGGGAGGGTGCACAACGTACCCAGCTAGAATTTTTTGATTCTCATTTAAAAGATAAAAACAAAGAGATTCCTTTCCCTCGATTAAATCTTTGGAATCTAACCACTAAGAGTTGGGAGCCATCGGTTCAAAATAAAGCCCCTACCTGGAATCTTCATAGCGAAGGTTTAGCCTCAATAAGTGATCTTGAAGGATACTTAGTCCCTAATTCAAAATTAAAAGCATATTGTGAAGTGAACTTGGTTCACGACCCATGGAGACCAGTACCAGCAATCGGAGGACATCTCAGTGATACAGCTGGTGAAGCAAACAGATTTAAGCTTGATATTCGAACTGATGTAGCAGTATTTACATCAGCCCCTATTTCGAATGAACTTAGGCTGGAAGGGATTCCAAATCTTTTTTTAGAAACTAAGTGTGACAGGGAAAGTTTTGATCTATTCGTTGCATTATCAATAATTCCTAGTGAGATTGAGAATACTGCCACTCAACTTTCGACTGGGGTACTTAGAATTGCTAATTGTGAAAAAGGTATAAAAAGTTCTAGAAGAATCAGACTTCAACCAATTCTCGCAACATTTAAAGAAGGTGATCGTTTAAGAATTTCAATTTCAGGATCTGGATGGCCAGCAATTGGAATAAATCCTGGTCAGAGTCAATATTTATGCGAAGGACCTAGCCCTAACTGCCTAGTGACTACAATTTCACTCTTACTTTTAAATTCAAAACTTAAATTTGAATCACTTATTTCCTCTTAGGGGTTCAATATTTACTTGCATAGGATTAAGCTTACTAGCTATTTAAGCGATAAGTCATGACCGTCTCTATTCTTCTAGATTCTTTGAAAGATGACGGACAAAGACTTTCTGAATGCAGACATGAAAGTCCATTTTCAATTCTTGGTCCTCAACCGTTTAAAGATAAATGGATAATTCGAATATGGATGCCAGAGGCAAGTGCAGTTGAACTAATAATAAAAGGAACGAAAATCCAGCTACAAAATCCAAATCACAAATGGATCTTTGAAGGAGTTCTCGATAAAGATCCCGGCACTGATTATCAAGTAAAAGTAAATAGAGGAGGCATTGAACATGTTCAAAATGATCCTTGGAGCTTCCGAAAGGAGTGGATGGGTGAAATTGATAGACATCTTTTCGCGGAGGGAAATCACCATCACATATGGCGAAAAATGGGGGCTCACCTAACGGAAATAGATAAAAAGAAAGGAGTTATGTTTTGCTTATGGGCGCCTCATGCAAGAAGCGTTTCAGTCATTGGTGATCTCAATTCATGGGATGGACGACATCACCCCATGCAAAAACGTCTAGGAGGGATTTGGGAGCTATTCATACCTGGTTTAGGTGAGGGAGATTTATACAAATATGAAATCAGAACTGAAAAAGGACATTGCTACGAGAAAGCCGACCCTTATGGTTTTCAACATGAAGTAAGACCTGCAAAAAGCTCTGTTATTTCAAAAATCGATTCATTTAAATGGAATGATCAGGCTTGGATATCCAATCGTGATAATAGAGATCCTTTAGAGCAACCAATATCGGTTTATGAAATGCATTTAGGAAGCTGGATGCATGCTTCCTCAGATGATCCATTTATCAACTCAAACGGAGAGCATAGAGCCCCCGTTCCAGCAGCAGATATGAAGCCTGGCTCAAGATTGCTTACATACAAAGAGCTGACAAATAAGGTCATTCCATATGTCAAAGAAAGAGGCTTCACTCATATTGAGCTTATGCCAATTTCAGAGCACCCTTTTGATGGCTCATGGGGTTATCAAGTTACTGGTTGGTATGCGCCTACAAGTAGATATGGATCCCCTGATGAGTTTCGAGCCTTCGTTGATTCTTGCCATAAAGAGGGAATAGGAATCATTCTCGATTGGGTTCCAGGCCACTTCCCTAAAGATCAGCATGGACTTGCTTATTTTGATGGCAGCCATCTATACGAGCATTCAGATCCCAGAATTGGAGAGCACAAAGAATGGGGAACCCTAATTTTCAATTACAGTCGAAATGAAGTTCGTAATTTTTTAGTTGCAAATCTAATTTTCTGGTTTGATCAATTTCATATAGATGGAATACGTGTTGATGCAGTTGCATCAATGCTTTACAAAGACTATCTTCGTCCGGAGGGTGAATGGATACCGAATGAAGACGGAGGGAATGAAAATTTTGAAGCAGTCAGGTTCCTACAACAGGCTAATCACGTTCTTTTTCAACATTATCCCGGTGCACTTTCTATTGCCGAAGAATCAACCACATGGACTGGTGTAACTAAACCTACTGACATTGATGGACTAGGTTTCAATCTCAAGTGGAATATGGGTTGGATGCACGATATGCTTGATTATTTTGAAATTGACCCATGGTTTAGACAATTCAATCAAAATAACATTACTTTCTCCATTTGTTATAACTTTACCGAAAACTTTATGCTTGCTTTAAGCCATGATGAAGTTGTTCACGGAAAAAGTCATCTCCTACATAAGATGCCAGGTGATGACTGGCAAAAGTATGCTAATACACGAGCCTTACTTGCATATATGTGGACACATCCAGGTAAAAAAACAATATTTATGGGAATGGAATTTGGGCAACGTCAAGAATGGAATGTTTGGGATGATTTGCAATGGGATCTTCTTAATTATGAACCTCACAAAGGAATACAAAAATTAGTAGATGATTTGAATACGTTATACAAAAAAGAACCTGCTTTATGGAGAAATGATTTTGATGAATACGGATTCCAATGGATAGATTGCGATGATAATAAAAATTCAGTTATCAGTTTTATGAGAAGAGAAAAAACTGACGGCGAGTGGTTAGTAATAGTGGCAAACTTTACCCCTCAAAACCACTCTAATTACAGAATAGGCGTGCCTATTGATGGATTCTATGAAGAAATTTTCAATACAGATGCGAGTCAATATGGAGGCTCAAATTTAGGTAATATGGGAGGAAAATCAACAGATTTATACAGCATACATGGCTATGAAAATTCTTTAGATCTTTGCCTTCCTCCTCTTAGCGTTATGGTTCTAAAGCATAAATCCAAGAAGAATTAAGCTTCCTCGAATAGAAATGTTTCAACCTTGCCTCCTAACCTAATTTCAACTGTCGTCTGGATGTAAAAATTCAAAAGGTATGACGAACTTTTGCAGAGAACGTATTTCATGATTTTCAAGTTACTGCTTCATGTAAGTTTTTCGATTAAAAGGACAAAATAATGAACGAAACTACTCCTTTACTGCTTCGTGCCGCTTGCGGAGAAAATGTTGAAAGGCCCCCGGTTTGGATGATGCGCCAAGCGGGGAGATACATGAAGGTATATCGCGACCTTCGTGATAACCATCCTAGTTTCAGGGAAAGATCCGAGAACCCCGATCTATCTTATGAAATTTCAATGCAACCTTTTCAAGCTTTTCAACCAGATGGAGTAATACTTTTTTCAGATATCTTGACTCCTCTTCCTGGAATGGGAATTAACTTTGACATCGTTGAAAGTAAAGGACCCTTGATAAATGATCCAATAAGAACGCTCAAGCAAGTTAAAGACTTAAAGCCCCTGCAACCTGAAGAAAGCATGTTTTTCGTTGGAGAAGTCCTTGGGAGATTGAGGGAAAGCGTAGGGAATAAAGCTGCAGTACTTGGGTTTGTAGGTGCTCCATGGACTCTTGCTGCATATGTTGTAGAAGGAAAAAGCAGCAAAAATTATGCAGTTATAAAGGCAATGGCATTCCAAGAACCAGAACTACTGCATCAACTTTTAAATCACTTTGCAGAATCAATTGCGAACTATTTGTCCTATCAAATTGAATCTGGAGCCCAAGTCGTTCAAATGTTTGACTCATGGGCAGGACAATTAAGTCCACAAGATTATGACGATTTTGCCGCACCTTATCAACAAAAGGTAGTCAATTTAGTAAAAGAAAAGCATCCAAATACACCTATGATCTTATATATATCTGGCAGTGCTGGAGTTCTTGAAAGGATGGGACAAACCGGAGTAGATATAGTCTCTTTAGATTGGACTGTTGATATGGCCGATGGAATAAAAAGACTGCCTCAATCAGTAGGAGTCCAAGGCAATGTTGATCCAGGACTTTTGTTCGGTACTCCTGATGCGATTAGATCAAGAATTGTTGATGTCGTCAAAAAAGCAAAAGGGAGAAAACATATTCTTAACCTTGGTCATGGAATACTTCCTGGGACGCCAGAAGAAAATGCGAGAGTATTTTTCGAGGCTGGTAAAAATGTCAATGAACTTATAAAAGTTTCATCTTGAAAAACGAAATAATTCTGATCACTGGTGCAAGTGGATGTGTTGGACAATACATAGCAAATTGGCTTATTGAAAACTCAAGTTCAAAATTATTTTTATGGGTTAGAGATCCAAAAAAAATAACTTCAATAAATGTAAAAAATCCAAGGATTAAAATTTTAGTGGGAGATTTGAGACAATCAAATAAGTTCAAGAAAGAAATTTCAGAAGTCAACAGGGTTATTCATACTGCAACTGCTTGGGGTGATCCGAAAAGAGCGAAAGAAGTAAATATCGATGCGGTAAAAAATTTGTTCAATTTACTCAATCCTTCAAATATCAAACAAATTATTTATTTTTCAACTGCAAGTGTTCTTGATAGAAACTTAAATTTATTACCTGAAGCTTTTACCTATGGAACAGAGTACATACAAACAAAAGCACAATGCCTGAGAGAGCTTGAATATCATCCGCTTTCAACGAAGATAATAGCAGTTTTCCCAACACTAGTTTTTGGCGGTCGTCTAGACGGGAAAAGTAAATTTCCAACTAGTTATCTTACCGAAGGCCTTAGAGATGCATTGAAATGGATATGGCTTGCAAGATGGATAAAATTATTCTCAAGGTTTCATTTTATTCATGCAGCAGATATTGCTTTCATTTGTGGGCATCTAGCCACCTCTAATTTCGAACCTGCACAAGCTGTTAATGGCACTAAAATAAAACGATTCGTTTTAGGACAACCCTATATAAGTATTGATGTAGTAATTCAGACTCTTCTTAGATGGAAAGGAATGAGTAAAGTCCCTCAAATTCCTCTTTGGACTTGGCTTATTGAACTTTTAACTATACTGCTACCAATTCAAATCACAAACTGGGATAGATTTAGTCTTAGACAAAAACACTTTATACATGAGCCCGTAACTTCTCCAGAAACTTTTGGAGGTATAAGCCATGCCAAAACTCTAAGTCAAGTTTTACATAATTCTGGTTTAACTAAACACTAAAATGGCAAACAGAAGCTAAAGTAGTAAAATTAAAAAAAGAGAAGAATTAATTTCATGATTCGTTCTGTTTCAACAGCGTTATTTGCTTTCTTTGCATTCCTAGTAATTGGCGTATCCAACGTGAATGCTTCAACTGTTGAAGTTAAGCTTGGCACCGATGCAGGAATGCTTGCTTTCGAACCAAGCACCTTAAACATAAGCGCTGGTGACACCGTAAAGTTTGTAAACAACAAACTTGCACCTCATAATGCCGTTTTTGACGGGAATGATGATCTAAGTCATCCAGATTTAGCTTTTGCTCCAGGAGAGTCTTGGGAGAGAACTTTTAGCACCGCTGGAACATACGACTTTTACTGCGAGCCACACAGAGGTGCTGGCATGGTTGGGAAAATCGTAGTCAACTAAATAAATCTCCAGAAGAAATAAAAAGATGGGGGAAACCCCATCTTTTTTTGTGCAAAATATATTTAGAAATTCAATCAAAAGCACGGAGTATAATTTGTTTAGAAGAGAAACTATTCCAAGTTGAAACCTCAAAGTATTTATTCTTAGTTCAAGAAAGTATTGATTCGCCATCAGATGGGACAATGTTTATTTGGATAAAACTGCTAATAAATATTAATAAAAGGTCTAAATAGAAAAAATCAAGATATCAAAAATCCACATGTAGTCCAAAAACTTAAAGTAATCTCAAAAATTTATTTTACCAAGTCAACTATGATCGGTTTTCTTATATTTCTACAATCAACAGACTTGAATAGTATAAAAATTGGCAATTAATTTTAAGTATGAAGGTAAATCCAGATGATTTTACTAACAATGCTTGGGAAGGGATCATTGATGCAAAAGATTTAGCATTAAATGAAAATCATCAGACTTTAGAAACAGAACATCTTCTTTGGTCTCTTCTAAAGAAAAATGAAATCGCAAGAAAAGTAATAGAAAGATCAGGCGGTACAGTAAAAAATCTACTCGCAGAAATAGAAGAATTTATAAAGAACCAACCAAAAATGCTTAAAGCCCAAGAATCAATTTTCTTTGGTAAAAATATATCTTTTTCAATTTCAAGAGCGAAAAATATTAAACAATCATTCAAAGATGATTTTATCTCAAGCGAACATTTAGTGATTTCCCTATTTGATGACGAGAGAATTTGTCATAGGTTATTTGAACAAAATCAAATTAACAAAAACAGCCTACTTGAGGCTATAAATGCTATCAGAGGTGACAAAAAAGTGACCCAGAAAAATGCTGAAAATAGCTACGAAGCTCTACAAAAGTACGGCCTAGACCTTACTTCTGCCGCCAGAGATGGGAAATTAGATCCTGTAATTGGAAGAGACGAAGAAATCCGAAGAACGATTCAAATACTTAGCCGTAGAACTAAAAATAATCCTGTATTAATTGGAGAAGCTGGCGTAGGTAAAACAGCAATTATTGAAGGTTTAGCACAAAGAATTATCAACGGAGATGTTCCTACATCCCTTGAAGACCGTCAACTAATTTCCTTAGACATGGGGGCACTAATAGCAGGTGCCAAATTCCGTGGTGAATTTGAAGAGAGACTTAAATCAGTTCTTAAAAATGTCACAGATTCAGAAGGAAAAATAATTTTGTTCATCGATGAAATACATACTGTCGTCGGAGCAGGAGCGAGTGGTGGTGCACTGGACGCTAGTAATCTGCTAAAACCAATGCTTGCAAGAGGTGAACTGCGATGTATTGGAGCAACAACCATCAATGAACATAGAGAAAATTTTGAGAAAGACCCTGCGCTGGAAAGAAGATTTCAACAAATACTTGTAAAACAACCCTCAGTTCAAGATACGATTTCGATCTTACGTGGACTAAAAGAAAGATATGAAGTCCATCATGGTGTTCGTATCTCTGATAACGCTCTAATAGCGGCAGCGATATTGAGTGATAGGTATATACCCGAGCGGTTTTTACCTGATAAAGCTATTGATCTAATAGATGAATCAGCCTCACGTTTAAAGATGGAAATAACATCAAAACCAGAAGAAATTGACGAGATTGATAGAAAAATCATACAACTTGAGATGGAGAAATTATCTTTGGAAGGTGAGTCAGATACTTCAAGTAAAGAGAGACTCGAATTAATAACCACAGAACTAGAATTATTAACAAAAAATCAAATTGAAGTAAACAAGAAATGGAAACAAGAAAAAGAGTCAATCGAAGAGATTTCAACACTTAAAGAGGAAATAGAAAAAGTACAACTAGAAATAGAAAAAGCAAAAAGGAATTATGACCTCAACAGGGCTGCTGAGCTTGAATACGGGACTCTTGTGAATTATCAACAAAATTTAAAATCTAAAGAACTTAATTTAAAAAATTCCTCTCAAAATGCCGAGAAATCACTTTTGAGAGAAGAGGTTGTTGACGATGATGTAGCAGAAATAATTGCAAAGTGGACATCTATTCCAGTAAAAAGACTTGCTCAAACTGAAATTGAAAAATTAATCAATCTTGAATCTGAGATTCATAAAAAAGTTATTGGTCAAAACAAAGCCGTCCAATCCATATCGTCTGCGATACAAAGATCAAGAACAGGACTAAGTGATCCAAATAAACCAATAGCAAGTTTTTTATTTTTAGGACCGACAGGCGTCGGTAAAACAGAATTATCTAAGGCTTTGGCTTCTCAACTTTTTGATAGTGAAAATGCCCTAATTAGGATAGACATGTCTGAATATATGGAGAAACACTCTATAAGTCGCTTAATTGGTGCCCCTCCTGGTTACGTTGGTTACGAAGCAGGTGGGCAATTAACAGAAGCAATCAGAAGAAAACCTTATTGCGTTTTGCTCTTCGATGAAATTGAAAAGGCACATAAAGACGTTTTCAATGTATTGCTACAGATACTTGACGAGGGACGAGTAACTGATGGGCAAGGAAGAACAACCAATTTCAAAAACACTATTATTATTCTCACTAGTAATTTAGGAAGCGAATTAATCTCTGATAAGGATATAACTAATAATCCGTCGACAAATATAGATGAACTTATTGAACAAAAACTGAAATCAAATTTTAGGCCTGAGTTCCTAAATAGACTTGATGAAATAATTAATTTTGAACCACTCAAAAAAGAAACTCTACTTAAAGTAGTCGATTTACAGTTAAACCGTTTAAGAGAAAGGTTAAAAGCTAAAGGAATTGGGCTTGAAATTGATGATAATGTCCTATCTTTGATTACTGAAATTGGATACAATCCAAGCTATGGTGCTAGACCCTTAAAAAGGGTTATTCAAAAAGAATTAGAAAGTGAAATAGCAAAATATATTCTTAAAGGCAAATATAAGGGAGGAAGCACTATAAAGATAGAGAGTAAAGAATCAAAATTAATTTTCAACTAAAAAACTTACAACGCTAATTTGATTTCAACAAGAAGTCTTAATGTCTTAATGTCCTATTGATTAAACCATTCAGGGAAGAGGGTAAAACTAGCAGAATTAACCTCATTTTCATGTGCTATTGCTTTCCAACAACAAGATCTACCTTTATCTCTTGAAAATAATAAATCATTAGCCCATCCCCAAACCAATTGAGCAGTTGATTCCATACCAACATTATTCATAATTCTAAGATCTAGCACTTCTTTAGAGTGAAGGTTTTTCCATGTATCGAGAAGAGGATCATCAAAATTAACTAGAAAAGTATGATCAAAATGATCTCTTAACTGCTCTTCCAAAGGTCTCAGACTTGAGAAATCGACAACGAAGCCATTTTCATCAAGTTCATTTGAAGCAAAACGAAAGGTAAAGCTTCGACTGTATCCATGAATATAACGACAGTGTCCTTTATGTTTCCATTGACGATGAGAGCATGGGTAGTCACTAAAATGCTTTGAGCAATTAAATGGAATATCTTTAATCGTCATAAAAAGATGAATAAAAAACCAATAGAGGATTAAATTTAATTAATTAGAGTTAAAAGCCTAATTGGCTTACTAAAAATGCTTTTTATAGATAATCTTCATTTTGATCAAAACGGCTTGATTCCAGCTATAGCACAAGATTGGGTCGATGGCTCAATTTTAATGATGGCATGGATGAACAAAGAATCCATTACGAAAACATTAGAATCTGGTGAAGTTCATTATTGGAGTCGTTCAAGGAAAGAACTTTGGCACAAAGGAAAAACGAGTGGTCATTTTCAAAAATTGAAAGGAATTAAGACTGATTGTGATTCAGATACAATACTCTTATCAATTGAGCAAATTGGTTCTATTGCATGCCATACAGGTAAAAGAAGTTGTTTCTTTAAAGATCTAGAAACAAATGAAGAAGTTCTTTATCCTCCATCTGATGCTTGTAGTGAATTATTCAGAGTCATAGAAACTCGTAAGAGTAATCCTGAGAAGGGAAGCTATACAAATAGTCTTTTGCAGGAAGGCGATAATAAAATCTTAAAAAAAATAGGCGAAGAAACAGCCGAATTTATAATGGCTTGTAAAGATAAAGATCCTATTTCAGTTGCTAATGAAGCTGCAGATCTACTTTTCCATATGCAAGTTTCTTTAGCCCATCAAAACGTTTCCTGGGAGGATGTTCTGAAAGTTTTAGTTAAAAGAAGAGGCGCTCCAAGAAGAGCTCAGTAGCAAAAGAACCAAATCTTGTGTTAATTTATTATTGTAAATAAGTTTCTTCTGTAAAGAGACTAGAGTTTAAATTCACAAAAAGTCTTGAAAGAGAAAAAAACAAATCAACAAATTTTCTTAAATCTTTAGCAAAGCATCGTTTCACTAACATCTGGCTAGCGCTTAAAAATAATTAATCGAGATTAAAAATCTATAAAGATTTTTATAGATTAAAAAATTACTTTGAAAATCTCATTGACATCAGCGGGGTTTGAGATATTTTTACAAAATTTTTTTTAAACGCATTATAAAGGAGCTAAGTGAAAAATATTAAAAACTTCTTTTGGCTAAATTAGCCTAGTGAAGACATTAAGAATAGATAAAGGATAAATAATAAATTCCGAACACTTTATTACGCCTATTGAAAGTAAACAATTTCTCCCTAGGTTGTTAATACAAGGAGGAATAAATCGTGAGTTCATTAAGCGACTTTCTTGGGGAAATAGGAAGACACGAATTGCTCACACCAGAGCAAGAGCTCACAATGGGTAGAGAAGTGCAAGCAATGGTTGCGCTTAACGAACGCTGCCAACAAGCTGGGGGCAATGGGCCAGAGTGCGAATATTCAAGCGCAGAAAAGAAAAAACTTAAAGCCGGTGAGCGTGCGAAAAATCAAATGATCACAGCAAATTTGAGGCTTGTTGTGAACTTGGCCAAACGCTATCAAGGTAAAGGTCTTGACCTTCTTGATTTGATTCAAGAAGGTACCTTAGGCTTAACAAGAGCTGTTGAGAAATACGATCCCAAAAGAGGTCATCGATTTTCAACTTACGCTTACTGGTGGATTAGGCAAGGATTAAATAGAGCGCTGTCAACACAAAGTAGAACTATAAGAATCCCTGTAAACATAAATGAAAAGCTAACAAAACTTCGTGCTGCCAAGGCTCGCCTAATGCAAGAACTTGGCGTTCATCCCTCAACTAACCAAATAGCAATACAAATGAAAATTCCTATAGAGGAAGTAGAAGAATTGCTGGCATGCGAATTGAGAAGTATCACAGTAAGTTTGCAAGGTGCAGTCAAATCAAAAGCAGATCCATCAGAGCTTGTCGATATTCTTCCAAGTGAGGAAGTTCCTCCTATGGAACTAGCTGAATTAGCGGAAAGAAGTGCTTCTGCTTGGTCATTATTGGATAAATCAAATCTCACACCTAAGGAGAGAACAATACTAAGTCTTCGTTTTGGCCTAGATGGATCTAATGAATGGAGGACGTTAGCAGAAGTAGCAAGACAAATGAATTGCAGCAGGGAATATTGCAGACAAGTTGTACAACGCGCATTAAGGAAATTGAGAAAGACAGGAATTCAAAGTGGTCTTTTAGAGACAAGTATTTAATTGTGGTTAGTTCAAGAAACTCAAATAATGAAGTATTTGAAGCAGAAGTGCTTGAAAGTTCTGTTATCGACGAGGGCGTACTTAAAAAGATCTTATTAAGAGCAGGAAGAGTCATTGCACAGCCGGCTCTAGAGGGATTTGAACTCATCATGGACAACTCAACTCCTCCTCAAGTGAGAATATCCATAATGGGAGCACTTACTTATTTAATTGTTCCTATTGATTTAATTCCCGACTTCATTCCTGCCTCAGGTTTTAGCGATGATCTTGTAGCTCTAACCGCTGTAATAAGTCTTTGGCAACATCACATAACTCCAGAGATAAAGTTCAGAGCAAAATCTAAGCTTGATAAATGGTTTCCTCTATGAGCAAAGATCGCTGGTCAAAAGATATTGAAGAAGATCTTATGCTTCTTATCAAAGATTGGTTGAAGCAGACTGGTAGAACACAATCAGAACTTTGCCAAACTCTTAATCTCCCCTCAGCAAGAATGCCAACTTTAATTGAATCTTTAAAAAAAGATTTTAACGCTGGTGGAATTCCAAAAATTGCTAATCGACTTTGTGAAGTTGAAGAGTTATGGGCAACCGGTGGAGAAGGGAAAATAAAAAAAAGCTTAGAATTAAATTCCACTGGACAACTTGATCTTCTTGATGAAATTTGTGAGGATCTTTCAAAAATTAAGTTTAATAAATAAGGTTTAAAGGACCATGAAAAAAAAATTGAATTTTTTTTTTATAAAATTAAAAGGTTTTATTCTAATCAGTTTATGTTGCACATTTTTTTATTTAAGTTTACCGAAAGTGCTCAATGCTTTTGAGGCAGATCAAGGGGAAAGTCTTTTTAAACACAATTGTGCTGGATGTCACATTAATGGCGGAAATATAATCAGAAGATCAAAGAATTTGAAGATTTCATCATTAAAGCGTAATGGAATTGACAATCCAGAAGCTATAGCGAAGGTAGCAAGACAAGGGGTAGGAATAATGAGTGGTTATGAAGATGAGCTAGGAGATAATGGCGATCAAATTGTAGCTAACTGGGTCTGGGAGCAAGCTCAAAAAGCTTGGGTCCAGGAGTAAATTTCGAAATCAGTCCATATACCTTGTCTCCAGTAAACGTCTTCTTTGATAAGACTTCTTATATATTCAATGTCCCCAGATTTAAATATCCCAAAAACATATCTATTACATTTTGTCGGTCCCAATGTTATCAATATACCTTTTTCCTTAAGTAATGAGAGCCTTTGAAGATGCTCTTCCCTAAAAGGTGTTCTCTTTATTAGAGCATCTTCACAGTAAGACCCCCAAAGAACAAATTTATCCATAGTTTTCAGGTTAAAAAAAGACAATCTTTCTCAAGATAAAACATAGAAAAGAATTCAATATTCAACTTGATCTGTTGTTATTTTAAAAAAATTAATTAGTTGCGGCTCTTAGTTCTTTACAAAAAGAACCAGCCTCTTCGACTTTCATTTCGATCGAGGCATTAGCAATTCTTTTAACTAAAGCACTTCCAACAATTGCTCCATCAGCGCCCCATTCTCTAACTTGTTCAATATGTTTCACCTCCGAAATTCCAAAGCCTACAGCAATTGGACTAGATGAAGAATCTTTTAGTTGTTGCACAAGAGATCCTACATTATCTTCTAATGACGACCTTTCTCCAGTTACCCCAGTAACACTCACAAGATAAGTAAATCCATTAGAAGTCGCTGCGATTTTTTGCATACGATCCTTGGGTGTTGTAGGAGCAACAAGTAAAACCAAATCAATTCCCTTAGATTCAGCTATATCAGAAAGTTTTTCTGCTTCCTCTAAAGGAAGATCTGGTACAACAAGTCCTGAAACACCTACTTTCGAAGCTTGCAAACAAAATTCTTCAAGACCTTTATTAATAAGTGGATTTGAGTAAGTAAATAAAATTATTGGTATTGTCACTTGATCTCGCAATTCAGACAACATTTTAAAAACCCGATCAGGAGAAGTTCCTGCAGAGAGAGCTCGAGACGCTGCTAATTGAATAATCGGTCCATCCGCTAAAGGGTCACTGTATGGAATGCCTAGCTCAATCATGTCAGCGCCATTTGCCTGAAGTTCTAACAAAATCTTTGCTGTAGTTTCCAAATCAGGGTCACCTGCCATAAGGAAAGGCATCAGTGCAATTCTTTTCTCCTTTTTAATTTTTGAAAAAGACCTACTAATATTTGTACTTTTCAATGTTCTAATCCTTGGGTATTTATCTTTTTTATCATTTTTATATCCCTAAGAGTAAAAAATTATTGAGATTTAGTAATTAAAGCTTTAGTTTATTAAATACTTTCTTCCTCAACGGCTTTTAGTAATTCAATTTTTTCTTCATCTGTCAGAGCCTCAAACTTCTCTCTAATTTTTTCATCAGTCAATTTCTCATAAGCCTCTCTGTATCTTTTACGTTGCTCCATAAAAGTCATATTCCCAGAAAAAACCCTAAAAAGGTAAGAAGCTGTCCATGCAAAAATAATTAAAATTAATATTGACTGTGCTGCGATACCAGCTGATATTGATTCAAATCCAAGTAACTGAAACACTTCATAGCCCAAGCCTCCTAAAATAAAAACAATCAAACCTATTTGAAAAACTTGTGCTCTTGTCAAAGTTCAAGACTCCTCTTTCCCATTCATTCTTAAATTAAGAAACGGTGCAAACAAAACCATTCCAGGAAAGAAAAGAAAAACAAGTCCATAGATAAAAAGGCGTTCTAATTTACCCATAACATTCCAACGATTATTCATCCAATAAAAAAGAAATAATGGAACCACCAATAAATACATCCCTCCCAATACCGCATAAGCAGATAATGTAATTATCGGATTAACAGCTCCTATTAATCCCAAAGATGTTAAACACACAATCAAATAGAAAACATCATGGGAGTGGGGGGACTTGAACCCCCACGGCCAAAAAGCGGCCAACAGATTTTAAGTCTGGTGCGTCTACCAATTCCGCCACACTCCCCAGTGATAGCAAGGATTATTACAATGCTAGAGTTTCAACTCTAAGCCATTTACATATTAGCGTAAACGTATGTGCTTAAATCAGTACTCTTAAGAATATCTAAGTTAAATAATTATTAGAAAAAAGATTCACCAACATCACTAAGAATCCCCTATCACCCAGTGAAGAGTCTCTCCTGAATGAAATGGTTTTACAAAATCATTAGGATCACCATTTAATCCAACATCAATGATTTGAGGTACAGTAATATCTTTTTTAACTAAAGTTATTCTCTCTGTGTTTAAAGGTACTCCGTAAAAAGTTGCTCCATTAATACTTGCAAAAGCTTCAAACCTTTCAAGAGCATTTTCTTCTTCAAAAACTTTTAAATAACTTTCTAAAGCGAAAGGAGCATTAAATATTCCTGCACATCCACATGCGCTTTCCTTAAACCTACGGGTATGAGGTGCTGAATCAGTTCCAAGGAAAAAGCAAGGTTTACCACTAGTAGCCGCTTGTCTTAGGGCAATACGATGAATTTCACGTTTAGCGGTGGGTAAGCAATAAAAATCACTCCTTAAACCACCATTGAACATAGCATTTCGATTGATATGTAGATGATGAGGTGTGATTGTAGCTGCTAAATCAAACTCACAGTTTTCTACAAAGTCAATTGCATCTATGGTTGTGATGTGTTCTAAAACAACTTTAAGTGATGAAAATCTTCGCAATAATGGTTCAAGGTGACGCTCAATAAAAACAGCTTCTCTATCAAACACATCAACATTGAAATCGGTCACTTCTCCATGAATCAATAATGGCATACCAATTCTTTCCATCGTCTCAAATAAATTGTCGATTTTACTTATATCTGTAACCCCATAAGAGGAATTAGTTGTTACATTAGCGGGATAGAGCTTTGCTCCATGGAAAACACCTTCTCTAAAACCTCTTTCTAATAACTTCGGAGGCAAATCATCTGTAAGATATGCTGTCATTAATGGGGTAAAAGAGACACCTTCAGGGATGTACTGGATAATTCTTTTTTTATACTCTTGCGCTCGTTTTATAGTAGTTATTGGCGGATCAAGATTAGGCATGATGATTGCACGGCAAAACACATCTGCTGTATGACTTAAAACACCTTTAAGAATTTTTCCATCTCTCAAATGCAGATGCCAATCATCCGGCTTTAATAATGAGATTTTATTAACAGAAGCAATCACAGGATTAAAGCTTTTTAATCTATATCTTATGCAAACTTGATCTATAAGTCTTCACGTATCAATAAAAGACTAAAATATTAGGATAATACCAAATGGAAATAATATAAATTAATTCACTAATTTAGTTTCTCAATAAATCAATCAATTATGCCATCAATATTATTGTCATTTTTAGAGCTTATTACTGGGATACTTTTACTTTTTAGCGGTGGGGAGTTCTTTATTCAAGGATCTGTAGCTTTAGCCTTAATTCTTGGAATTCCTCAACTAGTTATTGGGTTAACAATAGTATCTCTAGGAACAAGTGCACCTGAACTATTTGTGAGTGTTAACTCCTCCCTCACTGGATCAGATAGCCTAGCTTTAAGCAATATTGTTGGGAGCAATATTTTCAATGTGATGGTAGTTCTCGGAGGAAGTGCACTTTTACGACCTTTAAGAGTTGAAAGTCGTCTTGTAAGGAGAGACATTCCTCTTCTTTTAGCAGTATCAACTGCCGTATGGGGGATGGCCGCTTCAGAGCTAATAACTTGGCAATTTGGAGTAGCTTTGATAGTTGCGCTGATAATAAATACGACTTGGGAAATTCGTACCGCAAGAGAAGAACCACAAAAAACCCAAGGAGCCGAGCCAGAAATCAATATAGAAAAAGACTCAACAAGTTTATTAAATGCAAGCATGAAACTATTAGGTGGTATTTTCTTGCTAACTCTTGGATCACGATTGTTAATAGAGGGCGCATCTACAATTGCAGGATTATTAGGGGTAAGTGAAGCGATAATTGGGTTAACGATAGTTTCGCTGGGCACCTCTTTACCTGAGTTGATCACGTCATTAGTGGCCGCTATTCGTGGTCAAACTGATCTAGCCATAGGTAACGTTATTGGAAGTTGTTTATTAAATCAATTACTAGTTTTAGGTAGCTGTTCTGTTTTCTCTGGAGGCAGTGGTTTAGTGGTTGAAAATTTACTAATAACTAAGGATATTCCTATCATGGTAATTACTACACTTGCATGCATGCCAATTTTTTGGACGAAAGGAATAATAAGCAGAGGAGAAGGCGGTGTTTTATTAGGATTATATATGCTTTACATTGCAGACAAAATAATACCTCTAACTCTACCAACTTTACATTCAGCATTCAAAGAATTAGTTTTCATAGCCATATCATTATCAATAATACTAATTATATATAAGACAATTGCTTATTGGTTAAGGCTAAGAAAAAGTTCTAATAACTAATACCTTTATATAAATCATCTCATAGTCACGAATTCTTCAGCTATTGTAGGATGCAATGCCATTGTATTATCAAAATCAGATTTTTTAGCTCCTAGCATTAGTGAGATAGATGCCATCTGAATAATCTCAGATGCATTATCTCCAATCATATGACATCCCAAAATTTTATTATTATTTTTATCAACTATTAGCTTTAGAATACATTTAGAGTCACTCTTTGGCAATGATTTAGATAAGGGCCTAAATATTGATCTATATACTTTAATGTTATCTTTTCCCATCGATTGGATAGCCTTCTCTTCAGTTACACCCACAGAAGCTATTTCAGGCTGACTAAATACAGCATAGGGAACAAAATCATAGTTAACCTTATGGTCTAATTCTCCATAATTTCTATCAGCAAACTTTCTACCCTCGTCAATTGCTACAGGTGTCAAGTTGATCCTGTCAGTTACATCTCCAATAGCAAAGATATTAGAAACATTTGTTTTACTTTCACTATCAACTTTAATTTTATTTCCAGAAATTTCTATACCCGCTTGTTCTAACTTCAACCCCTCTAAGAATGGCTCTCTACCAGTAGCGAAAAGTAATCCATTCGAGTCAAACTCTTTACCTGTATTTGTTTTTATTACTAAAGATCCAGGAGTTCCTTTTAGTGAAGAAATATTCTCACCAAAATTTAAGTTAATTCCTTTATTTTTCATTGCCTCGGTTAATGCTAAAGAAAGCTCAAAGTCAAATCCTCTTAAAATCCGATCACCTCTAACTAACTGAGTAATCTCAACACCTAAACCGTGTAATATGCATGCAAATTCGCAAGCAATATAGCCTGCACCAACAATTGCAATTTTATTCGGAAAACTTTTAAGAAGAAACATATCATCACTTGTCCAACCTAAAGATGCCCCCTCGATGCTTGGTCTTTTAGGTCTTCCTCCCACTGCAATCAAAATCCTTTCTCCATAAAGCTCATGTAAAGTCTCTCCATTTATTCGATTTTTAATAGCGATACAATTTGAATTTTTAAACTCACCCCAACCTTTAAAAAGCTCAACATTAGCTTTATTTAGAAATTTCTCGTGTAATTCATTCAGCCTTTGCACTTCCTTTCTAACATTAGCTAATAAAATCTCTGATTTGATCTTTAGATTTTCAAAATCAAAACCATAAGATGGTGCAGACAAAAAACTTTCTAAGAGAGAAGAACCACAAACTAATAATTTTTTTGGGACACAACCTCTTATTACGCACGTTCCTCCGACAAGATCACCCTCGACGATCGCTACAGATGCTCCGAAACTGGCTGCTTTCTTTGCAGCAGCCAATCCACCGGATCCTGCACCAATGACAATTAAATCAAAAGACCTTTTCAATTTTGCAACCTAGTATTATTTCCCTATTCTCGTTGAAATAAATGAATCCAACCAGAAATGCAATGAGTTGGGAAGAATTAGCAATATATGCAGCTAATCCCATTGATCAAATAAATGGGTTAAACAACCCATATTCCTCACTTCGTCTTTTTAATAAAAATGAGTCCGACGCAATTGTTACTCTTTACAGAGATAACCATGCTTGGTGTCCATATTGCCAAAAAGTTTGGATTTGGTTAGAGCTTAAAAAAATTCCTTACCGGATCAAAAAAGTCACAATGCGTTGCTATGGAGAAAAGGAAAGATGGTATTTAAAAAAAGTGCCTTCAGGAATGCTACCTGCAATAGAAATTAAAAATCACGTAATCACAGAAAGTGATGAGATCCTATTTGTATTAGAAGAAATTTATGGTTCTTTAGGGCAATCTCTAAATGAGAAGAAAGTCCTAGAAAATAGGAGACTTGAGAGAGAACTATTCTCATCATGGTGCAACTGGTTATGTCGCTACTCTCTTTTCCAAGCCCAAGAAGAACAAAAGAAAGAGAATTTCAAAAATGTTGCAAAAAAATTTGAAAAAGAACTACAAAAAAATAATTCAGGATGGCTGACACCAGTCTCAACAGAAAATGGCACAAAGCCTGGATCAGCAGATGTGATTTTTATTCCATATGTTGAAAGAATGAATGCCTCATTGGCTTACTACAAAGGATATTCACTGAGAGAAGAGCACCCTTTCATAAATACATGGCTTGAAAATCTTGAAAAACTTGAGGAATACAGAGGAACTCAAGGAGATTTTCACACTCATGCTCATGATTTACCTCCTCAAATGGGAGGTTGCTTTACTTATTCAAATGCAAACCAACAATTATTTGCCCAAAAAATTGATACGGGTTCTGGATTAGGACAATTAGAGCTAGTAGATCTCAAAGTTGATCAAAAATCAGAACAACAATTTGAAGCATTAGCTTTAGAAAGAGTTATCAAACATAAAGATAGAATCATTGCAGTTAGCCCAATGAAAAATAAATTATTTGATCAGCCATTAAGAGCAACATTAACTTCTATGATTTCAAAAAAAGATTGCCCGCCAGAGAAGAATAGCGCATCTGCATTACGTTACCTCCGAGATAGAATTTCGGTTCCAAGAGATATGCCTTTATTATCCGGAAGATTATTTAGACAAGCTCTTGAACGCACTGCCAATATTGATGGCAATGATAAAGGTCCGGAAATACCTACAAGAAATAGGCTGGATCAAAATCCGACACTATTTAATTAAACCTCAAAATACATTTAACTATCAAATCTAAAATTCAACGACGTTTTCGTGAGTCAATCTGAAGAAGATCCTTTACCTTTTGAACTTGACTTGCTAGTTGTGGCTCACTTGATAGTTTCTTTTCTACTTGTTCAATGGCATACATAACTGTTGTATGATCTTTTCCACCAAAAGATTCTCCAATACGAGGAAGGCTTAAATCTGTTCCATGGCGCATTAAATACATGCCTACCTGTCTTGCCTGGCTAACTGGTCTACGTCTACTTGGACTACGCATTTCCTCCTCAGTGACCCCAAAGACTTCAGCTACTTTCTCCAGTACTTGTTTAGGCTTAACTTCTACACCTTGTCCAGTAGGATCAAGCATCGGTGCTACTGATTCAACTGTCATTGGCAAACCAGTTATAGAGGCAAATGCAACAGCACGAGTAAACGCACCCTCTAACTCTCTAATATTAGAAGTGAATCGCCCAGCTATGAACTGAATCAAATCTCTTGGCAAACGCATCCTTTCATGCTCAGCTTTTTTTTGTAATATCGCCATTCTCGTTTCCAAATCTGGCGCTTGGATATCTGCGATTAGTCCCATTGAGAATCTTGAAATCAGGCGTTCTTGCAAACGAGGTATTTGACTTGGAGGCCTATCACTTGTAAGAACAATTTGTCTTCCTGCCTCATGCAAAGCATTAAAAGTATGGAAGAATTCTTCCTGTGTATATTCTTTTCCCTCTATAAATTGAATATCGTCAACTAATATCAAATCAGCTTCTCTATATCTATTTCTGAAAGCTTGCATTCCATCTTTTCTGATCGCAACTATTAAATCATTGGTAAAAGTCTCAGTAGAAACGTATGCAACCTTTGCTCCTGGATCGATTTCCAACCTGTAATGACCAATAGATTGCATTAGATGGGTTTTACCTAGGCCAACTCCCCCGCAAATAAATAATGGATTAAATTCTCGACCAGGGGCTTCAGCTACTGCCATTGCGGCAGCATGAGCCATACGACTATTAGGACCAACAACAAATCTGTTAAAAACATATCGGAGATTCAATCCCGGTAAATTTTTTTTTATTGGGGCTTGCTTAGATCTAACCTCTGAATTCTCACCAGTAACAGTAGAATTGTTGTCTACATTAGACAAAATCTTTTTCTTATTTCTTTTATTGGATGAAAATTCTTCATTAACTTTTATATAAACTTTAACTTCATGGCCAAATATCTCTGATGCAATCTCTTCAATTGTATGGGAGTAATTTTTCCTTAACCAATCACTTGAAAAGCTATTTGGAGCAAGCAAAGTTAAACATCCATCCTTGAAATCAAAGAATTTAGCAGGACGTATCCATGTTTCGTATGAAGGCTTACTTAAATTCTTTTGCAGTAACTGCTGCACCTTCGTCCATAGCTCATTCCGAGTTGGCAC